>NZ_JAHPJI010000011.1:0-99678 GCF_020515785.1 Vibrio sp. E14
TGTTTTGGTTACCCGACTTCCCTTACCCCCATTTCTATATTGAAACCTTGCATCGAGAGGCCGGCTCTTCTCTCGCTATTCTTTCTAAGCCCTGTCATGAACTAGTTGATGCCAGTCTCGAGCTCTCGTTTTGAGTACCAGCACGTGCTTACCAAAGATTCCTCTATAACATATTAGAAATATCTAGCTATGTAACAGAACTTAGTTGTTCGAGGTGTCGCTTTGTTTCTATCTCGAAAACAGAACAACTTTGAATATAAGTTCAGTGTCGCTGAGATCAAGTATGAGGACTCTAAACTTCTGCTAAGGGCTTGAACAACCTGAGTGCTGGCTCAGACCTTAGTTTGGTGGGATTTCAAGCCCGTTTGGGGGAGTGATCTCGCAATCATCCTAAATGCTTCTTTCTCTATACAAATACAAAGTCGCTCATTGTTAAGTGTTGTGGAAGTTTAGCTGTGGTGTTTACAGGGAGCCTATATTGCCAAGGGAAGGGAAGTGATGATGAAAATGCTTAAACTAAAAGACTCCCTCTATGGATACTATCTATCGGCAATAGTTAGTATCTATGAAACCGTAGCGTGACGATTATTCGGATATTTAACTGTATATCAAAGAGTAACAAGCGTTTTGTTCTTGAAGGGGAGTCCGAAGATTAGATATAAAAAAAGCAGCTAGATAGCTGCTTTTTCATCTATTAAGTTACGTGTCTTTAAGAGTCCACTGGCTCCGTATGCTCTGGAGTGGTTATTGCTTGGTTGTTCTCTTCCATTTTCTTCTCTTCATCTTTTGCTTTTTCAATCATTGGGGTGATTGTTGAGCCTTGAATGAGGATAGAGAAAACAACGACGGAGTAGGTCATTACAAGAATAATCTCTTTTACATCGATTAACTTATCTTGAATCACCCAAATACCTGATGGAATGGAAAGTGCCATTGCCAATGCAAGGCCCCCGCGTAAGCCGCCCCACGTCAAAATACGTACTGACCACGGGTTATATTTTCTGTAACGCTTAAAGCCAATGTACGAGAGAAATACGCTTAGATAGCGAGCTGCTAGTACAAGAGGGACTGATATAGCCATCATGATCCAGTCTTCTTTGTGGAATTCAAATAGCAGCATCGACATACCGATCAGTAGGAATAACACGCCATTCAAGAACTCATCGACGAGCTCCCAAAAGTGGTCAAGGTGGTCTTCACTCTCTTTTGAAAAGCCGATAAAGCGTGTCCAGTTGCCAATCATAATACCGGATACAACCATCGCGAGTGGGCCTGATACATGGATGTATTCAGCAAATGCGTAACCTGCCGTTGGGACACCAATGGTAAGTAACAATTCCATTGAGTGATCATCGGTGGCACTGATTAAGTAGTGGAATAGCAAACCGAGGACGAAACCATATGTGATACCCCCGATAGCTTCTTGGATGAAGAGTAAGGTGACACTACCTACAGTTGGTGCCTCAGTACCAAATGCAATCGTAAATAGAGTGACAAAGATAACCAAACCGAAGCCGTCATTGAAGAGCGACTCTCCTTCAATCTGGGTGGAGATACGCTTGGGAGCGTCGAGCTTTTTAACTATAGCGAGTACAGCGATTGGGTCAGTTGGCGATATAAGTGCACCGAAAAGTAAGCAGTAGACTAAATCAAATTGGATGCCAATTAACTGACAGAATCCGTAGAGCGCAAACCCGATAAAGAAAGTGGAAAACAGGGTGGCTCCGAGAGCCAAAACGGTAATTTCCCATTTTTGATCTTTAAGGTTCGGGAGTTTGATGCCTAATCCACCCGCAAATAGTAAGAAGCCAAGAATGCCTTTGAGCAAGAAATCTTCGAAGTTGATCCTTGTGACCGTTTCTGTCGCAATTTCGGTGAGGTGGAACCAGTTGTTTTGGCCCGCAATTAAGATTAGAAGTGAAAGCACCATTGAACCTGCGGTAATCGCAATGGTGGTTTGCATCTTTCCTATCTTGCTGTTTACAAAAGCAATTAGCATCGCAGCTGCGGATAGAAAACATAAAGTATGATAGACCGACATAGAGCTCTCTATTTGTAACATTTTATGAATGGGATTCTCGACTGATGCTGCTTAAATAGCAAACATTTTTTCGCGATTATTTTGTAAGTTAAGAAGGAGATAAAATAATCATTAATTCCAAGTTTAGACGTCTAGACTCCTGAAGTTTGTGTGATAGGATGGAAAGATAACTAAAGGAATGAGGCTGTACTGTGGGAAGTAACGTAAGACAACAGATTGAAGCTCAATTGAAGCAACGTATTCTTTTGATTGATGGCGGTATGGGAACCATGATTCAGGGATACAAACTTGAAGAGCAAGACTATCGAGGAACGCGCTTTGCGGATTGGCATTGTGATCTAAAAGGTAACAACGACCTGTTGGTTCTAAGTCAGCCTCAACTTATCAAGGAAATTCACGCTGCATATTTAGAAGCGGGTGCAGATATTCTCGAAACCAACACGTTTAACGCTACAACCATTGCGATGGCTGACTACGAGATGGAAAGCCTAAGTGAAGAAATTAACTTTGCTGCTGCCAAGCTTGCACGTGAAGTTGCAGACGAATGGACCGCAAAAACACCCGATAAACCGCGTTATGTCGCAGGGGTTTTAGGGCCTACGAACCGCACTTGTTCTATCTCTCCTGATGTAAACGACCCTGGATATCGAAATGTTTCTTTCGACGAGTTAGTTGAGGCTTACTCTGAATCGACTCGAGCGCTGATTAAAGGTGGTTCTGACCTTATTCTTATCGAGACCATCTTCGATACTCTTAACGCTAAGGCTTGTTCATTTGCTGTTGAAAGTGTGTTTGAAGAGATGGGTATTGAGTTACCTGTGATGATCTCGGGGACTATTACTGATGCTTCCGGTAGAACATTATCAGGTCAAACTACAGAAGCGTTTTACAACTCATTACGTCATGTTAAACCGATTTCGTTTGGTTTGAACTGTGCGCTGGGCCCAGATGAGCTTCGTCCTTATGTTGAAGAGCTTTCGCGTATATCAGAATCTTTTGTTTCCGCTCACCCAAATGCCGGGCTTCCGAATGCATTCGGCGAATACGATTTATCGCCAGAAGATATGGCTAAGCATGTTCAAGAGTGGGCTCAAAGTGGCTTTTTAAACTTGATTGGTGGGTGTTGTGGCACAACTCCAGAGCACATTCGCCAAATGGCACTCGCGGTTGAAAATGTCGCCCCTCGTCAATTGCCTGACCTTCCCGTTGCTTGTCGCTTGTCTGGCTTAGAGCCGCTCGCCATTGATAAAGACTCTTTATTCATCAATGTCGGTGAGCGTACGAATGTAACTGGCTCTGCGCGTTTTAAGCGCTTGATTAAAGAAGAACTGTACGATGAAGCGCTCGATGTGGCTCGTCAACAAGTTGAAAATGGCGCTCAAATTATCGATATCAACATGGATGAAGGCATGTTGGATGCACAAGCTTGTATGGTTCGGTTTTTAAACCTTTGTGCGTCAGAACCTGAAATCTCAAAAGTACCAATCATGGTCGACTCTTCCAAGTGGGAAGTTATTGAAGCCGGTCTTAAGTGTATCCAAGGCAAAGGTATTGTTAATTCGATCTCACTCAAGGAAGGTAAAGAGAAGTTCGTTGAACAAGCTAAGTTGATCCGCCGTTACGGTGCGGCTGTGATTGTGATGGCGTTTGATGAGATTGGACAAGCAGATACACGTGAGCGCAAAGTAGAAATTTGTACCAACGCTTACCGAATTCTCGTTGATGAAGTGGGCTTTCCACCAGAAGACATCATCTTTGACCCGAACATTTTTGCCATTGCTACGGGTATCGAGGAGCATAATAACTACGCGGTGGATTTCATTGAAGCCGTTGGCGATATCAAACGTGATTTACCGCACGCGATGATCTCGGGTGGGGTTTCTAACGTCTCGTTCTCTTTCCGAGGGAATAACTATGTGCGTGAGGCGATTCATGCGGTATTCCTCTACCACTGTTTTAAGAATGGTATGGATATGGGGATCGTGAATGCGGGTCAGTTAGAAATCTACGATAACGTGCCTGAAACGCTGCGTGAGGCTGTGGAAGATGTCGTTCTTAACCGTCGCGATGATGCCACTGAGAGGTTGTTAGATATCGCGGCGGAATACGCAGGCAAAGGGGTAGGTAAAGAGGAGGATGCCTCTGCACTTGAGTGGAGAACTTGGTCTGTTGAAAAGCGTTTAGAACACGCGTTAGTGAAAGGAATAACCGAGTTTATCGTTGATGATACCGAAGAGGCTCGTGTCAATGCTTCAAAGCCATTAGAGGTGATTGAAGGCCCACTCATGGATGGGATGAACGTCGTCGGAGACTTGTTTGGTGAAGGTAAAATGTTCCTTCCTCAGGTCGTAAAATCTGCCCGAGTGATGAAGCAAGCAGTAGCGCATCTCGAGCCCTACATCAATGCAGAAAAGCAGGTGGGACAAACAAACGGTAAGATCTTGTTAGCGACGGTAAAAGGTGATGTACACGATATCGGGAAAAATATCGTAGGCGTTGTATTGCAGTGCAATAACTACGAAATCATCGATCTTGGTGTCATGGTTCCTTGCGAAAAGATCTTAAAAGTAGCGCAAGAAGAGAACGTCGATATTATTGGTTTGTCAGGGTTGATCACGCCTTCATTAGACGAAATGGTGCATGTTGCAAAAGAGATGGAGCGTCTCGACTTTAACTTACCTCTTCTCATCGGTGGCGCAACAACGTCAAAAGCTCATACAGCAGTTAAGATTGAGCAAAATTACAAGCATCCAGTTGTTTACGTGAATAACGCCTCACGTGCGGTGGGCGTATGTACTTCTCTATTGTCAGATGAACGTCGTCCTGAATTTGTTGAAAAACTTGAAGCTGATTACGACCGAGTACGTGATCAACATAATCGAAAGAAACCGAGAACCAAACCAGTGACATTGGAAGCAGCTCGAGCGAATAAAGTTGCTATCGATTGGGAAGCTTACACCCCTCCAGTGCCTGTTAAGCCTGGTATTCATATCTTCGATGATTTTGATGTGGCTATATTACGTCAATACATCGATTGGACACCATTCTTTATGACTTGGTCACTTGTGGGTAAGTATCCAACAATTTTCCAACATGAAGAAGTTGGTGAAGAAGCAAAACGTTTATTCGAAGATGCCAACGAGTTACTTGATCGAGTTGAGCGAGAAGGCCTGTTAAAAGCGCGTGGAATGTGTGGCTTATTCCCTGCTGCGAGCGTGGGGGACGACATTGAAGTTTATGCTGATGAAACTCGTACCGACGTTGTGAAAGTACTGCGTAACTTGCGTCAACAGACTGAGAAACCAAAAGGATTCAACTATTGTTTATCTGACTACATCGCACCTAAAGAGTCGGGTAAACATGATTGGATAGGGGCATTTGCTGTCACTGGTGGTATTGGTGAAAGAGAGCTTGCTGATGAATACAAAGCGCAGGGAGATGATTACAACGCAATTATGATTCAAGCGGTGGCGGATCGCCTAGCCGAAGCGTTTGCTGAGTATTTGCATGAGCGTGTCCGTAAAGAAATTTGGGGGTATGCTGAGGATGAAGATTTATCTAACGATGATCTCATTCGTGAAAAATACCAAGGTATTCGCCCTGCGCCGGGTTACCCAGCGTGCCCTGAGCATACTGAAAAAGGACCGCTTTGGGAGCTACTTAATGTGGAAGAGAATATTGGTATGACTCTAACCTCCAGCTATGCAATGTATCCGGGCGCGTCAGTCTCTGGTTGGTATTTCTCTCATCCTGACTCACGTTACTTTGCGATCGCACAGATCCAAGAAGATCAGCTAGAGAGCTACGCCGATCGCAAAGGGTGGGATAGGATCGAGGCTGAAAAATGGTTAGGGCCAAACATTAACGGTTAAATTGATGTTTACCTCGTTCAAATGTAACAACTATTGAAACAGCAAAGGGCTGCAGATACGCAGCCCTTTGTTTTATTAAGTTGAACTTACTTCTCAAACAACTCGGTGTGGAGTTTTTGTATGGCTTGTTTCGATACCGATTCATGGAGCAAGAAGCATAAGTTGTGAGGGCTAGCGCCATAACAAATCATTCGTAGGTTAAAATCTTCTAGCGTGCCAAAAACCTGTTTCGCGTAGCCTTTACTCTCACTCATGTTGTTACCAATTAGAGCAACGAGGCATAGGTCATGTTCAACTTCTACCTTACATAACTCTTCTAACTCTTCTCGTACAGCTTGCGGCAGCTGTGGTGCTCCGCCAGAGGTATCAGTTTGATCAAGTGTTAACGATACACTGATTTCAGATGTCGTGATCAAATCGACAGAGATCTTATGCTTTGCAAGGATCTCAAAAACCTTCGCTAAGAATCCGTATGCGTGGAACATATTGGCGCTGCGTAGCGTTACCATGGTTTGGTTACAACGCAAAGCTAGCGCACGGAATAACGGTGAGCTTTCGACTTGGTGGCGAATCCAAGTTCCCCCTTTTTCAGGCTCTTTCGATGACCCTACAAATACCGGAATGTCGTGGCGTAATGCGGGTACTAGCGTAGAAGGGTGAAGGATTTTAGCGCCAAAGTTAGCCATTTCTGAAGCTTCACTAAAGCTGATCTCAGGAATTGGTGAGGCTTTTGGCGCAATTCGCGGGTCTGTTGTGTAGATGCCCGGAACATCAGTCCATATTTCTAACCCTGCCGCTTTGACGCTCTCAGCAATTAAGGCGGCGCTGTAATCGCTGCCTCCTCGACCTAGTGTTGTTGTATTACCGGCTTCGTCAGATCCTATGAAGCCTTGAGTAACAACAACGGATTGTTGGCAAAGTGGTACGAGTTTATCTTGCGCAAGCGTCGAAATTGCTTCAATGTTTGGCTCCGCGCGACCAAAGTTGTCATCAGTACGCAGCACATCGCGGATATCAAAGCGCACAGCTTGAATGCCTCGCTCACACATTAACTGAGTTAGAATATGCGTCGACATGAGTTCGCCACATGCGACTAAATGATCGGTTAACTTCGCACTAGCTTGGATAGATGCAGCCTCGGCCAGGCTGGTTACGGTATCTAATATGCCATACACCTCGGCAGCAGTTTTCGTGCTGTCTTCGAGCTGAGTTAAAATGGCGTCATGAATGTTGGCCAGATTTTGCAGCAGCTCAGTACGGTGCGTTTGATCCTGAACACCGTTGGCGAGTTCTACCAATAGGTTGGTGACGCCAGAGCAAGCGCTGCTCACGACCAGGCGAGTATTTGGATTGTTTTCGATAATGGTGGCGCAACGACTCATTGCCTCAAAGTTGGCAACACTGGTTCCACCGAATTTAGCTACGTTAAATGCGCTCACTGCGTTCTCCCACGACTTCCTAAAAAATTGTACATCCAATGTTTAGTGAGAAAAGGAACAGAGCAAAAAGAGAGGTATTTAGAATGCTATTTGAAAAATTTACCCTCAGAAGCCCTTCATCAGACTGCGCTGATGACAGTTGATGGGATTCAGCCCAATTCAACCGACAAGTCAAATCCTGCAACTTTGACTTACCTCGGCACTACTCCCCCTCAATGATTGGTGTTGGAATTGCGGTTCCACAAATCATCTACCTGGGTAGCGCTCCTCTTCTACATAAAGCTCAAACATTGAACGGTTTTGAGGCCTTAATGTCAATCAATATTTCAACCTTTATGGTGTTTTTTATTAACGATTTTGTGACACTGGTTTGACCTCCATACTTACGGCTAATTGCTGATAGAGGAAAAATCTATTAGGGTGAAGAACCCTACACCTGAGCCATGTTATTGAATAGAACTTTTAGAATGCTCAGGATAAAAGATAATCAAGGAGCTGACATGTCGATCCAAAGCTTTATTCCACCTCACCGTATTTTAATGGGACCTGGTCCTTCTGATATTTATCCTCAAGTGTTACAAGCACTAAGCCGTCCTACGGTAGGTCACCTTGATCCTCTGTTTATCGGTATGATGGATGAGCTCAAGCAGCTATTGAAGTATGCCTTTCAAACTGACAATGAATTCACTATTGCAGTTTCAGCGCCAGGTAGTGCAGGGATGGAAACCTGCTTTGTAAACTTAATCGAGGAAGGCGATAAAGTGATCGTCTGCCGTAACGGTGTGTTTGGTGAACGCATGCGTGAAAATGTCGTCCGTGCTGGTGGTGAAGTTGTTATCGTCGATGATGAATGGGGGACGCCTGTTTCCATTGATAAAGTCGAGCAAGCACTCGAACAGCACCCAGATACAAAAATTCTTGCTTTTGTGCATGCCGAAACCTCAACTGGTGCAGTCAGTGATGCTCAAGCATTGGGTAAGCTGGCGAAACAGCATAATGCATTATCTATTGTTGATGCGGTGACGTCACTTGGTGGTGTACCGTTAAAAGTGGATGAATGGCAACTGGATGCGGTTTACTCTGGCAGTCAAAAATGTTTGTCATGTGTACCAGGGCTCTCACCCGTGACGTTTTCTCCTGCCGCAATTGAAAAGATTCAAGCAAGAACAACACCAGTACAGAGTTGGTTCCTCGATCAGAGTTTAGTGTTGGGCTATTGGAGTGGAGAAGGCAAGCGTAGTTACCATCATACGGCGCCAGTTAATAGCTTGTATGCGCTTCATGAAGCTTTATTGATACTGAAAAATGAAGGATTAGAAAACGCTTGGGCTCGTCATCAACTGATGCATGAAAAACTCAAAAATGGCTTACAAAAGTTAGGCTTTGAATTTGTTGTGGACGAAGCCCATCGGTTGCCACAATTAAATGCGATTTACGTGCCTGAAGGAATTGATGAAGCAAAAGTTCGTGCTCACTTGCTAGAAACCTATAACCTAGAAATTGGAGCAGGCCTTGGGGCATTAGCCGGTAAAGCGTGGCGTATTGGCTTAATGGGTTACGGCGCTCGACCTGAAAACGTTGCGCTGTGCTTAAAAGCATTAGAAGAGTCACTCACTGAATAAAACTATACCGCAATGAGATAAAGAAAAGCGAAGGTCATCCCTTCGCTTTTTTGTACTTATTACTCAGCTCTTGAAGTGGGTGCTGGTGAGGCAGAGATTGCTTGAGAAGGTGGTCGGTAATTGACGTCACTGAAATCAATCTTCGGGAACAAAAACTGCGCTTCAGCTCTGATTTGCTCCGCTTTACTTGAGTCATCTAAGCCTTGGTAGGCCAAAATCAAATTATTATAAAATGCAGGGCGAGGCTTATCTTTGATGATTTTTAGCGACCAATCGATATAAGGCTGAATCAAGGTTGCGTCTTGTTGGTACAGCCCAATGTTTAAAAACGTGCTATAGACATCCCAATCAAATCTGTCTTTCCAAACCACAGGATTACTGACTTGATTCAGAATATCAGGGTTAGTTGGTCTAGTGGTCTCAAACTTCGTTAATACATAGTTCGTATGTAATGCGCTTACCATGTAAAATGTAAATGCAACGGGAAGTACCAAACTAAAAACACGCAGCAAGCTTTTGGTCACATTACTAAAGCCAACTTGTCGATAACGAGAGACGCGCTGATCGACCCAGTACAGCAGGATAACGAAGATCAACCAATGCACGAGAGAGTGGTAGAAAGGGTATTCCAGTTGTGAGTGCAATACGATAGGTATAAACAAGGCCAGCAACGCAAGACGAGTTCCGCGTTTGGCTTGATAGATTCGATACAGTACCAGTGCCATCGCTAAGAAGATGCCGAGTATTGGCAGCAAACCACCTTCGGCTCCCCAGTAAAGCAGCTCGTTATGCGGATGATCCATGGCTGGCAAACCAGCTGGGTAATTCTCATTTAGGGAATGTTGACGAGCCGTATACAGCATGTACTCAGATTCAAACTTGCCATATCCATAGCCAGTAAAAGGCTTTTCAATCACCATGTCTAATGTTTGCGGAAAAGTATACGCTCGAGGAGACTCCATGTTTACTTTTTCTGCGGCTAACCCACTTCCATCAGGAAAGGCAAGATACATGACAACAATTGAGAGTGCGAGCCCAGTGACAAGCGACGTAACCCAGCGGATAAAGCGCCCTTTGGTTGCAAAGCGGTACATATATGGGATGACCAACAACACGGCGATGACCGAGGCTAACCAACCAGTGCGTGAAGCCAACGCCACAATTAGTGGTAAGGTTAAAACTGGCACGGCATAGAGAAGATAAACATCGCTTAACTTACGGTCGTATTTGTAGGGCTGACGTGCAAGTAAATAGCTGGCAATCACCAATCCTGTCGCAAGAAAACTGGCCATTACATTAGGCTGTTGGAAAATACCATAAGGACGATTGGCCATCGTGTCGTAGCCAAACGGATTGCCTGGTTTGAGATACAGATATTGTGTCAGACCAAAAATGGCTTCGATAACAACCGCAAGGACAATGAACCATAACAGGCGTTGGCGATGTTTATTACTGAAATGAAATTGTTGTAAGACAATAAAAAACAGGACGCCACACCACAGACCAATGAGCTTGTTGGCTGCCAAACTGCTATTCGCATTTGGGTACAGAATGGGCACCGTCATGATAAGAGCACTAATGAACAAGCCGATGGTTAATTTTGAGTAACGTAGCGCTCGATTATTCGCGAGTTGGTAGCACCCAATGCCTAATGCAAAGCTAAAAGCAATCCAAGTTGTCGCATTGAAGGAAAGTGAAAGCCCTGAACCGCCGGGGTTGGGCATGAAAAAGTGCATTGCCAACACAAATAGTGTTGCCAAGGCAATGAGAAACTTGCGATTGAGGGGAACCTGTACTTTTTCGGGAGAAAGCTTTGTTCCACTTACATGTATAGTAGCCATAGTTATTGCGTTGTTTTGAATGAAAAAAGACCAGCACTTGCTGGTCTCGGTACTTTACCTGTTTTTTCTACTTCAACATAGGCTTAAGGAAGTGAGCTGTGTGCGAACCCTCGATTTGCGACACATCTTCAGGTGTGCCTTGAGCGATTATCTCGCCGCCACCCTGTCCCCCTTCAGGCCCTAGATCGATAATCCAGTCCGCAGTCTTAATGACATCTAGGTTATGCTCGATCACCACGACAGTATTTCCGTGGTCGCGAAGTCTGTGCAATACAGTGAGCAACTGCTGGATATCATGGAAGTGCAGGCCGGTTGTTGGTTCATCCAAAATGTACAAGGTTTTTCCTGTATCACGCTTGGATAGCTCTCTCGCTAGTTTCACACGCTGAGCTTCACCACCGGAAAGTGTCGTTGCCGCTTGACCTAGGCGAATGTAAGACAAGCCAACATCCATTAGAGTCTGTAGCTTACGTGCTATAGCAGGTACGGGTTCAAAGAACGTTCGGGCGTCTTCGACCGTCATTTCTAGCACTTCATCAATGGTTTTGCCTTTGTAACGTACTTCAAGTGTTTCACGGTTGTAGCGCTTACCTTTACATACATCACATGGCACATAAACGTCTGGTAGGAAATGCATTTCAACTTTAATGACACCATCACCCTGACAGGCCTCACAACGACCACCGCGTACGTTAAAACTAAAACGGCCCGGCTTGTAACCGCGAGAACGCGACTCTTGTGTGCCTGCAAACAGCTCACGGATTGGGGTAAAGATCCCCGTATAGGTAGCAGGGTTGGAGCGAGGTGTACGACCAATTGGGCTTTGATCGATATCGATAACCTTGTCGAAGTGCTCTAGACCTTTAATCGACTTATAAGGTGAAGGCTGAGCTGTTGTCGCTCCGTTAAGTTGGGTATGCGCAATTTTAAAGAAAGTATCATTAATCAGCGTTGATTTACCTGAGCCAGATACCCCTGTAATACAGCTGAATAACCCAACAGGAATTGAAAGATTAACGTTTTTAAGGTTATTACCTGTTGCGCCTAAGAGCTCAACCGTTTTTTTCGGATCTCGCGGCGTGCGATCTTTCGGTACTGCGATTTCTTTAACGCCACTTAAGTACTGACCTGTCAGAGAATTCGGGTTCGCGATTATCTCTTCCATGGTGCCTTCCGCAACAACATTACCACCATGTACGCCAGCACCAGGACCGATATCTATGACATGATCCGCACAGCGAATCGCATCTTCATCGTGCTCTACCACAAGTACGGTGTTACCTAAATCACGCAAATGAGTGAGCGTTTTTAATAAGCGTTCATTATCACGCTGGTGGAGACCAATCGATGGCTCATCCAGAACGTACATCACCCCTACTAAACCAGCACCAATTTGGCTCGCTAAACGAATACGTTGAGCTTCACCGCCTGATAAAGTTTCAGCACTGCGTGATAAGTTTAGGTAGTTCAAACCGACGTTAACTAAGAATTGCAGGCGGTCGTTGATTTCCTTCATCACTTTTTCAGCGATTTGGGCTCGTTGACCTTCAAGTTTCAAGGAATGGAAGAATTCCAATGCATCAGCAATGCTAAGTTCAACAATCTCAGGCAGTGTCGTATCAGCAATAAACACGTTACGTGCTTCAAGGCGAAGACGAGTACCACCACAGCTTGAACAAGATTTAGTGGAGATGTATTTCGCAAGCTCTTCACGGACAGAGTTGGATTCTGTATCACGATAGCGACGTTCTAGTGTATTCAGAATACCTTCGAATGGATGGCGCTTAACGCGAATATCGCCACGATCGTTGATGTATTTAAACTCAATCTCAGTACGACCTGAGCCCTTTAGAATGACATCTTGCGTTTTCTTTGGCAGAGAATTAAAAGGTGCATGGAGATCAAAACCATAATGATCAGCCAATGAGGTGAGCATTTGGAAGTAGTAATAGTTCTTTTGATCCCAACCGCGAATCGCACCTTGTGCCAAGCTTAATGAATCATCTTGAATTACTCGGCTTGGATCAAAATATTGCTGCACACCCAAACCATCACAAGTCCCACACGCACCAGCAGGGTTGTTGAATGAGAAAAGTCGCGGCTCCAACTCTTGCATGCTGTAACCACATTGTGGACAAGCGAAGTTGGCGGAGAAAATAATCTCTTCACCGTCGCCATCCATTGGCGCGACAACCGCAATTCCGCCTGATAATTCGAGCGTTGTCTCGAAAGATTCGGCTAAGCGCTGTTGCAGGTCTGGACGAACTTTAAAACGGTCGACCACGACTTCAATGGTGTGCTTTTTATGTAGCTCTAGCGTTGGAGGATCAGATAGATCGCATGTCTCTCCATCAATACGCGCACGAATAAAGCCCTGAGCTGCCAGGTTCTCAAGCGTTTTAACATGCTCACCTTTACGCTCTTTGACAATAGGGGCCAACAGCATCATTTTGCTGCCTTCTGGCATCTCCAAAACTTTGTCCACCATTTGACTGATGGTTTGTGCGGCAAGAGGGGCATGGTGCGTTGGACAGCGTGGTTCGCCTACACGAGCATACAACAGACGCAAGTAGTCGTAGACTTCGGTAATTGTACCGACGGTTGAACGCGGGTTATGAGAAGTAGACTTCTGTTCAATAGAAATCGCGGGTGATAACCCTTCAATATGGTCGACATCGGGTTTTTCCATCAGAGACAAAAACTGACGAGCGTAGGCAGAGAGAGACTCTACGTAGCGTCGTTGGCCTTCTGCATACAATGTATCGAAAGCGAGAGAGGATTTACCGGAGCCACTTAGTCCAGTAATGACAATCAGTTTATCGCGAGGGATTGTAAGATTAATGTCTTTGAGGTTATGGGTTCGGGCACCGCGAACTTCTATTTTATCCATCGTTTTTGCTCTATGTATAACCAAGTGGGGCAAGTATTACATAGTGTGAGAAATGTGCAAAGAAAATTACTGGATAAAAAAACAGTAAAAATAAAAGCCCAACATAATGCTGGGCTTTAGAAACAATAATTTCGTACTACGACGATGCTTTATACCGCTTTTTGTGTTGCGTGTTTACCTAACTCTGAAGCTTTTTCATCTTTTAGATAAAGGTTTTCAAAACAGTAGTTGGTTGCTTCGATGTAACCTTCAACACTACCACAGTCAAAGCGTTTGCCTTTGAATTTGTAAGCCAAGACACAGCCCGCTTTTGCTTGTTTAAGTAGCGCGTCAGTGATTTGAATTTCACCACCTTTACCTGGCTCTGTATTTTCAATCAGTTCGAAAATATCAGGGGTCAGAATGTAGCGACCAATGATCGCAAGGTTGCTTGGTGCCGTGCCTTTCTCAGGTTTTTCTACCATGTCGTCTACGCGGTAGATGTCATCTTTGATCATTTCACCAGAGATAACGCCGTATTTGTGAGTCTCATCTTCTGGGACTTCTTGTACGGCAACGATAGAACAACGGAACTGTTTAAATAGCGCCACCATTTGAGCTAGCACGCCTTCTTCTTCGTTGACACAAAGGTCATCAGCAAGAACGACGGCAAATGGTTCGTCACCCACCAGTTCACGCCCGGTCAGAATCGCGTGGCCTAAGCCTTTCATCTCGCGTTGACGGATGTAAGTGAAGTTTGCAGATTCAATGATTTCACGGATATCTACCAATAGCTCTTCTTTATTGGTACCGCTAATCTGGTGTTCCAGTTCGTAGTTCTTATCGAAGTGGTCCATGATAGAGTGTTTGCCACGACCCGTCACAATACACATGCCGTTCATACCAGCTTGAATTGCTTCTTCAACGCCGTATTCAATAAGCGGTTTATTCACGACTGGCATCATCTCTTTTGGCATAGATTTCGTTGCCGGTAAGAAGCGAGTGCCATAGCCTGCAGCAGGGAACAGACATTTTTTAATCATTGGGGGAATATCCTATCTCGTTATTATCAAGAATCTGCGCATAACTTTAACACGAGAGTCGTCAATGAATCATGAATAAAGTAGGAAAAAGTGTGAGACTCAGTGCGGAAAAAAGATGAGCGACTCGTCATTTTAGTCATAAGAGTCGCGGCATCGCATCATGACATTAAGTTTTGATCTGCCCACGCGATTGCCTGAACGCGATTCTTCACTGATAGCTTTTTGAATATCTGATACAAGTGCGATTTGATGGTGAATTCACTGACAAATAATTCCTCGGCCATTTGACTGTTTGAGGCGCCAGCTTGCAAGCAACGCAGTACTTGCAGCTCGCGAATGGTTAGGTCTACCGTAGCTGGGGCAGTATGAGTATTAATGACGTTACGGTAATAGTGTAAAAGTTGACTGGTTACATTACGCGGCAGCCAGTTTTGACCGTTAACAATGCCTTTTAATCCTTCTCCAATTTGCTCTAGCGTATCTTCGGAATAGAACAGCCCCTTTAGTTGACCAAATGAAAGAAGCTCATCCGTGGTCAGCCTTTTAGGGACATTGAACACAACGGTTTCAAAGTTCTTCCATACCAGCGGTAAGTTTTTGATCGATTGAACGAGTGATTTATGTTCACTGAAGTCGATCAGTAGGATTTTATTACGATGCTGTGGCTTAGCTTCCATGAGTGCTTCGGTCGAAATCACCGGGATGCTCATATCAATGTATTTTTCGAGTGCCGCCACCTTTTTTTGCGCATTATCTTCCATACTGATCAGAAATAGCTTTCTTGCGTAAGCCGACTTTCTCACGTGTTCAAATCTCCCAGCGTTCAATAAAGGCCATAAGTTGGCATTAAAGAGAGGTTATAACCATAGCTTTACTGAATAAATGCGTTCGAATTCAAAGCTTCACGAAACGATGTCTGCAACGCGAATCAAAAATGCTACAGGCGTAAGTTGAAATGCGATTTGGGTTCTAGTAGGTGACTCATTAGATCACAATGGTATTAGACTTTAATCAAAACATTAAAGCGTGCTATTCTAATGCGCTAAAATTTTATATATCCAGAGTGAAACGGAGCACATCATGGCCAGCCGTGGAATTAACAAAGTTATTTTGGTGGGGAATCTAGGTAACGACCCTGAAATTCGTTACATGCCGAACGGCGGTGCAGTAGCAAACATTACTATTGCGACTTCTGATTCATGGCGTGATAAAGCGACTGGCGAACAGCGCGAAAAAACGGAATGGCACCGTGTTGTGTTGTTCGGCAAACTTGCGGAAGTAGCAGGTGAGTACTTGCGTAAAGGTTCTCAAGTATACATTGAAGGCCAACTGCAAACTCGTAAATGGCAAGACCAAAGCGGTCAAGATCGCTACTCAACTGAAGTCGTTGTTCAAGGCTTCAACGGCGTGATGCAAATGCTTGGCGGCCGTGGTCAAGGTGGCGGCGCACCAATGGGCGGTCAACAGCAGCAGCAAGGTGGATGGGGTCAGCCTCAACAACCAGCTCAGCAGCAGTACAATGCGCCTCAGCAACAGCAACAACAGCAGGCTCCGCAGCAACCACAGCAGCAGTACAATGAACCACCAATGGATTTTGACGACGATATCCCGTTCTAAATTCTGCTTATGCTTGAATCGAAAAGGCCGCGAATATCGCGGTCTTTTTTATTGTCACTATCTAATGATCTCAAAGGCTTATCTCAGCAAGGTTAGGCGTAACAATAAAACTTATCAATGAGTGTGATGTTCTTTATGCTCCAGCCTCTCACTATCAGACGAATCCGATTGTTTGATGAACTCTTATCAAGTATAAATATTTCAATAAGGTATATGATGAATAAAAAAGGAATTTGGTATTCATGAGGTATACCCCAACTCTTAAGTTAAGCACACGGCTGGTGGCTTTTGTCACCATGATCGTCATCTGCGCCATGTTTATCTTGTTTGTCGGTGGCACCCTCTCTTTTAAACGTCTTGGGCAGGAATATCTCACCCATTATTTAGAAGGGATCGTAGAGGTGGTCGACAAGGAGATGGAAGATCCTGACGCCGCTTATTCTATGCAGCGCTGGATGCCGAAAATGCTGCAGGCTTCCAATATTGTCGAAATGACATTGTCGACCAACAATGCGGTTGTTTATCGCTTCAAAGATACTTCTCATCAAATGGAAGCGTCAGTCTTGTTTGAGACAGAATACCAACTGACTCACAATCAAGATTACACGATTCATTTTAAAGCGATCCCGCCTTACTTAGGTTACAGCTACTCAATGCAGGCGCTTTGGTCGATCACGCTTGCCGTTATCCTGATCATCTTCTGTTTAATGCGCGGTGTTGCGTGGCTTAAGGAGCAATTAGAAGGCTCTGAAATGCTCGAAGAGCGAGGCAGGATGATCCTTGCTGGTCGGGTAGAGCAGTATGCAAAAGGTGACAAAAAAGAATGGCCTTATACTGCCAGTGAAGCGCTCGATGTATTAATTGAAGAGTTACAAGATGCGCGTCAAGAGCGAAGCCGATTTGATACCTTTATTCGAACTCAAACCTTCCTTGATAAGTTAACAGGTACCGCCAATCGAGTGCTGTTTGATAGCAAACTGGAATCGGCGTTGCTAGAAAGTGGGGCTCGCGGTGCCGTGTTGCTGGTGCGCATTCAAGATTGGAAGTTGGTTGAAGAAGAGCAAGATAAGCAAATTACGGATGAGTTTATTGTTGAAGTTGGGAGTTTATTATCCAACTTAGTTCAGCGATACCCTGATGTTGTGTTTTCTCGTTATTACGATGCTGATTTTGCGTTATTTCTGCCGCATCAAAGTGCCAAAGATGTGGCTAATTTGGCATCACAATGCATTCGCCAGTTAGAAAAATTAATGCCGCCAGAGCCACTTGATCCAGACAACTGGTGCCATATCGGCATCACTACTTATAAAGAGGGTGAGCGACACAGCCAAATCATCGATGAAGCAGAGACAGCTTTGCGTAGTGCGCAACTACAAAATAACAATAATTGGAGTCGCTTCAAAAAATGGAACCACGATGAAGAAGCTCGCGGAAGTGTGAGGTGGAGAACGTTATTTGACACAGCACTTACACCAGAAAGTGTGATACTCTACGCACAATCTGTGTACCCAATAAGTGACGCGACGCATAAAAAATCATTATATGAAGAGTTAACATGTCGGATTCGCGATCCTGAGAATGGCATTGTTAAAGCGTCTCGGTTTATTTCTGCGATCAGACAGGTTGGTTATGAAGCGCAAATGGATAAGTCAGTTATTAATAAATTCTTAAGAGAATTTAAGGATAATTTTGATAACTCAAGATCGTATGCGCTCAATTTGAATGTAACGCCTTTTTCTAACCGAGAGTACTTTAAATGGTTTCGTGATGAACTCTTACAGTTGTCACGTGAACAGAGAAAGTGTCTCAGTTTTGAGTTTGTTGAAGCACAATTTGTAAGACACTTAGACTTTATGCGACCAGTCGCTAAAATGCTGGCCGGTTTAGGGTGCCACTTAATGGTTGGGCAGGCTGGACGAACCATCGTCAGCACTCACTATTTAAAAGAAGTGGATATTCGTTACCTTAAACTTCATCGCAGTTTAGTAGCAAAAATCGACCAGCGACATGAGAACCAGCTATTTGTCCGCAGCATGCTAGGTGCGGCGGCAAACAGTAAAACTAAAATCATAGCAGTGGGAATTGAGAATCAAAACGAGCTCAACACGTTAATTGAGCTCGGGGTTTATGGTGGGCAAGGGCGCTACTTTTCTGCAGAGCAGCAGTTTCTTCCTCGTCCACAAGCATTGCCAAGTTCTCAATCAGAATCCCAAGTGAAATTGGGAAGACGAAATCGCTGGCGTAAAAAATAAAGATAATAATCATGGATTTCAAAGCACTACTCGACAAGCTCAAACGATCATCTGGTGGTGGTCGTTCCTGCTTTTTGGTTATTCAGCCAGACGGCGTTTATTTATCATCTTCAATAAAAAGTGGCCGCCCATACCAATTTGATATTTCTGAATCCAATTGGGAGAAAGCCGTAGAGCAAGCATTGAGCGTTGCTGCGAGTGCGTATGATTCTCTGACGGTTGTCCTTTCTCATAACTATTATCAGATGTATCAAATCGACAAACCTGTCATGCCGCGCCAAGAATGGCCTGCAGCATTACCGTTTTTGTTGAAAGAACTGATCTCTGAGCGTGCCGTTGACATTATTGCCGATGCGGTAGAGCTACCCAATTCAACCAAAGTGCAAGCTTACGTCTTATCTCGAAAAATGTTGGATAAGATCGTGTTACTGGCTAGTCGCGCCCAGTTGCCATTAGAAGCTATTCTTCCTGAAGACGACATTTGGGGAGAGACCGCAGGTGAACTAGGTAACTTCCTATTATTACAACGCAGTGTGCGTGGTCACTTCCGTATTAGCGCTTTTGTCGAAAATACTATCGCGTTTCATCGTTCGATTCGAAGTGTGACGCCACCGTTAACGGGGGTTCCGTCTAGCGAGTTACAGATGGATAGCCTCTCGTTAGAACTGCAACGTTCGATTGATTATCTTTCTTCTCAGTTGCGCCATGTGCAGCTGCATCAATTGAAAGTGTGTTGTGATGAGGAGGATGAGAGTGAGCTTGTTCAGTCTCTAAACTACCGTTTAAGCACTAAAGTTTCTCCGTTATTACCACCAGAACATGAGCTGTCAGGGCACGTTTTAGCAGATGCCGCTGCGGCTTCTAATACTCGACGCGTTAACTTATATCCTGATTACTTAAAGCCGAAAAAAGAGCTCCTGACACTAAAAAATATCGCGTTATCTTGGGGTGTCGCGGCTGCGGCCATTCTACTCTCTTACGGCTATGTGACTTGGCAGAGCAGTGGTTTAGAAGATGAAATTGCTATTGTAAAAAGCAAAGGCGATATCATGAGGTCAGAGCTTGAACGCTATCAAGTCAAGCTACGTAAGCATCAACCCGACAATAATAAGCTGGCAGCTAAAGCCCGCTTAGAGCGTGAAGTCAAGGCGAAGCGAGACTCGCTTAAAGCCGTTGGGAAATACGATGATTCGCAGCGCACGGGTTACTCTGGCGTGATGCAATCATTAGCGAAGCTAGGAAACCAAGAAATTTCTTTGTCCGAAATTCGAATCAATAACTATACCTTAGATCTGAAGGGACTGGCGAAAAAACCGAGCTCAGTACCAAGTTGGGTTAACCAATTTAAAAATGAAATTAGCTTGGTTGGCCGGACATTTGACGACGTCAAAATTGGCCGAAATGATAAGGATATTGTGACGTTTGAACTAAAAACGCGCGAGGATAAAGAGAAATGAACGAATTCTGGCTCTCATTAGAAGAGCGCTTTGGCGAAATGAGCGCGCGTGAAAAAGTGCTTATCGCGCTGTGTGGTTTAGTTGTCGTGATCATGTTGCTTTTTACGCTGGTACTGGAACCAAAGCTTAACGAGATCATCAGTAATGAGAGGCAACTAAGCAATTTAAAGCAAGCCAATCAAAAGATTGAAATCGACACGCTACGTATTCAAGCGCAGCTGAAGAAAGATCCAAACGCTGAGATTGATCGCGCGATATCTAACCTGCTAACAGAAAGTCAGCACCTTTCGATGCAGCTAGCGGAGATCATCGAACACCTTATTACACCTTCGCAAATGGCTGAGCTGCTGGAAAATGTATTAGAGCAGCAAAGTGGCATTCACCTTTTGTCTTTGCAAACTTTGCCATCTGAGCCAATTACGGAAGATAAAGAAGCATCGCAATACTCTGGTTACTACGTGCACCCTGTACGCATGGAGCTGACTGGCGACTACTTTTCTATTGCCAATTATCTAAATAAGTTGGAGAGCCTTCCTGCCAGTTATTATTGGCGCAGCTTTAGTTACAAAGTCGAAGAGTACCCGAAAGCGAAGCTTGTGTTGGAAGTCTACACACTAGGATCTCGAGAGGAGTTTATTGGTGGTTAAAAAACTCATCATCTCATTACTTGTCATGGCTGCGGCAGGAACTGCTTGGGCGAACCAAGATCCAACGGCACCACTTGGCTGGGAAAAGCCTGCGGTTGAAACGTCAGCGAAACCAAAAGCAAAACAGTACCGACTGCCTACGCTCAACAGTATTGTGTGTAAGCCAAGTACTGCTTGTGTCGCGATTATGGATAACAAGCTTGTTGAAAAAGGCGAGCTATTTAAAGGTTATCGCGTCGCGAGCATTAATAGTGAATTTGTAACTTTAAAGCGTGGTAACCGTCAGTGGAACCTAGAGCTTTTTGGTTTAAACGTAAAAAAATAATAACCAGAGCCTGATCAGATATGCGCAAATTAGTTGTAGGAATAACGATTGCTTCTTTAATGGGATGTTCAATGGGTCATCGTGACCCAGTGGAAGTCAAAGAAGCGCTCAATGAATCTATCAATCAAGCGAACAGCCGCACGTTAGAAGAAATTCCTTCTTCTGTCGAAGCGGACCTGATGCCTAACTTAGATTCGAATGTTGCTTCAGAGCAAGGTACCTCGAAGCGTTTCCGTATTCAAGCGAATGCGGTCGATGCACGAAGCTTTTTTGCCTCGCTAGTCAAAGGCACTGAGTACAGCGTGGCGATTCATCCAGCGGTACAAGGTAATATCACCGTCAACTTGTCAGATGTTACGTTGGATGAAGTCCTGAACGTTGTACAGAACATGTATGGCTATGATGTGGTGAAGTCTGGCAAAGTTATTCAAATCTACCCTGCTGGTATGCGTACGGTAACCATTCCTGTTGATTACCTCCAGTTCAAACGCTCTGGTCGATCATTGACGAGCATTGTCACGGGCTCAGTGACCTCGGCTGGTACGTCTAATTCTGGCGGTAGCTCAGACAGTTCTGACTCATCAGACTCTGACAATGGAAGTAACAGCGGCGATAGCTCGACGACTTCTACGGGCGGTACGCGCATCGAAACCATCACTGAAAGTGACTTCTGGCCGATGCTGCAGCAAGCCGTTGCGAATCTAATTGGTTCAGGCAAAGGACAAAGCGTTGTCGTAACACCTCAAGCAGGAGTGATTACGGTTCGAGCGTTTCCAGATGATATTCGAGAAGTCCGTGAGTTCTTAGGTGTATCGCAGGAGCGCATGCAGCGTCAGGTCATTCTTGAAGCTAAAATTCTAGAAGTGACGTTGAATGATGGCTACCAACAAGGCATCAACTGGTCGAACTTATCGGCGTCAATTGGTAACTCGGGTAGTGTCGTCGTGAACCGCCCTGCGTCGGCATTACCACCGTTGGATGCGATTGGCACGCTATTGGGTGGCCAAACCAACGTGACTATCTCTGATGGCAACTTCAATGCTGTGTTGAGTTTTATGTCTACGCAAGGTGACTTGAACGTTCTTTCAAGCCCTCGTATTACCGCTGCCAACAACCAAAAGTCGGTCATCAAAGTGGGTACCGATGAGTACTTTGTTACCGAGCTATCGAGCAATGCAGGCAACGGTGAAAACTCAAATGCCGTTCCAGAAGTGGAATTGACACCATTCTTCTCAGGTATCTCTCTCGATGTGACTCCGCAAATTGATAACAAAGGTAATGTGTTCCTGCATGTTCACCCTGCGGTTATTGAAGTCTCGGAAGAAGTGAAGAAATTGAACTTGGGCGGTGAGTTCCAAAACATCCAATTGCCATTGGCAAAAAGCTCTATTCGTGAATCAGACTCGGTTATTCGTGCTAAAGATGGCGATGTTGTGGTTATCGGCGGTTTGATGAAACAGCAAAATCGTGAGCTTGTTTCTAAAGTTCCATTCTTGGGCGATGTGCCCGCATTGGGGCATTTGTTCCGCAACGTAAATAACGTGACTGAGAAAACAGAATTGGTCATCTTGCTAAAACCGACCGTAGTTGGTGTGAACTCTTGGCAGAAAGAGCTAGAGCGCTCTCGTGATCTGCTGCAAGAGTGGTTCCCAGATGCGCAATAAGCGCGGGGAAAGGTTCCGTTTTTCAATGAGTTTGTGATTCGAGTATGTACTTGTCACATTTTGGATTTCGAGTTCAGCCTTTTTCGTTAACCCCAAACACAGAAATGTTCTTGGGGTTAGTCCCTCACTATGAGGCGATCCAAACCATTTTAGCCGCTGTGCAAATGGGAGAAGGGGTGATTAAGGTGACGGGAGAAGTCGGCACCGGAAAAACCATGGTGTGTCGTAAGTTAATTGAGCAGATTGAATCTGAAGTCGAGCTGATTTACTTACCTAATCCAGTTTTGAATGGAGAGCAGTTGCAGTTTGCTGTCGCCAGAGAGTTAGGCATCGAGAACGATGACCCGCTACGTATTGTTTCTCTCATTCAAGAACACCTGATTCAAGTGCATTCTGCGGGAAAGAAAACCGTCTTGATCGTCGATGAAGCGCAAGCTCTTTCTCCACAAGCTTTAGAAACATTGCGTCTGTTCGGTAACCTAGAAACGGAACAAGATAAACTCATTCAACTGGTGTTATTCGGACAACCTGAGTTGGATGAGCGGTTAGCCAGCCACGAGCTAAGGCAGTTTCGTCAACGTATTACGTTTAGTTGTCAGCTGCGTCCTCTTTCTATCGATGAAGGCGTGGCTTACATCAATAATCGTTTAGACAAGGCAGGCAATGGAGCGCACATTTTTTCTATTGAGCAGAAAAAAGCGATTTGGCGTTCATCCATGGGGATTCCACGTTTGATCAACCAAATTAGCCACAAGTCGTTGCTTGCGGCATTTAATGATCGTTGCACACTATTAAAAAATCATCACGTTTACGCAGCTATGCACGATACGTTTGATGCCCGTAAACCTAAGTTTAAAACACCCGTATTTTGGGGATGGAGTCAACCTTGAGTGCCATCAATAAAGCATTATCAGAACTCGCTGAAAAAACATCACCGTCAGAGCTTACTCGTGCGGACATTCCCAACGTTTCACGCAGTAAACCTTGGCTTTGGCTCGTTGCTGGTTTCTCGTTAAGCCTTGCGGTGGGCGGCTGGGCGGTCTCTCGCGGTCCTATCCCTTCAGGCGAGCTTTCATCTGCTCAAACAGAAACCATGCCATTGTCGTCAGTGAATGCTTCGTCAATCACATCATCAGAGCGTACTCATTCGCCAACGAGTAAAATGACGCCCGAGACAGCCCATGTGGTTTACACGAAGCCAGTGACACAACCGGCTGCGCAACAGCTTCATATGC
The DNA here is from genome assembly GCF_020515785.1 of Vibrio sp. E14. Taxonomy (NCBI): domain Bacteria; kingdom Pseudomonadati; phylum Pseudomonadota; class Gammaproteobacteria; order Vibrionales; family Vibrionaceae; genus Vibrio; species Vibrio sp. E14. The sequence continues at coordinate 23,925 of NZ_JAHPJI010000011.1, forward strand.
CTGAGACTGATAGGTTCACGCCAAGAGCGGAGGTAAATGCGGTCTCTGAAGATGCAGTGCTACTCGCGCAAGTGGCAACGATGCCAAGCGATGAGCAATCTAATCACGTAACCCGCACGACAGCAGAAAACAGTTCAATGCGTATTGAGCAGGTTGAGCTGACGCACCGCCAGTTATCTCTTAAAGCGGTTAGCCGAGCGGAAAAAGCACTGGATGCTAACGATATGCAAACGGCGTTGTCGGCTTATGCTGAGGCGTTACGTTATGAGCCAATGAATGCAGACACGCGTCAAAAATTATCGGCGTTGTACTTTGGCAAAGGCGACACGCGTAAAGCGTATGAGATTATCCAAGAAGGGATCAACCTTGACACGAACAACCAAGTACTTCGTTTGGCCTTGTCTAAGTTGTTAGTGAAAGCTAATCAACCTGAAGCGGCGCTGAGTCCGCTTGTGCATTTGCCTCCAATACCAAGTCGAGATTACTTGGCGATGCGTGCGGCATTGGCACAAAAACACAAGCAGAATGATATTGCGCTTGAGAGTTATCAACTCCTTACTCAACGTGAGCCGGAAAATGCGCGCTGGTGGCTAGGTTTAGCGATTCAACAAGAGCGCGCGCTGACGTTTACCGCCGCGATCAACTCGTACAACCAAGCTCTGGGTAAAGTTGGCATTTCGAATCAATCGCAAGCGTTTATTCGTGACCGTTTGAGCATCTTGAAACAGCTGGAGAATGCACAATGAAAATTCAGTTGAGAAAACGCTTAGGCGATCTTCTGGTTGAAGAAGGCATCGTCTCTGAAGAACAAATCCAGCAAGCACTAAACGCACAACGTAGTACCGGGCAGAAGCTAGGCGATGCGTTAATTGATCTCGGCTTTATTACTGAGAAGCAAATGTTGGACTTCTTGTCCCAACAACTTGGTTTGCCATTGATCGATCTTGGTCGCGCCCCTGTGGATGCGGAAGCGGTACAGATTCTACCAGAGGTACACGCACGTCGCTTACGTGCGATGGTGGTTGCTCGAAATGGGGACACGTTGCGCGTTGCTATGAGTGACCCTGCGGACTTATTCATCCAAGAGTCACTGATGAATTTGCTAGGTGAATACAACCTTGAGTTCATCGTGGCTTCAGAGCGCCAACTCATTTCAAGCTTTGACCGTTATTATCGCCGCACCAAAGAAATCGCATCTTTCGCGGAACAGTTGCATGAAGAGCATAAAGACGAGCAAAGCTTCGATTATGGTATTGATGGAACCGACAGCGAGGAAGTTACCGTTGTAAAGCTGGTTAATTCCATGTTTGAAGATGCGGTACAAGTCGGGGCATCGGATATTCATATTGAGCCAGACGATCAGGTTTTGCGCTTACGCCAGCGTATTGATGGTGTACTTCATGAAACCATCCTGAATGAAGTGAATATCGCATCGGCTTTGGTTCTTCGATTGAAGTTGATGGCGCACCTAGACATCTCTGAGAAGCGCTTGCCACAAGATGGCCGATTCAATATCAAAGTGCGTGGTCAATCAATCGATATTCGTATGTCGACGCTACCAACGCAATACGGGGAGTCCGTGGTAATGCGTCTGCTTAACCAGTCTGCTGGTTTGCGTCCATTAGAAGAGTCAGGTTTGCCGCCAGATTTGCTTGCTCGTTTACGTCGACAGTTGGCTCGTCCGCACGGCATGATCTTGGTGACGGGGCCGACAGGTTCAGGTAAAACCACCACGCTTTACGGCGCATTAAGTGAGCTCAACGAGCCAGGGAAAAAGATCATTACAGCAGAGGATCCGGTCGAATACCGTCTGCCTCGCATCACTCAGGTACAGGTAAACAGTAAGATCGATCTGACTTTCTCGCGTGTGCTTCGAACCTTCTTGCGTCAAGACCCAGACATCATTCTTGTTGGTGAGATGCGTGACCAAGAGACGGTAGAAATTGGTCTGCGAGCTGCACTAACGGGTCACTTAGTATTGAGCACTCTTCACACCAATGATGCTGTCGACAGTGCGTTACGCATGATCGATATGGGCGCACCGGGTTACTTGGTTGCCAGTGCGGTCAGAGCCGTGGTGGCGCAGCGTCTTGTTCGCCGTGTTTGTCCAGACTGCAAAACAGAAGACCATCTAGACGAGTCACGCCAACAGTGGTTAGCTGGGCGTTTTCCAAACCAAGTAGGGACCACTTTTTATAAAGGTGTAGGCTGTCAAAACTGTAACTTGACTGGTTATCGAGGCCGAATTGGTGTGTTTGAAATGCTCGAACTTGAGCAAGAAATGATGGATAAATTGCGCGCCAATGATGCGGTTGGCTTTGCCCAAGCCGCGCGTCGCTCAGAAAACTATAAGCCACTGCTTGCTTCTGCAATGGAACTGGCGCTACAAGGTACCGTCAGTTTGGATGAAGTGATGACCCTAGGTGAAGGTGACGCTTCTGGTAAGACTGATCCCATTTTCATATAGGTAAGTGAATGCCAACTTTTCGTTATCAAGGCCGCACGCTAGACGGCTCATCCACTAACGGCAAAATCGAAGCAGTGAACTCAGAGGCTGCGGCGGAAGCATTGATGAACAAAGGGATCATCCCGCTCAATGTGCGGTTAGAGAAAGAGTCGGCAAAAAGCCAAATGAGCTTGTCTAAGCTATTTGTGCCAGCCATTCCATTGGAAGTGATCATTCTTTTCTCTCGCCAGTTGTTTAGCTTAACTAAAGCGGGCGTACCGTTGCTGCGTTCTATGCGTGGCCTGCTACAAAATTGTGAAAACAAACAGCTCAAAGAGGCACTGGAAGATGTCGTTTCTGAACTGAGTAATGGTCGAGGTTTGTCTTCTGCGATGCAGCAACACAGCAAAGTATTCAGCCCACTGTTCGTTTCTATGATCAACGTAGGTGAGAATACGGGTCGACTCGATCAAGCGCTATTGCAACTGGCAAATTACTACGAGCAGGAACTCGAGACTCGCAAACGCATCAAAGCGGCGATGCGTTATCCGACGTTTGTGATTATCTTTATTACCATCGCCATGTTTATATTGAATATCTTGGTGATCCCTGAGTTTGCATCGATGTTTACGCGCTTTGGTGTAGAGTTACCACTGCCGACGCGTATTTTGATCGCTACTTCTAATTTCTTTGTTAATTATTGGGTGTTGTTGATTGTGGCAATGATTGGCGCGTTTGCGGTTTTCAGAGCCTGGGTGGCGACGGCTGATGGTCGGGAAAAGTTCGATAAGTTTCGGCTTCGGCTTCCAATTGTGGGCGATATCGTTAATCGCGCGCAGCTTTCCCGTTTTGCCAGAACCTTCTCGTTGATGCTGAAGTCAGGCGTTCCACTTAACCAGTCTTTAGCTTTAGCCGGGGAAGCTCTGGGGAACCGCTTTTTAGAAAATCGAATTCTTGAGATGAAATCCGCGATTGAAGCGGGCAGCACCATCTCAGTAACAGCCATCAACAGTAAAATCTTTACCCCTTTGGTGATTCAGATGATTGCAGTAGGGGAAGAAACCGGTCGTATTGATGAGCTGCTGCTAGAAGTGTCGGATTTTTACGATCGAGAAGTTGATTACGATCTAAAAACACTGACCGCAAGAATAGAACCGCTACTTTTGGTGATTGTCGCAGGCATGGTCATGGTGCTAGCACTGGGTATCTTCTTGCCAATGTGGGGAATGCTAGACATCATCAAAGGCGGCTAATAGGTGGTTGAAAATCAAAGTCGAGCGACGCTAATTGTTTTTGGGGTAATTGCTACCATCATTGCTGTTGGCTTGGCGGTCAAATTACGTCCTGTTACCGAGCAGGCGCAAGTGACCGGAGCGAAGTTGGCGAGAGTTTGGATGCAAGATAGTGTTCAGCGTTATCGTCAAGCTTGGCTCGTACAAGGCGAACCAGAACATATGCTGATGGATGGTTTTAACCTTACCATGACTGAGGGCGGGCTAGTGTCCCCCTTTACTCAACAAGGTGTTTTAGATTGTGGTTATTGGTTAGCGGTGCATTACCCACAACGTAAAATAATGACCAATAAGTTAATAGATATCAGTGGAGCCATCAAAACTGATCGTTATGTCTGTCACTATACTTATGAAAATGGTCAGTCGATTATAGTTATTTCAACAGCTAATCAGCTGAAAATAGACGTCGGAATGTCGGCGGAGTGAATTTTTTGACACCTAATCACTATAATTGGTAATGAAAGTCGGTATAATGCAATCATTACCATAAGTAAGACGCTGTAATAGAGGGTAAACAATAATGTGTTTTTCTCATTGCAGCATGAACTGAATAATGGCGAATCGTCATTCTGCTCAAGCGGTAGATACAGTATCCACTTCACGGTCAGTTTTAGTGAACGTTGCTGCCCCAAACCGTTTTGACAATATCCAAAATGGTCGCGTGACCTAAACGAAACTTTGCAGTTGTACTGCATGCTTACATAGAGAGAGTAAACAATGAAAAGACAAGGTGGTTTCACCCTTATCGAATTGGTAGTGGTAATTGTAATCCTAGGTATTCTAGCGGTAACTGCAGCACCACGTTTCCTTAACCTACAAGATGATGCTCGTAACTCAGCACTGCAAGGCTTAAAAGGTGCTATGGATGGAGCTGCCGGTATTGTATTTGGTAAGTCTGCAATTAACGGTGTAGAGGCTTCAGTAGATCCAACTCAAGAAGTTGAAGGGATTACTGTTCTTCTTGGTTACCCAACGGCTGATGCTGCTGGTATCGTTGAAGCAACTCAGGGTGTTGAGAATGATTGGGATGTCAGAACTGCGACCCCTCGTGAAATTGATGAAGATGCTGGTACAGTAACAACTCCAGGAACTCTAATTATTGGTATTGAAAATTTTGATGGTAGTTGTGTTCGCTACACTGAAGCTGTTAATGCTAATACTCCTGCATTTAGTGAAGTTATCACTCCTGGAGAAAATAATGTTGCAGCGGATGCATGTAACTAATTGACTTTAAAAGGTCAGCTAGTCTGGCCTTTATTTCCTTATTTTGATTAATCTCGGAATAGTACATATGCGTAAATCATCGGGTCTAAGTGCAATCGAGTTTGTGGTTGTGCTGATTATCTTAGGTGTGATCGGTTATGTGGTATTACCAAGATTTATCAGCTTCGAGCCAGAAACTTATGAAGCGAAGTGGGAGCAAACCAAGCAAACCGCTGAGCATGTTTCTGAGACGCTAAGCAACAAAGAAACTTACGATCGAATTGAAGAAGAATTGGAGCGCTCAAAAGGAGAGAAATGACCTTTGGCGGTTATTTGTACACTTGCTCACAGTTCGAATTTAAAACTTATAAACCTATCATTATTCTCATAATTTCATCGTATACTTACTTCGCTTGTCCTAAGCCTAAGGTTGGGTTATGAAAATTCGCAGCTCTACATTAGGGTTTACATTAATGGAGCTGATCCTAGTGATCGTCCTCCTTTCCATTCTTTCTCTCTACGCTGCTAGCCGCTTTATGGGTAAAGGTAGTGTCTCCGCGTTTGCGCTTCAAGAGCAGGCTATTTCAGTGATTCGCCAAGTACAGGTGAATCGCATGCAGTCAAATACCTCAACCGCCAATGATAATTTTCAGTTACAAGTCTCTTCTAATTGTATTGGTTCAGTGGAGGCATGTTCATTAACTGGTAGTGCGAAAGAGGCTCGAAGTGATTTAGTTGAAGATGACTCTGCAACGTTCAGTTTAACTGGAGCAACAAGCCCAATTAGCTTTGATTTGTTAGGGAATCCATTGAGTGTTGCTTCTGGTGGCGTGTCTATTCTTATCCGTGATGTAAACGGTCAAAGCCAATGTCGAGTGCTGATTAACTCTCAAGGTTATGTCTCTGAGGGTTCATGCTCATGAGAAAGCAACTCGGTATGACCTTAGCTGAAATGATCATCGCTATTGTCCTAATGGGCATTGCGATGGTTGCGTTTACCTCTTTTCTTGTTCCTCAAATTCGCGACTCTGCAATGCCACATTACCAAACCCGAGCAACCGCGCTTGGGCAAAGTTTTATGTCGCAAATTTTGGCGCGTGGTTTTGATGAGAACAGCGACTTTGATGGTGGCCTATTACGTTGTGGGGAGAACTCGACTTCCTGCACCCTACCGGCCAATCTTGGTCCTGACTCTGGTGAGTCTATTCCCGAAAACTTTGACGATGTTGATGATTACATCGGTTGTTGGAGTACACCAACGACGGCGAGTCAATGCCAAGGGGCAAACCGTGGCAATATTTCAGATATCTTGGGCGCAAGTAGCGAAGATAAATACCGTAACTTCCGAGTTGAAGTTAGCGTTGCGTATGATGATCTGACTTCTACTCCATCGACAGGAGTCACTAACTACAAAAAAGTCACGATTACGATTTTTGCTAGTAATACTCAACCTCTGACACTAACAGCAATAAGAGGTAATTACTGATGAAAATTCGTGGTTTCACCTTAATGGAAATGATCGTCACCATCGTAATTGGTAGCTTCATCATGCTTGGTATTGCTGGTTATGTGCAGTTAGGTATGAAGGGATACGCAGACACGATTGATCGCCAACGAATGCAAACGCAAGCGCAGTTTGTGCTAGAGAAAATGTCGCGAGAAATTCGTCATGCCGTGCCAAATAGCTTTTATGAACCCTCAAGTAATTGTTTAGCGTTTGTGCCTATCGAGTTTTCTGGTTTTTACAATTTAAGTGATGGAAATTTAGAGTTTCTTCTTGGTAATGATATATCTTCAAATACATTCCCAAATGGAAATTGGATGGTCATCAACCCGAGTCGTTATTATGACCTCTTTCCGGATGGCTCCGATAGTTCTGCTATATCGCAGCGCATAAAGCTTACTGGTATAAAAAGAGAGGCTCCCGGAGAACCGTTTGTTGTTGAGGACGCAGCCGATGATATTGATGCGAATTCAATATCTAGCCGTCATTATATCTATAAAGATAACTCTCAGATTACGTATTGCTTTGATAATGGTCAGGTGACTCGTCAAGATGCGACAGCAAATAGTCCTGCTACTGTCGCTGAAAGTGTCGATGCCGCTAAAAGCAATATGCATTACCTCGAGCCAACACTTCAACGTGGCGGTATCGTGCATATCAATTTAGAGTTCACTCAAAACGGGGAGCGTAGTGTTTACCAACAAGACGTACAGGTGCTCAATGTCCCATAAAAAAGCTCAGCAAGGTAATGTCCTGATCGTCGTACTGTTCGTCATTATTGTGATGGGCTATCTAGCCGCATCTTTAATGAAGGTGAGTTGGTCAAACCAAAGTACGTTAACCAGAGAATTCTTAGGAACTAAAGCTTGGTTTATTGCACAATCTGCCAATGAGTGGGCACTAACCCAGCTCTATCCTTTAAACGACACTACTCCAGATGTGGCCGATTTTTGTGCCAATACGGTAAGTGGTGCTACACCAAATGTTACACAAGGCACTAGTTGTCAATTACGTGCTATGACATGTTCAAACATTGGTACCTTTAACGCGGGTACCTCTGAAGCTGAATCTCTATTTAGAGTGCAAGCCACAGCAATTTGTGGTTCCGGGGTTGCACAAGTACAGCGACAACAAGAGATTTGGGTTAGGGAGTAAATAATAATGAAAAAACTGTTTAATTTGGTAGTGGCTACCATTGCTTGCTTACTTGTATTTCCTGCTTTCGCTGGGACGTGTGAGTTTTGGGGGAATAAAAACTTTGAAGTTACTTTTGATGTCGTAGGTCCTGCGCATAATAGTTATGTGCTTCTTGAACACAATGGTAATCACCCTGATGAAGTTCTTTGGTACACAACGGACCGTCTTTCCAATTCAAATCATTACTTTTATGAACCAAACTTGTTAGAAGGTCAGCGTTATAATATTCGTATTGACTACTCTGTATCATCTGCGACCCTGAAGTATTACCGCAAGTTTGCTAGTGAGAGTCACTGGCTACTTATTGAAACCCAATCTGGCGTTGATTTGAAAAATGGTAAACTTTCCCTTGTTCATTCTGGCAGCCCAAGCAACGTAGATTGTGGTGGTGGTGACGAACCTAACCCTGTTGAGCCTGAAATACCTGATAATGTCTGTCAGTATTTCCCAGAACCTATTCAAGGCATGAAAGGCGTTACAAGTAACACCCTTGTTGTGCCAAACAAATCTGCGCGTGCGTTAGGTTGGTCAGAAGACTACAAGACTTACTATACCGTTACAGATAAACAAGATTTATTTCGCTACTCAAGCTCAATGCCTACTCCGAGACAATCAAAATTTATTCTGGCGGGCTTTGACACGGTGAGTCAATTGGATGCTCAAGATCGCTTATATATGGAGCCAATGTGTGACTCAGATGCTGGCTGTGATGTGGGTAATAAAGATGGCTACCTAGAAAGCCGCAAAGCGAATGAACCACTGGGCGTTGCTACCAACTTTGGCGATGGTTCATTACGTATTACTGCTGAAAATATAGGACAGATTTGCTCTAACAATAGTCTTTGCCGGGCTAATACGTATTCAGTTGATGGAAAAACAGGGATCGAAATTCAAGTCACATCGAATTTAGATACGCTAGATGTAAATCAATACAACTCACCTTATGATCAAGTGAAAGTCATTCTTCCAAATCAAACTAATATCAAGAAATTAGTTATGGAGGTCGGGACAAATGATGATGTGCGCCTAGTGATTCCCGAAGATGCAGAGGTAACTCTCGGGCAATGGAGTCATACTGGGCATGGTAAGTACACTTTTTTCAACCAGTCGAAAATCAATGTCAGTGGGGATTCTGTAATCTTCAATAACCCTATTGCGATAACTACTCATTACTATGTAACGATTTATGCTCCTGATGCGAACATAATTTTCAAAACTCGTAACCCTGATTTTTATGGCTTTGTATTAGCAAATCGCATTAGTTTTGAGAACCCAATAACTGTTCATGGCTCTGTGACGTCTCGACATCTAACCATGAAAAACGGTGTAGTTATTAAGAAGCCAGATTACTCTTGTCCAGTTCAGCCTCCAGTCCAACAGTGTAATCTATTACCGATGGAAACGTTTAGCTCGTCTAATGTAGATAACTGGTCTGTTATTGGTTACGGCAGCAGTGTTAAGCCACAAGTAATTAATGGGCGCTTCAGGTTAAATGATAATCGTGCTCGTCAAGCTACGGCTTCGGCATACAATTACTTGTTCCCATCCAAAGAGAATTATCTAGAAATAGAGTTTGATCACTATGCGTATGGTAGCTCTCGTAATGGTGCCGACGGTGTAGCTCTCGTGATTTCTGATGCTAATGTTCCTCCCCAAACAGGAGCGTTTGGTGGTCCACTAGGCTACGGTATGAAATTGAGAAAAAACCACTCACACGAAGTCTCACAAGATGTTGAGGGCTTTGCTGGTGGTTGGTTGGGTATTGGTATCGATGAGTACGGTAACTTTTATCGAGAAGGTGGAGAAAATCTAGCTCGCAATGGTATTCCTAACAATGTTGGTATTCGGGGCGCTGGTTTAAAAGATAGTGATGGGAAATGGTTACGCGGATATAAATACATTAAAGGTCAGCAATTTAATGGTGATTTAGATAATCGTAAAAATAAGCGCCATCGCTATAAAGTTATTTTAAATTCACGAAAATCTGGCGTTATTACACTTTCTGTTCAACGAAAAATCAAGAATGGGCAGTGGAGTATGGTTATTCGCGACTTTGATGTCTTAACTGAGGGAGGTTTTAATTATACTCCGGAAAATTTCCGTATCTCGGTTACAGCCTCTACTGGTGATTATACTAATACTCACGACATGGATAACTTCCAAGTTTGTGCTGATAAATACCAAAAAATTACGGACGGTATTCATCACTTTGAGTTTGATTACGCAGGGACCGGAAGTATTTGTCAGGCATCTGAAGTTACGCTTCGTGCCTGCATGGATGAATCTTGTTCAAAAACTTATCCTTCTTCAATATTGAATGCGAATCCAGGAGCTGTTGTTGACCCAGTGACGGTCTCCTTATTACCTCAATCTGATTCTCTTGTAGCATGGGAAGGTGGCGATCATGTTACGTTCTCTGACTCAGTGTCATTGAAGTTACAAGCATTCCAATCAGGCTCCGCAAAACTTGGGATTGCAAGTAGCTCGGTTCCGCAGTTTGGTTTTGACGGTGCGAAGTGTCGTATCGCTGGTGGTCCGCTATCTGAACAAAACTGTAATATCTTGTTTAACTCTGCTGCATTAGGGGTCACTGTGCCGGATAAAGTCGCAGGTAAGCCATTCTTTAACACTGACGGAGATGCATTATATAGCAACCAAAGCTCACCATATTTAGAGTTTTGTAGCTTGCCAAGTCAGCAAGGTGGTAACGGCGAAAATCGATATGTTCAGCTGTCTATCGAAAGAATAGAGCCGACAAGTAACGCAGTATCAGTACCAGCTTACGTTTCTTTCAAAAAACGAGATGGTAAGTTCAGTGGTGAAGTTAGTGTTGGAACAACTGATGTTGATATCGCAGATGTTTATTTTAATAACCAAGGTAAAGCATACTTTAACCTGAGATACCCTGAAGCTGGCAAGGTTGCGCTGAAGGCAAGAATTAAAGATGAAAGTGACTCCTTGGGCCAGAATAGCTTTGTTAGTTTCCCTGCATATCTGACGCTGTCAACCGATGGGGGACAATGTAGCTCAGGTTCTTGTTCTCAAGGTTTTGTTGCTGCTGGTGAACCTTTCAATATGTTCGTAACAGCTCATCAATTTGGCGGAGCATTGGCGAAAAACTATCAGCAAGAAGGGCTATCTGTCGCTCATAAAGTGACTTATCCAACGGCTGGCGCTTTGTCAACCGGGGTTTTAGGTAAGGATGTGTATAATCATGACACGCCAACAAATGCAAAAGATTCAATTGAGCAAAGTGTCTCCGAGGTTGGGGCGTTTGAGTTTACAGTAACGCCACCAGAAGCCTACTTGGGTAGTAAAGCATTTGTGATTGAGCCCGCGAAAGGCGTCATTGGTCGATTCTACCCTAAATACTTTAAAGTTTACCCAGATGAAAGTGTGGACTGGGATTATCCCAACGCGCAGAGCTTTGCTTATATGAATCAGCCGTTTGGAGTGAGTAAGTTTTATGTTGAGGCTCTAAATGCGGGTAAAGGTGCTTTAACTAACTACACATATTTTGATGATTCTTTGTTGGCTAAGTTCAACCTATATGAGAATGGGGCATACACGTCTCGTTTCTCTTCTGTGAAAACGTACAGCGGAACATGGAAGGAAAGCTCTGGTAAGTCGCTCGCGGATTCTAGAAGTGTAGGTATTTATACGGGCTCAAGTAGTGATGGTTTGTTTGTAGCGAAGGGAAATGGAGCCCATTACCCTGATGGGCCTTTTAACTTGTTTGAGCAAGGTAAGGACACATTAATTTCAATCACAGGCTCAAGTGCTAGTAAGGATCCTGTGACGGTAATCGAGAGTGATTCAGTTTTGGCTCCGCAACCCGACATCCGTTTTGGTCGTGTTGACCTAGATGATGTAGGTGGTAACCAAGGCACGACATTACATGTGCCACTTCGAGTTGAATACTGGAATGGTAGCCGCTTTATCGCCAACCCTGATGACAATCAAACCGATGTGAAAGGTGTCACTGCCGCTGAAACGCATATCTGGCCAACAGGTACTGATGCTGATCCTAAAGCGGTTACACTAGGAGCTGGTGGTGAAGTGTCTTCTGGCTCTTCTCGTTCTGTAACTGCAACTCAAGCTGAGCCATACCGTCAGCAAACGCGCGTTTGGTTAGATCTTGATGACTCTGAAAATGGTTTACCATGGCTCAAATATGATTGGGACAATGATGGCTCCGAAGAAAACCCATCCTCCGTCGTCACCTTCGGTATTCATCGTGGTAACGATCGCGTGATTTACCGTGGTGAGCCAGGGTTAACCGGACAGTAACAACTTAGGTTTTTGCCCTTAAGTTAGGAAACTGCAATAAATTGAGGCTTTCTGCTCATGTTTGTGTACCAATACCTTGCTGTGACAGCGAGGCATTGGTACATTTAGAGCAATTTTTGTCTTCTATATTTTTGCAGGATGAGCGAAGAGTATGTTTAAGAAACTTCGTGGCATGTTTTCTAACGATCTATCTATCGATTTAGGTACAGCCAACACTCTAATTTACGTAAAAGGGCAAGGTATTGTCCTTGATGAACCTTCTGTAGTTGCTATTCGTCAAGATCGTGTAGGTTCTGCAAAAAGCGTTGCTGCAGTCGGTCACGCAGCAAAACAGATGCTTGGTCGTACACCTGGCAACATTTCCGCTATCCGCCCAATGAAAGACGGCGTAATCGCTGATTTCTACGTAACCGAAAAAATGCTTCAGCACTTTATCAAACAAGTGCATGACAACAGCATCCTAAAGCCAAGCCCACGTGTTCTTGTTTGTGTTCCTTGCGGTTCTACCCAAGTTGAGCGCCGCGCAATTCGTGAATCAGCACTCGGTGCTGGTGCGCGTGAAGTTTACCTAATCGACGAGCCAATGGCGGCGGCAATTGGTGCTGGTCTGCGCGTATCTGAGCCGACAGGTTCAATGGTGGTCGATATCGGTGGTGGTACAACTGAAGTTGCGGTTATCTCTCTAAACGGTGTGGTTTACTCATCGTCTGTACGTATCGGTGGTGACCGCTTTGATGAAGCGGTAATTAACTACGTACGTCGTAACTACGGCAGCTTGATTGGTGAAGCCACGGCTGAAAAGATCAAACATGAAATCGGTTCTGCTTACCCTGGCGATGAAGTTCAAGAGATTGAAGTTCGCGGTCGTAATCTTGCAGAGGGTGTGCCACGCAGCTTTAGCTTGAACTCAAACGAGATCCTAGAAGCGCTTCAAGAGCCGCTATCTGGCATCGTCTCAGCAGTCATGGTTGCACTAGAACAGTGTCCACCAGAGCTTGCTTCAGACATTTCTGAAAACGGCATGGTTCTGACTGGTGGTGGCGCGCTACTGAAAGATCTCGATCGTCTATTAATGGAAGAAACCGGTATCCCTGTGGTTATCGCGGAAGATCCACTAACGTGTGTTGCGCGTGGTGGCGGTAAAGCACTAGAAATGATCGACATGCACGGTGGCGATCTGTTCTCTGAAGAATAAAGGTTTAGGTGAAGCTCATGTCGGGCTTCACCTTCATTTCTGCTCTCTCTGTAATTCAAACATGCTCCATACCTAAAAGTATTTATTTAAGTATTTTTAGGTTGCCAAGTAAGGCTCAATAATCATGGAAGCAATCAGGTCAAAAACAAGATGAAACCGATTTTTGGCAGAGGTCCGTCTCTGCAATTACGTCTGTTTTTTGCTGTCATCGTGTCGGCGAGCTTAATGCTGGCTGATAGTCGTCTAGATACGTTTTCCAACGTCCGATACTTATTGAACAGTATGGTTGCGCCCATTCAATACGCAGCCAATTTGCCTCGCAGCATGTTCGATGGCGTATTTGAACGTTTTAATACTCGTCAGGCATTAGTTGAAGGCAATCGCAACTTAAAGCGAGAAGTGCTACGCCTGAAAAGCGAGCTGATCTTGCTCGATCAATATAAAGAAGAAAACCAACGTCTACGCAAATTGTTAGGCTCTTCATTTGTCCGGGACGAAAAGAAAGTCGTAACAGAAGTGATGGCGGTTGATACCTCACCTTATCGTCATCAAGTGGTGATTGATAAAGGACAAATAGACGGTGTGTACGTCGGACAGCCAGTGATCAACGAAAAAGGCATTGTTGGTCAGGTTACGTTTGTCGCAGCGCACAACGCACGTGTTCTGTTGCTAACGGATGCGAAAAATGCGATTCCTGTCCAGGTGATCCGTAACGATATTCGAGTGATCGCGTCGGGCAATGGTGAAATGGATGAAATCCAACTGGAGCACATTCCAACCAGTACTGATATTCAGGTTGGCGATCTATTGGTGACATCCGGCCTAGGTGGGATTTACCCAGAGGGGTACCCAGTCGCGACGGTTACCAATGTGGATCACGATACGCGCCAAGAGTTTGCGTCAATCAAGGCTGAGCCAGTTGTAGAGTTTGATCGCTTACGTTATCTACTGCTGATTTGGCCGAATGAAGATCGTCAACACAAAGTGCTGCGATCCAATGTGGATGAAGGATTAGAGCAAAAAGAACAAGAGGTAACTGATGGCCAATAATGTAGTGAGCAGCCGAATGGTGATTGGTGTCAGTTTCTTCGTTGCGCTGGTATTGCAAACCATTCCGTGGCCAGGTGTGTTAGATGTTTTACGTCCATCATGGTTGTTCCTTGTCACGTGTTATTGGGTGTTGGCACTGCCGCACCGAGTGAACGTTGGAACCGCGCTAGTGCTGGGCTTATTATGGGATATCTTGATCGGCTCAACGCTTGGAATTCGCGGCATGATGATGTCGATTGTCATCTATCTGGTGGCGTTGAATTTCCTATTGATTCGTAACATGGCATTGTGGCAACAGTCGATTTTAATTGCCTTTTTTACTGCGTTATTGGAAGTTTTGATATTCTGTGGGGAATATTTGAACCAGGACGTAGTATTTAATCCATTATCTCTGTGGACGGCGGCAATAAACTGTATACTTTGGCCATGGATGTTTTTATTAATGCGACGAGTTCGTCGTGCATGGCACGTAAGGTAAAGCGGTGAAGAAAAGCTTATCTCTCGTTCTCGCTTCGGGTTCTCCGAGAAGAAAAGAGCTGCTTGCTCAACTAGGTTATGACTTTGAGATCGTATTGCCTGATATTGAGGAAGCCAAAGAGGCTAATGAGCAGGCACGAGAGTATGTGCTGCGTCTTTCTTTGGAAAAAGCTCAGGCAGGCTTAGCATTAGCTAAGCCTGATTCCGTTGTATTGGGCTCTGACACGGTCGTAGTATGCGATGACCGTGTGCTAGAAAAACCAAAAAGTTTTGAAGATTCAAAGCGTATGCTTACTGACTTATCCGGTCGTCGTCATCAAGTGATGACTGCGGTGAGCGTCGTATCATCGGAACAACAACATTCAGTGGTCGTCACCACTGACGTGTGGTTCAAGCAACTGACTCACGAAGAAATCGAACAATATTGGCAGTCAGGAGAGCCATGCGATAAAGCTGGAAGTTATGGTATTCAGGGACTCGGAGGGCGATTTGTCACCCGAATCGAAGGCAGTTATCACGCTGTAGTAGGCTTACCTTTGTTCGAAACCGATCAGCTAATTCAAGAATTTTTATAATTGTTTTGAGGTGTGCACATGAGTGCAGAATTGCTGCTTAACGTGACCCCGAGTGAAACTCGTGTGGCCATGATTGAAGGTGGAGTACTACAAGAAATACATATCGAGCGCGAATCGCGTCGCGGCATTGTGGGCAATATATACAAAGGCAAAGTAAGCCGAGTACTGCCAGGTATGCAAGCGGCTTTCGTCGATATCGGTTTAGATAAAGCGGCATTTTTACATGCGTCAGATATTGTCCCGCATACCGAATGTGTGGCAGAGAACGAAAAACAGCAGTTTCAAGTCCGTGATATCTCTGAGCTGGTACGTCAGGGGCAAGACATTGTTGTACAAGTGGTCAAAGATCCGCTCGGCACGAAAGGCGCGCGTTTAACGACGGATATCACCTTACCTTCACGTTATCTTGTCTTTATGCCGGGTGCCAGCCATGTTGGTGTCTCGCAGCGTATTGAGAGTGAGAAAGAGCGCGAGCGTCTGAAAAAAGTGGTGAATCATTACTGTGATGAGCATGGTGGTTTTATCATTCGTACCGCCGCGGAAGGCGCAGATGAAAAAGAGCTTTCTCAAGATGCGGCATTTCTTAAGCGCTTGTGGCTAAAAGTCATGGAGCGTCGTTCAAAATACAAAACGCGTTCAACGCTTTACGGTGAGCTTGGTTTGGCCCAGCGCATTCTGCGTGATTTTGTCGGCACAGAGCTCGATAAAATCATGGTCGACTCCCGCCTCGAATATGAAAACCTGAAAGAATTCACTTCTGAGTATGTACCTGAGTTAACAGACAAGCTTGAGCTTTACGAAGGTGACAAGCCAATCTTTGATATGTACGACACCGAGAATGAAATTCAGCGTTCTTTAGAGCGCAAGGTTGAGCTAAAGTCGGGTGGCTACTTGATCATCGATCAAACTGAAGCCATGACAACTATCGACATCAACACTGGTGCATTTGTTGGTCGTCGTAATCTTGAAGAGACCATCTTTAATACCAACATTGAGGCAACGCAAGCTATTGCTCGTCAGCTGCGTTTGCGTAATCTTGGCGGCATCATCATCATCGACTTTATCGATATGGCGTCTGAAGAGCACCGTCAGCGAGTGCTTACCTCGTTGGAAACCGCACTGGCTAAAGACCGGGTAAAAACCAACATCAACGGCTTTACTCAGCTCGGCTTAGTCGAGATGACGCGTAAGCGCACACGAGAAAGTATTGAACATATCTTGTGTTCTGGCTGTCCTACTTGTGAGGGCCGTGGTAGCGTGAAAACGGTTGAAACCGTGTGCTTTGAGATATTACGCGAGATTACTCGTGTAAACCGTGCTTACGACGCCGATAATTTTGTTGTATACGCATCGCCGTTTGTTGCTGAAGCGCTGTTGGGTGATGAGTCTCATGCATTGGCTGAGCTCGAAGTATTTATTGGCAAGCAAGTGCGAGTTCAGGCTGAGCCCCTGTACATTCAGGAACAGTTTGACGTCGTAATGATGTAATTTGGAACATTTGTGAATTCTGGTGTTAACCGTTTTGGGCGTTTTTGTGCGTGGAGTTTAGTTACTGTACTGGTGTTATTGGCCATATTAGTAACCACACTGCGCGTCACATTGCCACAACTTAACCACTTCCAAGATGAGATCAAAACCTGGGTCAAGCAAGACACAGGTTTTGACTTTTCTATCGCCAACGTCGCAGGGACGTGGCGCAATAATCACCCCTCCATCGCGCTACTCGGTTTAGAAGCGAACCTGCCGAATATTCAGGATGCACGCTTTGCCGTTGAAGAAATCCAAATTGAATTCGATCTCATTCAATCTCTTTTGCAACTCAAACCGGTGGTCGCAGACCTCACCATCCATAACCTCGCTCTGGATATTCACACCGTAGACATTCTGCCGACCTCTAGTCGTCAAGAGCAGGAACCGAGTGTGGACAAGAGCGAAGTGAAGCTCATCGACCAACTCGACTCACTTCTTTTACGTCAGTTTGAAGACTTCACCATTACCGACTCACGGATTTGGTATAAATCGGTATCTGGTGAGACTCGCCGTTTAGATATCGAGCAGCTCCGTTGGAGCAACCAAGGCAAGCACCACTTAGCAGAAGGCACCGTGAACATTGCCGATGTTCGTCTGAATTCATTGTTAGTGAGCGCTAACTTTAAAGACCATGGTTCGCTGCGTGATGTGTCTGGTGAGTTTTACGTGAGTGCCCAAGATGTCTCAGTGACGCCTTGGTTAACCACTTATATGCAAGAAGAGTCGGGTGCTGAATCGGGTAAGGTCAGCTTAAACACTTGGCTGACGCTGAAACACAGCCAACCGAATGATGCGTATGTTGAACTGTTGCCTTCTGAGCTCGTGTGGAATGAAAACGGTCGTCATGAGCTGTTTATCGAGTCAGGTATTTTCAATCTTCGACCAGATAAACAAGGTTGGAAAGTAAATGGTCACTCACTTCGGATCCGAACCGACAACACCCCTTGGCCGGAATTAGACGCAGCGTTTGATTGGCAACCGAATGGTTGGATGCTCAACCTTTCTCAACTCGATATAGAAGCACTTATTCCGCTCATCAAATTGGCTCCAGAGTCGGAGTCGACCAGTGACCTTATCAACAAATTGGCACCGAAAGGCCGAGTTGAAGATGTTCGCTTGTCCATGAACGGTGGTTTAGACACGTTACGCTACTCCGCGGAACTGGATGAACTTGCGATGACGCAATGGGAACTGCTACCAGGATTCCATCATGTACAGGGCAGTGTATCTGGTGATTTAGATCAGGCAAAAGCGAAAGTAACCGTCATTGATGATGTATTTCCGTACGGTGATGTATTTCAAGCTCCGCTGAATATCAAACAAGGTGAAGTCGATATTATCTGGCAACAAGATGAGAGTGGCTGGCGCTTGTGGTCTGATAAAGTGACGGCAGCGACACCGGATCTTCAAGTACTAGGAGCATTCCGTCTTGATTTTCCAAAAGAACAAAGCCCATTTTTATCGTTTTATGCTGAGGCGGATCTTTATAACGCAGGTGAAACATGGCGTTACCTGCCGACTCTGGCACTTGGACAAGACTTAACGGATTACCTATCGACTGCGATTCAAGGCGGTAAAGTGAATACGGCTAAGCTGCTGTGGTATGGCGAGTTAGGGGATTTTCCTTACAAAGATCATAATGGCATGTTTCAGGCGTGGGTCGGTTTAAAAGACGCGAAATTTAGCTTTGATACGGCGTGGCCAACCATCACTGATCTGCAGCTGGACTTGCTGTTTGAAAATGATGCCATGTATTTGGATTCAAAGTCCGCTACGCTAAATGGTGTTCATGCCAAGCGTATTACTGGGCGAATCCCTGAGTTGGCGGAAGGTGGACACATTGAGATTGAAGCTAAAGCGAGCGCGCCGGGCAATGAAGTTCGTGACTACATGATGGCGACGCCATTGGTGGACTCGGTCGGGGCAGCGTTGACGGCGCTGCAAGTGAGTGGTCCGGTTTACTCTGAGTTCCAGCTCAACATTCCGTTTGACTTTGAAAAAGAGTCCCGTGCTTGGGGTTATGCCGATTTAACAGAAAACCGTGTCGATATTGAAGCGCCGCCAATGACGCTGGAGAAAGCCACAGGGCGTATCCACTTCGATAATGATGTGGTCACCACATCGGGTTTGTCTGCAGAGTTGCTTACCCAGCCTATCTCCCTCGATTTTCGTGGTGAGAGTGCGGAACAGGGCTACAATGTGACGATTAATACATTAGGGGATTGGGACGTTGAGCCTCTCAAACCTTATGTTGGTGAGCGTTGGTTAAAGCTTGTTTCTGGGCATGCGCCGTGGCAAATGGACATTGATTTACAACTTAATGATGTAGGCTTCACCTATCAACTTGATGTGTTGGCGCAGCTAAATCGTTTAGCGAGTCAATATCCCTATCCGCTAGCGAAACAAGTTGGCGAGTCCGGGCAAGCAAAACTGCAGGCATCCGGCAACCAAGAAAGCATTTCCGCAAGATTACAGATCCCAAATGCTAAGTATCAAACCGAGATAGATATAACTGGCGACGTACCTGTTCTGACGGCGACTCATTTAATGGTCGGTAAAGGTGGTTTCAGGATCAGCCCTATTGTCGGACACGATGCATCAGTGCGTGTCGGTGAGCTTAATTTAGACCAGTGGGCAGAGCTGGTTCAGGGCTCAGAAAGTAAGCCGTCATCGTCTGTTCTGGCAAGCATGAAGACGCCGAGTATTCCATTGCCGACACGGATTGATGTTGAAACGCCAAACTTGCAGCTTGGTGGGATTGAGTTTCATGATGTGGACTTCTCCGCAAACAAAAAGAATTTGAGCTGGCAACTCGATGTGGACAGTCAAGAGGTTAAGGGTAAGGCTAACTATCTGAAACCTTATGACTTATCGGTCTCTTTGGAGCACTTGCACCTGTATATTCCAGGGTTTGAAGAGATGACCAAAGAGCGCAGCTCGCTCTTTGCCAGTGAAGACCAAAATGCGCCTTTGATTACCAATTTTGACCGCCAGTTTCACGCTGAGATGCCAAACTTAACTTTGAACATCGATGATTTTTGGTTGCAAGGTTACAAAGTGGGGAAGGTGAATGTTGATTTGCAGCGTCGCGAGAATCGTTTGGAGTGGAAAAATATCACCTTTAGCAGCGGCAAAAACCGCATTGATATGAGCGGTTGGTGGGACCTGACAAAAGAGAGTAGCCATTCCAACTTAACCATGAAAATGAAAGGTGATAACAACTCTGACCTTATGGAGCGCTTTGGTATCACATCGGGTATTCAGCAGGCACCATTTGAGATCAACGCCAATATGGAATGGGACGGCGCGCCTTGGTCGATGAAGACACAAACCTTGCAAGGGCATGTCTCAACGGAATTTGGTAAAGGCGTGATCAGTGAAGTCAGTGGTGCGGCACGCTTGTTAGGCTTGTTCAGTTTGGATTCTATCATCCGTAAGATGCAGCTCGATTTTACCGACGTATTCGATAAAGGCATGGCGTTTAACTCGATCACGGGCACGGGCAAAATCCAAGATGGCGTGTTTATCACCAACGATATCGTGATGGATGCCTTAGCAGGAGAAATGCAGATCCGCGGCATCGCCAATATGAACAGCAGAATGGTCGATGCGGAAGTGAAGTTCACCCCAGACATCACATCAGGCCTACCAATGCTGACCGCGTTTGCAGTAGCGCCACAAACCGCGTTGTATGTTTTAGCCATCTCAACAGTGATTTCTCCGGTGGTTGAGGTCTTCACTCAAGTCAATTATGAAGTGAAAGGCCCACTAGACTCACCAACGGTAAAAGAAATTTCGCGAAGTAAAGGTGAATACAAACTACCAGAAAAGCTGCGTGAACAGGCGAAATAACTCACCGACTAAAATGGAATAGGGAGGAAACACATGGAACGTGTTGGCATTATTCAAATGACATCGGGTCCAGATATCACTGCGAATCTGGACTTTATTGAAAAACAGTGTGCTTTGGCGAGTAAGCAAGGTGCCAAGCTTGTCCTTACCCCTGAAAATACGGTGCTGTTTGCCAACCGCGAAGCGTACCATCAACATGCAGAGCCACTTGGGAGTGGCGTGATTCAACAGCGGCTCTCTGAAATCGCAAGAAAGAACCAGTTAACACTGATTGTCGGAAGCATGCCCATTCAAACCGCAAAAGGTGTCACGACCACAACGCTTGTATTGCCGCCGCACGGTAAATGCATTGCTCACTATGACAAACTGCATATGTTTGATGTCGACGTAGCCGATGGTTATGGTAGTTATCGTGAGTCGGATACGTTTATGGCGGGTAATCAAATAGTCGTGGCGGAAACCGATATCGGCAGCGTTGGATTGAGCATCTGTTACGATCTTCGTTTCCCTGAGCTTTATAAAGTATTACGCCAAGAAGGCGCGGATATCATTGTGGTGCCTGCTGCGTTTACCGCTGTGACGGGGCAAGCTCACTGGGAAGTATTATTGCGAGCTAGAGCGATTGAGACACAATGTTGGATTTTGGCGAGCGGACAAACTGGAACGCATCCATGTGGACGAAAAACATGGGGACACTCAATGGTCGTTGACCCTTGGGGACGTATTCATAAACAGCTTCAGGATGAAGTAGGCTTATTGGTGACAGAGATAGATTTGTCACAGAGCCAACAAGTAAGGCAGAATATGCCGCTGACTCAACACAGTCGCTTTCAAAATGAATTGAGACGGAAATAAAAGAGCTAACTATGAGCACAAACCAAATAGAACAGGCACTCCTTGCCCCAAATGGTCTGACAGAGCAAGACATTGCTGACACGCTTGCCAGCATTGCGACACGCCAGATCGATTATGCGGACATTTACTTCCAGTCCAGCTGGCACGAGTCTCTGGTTCTAGAAGACAGCATCATCAAAGATGGCTCTTTTAACATTGATTGTGGTGTTGGTGTCCGTGCGGTAACTGGTGAAAAAACCGGCTTTGCCTACTCTGATCAAATCCAGCCTGAAGGTCTGAAGCAGAGTGCAATGGCGGCGCGCGGTATTGCTCAACAAGGGCAGAATGGTAAAGTCCAAGCGTTTAAACGCACCGAAAACCAAGCGTACTACGCCGCTGTGAATCCATTAGCTGGGTGGGAAAAGCAGCAAAAAACAGAATTGCTCAAATCTCTAGATGCTTACATCCGCACTAAAGAACCATTGATTAAAGAAGTCTCGATCAGCATCAGCGGTGTGCATGAGCAGATGCTTGTTGCGGCAACAGACGGTACTTATGCAGGCGATTTTCGTCCTTTGGTGCGTTTGTCTATTAGTGTGCTTGCACAAAAAGGCGAACGACGTGAACGCGGTAGTGCTGGTGGCGGAGGCCGTTTCGGTTACGATTTCTTTTTAACGGAAAGCAATGGTGTGAAACAAGCTTTCCATTACGCAGACGAAGCGATTCGAATGGCGTTGGTAAACCTTGAAGCAGAAGCCGCACCAGCAGGCATGATGCCAGTGGTATTGGGCTCAGGTTGGCCAGGCGTATTGCTACATGAGGCGGTAGGTCATGGCCTAGAAGGTGACTTTAACCGTAAGGAATCTTCGGTCTTCTCTGGCAAAATGGGTCAACAAGTGACGTCTTCACTGTGTACCATTGTTGATGACGGTACATTAAAAGACCTTCGTGGTTCACTGAATGTGGATGATGAAGGGGTGAATGGCCAGTACAACACGCTCATCGAAAATGGCGTGCTGAAAGGTTACATGCAAGACAAGCTAAACGCGCGGTTAATGGGTGTGAACCCAACAGGTAACGGTCGTCGTGAGTCTTATGCACATTTACCAATGCCGCGTATGACCAACACCTACATGCTACCAGGTGAACATACGCCAGAAGAAATCATCTCGACGGTAGAGAAAGGGTTGTATGCGCCAAACTTTGGTGGCGGTCAGGTGGACATTACTTCGGGTAAGTTTGTGTTCTCCGCATCGGAAGCGTACTTAATTGAAAACGGCAAAATTACGCGCCCTGTTAAAGGTGCGACGTTGATTGGCTCTGGTATTGAAGCCATGCAACAAGTGTCGATGGTTGGTAACGACTTAAGTATCGACAAGGGCGTTGGCGTATGTGGTAAAGCTGGACAAAGTGTGCCAGTTGGCGTTGGTCAGCCGACCTTGAAATTGGATTCACTGACGGTGGGTGGTACTGAGTAACTCATTCGAATCGTTATAAAAAGAGCGCTCATTAGAGCGCTCTTTTGTTTTTGTGAGTCGATGTCGACTAGAGGTTCTCTTCGGCAAACTCTGCCAAGCGGCTACGAACCACGCCGTTAAGGTGAATATTCGCGCTGCCTTCAAAGTTCTTGAAGCGTTCAACCATGTAGGTCAAACCTGAGGTCACAGGGGTGAGGTAATGGGAGTCAATCTGCGCCAAGTTACCGGAGCAGACGATTTTGGTTCCTTCGCCGCAGCGGGTGATGATGGTTTTGATTTGTGAAGCGGTGAGGTTTTGACACTCATCAAGCAGCACAAACGCATTTTGAATCGAACGGCCACGCATAAAGTTGATCGATTTAAACTGAATATTGGCTTTATCGCAGATGTACTTCAGTGAGCCTTCAGTGCAGTGATCGTGTTTATGTAGCGCTTCCAAGGTATCGGTCACCGCCGCTAACCACGGCATCATCTTCTCCTCTTCTGAGCCGGGTAGGAAGCCGATGGATTCACCGATATCTGGCGTGTTACGCGTCACGATAATTTTATCGAACATGCCTTTTTCAATGGTTTGCTCCAGTGCTGCTGCCATGGCTAATAACGTTTTACCACTACCTGCTGCACCAGTTAAAATCACTAGGTCAATATCCGGGTCAAGTAAGGCATCCAACGCCATTCCTTGGTAGATGTTTTTTGGTGTGATGTCCCAAGCCTTACGGTGCATCATGCGTTCTCGGCTCAGGTCGAGTAGCGTTAATTTGTCTTCATTGATGGTTTCCACGCGGCCAGCAAAGTCGCTGTCTTCATCAATCACATATTGGTTAATAAAGGTTGGTTCAAAAGGTTCACGACTGAGTTTGTGATAGGTTTTTCCGCCCAGTGCATAACTTTCTACTTCCTCAATATCATTCCAGAAGTTCCCCTCACGTAATTGAAAACCTTTGGTGAGGTATTGAATGTCGTCAATCAGTTGATCGGTTCGGTAGTCTTCAACAAAACGTACGCCAGCGCCTTTGGCGCGCAGACGCATGTTAATGTCTTTCGTGATCAGTACCACTTCACGTGGTGCTCGTTTGTTTTGCAGATAAAGCACCGCATTGAGTATGCGGTTGTCACCGGCTTTGTCGGCGAAGGCTTTGACGGTTTCCTGCAGTTCAAAATCCGCCAAAATGGAAATGGTGCCTTGGTCGGGGCTGTCTTTAGAAACAGGAATACCTTCAGAAATTTCATCGGGCGTTGCTTCTTTAAACAAATCTTCCAAAGCGCGAATAGCCACGCGAGCGTCTCTTGCGACATCGCGTTTGCTGTCTTTGATTCGGTCGAGTTCTTCCAACACGGTCATGGGGATAACGACATCGTGTTCTTGGAAAGAGAAGATGGCAAAGGGTTCATGAAGAAGAATGTTGGTATCAAGTACAAACAGTTTCCGATCGGTATCGCCCATAGCGTCTCCTTGCCGTAATACGGCTCTGCATGCGAGTGGTTAGGTCGTTCTCAAATAGGTATGAAGCGGCCTAACTCTGATTGCTTGCAATAGAGGTTGTCGGGCTGATGTCGGTTAGTGTGCAACCGAGTAGCAAGACAACTTACTGCAAACCCGTGTTGATCCTAATCGTGTACTAACGCGCTTAAATCATATGCAATGGTTTTAAACGCCCCTCACTAGAAGTATACGTAATATTTACGTTCTACAACTTAATAATTGGCATGAGTATTTTACAATTTGATTGCATTTATAGTTTGGGAAAAAAAGTTTCCGCTTGACGCGGTTTCGGCGTGACCTAAATCACAGCTTCAAGTAAGATTAGCGACCTTTTTCTGCGTATAGGCTACGTCCGATTTATCATGTTGAGCTGGCTTAAAAATACTCAGTTCATACTGGAATGACGAATGCTATCGGCATAGCAGAAGCCAGAATCAGATCTAAACTATTACCCATGCCTACGGGCATGAGTAGACCAACAAGAAACACGAATCAAGAACTAATAACGAGGTAGTCAATTCATGACATTTGCTTTGGGGCAGCGCTGGATTAGCGATACGGAAAGCGATTTAGGTTTAGGTACCGTTGTAGCAATGGATGCTCGTACTGTGACATTGATGTTTGCAGCGTCAGAGGAAAACCGAGTTTACGCACGTAACGATGCACCTGTTACCCGAGTCACCTTTAACGTTGGTGATGTCATCGACTGCCAAGAAGGTTGGTCTCTAAAAGTTGAAGAAGTACTGGAAGATGAAGGTCTATACACCTATTTCGGTACTCGTGAAGACACGCAAGAAACCGCCGTCGTTCTGCGTGAGATTTTTCTGAGCAACCAAATTCGTTTTAATAAACCTCAAGATAAGTTGTACGCCGGTCAAATCGACCGCATGGACAACTTTGTTCTGCGTTACCGTGCGCTGACCAACCAGTTTGAGCAGCATAAGAGCCCAATGCGTGGCCTATGTGGTATGCGTGCAGGTTTGATCCCTCATCAGCTTTACATCGCGCACGAAGTTGGCCGTCGCCACGCGCCACGCGTATTACTGGCGGATGAAGTTGGTTTGGGTAAAACCATCGAAGCGGGCATGATCATCCACCAGCAAGTGCTGTCTGGCCGTGCAGAACGTATTTTGATTGTGGTA
Organism: Vibrio sp. E14; assembly: GCF_020515785.1. NCBI lineage: Bacteria > Pseudomonadati > Pseudomonadota > Gammaproteobacteria > Vibrionales > Vibrionaceae > Vibrio > Vibrio sp. E14. The sequence goes on from NZ_JAHPJI010000011.1 coordinate 49,473, forward strand.
CCTGAAACACTGCAACATCAATGGCTGGTTGAGATGATGCGTCGTTTCAACCTGCATTTCTCTATCTTTGACGAAGAGCGCTGTATCGAAGCATTCGCGGATGCAGAAAACCCATTTGATACCCAGCAATACGTGCTGTGTTCTTTGGACTTCCTACGCAAGAGCCGCAAGCGTTTTGAACAAGCACTGGAAGGCGAATGGGACCTACTGGTTGTCGATGAAGCGCATCACCTTGAGTGGAGCCAAGATAAACCGAGCCGTGAATACCAAGTAGTGGAAGGCTTGGCTGAACGCACTCCGGGCGTACTGCTACTGACGGCAACGCCAGAACAGCTTGGTCGTGAGAGCCACTTTGCTCGTCTGCGTTTGCTGGATCCTGACCGTTTCTACGATTATGAAGCGTTTGTCGAGGAAGAAGAGCAATACGCACCTGTAGCGGATGCGATTACTTCACTTTTCTCTGGTGAAAAACTGCCTGATGAAGCGAAAAACCAGATTACTGAGTTGTTGTCTGAACAAGACGTAGAACCACTTTTCCGCATTATCGAAAGTGAAGCGGACGAAGAAGCGAAAGCGTCAGCGCGCCGAGAGTTGATCGACAACTTGATGGATCGTCACGGTACGGGACGAGTTCTGTTCCGTAACACACGTGCGGCTATCAAAGGGTTCCCTGCGCGTAACGTGCACCTGATGCCAATGGATATTCCACCGCAATACACCACGTCAATGCGTGTTGCTGGGATGATCGGCGGTAAGATGAGTTCGGAAGCACGTGCAATGAAGAACCTTTACCCAGAAGAGATCTTCCAAGAATTTGAAGGCGATGATGCAAGCTGGTGGCAGTTTGACTCGCGCGTGAATTGGTTACTTGAAAAGGTAAAAGAGAAGCGCAGCGAGAAAATTCTGGTGATTGCCTCTCGTGCAAGTACGGCTCTGCAATTGGAGCAAGCGCTGCGTGAGCGTGAAGGCATTCGTGCGACCGTCTTCCATGAAGGTATGTCGATCCTTGAGCGTGACAAAGCAGCCGCTTACTTTGCGCAAGAAGAAGGTGGTGCACAGGTTCTTATCTGTAGTGAAATCGGCTCTGAAGGCCGTAACTTCCAGTTTGCCAACCAACTTGTCATGTTCGACTTGCCATTCAACCCAGATTTGCTTGAGCAACGTATCGGTCGTTTGGACCGTATCGGCCAAAACCGTGACATCGACATTCATATTCCTTACCTGAAAGGCACATCGCAAGCGATCCTAGCACGTTGGTTCGATGAAGGCCTGAACGCTTTTGCGGAAACCTGCCCAACAGGCCGTGCTGTTTACGATAAGTACTCTGATGATCTGATTGAAATTCTTGCTTCTGGTGATACCAGCACGCTAGATGAGATTATTGAAGCGTCAGCAAAAATGAATAAAGAGCTGAAATCCCAATTAGAGCAAGGCCGTGATCGCCTATTAGAAATGCATTCAAATGGCGGGGAAAAAGCACAACAAATCGTTGAGAAAATTGAATCAACCGACGGCGATACCAATTTGGTCACCTTCGCACTTTCTCTTTTTGATACGATTGGCTTGAACCAAGACGACAAAGGTGAAAACGCACTGATTGTGACCCCATCTGAGCACATGATGGTACCAAGCTACCCAGGCCTGCCATACGAAGGGGCGACGATCACGTTTGATCGTGATACGGCTTTATCTCGTGAAGATATGCACTTTATCAGTTGGGAGCACCCAATGATCCAGGGTGGTATCGATCTTCTGATGAGTGAAGGAGTGGGGACGTCTGCGGTATCTCTACTGAAAAACAAAGCGTTACCAGTCGGGACTATTCTTCTTGAGTTGATTTACGCGGTAGATGCGCAAGCGCCAAAACGCAGTGGTATCGCGCGCTTCTTACCGAAAACGCCAATCCGTTTAATGATGGACTCGCGTGGTAATGATTTGTCTGCTCAAGTGGAGTTTGAAAGCTTTAACCGCCAACTCAGTCCTGTAAACCGTCACTTAGGTAGCAAGTTGGTCACGTCGGTACAGAAAGACGTACACCGCTTAATTGAAGCGGGGGATAGTCTTATCGAAGCGAAGGTTGAGGAAGTACGCAAGCAAGCTCATCAAGATATGCAGCATAGCTTGAATGCAGAACTTGAGCGTTTGCAAGCACTGAAAGCGGTAAACCCAAATATTCGTGATGAAGAAATTGAAGCCATTGATGCACAAATTAAGGAGCTCACTGGTTACATCAACCAAGCTCAAGTGCAGCTCGATTCGCTACGTTTGATTGTGGTGAGCCACAACTAAGTAAGCATTTATTGTTCATTAAAAAAGGTCTTCAGTTGAAGACCTTTTTCTTTATTTGCGGTTTAGTTTCTTTATGCAGAATGCATTACTCACTCATAGCTAACTCATTTACATCAACCATTTCCACCAGATAAATACAGCCAAGAAGCCAAACAAGTAAATCAGGCCTGCAATCGACAACCACTTCAATTTAGGTCCAACAGCCAAAGGTTCAGGTAACTCGGTTTTGCTCACTAATGTGTAATTTAGCAGAGCAAAGAATGGCGTGGTCATAAAGGCGAGGATCATCGCAAAGTTCAGCATAGGCAATAACGCAGAAGCCCAGAAAACCACAATACCTAATGCAAGTAAGGCGACCACCAGCATGATCGCTGACGTGGCTTTAGGGTTAGTGTCTGGTTGTGAGCGCAGTAGACGTTGAGAGTCAGAAATAACGCGTGAGTAGCCATCAATAACGGTAATCGTGCTGCCAAAGATACAGAAAAACGCAATTACCGCGATTAAGTAACGAGACCATTCGCCAATTGTTGCCGCATATAAGCCAACCAATTGGTGGGAGAAGCCAACGCCTGAGCTTTCAAGTGCAACGCCAGAGCCATAGAGCATCAAAGAACCTAACGATACAAAGATAATGGCAAGAAAAGCCGTGCCAATGTAACCGACATTAAAGTCAAATAGAGCAGAGCGATACGTTACTTCTTGCTGGCTTGATTGGCGTTTTAACCACGCAGAGGTCAAGCAGGAGATCTCTATCGGTGCTGGCATCCAGCCCATTGTTACGACGATAAAGCCAATTGCCGCAATCGACCAAGGTGACGGTGGCTCGAAGTTGGCCACTTGCTCAACAGGGTTACCAAAGGCGATAGAAACGGCAAGTAAAGTCGCGATGGTTAACACCGACATGATCACCTTAGATAACGTATCGAGCGCTTTGTAATGACCAGCAAATAATATGATCAGGCAGGTGACAATCACAATGATACTGAGTGATGCCATTGATAGTGAAAACGGAATGAAGTAGCCCAGCAAGCTAGCACTAAACATCAACAAAGCGGCGGTATTGATTACGGCTGAGACCACGCTCAGAAATAGAAATAGCCATAGATAAGGCCGACCTAATTTCGCGTAGCCCTCAACCAAGGTGAGCCCTGTCCCCATGGTGTACTGTACGCCCGCTCGGAAAAAAGGGTATTTAAACAGGTTTACGAGCAGAATCAGCGCCGCCAGTTGCCAGCCATAAATCGCACCAGCTTTGGTTGATGCGACGAGGTGAGAGCCACCGACCGCAGCAGATGCCATTAATATGCCGGGGCCTAGCGAACGAAAAAATAAGGAAAGTTTGGATTGGGGTTTATCTATAACGGCGGAGTCCATTGCTTATTGTCCTTTTTATCTTATGTATCTTTCTAAAGAGATACATACCGCAGTACATGACAAGCTGAGCGCTCGCCCTATACTGCGCAACGGTAATGTCTTTTAAATGCTGTGTTTTGATGTATTTATTTTAAGTATTCTTTGCGAATATCATGCTGTGTGCATCTAGCACTCTATTCAGTTATGCGTCTTGTTGTCAAACTAAATTTACAACGTGCTATTTTTAGTTTTTATGCTAAAGGATTGACTTTGTTTTATTGGTTTGAACTTTTCTTCAGCACCCTGCATTTGGGTGCTATTTGGGTATATAATCGCGGCGTTTTTATTTTGTAGAGATCTCCCATGGCAATGCTTGAATATACCCCTCCCACCGATCCTTGGGTCGATATCGTTTTTGAGGATGACGACATTCTGGCAGTGAATAAGCCATCTGGGTTACTGTCTGTTCCTGGTCGACTTGCAGAGCATTACGACAGCATGTGGAGCCGCCTCAAGGAAGTGCATCCAGAAATCCAAGTAGTGCATCGCTTGGATATGTCGACATCAGGGTTGATGCTGCTGGCGAAAAACAAGCCTTCGGAGCGAGCATTAAAAAAGCAGTTCCAATATCGTCTCACCCACAAGGTGTATTACGCACGTGTTTGGGGGCATGTTGAGCCGCAAGAAGGGAATATTGATCTTCCATTAATTTGTGATTGGCCAAATCGTCCGCGACAAAAAGTATGCTTCGACGACGGCAAACCATCTCAAACTTTATTCCAAGTGGTGAAGCGTGAAGTGCACCCTGATGGCACCCATACAACCGTTGTGCGACTACTGCCCATTACTGGTCGATCGCATCAGTTACGCGTGCATTTGATGGCGATTGGTCATGCGATTGTGGGTGATGAGTTTTATGCAAGCGAAGAGGCGTATCAGTTTTCAGAACGTTTAGAGTTGCACGCTGCGGAGCTAAGTTTTTATCACCCAGCCACGGATCAGCTGAGTAGTATTTTTGTACCTTGTGACTTTTATCCTGAAGCCGAGGCGGCGATCTTTAACTATTTTTCGCCAGAACGTACATTGCCTGATTATAAAACGTTGCCACACCCTTAATGCCAACCGCAGTCAACAACGGTTCTTTCTAGTTCGCTATTTCGTTACTGTGGTTGATGTATCCTGTCTTTCAGCCGTGAACAAGGAGTTGTTATGTCTTTGCCGACCATCGTATTTTTGGACCGTGCGACCATCCCAGAACATATTGAGATTCCACGACCTAGCTTTCAGCACTACTGGCGTGAGTACGACTTAACCGCGCCAGAGCAGGTAATAGAAAGGTTAGCAGGTGCAGATATCGTGATTAGCAATAAAGTCCTGCTTGACCAAAATATATTAGAGCAACTACCACAATTGCGGATGATCGCGGTTGCCGCAACTGGTTTTAACAACGTCGATGTAGACTACTGTGCTAAGCATGATATTGCGGTTGCCAATGTACGTGGTTACGCGACGCGTTCGGTGCCTGAGCACGTGATTGCGATGCTGTTTGCTTTACGCCGAAATTTATTTGGTTACCATCAAGATATTGCCGCTGGCGAATGGCAGCGTAATAAGCAGTTCTGCTTTTTTACGCACCCAATCGGGGATATAGGTGGTAGCACACTAGGTGTTATTGGCAGCGGCGCTTTAGGGCAAGCGACAGCACAGTTAGCGAATGCGCTAGGCATGCAGGTGATCTTTGCTGAGCGTAAAGGTGCACCGGAATGTCGACCTGGTTATGTACCGCTTGAGGAAGTGTTGAAACGTTCTGATGCGTTGACTTTGCACTGTCCGCTCAACGAGCATACTCAGAATTTAATTGGTCAAGCAGAGTTGCAACAAATGAAGTCCAACGCCATTCTAATTAATACGGGGCGTGGAGGCTTGGTGAATGAGGAAGCACTGGTGGATGCCCTAAAGCAGGGAGAAATCGCTGCGGCTGGCTTTGATGTCTTTACCCAAGAACCAGCTGATGAGAGCAATCCGCTGATTGCCAATATGGGTTTACCTAATTTGTTACTTACACCGCATGTTGCATGGGGCAGCGACTCATCAATTCAACGTTTAGTGGAAATCTTGATTGAGAACATTAACGCTTTCGAGCGCGGAGAGCGTATTAATCGCTTGGTGTAACGCTGATTAAGTAAAAGATAAAAAAGCAGACATCATGTCTGCTTTTTTCGTTAATTGAATGCTCGTTGGCATCGAACCGTCGAATTAAAACTCTTCTTCGTTCAGACCTTTTAGGATCTGGAAGATTTCGCGGTACGCTTTTGCTGGTTTCCCAGCCTTTTTCTCTTTCGCTGCTTGGCGAGCCAATTGGCGTAGACGCTGACGATCCGCTTCTGGGTACATTTCCATTACGTCATCAATGGCTTTGTCGCCTTCTTCCACCACGCGATCACGCAGAGCTTCAAGCTTGTGGAATACCGCCGTTAATTGAGAGTGCTTGTTACGAATCTTATCCAACGCCGCTTGGATTGGCTCTGGATCTTCATAACGCATCAACTTACCAATACGTTGTAATTGGCGACGACGTGCTTCGTTTTTAAAGCGTTGTGCGTCTGCAATTGCTTCTCGCAGGTCTTCGCTCAATGGAAACTTTTCTAGAACTGCAGGTTTGAGGCCGACAAGCTCCTCACCTAGCTTTTGCAGTTCTTCCATGTCTCGCTTCATCTCGGATTTGCTTACCCAGATGATCTCTTCTTCTGGTTCCCATGGCGCTTTTTGATTCTTACGTGCCATTTCAGTTGCCTGTGTTTTGATTAATATTATGACTATTTTAACAAGAATCGTGGGGAGAAAGCGAAATTCTTGTTATCCTATTGTTCATCAAAGACAAGATGTGAAAGACAATGGATATTAAACAGCAGGTTGCTGAGCAACGTACCGAGCTAGAGCAAGCCGTCGCAAGAGCCTTAAAGCTTGCATCGGCAAAATCTGACGCCGCCGAAGTCGCAATTACCAAAAGCACTGGTTTAAGTGTATCTACTCGCATGGGCGAGGTAGAAAATGTCGAGTTCAACAGCGATGGTGCGCTGGGCATTACCGTTTACCGAGGTCAACGTAAAGGCAGTGCTTCCACGTCTGATTTAAGTGAAGCTGCTATCGAGCAAACCGTTATTGCGGCGCTGGATATTGCACATTACACATCTGAAGATCCATTTGCAGGGCCCGCAGCCAAAGAATACATGGTGCAAGAGATCCCTGAGCTTGATCTTTTCCACCCAGACGCCCCTGATCCCGATTATGCTGCCGATGTGGCGATCGCCGCTGAGAAAGAAGCGTTAAGTTATGACAGTGCAATCAAGCAAAGTGATGGCGCGAGTTATGATAGCCACTACGGTGTAAAAGTGTATGGTAACAGCCATGGCTTATTAGCAAGCTATGCGTCTAGCCGCCACAGTACCAGCTGTTGTGTGATTGGCGTTGGTCAAAATGGCGAAATGGAGCGTGATTACAGCTACACAGTGGCACGTCATCGCGATGACTTATGGACACCAGAAACAGTGGGTCGTAAGGCGGCAGAGAATACGATTAACCGCTTAGATGCGCAGCGCTTAAAGACAGGTAAATACCCAATCATGTTTGCCGCTGATGTTGCAACTGGCTTGATTGGTCACCTTGTTATGGCGATCAGCGGTGGTAACCTGTACCGTAAATCTTCTTTTCTACTTGATCACCTTGGTAAGCAAGTGCTTCCTGAGTGGTTCAATATCTCGGAGCGTCCACATGTATTACGTGGTTTGGCGTCAAGCCCCTTCGATAGCGAAGGCGTGTACACTCAAGATCGTGAGATCATCACTGACGGTGTGCTAGCGACTTACCTGTTAACCAGTTATGCCGCACGTAAAATGAAGATGGCGCCGACAGGTCACGCTGGTGGCATCCACAACTGGTACGTGAAATCGACTGGTCAAAACTTCGAACAAATGCTTAAAGAGCTCGGCACTGGTTTGCTAGTGACAGAAGTGATGGGGCAAGGCGTGAACGTGGTAACGGGGGATTACTCTCGCGGTGCTGCAGGCTTTTGGGTTGAGAACGGTGAAATCCAATACCCAGTATCGGAAATTACCATTGCTGGTAATCTAAAAGACATGTTCAATAAGATTGTTGCCGTAGGTAGCGACGTTGAAACGCGCTCGCAAATTCAAACGGGTTCAATCTTACTGGATGCGATGAAAGTTGCGGGTGAGTAAGCTTTCCTAATTCAGAATTAAAAAAGCCTGATGTGTTCATCAGGCTTTTTAGTTTTTGCAGTTAGGTAATCAGTATTGTGGCAAGCCCTAAGAATACTGATAAACCAATTACATCCGTTACGGTCGTTAACGCCATACCACCAGCTAAAGCTGGGTCGATGTTCATTTTCTTTAAGAGGATTGGAATCGTTACTCCGGCAACCCCAGCGACCAATAAGTTAGTCAGCATCGCGGCGGAAATGATTCCCCCTAGCATCCAGTTACCTTTCCAAGCGACAACAATGCCGCCAATAATCAGCGCCCACATGATGCCGTTGAGTAAACCGATCGAGGCTTCTTTCATCAACAGTTCTCGTTTGTTCGAGTCACCGATATGACCAAGAGCAAGACCACGAATCACTAGTGCGACGGTTTGGTTACCAGCGACACCACCCATGGAAGGAACAATCGTCATCAATACGGCAATGGCCGCCATCTGGTCTAGCGTGGCTTCAAACATGTTAGAAACAGAAGCGGCGGCGAGTGCGGCCAACACGTTGGCCCCAAGCCAGATACTGCGTTTGCGAGCTGATTTTACAACGGGTGCGAAGGTATCTTCGTCATCGTCCATACCTGCCATACTCATCATCGAGTGCTCGGCATCTTCACGGATAACGTCAACCACGTCATCGATAGTGATACGGCCAACGAGATGCTGATTCTCGTCTACGACAGGAGCAGAGACCCAGTTACGACGTTCGAACAGACTAGCAACATCTGAATCACTGGTATCGACAGTAATCGCTTCGTCAGCATCTTCCATGATGTCGATAATTTTGACATCAGGCTGGGTCGTGATCAGCAGAGTAATGGGTAGTTCACCAATCAGTTTGCTTTCTTCATCAATGACATAAAGTGCATCCGTTGCTTCTGGTAGTTCACCTTTCATACGCAGATAACGTAAAACCACGTCCACATCTACGTCACCACGAATCGTGATAACGTCGGTGTTCATCAGTCCACCTGCAGTGTCTTCTGGGTAGGACAGGGCGGTTTCGACACGCAGACGGTCAGAGGAGTCCATTTGAGACAGGACTTCGCGTGACAGGTTGTCTGGCAAGCTACGCAGTACATAAGCCACGTCATCGGTATCCATGCCTTCTGTCGCCTCTGCAAGCGCTTCAGGTGCCATTTTGGATACGAGACTATCTTTGACGTCTTCGTTTAGTTCGTCGAGGATTTCACCGTAGTCTTCAGGGTCGGTGAGTTGCCAGAGAACTTCACGGCTTTTGCGTGGAGAGGCTTCTAAAAGGTGAGCGATATCCTCAGGTTCCATGTCCTGTAACTGGCGACGAACATGGACGAAGCGGCCATTTTCTAGCGCTTCTGTGACTTCTTGGAGGGCTTGGTGAGCTTGGTCGAATTCAATTTGCTCTGCCATTCATTCCTCCCAATTCCTGATATTTACAATGCGTTGAATAATAACTTAATTCTAGGCGCCTTTTAATAACAACTTATGATACTAAGCAAATTTATTTATTGGCGCAGTGAGGGGAAGGGGAGTGAGAGGTAATAAAAAAGCGAGTAAATTACTCGCCTTCATCAAATTTATCTTCGATTAAGTGGCAAACGGCATCCAGTGCTTCTTCTGCTTGCTCACCCGCAGCGTGGATTGTGACGTACTGTCCTTGAGCAGACTCAAGCATTAATAAACCCATTACGCTGTCTGCTGTGGCGGTTTTGTCTTCTTCATTGTCGATAGTGATGACCGCTTCAAAGCTCTGGGCCAGTTCGACCAGTTTGACGGCTGCGCGAGCATGTAAGCCAAGGCGATTTTGAATCAATACTTTACGACTTAACTCCACAGCTACTCCTTAGTGTTTTTCTCTAGTGAGGTATGACGAATTTGCACTTGGTGTCCTTTATTGGCGAAGTACTCACCGATTTGCTGAGTTAAGTACACCGAACGGTGTTTACCACCGGTACAGCCTATTGCAACGGTCAAATAGCTGCGGTTATTTTTCTCGAGCAGAGGTAACCAATTCTCTATAAAGTTTTCAATTTGGTATTTCAAACTTAACACCGATTGGTGCTGCTCCAAAAATGCGGCGATAGGGGCATCCAAACCCGTAAGTGGGCGCAACGCTGGTTCCCAATGTGGGTTGGGCAAGAAGCGAACGTCGAATACGTAATCGGCATCGGAAGGCAGGCCATATTTGAAGCCAAAAGACTCAAATACCATAACAAGCCCTTTGCGATCCCTGCCTTCAACACGCATACGCACGGTTTCACTCAACTCATGCAAAGATTGTCCACTGCTATTCAGTACAAGATCGGCATGCGCTTTAAGTGGCGTTAAAATTTCTTTCTCACGCTCGATGGCTTGGTCAAGGGAGAGAGAGGTGCCACCTAAAGATAAAGGGTGGATTCGGCGTGTTTCGCTGTAGCGTTTGAGTAGCGTTTCCTTATTGGCGTCCAAGAAAAGCACGGTCACATCAAGCTCTGTTTTCAACTGCTCCAGTGTACCAGTCAGTTCTTTTAGCTTTTTAGGGATATTGCGAATATCAATGCTTACCGCAACATTCTGCTTGCTGTCAGCAACAGAGTGAACAAATGCGTCCAGCAAATTCACTGGGAGGTTATCAACACAGTAATAACCTAAGTCTTCCAGTACGCGCAGCGCAATACTCTTACCGGCACCTGAGTGCCCGCTAACCACGATTAGTCGCATGATGTCCGTCCTGCTTATTGGTGAATCATGATGTCGTAAAGTTCTTCATCACTCTGAGCATTGCGCAGTAGTTTCAATACTTGCTTATCGCTCAGACGTTCTGCCATAGAGGATAGAGTCTTGAGGTGCTCTTTGCACTGTTCTTCTGGTACAAGGAGCGCAAAAAGAAGGTCGACAGGTCGATTATCAATCGCATCGAATTCAATGGCTTCATCACATTGCAGCAACACAGCAATAGCCTTGTCGCTTGATTGCATTCTAGCGTGTGGGATCGCAATACCGTTTCCGATACCAGTACTGCCCATTTTCTCTCTGTTGAGCATGCACTCGAACAGTTCGGTAGAATCTTGGCCCGTTTGATCAGCCACGATGCGGCTGATCATTTCAAGGGCGCGTTTTTTACTCGTGCAGTGGACCGCACTCTTGGTGCAGTCCAATGACAGTATTTCGCTCAGTTGCATGATTAATGACTGTTTAGTTTTTCTTTGTGCTTATTGAGTTGGCGAACCAATTTATCTACCAGCGAATCGATCGCGGCATACATATTTTCGTCATCAGCTGATGCGTGGATTTCGCCTTGATTTATATGAAGCGTAGCTTCCGCGATTTGAGTGATTTTTTCAACTTTTAGTACAACATGTACTTGATTGATATGGTCGAAGAACCTTTCGAGCTTCTGAAACTTAGAATTTACATAGTCTTGCATTGAATCGGTAAGATCAACGTGATGGCCTTGAATATTGATTTGCATAGACTTTCCTTTTCAGTTAGTGCCTTATAATAGGCGTTTACGCTGACTTGAAGGGGCAATTCCCAAGGATTCTCGATATTTGGCTATCGTACGTCTCGCGACCTGAATCCCTTGGTCAGCCAGAAGAGCAGCAATCTTGCTATCACTCAATGGCTTAGCAGTATTCTCTGCTGCGACCAGTTTTTTAATGAGTGCGCGAATTGCTGTTGACGAACATTCTCCGCCGTTGTCAGTACTAACATGGCTAGAGAAGAAGTACTTCAATTCAAAAATGCCACGTGGTGTATGCATAAATTTTTGTGTTGTTACACGAGAAATCGTGGATTCATGCATGTCCACTGCCAAGGCTACATCATTTAGTACCATTGGCTTCATGGCTTCCTCACCATACTCAAAGAAATCTTGTTGATGTTCAACAATACATCTTGCAACTTTGAGTAGCGTCTCGTTTCTACTCTCTAAGCTCTTAATTAACCATTTTGCCTCTTGCAAATTGCTGCGGATGTACTGGCTATCCGCGCTATTGCCTTTGCCTAATTGAGCATATTGTTGATTTACTTTTAATTTTGGAACGCTATCTGGGTTGATAGAAACGGTCCATTTGCCGTTGTCTTTAAAAACGGACACATCTGGAATTACGTACTCGGTATCATCCGGTGTGATACGGCTACCGGGACGAGGATCTAACTGCTGGATAAGTTTGAGGACTTCACGGAGATCGGCTTCTTTCAGCTTAGTCTCTTTGATGACGAGCTTGTAATCACGGTTCCCCAGGTGATCAATATGATCCGCAAGAATCATTTTGGCTTCAGCAAGCCACGGTGTGTCTTCTGGGAAAGTCGCTAGCTGTAGCAGTAGGCACTCTTGTAAGTTGCGTGATGCCACACCGAGCGGATCGAACTGCTGAATACGTTTACGAACGGCTTCTACTTCGTCTAACTCAATCTCTTCGTTATCGAAGCTCTCATGAATTTCTTCAGGAGATAGGGTTAGGTAACCGTAGTCATCAACAGCGTCAATAATCGCTAATGCAATCGTACGATCGGTTTCACTGAATGGTGTCAGGTCAAGCTGCCACATTAGGTAGTCATGCAATGATTCCGTGGTTTCGCCTTGGTAGACAGGCATATCATCATCAAGAGCTAAGCCAGTGCTACCAGTATTCGCGCTGTAGACGTCATCCCAAGTGGTATCGATTTCAAGTTCAGAGCTGATCTCTGACTTCTCAATTACGTCTGAACTGTCTGGAACGTCAATGTCTGCTGGTTCGTTAGCACTGTTGCTATCAGCAGCCTCGACCGCTGATTTATCTTCACCGTTTGCTAGAGGCTCATCTTGGCCTTCTTCAACTTCCAATAATGGGTTTGAATCCAAGGCTTCTTGGATTTCCTGTTGAAGATCGAGTGTCGACAGTTGCAGTAAGCGAATCGCTTGTTGCAACTGTGGCGTCATGGCTAACTGTTGACCTAGCTTGAGTTGTAATGAAGGTTTCATTCAGTGTTACTTACCTTGTAATGCTCAGAATCTTACCGTTCCTAATATAATCATAGACGGAATTGTTCGCCGAGATAAACTTGTTTCACCTGTTCATTATTGAGAACTTCTGCCGGAGTTCCCGATGCAATTAGGTGCCCTTGGCTTACGATATAGGCTTTTTCGCATACGTCCAGTGTTTCACGCACGTTATGGTCAGTGATTAACACTCCGAGGCCGCGATCGCGTAGATGCTCGATGATTTTCTTGATGTCATTAACCGAGATTGGGTCAACACCTGCGAAAGGTTCATCCAACAAAATGAATTGAGGGTTGGCTGCTAAAGCGCGAGCGATTTCCACCCTGCGTCGCTCACCCCCTGATAGTGCCATACCCGCACTGGTTCTGATGTGCTGGATGTGGAATTCTTCCAACAAATCTTCCAGCTTATCTTGGCGCTCTTCACGTGTCATTTCTTGACGAGTTTCGAGTACAGCCATGATGTTATCTTCCACCGACAGCTTACGGAAAATCGACGCTTCTTGCGGAAGGTAGCCAATCCCGAGACGCGAACGACTGTGCATCGGCAGAATACTGATGTCTTTATCATCAATGGTGATGGTGCCTTCATCTCGTGGCACCAAGCCGACAATCATATAAAACGAGGTGGTTTTACCTGCGCCGTTTGGGCCTAGCAGCCCAACAATCTGACCAGATTCAACTTCCAAGCTAACATCGGTTACGACTTTGCGCTTTTTGTAGCTTTTCGCCAAGTTTTTCGCACTCAGTACTGCCATATTAGTTCTCTATCTGATTGGGTTGCAAAATGGTCGTAACGCGCTCTTCCTTAGAGCTATCAGCGACTAGCTTTTGTTTACCAATTTGGTAACGAATCGAAGAACCTTTAATGGTGTTGTTGTCTTGTGCCAGTTGCGCTTGACCTTTCATGGTCAATTCGTCTGTAGAAATACGGTAATCCAGCTCCACAGCTTGACCACTCAGTGTCTTACCATCGTCCATCAGCTGAGAAAACTTCGCAGGTTTACCAAATGCTTGAATCTGTTTGATGGCTTCGGTTTTAGGATCGCGCGTTACCACGATTCTATCAGCATCGATATTGATGCTACCTTGCTTAAGAGATACATCGCCTTTAAAGATAACCTGGTTACTCTTCATATCCACCTGTTGGGTGTCAGAGTTAATGTAAACCGGTTGTTGAGTATCCGACTTAAGTGCCAGCGCTTGAGGCGCCGCCAATACCAGTGCCAGTAGGCTAAGGTGTAACGGTTTCATATCGACCTTGAACTTCGTCTGTCAGAGTTGCGGTATGCTGCTTTAAGTTGCCTTGCATTGCGCCTCCAGTAGTTTCAAATTGTGGCCCAACCAACATGACCTGTTGATCGGCTTTAAAATCACGATTGGTTAGATTAATGACTAACTTGTCTGTTGCCATGGTATCAAAGCTCGCACCAGGCAGAAGATTTTGCATTAAGACCTTGTCATATAACGTTAAGACTTGGTCTTCATCTAACACGGCTCTTGTGGCCGTCACCTTCCATTCAATGACGCTACCTTCACGGTAAACCATCAAAGTCGGGTTATTAAAAATGGTATCTCCACTCTTAGCATAATGGTCTAAGTTCGTGGAGCGGATGATGTAACTGCGGACACCATCTTCACCATAGGTGATGTTTTCCAGTCCAGTACCACTGAACATGGGCAGTTCAGAATCTGGTGCTACTTGAATTGCGTCGTTGCCTTTTGGGGTCAGTAGGTAATAACCGCACCATGCGACAACGAAGATCAAGAGCAAATAAATAAGGCGAGTAAAACTCATATAATGAAGGCCTATCGTTTAGCTCAGTACTTCCCTGACCATTGCCTTTATTTGTGTAATAAATGATTTAAATGTTTGTGCTGATATTACATCACGCCAGCTTTTAGTAAATCGTGCATGTTCAGTGCACCCACAATTTTTTCGTCTTTACATAAAATCAGAGCGTTAATATTTTTATTCTGCATCAAGTTCAAACCTTCAACCGCTAGCATATCAGGGTGCGCTGTGGTTGGATTTGTCGTCATGACTTCGCCAATCGCGGTCGTATGAATATCAATGCGTTTGTCTAAGGTGCGACGTAAATCACCATCGGTGAATATACCAAGCATAGCATCGTGTTCATCGACGATAGCGGTCATACCTAGCCCTTTTTCTGAAATTTCAAGCAGGGCATCACGAATCAATGCGTTTGGAGAAACTTTAGGTAACGCTTCTCCAAAGTGCATAATATCAGACAACTTAAGCAGCAGTTTTCTCCCTAACGCGCCACCTGGATGAGACAGGGCAAAATCTTCGGCAGAAAAACCACGCGCTTGAAGTAGGGCTACGGCTAATGCGTCTCCCATTACTAATGTGGCAGTGGTACTGCTGGTCGGTGCCAACCCTAGTGGGCAAGCTTCTTGAGGTACCGTGATTTGCAGGTGCAAGTCAGACAGTTTTGCCATATTGGATTCTGGCTTGCCTGTCATGCTAATTATCTTGATGTTCAGGCGTTTTAATACCGGAAATAGAGACAGAATTTCGTTTGACTCACCAGAGTTAGAAATTGCGAGCACAATATCTCCAGGGCTGATCATGCCCAAGTCGCCATGTGCTGCTTCGCCAGGGTGAACGAAAAACGCAGAAGTCCCCGTGCTTGCCAGAGTCGCAGCAATCTTGTTACCAATGTGGCCTGACTTGCCAATACCCATAACGACTACTTTGCCGCTGTTGGAAAGGATCAGTTCGCACGCTTTCTCAAATTGATCATCAAAGTAGGTATCCAGCTCTTGCAGAGCAGCAACTTCGATATCAAGAACTTGTTTAGCAGCAGCGCGAAAATCAAATTGATTGGACATATCAGTTCTCTACTTATTTATCGTGGTAATTAAGCGGCCATGTTTGCGAATAAGTACACTTGATAACCTAGGAAGCATGCAAACAAGATTGCACCTTCAATACGGTTAATACTGCGTGATTTACCCAAACACATCGCGACAAGTAATAGTGAAACGCCTAACATGACCCAGAAGTCACGTCCCATCGCGTACTCACTCAGCACCGATGGATTAATGATGCCAGGAATGCCCATTACGGCCAGAATATTAAACACATTCGAGCCAATAATGTTACCGACGGCCATGTCGTCTTCACCTTTTAAAACACCAGCAAGCGATGCTGCGAGCTCAGGTAGACTAGTACCGATGGCAATGATAGTCAGACCGATGACAAGATCGCTCATGCCAAAATACTTTGCAATAATCACCGCGTTATCCACTAGCATGCTTGCTGCCAAAGGAAGCAGTATCAGGCCAATAACCACCCACATGATCGCTTTAGGGTTGCTGACGCCTTCTGGGATCTCTGACTCTTGGTCATCAAGAAAAACATCACCTGATTTTTGTTCTTTGCGGCTGATCTGCAACATAGCAAATAAAAATGCCCCAAAGAGTACAAACAATAAGACACCTTCATAAAAACCGAGATGGCTATTCCAAAGCAGAATACCGGCGAGTACTGTTACAGCAATCATTAATGGCAGTTCCCGGCGGATGACCGCGGAGCTAATCGACAGAGGCTTGATGAGTGCTGTAATACCTAGGATTAACGCGATGTTCGCGATGTTTGAGCCTAAAACGTTACCCACTGCAGTATCGGTTTTTCCGTCCCAGGCTGCGGTTGCAGAAACCATCATCTCTGGCGCAGAAGAGCCCATCGCAAGGATTGTCATGCCGATGACAAGAGGTGAAATACCGACGTTGCGGGCTATCGCTGCAGAACCAAAAACAAGTTTATCTGCACTCCATACGAGCAAAACAAGACCGACTATAAGCAACGCTACGGCTTCGAGCATGAGAATTCCTAAGTATTAAATAAGTAAAATGAATAACCGCTAATTTTGACCTTTTGCGGCCTAAAATGGAAGATAAACGACGAATAAATTAAAGGTTAGTAACGAAAATGTATGCAAATGTCGTTCACTTAAATCAGCAATTCTTGTCTAGGATTTAAACACTTTGCGCTGATTTGATCGTAATCCATAAAAAATTGCAGGTATATACTCGACTTTATTTAATTGAACAGTGCTTTAAATTCAAAGCCAATGTGCTTATGATTGCAGCCTAATAAATGTACCGACGTTACTTTATTAAACGTGAAATTCAACTCCGTTGTGTGTCAGGTTGATGATGCCGTGAGTTGCAACGCTCCGACAGTAGAAGAGATGATATGTCGAACAACGATTTAGTCACCGTGAACAACCTCACTTTTTCACGGGGAGAGCGCAAGATCTTTGATGGTATTGATCTGCATGTTCCTGAGGGCAAAGTGACGGCCATTATGGGACCATCGGGAATTGGTAAAACAACACTGCTGCGTTTAATTGGTGGTCAGTTGTATCCCGAGCAAGGAGAGATCTGGTTTGATGGCGACAATATTCCCTCTCTCTCGCGTAAAAAACTCTACCATGCTCGAAAGAAAATGAGCATGTTGTTTCAATCAGGAGCTTTATTCACTGATTTGAATGTCTTTGATAACGTCGCCTTCCCATTGCGAGAGCATACGAATTTATCTGAAGAGCTGATTCGTACCATGGTATTGCTTAAGCTTGAAGCCGTCGGTCTACGCGGCGCGGCACAACTGATGCCGAGCGAGCTATCGGGTGGCATGGCAAGACGCGCTGCGTTGGCGCGTGCGATCGCCCTGGATCCTGATTTAATCATGTATGATGAACCATTTGTCGGACAAGACCCAATCACCATGGGTGTCTTGGTTGAGCTCATTAGTAATCTAAATCAAGCGTTAGGTTTAACTTCTATAGTCGTTTCTCACGACGTGCCTGAAGTAATGAGTATTGCCGATTGGGTTTATCTGATGGCCGATGGCAAAATTATCGCTTTTGGCACACCAGAAGAGCTTAATCAGAATCCTGACCCTCGCGTTCAGCAGTTCTTACAAGGTGATGCAGATGGTCCTGTACCGTTTCGCTTCCCTTCTCAAAGTATCGAAAAGGACTTATTTGATGGTCGATAACTTTATGCATTTTGTCGCCTCACTAGGTAGACGAACGCTCTCCATCTGCGGAGCATTTGGTCGTGCGACTTTCATGCTGATTGGGGCACTGTTTACTAAGCCACAACCGCTCAAAAGCTTTCCTCTGCTCGTTAAACAACTTTATTCCGTAGGCGTCCAGTCTCTGGCGATTATCGTCGTATCTGGGTTGTTCATTGGTATGGTCTTGAGCCTACAAGGCTATGTTGTGCTGGTGGATTACGGCGCAGAGGGCAGTTTGGGGCAAATGGTGGCGCTCTCATTGCTACGTGAATTAGGGCCCGTTGTCACTGCACTTCTGTTTGCTGGTCGTGCAGGCTCTGCGTTAACTGCAGAGATAGGTTTGATGAAAGCGACGGAGCAACTCTCTAGCCTTGAAATGATGGCGGTAGATCCTTTGAAAAGAGTGATTGCGCCACGTTTTTGGGCTGGTGCTATTTCAATGCCATTGCTGGCTATGATTTTCATGGCAGTGGGTATTTGGGGCGCCCAGCTTGTTGGTGTTGACTGGAAAGGTGTTGACCATGGCAGTTTTTGGTCAGCGATGCAGTCCTCAGTTGAACTAGGACAGGATATTGGTAACAGTATGATCAAGTGCTTTGCGTTTGCAATTACGGTTACTTGGGTCGCTCTATTTAACGGTTATGATGCTATTCCAACTTCGGAAGGGATCAGCCGAGCAACTACGCGCACTGTTGTGCATTCTTCTTTAGCAGTACTAGGACTAGACTTTGTACTGACCGCATTGATGTTTGGGAATTAATCATGCAACAAACACGTAAAACTGAATTATGGGTTGGCAGCTTTGTATTAGCGGGAATTTGCGCGATTCTTGTGATGATTTTTCAAGTTGCTGACGTAAAAAGCATTGGCTCTGGTGATACTTACACCCTCAAAGCTGAGTTCGATAATATTGGTAGTTTAAAAGTTCGCTCGCCAGTGAAAGTGGGTGGGGTTGTGATTGGCCGGGTAAGCAATATTTCGCTTAACCCAGATAACTTATTACCTGTTGTAACTCTATCGATCAATAGCAAATACAATCAATTCCCAGAAACGTCGAGCGTACAAATTTTGACGTCTGGCTTGATTGGTGAGCAATACATTGGTTTAGTACCAGGCTTTGTTTTTGACGATGAAGTCATGCTGGTCGATGGCGATACCATCGAAGACACCAAATCAGCGCTCGTGCTTGAAGACTTAATTGGTCAAGTACTTTACAGCGTAGGTGGTTCAGACGATTCAAGTAAGGAATAACTATGTTAGCGAGATTATTACTTTCAGTTTGTGCTGTGTTTAGCGCGTTTGGTACAAGTGCAGCAGAAGTGGATAAAACTGAACCTTATAAGATGATGAAGCAAGTGGCTGAAGTCACGTTCGAAAGATTAAAAGCTGAGCAGCCGAAAATCAAACAAGACCCAGATTTACTCAAGGTGATTGTTGAAGAAGAGCTAATGCCTTACGTCAACTACCGCTATGCTGGGTTAAAGCTCCTAGGTCCAAACCTAAAAGGAGCGAAACGTGAAGACGTACTTGAGTTTATCGATGCATTTCGCGCGTACTTAATTGCTTCTTATGCCCAAGTGCTAACGCAATACAGTGACCAACAAATTGAATTTGGTCCTGAGCCTAGCATTGATGACTCTAAGCGTATCACCAGTATTAAAGTTGATATCATCGATACGCCGCGTCCAAACATCAAGCTAGAGTTCAAATTGCGTAAAGACAACAAATCTGGTGAGTGGGAAGCGTTCGATATGATTGCGGAAGGCATCAGTTTACTCTCTAGCAAACAGTCAGAATGGAATAGCAAAATTCGTCAAGAAGGCATTCTATCTGTCGCGAAAGATCTAGAAAAATTAGCTGCGGAACCGGTTCGCTTTGAGGCGAAGAAATAATGGCCCAGACTCCCGCTCAGTGGCAATTAGATCAAAGCATTCTTAAGCTAACAGGGGCACTTGATAGAGATACAGTGCCCTCATTGTGGGCGTATGCTCAGCAATGGCAACCAGCTCAAGCTGAGCTGGAATGCTCGTTAAAAGAGATAGAGCGCGTCGACTCTGCAGGAATGGTGATGTTAATCCACTTATTAGAGCATGCAAAAAAGCAAAACTGTCATATAATGCTCAGTTTCGTGCCGGCGCAACTGCGCACTTTGTTTCAACTGAGCAATGTTGAATCTTTAGTGGCCAAACACATACAGAATTATCAGGGGTAAATTGTGGATAGCGCAAAAGTACAACAGTTATTAGAAGAAGCACTAAACCTTCAAGAAGTGCATGTAAAAGGTGAAGGTAGCCACTATGAGGTGGTTGCTGTTGATGCTTGTTTCGATGGAATGAGCCGCGTTAAGAAGCAGCAGTTAATTTATGGTCCTCTGATGGAATACATCCAGCGTAACGACATTCACGCATTATCAATTAAAGCGTTCACACCAGAAGAGTGGGCTCGTGATAAGAAACTGATGTCGCTTTAAGGTTTATTGATGGAAAAGTTTCGAGTTATTGGGTCAGATAAACCACTCGTTGGTGAAGTGACCATTTCCGGTGCAAAAAACGCAGCACTGCCGATTTTATTTGCGTCTATCTTGGCGGAAGAGCCTGTAGAAGTGGCAAACGTGCCACACCTTCGTGATATCGATACAACCATGGAACTGCTTAAGCGTTTAGGCGCGAAAGTAAGCCGTAATGGTTCTGTTCACGTCGATCCTAGTAGCATTACTGAATACTGCGCACCGTATGATTTGGTGAAAACCATGCGTGCTTCTATTTGGGCTTTGGGTCCGCTCGTAGCGCGATTTGGTCAAGGTCAGGTTTCTCTACCTGGCGGTTGTGCTATCGGTGCTCGTCCTGTTGATCTGCATATTTCTGGCCTAGAGCAGCTTGGCGCAACGATTACGCTTGAAGATGGTTACGTTAAAGCTGAGGTTGATGGTCGTCTAAAAGGTGCGCACATCGTGATGGATAAAGTCAGCGTAGGCGCGACGATCACCATCATGTGTGCTGCAGCACTTGCTGAAGGCACTACAACACTAGACAACGCGGCGCGTGAACCTGAAATTGTAGACACAGCGGATTTCCTAAATAAGCTTGGTGCAAAAATTTCTGGTGCAGGTACAGATACGATCACGATTGAAGGTGTTGAGCGCCTAGGTGGTTGTAAACACAACGTGGTTGCCGACCGTATTGAGACGGGAACATTCCTTGTCGCTGCTGCGGTATCTGGCGGTAAAGTAGTATGTCGTAACACTAACGCTCATTTGCTTGAAGCGGTTCTAGCCAAGCTAGAAGAAGCTGGCGCGCTTGTCGAAACGGGTGAAGATTGGATTTCAGTAGATATGACCGATCGCGAGCTGAAAGCAGTGAGTGTACGTACAGCGCCGCATCCAGGCTTCCCGACCGATATGCAAGCGCAATTTACGCTACTAAACATGATGGCGAAAGGCGGCGGCGTGATCACTGAGACTATCTTTGAAAACCGCTTTATGCACGTACCAGAATTGATGCGTATGGGCGCGAAAGCCGAGATTGAAGGCAACACTGTTATCTGTGGTGATGTTGAGTCACTCAGCGGTGCGCAAGTGATGGCAACCGACCTACGAGCTTCGGCTAGTTTGGTAATTGCGGGCTGTATTGCTAAAGGCGAAACCATCGTTGATCGTATTTACCATATCGACCGCGGTTACGACAAAATCGAAAATAAACTGGCTGCACTTGGCGCAAATATTGAGCGAGTGAGCGAGGCAAGTTAAACTGCACCGCAGGTAACTTGGATATCAAGAGAGCCGAAACCTGAGTTTCGGCTTTTTTATATCACTCTCATGACCATAGTTATCCTTTATGGAAAGAGAGAAATTAATAGCTGTATCTGGCAAAAGCCGGTTCCTGGAGAACAAGAATGATTGCACTGTTACGTGTATTTGCTGTCGCTATCTTTGCGATTGTTATGTTTATTGGTGGTTGTGGTTACTGCCTGTTAAGCCCCCGAAACCCTAAGCACGTTTTCACTTTTGGCCGCTTGTTTGCCAAGATGTCTCGTGTATTTGGGATTAAGTTAGAGCTGCGTATCCCTGAAGATGCGTATTCACGCGGACAACATGTTTACATTGCTAACCACCAGAACAACTGGGACATGTTTACTGTTTCTGCTGCTGTGACCCCGAAAGTTGTGACAGTAGGTAAAAAGAGCTTGGCTTGGATGCCACTGTTTGGTCAGCTTTACTGGCTTACGGGTAACATCCTGATTGACAGAGCGAATCGCTCGAAAGCAAAAGGTACTATCGATCAGGTCGTGAGCAGCATGAAAGAAAGTGATGTTTCGGTGTGGATGTTCCCTGAAGGCACGCGTTCTCGTGGACGTGGTTTGCTGCCATTCAAAACAGGTGCTTTTCATGCGGCAATTGGAGCAGGCGTACCAATCATTCCTATCGTATGTAGCTCGACGAATAAAATTAAGCTGAACCGTTGGAACAATGGTCATGTGATTGTTGAAATGCTACCTCCAATCAGTACAGAAGGCTATGGTAAAGAGGGCATTCGCGAGCTAGCGAATATCTGTCGTGAACAGATGAAAGAGAAGCTTGAATCGTTAGATGAAGAAGTCAAACAGCGCAACGCTGCTTAAGTTTTACTGCGATATCATCACGAAAAGACAATAAAAAACGGGTAGCCTGAGCTACCCGTTTTTTTATGTTTGTCAGCAAGTGCAATTATTTTCGAACCGCGATTGCTTCAATCTCGATACCAACATCTTTCGGTAGGCGAGCGACTTCTACACAAGAACGTGCAGGGTAGTTTGCTACGCCGTGCTCATCAAAGAACTTGCCGTAAACTTCGTTCACCGTGCCAAAGTCGTTTAGGTCTTTAACAAAAACCGTTAGCTTCACGATATCTGACACTTTAAGGCCTGAAGATTCAACCACAGCCTTTACGTTTTCTAGAGACTGACGAGCTTGCTCTGCGATATCAGCAGACACTTCACCTGTCGCTGGGTTTACTGGGATTTGGCCTGAAGTAAGAACCATGTTACCTAGATCTACGCCTTGAACGTAAGGACCGATTGCTGCTGGTGCAGATTCAGTGTGAAGTACTTTCGTCATTTGATTTTTCCATCAGTTGTAGGGAATAAAGATGCTCAGTTTGCCTCTAAACCCGTGGTAGGTAAAGAGTAAAATACCCCGGCATTGCGGGGTATTTTAAACGTATCACGCCTAGTCGTACGGTGTGTTTATCGTTCGGTTACGATCTCACGTGAGAACACTTTCTCGCAGTACTTACACTTTAGGCGGATTTCTTGTTTCTTTTCGAATACGCTAAAGCTGCTTTCTACTGGCTCATTGTGAGAAATACAGTTTGAATTTGGGCATTCGAAGACATCATTGATGCGCTCTGGAAGCTCTAACGCGAGCTTTTTCACCACTTCATAGTTTTCGATTTGGTTCACGGTCGCGTGAGGAGCATACAGCGCCAACTTGCTCGCTTGCTCTTCATTAATAAACACATTTTCTATTTTCAGTAGATCTTTATGACCGAGTGCCGATGATGGCAAGTTCAGACCAATCGTAACGCGCTGTGATGAATTGTGCATATCGAACAGTCTTAATACTTTGATGCCGATTTGCGCAGGGATGTGGTCGATGACTGTGCCATTTTTGATTGCTTCTACCTGCAATTGAGTTTCTTTAGCCATGGGTTTTCTCCTCGATTACAGTGTTTCGTTTAGAACAAGCGCCAACAGTGCTTGGCGAGCGTATACGCCATTTTGAGCTTGCTGGAAGAAGTAAGCATGAGGCGTTTTATCAACATCGGTTGTGATTTCATCCACACGTGGTAGTGGGTGGAGTACTTTTAGATTTTCGCGCGCCCCTTCGAGTAATGCAGCTGTCAAAATATACGCCGATTTAATGTGCGCGTACTCCGATTCGTCAAAACGTTCTTTCTGTACTCGTGTCATGTACAGAATATCCAGTTCAGGAATCACGCTCTCCATGTCCGTGTGTAGGCTATATTGAATGCCAGCTTCGTCTAGCTCTTCGCAGATGTAATCTGGCATTGCCAATGCTTCTGGTGCAACAAAGAAGAAGCGGATGTTATTAAACTTCGCTAAGGCTTGAGTCAGTGAGTGCACTGTGCGGCCATATTTTAGGTCACCGACGAACGCGACGTTCAGGTTGTCTAGACGACCTTGTGTTTCCGCGATGGTGTATAGGTCGAGTAGCGTTTGAGTTGGGTGTTGGTTTGCACCGTCACCAGCGTTGATCACTGGCACGCCATTTGAGAATTCAGAGGCCAAGCGAGCGGCGCCTTCTTGTGGATGGCGCATCACAAAGGCATCGACGTAAGAAGAGATGACCTGTACTGAATCTGCGAGTGTTTCGCCTTTTTTCGCCAGAGAGGTATTACCATCATTATCAAAGCCAATCACGTCACCACCAATGCGTTGAATCGCTGTTTCAAACGATAAACGTGTACGTGTTGATGGTTCAAAGAAACAACTGGCAACGACTTTGTTTTTAATCAGTTCTGGTCGAGGTGCTTTTTTAAGGCTGCCTGCTGTTTCTACGATAAGTTCCAGCTCTTCACGTGAAAGCTCTGGAATAGAGATGATGTGCTTCTGGTAAAGCGAGTTCGCCATGATCTTCTTCCCTATAACATTGATGACTACATCCAAATTGCCGAAAGGAATTTTGGACATAAAAAAACCTCCCCAAATGGGGAGGTTTTAAAATTCAATAGAATTAACGAAAATAACACCACGTAAGCGTAGTCGCTTAGCTAGAGCAAATCGCGTTTTCATGTCGGCAATCAGCTTGGTCATTTCTTAATCCTCAGACAAATTGCCGAGCATTATACGCTTAACTTTCGTGAGCGCAAGCGATTACATCATGGTTTTTAGCGGCTGTTTTGGCTTGCTAGTTTAGCTTCCTAATGTCGCTACCATCACGGCTTTGATGGTGTGCATACGGTTTTCAGCTTCGTCGAATACGATGGAGTATTCTGACTCAAATACCTCTTCTGTTACTTCAAGGCCTTTCATGCCGTATTTTTCAGCGACTTCTTTGCCGACGGTGGTCTCATCATTGTGGAAAGCCGGAAGGCAGTGCATGAATTTCACATGTGGATTATCCGTTTGCTTAATCACGTCCATATTGATTTGATAAGGTGTCATTAACGCTACACGTTCATCCCATGCCTCGGCAGACTCACCCATAGATACCCAAACATCGGTGTAAAGGAAGTCACAACCCTTCACGCCTTCCTCCACGCTTTCAGTTAATGTGATTTTTGCACCAGTTTGCTGCGCGATAGTTTGGCAAGTTGCCACCAGATCTTCTTCAGGCCAGAACGCTTTTGGCGCGACAAGGCGAATATCCATGCCCATTTTAGCGGCACCCACCATGAGCGAGTTGCCCATATTGTTGCGTGCATCGCCTAGATAAGCGAAGGTCATTTCATGCAGCTGCTTACCGCGTCCGTGCTCTTGCATGGTCAGGAAGTCAGCAAGGATTTGGGTTGGGTGGAACTCATCAGTCAAACCATTCCACACTGGAACACCAGCATAAGTGCCAAGCTCTTCAACAATGGATTGGCCAAAGCCGCGATATTCGATGCCGTCATACATGCGACCTAAGACGCGTGCGGTGTCTTTCATTGATTCTTTATGGCCAATCTGAGAACCAGAAGGGCCGATGTAAGAGACTTGAGCGCCTTGATCAAAAGCTGCGACTTCAAACGCACATCGGGTACGAGTCGAAGATTTCTCAAAGATGAGTGCAATGTTTTTACCTTGAAGTGTCTTCTGCTCTGTTCCTGCATATTTTGCTTTTTTTAGCTCTGCAGACAGTTCGAGCAAGAACTGGATTTCTTTGGTTGAGAAATCCAATAGCTTCAAAAAGTTGCGGTTACGTAAATTGAAAGCCATAGCTCGTCCCTTAGTACGTGTGATTGAATTAATAGAATGCATTAAAACATATAAATGCTTTATTTGTGAATAATTATTTTTATATAAAACTAAAAAAGGTTGATGCATTCACATCAACCTTAGTTTTTATTCATTTAATGTAAAAGGACGAATTGGTTAT
This sequence comes from Vibrio sp. E14, assembly GCF_020515785.1. Taxonomy (NCBI): domain Bacteria; kingdom Pseudomonadati; phylum Pseudomonadota; class Gammaproteobacteria; order Vibrionales; family Vibrionaceae; genus Vibrio; species Vibrio sp. E14. The sequence goes on from NZ_JAHPJI010000011.1 coordinate 75,450, forward strand.
ATATCGTCTCGTTCTATCGGACAACTCATGCAGCGGGCGCCACCACGGCCACGGCCAAGCTCGTTACCTGGGACTGTCAGTACTTTGATACCAGCTTTGTCGTATTTTTCGTTGGTGTATACATTGCGTTCGTAACCAATCACAACGCCCGGTTTTACGGTAAGAACGTTATTGGCGTCATTCCATTGTTCGCGCTCAGCTTCATAACTGTCACCACCCGTGGTGATGATTTTCAGCTGATCTAAGCCAAGAGCAGATTCAATCGCATGTAGGTAGTTATGAGATGCTTCAACATGCATTTCACCATTGCCTTTTGGTGTTAAGCGCCATGTGTCGAGATCTTTGCGCATGATCTCTGGGTAAACAGAGAAAGTGTCCACATCCATATGGGTCATAACGGTGTCTAAATGCATGCATGAACGGTGTTTAGGCAGATCAATCGCAATCACTTCGGTCGCTTGTCCTGCCTTAAACAGGCTCGCTGCAAGGTTTTCTACACCTTGCGCGGTCGTGCGCTCAGACATACCAATAAGCACCGCACCTTTACCGATAACCAACACATCACCGCCTTCGACATTCGCGTTATCGTAATGCAGATCATCATCACCGAAGTATTTGATAAAGTCTTGGCCAGCAAAAATTGGGTGCCAACGATAAATCGCACGTAAGTGGTTTGTTTCACGTTGGCGTGCAGGCATCATCATTGGGTTGAGCGATACACCACCATAAACCCAGCATGAGGTATCACGCGTAAATAGATGGTTAGGTAGCGGCTCAATAACAAAATCCAGCGGACGCTTCATTTTTGGCAGCATAGAAGATGAGGTGATCGGCAGCTCTGAGTAAGCTAAGCCACCTAAAAAGATGCTGGCAAGGTGTTCATCATCCATTTCTGAAAAATATTGGCGCAGGTCTCGCGCAAAGGTTGGCCCGTAACGAAAGTCAGAAATCTGAGTATTTAGCAGCCACTGTTTTGCTTCTGGAACGGCGAGGGTTTCGACCAGTAAGTCGTGGAGGAGAAGCACTTCTACATCTTGATCGCGTAGCGTGCGTGCGAACGCATCGTGCTCTTCACCGGCCGCTTCTACAGCAAGAACATCATCAAACAGTAACTCATGACAGTTTGATGGAGTTAAGTGGGTTAGGGCGCGCTCTGGGCGATTTAATAGAACTCGTCGAAGTTGACCAACTTCTGATCCAACGTACAGCTTGCTCATTTTGTATCCTTACAAATTTTCCAGCCGTTAGTTATGACAAGCTTCCTAGAAAGATGCAAATCACTACACTTTGTCTATGTTCTGAGTTTTTGTTATTTTTTAGATTTTAGTTTTGTCTGTTTTGCTGCTTAAGTCTTGGGTTGGGTTTTAATTCTATTTAGTGAAATGTGGAGAGCGTGCGTTTTTATTCTAATTTTCCCATTGAGAAAGAATACATGCATAGTGCATAAAACGTGCATTTTTATTCTAAATTATGCATTATTGAAGTGAATTTATTCGTTATGCTTCTTCGTTTTACACGTGAGTGTATTCAAGAAAGCGCCATAAACACGCACAGAAAGAGAAAATAACCGCATTAAGTGTCAGTTAGGATGTTCTGAATATTAAAAAATGCCATTTTTTGTTAATTTTTTGTTTCTTTGCATGGTCGGTTTAATATTTATATTCAAATAACCGATAAGAATCGCGGTGGTATGATGTTTGTTTGTGGCTTTTCATCGCAATCCATGCCATATTTCACCGGATCAGCATACTCAGTATCGGGTATAGTGTTTCTATCAAGTAACTAATCTGGAGCCAAAACATGTCTCACGAAGATGAATATCTATCAGTAGAAGAATTAATTGAGATTCAAAAGGAAGAGACTCGCGATATCATTGCAGCATTGCTAGAAGATGGCAGCGATCCAGATTCGCTATACGAAATCGAGCACCACCTGTTTGCAGAAGATTTTGACACGCTAGAAAAAGCGGTAGTTGAAGCATTCAAGATGGGCTTTGAAGTGCTTGAAGCGGAAGAAACTGAAGATGAAGATGGCAACAAGTTGCTTTGCTGTGACGCAACCATGGAATCAGCATTAGACGCAGAAGCCATTGATGCGCAAGTTGAAAAACTGATTCACTTGGCAGAAAAATACGACATCATCTATGACGGTTGGGGTACGTACTACGAAGGCGAAGATGCGCTTTACCCTGAAGAAGATGAAGACGACGAGTAATCAAAGCTCACCTCTTTTAGAGAAACCAGCGTTTAACGCTGGTTTTTTTATACCTTGAAAATGGCATCCAACAACAGATGAATGTGGAGGTGATAAATAATTCACATTGAGTTTATAGGGGATTTCTCCCTATAATGCGTGAAAATTGATCTAGCGCAAGGTGTATATGCAACTCTCACTCGCCGGTTTATGGCAAGTCTCTCCACTGACGGACCTCTCGATTCCACAGGATGACATCACTTTTCCCGCCCCTTTAAGTCTAGTCCTGCCTGATGAATTGACGGAGGAAGCGATCCGTCAACAAGAATGGCACCTGATGCATGACATTGAAGTGGATGAGGCGATGATGGCATTTCCTGCAGTGGAAATGGTAATGGGTGGTGTTGATTACCATGCGGAGGTACGTTTGAACGGCGTGGCTGTGTTTGATTGTGATGGCTCGCAAAGTGTGTATAAGAAAGACATTCGCCCATACATGCAAATGGGGCGTAATCGCTTTGAGATATTGTTCCTAGAGGAAGAAGAAGATCTTTTATTCGATGAGGATAAGCCAGAGCTGTGCCCGCTTTCTGAACATCAATATAAGAAAAGTGATGAGCGACTGGGCGTGTGGCAAGAACCGTACTTGCAGTTTATTCGCAACGTGCGTTTAGATCGCGTGGCAACCGAGCAGATTTGGCACCATGGTGGCGGGTGTGAATTTAAGGTCTATTTGTATTACCAGACATTTGCGCCAGGACTAGTGTCAGCAGCGGTAAAGTTTAATGGCATGACTTACCATATCCCAATTGACGTTCGTGCAGATCACGCCAGTGCACTCTTTCAGATTGAAGCGCCAAAGTATGCTGATCTTAATGACCCTGATCCAAATGATCTCTATCAGTTGTCTGTTGAATTGGATGGGCAACGCCAAAACTTCACTGTTGCATTGAGCCAGGAGCTTTGCGTTACCCATGTTGTGCTTTAACGTCTGATAATATTTTTTATTACAGTACCTTAAGCATTACGACTTCACATGCATCATGCCCTGTTTGTCCAAGCGGGGCATCGAGATGCTCAAAGCCTAGCTTTTCATACAAGCCTACCGCCTCTCTTAGACATTCGGTCGTTTCTAAATAGCACTGCTGATACCCAAACTGTTTCGCCAGTTGTAAGCTCAATGCGACGATGCGTTTGGCTAAACCGTGTCCTCGTGTTTGAGGTAAGAAGTACATCTTTTGCAGCTCACACACATTTGGCTCACCAGCTAAAGGGGCAAAGCCACCGCCACCAACGATCTCTCCGCGACGTTCAATGACCCAATAGGAGGCGCCGCATTGATTGTACACCGAATACATATCATCAAGCGTTGGATCGGCCACACCATAACCTTTGTCTGCGGTTAAGCCGTATTCAGCAGAGACTTTACGAATTACGTCTGCCACTTGCGGGTTGTCTGCTTTTGTAAGAGGTCGAAGAACGTATTCCTCTGCCTGACATACTTTTATCAGCCCTTTTAGGTAAGTCTCTAGACCAAGTTTGAGTTGTTCTTGCTCACAGTCATCAAGTTGTGTAAGCAACTGCTCAAAAAAGCTGTTTTGCTGTTGGTCTAGTTGCGATAACGCCTGCTGTCCTTGAATTGTGAGCACTACGAGTTGGCTTCGTTTATCTTTCGGGTTTTCGATGCTCTCAACCAAACCTAATTTAATCAAACCAGTAATGGTGCGGCTTGCATTGGACTTGTCGACACTAAGCTGCTGCGCCAGTTGGTTTATGGTCAATGGCTGCAATTGGATTTCACCTAATGCGTGCGCTTGTACCGGGGTAAGAGCGACATCGCCGCATTGTTTATCGAGCATACCAAGCAATCGGACGGCTTGACGGGAGTAGTGTCGGAGTTGACGAGCGTTCATTATCACTTACCTCTAAAAATAAAGTTGCGCACCGCAATTAAATTAATTGCGGTGCGCAACTTTGTCAATGATAAATGTCATTTGGCTCGTTAGGAGACGTAGTGAGCCTCCATGTTTAAGCGTGGTGATGTAAACAAAACTGCGGTGCTGGAGTTTTTGCTGATGATTTACGCATCCATACTTTCTCGTGGAAGTAGTAAGCCACCGTATTCAAACTCGGCTCTAGCATCGCCATTACGCCGCCGACAAATGCATCACCTGTTAGTAAGTAAACCACGGTAAAAGCGACGCTGAAGTGCACGGTCGCAAAGCTTGCGGTTTTTAATTTGGTCATCCACTGACGAGCTTTAAGTGCTGGGACTTTTGCCCATGCCTTTTCATGAAAGTAGAAGGCTACGGTGTTCACTGAAGGCTCAATCATGGCAATTAAACTACCAATTAAAATGTCGCCTGTGAGTACGTAAGCGACACTAAATGCGATAGTAAAATGCAGTGCTGCGAAAGTTAGTGTCTTTTTCATGATAATTACTCAATCGTGTTTGTTTCGATGAGTTTATTATCGATAATAATTCTCATTAATGCTAATGGATGATGAGTATTGTTGCGATAGGGGAAAGCTATTGATGATGGTTTTTGGTGAAAGATATACAAAAAAGGTTGACCATGATGGCCAACCTTTGGATTCAAAGTGAGAAGTGTTAGTTCTTCTCTTTCACTGAGGCTTAAAGTGCAGCGATCGTTGTCTTCTGCTCTTCTAGCTTAGCTAGTGTCTCTTTGTAGCCTTCAAGCTTCTCACGCTCTTTAGCAACAACCGCTTCAGGTGCTTTCGCTACAAAGCCTTCGTTGCCCAGTTTGCCTTCGATACGCTTGATTTCGCCGTGCGTCTTCTTGATTTCGCCATCTAGACGAGCAAGCTCTGCATCTTTGTCGATCAAACCCGCCATTGGGATCATCAGCTCAGACTTGCCAACCAGTGCCGTTGCACACGCTGGGGTTTCTTCGCCAGCTTCAAGCACGCGTACTGCTTCTAGCTTCGCTAGAGACATCAATACTTGTTTGCTTGCTTCTAGACGAGAGGCGTCTTTCTCATTCGCTGCTTTCAGCATAACGTCTAGAGGCTTGCCTGGGTTGATGTCGTATTCAGCACGTAGATTACGGATGCTTGTAATGAACGCTTTCACCCATTCGATATCGTCTAGCGCTTCTTGGTGGAAGTTTGCTTCGTCAAACTGAGGCAGAGTTTGTAGCATGATTGTCTCGCCCTCAACACCGTCAACTAGTGGCTTGATGCTTTGCCAGATAGTTTCTGTGATGTAAGGAATCACAGGGTGAGCTAGACGTAGCGTCTTCTCAAGTACCGTGATTAGTGTACGGCGAGTACCACGCTGTTGCGCTTCAGTACCTTTCCATAGAACGGGTTTAGTTAGCTCTAGGTACCAGTCACAGAATTGGTTCCAGATGAATTCGTATAGCGTGTTCGCAGCCATATCTAGACGGAAGTTGTCGATATGGTTGTTGAACGCTTTCGCTGCGAGTTCAAACTGAGATTCGATCCACTTGTCTGCTAGTGAGTACTCGATCTCACCTTCACCAAAACCACAATCTTGCTCTTCTGTGTTCATCATTACGTAACGGCTTGCGTTCCATAGTTTGTTACAGAAGTTACGGTAACCTTCAAGACGCTTCATATCCCAGTTGATATCGCGACCTGTTGATGCCATTGCTGCAAGGGTGAAACGCAGTGCGTCTGTACCGTATGCTTCGATACCGTTTTCAAACGTCTTACGCGTGTTCTTCTCGATCTTCTTCGCTAGCTGAGGCTGCATCATGTTGCCACAACGCTTCTCTACTAGAGACTCTAGGTCGATACCATCGATCATGTCGATTGGGTCAAGTACGTTACCTTTCGACTTCGACATCTTGTCGCCGTTTTCGTCACGGATTAGGCCGGTAACGTAAACTGTCTTAAATGGTACTTGTGGTTTGCCATTTTCGTCTTTCACGAAGTGCATGGTCATCATGATCATGCGCGCAACCCAGAAGAAGATGATGTCGAAACCAGTTACTAGAACGTCTGAAGGGTGGAATACTTTCAGATCGTCAGTTTGCTCTGGCCAACCTTGAGTACCGAACGTCCATAGTGCAGAAGAGAACCATGTATCCAGTACGTCTTCGTCTTGGTGCAGTTCAATGACTGACTCTAGGTTGTTGTTCTTGCGAACTTCTTCTTCAGTGCGACCTACGTAAACATTACCTTGGTTGTCGTACCAAGCTGGGATGCGGTGCCCCCACCATAGCTGACGAGAGATACACCAGTCTTGAACGTCACGCATCCAAGAGAAGTACATGTTTTCGTATTGCTTAGGAACGAATTGGATGTCGCCGTTTTCTACTGCTTCAACCGCTGTTTTCGCTAGAGGCGCAGTACGTACGTACCATTGGTCAGTTAGCATTGGTTCGATAACCACGCCACCACGGTCGCCGTAAGGAACTTGTAGATCGTGATCTTTCACTTCTTCAAGTAGACCTAGCTCGTCGAATTCAGCAACGATAGCTTTACGAGCGGCAAAACGCTCCATACCGTGGTATTTAGCTGGTAGCTCAGTGCTGTAAGCGTCGCTTGCTTCGCCGTTAGTGTCGAATACTTCTGCTGCGTCGCGGATGTTCGCGTCGAAAGTCAGAATGTTGATCATTGGTAGCTGGTGGCGCTTACCAACTTCGTAGTCGTTGAAGTCGTGCGCAGGTGTGATTTTCACACAGCCAGTACCTTTTTCCATATCTGCGTGCTCATCGCCCACGATTGGGATGCGACGATCAACGATAGGAAGGATGATTTCTTTACCGATAAGATCTTTGTAACGTGGATCTTCTGGGTTAACTGCAACACCCGTATCGCCTAGCATGGTCTCTGGACGAGTCGTTGCAACAACGATGTAGTCTTTGCCATCCGCTGTTTTAGCGCCATCTGCTAGTGGGTAGCGGAAGTGCCACATGTGGCCTTTAGTATCTTTGTTCTCTACTTCTAGATCTGAAATCGCTGTGTGTAGCTTTGGATCCCAGTTAACTAGACGCTTACCGCGGTAGATTAGATCGTCTTCGTATAGACGTACGAACACTTCTTGGACGGCGTTAGATAGACCATCGTCCATCGTAAAGCGCTCACGGTCCCAGTCTACTGATGCGCCAAGACGACGAAGCTGCTTAGTGATAGTGCCGCCAGATTCGCCTTTCCATTCCCAGATTTTGTCGATGAAAGCTTCACGACCGTAATCGTGTTTTGTTTTGCCTTCTTCTGCAGCGATCTTACGCTCAACAACCATCTGAGTTGCGATACCAGCATGGTCAGTACCTACTTGCCAAAGGGTGTTTTTACCCTTCATACGTTCACAACGGATAAGCGTATCCATGATCGTATCTTGGAACGCGTGGCCCATGTGTAGGCTACCAGTGACGTTCGGTGGCGGGATCATGATGCTGTATGATTCTTTAGTAGTGTCACCGTGTGGCTTAAAGTAGCCTTTCTCTTCCCAAGTCTGATACAGAGCTTGTTCGATTGAAGTTGGGTTGTATGTCTTTTCCATAGCGCTCTTTTAATGGATACGTTGATGGTTGAATCTTAGTCAATCTTTATAAGTGAGGGATCTTAACAAGATCGCCTTAACTATAAGGATTGACCGTTAAGGATATTGAATTTCGATCGTTTGCAGCTGGTAACCTGCTTGACGGTAAATTTTATATCTTTCTCTTGCGAGTTGTTTAGCTTTTTCTTCGCAGGGCACGAAGTCTACCACTTGAGCAAACTTGTTCGCAAAGGTTGTCTCATTTTCCGCCAAATTAATTACCAATTGACGATTCCAAGACGGTTTTACACCATTATGGCCGATTTCAATGTTGGTGGCGTATTTCGGTCCCTCGCCTACGAGGTTATGTGCCATGAACTTGTCTGCATCAACTTGCCAAAAGGCTTCAGCGAGCTGCTCGGCGTGTGGTTTGTCTTGGCAGTTTAAATACACTTTGGCGCCTTGGCGAGCAAAGTGCTGAGCCAAAAACACGATGTATTCTTCAAAGCCAGCCACCGTTGCTTGCGGGCTCTCTTCGTTAATGATGTAGAAGGTTGCAGTTTGCATCATTCTCTCACTTGCCTTGGGTCTCTTCCTAAGACCATCTTAAGTCCCACTTTCATTTTAGAAAATTAGGATAATAAAAAAGGGCCTTGCGGCCCTTTTAGATTCTGTTCAGAAATTACTCTTCTGTCTCTTGGCCGCTGCGGTTCAAAAGGAATTGGACAAGCATTGAGACAGGACGGCCCGTTGAGCCTTTCGCTGCGCCTGATTTCCACGCGGTACCTGCGATATCGACGTGTGCCCAGTTGTATTTCTTCGCGAACTTAGATAAGAAGCAACCCGCAGTGATAGTACCAGCAGGGCGGCCACCAATGTTTGCCATATCCGCAAACGGGCTCTTCAGCTGCTCGTGGTACTCATCTGCCATTGGTAGACGCCATGCACGGTCACTCGCTTGCTCTGAAGCGTTAACTAGCTCATGAGAAAGAGGGTTGTGGTTAGAGATAACGCCACTGATGTGGTGACCTAGTGCGATAACACAAGCACCAGTTAGGGTTGCAACGTCAACAACACAGTCTGGTTCGAAACGCTCTACGTAAGTCAGTGCGTCACAAAGAACAAGACGACCTTCCGCATCCGTGTTCAGAACTTCTACAGTTTGACCAGACATTGTCGTTAGGATATCACCTGGACGGTAAGCGTTGCTGCCTGGCATGTTTTCACAGCCTGCTAGAACACCAATAACGTTAATTGGTAGGTTTAGCTTCGCTAGCGCTTTCATTGTACCGAATACCGATGCCGCACCACACATGTCGTACTTCATCTCATCCATACCTTCGCCCGGTTTTAGAGAGATACCGCCTGAATCGAAGGTTAGACCTTTACCTACTAGCACAATAGGTTTTGCATCTGAGTCAGGGTTACCTTTGTACTCGATGATAGACATCATAGATTCGTTTTTAGAACCACGACCGACTGCTAGGTAAGAGGTCATACCCAGTTTTTCCATCTCTTGCTCACCAATGATTTTGGTGGTTACGGTTTCGTAATCGTCCGCTAGACGACGAGCTTGAGAAGCAAGGTAAGCTGGATTAGCTACGTTTGGCGGCATGTTGCCAAGGTCTTTTGAGGCTTTGACACCTGATGCGATAGCTAGACCATGAGTGATTGCTTTTTCACCCAAGTTTAATTCACGACGCGTTGGTACGTTGAAAACAAGCTTGCGCAGTGGGCGGCGAGTTTCAGGTTTCACGCTCTTGAATTGATTAAATGTGTATAGACCATCTTTAGTCGCTTCTACAGCCTGGCGTACTTTCCAGTATGTATCGCGACCCTTAACATGCAGTTCAGTTAGGAAACATACCGCTTCCATTGAGCCTGTCTCGTTAAGTGTGCTGATCGTCTTTTGAATGATTTCCTTGTACTGGCGCTCGCCAAGTTCACGCTCTTTGCCGCAACCGACAAGTAAAACGCGCTCTGACAAAACACCTGGTACTTGATGCAGTAGCAGCATCTGACCAGGTTTACCCTCTAGATCACCACGGCGAAGTAGTGAACTGATGTAACCGTCACTGATTTTATCAAGTTGTTCGGCTACTGGAGAAAGGCGACGTGGTTCAAACACACCAACAACGATACATGCGCTACGTTGTTTCTCTGGACTGCCACTTTTTACACTGAACTCCATGCGTACTCCTACATCCTGAAGACAAATTGCTCTAAATGTTAGATAATGATCGCTTACTTGTTGAATTTTAGCTCCAGGCTTACATGCAGAGCTGATTAAGCGACTAACATCTAGTTTATAATTTTTAAAAAAATAAATGGTTCAACGGGAAACTATAGTGATTCGACCAAAAAAACAAGTTTTGTATAGGTAATTTCAGCGTGATTATTGTTAGATATTTGATCCGCGAAACACTCAAGAGCCAATTTGCGATTTTTTTCGTACTTTTTTTGGTGTTTGTAAGCCAGAAATTCATAAGTGTTCTTGCTGATGCTTCTGATGGGGATATTCCTGCTGGATTGATTTTCTCGATTGTTGGTTTGAATATGCCAGCAATGGGTCTATTAATGCTGCCTTTAAGTCTGTATATCGGCATATTGATCACATTTGGTCGTCTGTATGCAGAGAGCGAAATTGTCGTGATGAACGCGACAGGTATTGGTAACAAATTCCTGGTACAAGCGGCCTTGTACTTAGCACTGATTACTTCTGCTGTGGCGGCTTTCAATGCATTGTGGTTATCGCCGTGGTCTCAAGACCGTGTTGAGCAACTTTATGAACAAGTCGCGGCAGAAAACAGCGTTGACTTGCTAAAGAAAGGGCAATTCCAAGGCACGCCAGATGGTTCATCGGTTGTCTTCATTGATGACATTAAAGACAATACATTGAGCAACGTTTTTGTCGCGCAGATGCGCCCGAGAGATTCAGTATTGCCGAGTGTGATGTTCTCGTCCTCTGGTGAAGTAAAAGAACTGTCGGACGGCCGTCAGGTCATCACCATGAAAGAAGGCACGCGTTATGAAGGTGTGCCTACTCGCGTTGAATATATGATCACAAAATTCGATGAATACGAAGGCGTTATCGGCCAGCGTGAGGTCAAAAAGAAAGGGCGAGATTGGGAAGCGTACCCAACGGTTGATTTGATCGGACACCCAGACCCAGAAGCGCAAGCAGAGCTGCAATGGCGAATTTCGTTATTTGTGTGTATTCCACTCTTAACGATGCTGGTTATTCCTTTGTCGGCGGTGAATCCGCGTCAGGGACGATTTGCCAAAATGGGGCCCGCGATTCTTATTTATCTAGCGTATTTCCTGGCGATTAGTGCAACAAAATCTGCATTAGAAGATGGTGACATTCCGGCGGCAATCGGCATGTGGCCAATTAATGCGATGTTACTGATTGTCGCAATCATGGCCAATATGATGGACAGCGTTGCTGCTCGACGAATAAAAGACAAATTCCGTAAGAAGAGGCTCGCGTAAGCTGTGTTCAAAATCTTAGACCTTTACATCGGTAGAACCATCATCTCTACCACTGCCTTGGTTTTAGCGACGTTTGTTGGCTTATCGGGCATCATTAAATATGTAGAACAGCTACGTAAAGTAGGGCGAGGCGTGTATGACCTCACTCATGCGTTGTACTTTGTGTTGCTCAGTGTGCCGCGTGATATCGAAATGTTCTTCCCAATGGCAGCATTACTCGGTGCCCTTATTGGTTTGGGTATGTTGGCGTCAAGCTCTGAGCTGGTGGTGATGCAAGCTGCTGGTTTCTCAAAGTTGGATATCGGGTTATCCGTGCTCAAAACGGCGGTGCCACTTATGCTTATCGTTATGACGTTAGGGCAATGGGGCGCTCCAGAAGCACAAAAGATGGCTCGTGACCTACGATCCTTTGCGATATCTGGAGGTAGTATTGTCTCAGTTCGTTCTGGAGTTTGGGCTCGTGACGCAAACGACTTTATCTTTATAGGTAAAGTCGAAGACGACAAGCTTTATGCTTTAAATATGTGGCGTTTTGATGATGATAAGAATCTACAAAAGGTTATCTTTGCTGAAGAGGTCGACTATCAACAAGATAACAATTGGTTGATGCGAGACGTACAAATCACGGATATGAAAAATGAAAACGTGATTTCGAAGCAAGACATCGAACAGATGGAATGGCATACGTCATTGGCTCCAGATAAGCTAGCTGTGGTGACGGTAAAGCCTGAAGAGTTATCACTGAGCGGTTTGTATGATTACGTGACCTATCTGAAAGCATCTGAGCAAGATGCGTCTCGCTATGAATTGGCGTTTTGGCGTAAGTTGACACAGCCGCTTTCAATTGCCGTGATGATGTTGATGGCGCTATCGTTTGTTTTCGGTCCACTCAGAAGTGTGACCATGGGGGCAAGGGTATTGTCGGGCGTGGTTGCCGGGTTTACTTTTTATATATCCAGTGAGTTCTTTGGCCCATTAAGCTTGGTGTATGGCATATCCCCTGTGTTTGGTGCATTGGCCCCGAGCCTAGTGTTCTTAGCGATTGCGATTGCGCTGCTGAGAAGAAAGCTGTAGCTGAAGTATCACCGAATAAACCATGTTTCATCGGACTAAATGTAAAAGGAAGGCATTATGCCTTCCTTTTTTGTAGTCCCGGATAAGTTAGTTTGCCTTAGGCAACACAACAACCTCTGTTTTTGCCCAAATGTCGTGGAACCCACGTTTCTTGGGATCAATCGGCACAGTCAGGTTTGCCAAACCAAAGCCAGATGTTGCAATGCGAATCAGGGCTTGAGTGACTGTAATCGGCGCACCGTCTTTGGCATTGCGAACTCGAAGTTTCCAAGCGCGCATCCCAAGTGTTTGCCCTGCTCGCGTCCAGAAGAAGACAAAGAAGTAAATCCATACAACCGCAAGATACAGTGTAAATAGAGGGCTTAATACAGGGTGCTTTCCGAGCATATCAGCGGCATCTGCGTACTCGCCGTAGCTCAACAGCCCTGCTGCATTTAGTGCAAATACAACGGCCATAACAATACCTGCGGCCATCATTTCAATTGCGATAATAATCAATGTGTCGTAAATCAACGCTGCAAGTCGACGAAAGAGACCAGCAGGTGGAAGAGTTGTAGACGTTGTCATTATTCCATCACTTACCTTAAAAATTGTGCGTCAGAATATAGATTCCCTCACCAAGAGAAAAGAGACCTAACGCACAGAGTCTTTAATTATGCATAAACGAAGTGACTTTTCTGCTGTGTGTTATGAATATATACCATGATGTACAAGGCCTTTCGGTAACCTATTTCAACTGAATTTTACTTGCCTAACCATTAGCTTTTTGGTCTGTAACTAGATTAGACAGATGAGAGAGTTGGTGTTTCTCATCTTCGGTATAATGCTGGCTCAAGGAGAGCTCTAAAGCTTTTTCTGATAGCTTGGTTGCAGGTGATAAAAACAACTTGGGGTGCATACTAGAGAGAGCTAGCAAGGCTTTTTGTAGGCGAATCTGTATTTGGAGTTGCGCTGCACCATCGTGCGCGATTGGCAAAAAGACATCATCAAATAAATCTTGGCAGCTTAATGCGGGCACAAATAGCCTAGGGTATCGAGTCTTGGTGGGAGGTTCGCTGAGTAACTCTCCCCACAATGAAAGGGCTCGTACAGAACGCCCAAGAACATCAATCGCGGTACCGTTATCATTCACGGCGGGGGAGAGAGCTCGTGAGGCAATCTCCGCCATGACGACTAATCCAAAACGAGGATCTTGATCATAGGAACGCTCCGTTCGAATCGTGAAGGCCGCAGTTATTTCGTTTTCGTCTGGCAACGCTCCACAAACCCAAGCCAATGGTTGACTCACATACACAAAACTTCCTGGTTGTCGTTCAAGATAGATGGTGCATTGGTTTGCTTCAGCAATACTATCTAGATGATGCATATCAACATGCTGTAAGTAGCCAATTTCTTGGCTGAAAATAGGCTTGCTTCCTCTGGGTTTATGTTCTGGATGGCTCCATGGGTGAGCGCCTAGCCAGCGTTCCCGACCACGTTTTCTTATCGCATTTAACAAAGCTTGTTCCACGTAGGAGGTAGTTTCACTGACTCTCCCTAGCACGGAAAGGTGCTGAATCCAACGTAGCAAGGTGAGTATGATCATCACGATTACGGCGATGGTCACGATGAACAGATAAATTTGTGCTTGTTGATGATAGGCACCAATGCCTAGCGCGATAATGCCTACCAAGCTAAATAAAAAAGAGCCAAGAAAGGTTGCCAAAGCATTTTGCGTTGTGCTGTCTTCCATCAACAGTTTGGTGGCCCGTGGCGTTACCCCTGCACTAGCGGCACTGTACGCTGAGACCATTATATTGAGCGAGAATGTGGTCACCGCAAGCATGGAAGTCGCGAGGATATTTAATATGTTGTTAAGCAAATCCTTACTGACGTTGATTGCAGGAGGCAGAGTAATGAACTGGTTTAAAACAATGGATATTAGGGCGGTGGCGACAGCAAGTAAGGCATAAAGTTACGTGCGAACCCACAGTTTGCGCGTCATTTGCTTCAGTAACCATTGCCATTTTGACCCAGTCATTCGTATGCTCCTATTAAGCTCTTACTCGAAAGTCGATAGAAAATTCAGAAAGTTATTCTTGCTTAAGCATAGGTTAAATCTTCCTCGTTCTACTTGGTATTTCATGCATCATGAGAGTAAGAAAGCCGCTTGCTTCAAAGAATGGTGTTCTTGAGGTGTGAATTACCAAGATTCTGTTACCTTAATTGATAGATGCATTAAAAGTATGTGATTGATAAGAGGTAGCCATGATTGTAATTACAGGTGCAAGTAGCGGTTTAGGGGCAGAGCTGACAAAGCGTTATGATGCGGAAGACAAAGAGACGTATATCATAGGAAGAAACACAGAAAAACTATCCGCACTAGCAAAACAACTCTCTCATAACGTCGGCTATCAAGCTTGCAACCTCTCATTACATCAAGATGTGAAACACCTATTTGATGGGATGAAACAGCCGCCTGAAATGGTCATTCATAGTGCAGGAAGTGGTTATTTTGGCGAACTGGAAGAGCAGGAGCCGGAAGAGATTCAAAAACTGATTGATAATAACCTGAATTCCGCCATTCATGTATTAAGAGAGTTAGTAAAGCGTTACAAAGATCAACCGATAAAAGTGGTCATGGTTATGTCTACTGCTGCGCAACAGCCTAAAGCGCAAGAGTCTACGTATTGTGCTGTGAAGTGGGCTGTCAAAGGATTAATCGAGTCGGTTCGTTTGGAGTTAAAAGGAAAGCCAATGAAAATTATCGCGGTTTATCCTGGTGGAATGGATACGGAATTCTGGAAAACAAGCGGCAACATGATGGACACGAGTCACTTCATGCAAGCGGAAGATGCTGCCGAGATGCTCCATACGGCTTTGTCGAGCATCGGGAATGGTTATGTTTCTGATATTACAGTGAATAGAATTTAAAAAGAGTTACGTATACTCATTTCCACCTGGAACAGTAGTAGGAAATGGAGTGTACGTTTCTTATCAGTACAGCTTTGTCACACTTTGTGGCGAAATTATCAGCAAACGATAGTTATTTAAGGTATTTCTGCTTGCGCAGGTCAAAAGCTTCCGTATAATGCCAACCATCAAAGGGCAATAGCCCAAAGATGCCGGTGTGGTGAAATTGGTATACACGACGGATTCAAAATCCGTTGCCTTCGGGCGTGGCGGTTCAAGTCCGCCCACCGGTACCATAATTCATATGATAAAGCCTCGACGTAAGTCGGGGCTTTGTTGTATCTAGGGTTTGTGAATTCAAATCCAGCGTGGCGTCAGGAATGCCAGGCCCAGTCAGTCCACTCTTTACTGCTTTCCATTTTTACTTTTCTAAAAATAAAAAAGCGCGAGGTATTACCTCGCGCAAGCTACTACATGATAATAGTAGGGAACAGCTTATAGAGCTGTGAACAAGGTGTTCTGTGAGTCAGGTGTCCAATCGGCTTGAGAGACGTGTGGGACGTTGACGAGATAACGTTTGCCAGAGTACGTCACAACATCTCCCTCTTTATATGAAACATTCACTTCCCAATTTGTTGCCGGATCAGCATTGGTCCAAAGGCTAGAGGTTGGGGAAGGTGCCCAGTCCTGCTGTGCGTTATGGCTGGTCACTGCTTGGTAAACGGTGCCTAAATGTAGGACGTAGTCGCCAGCGTTGTAGCTATGACCAACTTGCCAGTTTGGTGTGTAGTTATCCATCGTATCGAATACATAGCCAGCTTGTTTTGCTAGTCGGATAAATTCCGTTAATTTAGGTAAATTCTTGGTTGCGCCCATTCCTCGCTTACCGTCTTCAAACAAAAACTCATGCGTTAGAATAATGACCTTGTCTGCGTGGAGTGGTGTACCACATGGAAACTCTTGTGCTTTTGAATTGATAGGGTTGATGGTGGTAGGAGCACAGTTGTTCAATGCTGCATCTACGTAACCTAGGAAAGGTTCTGCCTCTGTTAGACTGTTGGCTGGCATTGCTATCCCCCAGTTTTCAGGTGCCCAATCCACATCCCAACCATGTGTTTGATAGCCTTTATTAGCCAGAATGTTTTGTACCGCAATTGAGGCTTTCACACTGTTTGATGGGTCGTTGATATTACAAACGTAGCCTGGTTCCCAAGGTTTAAAGTCATCAGACGTTGCACATAATCCATCTGCTTTGAAGTCTTTAGTCACGCGCCAGCCGTTGGTGTAGGGCAGTCTAGCAAACTCTGTTGCCTTATAATTCGGGTAGCTTGTAATGTTAGGCAGATACTTTTCTAAAACAGATAAGTTTTCTGTAAACATTGAGGCATCGTAAACAGGATCTTGGTACGAGTTAAGCTGGTGGTCGCCGGTAGCATTACATTCTGCTGCGCTATTAGGTCCAAACTCATCAACGCAGTTATGAACCATATGATCGTAACTATGGTTCGCGACAATATGACCAGTGTCTAATGCGAGCTTTAAGGCTTCTAGCGAACGGTCTTCATTCTCATCACCAATTCCGTCTAAGTGCCAAGCATTAAAGTAAAACGTCGCTTTGATATCTTCTTGGTTAAGTACTTGAATAACGTCAATAGATGCATTGATTGGTCCATCATCAAACGTTAGATAAATGGTGCCTTTAGAGTCGGTTTGAGCAAATGAGTATTGTGATAGTGCGGCACTTACAAGCGTTGCAATAGCTAATTTATTAAATTTCATTCTCTATTCCTTTTTAGAAATTAATAACGACGTTGTCAGTAGTAATATATTGATAATTTGAAACCTAATGTGGTGTCTTAATTTATTTCCTGACTTTTATCCTAGACCTAAATAATTACTAAAAAACAGATCGTATTTTCTAAATTGGGATTGTGTTCACGAATAATGCAACCGGTTGCGCTTTTTTGTCTTGGTTATTTTTGCTACAGTTTTTGCAGGTTGAAATTTACACAACGGGAGTAAGGCTATGAAAAAGATCCTTTTATGCTGTAGCGCAGGGATGTCAACCAGTATGCTTGTTAAAAAAATGGAGCAAGCAGCTGAAAATAAAGGAATTGAGTGCAAAATTGACGCGATGTCAGTGAATGCATTTGAAGATGCAATTAAAGAGTACGATGTTTGTCTTCTCGGGCCTCAAGTACGTTTTCAGCTAGAAGAGCTAAGAAAAACGGCGCAAGAGCATGGTAAAAACATTGATGCGATTTCTCCTCAGCATTATGGAATGATGAAGGGAGAAGAAGTACTAGAGCAAGCATTAGAATTAATTAACTAAACCATAGTTTTAAATTAAAAAAGATAACTGTACATCAAATATAAATATTTGATGCGGGATTCTTTTGCCTAAAATAAGGATGGATTCTATGAAGCTTTATGACGCAATTATAGGCGCAGTCGAAAAGCATATAGCCCCTATAGCAGCAAAAGTGGGGAATCAGCCCCATGTTCGAGCAATGAGAGACGGTTTTATAGTTGCAATGCCGTTTATTATTGTCGGTAGTTTCATTTTGATTTTTGCATTCCCACCATTTGCCGAAGACACGACCTTTACTTTTGGTCGAATTTGGCTCGATTTCGCCACCACACATTTTGATACCATAATGATGCCCTACAACATGTCGATGGGGATCATGACCATTTTTGTTTCGCTCGGCGTTGCTTATAGCTTAGCTAAGGCTTACAAGATGGATGGGATCACGAGTGCTGTATTGTCGCTGATGTCTTTTTTACTCATCGCGGCCCCTGCTAAAGATGGCGCGTTGTCTATGTCACACATGGGAGGAACAGGGATCTTCACTGCTGTGATGTGTGCATTCTTCTCGGTAGAGCTCTACCGTTTTATGAAAAAGCACAATATTACGATTCGTATGCCAGAGCAGGTGCCACCGGCGATTGCACGATCATTTGAAGTACTGTTACCAGTCTTAGCGATATTCATTACCTCATATCCACTTAGCCTTTTCGTGCAAACCCAGTACGACATGTTGATTCCAGATGCGGTCATGGCAGTTTTTAAGCCTTTAATTAGTGCGTCTAACTCATTGCCTGCCATTATTGGCGCTCTATTGCTTTGCCAACTACTTTGGTTTGCGGGTATCCATGGTGCTGCAATTGTTGTGGGGCTGCTTTCTCCAATTTTCTTGACCAACATTGGTGCCAACATCGAAGCCTTTGTTGCAGGTGAACCGATTCCAAACGTATTTACTCAGCCTTTCTGGGATTTTTACATCTTTATCGGTGGCTCTGGTGCAACACTTGCTCTTGTTATGCTGATGTCATTTAGCCGTTCTGTTCACCTTAAGAGTATTGGTCGAATGAGTGCGGTGCCTGGCTTCTTCCAAATCAATGAACCTGTGATCTTCGGTAGCCCAGTTGTGATGAACCCGACCTTGTTTATCCCGTTCGTCTTCGCTCCAGTCATCAACGCTACGATAGCGTACTTTGCTGTGCATGTCGGCTTTGTGGGTATGGGGGTCGCTACAACGCCTTGGACAACACCAGCACTGATAGGTGCTTCGTGGGGTAGCGGTTGGACCTTTGCTCCAGTATTGCTCGTCATTGGTTTATTGATTCTTGATCTAATTATCTACTTCCCATTCTTCAAAATGTTTGAGAAGCAAATGTTGGAGCAAGAACTACCAACGACGAAAGAAACTAAGGATGAGACGCAACCTTCAGGTGAAGGTGTTACTGCTTAACGGTGCTTAATGGGCCGCAATTACCGCGGCCCGATTTTCGGAGAGAAAATGATGGAACAAGAATTGGTTGTGATGGAGATCATCTGTAATGCTGGCGAAGCCAGAAGTTTGAGCTACGAGGCGTTGCGTTTATCTAGAGAACAAGATTTTGATGCGGCTGAGGAGAAGCTCTCTCAAGCAAGAGAGTGCATTAACAAAGCCCACTTAATTCAGACTCAGTTGATTGAGGAAGATCAGGGGGAAGGGAAAGTCCCGATGACGTTAGTGATGGTACATGCTCAAGATCACTTAATGACCACGATTTTGGCTCAAGAAATGGCTGTAGAAATCGTTGCACTGAACAAAAAAATCTCGAACAAATAAGGGGAGAAAAATGTCTAGAGAGGCGATCAAACTTGCCATTATTGGCGGTGGTAGTAGCTATACCCCTGAACTGGTTGAAGGGGTTATTAAGCGCTTAGAATATTTACCCGTTAAGAAGATTCATTTTGTGGACATTGAGTCAGGAGCTGAGAAGCTTGAGATTATCAAAGGTCTAGCGCAGCGAATGGTTGATAAAGCAGGTGCAAAGATTGAGATAAAAGCAGACTTTGATCGTCGTGCTGCGATAAAAGATGCGGACTTTGTGATGACGCAGTTCCGTGTGGGTGGCCTTGCTGCTCGTGCTAATGACGAGCGAATTCCAATTAAATACGACGTCATCGGTCAAGAAACAACAGGCCCAGGTGGGTTTGCTAAAGCACTGCGAACCATCCCGGTTATTCTTGATATATGTAAAGATATTGAAGAGTTGGCACCCAATGCATGGATGCTCAACTTCACCAACCCTGCGGGTTTGGTCTCTGAAGCCGTCAGTAAGTACACCAAAGTAAAGAGTATTGGTTTATGTAATGTGCCGGTTTCGATGGAAATGATGATCGCAGAAATGATGGAGTGCGAGCCAAAAGAGCTACAACTTGAGTTTGCCGGATTAAACCATCTCGTTTGGGTGCACAAAGCATGGCTCAATGGAGAAGATATTACTCAAACAGTATTAGAGAAAGTCGGTGATGGTGCTAACTTCAGCATGAAGAACATCTGGGAAGAACCGTGGGATCCCGCATTTCTAAAAGCGCTGGGGGCGATACCATGTCCTTACCATCGTTATTTCTATCAAACCGATGCTATGCTCGCTGAAGAGAAACAAAGCGCGGGTGAAAAGGGCACTCGTGCTGAGCAGGTAATGGAAACAGAAAATGCGCTATTCAAGCTCTATCAAGATCCTAATCTCGATCATAAGCCGAAAGAGTTAGAAGAGCGGGGTGGGGCTTATTATTCAGATGCATCACTAAACTTGGTTGATTCAATTTATAACAATCGTAATAGTATTCATGTTGTTAACGTCTTAAATAACGGAGCGATTAACGGCCTCCCTGACGATGCTGTGATTGAGTGTAGCGCGGTGATTGGTAGTTGGGGCGCGAAACCTCTTGCGGTTGGTGAGCTGTCAAACAATATCAAAGGACTACTCTATCAAGTCAAAGCATATGAACAGTTGACAATAGACGCTGCTGTTGAAGGTAATTATGACAAAGCGCTCATGGCACTAACCAACAACCCATTGGTGCCTGACATTGGCCGTGCCAAGTCAATTCTGGATGATATTCTGGCGGTGAACGCTCCGTATTTACCTCAATTTAAACTAACGACGTTGTAGTACTAAGGAAGCACGCCAATGAAAGTCATTTTTAATGCTGATGATTTTGGTTTAACGAGAGGTGTAAATAACGGCATCGTAAAAGCTCATCAGCAAGGTGTTGTTCATTCAACCACCATGATGGTCGGTATGGATGCTGAGAAACATGCTTTAGAGTTGGCTCGCCATAATCCAGACTTGAGAATTGGCGTTCATCTTAGGTTTACAGCGGGAGTGCCTCTAACTGGGCACCCTAATTTGACCAACGGTCGAGCGCATTTTATCAAATACGACGAACTGTGGGGTAAGCAGGACTTCGAAACTCAGGTCATTTATGACGAAGCAAAAGCTCAGGTGGAACATTTTTTATCGCTTGGGTTAGAGCTAAGCCACTTAGATAGCCATCATCACGCGCATACTCACCCTCAAATTTTGCCCGTTATTAAAGAGGTAGCGAGTGAATACCGAGTGCCACTGCGGGGCACTGGCTTGTGTCAAGAATCGATGACAACAAGGTATGTCTTTACTGACGAGTTTTACGATCAAAAAGTAAGTTTAGATGGTTTGATGGCGCATTTATTGAGTCTAAAGACAAACTATGATTTGGTTGAGGTGATGTGCCACCCGGCAGAGGCCGATCAAGCGCTGATTTTAAAGAGTGGTTATGCGCTTCAGCGAGAGCTAGAGTTACAAGTTCTAACCTCTCCCATTTTAAAAGAACAGTTAGCTCAACATGGTATAGCTGTCACGGATTACTCTGAGCTCGTTTCTACCAATCAAATGGTCGGTGTATGATTAAAGGCTGCCAGCTTCGCCCCCTATAAGCACCTTACGAATTGCTGGCAGCCGTTCTACACAAACGGATATTTAATAACAATTGCAGTTGGACCCAATAGCATTATGGCAAGGATTAAAGATGTCGCCGAACTCGCCGGTGTAAATCGCTCTACCGTTTCTCGAATCATTAATGGGGAGGGGAAGTTTCGCGAAGAAACTCGAAAAAAAGTAGAGCAAGCTATGGCGCAACTGAATTATCGCCCGAGTGCGATTGCTCGTTCACTCGCAACCTCATCCAGTAATATGGTTGGCTTATTGGTGACTTACTATACGGGGGGCTTCTTTGGAGAGATGATGGAGCAGGTTCAGACTGAGCTGGATATTCATAAAAAGTTTCTGATTACCGCTCAAGGACATCATTCTGCAGAAGGTGAAAAGGAAGCCATTCAGCGTTTTAATGATCTGCGTTGTGATGGCTATGTCCTCCATAGTCGTTATTTGTCAGATGATGATTTACGTGAATTAGCAAAACAGCCTACGCCTTTCGTTCTTCTGGATCGCTATGTTGAAGGAATAGAAGAGCGTTGCGTTACTTTTAATCATCATCATGCAAGCCGTATTGCCGTCGAGCATCTTTTAGCTGGTGGTCATAGAAAAATCGCCTGTATTACCGGTCCATCCCAACGTCATAATAGTTTATTAAGAAAGCTTGGGTACGTTGACGCGATGAAGGATGCAGGTATCGATATTGACGAAAGCTGGTGTGAAGAAGGGAATTATGGTCGGCAAAGTGGTTATGATGCAATGGCTGCAATTTTACAACGACACCCTGAAGTTACTGCAGTCTTTTCTTGCAGTGAGGAAATGACGGTCGGTGCAATGCAGTACTTACACGAGCACAATATTTCAGTACCGGAGCAAATCTCTTTAACTAGCTTTGACAGTGTCGACCTTTGTGAAAGCCTTTATCCTACAGTGTCGGCAGTGCACTTTCCTATCAGTGATATGGCCCGTGTAGCGGTACAAACATTAATGGGATTAGTCAAAGGTCAAGAAATAATAGATAAGCCAACGTTCGAGGCTCAGCTTAAAATACGCAAAGCAGATCGAACCTTAAAGTAGCTTGCTTTTGCTCATTAAATGAGTAATTAGAAATGACCATCTGATGTTTTGATACTTACTGATGAATTTATTCACAAAATTTACTAGTATTCTAACTCTCTTAGGCAACGTAAATCAGTAGTGAATAAGTGGCAGCCATTAAACTTACGGTCGATCGTATTCAACCCGGATTACATATCCGTCTTCCGCTAAAGTGGAACGATCACCCTTTTCTACTCAATAGTTTTAAGATTAAAGATCAAGAACAAGTCGAGATGATCCGTCACCTCGGTGTAAAGTTCGTTTACTTTAATCCAGAGCAAAGTGATGCCGCACCACTTCCAGTCGACCAGATACAAGCTGATAGAGTAACGAATGAAGCGTCGCTAGATCATGAAACTCAAAAACTTTGGCAAGAAAAACAAAACCGCATAGAAAAGTTAAGTGCGTATCGTCGACGCGTTATTCAGTGCGAAAAAGAGTTTGAGCGCTCTCTTGCGCGTATGCGCTCAGTCATGACGAAAATTCGCAATCGTCCAACAGCTGCCGTTGATGAAGCAAAGCTTCTTATTGAAGATATCGTCGAGAAGTTAATGTGTGATGATAATGTCACTCTACATCTGATGAACGGTAAAAATGAGTTTGAAGATATTTATTTCCATTCGTTGAACGTTGCTGTTATCGCCATGATGATTGGCCGTGCTAACGGGTACTCAGCTGCGCAGTTGAAAGAGCTTTCATTTTCAGCGCTATTCCACGATATCGGTAAAATAAAAATTCCTACCGCAATATTAAGAAAGCAAGCACCGCTGACGGAACCAGAAATTAACTACTTAAAGTTGCACACCAAATATGGAGTAGACCTTGCGAGTCAAATAGAAGGTTTTCCCGAGGTTGCGAGAGTTGTGATTGCACAGCACCATGAACTAAGAGATGGGTCTGGCTATCCCAAAGGTCTGAAAGGAGATGAGATCAACGAGTTTGCTCAAATTATTGCTGTAGCTAACGCATTTGATAACTTGTGTCATACACCTATAGTCTCAGAGCAAAAAATTCCTTATACTGCACTCTCTCATTTATATAAGAACTGTAAACACCTATATAAAGAAGAAAACCTGAATATCCTGATTAAGTTTATGGGCGTGTTTCCTCCAGGCACTGTGGTTCAGCTTTCCAATAATATGGTGGGCTTGGTTATCTCAGTGAATGCATCGCATCTATTATTCCCAAATGTATTGGTTTACGACCCATCAGTGCCAAGGACGCAGGCGCCAATCATTGATCTTGCATCAAAGGATATAAAGATAGTTAACGCGGTTCATCCGTCTAAATTGCCGGAGAAAATCAAAGAGTATCTTAATCCGCGTTCACGCATTTCTTACTTCTTCGATAGTGATGAGTAGTTATCCACATATTTTTGTGGGTAAGCTGTAGAAATCTTGAGTGTTATTTCGGGGTAATTTTGAGGTTGGATGGAAAGTATCCACTTGGCATGTTTTTTTAGAAAAAATGTGTTTTTAGTATTGCCAAAAAAAATCTTCTCCCTATAATGCGCATCCATCGACACGGCAGACGCCACAAGGCTTCAGCAGGGTCGAAGAGGTAAAAAGGTTCTACGAAAAATTAGTTGAAAAAAGTGTTTGACACTAACAACCAAATCGCTAGAATGCACCTCCGCTTTGAGAGAAAACTTATCGAAAAGCAAGCTCTTTAACAATATAGACCTATCAATCTGTGTGGGCACTCGTTGATGATAATCCAATTAGAAACTTCGGTTTCAAATTAGGTTTCAATGAT
>NZ_JAHPJI010000012.1:0-82146 GCF_020515785.1 Vibrio sp. E14
TTCCTGTTGAGCTTTGCTCAAAACAGGACGGCCATTTTAGCGAGTTAAAGTTTAGTGTCAATCACTTTTTCAAACTTTCTTCAAGCGTTTCCGCTTGGCTAATTTGGCTTGCTAACCTCGACTTCGTTTCTTTCGAAGCGTTGCCGTGTCAGCGAGGTGGCATTATAGAGATTGCGATCACATTGGCAAGCCCTTTTTCACGTTTTTTTTGATTTTTTTATCGTTTGGGTGTTTTTTATTCTAAAAGGCGAGTTTTCACTACTATTCTACCTCCATATCCCCAGTAATCGCCCCTAATAAGGAGAAAAGATGAGCTCAATTAGAAGCTACAAAGGTATAAAGCCCCAACTTGGTGAGCGTGTTTACGTTGACTCAACCTCAGTGTTAGTCGGAGATATCCGTATTGGGGACGATTCTAGCATTTGGCCATTAGTAGCGGCACGAGGCGATGTGAACCACATTCACATTGGTGATCGAACTAATATTCAAGATGGCAGTGTTTTGCATGTCACCCATAAGAACTCTGAAAACCCAAACGGCTATCCACTTATTATTGGCAATGACGTTACGATTGGCCACAAAGTGATGCTGCACGGTTGTGAGATACACGATCGTGTATTGGTTGGTATGGGGGCGATTGTTTTAGATGCTGTCGTTATTGAATCAGAGGTGATGATTGGAGCGGGCAGTTTAGTACCGCCAGGAAAGAGATTAGAAAGCGGTTATCTTTATGTCGGTAGTCCAGTGAAACAAGCTCGCCCTCTATCAGAGACAGAACGAGCTTTTTTGCAAAAGTCTGCCAATAACTATGTTCAAAACAAAAACGACTACTTACATGAAGTAGAAGACTTGAACTAAAGGTCTGTTAACCAATGATGATATGGCCTTCTTCATTGAAGGCTTCATCTTCTATTAACTCTTCTGCTATTTCTTCCAGATCAAATCGGTAGTCAATAAAAGCAGAGATCACGGCCTGCTCCGTATCTAACTCTGAGCCAGATAACTTTTCTAACTTTTGTTTCGTCACAAAGCATTCTATTAGCGCACCAGATTGTTGCGCCGCAAAGTTTACTGATTGTGATACTTCATCCCATGATTGCATGTCTGGGAATAAAATGGATTGATTCATCGCTTATTGACCTTCAAGGTTCTTTCTTAATTCACGCAAAATCTGTTTGGCTCCTGGACGAAGACCGCGCCATAACATAAAACTCTCAGCAGCTTGGCCAACTAACATACCTAAACCATCATAAGCATATGCCGCACCGTGTTGCTTAGCCCATTGGTTAAATGTGGTGTCACCTTTGCCATACATCATGTCGTAGCTTGTACTATTGGTGGCGAATACCGAGGAAGAGATTGCAGGTAACTCACTACTCAATGATGCAGACGTGGAGTTGATTACGACGTCGTACTCTTCAGCAATGGTATTCATCTCTTTTGCTGTAACAGGGCCATACGCAGAAAACAATTCTGCCAATTCTTCGGCTTTGGAAAATGTACGATTAGTTATCGTTAGAGATGTTGGTTTTTGATCGAGCAATGGTTTAATCACTCCTCGAGCGGCACCACCAGCGCCAATAATTAGGATACGTGCACCTTCTAAAACAACTTGATGTTGCAACAAGTCTTGCACTAAGCCTGCACCATCAGTGTTATCACCAATGATTTCACCATCATCAAGCTTCTTAAGTGTATTCACTGCTCCAGCAAGCTGAGCACGCTCAGTCAAACGGCTGGCAAATTGATAGGCATCTTCTTTAAAAGGCAAGGTCACGTTACAGCCTTTGCCGCCGTCAGCAAAAAATGCTTTCGCCGTCTCGATAAATCCACCCAAAGGCGCACATTCTGCGGTGTATGTTAGGGACTGATTCGTTTGACGAGCAAAGAGTGTATGGATAAATGGCGACTTGCTGTGCCCGATAGGGTTACCAAACACGGCGTAACGATCGATTTGCGGGGTCATTTCCTTACCTTTATTCCTTACTTAGATATAGAGAAAACAGGGCCATCTGATTACAGATGACCCTATCACTATCTATCTATATAGAAAAGGAGATTCCGTGCTTACCATTCGCGTGGTTTCAGGTATCGATCGTAAAGTTCGGCTTCAGGCGTTCCTGCTTCTGGTTCGTAGCGGTACTCCCATCGCGCTAACGGCGGCATCGACATCAGAATCGACTCGGTACGCCCACCACTTTGTAAACCGAATAAAGTGCCACGGTCGTACACTAAGTTGAACTCAACATAACGACCACGACGGTAAAGTTGGAATTCACGTTCGCGCTCGCCATATTCGATGTCTTTACGACGAGACACGATCGGCAAATAAGCTTGGCAATAGCCTTCACCCACCGCTTTGATGTAATCGAAACACTTATCAAACTCCCAGTGATTCAAATCATCAAAGAACAAACCACCAACACCACGAGTTTCGTTTCGATGTGGCAAGAAGAAGTACTTATCACACCACGCTTTGTGCTCGGCATACACGTCTTCACCAAATGGGGCACAGATTGCCTTAGCTGTATCGTGCCATGACTGACAATCTTCTTCGAAAGGATAGAAAGGAGTCAGGTCGAAACCACCACCAAACCACCAAATTGGGTCTTCACCCTCTTTCTCTGCGATAAAGAAACGCACATTCGCATGAGAAGTTGGGACGTAAGGGTTTTTGGGATGGATAACCAAAGAGACCCCCATCGCTTCAAAACGGCGACCAGCTAGCTCCGGACGATGTGCCGTCGCAGATGCTGGCATTTCTTTCCCTTCTACATGCGAGAAGTTCACCCCACCTTGCTCGAAAACAAGGCCATCACGCAGAACACGTGAGCGCCCACCGCCACCAAGACGTTCGCCCGGTTCACGATGCCATGCATCTTCGACAAAGACGGCCTTTCCATCTTCTTGTTCTAACTGCTGACAAATGGAGTCCTGAAGTGACATCAGGAACTGCTTTACGGCGTGCTTATCGATTGCTGACATACGTTATTACCTATTACGTGATACCTGTTGATGACTGGCAAGCAGGGTTAGCCCTGTCTTAATATTTGTGAAGTCTTGGCGTCACGAATCTCGCTGGGTTTATCACGACCGCTGGTTTCACCACGAAGAATGGCCACCAGCTTGTCACCCAATTGCTCTTCGACTTCTTCCGTGGTCATACACGGTGGCAAGCCGGAAAGATTCGCGCTGGTAGAGGTTAACGGCTTTCCGAATGCATTACACATCTTTTGAACCAAAGGATGATCAGTCACACGAACTGCAATTGAATCAAATTGTCCTGAAACCCAGTTGGAGACTTTATCGCTCGCTGGCATGATCCAAGTGTATGGACCAGGCCAAGTTGCATGAACGGTCGCTAATTGTTCTGGAGTCAGTTGAGATTCATCAATATACGGCAAGAGCTGCTCATAACTTGCAGCGATCAGAATCAGCCCTTTTTCCACCGGGCGCTGCTTGAGCTCCAGCAGTTTTTGAATTGCTTCTGGGTTATCTGGATCGCATCCGACACCAAAAACCCCTTCTGTTGGGTAGGCAATCACTGCGCCTTGTTGTAGTGCGTTGAGCACTTGTTCAAAGTTATCCACCGATTACTTCCTGATTGTCTGACTGTATTATTTTCACTAAGTGTACAAATATTCATTCTCAGACACTAAAGCAATTTTTTTATAAAATGTATCAATAGCGTCAACAACAAGGCGCAAACGTTTGCTTGAGATAAAAATCCCCGTATAATGCGCACAAATTTATCAGCTCACCTAATTTTGCAGCTTGAAGGAGTTTGAGATGAAAGTCGGTATCATCATGGGTTCTAAATCCGATTGGCCAACCATGAAACTAGCAGCAGACATGCTAGACCAATTTGGCGTACCTTACGAAACAAAAGTGGTGTCAGCTCACCGTACTCCTCAGCTGTTAGCCGATTACGCAAGCAGTGCAAAAGAACGTGGTATAAAAGTAATCATCGCTGGTGCGGGTGGCGCGGCTCACCTGCCAGGCATGGCAGCGGCATTCACCAGTGTGCCAGTACTCGGCGTTCCGGTTCAGTCTCGTGCACTGAAAGGTATGGATTCACTGCTCTCTATTGTACAGATGCCAAAGGGAATTGCGGTTGGTACATTAGCGATTGGCGAAGCGGGCGCAGCAAACGCAGGTATCCTAGCAGCGCAAATCCTAGGCACTCATGATGAAAACATCATGGCGAAGGTAGAAGCGTTCCGCAATGAACAGACGGAAACCGTACTGGCTAACCCAAATCCAGCTGAGGATTAATCAGATGCATGTACTGGTTCTCGGATCAGGTCAGTTGGCTCGCATGATGTCTCTGGCTGGTGCACCACTGAACATCCAAATCTCGGCTTACGATGTCAGCAGCGGTGATGTCGTTCACCCTTTAACTCAACAGGTACTTGGCCATGGCTTGGAAAATGCGATTACGCAAGTTGATGTGATTACTGCCGAGTTCGAGCATATTCCACATGACGTGCTCAAGGTTTGCGAAGCGAGCGGCAAGTTCCTACCAAGTACGCAAGCCATCAAAGCAGGTGGTGATCGCCGTATTGAAAAAGCACTGCTTGATGATGCTAGCGTGCGCAACGCGAAATACTACGTGATTGAAACTCGTGAAGACTTTGAGCGCGCAATTGAACACGTTGGTATGCCAATGGTTCTGAAAAGTGCATTGGGTGGTTACGATGGTAAAGGTCAATGGCGCTTAAAAGACGCTTCTCAAGTCGACGACATTTGGACTGAGATGGCAGAGTGCATCGCGGCAACACCTACTCAAGCGATTGTTGCTGAAGAGTTTGTTCCTTTTAACCGCGAAGTATCACTTGTAGGTGCTCGCGGTAAAGATGGCAGCGTTGAAGTGTACCCTCTAGCAGAAAACGTTCACATCAATGGCGTATTGAGCTTATCCACCGCAATTGATGCGCCAGAACTGCAAGCCCAAGCCAAGCAGATGCTCACGGCCGTCGCAGATAGCCTAGATTACGTTGGTGTATTGGCGCTCGAATTCTTTGATGTCGATGGCACACTGTTAGTGAATGAGATTGCCCCACGAGTGCACAACTCCGGTCACTGGACACAGCAAGGTGCAGAAACGTGTCAGTTTGAAAACCATCTGCGCGCAGTATGCGGCTTACCATTAGGTAGTACGAAATTGGTTCGTGAAACCTCAATGATCAATATTCTTGGTGAAGACACACTACCAGAAGCATTGTTATCAATGGATGGTTGCCACCTTCATTGGTATGGCAAAGAGAAACGTGCAGGTCGCAAGATGGGACACATCAACGTGTGTGGCGACTACCCAGGAGAATTGCACCGTAGGTTGTGCGCTCTGGCAGACATCTTAGACCCAATAGCTTTCCCAGCCGTGCAAGCGTTCGCTAAACAGCCTCAGCACTAACGTTTGGCAGCAAAAAAAAAACAAAAAAGGGTCGCACGATGCGACCCTTTTTAATTCCTTTGATGTATTTACCCTTGTTGGGTGTGCTGGCACTTACGATTGGCACATTGCAATTTCACACCACTGGCGAGTTTCTTCTCCACCAACAAAGTAAAACCACATTCTTCGCATCTCCCTTTAACCGGAGGGAGATTCACTGCAAATTTGCATTTAGGGTAGTTATCACATGCGTAGAAAGCTTTACCAAAGCGCGTCTTACGCTCAACTAAATGACCTTTACCACATTCAGGACACGCGTGTTGCTCTTGCGGCTGCTTTTCTGGCTCAGGTTGATTAATCGACTCAATATGATGACAAGCCGGATAGTTACTGCAACCAACAAACATGCCATAACGCCCTTGGCGTAATACCAACTCGTTACCACAATCTGGACAAGGAACGCCAAGCTCTTTGACAATGTGGCCATCATTGTTATGCAGGGCTTTGATGTAATCACAGCTTGGGTAGTGGCTACAGCCAAGAAAGGGACCGTGTTTGCCATGTTTGAGGATCAACTCACTGCCACATTTAGGACACGGCTCGTGTTCCAATGCGTGTTCATGGGCAGAGAAAAGGGTGTTGTCGATTTTACTACTCATACTTACCGTTTCGTGAAAAAACACACCAAAAGACAAGCTCGCGTTCTTGCTAGCTAAACTCGAACTTGTCTAGATTGGGTTAGTGAAGAATCCCTTGTTCCTTGGTGTACAACAGCTCTTCCATTAGCGTATAAGCGTTTTCATTGCCAGGCACATTAAACAGCACCATCAAAATGATCCATTTGAGGTCTTCAAGCTCAAACTCACTCGTTTCTAGACCCATCACTCGGTCAATCACCATTTCGCGAGTTTCTGTGGTTAAAACATTGATTTGCTCGAGAAACAATAAAAACCCTCGGCATTCCAAATCTAAACGCTGCATCTCTTTCGCTGTGTAGATACGAGTTGATGACGAAGCCATGCAAGTCGAGATTGCAGAAGAGGTGTCACTTTGCTGCAATGCGGCAAGCTCTTCTAACCAGACAAGGGCTTTGTAGATATCTTTTTGTTGGAAGCCTGCACGGAGCAGCTCTTCTTCCAACTCGTCTTGTTCGACCTGTAACTCTGCATCGCTATGGATGTAGGTTTCGAATAGATACATCAGTATATCCATCATCATAGCTAGCCCCTCCCCTTTCGAATATAGCCACCTGAAACCGCAACGACATGCCCAGAGAGTTCTAACTCTAAGAGCTGCATCATGACTTCCTGGACAGGTATATTGGTCCTGTTTGCAAGAATATCAACCGGTGTAGCTTCACTTCCTACGTTAGCTAACAGCTGAGGAAATGGCAATTCTTCTTCATCATTTAACGTAGAAAATAAATCGGTACTCTGATTAATAGACCAATCAAGCAAAGACTGTATTTCATCTAAGACATCTTTCGTCTTTTCTACGAGGCAAGCGCCATGACGTATCAACTGGTTTCCACCGCAGGCATTGGGGGCATTGATTGACGCTGGCAGCGCAAATACTTCTCGACCTTGCTCAAGCGCGTAACGAGCTGTAATTAACGAGCCGCTCTTTTTCGCCGCCTCGACGACCAGTACACCTAGCGATAATCCACTAATAATGCGGTTTCGACGCGGGAAGTTTTCCGGGCGCGGCTTGGCGTTGGGGCGAAACTCAGACACCAAAGCCCCATGTTCAATAACACGTTGCGCTAAACCACGATGACGTGCCGGATAAATATTTTCTAAGCCAGATCCCAGCACCGCAATCGTCTTACCTTTTGCTTGCAACGCACCATCATGCGCATGGCCATCAATGCCTAAAGCGAGACCACTGGTGACAATAAAATCGTGCTGAGCAAATTCTGCGGCAAAGTGGCGTGCATGCTGTAAGCCATCAATACTCGCATTTCGGCTGCCAACCATTGCTATCTGTGGCTGCGAAAGACAAGTAGAATTTCCTTGAACAAAAAGCAGAGGTGGCGGCGCAACGATTTGTTTGAGTTGAGGTGGATAAAGCGGGTCAGTCAGTGTCAGGATATGATGATTTGTAGAAGCCTCAAGCCAACTTAAACAGGCTTCAACTTCTTTATCTGTTGAAGCCCAAGCTTGAATTTGCTTAGTTGTTAACCCAAGTTGTTGTAGCTGTTCGGGAGAGAAGTTTACGATGTTACGCGGCGTGTCTCTTGCCAGTAGCTTATTCATTTTGACCCCGCCAATGCCTGGTAAACAACTCAGTTTTAACCAGGCAGCAAGGTCACTGTCGTTATTGCGTGGTTTCATTGGTGGTCGGCTCTTGCGTCAGAGGCGAAACCACAGAGACCTCTTTATTGATGGGTTTAGTGCTGGTTGTGATCAACGCCAAGCTAAAGTACTCATAAGGACGAATGACCAGCAACTCGCCAACCTTGCTTTGAGGTAAGGTTATTTTCTTATCGAGGACACCAAACTCTTTCTTGAACTCATCGCCGTCTTTGTAAACTGGGTGCGCGTCTTCTTTTAAATCAAACACACTGCCTTGCTTCAGATTGTCTGACGTGCCTTTATCAATTACCACGACCTGGTTGGTTGAGCTAAAGCGAATACCTTCGATATTGCCTAGCAACTTTGCAGAGCTGTCTCGTGGCGACGGCAGCGGGTAGAACGTAGTCGTGAAGTCAGTGTTCTCGACTGATTGATTTGGCAACGCGATATCGTTACGCAGGATTTCTTGCAATTGAGAAGTGATCTTCAAACCAGAATAACCGCTCGAAGCTTCAACGAGCTCACCTTTGGCTATCAAACGCAGCGCGGTGATCTCTTTAGACACATCGTCACGCGAAAACGTTTCTACAGGTCGGTAAATAGCCCAGCCTGTCGCGGTCTGATTACCATTGATATACAGCACATCTTCTGCCGTCAGATACTTACTGCCTTTGCTGCTACCCATCACTTTTGCTGCACTGTTCAACGCATCTTGATCCAGCAATCGATCCGATTTGAGGTACGGCATCACCAAACCTTCCGCGACCGTTGGTACCGCTTTCTTTTCCGTGATGCGTGCTTTCGGGCTAATCTTCTTAACTGGTTTTAGGCTTAACACGGGCTGACCGTTAATCCACACCAAAGACAGCTTATCTCCGGGATAAATTAAATGAGGGTTGTCGATTTCCGGGTTTACTTGCCATAAACGAGGCCACAACCACGGGCTATCCAAGTACATGGCCGAAATATCCCATAGCGTATCGCCCTTCACGACTACATATGTTTGTGGCGCATCATCTTTAACAGTCAGTGGTTTCGCATCCACATTTGCTACAGCGTTGAAAGAGAAAAGTAACGGCAACGTAACACTGGCAACGTTGCGGAAAATTCGATTCATGACCCTCGTCCTTGGTCTATTAAGCAGGAACCAGAATGGAAATTGGTGCAAGGATGCTGTCATTTAGGCTATAAAATGTCTAGAATTGAGCCAACAAGGTTTGTGCTGTTTCGGCACAGTTCAATATTTCGAGTGAATATGTCTGTATTACAAGTATTAACATTCCCGGATGATCGCCTGCGCACAGTCGCAAAGCCTGTTGAAGCGGTGACGCCTGAGATTCAAAAAATCGTCGATGACATGATTGAAACCATGTACGACGAAGAAGGTATTGGCCTTGCTGCAACGCAGGTTGATATCCACAAACGTATCGTAGTGATTGATATTTCAGAAACTCGCGATGAGCCGATGGTGCTAATCAACCCTGAGATTCTGGAAAAGCGTGGCGAAGATGGCATCGAAGAAGGCTGTCTGTCGGTACCAGGTGCACGCGCACTTGTGCCTCGCGCTGCAGAAGTTACCGTTAAAGCACTGGATCGTGATGGCAAAGAGTTCACCTTCGAAGCCGACGACCTGCTAGCGATTTGTGTTCAACACGAGCTTGATCACTTACAAGGTAAGCTGTTCGTGGATTACCTATCGCCACTGAAACGCAAACGCATTCAGGACAAGCTAGCAAAAATCAAACGCTTTAACGAGAAGCAGCAAAACGCTTAATCTCGAACCATACCAATTAGAAGGAAGTCTACCTTGAGTCAGTCTTTACGTATTGTCTTTGCAGGTACTCCGGATTTCGCCGCCCGTCACTTGGCGGCGTTGTTGTCTTCGGAGCATGAAGTCATCGCGGTTTACACAAACCCAGATCGTCCAGCGGGTCGTGGCAAGAAATTGGCTGCGCCACCGGTAAAACAACTGGCGCTAGAACACAACATCCCGGTTTACCAACCTGAAAGCTTTAAGTCCGACGAAGCGAAACAAGAACTTGCCGATCTGAACGCCGATCTCATGGTTGTCGTGGCATACGGTATGCTACTGCCACAAGCGGTTCTTGATACCCCTAAACTGGGTTGTATCAACGTACATGGTTCTATCCTACCTCGTTGGCGTGGTGCGGCTCCAATCCAACGCTCTATTTGGGCGGGCGATGCAGAAACTGGCGTGACCATCATGCAGATGGACATCGGTCTCGACACTGGTGATATGCTGAAGATTGCAACGCTGCCAATCGAAGCGACAGATACCAGCGCTTCAATGTACGAAAAATTGGCGGAGCTTGGCCCAGAAGCCCTGATTGACTGCCTAGCCGACATTGCTGCGGGTAAAGCAGTGCCAGTGAAGCAAGACGATGAGCTAGCGAACTACGCGAAAAAACTCAGCAAAGAAGAAGCACGCATTAACTGGAACGACGATGCGGCTCACATTGAGCGCTGCGTTCGTGCATTTAACCCATGGCCAATGAGCCACTTTGAGGCGGCAGAAAACAGCATCAAAGTATGGCAAAGCCGTGTGGCAGAGCAAACCAGTGACAAGCCAGCCGGCACCATCGTGCAAGCAGATAAAACCGGTATTTATGTTGCGACAGGCAACGGCGTACTGGTGCTAGAGCAACTGCAAGTTCCTGGCAAAAAAGCCATGTCAGTTCAGGATATTCTAAACTCACGTGCAGCTTGGTTTGAAGTTGGCACTCTGCTGGTTTAAGCCATACTAGGGGTTATCATCCCCAATAATACGAACTTTTAGAGGGCAGAGATGCCCTCCTTTACTTTAAGGTACTCATCATGAATGTTCGCGCTGCGGCTGCTAACGTCCTGTATCTTGTCGTCGACAAGGGCCATTCACTTTCAAGCGCTCTTCCAGCGGCTCAACAAACGGTACGACCTCGTGACCACGCTCTGCTACAAGAGATTTGTTACGGTGCGCTACGTTACCTACCTCGCCTAGAAATGATTGCAAACCAGTTGATGGATAAGCCGCTCAAAGGCAAACAACGTGTATTCCATCACCTAATTCTGGTTGGTATTTACCAACTTAGCTTCATGCGCATTCCTGCGCACGCAGCTGTCGGTGAAACGGTTGAAGGCACTAAAGAGCTGAAAGGTCCTCGTCTGCGTGGTTTGATTAACGCTGTATTGCGTAACTACCAACGCAACCAAGAAGAACTCGACCAAATGGCCGTCAGCAACAACGCTGGCAAGTACGGTCACCCAAGCTGGTTACTAAAACTGCTGCAAGAGGCCTACCCACAGCAATGGGAAAGCATTGTTGAAGCGAACAACCAAAAAGCACCAATGTGGCTGCGTGTGAACCACCAACATCACACTCGTGATGAATACCTTGCGCTACTCAAAAATGAAAACATTGATAGCACACCACACACAGAAGCAATGGACGCCATAAAATTGGCCGCGCCATGTGACGTGATGAAGCTACCTGGTTTTGAGAAAGGTTGGGTTTCAGTACAAGATGCGGCAGCGCAGCTCTCGATCAACTACCTAAAACCACAAGACGGCGAACTGATTTTAGATTGCTGTGCAGCGCCAGGTGGCAAGACGGCACACATTCTAGAGCGCACGTCGGGCAGTGAAGTGGTCGCGATTGACTGCGACGACACACGCTTGAAACGTGTGCATGAAAACCTGAAGCGTCTCAACCTTCAGGCAAAAGTGGTTTGCGGTGATGCGCGTAATCCACAAGAATGGTGGCAAGGCGAGCAATTTGATCGCATTTTGCTGGATGCCCCATGTTCTGCGACTGGCGTGATTCGTCGTCACCCAGACATAAAATGGCTACGTCGTGCAGACGACATCGCCGCATTAGCAGAGCTACAAAGTGAAATTTTTGATGCCATGTGGACGCAACTGAAACCCGGCGGCACAATGGTTTACGCGACTTGTTCAATCACACCGCAAGAAAACGTGGAGCAAGTAAAAGCGTTTTTAGCACGTACCGCGGATGCGCAACTGCTGGATTCTGATCCCGACCAGCCTGGTCGTCAAATTCTACCAGGCGAAGAAGACATGGATGGTTTCTACTACGCAGTGCTAACTAAAACACACGCGTAACAGCATGCTAAATAGGGCGATTGGAGTGATTTCAATCGCCTTTTTCAGATAACGAGAAAAGAGTATGAAGATCATTATTCTTGGTGCAGGTCAGGTTGGCGGCACACTGGCAGAAAACCTAGTGGGTGAAAACAACGACATCACCATCGTCGACAACAATGCCGACCGACTGCGCGAATTACAGGACAAATACGACCTGCGTGTGGTCAATGGCCATGCGAGCCACCCCGACGTGCTGCACGAAGCGGGCGCACAAGACGCCGATATGCTCGTCGCGGTGACCAACACTGATGAAACCAACATGGCCGCCTGTCAGGTCGCGTTCACTCTATTCAA
Source organism: Vibrio sp. E14 (assembly GCF_020515785.1). NCBI lineage: Bacteria > Pseudomonadati > Pseudomonadota > Gammaproteobacteria > Vibrionales > Vibrionaceae > Vibrio > Vibrio sp. E14. The sequence goes on from NZ_JAHPJI010000012.1 coordinate 12,142, forward strand.
CACCCCAAACCGCGTTGCGCGTATTCGATCTCCAGAATATCTGGCCGAAAAAGAAGCCCTGTTTAAATCTGGCGCCATTCCTGTCGATCACCTTATCGCACCAGAAGAACTCGTTACGAGCTACATCGAACGTCTGATCCAATACCCAGGCGCGCTGCAAGTGGTGAGCTTTGCTGAACAGAAAGTCAGCCTAGTGGCGGTAAAAGCCTACTACGGTGGACCGTTGGTGGGTAACGCGCTGTCTGCTTTGCGTGAGCACATGCCACACATCGATACCCGTGTGGCAGCGATTTTCCGTCAAGGCCGTCCGATTCGCCCGCAAGGCACTACCATCATTGAAGCCGACGATGAAGTGTTCTTCGTTGCAGCAAGTAATCATATTCGCTCAGTGATGAGTGAACTTCAGCGCCTAGAAAAACCGTACCGCCGCATCATGATTGTTGGCGGGGGTAACATTGGTGCCAGTCTCGCAAAGCGCTTAGAACAAAACTACAGCGTGAAGCTGATTGAACGTAACTACCAACGTGCAGAAAAACTGTCAGAAGAGCTAGAAAACACCATCGTGTTCTGCGGCGACGCGGCAGACCAAGAGCTTCTCTCGGAAGAGAACATCGACCAAGTCGACGTCTTCATCGCGCTGACCAACGAAGATGAAACCAACATCATGTCTGCGATGTTGGCAAAACGCATGGGTGCGAAAAAAGTAATGGTGCTGATCCAACGTGGCGCTTATGTAGATCTGGTACAAGGCGGCGTAATTGATGTGGCGATCTCACCTCAGCAAGCGACCATTTCCGCCTTGCTGACACACGTTCGTCGCGCTGATATCGTGAACGTATCCTCACTTCGCCGCGGCGCTGCAGAAGCCATTGAAGCCGTCGCTCACGGTGATGAAAGTACATCCAAAGTGGTTGGGCGCGCGATTGGAGATATTAAACTTCCACCTGGGACCACCATTGGTGCTATCGTTCGTGGCGAAGAAGTCCTTATTGCCCACGACCGTACGGTCATCGAGCAGGATGACCATGTGGTGATGTTCCTGGTCAACAAAAAATACGTATCAGACGTCGAAGCGCTATTCCAGCCGAGTCCATTCTTCCTCTAGGATTTTCCTATGGTCAACTTACGTCCCGTACTGTTTGTTATCGGGCTGGTTTTATCCAAACTGGCCCTGTTTATGTACGTGCCGACTTTGGTCGCTTTCTTCACTGGTACGGGGGGATTTCTCGATTTCGCCCAAGCTGTTGTGATCACGCACCTTGCCGCTTTCATTTGTTTGACGATCGGTCGAACCGCTAAGTTCAAACTCAGCGTACGCGATATGTTCCTCATCACCAGTCTGGTTTGGACCATCGCCAGTGCGTTTGCCGCCTTGCCATTTGTGTTTATCAACCACATCAGCTTCACCGACGCCTACTTTGAAACCATGTCAGGCATTACTACCACTGGTTCCACAGTGCTCAGCGGTTTAGACAACATGGCGCCAAGTATTTTGTTGTGGCGTTCTATCTTGCAGTGGCTTGGGGGGATTGGTTTTATCGTAATGGCGGTGGCGGTACTACCTATGCTCAATGTCGGTGGTATGAAACTATTCCAAACCGAATCATCCGATTGGTCGGATAAAAGTAGCCCGAGAGCAAAAACGGTCGCCAAAAACATCGTAGCAGTTTATTTGATGCTTACTGGCTTATGCATTGTGGGCTACTTGGTCACAGGCATGAACCTGTTTGAAGCGATCAATCACGCCTTTACCACGCTATCAACTGGCGGATACTCTACATCCGACGGGTCGATGAACCACTTCTCTAATGGCGCACATTGGGTAGCAACCACCTTTATGTTCCTAGGTGGCTTGCCATTTTTGCTCTTCATCGCCGCGTTACGTAAACGCCGTATTGATGTGTTGGTTAACGACGCTCAAGTTCGAGGATTCGCGTACCTGTTCGTGTTCTCAAGCTTAGTGATTTCAGCCTGGTTAGTGATTCGAGATGGATACACCATTCTGGATGCGCTGCGAGTGTCGATGTTTAATATCGTCTCAGTCGTCACCACAACCGGCTTTGGCTTAGAGGACTTCACCGCGTGGGGCGCATTACCCACCACTCTTTTTGCCTTCTTAATGATGGCGGGCGCATGTTCGGGGTCAACGTCTGGTGGGATCAAAATCTTCCGTTTCCAAATCGCAATGACACTGCTGAACAAACAGATGATGAAATTGATTCACCCTTCAGGTGTGTTTGTACAGCGCTACAACCAACGCCCAGTGAATGATGACATTGTTCGCTCGGTGGTCGCGTTTGGCTTGATGTTCTTTATCACCATAATCTTCATCGCGGGTTGCTTGAGTGCGCTGGGTTTAGACCCCATCACTAGCATCTCTGGTGCCATCACTGCGGTAGCCAACGTCGGCCCGGGTATGGGAAGCGTGATTGGACCGACGGGTAACTTCGCGCCTCTGCCAGATACCGCCAAGTGGCTTCTGAGCTTTGGCATGTTGATGGGCCGCTTGGAAATTCTGACTATTCTTGTACTGTTCTTCCCTGCGTTTTGGCGCCGTTAAGCAGACACAAATAAAAGGTATAACAATGAAAACATGGATTACTCTGGCGACCCTACTTGCCGCCTCATCCACATACGCCGCTAAAGTCATCACTTTAGCCGATGGTCGAGAAGTGAAGTTAAACGATGACTTTACTTGGGAATACGTCATGAAAAAAACTGCGCAGCAAGCAACAGAGACGCAAGCGACAACAAGTGCGGTTGAAACGATCGCATCTCCCGCAATTGCGACAATTCCAGTTGTGACTAAAACTGTTGGCACTACCGTGGTGGTAAACGCCAAAAAGCCAACCATGCAGCTGTCTGACTCTGGTGTCGACGTACTGATTGGCTCCGCGAGCTATCAAGATAGTGAGCTCGTACTGCCAACGTCCATTACCAATCAAAGCTCACAATCGGTGATTCAAGTTGAAGTGGAAGTTCTGGTATTTGATATGTCTGGCCAGCAACTGGCGAAAGAAAAAGTCACAGTTTGGCAATCCATCAAGCGAATGGCGGATACTTACCTGCGACCACAACAAGCAGAACAGGGTAAAAGCATCAAACTGGCAGTGCCGCAGTCTCAGCAATACCAGTTTTCAGCCAAAGTGTTAGAAGTGAAAACTCGTTAATGTGATAACACATGTTTTGTCGAGTTCATATCTATCCGTTAGATAGGCTCGACAAAATAATAAATTGCGAAAAAGTGACACACACAACCCGCTAAAACGAAGCCGTGCCAAATCGCATGATTGAATGGAATACGCTTCGCAACGTAGAAAATCACCCCCAGTGAATACACAATCCCACCAGCTGCGAGTAATGTCAGTCCGCCAATATCCAAGTTGATCGCCAACTGATAAATCACAATCAACGACAGCCAGCCCATGACCAAATACGTCATCAAGGAAAGCTTTTTAAATCGGTAAACAAACGCGACTTTCATAATGATGCCGAGTAGAGCAATGGTCCAGATGACAATCATCAAACCAAACGCGAGCGACGTACGTAAACTCACCAACAAAAAAGGCGTATAACTGCCAGCAATGAGTAGATAAATGGCGCAGTGATCGAAAGTTTTTAGCCAGCGTTTGGCGTTGGGGTGCGGAATTGCGTGATACAGCGTCGAAGCCAAAAATAGCACGATAATACTCGCACCATAGACAGCCATACTGGCCAGCGTCAGCGTATCAGCTTGCTGGTCTATGGCTTTGATTAGCAGCAGTATCAAGCCAACAATACCAAAAATCATCCCAATGCCATGAGTGATGGTATTGGCCAGTTCTTCGCGTTGACTGTATTGAGGTTTCTGCAGTTCAGACATCAATGCGCCTATACTAGAGTTTGAAATTTGCTCTAGTATGGCACATTAGGCTTACACGTGTAAGCTTAAATTAAGACTCATGAACGGCCGTGGTTTGATCGAGATAATTAAGTACAAGCTCGCCCACTTGATCAAGCTTAGTCGTGGCTGGAATGGTCAACTCTCGTTTGAGTTTTCCGCTACCTAGTAAGCTTGCGAGCATGCCACCCTCGCCCTTGCGTGTGCGGTCAACTTCAAACCATAATTTGAGTTCTTGCTCGCTACGATGAGCGACAAATTCTAACTCACGCCACACGCCATGGTATGGCCCGTCAGTCGGCACCATCTCAAATTCTTGCACAAATGGCAGGTCGAACCCTTTTACTTCCTCACACTCCACTTGGCGAATACGCAAACCTTGCGCTTCAAATGCGGATAACACCGCATCCATTAGTGGATCAGGTCGAACGGTGAGGATGTCTTTATCGGTCGGGTCTAAAGCAGCAGCAACGTCCAAGCCGGTTTCGAGCCACACTTTGGCGTCACCAATGGTGACAGGCGTATTCCAAGGCACATCGAGCTGAACATCGAAGGTACGCTCTTCGCCGGAATGGATGGTAAACGCATAAGGGAGGCTCCACTTAGCAAGCACATGAGTCTGAGGTACTCGGCGCATGCTGTGTCCTTCTCGCGCACCACGGTCATCAGGAGCTTCCGCGATATAGCGACAACACAGTTTTAAATCGATATTGTCGATCGCTTGTTCAGTGGCACCACCATAAACATGGATAGACACATCCACACTTTGACCAGGATATAGCACGTCTTGATTTAGGATTGAGTCGACCTTAGCGCTCCCAATCCCAAAACTGGCAAGTGTCTTCTTCAAAAATGACATAGGCACCTCCTTCGTCGAGATCTCATACTACTACTGCTGATCGAGGGATCAAACAAAAATTGCCTCGATCATCGCGACAAAATGACAAAATCTAAACAATTCAATTGCTCAACTATCGACCAATTATTACAAGGATGCTAATCTTATATGTGATATGCATGCATATCGGTATTCCTGATTCATTAACTGGATTGGCGAGAGCCAGAAGAGTGATTCTTCAATCTTGTTGGAGCCTAGCTCATAATGATTCAGGCCATTACATCGGCAATGGATATGCCTGACAGTTAGGTAAATTAATGCGCCCAACAACAGTCAGGTTCGCACACACTAATACTAGTGCAATGCGCCGCCGCAGTGGCTTTACTACTGCACCAAAGGCAAAGCAAGTTGCGCCAGCAATGACATTGGTTGAGAAGACAGCAATGATGTCGAGTGTTCCGGCCAAAGTTATCAAAGCAGCTTAATCAAAAGCGCGGCGCCAGCTGCGCTTTTTTCTTTGCACGCGACTCAAACCACCTCAACGACTTAGAACAAAACACAGTGAAATAGATAGTTTTTCCTATTTGGTCTTCGCAAAGCAATTTGGTACCTTTACAGCTAATTACACCTATAAATTCTGTGGAGAAAGAAATGAAGTGTCATCGCATTGAAGAGCTGCTTGAGCTACTAGAGCCTGAATGGCATAAAGACCAAGAAATGAACCTACTGCAGTTCATCGTGAAGCTAGCGAAAGAAGCAGGCTACGAAGGTAAGCTAGAAGATCTGACCGACGACGTGCTGATCTACCACCTTAAAATGCGTAACAGCAGCAAAGACGAAATGATCCCAGGTCTTAAGAAAGACCAAGAAGATGATTTTAAAACTGCGATTCTGCGCGCTCGTGGCATCATCAAATAACCGGTTCAACAGCCCAGTATTCTTTAAGCGACTCCCTCAAGTGAGTCGCTTTTTTATAACTAAAATTTTTAGTCCTACAATTGGTTATAACTGTTCAGCCAATTATCAGGTTAACTGTACTGACTTTTGTTGTTAAACGTTGACTGCGTTAAAGAAAAGGAATTGTTATTGATTGTATAATCGCCGTTCATCAGTATTTACTAAAATAATTATGTCCGGTCATGATTTATGATAAGGACGAAGTAGCAATGTCATCGAGCGACATCAATAGAAATGACGCCGTACATTATAAAAGCCTAAGAAGGATGAGTGCATGAGTCAGGATAAGATCGATATCAAAGATGTGACTCCTAAAACCTACAACCCTAAGACTCATAAAGGGAATGGGGATCGGTTCAACCCAAGTAATCGCATCTATGTACGCGAAAGCAAAGGGACTTACCAGAAACTGCGTCGTTACGGTGGTTGGTTCTTACTGCTTCTCTTCGCTTTGATACCGTGGATTCCTTACGGTGAACGTCAAGCGATCTTGCTCGATATTGGCAACCAGCAGTTCAACTTTTTCGGTACCACGTTGTATCCGCAAGATCTTACCCTACTCGCCTTGCTATTTGTGATCGCGGCGTTTGGGTTGTTCTTTATTACCACCTTCTTAGGTCGAGTTTGGTGTGGCTATCTCTGCCCACAAACCGTCTGGACCTTCATGTATATCTGGTTTGAAGAGAAACTGGAAGGCAGCGCCAATAAGCGTCGTAAGCAGGACTCCAATAAGCTGACGGCAAATTTAGCGATGCGCAAAACCATCAAACATATCGCTTGGTTTGCCATTGCGCTCGCCACTGGTTTTACTTTTGTTGGCTACTTCGTTCCAATGAAGCAATTGGTTATCGACTTTTTCACTTTTAACGCCAACTTCTGGCCCGTCTTTTGGGTAATGTTCTTTGCCATTTGTACTTATGGTAATGCTGGTTGGATGCGTTCCATCATGTGTATTCACATGTGTCCTTACGCGCGCTTCCAGTCTGCCATGTTTGATAAAGACACCTTCATCGTTGGCTATGATGCCAAACGTGGTGAAAAACGTGGTCCACGTCCGCGCAAAGCCGATCCAAAGCAACTTGGTTTGGGGGATTGTATTGATTGTGATTTGTGTGTGCAGGTGTGCCCAACAGGTATCGATATTCGTGACGGCTTACAATATGAATGTATTAACTGTGGCGCCTGTATTGATGCGTGTGACAACACCATGGACCGCATGGGTTACGAAAAAGGCCTAATCAGCTACACCACCGAGCATCGCTTATCGGGTAAGAGTACCAAAGTCATGCGTCCGAAGCTGCTGGGCTATGGAGCTGTGCTACTGGTCATGATTGGTCTGTTCTTTGCCCAAATCGCAGCGGTAGACCCAGCAGGCATGAGTGTTATTCGCGACCGTAACCAACTGTTCCGGGTAAATAGCTCAGGCGAAGTAGAAAACACCTACACCCTCAAAGTGATCAACAAAACCCAGCAAGTGCAAGAATACTCGTTGGATGTTGAAGGGCTATCCGATGTGAGCTGGTACGGTAAGCAGACAATTCAGGTACAGCCAGGTGAAGTATTGAACTTACCAATGAGTCTTGGCGCCGATCCTGACAAGCTAAACTCTGCGATTACGACAATTCAGTTTATACTCACCGATAAGAGCAACGAATTCACCATTGAAGTGGAAAGCCGCTTTATAAAAAAACTATAGCGTCTACTTCAGTGACTAATGGAAAAAGGCTCAGCAATGAGCCTTTTTGTTTATATGTCCCAAAGTATGTTTAACTTTGACGCCCTTACCCCAGATTTTATGTGGTACGCGTTAGAAAGCATCGGCGTTCGCGCAGAATCAGGCTTTCTTCCCCTCAATAGCTACGAAAACCGTGTTTATCAATTCACTGACGAAGAGCGTCGTCGTTATGTCGTCAAGTTTTACCGTCCTGAACGTTGGAGCAATGAACAGATCCAAGAGGAGCACGACTTCACTTTAGAACTAATTGGAAACGAAATCCCCGTCGCACCACCTGTGCGCATCAACGGTGAAACCCTGCATCACTATCAAGGCTATGCCTTTGCGCTGTTTGAGAGCGTGGGTGGTCGCCAGTACGAGGTTGACAACTTAGATCAGCTCGAAGGTGTAGGGCGTTTCCTTGGGCGCATCCACAAAGTGGGTAGCCGCCAAGCCTTCCAACATCGACCAACGATTGGCTTGCAAGAATACCTGTATCAACCAAGAGAGATTCTGCAAAACGCCAACATGATTCCAATGCACTTGGAGAACAGCTTCTTCAATGACTTGGATATGCTGATCAAATCGATTGAAAGCCACTGGCAAGAAGGCTTCAATACCATTCGGCTGCATGGCGATTGCCACCCAGGCAACATTTTGTGGCGAGATGGCCCTATGTTTGTTGATTTGGATGACGCTCGTAACGGCCCTGCTGTGCAGGACTTATGGATGCTGCTGAACGGTGAGCGCCAAGACAAACTGATGCAGCTGGATATTGTTTTAGAAGCTTATCAAGAGTTTTGCGACTTTAACCCCGCAGAATTGAAACTAATTGAGCCACTTCGCGGTCTACGAATGGTGCACTATATGGCATGGCTAGCAAAACGTTGGCATGACCCTGCGTTTCCTCTCGCTTTTCCATGGTTTAATGAGCCAAAATACTGGGAAGGTCAGGTCCTTGCATTTAAAGAGCAGATCGCCGCTTTAGAAGAAGCACCGCTGTCTTTAATGCCTCAATGGTAAGTCAGGCCACAAATTCAAAAATGGAGATATTTCGATGAAAAAACTGTTCGCACTGTTTTCTATGCTGATGCTAAGCCTGTCAGCACATGCAGCGCAATTCAAAGAAGGTGAACATTACAAAGTATTGGATCTTGAGGCATCAAAAAAACCTCTTGTGACGGAGTTTTTCTCTTTCTACTGCCCGCATTGTAATAGCTTTGAACCTGTTATCCAGCAACTGAAAAAGCAGTTGCCAGAAGGCACTAAACTACTAAAAAACCACGTTTCTTTCATGGGTGGCAACATGGGCCCATCAATGAGCAAAGCCTACGCGACCATGGTTGCACTAAAAGTGGAAGACAAAATGGTGCCAGTGATGTTTAACCGCATCCACAATCTAAAGAAGGCGCCACGTAACGATGAAGAGCTTCGCCAAATCTTCCTTGATGAAGGTGTAGACGCGAAGAAATTCGACTCTGCATTCAAAGGCTTTGCGGTTGATTCCATGGTTCGCCGTATGGACAAGCAATTTGAAAACAGCGGTCTAACCGGCGTTCCTGCGGTTATCGTTAACAACAAATACCTAGTTCAAGCACAAAGCATCAAGACAATGGATGAGTACTTCTCTCTGGTGAACTACTTGCTGACACTAAAATAAGCGCATCGATATCAATCAAAAGGGGAGCTCATCGCTCCCCTTTTGTTTATTTGTAAATCTCTTGTAGCAACCGATCTTTTTCTTGCCACACATCACCCAACCATTGCTGAAATTGTCGCTTATAGGGCTTATCGTTAAAGTAATCACCAAGCACTCGCTCATCGACGGGCAACACATTCACACGCACAACAACCTTGCCCATTCGGCCCATTAATAAATCCTTGAATGGCTTATTTGTATTTTCTGGGTACGCCAGCGTCACATCGATAATGTTCTCGAACTGCTCCCCCATTGCCGCTAACGTGTATGCGATCCCGCCCGATTTTGGTTGCAGCAAATATTGGTAGCTCGTCTTACTCTTACGCTGTTTTTCTTCGGTAAATCGAGTGCCTTCGACATAATTAACCACTGTGGTTGGTGTATGTTTGAACTTAGCGCACGAGCGACGTGTCGTCTCTAAATCTTGACCTCGTTTGTGCGGGTTGCGGATCAGATACTCTCGCGAATAACGACGCATAAATGGCATGTCGAGCGCCCAACACGCCATCCCAATGAAAGGCACATACAACAGTTGTTGTTTGAGGAAAAACTTCGGCATAGGAATGCGATCTTTAAACACACAGCAAAGCACCACAATATCGGTCCAACTGAGATGATTACTGATCAACAGATACCACCCGTCTTTTTTCAGCGCCTCACCGCCCTGAACATCCCAGTCAACACGGTTAGAAACCGCCAGAATGCCCGCATTAACGGTAGCCCATAACCACATCACCTTGTTGGCACAAGCGGTCGCTTTCGCTTTTAGCTCCACGCTTGGAAGCAATACTTTAAACACAGCGATAATACAAATTGCGAGTGAACACAGCGCAGAATTGAGAATCACAAAAGAAGCGTTAAAAAAAAATAACAAATATGCCAACATGATAGTCAAACAACAGTGATAATGTGTGAAGAATAAAACAGCGTGTAATTATACTGCGCCTTTGCCACATTGGAATATGCGTGGGAATGGTCAGATTTGTTACCTCAACCAATATTTGCACCACTCATTCGACAATAAGGAGATAACGAATGAAACCAAGGCTAATTCTCTTGCCTTTGGCCTTTGTCGTCAGTTCTGCTCAGGCTCAACTCGCTGAAACCGCAGGTTTTGGCGGTGAAATTTCGCTGAATGCCGGATTTGTATCATCAGAATCCAACTTCAATACGGAAAATAGTAACACCATCGATTCTCTCGATAAGCGCGCCGATAGTGACAGTTCCGTTATCGCTGCGCCGCTAGGAAGCATTACTTACACTTTTGGTAACCGACTCAATCACCAAGTGTACGCGGGTACCACACGTTCCGATGTCGCGGTTGGTACACTCGCTTTTCAGCTGGGCTATCAACACGAGTTGCCATCCGGCACCGTGCTCGATATTTCCTATCTACCGACCGTGCTCAAAAGCGAAACTTGGCGTAACCCATATCAAGTCGGAACCGCCCGTAAAGAAACGGATGTGGACGGCAATGCCTATCGCTTTCAAATCAAAGGATTGATTGATAAAAACTTCAACCTTGATCTCGCTTATGCTGATAAAGACATTGAGCAAGAAGAAGTAACGGACCGTTCACTCGCTCGCGATGCGAGCCTTTACTACGTTAAAGGTGACTATCGGATTTCACTTAATCAAACATCCATGTTGCAACCGGCGTTTACCTACATTAATCAAGATGCCGACGGTAAGGCGGAATCATTTGATTCGTACGGGTTTGACATCAGTTGGTTTAAATTTATCAATCGTCATCGGTTGGCCCTCACCGCAGGTTATGCATGGAAAGACTATCAAGCCACTAGCCAAACTTTTGCTAAAACACGAAATGACGACACCGTCAGCCTATTTGCAGCCTATGAATATCAAAACGTATTTGACTGGCAAGACTGGTCGTTCATTTCTTTAGCCGGCTATAGCCAAACTGACTCGAATATCACGTTTTATGAGGAGAAAGAGTACCTGTTGTCGCTTGGTCTCAACTACACCTTCTAACGTCCTTCATCGCAACAAGGTGCTTACAACACTTGTTGCGATGACACTTTGCTGTCTATACCGCTTGCGCCGTAAGCTGTTTCAGTAAACGGTCCATCGCTCGATACCCAAGTGCCTCGGCCAAGTGCGTTCGTTCAATTTGCTCCGCCCCATCCAGATCGGCGATTGTTCGCGCCACTTTGATAATACGATGATACGCACGAATCGAGAGTCCTAAACGATGCAAAGCGGTTTCAAGAAACTCAGCATCACTCTTGTGCAAGGGACAAAACGCCTCAATTTCTCGACTACCTAGCAGTGCATTGACCTTACCACTGCGGTTCAACATATTGGTACGCGCATGATTCACACGTTCTTTAACGATAGCGGTCGGCTCACCGCGATCACCACCTTCTGCTAATGTCCCTTTGGGCAAAGCTGGGATTTCTAAAGACATATCAAAGCGATCTAACAGTGGTCCAGATAATCGACCAAGGTAGCGCAAAATGGCTTGTGGATTGGTGCGCGCTTGATTGCCTTCATAATATCCTGTCGGACTTGGGTTCAATGCTCCAACTAATTGGAAGCGAGCCGGAAAGCGTGTTTTACCTTGCGCTCGAGAGATAATGATCTCACCAGATTCGAGCGGTTCGCGTAACGAGTCCAGCACCTTTCGGTCAAATTCGGGCATTTCGTCGAGAAACAACAAGCCGTTGTGGGCTAAAGAGATCTCCCCGGGTCTGGGTACCGAGCCACCGCCAACTAATGCAGCCATTGAACTTGAATGATGCGGAGAACGAAACGGACGCGACTTCCAGTTATGCTCATTAATTTCACTCTGAGTCAACGATGCCACCGAAGCGGTTTCCATTGCTTCTTCGTCACTCATTTCCGGTAATAAGTCACACAAACGCGAAGCCAACATCGTTTTTCCAGTACCTGGCGGGCCAAGGAAAAGTAAGTTGTGGTTTCCAGCGGCAGCAATCTCCAGTGCGCGCTTACCTTGTTGTTGGCCAATAATATCTTGTAAGTCTCGACCATGTTTTTCGACTATTTTGCGCTTAGGCGTTTGAAAAAGATTCAGCCGATGTTGGCCACAAAGCTCGGCACATACTTCCAGTAATGATTGGGCCGATTTATGTTGTTCCTTCCCCACCAGCGCCGCCTGATCGCCATTCACATGTGGGACCACTAAATGACGTTGAATCTTACTGGCTTCCAGCGCAGCAGGCAGCACACCTTTTACAGGTCTCAGACCACCAGATAGCGCTAACTCGCCAACAAATTCGTAGTTTTTAAGCTTATCTGTCGCGATTTGCTCCGAAGCGGCCAAAATTCCCAATGCAATAGGAAGATCAAAACGCCCTCCCTCTTTGGGCAAATCTGCTGGAGCTAAATTAACGGTGATCCGCTTAGCTGGAAACTGAAAATTAGAATTAATGATCGCGCTACGAACGCGATCTTTGGACTCTTTTACCGTTGTCTCTGGCAAGCCTACTAAGGTAAACCCTGGCATGCCGTTGCTGATATGAACTTCTACACTAACCGATGGCGCTTGCACCCCGACGCTTGCTCGACTATGAATGATTGCCAGCCCCATACGTTCCTCAATTTTTTGAACACTCTGTAAACAAATGTTTTATCTAGTTGGTTATGTTATATACCGCGTCCCAATTGAGAGTTAATGTGAAAAAAGAATGACTTTTTGCTTGTCATGCAGCGGAATTGTGTGATACCACTAATGACGCAAACAATTTCGTAGAACATTACACAACATTTTTTAACGAAAAAAGAACGACAGACAGATGAACCTTTTCGCTCATATCAACGCACTGCTAGCCCTGATTATCGTGGTCATTATTGGCACCGCGCGGGGTATTGTGGGCGAAAGGTAACCACAAATTACAAAAAACCCCCGCACTGAAAAGTCCGGGGGTTTTTTTACAACTACAAGTTGTCATCTGTCTAACCCTCGGACAGTTTAACGGGAAGAATGGGAGTGCACATGAAGTGCAATAAATATGGCAATAGCTACGAGCCACAACGTAGCAAAGGAGGTTTACGATGACTGGTGCACAACTTGTCGTAGCTGCTTTAAGACAGCAAGGCATCGAAACCGTTTTTGGCTACCCCGGCGGGGCCATCATGCCAATCTACGATGCTTTGTATGACGGAGGGGTGGAGCACATCCTATGCCGTCATGAGCAAGGGGCCGCCATGGCCGCAATTGGTATGGCTCGTTCCACACAAGACGTTGCCGTATGCATGGCAACTTCCGGCCCAGGGGCCACTAACCTTGTTACCGGCCTTGCCGACGCTTTCCTTGACTCCGTACCTCTAGTTGCCATCACAGGCCAGGTTGCTAGCTCTCATATCGGTACCGATGCATTCCAAGAAATGGATGTGATCGGAATGTCCCTAGCCTGTACTAAGCACAGCTATCTCGTGACCGAAATTGAAGACCTAGCGCCAACGCTAGCCGAAGCGTTTGAAGTGGCCAAAACGGGTCGTCCGGGTCCAGTCATTGTCGATATCGCCAAAGACGTTCAACTGGCTCAAACCCCAACAGATCTACTGCCTCCATACGTAGCGCCTGCAATCGAAGATGTCAGCGCTGAAGACATTAAGCGCGCACAAGATGTACTGGCAGCCTCAACTCGCCCAGTGTTGTATGTTGGTGGTGGCGTGCAACTCGCTAAAGCAACCGATGCAGTACGCGAATTCCTTCGCTTAAACCCAATGCCAGCAGTTAGCACACTAAAAGGCCTCGGTACCATTGAACGCCATGACCCTCACTATCTTGGTATGTTGGGCATGCACGGCACCAAAGCCGCTAACCTAGTGGTTCAAGAAGCCGATCTATTGATCGTGGTTGGCGCACGCTTTGATGACCGTGTGACGGGTAAGCTCGACACGTTTGCACCAAATGCGAAAGTGATTCACATCGACATTGATGCTGCGGAGATTCATAAACTGCGCCACGCCAACGCACCATTACGTGGCGACATCAACACCATTCTTCCTCAGCTAGAGCTGACTCAAGATATCTCACCGTGGGTTCATCACAGTGAAAGTCTGCGCAGCGGCTTTAAGTGGCGTTACGACCACCCGGGCGAGTTAATCTACGCACCGCTATTGCTTAAACAACTGTCAGACATGATGCCAGACAGCTCAATTGTCTCGACTGATGTCGGTCAGCACCAGATGTGGGCAGCGCAACATATCCAGCCACGCGAACCACAAAATTTCATCACTTCTGCTGGCCTTGGCACCATGGGCTTTGGCTTGCCAGCAGCGATGGGTGCAGCAGTCGCACGTCCTGATGATCAGTCTATCCTTATTACAGGTGACGGTTCATTTATGATGAACGTGCAGGAATTGGGCACGCTGAAGCGTCGTCAGATTCCAGTGAAGATTGTCCTTCTTAATAACCAACGTCTTGGCATGGTTCGCCAATGGCAATCGCTGTTTTTCGACGGTCGCCACAGTGAAACCATTCTTGATGACAACCCAGATTTCGTGATGCTAGCAAAAGCGTTCGATATCCCGGGCAAAACCATCACCAAGAAAGAAGAAGTCGAACCGGCTCTCAAAGAGATGCTAGCGAGTGAAACTTCTTACATGCTTCACGTTTTGATTGATGAAGAAGAAAACGTGTGGCCATTGGTGCCACCAGGCGCATCAAACAGTGATATGTTGGAAAATACATAGGAGACAATCGCATGGACAGATATTTACTCGACATCAAAGCCGATGACAAACCGGTACTGTTGGAGCGCGTTCTACGTGTGATTCGTCACCGAGGCTTCGTGATCAAACAAGTCGCTGCTACGCAAAACCATGAAAGTAAAGTAGCCAGCGTCGAGATCATCGTCGACAGCGATCGACCAATCTCGTTTTTGATCAATCAAATAGAGAAGTTGTGGGACGTTCGTAAGGTTGAGGTGCTAAAAATCCGCAACGATGAACTGCCAAATCACAACTTACAACAACACGTAAGTGCATAAGGAAGGCAACAAATGGCAACGAAAACTGCAGATTTCATTTGGTTTAATGGTGAGATGGTTCCATGGGCAGAGGCGAACGTTCACGTTCTGACTCACGCAATGCACTATGGTACATCCGTGTTTGAAGGCGTGCGCTGTTACAACACACCAAAAGGCCCAATTGTCTTCCGTCACCGTGAGCATGCACAACGTTTAAAAGATTCCGCCAAGATTTACCGTTTCCCGATCCCTTTTTCTGTAGAAGAAATCATGGAAGCTACCCGCGAAACACTGCGCCAAAACAAACTCGATAGCGCTTACATTCGTCCATTAGGTTTTGTCGGTAATGTTGGTTTGGGCGTGTGCCCACCAGTTGGCACTGAAATGGATCTAATCATTGCGGCATTCCCTTGGGGCTCTTACTTAGGCGAAGAAGCGCTAGAGAAAGGCGTGGATGCGATGATTTCAAGCTGGAACCGCGCGGCACCAAACACCATCCCGACAGCAGCTAAGGCCGGCGGTAACTACCTATCTTCACTACTGGTTGGTGGTGAAGCCCGTCGTCACGGATACGACGAAGGTATCGCACTGAGCGTTGATGGTTACCTATCAGAAGGGGCTGGCGAAAACATCTTCGTTATCAAAGATGGCGTGATCACTACACCACCAGCAACCAGCGCGATTCTGCCGGGCATCACGCGTGATTCGATCATGACGATTGCACGCGATAAAGGTTATGAAGTGCGTGAAGCCAATATTGCACGTGAAGCGCTTTACCTTGCCGATGAAGTCTTCATGACAGGTACTGCAGCTGAAATTGTGCCAGTGGCAACCATCGACAAAATAGAAGTGGGCACAGGTAAACGCGGCCCAATCACTAAAGAACTACAAGCAGCCTACTTTGGCCTATTTGACGGCACCACGGAAGATAAGTGGGGCTGGTTAGACTATGTGTACCCAGAACAGAAGTAAGAAGGATTTAAGAAATGCCAAAATATAGATCAGCTACCACCACACATGGTCGTAACATGGCGGGTGCACGCGCGCTGTGGCGTGCAACGGGTGTGAAAGAAGAAGACTTCGGTAAACCAATCATCGCCGTGGTGAACTCGTTTACTCAATTTGTTCCGGGTCACGTACATCTTAAAGACATGGGCCAGCTTGTCGCACGTGAAATTGAAAAATCAGGCGGCATCGCGAAAGAATTCAACACCATCGCGGTTGATGATGGTATCGCAATGGGTCACGGCGGCATGCTTTACTCACTGCCTTCACGCGAACTGATCGCAGACTCAGTAGAATACATGGTCAACGCGCATTGTGCTGATGCCATGGTATGTATCTCTAACTGTGACAAAATCACTCCGGGAATGTTGATGGCGTCTATGCGTCTTAACATCCCAGTTATCTTTGTTTCTGGTGGTCCAATGGAAGCGGGTAAAACCAAGCTTTCTGATCAGATCATCAAACTAGACCTTGTTGATGCAATGATCCAAGGCGCGGATCCAAAAGTATCTGATGAGCAAAGCGAGCAGATCGAACGCAGCGCATGTCCAACCTGTGGATCGTGTTCAGGCATGTTCACGGCAAACTCGATGAACTGCCTAACAGAAGCACTGGGTCTTTCTCAGCCGGGCAACGGTTCTATGTTGGCGACTCACGCTGATCGTGAACAGCTATTCCTTAACGCGGGCAGACGCATTGTTGAACTGACTCGTCGTTACTACGAGCAAGATGATGAATCCGCGTTGCCACGCAACATCGCAACTTATGATGCCTTCGAAAATGCAATGGCACTGGATATTGCCATGGGTGGTTCAACCAACACCATTTTGCACCTGTTAGCTGCAGCGCAAGAAGGTGAAGTGGATTTCGATATGGAAGATATCGATCGCCTGTCTCGCCAAGTGCCACACCTATGTAAAGTGGCACCATCCACTCAGAAATATCATATGGAAGACGTACACCGCGCTGGTGGTGTAATGGCGATTCTTGGTGAGTTAGATCGTGCAGGTCTACTGCACAATGATGCTCGCACCGTACTGGGTCTTTCAATGAAAGAGCAGTTGGCAAAATACGACATCATCCAAACGGAAGACGAAGAGGTACTTAAGTTCTACCGCGCAGGCCCTGCGGGTATTCGTACCACCCAAGCGTTCTCGCAAGATTGTCGTTGGGATCGCCTTGATGACGACCGTGCAGAAGGTTGTATTCGCGCGAAAGACAACGCCTTCAGCCAAGAAGGTGGCCTAGCCGTTCTATCAGGCAACATCGCATTAGATGGTTGTATCGTTAAGACAGCTGGTGTTGATGAAAGCATTCATAAGTTCACTGGCCCAGCCGTGGTATTTGAAAGCCAAGAAGACGCCGTAGAAGGCATCTTAGGCGGCAAAGTAAAAGCAGGCGACGTGGTTGTTATCCGTTATGAAGGTCCAAAAGGTGGCCCAGGCATGCAAGAAATGCTTTACCCAACCACTTACCTAAAATCGATGGGACTTGGTAAAGAATGTGCACTGCTGACTGACGGTCGTTTCTCTGGTGGTACATCAGGACTCTCTATCGGCCATGCTTCTCCTGAAGCCGCTAACGGCGGTGCTATTGGACTGGTGAAACCGGGCGATATGATCGCGATTGATATTCCGAACCGTTCAATTTCACTCGAAGTGTCTGAACAGGAACTTGCAGAGCGCCGTGCAAAACAAGACGAACTTGGCTGGAAACCTGTTGATCGTCAAAGAGAAGTTTCCTTTGCACTTAAAGCGTACGCGAGCATGGCCACCAGTGCTGACAAGGGTGCAGTACGAGACAAGTCGAAGCTAGAGGGCTAGCAATGATGGAATCTCAACCCGAAAAGAAAGTAAATCAAACTGGCGCAGACTATCTGCGCCAAATCCTCCGCGCTCCGGTGTATGAAGTCGCAACAGTAACACCACTGCAAGAAATGCCACGATTGTCTGCACGTATTGGTAACAATGTGCAAATCAAGCGCGAAGATCGCCAACCCGTGCACTCATTTAAATTACGCGGTGCGTACAACATGGTGGCAAGCCTAACTGAAGCACAAAAAGCCGCTGGTGTCATCGCAGCATCGGCAGGTAATCACGCTCAAGGCATGGCGCTGTCTGGCACTAAGCTGGGCATCAAAACTACCATCGTGATGCCAAAGACCACGCCGGATATCAAAGTCGACGCCGTACGCAGCTTTGGTGGCAATGTGGTACTACACGGCAGCAACTTTGATGAAGCAAAAGCAGAAGCCGAACGTTTGTCAGAGCAATATGGTTACACTTTTGTCCCTCCTTTCGATCACCCACTGGTGATTGCAGGTCAAGGCACCATCGGTATGGAAATGCTGCAGCAAAATGGTCACCTTGATTACATCTTTGTTCCTGTCGGTGGTGGCGGTTTAGCTGCCGGTGTTGCGGTACTCGTGAAGCAGCTCATGCCAGAAATCAAAGTCATTGCCGTAGAGCCGGAAGACTCATCTTGTCTTAAAGCCGCGCTGGATGCTGGTGAACCAGTGGTACTAGACCAAGTCAGCATGTTTGCCGATGGCGTCGCAGTAAAACGCATTGGTGAAGAGACTTTCCGTCTGTGTCAAAAGTACATTGATGGCCATATTGCGGTCTCTAGTGATGAAATCTGCGCAGCCGTAAAAGACATCTTTGAAGATACCCGTGCGATTGCTGAGCCTTCGGGTGCGCTTGCTCTGGCGGGGCTGAAGAAATTTGCTGAACAGAACAAGCTGAAAGACAAAAACCTAGGCACGGTACTGTCTGGCGCAAACACCAACTTCCACGGGTTACGTTATGTGTCAGAACGTTGCGAGCTAGGTGAAAAACGTGAAGGTTTATTGGCAGTGACGATCCCTGAACGCCAAGGAGCGTTCTTTGAGTTCTGTAACTTGATTGGCGGCCGTGCAGTTACGGAGTTTAACTATCGTTATAACGATGACGAACTCGCTAATATCTTTGTCGGTGTTCGTCTGCAAGGCGGTCAAGAAGAGTTAGAAAACATCATTCACGATCTACGTGAAGGTGGCTATCCGGTGGTTGACCTTTCTGACGATGAAATGGCGAAGCTACACGTTCGCTACATGATCGGCGGGAAGCCATCGAAGCAACTCAAAGAGCGACTCTACAGCTTTGAATTTCCAGAGTACCCAGGTGCCTTGCTGAAATTCTTAAGCACTCTTGGTACCCATTGGAATATTAGCTTGTTCAACTACCGTAACCACGGCGCAGACTACGGACGCGTTTTATGTGGTTTCGAGTTAGATGAAGGAGATTTAGCTCAGTTTTCGGCACATTTGCGCGAACTTGGCTATCAATGCAAAGACGAAACAGACAACCCGTCTTACAAGTTCTTCCTGTCATAAAACGCCACGCTCCAAACATATCAAATAAAACACCTCGCTATTGCGAGGTGTTTTTTTATGACTGTAACCAATCTTGATGTAGTTGATTAGGCGATCCTAGGTAATCCACCATCCATTGGATCAATTTATGATTATCATCTTTGCGCCAGACCAAGCAACAATGACTGAGCGGCTTATCATCTGGCATCACCTTCTCCACCAGCACACCATCATTGATCAGTGGCGTTGCAATATGACGTGGCATATAACCCACGCCAACTCCATTTTTCAAACATTCAATTGCACTGTACCAGTTGGGTAGTAACAATCGGCGTTGTTGCGGATAATGGCCAGTATGGCGCTTTGGCAGCACGTTCGAAGTATCATCAAGGCAGATCGCCGGAAATTGACTCACAAACTCTTCAGTAAGCACTTGTTGGCGAACACAGGGATGAGCGGGAGACATCACAAATGCCCAATCCAATACGCCCATATCTTTGACTTCAAAATCCCCACCAACGGGAACCGCAGACGTGGCTCCAACGACTATATCAGCTCGTCCTTGTGCTATAGCCTCCCAAGAACCATTGAAGACCTCCATATTGATCTGCAATTCAGCAAATTCAAACTCGCGATAAAAATCTTCCACCAAAGGTTTGAGCTTCTCTAACTTCACCACGTTATCTAAGGTCAGCTTTAACGTGCTCTTCCATCCTTGAGCTGCTCGGCGTGTTTGTGCTTTCACCTCTTCCATTTGACGCAGCAAAGAGCGAGCCTCAGCCATAAAAAGTTCACCTGCTGGAGTTAACTCCACTTTCCTCGGTAAGCGTCGAAACAGCACCACATCTAAATCTTGCTCGACCTGCCTTACTCCATAACTGATGGCTGAAGGGACTTTATGCAGCACCTCAGCCGCAGCGGTGAAACTGCCTAAACGAGCAACCGTATCCAGCATTTCCAGAGATGCTTTAGAGAACATGATTTAACCTTTCAAAAAATTTGATTGATAACCAACAATTTTAGCGTTTTATTTTATCAAAATCGAAAAATAGAATAATAAGGTAAATAAATCAGGGTTGGCGCCAACTGATGTTGATTAAAAAATGATTAAATAATTTGACTGGTTGAATCATGAAAATCTCAAAACTACAGCTCATTTATCTGGCAGCATTATCGATGCTTGGCTTCGTTGCTACCGATATGTATCTGCCAGCATTCAAAGCGATGGAAATCGACTTTGCAACAGGCCCAGAGCAAATAGCGCTCTCTTTAACGGTATTCCTAGTTGGTATGGCGGTTGGCCAGCTAATGTGGGGATTGGCATCCGATAAATTTGGCCACCGCAATACACTCGCGGCCGGGTTAGTGCTGTTTACTATCGCGTCATTCGGTTTGGCTTTCTGTGACCAAGTATGGCAACTACTGACACTGCGCTTTATCCAAGCTATCGGTGTATGTGCACCAGCCGTGATCTGGCAAGCCATGGTCATTAAACGCTACTCAAGCAGCAGTCAGCAAATTTTCGCAACGATCATGCCGTTAGTCGCGCTATCACCAGCGCTAGCACCTCAATTAGGGGTAGTATTGGCAGATAACTTCGGCTGGCACAGTATCTTTATTACGCTAACACTAGTTGGTGTCTTCTTGGTCTTTGCGACAATGGCCCAAAAAGACGAGAA
The DNA here is from genome assembly GCF_020515785.1 of Vibrio sp. E14. NCBI lineage: Bacteria > Pseudomonadati > Pseudomonadota > Gammaproteobacteria > Vibrionales > Vibrionaceae > Vibrio > Vibrio sp. E14. The sequence continues at coordinate 33,223 of NZ_JAHPJI010000012.1, forward strand.
AGCAGAAATCAAACAAACCAGTATTTCTGCCGACATCAAAGCGCTGCTGAGTTCTAAAAAATACCTTGGCAACGTATTTATGTTTGCGACGGCTTCGGCTGCATTCTTTGCTTACCTAACTGGTATGCCAGAAATCATGGCGCAACTAGGCTATGAAGCAAAAGATATTGGTTTGAGCTTTATCCCACAAACTATCGCGTTTATGGCTGGTGGTTACTTGGGTAAAGTCGGCGTTCGTAAATTTGGTGATGAAAAAGTTCTACGTCAATTGATTGGACTATTTAGTGTCGCGGCAATAATGATATTCATTGCCTCACAATGGGAACTGTCTTCTATCTGGCCAATTCTAGCGCCTTTCTGTTTAATTGCGGTAGCCAATGGTGCGCTATACCCAATCGTAGTAAACCGCGCGTTGGCAAGTGCTAAGCAAAGCCCTGCAACAGCTGCAGGCCTGCAAAACAGCTTACAAATTACTGTGAGCAGTCTATCAAGCGCATTAGTTGCTGCAATGGCAAGCCAAGCTCAAATGGTAACGGGCGTTGCAATCATCATCTGTATGGGTGGTCTTTGGATGGGTTACATCTTATCTAACCGTGAATTGTCTCAGCACTTCACGACTCCAGACAATGCTCGTGTAGTGAGTGAAGACGAACTTTAATTGTTCAGATAATAAAAAAGAGCCGCGTAATGCGGCTCTTTTTGTTTATAAGCTTTTCAACCCCCACTTCTTGGCAGTCAGCTTGAAAAAGCCTTGGGTCTTTTTCAGCTCAACCCAATGGTTGATGTAATTAATCCATACTTGATCGTTTTGCGGCAACAGCATCGCAATTGGTGTCGGTTTACGCGGAGCGGTCACTGGTACTATCGCCAGTTGTTTAAACTTGTCCACCAACGTCGCTGCTTCCACATTGGACGTCACCGATACATCGGCCCTGCGAGCTAGTAATTCTTGGAAGTCGCGCGCTGGCGCTTCAATCACAATGTGTTGAGCCAGCGGGAAAAACTCTTTCACCATTTTTTCTTGCACCGTTCCTAGTGTCGCCGCGACTTTCACATCAGGCGTATTAAAATCTGCCCAATCAGAGAATTTGGCGAGATCTTTCTTTTGCACAACGGGTACAAAGGCAAGGTAGAAATACGGTTGGCTGTATCCAGCGACTTTCGCGCGCGACATATTCAGGGACGCGCTGCCAGTAATATCGTATTTATTGGCGGTAATGCCATTGACTAGCGTCTTCCAATCCGTGGCTACATACTCTACTTTTACACCGAGATCTTTAGCAAGCTCGGTCGTTACGTCGATATCAAAGCCACGATAACTGTTGGTTGCAGGGTCTTTCATCGTCATCGGATTCCAATCTCCCGTCGTTCCAACACGGAGTACACCATTGTCTAAAATGGATTGAAGACGGCTTTCAGCATGAGCAATTTGAGTTGCAGCAAGTAAACACATTCCTAGCGCTAGTAAAATCTTTTTCATTTTTATTCCCTTAAAAATAATGACCTTATACGGTTTAATGATTAACCTTTATTAAAGCTCTATTGATAACATAGCAGCAACAATGGAAGTTTTTTAGTTAATTCAGGGAGTAAATGTGACCTTTCGAACTCTATGGCTGATTTCGCTGCTGTTGCTCACAGGTTGCTCAGATTATCAATGGGGCTGGTATGTACTCGATCCCTCTACGGAGCAAGGACTCACCAATCTGAAGTTTTTAATCGCCGGATTTAGTGACACCATCCAAGTATCACTCCTCAGTATGTTATTTGCGATGACATTAGGTTTAATCATCGCCCTACCGGCTCTGTCGAACTCTCCCTACTTGAAGTGGATCAACCGCATTTATGTCGAGGTAGTCCGCTCAGTGCCTGTTTTAGTCTTACTACTTTGGGTGTATTACGGCATGCCAACGCTGTTGGATGTCTCACTCAATCACTTTTGGGCGGGTGTTATTGCACTGACCATTGCTGAGAGTGCGTTTATGGCGGAGGTGTTTCGCGGCGGAATCCAAGCCATCAGTCGTGGCCAGCATGAAGCGGCTGAATCTTTGGGCTTAAGCTATTGGCAAAAGATGCGCTTGGTAATTCTTCCCCAAGCGTTTCGACAAATTCTCCCACCATTGGGCAATCAATTTATCTACATCCTCAAGATGAGCTCTTTAGTCAGTGTGATTGGTTTAAGCGATCTGACTCGCCGTGCCAATGAGCTAGTGGTGAATGAGTACTTACCCCTAGAGATTTATACCTTCCTCGTTTTGGAGTACTTGTTGCTCATTCTATTCGTATCCCAAGCCGTTCGTTGGCTCGAAAAACGCATCGCCATTCCCAGTTACTAACGATGAAGCCTTTAGCTAGAAACAACAAAGCCGCTCTTGTTGAGCGGCTTTGACAATATAGCGACAGAGTGCAGGTACTGCTTATTTCTGTTTTACAGGGCGTTGCCAGCCATTAATTTTGCGCTCTTTGACGCGAGTAATCACTAACTCGCCTTCTTCAACATCTTTTGTCAGCGTCGTGCCTGCACCGATGGTTGCGCCATCAGCGATAGTGACAGGCGCCACCAACTGGCTATCAGAACCAACAAATACATCATTACCGATGATGGTTTTAAACTTGTTCGCACCATCGTAGTTACAAGTAATCGTACCGGCACCGATGTTCGTACGTTGACCGATTTCAGCATCACCAAGGTAAGTTAGATGGTTCGCTTTTGAGCCTTCTCCGATACGCGCATCTTTCACTTCTACGAAGTTACCCACATGGGAATCGTTACGCATCTCAGCACCAGGACGAAGGCGAGTAAATGGACCAACGGTACATTCTTCACCAACCGTTGCACCTTCAATCACACTGTAAGGGCGAACGATGGTGTTGTCGTCGATTTCGCAATCTTTCAGTACACAACCCGCACCTATAACCACGTTATCACCGAGTGATACTTTACCTTCAATGATAACATTCACGTCAATTTCACAGTCCATACCGCACTGCAACTCACCACGCAAATCAAAGCGTGCTGGATCGCGTAGCATCACACCTTGCTCTAGTAGCTTCTGAGCTTGCATTGATTGGAAAGCACGCTCTAAACGAGCAAGCTGTGCGCGGTCGTTGACCCCTTCCACCTCAATGGCATTGACTGGGTGTACTGCTTCAACGGCGCGACCTTCATCGTGTGCGGCTGCAATAACGTCAGTTAGGTAGTACTCGCCTTGCGCGTTGTTATTGTTTAAACCAGACAACCAACGCTTGAGATCCCCACCAGTAGCAACCATCACGCCCGTGTTGATCTCTTTAATTTGTTTTTGTTCTTCCGTTGCGTCTTTTTGCTCAACGATCGCAACAACAGGACCATTTTTACGAATAATACGACCATAACCTGTTGGGTTATCAAGCATCACTGTAAGCAGTGCAATACCACCAGTTGGTTGAGCATCCAACAAGTTCTCGATGGTTTCAGCTGAGATTAATGGCACATCACCATAAAGCACGAGGATTTTCTCATCGTCTTCGAAGCGAGGAGATGCTTGGTCAACTGCATGGCCAGTCCCCAACTGATCCGCTTGCAGCACCCAGTTTACTGGCTCTTCAGCAAGAGTGGTTTGCATTTGATCACCACCGTGACCAAATACTAAGTGAATATTTTGTGCACCAAGACCAGTACATGTATCAATCACATGTTTTGCCATTGGCTTCCCTGCCAAAGTGTGTAGCACTTTAGGCATGTTCGAATGCATACGGGTACCTTTACCCGCAGCAAGAATCACAGCACTGAATTTCATTGATAACCTATTGACGTTTTATGTTAATTGGCCGTTATTTTAAACAGCTCTTTTAAAATAGTTAATGGAGTAAGGTAAATTTCCAACTAAAATTAATCAAAAAGGCGACCATTTGGCCGCCTTTTGTCATGCAACGTTGCTAATTGAGCTTAGCGACGCTTTTTTGTCAGCTCGATAACTCGTAGCTGAGCAATGGCTTTAGCCAGTTCACTGGCCGCTTGTGCGAAGTCCATGTCACCATGCTGATTCTGGATTTGCTCCTCAGCTCGGCGCTTGGCTTCTTCTGCCTTCGCTGCGTCTAGCTCTTCACCACGGATAGCGGTATCAGCCAGTACAGTCGCTGTACCAGGCTGAATCTCTACCATACCACCAGAAACATAAATGATTTCTTCGTGGCCGTGCTGTTTCACAATACGCACCATACCAGGCTTGATAGCGGTCAGCAGCGGTGTGTGACCATGGAAAATACCAAGTTCACCTTCGCTACCGGTCACCTGAAACGTTTCAACACGACCAGAGAAGATTTTCTTCTCAGCGCTTACTACGTCTAGGTGAAAGGTTATTGCTGCCATATCGCCTCCTAGTTAGCCTTATAGCTTCTTCGCATTCTCAATAGCATCGTCGATGCTACCGCAGTACATGAATGCCTGCTCAGGAATGTCGTCGTATTCACCAGCTAGTAGACCTTTAAAGCCACGTAGAGTCTCTTTTAGAGGTACGTAAATACCAGGGTCACCTGTAAATACTTCTGCTACGTGGTAAGGCTGAGTTAGGAAACGCTCAATCTTACGTGCACGAGATACAACTTGCTTATCTTCTTCAGATAGCTCGTCCATACCTAGGATAGCAATGATGTCTTTCAGCTCTTTGTAGCGCTGAAGTGTCTGCTGAACGCCACGAGCAACTTCGTAGTGATCTTGACCAACTACTAGTGGATCAAGCATACGAGATGTTGAATCTAGTGGGTCGATCGCAGGGTATAGACCCATTGCAGCGATGTTACGGTTAAGTACAACCGTTGCATCCAAGTGCGCGAACGTGGTTGCTGGAGACGGGTCAGTCAAGTCATCCGCAGGTACGTATACCGCCTGTACAGACGTGATAGAACCTGATTTCGTTGACGTGATACGCTCCTGAAGTACACCCATCTCTTCTGCAAGAGTTGGCTGGTAACCTACCGCAGAAGGCATACGACCTAGCAGTGCCGATACCTCTGTACCTGCAAGTGTGTAACGGTAGATGTTATCAATGAACAGTAGTACGTCACGACCTTCGTCACGGAAACGTTCTGCCATTGTTAGACCAGTCAGTGCAACACGTAGACGGTTACCTGGTGGCTCGTTCATCTGACCGTAAACCATCGCTACTTTCGATTCTTCAGGCTTCTCAACGTTTACAACGCCCGCTTCCTGCATCTCGTAGTAGAAATCGTTACCTTCACGAGTACGCTCACCAACACCCGCAAATACGGATAGACCTGAGTGCTGTAGTGCGATGTTGTTGATAAGTTCCATCATGTTAACGGTCTTACCAACACCTGCACCACCGAATAGACCTATTTTACCACCCTTAGCGAATGGACAAATTAGGTCGATTACTTTAACGCCCGTTTCTAGAAGTGCGATCTCGTTTGATTGTTCTTCGTAGCTTGGTGCGCTGCGGTGGATAGAGTAAACCTCTTCCGCGCCCACTTCACCACGCTCATCAATCGCGTCACCTAGGACGTTCATGATACGACCTAGAGTTTTAGTACCGACTGGTACTGAAATTGGAGCGCCAGTGTTAACCACTTCAACTCCACGACGTAAACCATCAGAGCTACCCATTACGATACAACGAACTACGCCACCGCCTAGCTGTTGTTGAACTTCAAGAACTAGACGCTCTTTTGAGTCCGTTACGTTTAGAGCGTCATATACACTAGGTACATTGCTCTGTGGGAACTCTACGTCGACTACCGCACCGATGATCTGTACGATCTTACCTGTAGCCATCGTTAATCCTCTAAACTATTTCGTTTTACCTAAGCTTAAACCGCAGCTGCACCACCAACGATTTCCGATAGTTCTTGTGTGATCGCAGCCTGACGGGCTTTGTTGTACACAAGTTCCAAATCGTCAATCAAGTTGGTTGCGTTATCCGTTGCAGCCTTCATCGCAATCATTCGAGCCGCTTGTTCACAAGCAAGGTTCTCAACCACACCTTGGTATACCTGAGACTCTACGTAACGCACTAGTAGCGTATCCAGTAGAGGTTTTGGCTCAGGCTCATAGATGTAGTCCCATGAGTGCTCACGCTGCATCTCTTCGCTGTCCGATTTAGGCAAAGGTAGCAATTGATCGATCGTTGGTTGCTGAACCATAGTATTCACAAACTTGTTGAATACTACGTATAGACGGTCCAGTTCACCTTCATCGTATTTCTTCAGCATTACGCCAACAGAACCGATTAGGTCTTCTAAGCTCGGGTTATCACCCAGGCCAGAAACCTGTGCCGCAACTTTTGCGCCACCATGTTTAAAGAAAGCTGTTGCTTTTGAGCCAACAACGGCAAGCTCAATCTCAGCACCTTTCTCTCTCCATGCTTGCATGTCTGTAACGGCTTTTTTGAACACGTTAATGTTCAAACCACCACACAGACCACGGTCTGTCGAAACGATGATGTAACCAACACGTTTAGCTTCACGCTCTTCTAGGTACGGATGACGGTACTCTAGGTTTGCGTTAGCCACATGACCGATCACTTTACGCATTGTTTCAGCGTATGGACGAGAAGCTTCCATTGCATCTTGAGAACGACGCATTTTTGAAGCTGCTACCATTTCCATCGCTTTCGTAATTTTCTGCGTGCTTTTAACACTACCGATTTTATTACGTATCTCTTTTGCGCCGGCCATCGTTACTCTCCGTTAGTTGGTGGCAGAAACTGCCACCGACCTAATTACCAAGTTTGGGTTGCTTTGAAGTCGTCAGTCAGTTTCTTCAACTGAGCTTCGATTTCATCGTTGTAAGCGCCAGACTTGTCGATCTCAGCTGCTAGTTCAGCGTATTGACCGCGAGCGTACGATAGTAGAGCCGCCTCGAAATCTAGAACTTTGTTAAGTTCTACATCATCAAGGTAACCGCGCTCTGCCGCGAAGATAGTTAGAGCTTGATCAAATACAGACATTGGAGCGTACTGCTTCTGCTTCATTAGTTCTGTTACTTTTTGACCATGGTCTAGCTGTTTCTTCGTTGCTTCATCAAGGTCAGAAGAGAACTGAGCAAATGCAGCTAGTTCGCGGTATGCAGCTAGTGCTGTACGGATACCACCTGATAGTTTCTTGATGATTTTCGTCTGAGCTGAACCACCTACACGAGATACTGAGATACCTGGGTCAACAGCTGGACGAACACCGGCGTTGAATAGCTCAGTTTGTAGGAAGATCTGACCATCGGTAATCGAGATTACGTTAGTCGGTACGAATGCTGAAACGTCACCTGCTTGAGTTTCGATGATAGGAAGAGCAGTCAATGAACCAGTCTTACCTTTCACTTCACCGTTAGTGAAACGCTCTACGTACTCTTCGTTTACACGAGCTGCACGCTCTAGTAGACGCGAGTGTAAGTAGAATACGTCACCTGGGAATGCCTCACGGCCTGGTGGACGTTTAAGTAGTAGAGAGATCTGACGGTAAGCTACCGCTTGCTTAGATAGGTCATCGTAAACAATCAGTGCGTCTTCACCGCGATCGCGGAAGTATTCACCCATCGCACAACCTGCGTATGGCGCTAGGTATTGCAGCGCTGCAGATTCAGAAGCTGATGCAACTACAACGATCGTGTTTTGTAGTGCGCCGTGCTCTTCTAGTTTGCGAACTACGTTAGCGATAGTCGATGCTTTCTGACCAATTGCTACGTAGATAGAGAAAATACCAGAGTCTTTCTGGTTGATGATCGCATCGATCGCCAGTGCTGTTTTACCAATCTGACGGTCACCGATAATAAGCTCACGCTGACCACGACCGATTGGGATCATTGAGTCAACTGACTTATAACCAGTTTGCACAGGTTGGTCTACCGATTTACGGTCGATTACACCTGGTGCGATCACTTCTACAGGCGAAGTCATTTTCGCTTCGATTGGACCTTTACCATCGATAGGCTCACCCAGCGTGTTTACTACGCGGCCTAGTAGTTCTGGACCAACTGGCACTTCAAGAATGCGGCCAGTACCTGTAACTTTCATGCCTTCCTTAAGGTCAGCATATGGGCCCATTACAACCGCACCAACCGAGTCACGCTCAAGGTTAAGTGCCAGTGCATAACGGCCACCCGGTAATTCAATCATTTCACCTTGCATCACGTCCGCTAGGCCGTGGATGCGGATGATACCATCGCTTACCGATACGATAGTACCCTCGTTGCGAGCTTCACTAACAACTTCGAAAGATTCGATACGTTGTTTGATTAGATCGCTAATTTCCGTGGAATTAAGTTGCATGCTCCAATCCCCATTAAGACTGCAATGCATCGCTCAGGCGGTTCAAACGACCACGCGCTGAGTCATCGATGACTAGGTCTCCGGCTCGAATAATAACCCCACCAAGTAGGGTCTCATCTACACTGCAATTCAGCTTCACTTTGCGTTCAAGACGCTTTTCAAGTTTGCTGCCAATGTTTGCAAGTTGCTCATCAGAAAGTTCTGTAGCTGAAATGACTTCAACATCGATTTCTTTCTCATGCTCTTTCTTCAGAGTGTAAAACTCTGTGCAAACATCAGGAAGGGCCGCTAAACGACCATTCTCAGCCATCACCTTCAAAAGGTTTTGACCGTGCGTATCAACTTGTTCGCCGCAAACTGCAACAAAAATCTCTGCCATTTTATCAGCAGAAACCGAACCGGTTAGAAGTTCGTTCATTTGTTCGTTTTTAGCCACTTCAGCAGCAAAAGATAACATTTGGCCCCATTGGTCCAACTGGTCTTTCTCTAAAGCAAAGTCGAAGGCTGCTTTAGCATAGGGGCGTGCGATAGTAGTCAAATCAGACATATGCGCCCCCAGACTTAAAGTTTTGCAGTAATGTTGTCGAGAATATCTTTTTGCGCATCTTTATCGATAGAACGCTCAAGGATTTTCTCAGCACCAGCTACAGCCAGAGTAGCAACTTGTTTGCGCAGGTCATCGCGCGCACGATTGCGTTCAGCTTCAAGTTCTGCTTCTGCTTGCGCTAGGATTTTCTGGCGTTCTGCCTGAGCTTCCTCGCGAGCTTCATCAAGAATTTGAGACTTGCGCTTGTTCGCTTGTTCGATGATCTCAGTTGCTGTGCGCTTCGCTTCTTTCAATTGATCAGAAGCGTTGGCTTGTGCTAGATCCAAGTCTTTCGCAGCACGTTCTGCTGCTTGAAGGCCATCAGCAATTTTCTTCTGACGCTCTTCGATCGCTTTCATCAATGGTGGCCATACATACTTCATGCAGAACCACACAAATAGTGCAAACGAGATTGCTTGACCTAGCAGAGTTGCGTTTATGTTCACAACAGCTACCCCTCTATTTGGACTTAGTGTTAATCAGTGACAAGCGCTAATCGCTCGTCCCGAGTTAAAGGTGATTAACCTAGTTGACCAACGAATGGGTTTGCGAAAGTGAATAGTAGCGCGATTACGATACCGATCATTGGAACCGCATCAAGTAGACCCGCGATGATGAACATCTTAACTTGTAGCATAGGAGCCATTTCTGGTTGACGTGCAGCACCTTCTAGGAATTTACCACCTAGCAGTGCGAAACCAATCGCTGTACCAAGAGAAGCAAGACCGACGATAATACCTACGGCGATTGCAGAAAAGCTCAGTAAAGTTTCCATTACTATCTCCAATTTATAGTTGTTGGCTTAGTGCCCAAATAAAAAGCTTTAAAAAAATTAATGATCAGGATCTTCGTGTGCCATTGACAGGTAAACAATTGTCAACATCATGAATACGAAGGCTTGAATCGTAATAACCAAGATATGGAAGATTGCCCACGGTAGTGAACCCATCCATTGTAAGTACCATGGTAGCATTGCCGCACAAAGAATGAATACAACCTCACCCGCGAACATGTTACCGAATAGACGCATACCAAGTGATAGAGGTTTCGCCAGTAGCGATACCACTTCAATCAGTAGGTTAAACGGAATCATAAGTGGGTGATTGAATGGATGTAGTGCAAGTTCTTTTGCGAATCCACCTAGACCTTTCACTTTGATGCTGTAGTAAATCATCAATGCAAAAACGCCTAGAGCCATAGCCATGGTGATATTCACATCAGCAGACGGTACAACCTTAAGGTAAGGGATACCTAGCCAATGTTCTGCTGGGTACGGTAAGAAGTCGATAGGAACTAAGTCCATCACGTTCATCAAAAATACCCAACAAAAGATAGTCAGTGCTAAAGGCGCGATCAGTGGGTTGCGTCCATGGAACGTGTCTTTGACGTTATCGGCGACAAATTCAACGATCATTTCTACAGCACACTGAAGCTTACCCGGTACACCCGCTGTTGTTCTCTTCGCTACTTTGTAAAAAATTCCGAGGAAGATTAAACCAGTAAACCAAGAAAAAAACAGGCTATCGATATGTACGTTCCAGAAACTTGTCTCCGACCCTACTAAACCCAACTTATACAGCGATAGGTTAGAAAGGTGGTGGGCAATGTAACCGGACGATGTTAGCGCTTCACCTGGCGCAGCCATAACTCATCCTATTTTTTGTTGTTAATGAATAGCACTGGTGCACAGATATTAATACCTAGTACCAGCAAATAGGTTAGTTTGAGGGGAACAAGTTCCACCTGCATATACATGTAGGCAACATAGAACAGTGCAACCGTGATGAGAATTTTCAGTACTTCACCCGTATAGAAGGAAGCCGCGATGCGCTTGGCAGCGCGAGCCCCACTAAACATGAAAGCACACAGCGCGAATACTGCATTGGCAACAACAAAAATGCCTCCGCCAATCAGCGCTGAAAATCCCCAGTCAGGATTTATGGCTACCGCCATTCCTGCTGCCACAAAAATAACCGCGCCAGACTGGATCATTAACAATTGCCTTGCGAGCTCTCGTCCTGGTCTAGCTAACGCAGCTACCATGTATTCGTACCTCTAGTAATATCCACTTCGCACTAAACTCTCTGTGCTGGGAAATTGGCGAAAATTATACGTTCAGTTCAACGTAAAGCAATTCGATTGCATCAAAAACTTACAGTTTTGTTTACAAAACGACAACTTTCGCACAAAATTCGATTAATTAGATTAATTGACCTAAATCAATTATCTCATCTAGGCCTCAAGCTTGGCAATTAGTTGGTCCAATTTGTGAGGCTCATCAAGACTTATCGTCAATTTCGCTTTTCCGTTTGCAGAACGGGTCAGAGAAACTTTTGCATCAAGCAGCTGACTCAATTTATGCGACATTTGCTCAGCTTCGGTATCTTCTTGTTGCCCTTTTTGCTCATTTTGTGGGGCTAAGCACTTTTTTACTAACTGTTCGGTTTGACGAACAGTCATTTGCTTTTTCGCGACTTGTTGAGCAACCTCAACCTGCTGCTCACCCTGCAAGGCCAATAACGCTCGCGCATGACCCATTTCTAGCAATTTATCCGCAACCAAGCTTTTCACATTGGACTCAAGCTGATTTAAACGTAACAAGTTACTGACCGTCGTTCTCGACTTACCAATCACTTCTGCGACTTGTTGATGCGTAAGCGTAAATTCGTCTTGTAAGCGCTCAAGCGCTTGCGCTTCTTCAATCACATTCAAGTCTTCACGTTGAATGTTCTCAATCAACGCCATGGCAATCGCCGCGCGATCTTCGACCTTCTTCACCAAACACGGCACACGTTTTAAACCAGCCTGCCTTGCCGCACGCCAGCGGCGCTCACCAGCGATGATCTCAAACTGGCCGCTTTCAACCTGACGAACCACGATTGGCTGAATAATGCCTTGTGACTGAATCGAAGCCGCTAATTCTTCTAGCGCTTCAGGCGCCATATCTTTACGCGGTTGGTATACGCCCGGTTGCAATTGACCAATCGCTAAGTCGGTTAACTCACCGTCTGCCGATAATTCTTGGCTATGCGATGCAATATGCTGTTTTTCACGAGCAAACGAACTGGTCGACAATAACGCATCCAGTCCTTTTCCGAGACCACGCTTAGACATGGGATTGAATTCCTTAGGTTAGAGTTAAACTGGGATTTCTTCGCGGCGGAGCATTTCGCCCGCTAGAGCAAGATACGCTTTGGCACCTGCGGAGTACTTATCGTAGTACATTGCTGGCTTACCGTGACTTGGCGCTTCAGCCAAACGAACATTACGCGGAATGACAGTACGGTAAACTTTATTCCCAAAGTGTTTTTTAAGTTGATCGGATACTTCATTCGATAAGCGGTTGCGTGGGTCGTACATGGTACGCAATAAACCTTCGATTTTGAGGTTTTCATTCACAACAGCCGCTAACTTGCTGATTGTATCCATAAGAGCAGTTAAACCTTCTAACGCAAAGTATTCACATTGCATCGGCACCAGCACAGAGTCAGCTGCCGCCATCGCATTGATTGTAAGAAGGTTTAGAGAAGGAGGACAATCAATAAAGATGAAATCATAGTTATCGCGAACTGAGGACAATGCATTTTTTAGACGCACTTCACGAGCGAAAACTTCCATCAATTTGATTTCTGCCGCGGTGACGTCGCCGTTCGCCGCGATCAAATCATACTTCCCTGTTGTTTGGGTACAAACGACTTGATCGAACGGTGTATCTTCGACCAAAAGATCGTATGCGGTGGCGTCGACCATATACTTATCCACGCCACTGGCCATCGTAGCATTGCCTTGCGGGTCGAGATCGATCACCAAAACCTTGCGCTTTGTTGCCGCCATCGAAGCCGCTAAGTTAATGCACGTTGTTGTTTTGCCGACCCCACCTTTCTGGTTGGCGATTGCTACAATTTTACCCACGATTACCTCGCTAATTTTCCTTGCGCGATAAGATTACTAGATGACGATCACCTTCCAACTCAGGAACAGCCAAAGATATGATCTCTGTCACACTGCACCATTCAGGAAGCTGATCCATTTCATCTTTAGGGTGCTGTCCTTTCAGCGCTAGAAACACCCCGTGCTCTTGTTTCGGCAAATGGTGGCACCATTCCACCATGTCTATCATTGAAGCAAAAGCTCGACTCAAAACGCCATCAAATTTTTCTTCAGGTTGGAATTCTTCGACACGACTTTGAATTGGTGTCACGTTTTTCAGCCCTAATGTGTGCACAACTTGCTTGATAAAACGGATGCGTTTGCCAAGACTGTCGAGCAAAAAGAAGGTTTTCTTAGGGTTCATGATTGCCAAAGGGATGCCCGGTAACCCCGGACCAGTACCAACATCAATGAAGCGCTCACCGGGCAGGTGTGCGCTTACAACGATACTATCAAGAATATGTTTCACTAACATATCAAGCGGATCACGTACCGATGTTAAATTGTACGCTTTGTTCCATTTGTCGAGCAGTTCGACATAACCAACTAACTGCTCTCGTTGCTGTTCTGACACTTCCAAATCGGTTTTCGCGATCAGTGAATCCAGCTTTGTTCGCAATGCGCTCATTATTCTTCCTCACCTTTCTTCAGCAAACCATGCTTTTTCAAGTGAACAAGTAGAATAGAAATTGCAGCAGGCGTAATACCAGAAATGCGTGATGCAATACCGATGCTCTCTGGTTTGGCCTCGCTCAGTTTAGCAACGACTTCGTTTGATAAACCTTTTACATCGCGGTAATCCAAATCAGCAGGTAACTTGGTATTTTCGTGACGCAGTGATTTTTCGATCTCTTCCTGCTGACGCTTGATGTAACCATCGTATTTCACTTGAATTTCAACTTGCTCAGCCGCTTGCTGATCTTCAAGAGCAGGAGCAAACGCTTCAAGTTGCGTCAGTTGCGAATAAGTGATCTCTGGACGACGCAGAAGATCCTCACCACTCGCTTCACGGGCCATTGGGGTTTTCAGCAGCTTGTTCAACTCATCAACACCCTCTGACTTCGGATTCATCCACGTTGCTTTCAAACGCTGACGCTCCGTTTCCATATTGTTGATTTTCTCGTTAAAGCGAGCCCAACGAACATCATCAATCAAGCCTAGCTCGCGCGCTTTTTCCGTTAAACGTAAATCGGCGTTATCTTCACGAAGTAGCAGGCGGTATTCCGCACGAGAAGTGAACATGCGGTACGGCTCTTTGGTACCCATGGTCGATAAGTCATCAATCAACACGCCCATGTAAGCTTGGTCACGACGTGGGCTCCAGCCTTCTTTGTCTTGGCTAAACAAGCTTGCATTTAGACCGGCCATCAAGCCTTGCGCTGCGGCTTCTTCGTAGCCAGTCGTGCCATTAATCTGGCCAGCAAAGAACAAACCATGGATGAACTTCGTCTCGTACGTTTGCTTCAAATCACGTGGATCGAAGAAATCATATTCAATCGCATAACCTGGGCGAACGATGTGTGCATTTTCAAACCCTTTCATTGAGCGCACGATTTGTACTTGCACATCAAATGGCAAGCTGGTCGAGATACCATTAGGGTATAACTCGTGCGTGGTTAGGCCTTCTGGCTCAATGAAGATTTGGTGGCTGTTTTTGTCAGCGAAACGCATCACTTTGTCTTCAATAGACGGACAGTAACGCGGACCAATACCTTCAATCACACCTGCGTACATTGGACTGCGATCCAAGTTACTGCGGATCACATCGTGAGTTTGTTCATTGGTGTGGGTGATGAAACATGGAATCTGACGCGGATGCTGTTCACGTTTGCCCATGAACGAGAATACAGGCGTTGGGTTATCACCGTGCTGAGCTTCTAGCACTGAAAAATCAACAGTACGAGCATCAATGCGCGGTGGAGTACCTGTTTTTAAACGATCCACACGGAACGGCAGTTCACGCAGTCGATCCGCTAATGCGATCGATGGTGGATCCCCGGCACGACCACCAGACGAGCTTTCCATACCTATGTGGATCTTACCACCAAGGAAGGTACCCACGGTTAGCACAACGGCTTTCGCATGGAAGCGAAGTCCCATTTGAGTTACCACACCAACTGCGCGATCTTGTTCAACAATCAGATCATCAACTGACTGCTGGAACAACGTTAAGTTAGGCGCATTTTCCAATGCATTACGAACGTACGCTTTGTACAGAGCGCGATCGGCTTGAGCTCGAGTTGCTCGTACTGCAGGACCTTTGGAGGCATTTAGTGTACGAAACTGAATACCTGCATGGTCGATGGCTTCAGCCATCAAACCGCCCATAGCATCCACTTCTTTTACTAAGTGACCTTTACCAATACCACCGATCGCCGGATTACAAGACATCTGGCCTAATGTATCGATGTTATGGGTAAGGAGAAGCGTTTTTTGTCCTGTGCGTGCAGATGCGAGCGCGGCTTCCGTTCCTGCGTGTCCGCCACCGACAACAATGACGTCAAAGTTTTCGTGATAAAGCATGAACTGACCTCAGGTATTCAAAGGGATTTAATGGACAGATAAAGGAGCCGTATTTTACCTGCTTTATGCCAGAGAGAAAAACGTTTTCTCGTTTTATCCGTTTTAAGCTTCAAGATAAATATATATAAGATCTATATATATGATCTTTTATTAGATCTACTATTAGGATCGACCGTTTCTGTGGATAACCTAAAAATGATCAACAAGATCATGGATCTTCTTTGGATCATATCTTGTGATCATGATTGGATCAGAACGAGGATTACCTGGGATCAAAAGTGGTGGTTATACACAGGGGGTAAAATTGATAAAAGTTGTTATTGGGATAACTAAAGGAAAATCACTGGATCTTATTGTAGTTATCCACAGTCTGTTTGGTTGGTTTTTGAGCGGTTAAACAAAATAATTTGGTGGGAGTTATTCACATGGGAGAAAACAGAGCCGAATTTCGACTCTGTTGAAGGGAAAGTCGTGAGTTTAAAAACGTTCGATATTCTCTTTTAACCACATCTCTGCGGCGTCTTCTGGCACATCATGGCTCAGTACATCGATTTTAAAGCAATCTGCGAGAGGGGTTGCACCAATATCCTCTAATAAATCATAAGCGTGTTGACCAGCGGCACAGAACGTATCGTAGCTAGAGTCACCAATCGCAATCACCGCAAATTTTACATCAGTCATTTTTGGCGGTGTATTTTGTAATGCTGCGATAAAAGGTTGGATATTATCAGGATACTCACCAGCTCCATGTGTAGAGGTGATCACCAACCACGTACCTTGATTTTCGATATCACTGAGGGAAGGCTGGTTGTGGATCGTTGTTTCAAATCCATTCTCGTTGAGTAGATCACTCAGGTGATCCCCTACGTATTCTGCGCCACCTAACGTGCTGCCTGTAATAATGTGGATCATACTTCTTCCTTATTGAATGCGACGGCTAAAGCTCATGGATGGCTTGCCGTACAAAAAGAAACGCGGTGTGAGTTAAGCTCAGCACCGCGCGTTCGATTATTTACTTCCCGATACAGAATGAAGAGAAGATTCGTCCCAGTAAGTCGTCAGAACTGAACTCACCGGTAATCTCATTGAGATGTTGTTGGGTGATACGTAGCTCTTCAGCCAATATTTCACCTGCCATATAGCCTTCAAGCTGCTCCTGGCCTATTTGAAGGTGCTGTGCGGCACGTTCTAATGCATCGAGATGACGACGACGAGCCATAAACCCACCTTCACTGTTGCCAGAGAAGCCCATACACTCCTTGAGATGATCGCGCAGAGCTTCAACCCCTGCACCAGTCTTCGCTGACAAACGGATAAGAGTAGGGTTATTGACGTGGCAGATCCCCATATCTTCACCCGTTTGATCCGCTTTATTACGGATCACAGTTATGCCAATGTTGTCTGGTAGGCGATCCACAAAATCTGGCCAGATATCTTTCGGATCGGTGGCATCGGTTGTCGTGCCATCCACCATGAACAACACGCGGTCTGCTTGGGCTATTTCATCCCACGCGCGTTCGATACCGATTTTCTCTACTTCATCGGAAGCATCACGCAAACCTGCTGTATCAATGATGTGTAGTGGCATGCCATCAATATGGATATGCTCACGCAGTACATCACGCGTGGTTCCTGCGATGTCGGTTACGATTGCAGATTCTTTACCCGATAGCGCGTTTAGTAGGCTTGATTTGCCCGCATTTGGACGACCCGCAATCACGACTTTCATCCCTTCACGCATAATAGCGCCTTGGTTAGCTTCTTTGCGCACCGCATCTAGGTTGTCGATGATGGCTTGTAGGTCACCAGCCACTTTACCGTCGGCCAAAAAGTCGATCTCTTCTTCAGGGAAGTCGATGGCTGCTTCAACATAGATACGCAAATGAATCAGCGACTCAACTAAGGTATTAATGCGGCCTGAAAATGCGCCCTGTAAGGATTGCAGCGCCGATTTTGCTGCTTCTTCAGAACTGGCATCAATGAGGTCTGCAATCGCTTCGGCTTGAGCTAGGTCGAGTTTATCGTTCAGAAACGCGCGCTCAGAGAACTCACCAGGACGAGCTGCTCGGATACCATCTATACCTAGAATGCGTTTTATCAGCATATCCATCACGACGGGGCCGCCATGGCCTTGCAGCTCAAGTACGTCTTCACCGGTAAATGAGTGCGGGTTAGGGAAGTACAGTGCGATGCCCTGATCAAGCACAGTGCCATCTTCTGACTTAAACGGCAGGTATTCTGCGTAGCGGGGCTTTAGTGTTTTGCCAGTGACTTCTAACGCCACTTGGTTGGCTTTAGGGCCAGAAACTCGAATAATACCGACACCGCCACGACCAGGCGCGGTCGCTTGAGCGACAATCGTATCTGTAGTCATAATTTTGCCTTTTGAGCTGGGCTATAGGGAAGATACCTAGGGAGCCATCACAATTAATTAGCTGAATTGTAATCAGCCAAAAACAAAAAGGCGACCTTTTGGCCGCCTTTCTCAATCATTTCCTAAAAGGTTACTTGCTGTGTAAGCCTTTTTTCTCTAATCCTTTGTAGATCAGAGTTTGCTGGATAAGCGTTACGATGTTCGACACCAACCAGTACAGAACGAGACCTGATGGGAAGAACAAGAAGAAGAAGGTAAACATAACCGGCATAAAGGTCATGATCTTCTGCTGCATTGGATCCGTTACCGTTGTTGGGCTCATCTTCTGGATTAGGAACATAGACGCACCCATCAATAGCGGCAGGATGTAGTAAGGGTCCTGCGCTGAAAGGTCATGAATCCAACCGAAGAATGGTGAGTGACGTAGCTCTACCGATTCCATTAGCGCCCAGTATAGTGCGATGAAAATAGGCATCTGTAGGATAAGAGGTAAACAGCCACCTAGTGGGTTCACTTTCTCTTTCTTGTACAGTTCCATCATTTCTTGGCTCATGCGCTGACGGTCATCACCGATACGCTCACGCATTGCTTGCAGCTTAGGCTGTAGCATGCGCATTTTCGCCATAGACGTGTATTGCGCTTTTGTTAGTGGGTACATTGCACCACGAACGATGAAGGTCAGACAGATGATTGCCACACCCCAGTTGCCAACAAAGCTCTGGATGAATGAAAGCAACATATGAAGAGGCTTCGCAATGAACCATAACCAGCCGTAGTCCACTACTAGGTCTAGGTTAGGTGCCACTTCTGCCATTTCATCTTGCAGTTTTGGACCAACCCAAAGTGTTGCTTCAAACTTAGCCTGATCGCCTGTTGCGATAGTTTTGTTCGGCATACGAACGCCGATGTCGCCTAGGTTGCCAATTACACGAGTGTATAGGTTAGTACCTGGTTCGTTACGTGGGATCCAAGCTGCGGCAAAGTAGTGCTGAATCATTGCTGCCCAACCTTGGCCATCGGCTAGGTTAAGAGACAGGTTGCGATCCTGCATATCATCAAAGCTGTACTTCTTGTAACGCGTATCTTCTGTTGAGTATGCGCCACCACGGTAAGTAGGCATTGTGATGCTACCACCATCGTCCATTAGGTTTTGACGTAGGTGAGCGTACATACCAAATGTTGCGTTGTTGCCTGAGTTGTTCACTACATCGTATTCAACATTAAGCGCGTAGCTGCCGCGTTTAAAGATGTAAGTTTTGGTGTATTCGATGCCGTTTGCAGTGAATGTCATCGGAACGCGAAGTTCATCTTGACCGTCAGCCATTGTGAAGCTGTCTGCACTTACGTTGTAGTGAGGGCGATTTGTGCTGCTCAAGTCGATACCTTGAGGACCCACTAGACCGCTTTGAGCGATAAATTGGTGACCTTGAGCGTCTTTAAGCAGAACAAAGGAATCTGATGAATCTAACTCAGCAGAGTATTCGTTAAGGTTGGCATGTACCACATCGCCACCAACGGTGTCGATCGACAGAGTTAAAACATCAGTCGTTACTGTGATAGTTTTTGCAGAAGCTTGCTGTTGACCAGGAACTGGGTCAAGTTCATCAGCAAAAGATGGTGCAGGTAGAGTGCTGCTTGATTGAGCCTGTTCAACTGCTTGAGGTTCTGGATTCTTTGCAACTTGCCATTGTTGAAACAGCAAAAAAGAAACCAGGGCCAAACCGATGAGCAGGATATTACGTTGAGAATCCATCGTTAGTTATCTCTGTCTTGTTTTTGGACTGGTGGAACGGGGTCATACCCCCCTTCATTCAAAGGGTGGCATTTTAATAGACGTTTGCCTGATAACCAACATCCTTTTACAAAACCGTGAGCTCTCAAAGCTTCTAGCGCGTAAGTGGAACAGGTTGGTGTGAACCGGCAACGAGGACCAATCAAAGGGCTGATAAACCAGCGATACAGATAAACGAGCCCAATGGCTATCCACGTGAAGGGCGAGACAGGCGTTGCCATAGCTTATCAAACAACTTAAAAATTTCCTCATTGCTTAAATCTTGCGCGCTTTTCTTCGCAATCACAACAAAATCTTTGTTTGGAAGCTGATGTTGATTGTTACGAAAGCTTTCACGAGCCAAACGCTTAAATCGGTTACGACCGACAGCCGTTTTGATTTGCTTTTTGGGAACCGCTAAACCTAATCGTGGGTGAGAAAGTTTGTTATTGCGAGCAATGATGGTGAAATGAGGCGAGCCAGCTCGATGAGCTTGCTGGAAGACGTTTTGATAATGCTCGGGAGTTAACAAACGTAACTCCCGATTAAACGCGTACGTGTTCAAAATAAACTAGCGATTATTTTGATAGGCGCGCACGGCCTTTTGCACGACGTGCGTTGATAACTTTACGACCGTTCTTAGTTGCCATGCGAGCACGGAAGCCGTGAGTACGCTTGCGCTTTAGAACTGTAGGTTGAAAAGTGCGTTTCATGATAATTACCTTTACTGATCAGTAGTTTTAGGTTCTTGTTAAACCCGGCGTGGGTATTTGCTTTCTTATATAAAGAAGCTCTTTATATAGAGAAGGACAACCGACGCCTCTCAACAAAGAGGCGGAATTGTAATCACACTCACATAATGTGTCAATGACTCAATGAGTACGAAATTCCGGCCGGGCGATTATACGTAGTGTGAGTAAAATCTCAAGGATCAATCGATCCTGATGCTTGATCGTTACTCTATTCCTACTTGGTTAAGGAATTTTTTCAAACGAGGATCTTGTGGATTATCGAAGATATCCTGTGGAGAACCTTGCTCAACGATATTGCCTTCCGCCATGAAGATCACTCTATCAGCGACTTCTTTCGCGAATTGCATCTCGTGCGTCACCACCAGCATGGTTTGATGCTGATTAGCTAACTTCTTCATTAATGAGAGAACTTCTCCGACCCATTCAGGATCCAGCGCAGAAGTTGGTTCGTCAAATAACAGCAGTTCTGGTTGCAGCGCCATCGCTCGGCCGATACCCACACGTTGTTGTTGGCCGCCAGACAATGCCGCTGGATAACTATCGCCTTTATCCCCAAGGCCGATGTCATCCAGAATTTGTTGCGCTCGTTTGAGAGCATCGGCTTTTTTCCATCCTCGAACGGTCACTAGACCTTCGGCAATATTCTGGCGCGCATTCATATGGGCAAACAGGGCATAGTTTTGGAACACAAAGCCAGTTCGACGACGCAGCGCTAATACTTCGGCTTTTGTGTGTTTTTGAGTATCAACAGAGACTTCATCTATCGTGATACGGCCTTCATCTGCCTGTTCTAGAAAGTTCACCGTACGCAGCAAGGTTGATTTACCCGTACCACTTGAACCGATAATCACAATGATCTCACCTTGCTGAATATCGAGGTCGATGCCTTTCAGCACTTCAGTCTCACCAAAACGTTTGTGAATATTTTCTAACTTAATCATCGTACGTACGCCTTATTCAGTTTTGCTTCTGCCCAGATTTGTACGCGAGTCAGAATCACCACCACGCCCCAGTAAATAAGTGCAACCGCAAGGAAAGCTTCAAAGAAACGGAAGCTTGATGAGGCTTCCATCTGTGCTTTGGCCATGATTTCAGCCACACCAAGCGTAAAGGCGAGAGACGTTGACTTGATCATATCGATGAAATAGTTCATCAGTGAAGGCAGCGCTACGCGGGTTGCTTGAGGCAAAATGACGCGGCGCATCGCCTGAGATGTTGTCATGCCCACCGATAAGCTGGCTTCCATCTGGCTACGATCAATACCAATAATGGCGGCACGAATGCTTTCCGCCATATAAGCGGCAAAGTGCAGCGTTAAACCGATCACCGCTGCTGAGAAGGCATCAATACCCACCATCAATGGGAAGATTTGTGGTAAGCCATAATAAAGCAGGAAAAGCTGAACTAAGAGTGGGGTGCCACGGAAGAAGCTGATGTACAGTTGGCTTAATTGATCCAGAACTGGCAGTTTAAATACGCGAATATTGGCTAAAATGACGGATAAAATCAGTGAAAACACCAATCCCCACGTCGCCATTTCCATGGTAGTGCCAAGATATTTCAGCAATATCGGCAGCAGTTCCAACATGTAATTAAAGTCAAATCCCATACGGCTTACCTAAAGGCTAGAGAAAAGAAAAGGTGGAAAACAAGTTCCACCTTTACGTAAGTTTATTTTAGTCCGAGAGTGATACCACTTTGCGGCCTAAAGTACAAAGAGTTCTTATTTCGTGATGTCAGCGCCAAACCACTTCACGGAAATTTTCTCTACTGTACCATCTGCGCGCATCTCAGCCAGTGCTTTGTTTACTTCTTCTTGCAGCTTACGACCTTTCTCGTTGTCCACGAAAGGCCATGCGTTTTGAATTGTCTCAAACGGTTCGCCCGCCAATTCCAGAGGAAGACCGGTTTTCTTAATCAGCTCTAATGCAGAAAGACGATCCATTACAAATGCATCTGCACGACCGAGTGCCACATCATGTTCGATACCAGTGTCGTACGTTTTGATGTTGATCTTGCCATCTTTGTCGTACTGACGAAGCAGTTGCTCGAAGTTAGATCCTAGGTTCACAGCAACGGTTTTACCCGCGAGATCGTCAACACCTTTGATGCTGTCGTTGCCTTTACGCACGGTAATTTGTGCGCCATCTACAACGTAAGGGTCTGCGAATAGGTATTTGGCTTTACGCTCATCAGTCATGGTGATTTGGTTGGAGATCGTATCGATGCGACCGGTTTCTAGCAGACCAAATAAACCAGAGAAGTTGGCTGTTACGTATTCGATTTTGTAATCGTTGCGTTTGCCGATTTCATCCCACATGTCGACTTCAAAGCCTTGTAGCTTATCTTGCTTTACAAAAGTAAACGGGAAGTAGCGACCTGACATACCAACTTTGACTTCAGTAGCGGCTTGTACGGTTGCTGCCGACAGTGCAATGGCTGCAACGGCAACCTTAATCCAGTTTTTCATAATACATCTCCATAATTTTATGGTTGGAAATACTACTGTTAGTTAGCTCAATTAAATAAATAACCAAGAGCAATAACCTAGACCTGTGAGTTATTAGATAATAGAAGAAGAATGTTAAATGTGACAAAAATGCGAACTGAACCAGGGGAAATGATCGACAAAATCAGCATTGGGAATAAAATAATACACAGACTTATCACCAATCACTCGATCTTGTGAATTTTGCCCAATTGTGGATCGTTGTGTGGGCAAATTTGGGGCAAGGTGTGTTGATCTCATCAAGTTTGCAGAAATAATTGTGAATAACTTGGATCTTATTCACTGGATCGTCGATCAATCGCTGGCGATCTTGGTTATCAACAGGTAAAATTGCCAGTCTTTTCCGATAATTCAATTACTCAGTGGGGGCACCGTGTCATCTTCGCTTTGGCTGCAATGTTTGCAGCAGCTTCAAGAAGAGCTACCAGCTACAGAATTCAGCATGTGGGTTCGTCCGCTACAAGCGGAGCTCAATGACAATACTCTCACTCTATTCGCGCCAAACCGCTTTGTGTTGGACTGGGTGCGTGATAAGTATCTGAACAATATTACTCGTTTACTACAGGAATACTGTGGTGGCGACATTCCTAACTTACGCTTTGAAGTGGGGAGTCGACCTGTCTCTGCTCCAAAACCAGCGCCGACACGTACGCCTGCAGATGTAGCTGCGGAGTCATCTGCACCTGCGCAATTACAGGCACGTAAGCCAGTACACAAAACCTGGGATGACGACGCTCAAGCGATTGCGGCGATCAATCACCGCTCAAACATGAACCCAAAACACAAGTTCGACAACTTTGTTGAAGGTAAGTCGAACCAACTGGGTTTGGCTGCGGCGCGTCAGGTATCGGATAACCCAGGTGCAGCTTACAACCCACTATTCCTATACGGCGGCACGGGTTTGGGTAAAACCCACTTATTGCATGCGGTGGGTAACGCGATTGTGGATAACAACCCGAACGCGAAAGTGGTCTACATGCACTCAGAGCGTTTTGTGCAAGACATGGTGAAAGCGCTGCAAAACAATGCGATTGAAGAATTCAAACGCTACTACCGCAGTGTGGATGCACTCCTTATCGATGACATCCAATTCTTTGCTAATAAAGAACGTTCGCAAGAAGAATTCTTCCATACCTTCAACGCACTATTGGAAGGTAACCAGCAGATCATCTTAACGTCTGACCGTTATCCTAAAGAGATTAATGGCGTTGAAGATCGTCTTAAATCTCGCTTTGGTTGGGGTCTTACTGTTGCGATCGAGCCGCCTGAGCTTGAAACGCGTGTGGCGATCTTGATGAAAAAAGCCGAAGATCACCAAATCCACCTTGCTGATGAAGTGGCATTCTTCATTGCCAAGCGTCTGCGTTCGAACGTTCGTGAGCTAGAAGGTGCACTGAACCGCGTTATCGCTAACGCGAACTTTACTGGCCGCCCAATTACGATTGATTTTGTTCGTGAAGCGCTGCGCGATCTGCTTGCTCTACAAGAGAAGCTGGTGACGATCGATAACATTCAAAAGACGGTGGCGGAATACTACAAGATAAAAGTGGCTGACTTGCTGTCCAAACGTCGCTCTCGTTCTGTAGCGCGTCCTCGTCAGCTGGCCATGGCGTTAGCAAAAGAGCTAACCAACCACAGCCTGCCTGAAATTGGTGATGCGTTTGGTGGCCGCGATCATACGACCGTACTTCATGCGTGTCGCAAGATTGAGCAGCTGCGTGAAGAGAGCCACGATATTAAAGAAGATTACTCTAACTTGATTCGCACCCTGTCCTCGTAATCGGTTAGAATAACGGTATTCTAAGCAAATCATTTATTGAGCTGACAGCGTAAAGAGCCAAGCATGAAATTTACCATTGAACGTAGTCATTTAATCAAACCGCTACAGCAGGTTTCGGGCGCTTTAGGTGGCCGACCAACTCTGCCAATCCTGGGTAACCTACTTCTTAAAGTAGAAGAGAACGTATTGTCGATGACGGCAACCGATCTTGAAGTAGAGTTAGTAAGCAAAGTGACGCTAGAAGGTGATTTTGAAGCGGGCAGCATTACCGTTCCTTCGCGTAAGTTTCTCGATATCTGCCGTGGTTTACCGGACGATGCGATCATCACATTTGTATTAGAAGGTGATCGCGTACAAGTTCGCTCTGGTCGCAGCCGTTTCTCATTGGCAACGCTTCCTGCGAACGATTTCCCTAATATTGAAGATTGGCAAAGTGAAGTGGAAGTATCACTGAGCCAAGCCGATCTACGTACGCTGATCGACAAAACTCAGTTCTCGATGGCGAATCAAGACGTTCGTTACTACCTCAACGGCATGTTGTTTGAAATTGACGGTACCACGCTACGCAGCGTGGCGACGGACGGCCACCGTATGGCGGTATCGCAAACTCAGCTGGGTGCGGATTTTGCGCAGAAGCAAATCATCGTGCCACGCAAAGGTGTGCAAGAATTAGTGAAGTTGATGGACGCGCCAGAGCAACCTGTAGTACTTCAGATCGGTAGCTCCAATGTTCGTGCTGAGGTGAATAACTTTACTTTTACCTCTAAGTTGGTTGATGGTCGTTTCCCTGACTACCGCCGCGTATTGCCTCAGAGCACCAATAAGACCCTAATAGCAAGTTGTGACGAGTTGCGCCAAGCCTTCTCTCGTGCTGCGATTCTTTCCAACGAAAAATTCCGTGGCGTGCGTGTGAATCTGGCTGATACTGAAATGCGCATAACCGCGAATAACCCAGAACAAGAAGAAGCGGAAGAGATGCTTGATGTGACCTTTGAAGGTGACGCCATCGAAATCGGCTTTAACGTAAGCTATGTGCTTGATGTTCTGAACACGTTGCGTTGTGAAAATGTACGTGTGTCGATGTCGGATGCTAACGCTAGCGCATTGATTGAAAATGCCGACGATGACAGTGCCATGTACGTGGTGATGCCAATTCGTCTATAAGCCAACTGAATGCCTCTTTCTCGTCTCATCATTCAGCAGTTTCGAAACATTAAAGCCTGTGATATTGAGTTATCAGCAGGCTTTAACTTTCTTATCGGGCCGAACGGCAGCGGTAAAACCAGTGTCTTAGAAGCGGTTTACCTGCTCGGGCATGGCCGCTCATTCAAGAGTTCTCTCACCGGACGAGTGATACAAAATGAGTGTGACGAACTGTTTGTTCATGGTCGTTTTTTGAACTCGGATCAATTTGAGCTACCTATCGGCATTAATAAGCAGCGTGATGGCTCAACAGAGGTTAAAATAGGCGGTCAATCTGGACAAAAATTAGCGCAGTTGGCACAAGTTCTGCCTCTGCAGTTGATACACCCAGAAGGGTTTGATTTACTGACAGATGGCCCTAAACATCGTCGTGCGTTTATTGATTGGGGCGTGTTTCATACCGAGCCCGCTTTTTATCAAGCATGGGGAAGGTTCAAACGCCTTAACAAGCAGCGCAACGCGTTGTTGAAAACCGCCAATAGTTATCGTGAGCTCAGTTATTGGGATCAGGAAATGGCAGGGTTGGCTGAAAACATCAGCCAATGGCGAGCAAGTTACATCGAGCAGATGAAAACCGTCGCAGAAACTATCTGTCAGACATTTTTGCCAGAATTTGAGATCCAATTGAAGTATTATCGTGGCTGGGATAAAGACACCCCATACCACGAGATACTAGAAAAGAATTTTGAGCGTGATCAGGCATTGGGATACACCTTTAGTGGCCCAAACAAAGCTGATTTGCGCATTAAAGTGAACGGAACGCCCGTTGAAGATGTTCTGTCACGCGGTCAATTAAAACTCATGGTGTGTGCATTGCGTGTCGCGCAAGGGCAACACCTGACAGAGATGACCGGTAAACAATGCATTTACCTAATTGATGACTTCGCGTCGGAATTAGATAGCCAACGTCGCAAGCGTCTTGCTGACTGCTTAAAAGAGACGGGCGCACAAGTATTTGTAAGCTCTATCACTGAAAGCCAAATCGCCGATATGTTGGACGATAACGGTAAATTGTTTCATGTGGAACATGGCAGGATAGAGTCAAACTAGAAGAGAGAAACTCATGTCTGAAAATTACGATTCATCGAGTATTAAGGTACTGAAGGGTCTGGATGCGGTACGTAAGCGTCCAGGAATGTACATCGGCGATACGGACGACGGCACCGGCCTTCACCACATGGTTTTCGAGGTGGTGGATAACTCAATTGATGAAGCGTTGGCAGGTCACTGTAAAGACATCGTTGTGACAATTCATGAGGATAACTCGGTTTCCGTTAGCGATGATGGTCGTGGCATTCCAACAGAAATCCACTCAGAGGAAAATGTCTCTGCAGCAGAAGTAATCATGACGGTACTTCACGCGGGTGGTAAGTTCGACGATAACTCATACAAAGTATCGGGTGGTCTTCACGGGGTAGGTGTTTCAGTGGTAAACGCTCTATCTGAGAAAGTTGAGCTGACGATTCATCGTGGTGGCCATATCCATACGCAAACCTACCGCCATGGTGAGCCTCAAGCGCCACTAGCCGTTGTGGGTGATACGGATAAAACCGGTACACAAATTCGTTTCTGGCCAAGTGCCGAGACGTTCTCTAACACTGAGTTTCACTATGACATTCTGGCGAAACGCCTGCGTGAACTGTCATTCCTGAACTCTGGTGTGTCGATCAAATTGGTTGATGAACGTGAAGCGGACAAACATGATCACTTCATGTATGAAGGTGGTATTCAAGCGTTCGTTGATCACCTAAACACCAACAAAACGCCAATCATCGAAAAAATCTTCCACTTTAACTCTGAGCGTGAAGACGGCATTTCAGTTGAAGTGGCGATGCAATGGAACGATGGTTTCCAAGAGAATATCTTCTGCTTTACCAACAATATCCCACAGCGTGATGGTGGTACTCACCTTGCTGGTTTCCGTGCTGCGCTAACACGTACATTGAACAGCTTTATGGATAAAGAAGGTTTCTCGAAGAAAGCGAAAACAGCGACTTCAGGCGACGATGCGCGTGAAGGTCTAACTGCGGTTGTTTCGGTGAAAGTACCAGATCCTAAGTTCTCAAGCCAAACAAAAGACAAACTGGTTTCTTCTGAAGTGAAATCAGCTGTTGAGTCTGCAATGGGTGAAAAACTGTCTGAGTTCCTGATTGAGAACCCGACAGAAGCGAAGATGGTTTGTTCGAAAATCATCGATGCAGCACGTGCTCGTGAAGCAGCGCGTAAAGCTCGTGAAATGACGCGCCGTAAAGGTGCACTAGACCTAGCTGGCCTTCCAGGTAAACTTGCAGACTGTCAGGAAAAAGATCCGGCACTCTCTGAACTATACATAGTGGAGGGTGATTCGGCAGGCGGCTCCGCAAAACAAGGCCGTAATCGTAAGAACCAAGCAATCCTACCGCTAAAAGGTAAGATTCTTAACGTAGAAAAAGCACGTTTCGACAAGATGCTATCTTCGCAAGAAGTAGCAACACTGATCACCGCACTAGGTTGTGGTATCGGTCGTGACGAGTACAACCCGGACAAGCTGCGTTACCACAACATCATCATCATGACCGATGCCGATGTCGATGGTTCGCACATCCGTACGCTACTATTGACCTTCTTCTACCGCCAAATGCCAGAGCTTATCGAGCGTGGTTACGTGTACATCGCTCAGCCACCACTTTACAAAGTGAAAAAAGGGAAACAAGAGCAGTACATCAAAGACGAAGAAGCGATGAACCAATACCAAGTATCATTGGCTCTGGATAATGCATCGCTACACGTAAACGCAGAAGCACCAGCATTGGCAGGTGAAGCACTAGAGAAGCTTGTTCAACAGTACAATGCGGGTATTAAACTAGCGGAACGTATGAGCCGTCGTTACCCAAGTGCTTTGGTAAACGAGTTGATCTACACTCCTCGTCTAACGCCTGAGCAATGCCATGACGCATCAGTTGTTGAAGCGTGGACGAAGCAGCTTATTGAGCAGCTGAATGCGAAAGAAGTGGGCGCGAGCCAATACAGCTACGAAGTTGAGCAGCACGAAGAACTAGGCTTAAACTTGCCTAAGATCGTGGTTCGTACTCACGGCGTGACGCACGAACATGCAATTAGCATCGATTTCCTAAACTCGAAAGAGTACGGCAAATTGGCTGATCTATCAGAAGCACTGGATGGGCTTCTGGAAGAAGGTGCGTACATCAAACGTGGTGAGCGTACGATGCCAGTAGCAAGCTTTGCAGAAGCGCTTGATTGGTTGGTTAAAGAGTCAATGCGTGGTCTGAGCCGTCAGCGTTACAAAGGTCTAGGTGAGATGAACCCAGATCAGCTGTGGGAAACGACTATGGACCCAGAAACGCGTCGCATGATGCAAGTAACGATTGAGGATGCGGTAGGCGCAGACCAATTGTTCACAACACTGATGGGTGACCAAGTAGAACCTCGTCGTAACTTCATCGAAGAAAACGCGCTGAAAGTAGCGAACTTAGACGTGTAACGACAACTTATCTTAATAGAAAAAAGCAGCGAGAAATCGCTGCTTTTTTTTGTTTTAACCACCAATGAAAATCGCCACTTTCTGCCAAGACTTTGGTTTTTCTGGTGCTAATTGCCAATAACCTGATCAAGCTTGCCATTTTATTTCTGTTTTCTTTTTTTCTCGCCATTTTGTTCGCTTGGGCGCTTTTGCTTTCTTTTTTCTGCTCGCTATAGTGCTGAAGAGCTGATGAATAAGGAGGTTGAGAAAATGGTGATGACTTTCCTGAACTAAGCCGGAGGTGATGCACTTCCGGTTCAATGCACTGAATTTATTTGTAAGACAAGGCATTAAGAAGGAAATAATCATGTTTGAACGCTGGTTCTCGGCGTACTGTTTGGCGCTGCGAACTTGGTGGTTAACCAGTCGCTTTTTAACCTATCAATCACCACTAAGGTTGTTATCGCTATTTGAAACCTGCGAGCAACAGGCCCATTGCCGTAACCGAGCTCGTATTGCGGTTGGGGACACGGTTCGCTTAGTGGATGTTGAACGCGCCTATCAATATCGCATGACGTTAGTCAGCTCGCGCAAGGGGCAACCGATGACAGGTATGCTAGCGGTCGATTCTTATTTGGGGGCTCGATTGTTAGGTCGAGCTAAAAATGATGCGCTCGAAGTGGAAATTTTTAATCAGCGACGCTGCTTTGTGATTACTGAAATTGTTCATCAATCGCAGCCACCAGCGCAGAGAATGCTGTGTGGCTGTCTGTTGTGTCAATAAATAGAGGTGAAGTCATGAGTAAGAAAGACAAGAAACAACCACAGTTGAGTCTGAAAGAAAAGCGTAAGTTAAAACAGGAAAAGGCGGCAGAAAAGGGCGTTGTAAAAGCGCGTAAATCTTCCCGCAAGTAGAGTGCAGATTGAGCCCACCAGAAAGGTGGGCTTTTTAATACCGATTGCAAAGCGAGGGTAAACTGACCTTTCTGGGGAGATAGCGAGCGCACTTAAAATTTTTTATTTTTTCCCTTGAAAGTCATTTTTGACGACCTTATATCTAGTTGTGAAGAGGATGACTGGCTTGCTAGAGACTAGAAGACAGCCCTCTGGAATCGCTAAAACGAGATCGCTCAAAAGAGGATATGGCGTTTTAGCACACAACTTAAACCTTTAGATTTCCTATCATGTCTCCGAGCCAAATGATGGCCTGCGGAATGATAAGAATCTCTTAGCTCTGCGTTGGTTTTTGCATAAACACGCCTGTGAGATGAAGGTCATCTGAGCTAAGACTATTGCTTAATTAAGAGGATAGATTTATGCGTAACGTAGATTTCTCACCACTATACCGTAATGCAATTGGCTTTGATCGTCTGCTAAACCTGATGGAAGCGAATACAGCGAAAAATACTTCTGGCGGTTACCCTCCGTACAACATTGAGCAAAAAGACGAGCATAACTACCGTATTACTATGGCAGTTGCTGGCTTCTCTGAAGACCAACTCGATCTGACTCAAAACGAAAACATGTTGATTGTGAAGGGCGAACGCAAAGCAGAAGAAGGCAAAAACTACGTGTACCAAGGCATTGCAGAGCGCGACTTTGAACGTAAATTCCAGCTAGCGGATTATGTAAAAGTGACTGGCGCTTCAATGGAAAACGGCCTATTACACATTGACTTGGTTCGTGAAATTCCAGAAGCAATGCAACCACGTAAAATTGCTATCGGTGGCAACAACCTGCTAGAAAGCAACTAATCAGCAAGTTATTTGCCCTATAGAGTGAGAAAGAGCGCCAGTTGGCGCTCTTTTTAATTGGAGTAGCCGAAGCGATTGCTTCGTATTACAGACCTTGCTGGTAAGCCTTTTCCACTTCTTCCGCGATAATCGCAATCCCTTTCTGCATCATCTCATCGTCTTGAACGTAGTTCATGCGTAAGCACTGATGAGCGTGGTCCCATTCGTCTTGCTGGCCAATAAAGAAGTATTCACCCGGGACTATCAATACCCCACGCGCTTTCAAGCGTTGGTACAGTTCCATTGTTGTGATTGGCAGTTCATCAAACCATAACCACAAGAAGATAGCGCCTTCCGGCTTGTGGATACGGAAGCGCTCATCGGTAATCGCTTCTTGGAGTAGTTCAACCGCACGTTGCGACTTCTGCTTGTAGAACGGCTTAATCACCTCTGAACTCAGTTTAAGCAGATCGCCTTTGCCAATTATATGGTTTGCCAGCGCTGGACCCACACTGCCCGGCGCTAGGCTGATGATGCCATTCATATTGGTTAATGCTTGAGTGATTTCTTCACTCGCAATCACAATCCCACAACGCACGCCCGGCAAGCCAAGTTTAGATAAGCTCATGCACAGGATGGTGTTTTCATTCCAGAACGGTTCGACATCTTCAAAAATGATGTTCGGGAACGGCAAGCCGTAGGCGTTATCGATGATCAGCGGAATGTTGTTCTCACGTGCTAGCTTGTCCAGCTTACGTACTTCTTCGTCTGTCAGTACATTACCCGTTGGGTTAGTTGGGCGAGACGCGCAGATTGCCGCAACAGAGTCGTCGACGGTTAGCTGCTCAAAATCGACGTGGTATTTAAACAGACCGTTATCTAACAGTTCGATTTCTGGGTGGTATGAGACAAAGATGTCTTCATCAATGCCCGCGTCGCCATAACCGATGTACTCAGGCGCGATAGGCAGTAGCACTTTCTTGTGCAAACCGTCTGGCTGTTTACCTGCGAGTAAGTTGAACAAGTAGAAGAAGCCACTTTGGCTGCCGTTAGTTAGGCTGATGTTCTTTTCGGAAATATCCCAGCCGTAAGTTTCACTGAATAACTGAGCTAGCGCTTTGACGAACGTGTCTTTACCCTGCGGACCATCGTAGTTGGCGAGGGCGGCGACGAGCTCCCCACTGGCGAGCATTTCCTCACTGGCTTGGTGAAAGTAATCGAGCATGGCAGGAATGGCGGCTGGGTTACCTCCACCGAGCATGATGGCACCTGGTGTGCGTAGACCATCATTCAAATCGTCCATTAACTGCGTGATACCTGAATACTGATTAAATTTTTCACCAAACTTTGAGAACTGCATGCTGACTGATACCTAATTCATTGTGATTGCTTATGTGTATTGAATGCTGATGAAACATCAGCTTATAGAGTAATACTTGACCTTACCCTAATGTTATTACGACGCAAAGTGTGAATTTACTCGAAGAAGAAAAAAGTTTGTCATCAGACCAGATGATGGGGATATGAGCAGTGAATAAAAAAGGGAAGCGAAATGCTTCCCTTGCTGGTGGAGTGAATCGGCTATTCGCCAGTGTAGACGATCAGCACTTTGTCGTCGTGGTATTGGCGCTCGAACGCGTAATACCCTTCTTGATTGCGAGTGATGTGTTTGCCTTGCGCAACCGCTGGGTGGCGTTGACGGAACTCGCCGAGTTTTTGCCAATGTTGCAGCAAGTCTTCACGTTCGCCATGAATCTTATCCCATGGCATATCAGAGCGAGTACCTTGAGTAGGGTCGGAACCGGTAATACCAAAATCACGAGCAATCTCATCGCCGTAATAGATCTGTATTGCACCAGGAGCCAGCATCAGTGCATTTGCAGCGCGTGCTTGGTCATCGAAGCTGCGGCTGCGTGCCGACCAAAACAGCTGAGTATCGTGCGAAGAAAGGTAACTCAACACGTTGAACTCAGGATCGGAGTTAATACGTTCTGCGTAGCGGCGATAATCGCTATCGAGTTGAGCGAAACATTTCAGCGCTTTTGGTGCCACATCAGATTGGAACTCGAAGTTGATGATGGAATCGAAGCCGTTATCGAAATACGGGCTCTTCACCACGCTGTGTGCCCACACTTCACCTGTCATCCAGAAAGGTAGGTCATCCAAGGCTTTGTCTGGGTTGTTTTGCTTCCACTGGGCAAGCGCTTTAGTGGTGCTGGCTTTCAGCTCTGCCCACGCTTCCATTTCAACGTGTTTGGCCGTGTCAACGCGGAAGCCATCAATGCCGTAGTCGCGCACCCAATCGGATAACCAGGTAATGAGGTGTTCACGCGGGGTTTGCAGCTCATCTTGCGCATTGGTGTCTTTATTGCGGAAGAAGTTTGGTAATCCGGTTTTCTGGGTCGATTCGGTTTTGAGATCCGGTAGGTAGTTCAAAGACATGGTGATGTCGTTGTAGCCCGGAGCATCGTAGTCACCAATGTCGGTGCGGATCCAATCCTTGCCCCACCATTTATCCCACGCTTCGCTATCACCGTATTTGATGTAGTCGTTGAAGCTGTGCCAGCTTTGTCCTGATTTTGGCTGCCAGTCGGTCCATTTTTCACCAAGGACTTCTTTGGCTTCTTGGTCATCTAGGTAAAGCTGACCAAAGCCGAATTCCTGCATGTCTGCTAATGTCGCATAACCTGTGTGGTTCATGACTACATCCCAAATCACGCGGATGCCTTTCTTGTGGGCGGTATCGACGAAGGTTCTGAGTTCATCTTCGGTCCCCATGTTGGCATCAAGCTTGGTCCAATCTTGATGGTAGTAACCGTGGTAGCCGTAGTGCTTAAAGTCGCCTTTATCGCCGCCGCCAACCCAGCCGTGGATTTGTTCCAGTGGTGAGGTTATCCAGATAGCATTCACACCAAGTGATTCGATGTAATCGAGTTTTTTCGTTAGACCCGCTAAGTCACCACCGTGGAAGATACCAATCTCATATTTTCCGTCTTTGCTGCGACCGTAGCTGTTGTCGTTGTCTGGGTTGCCATTGTAGAAGCGGTCGGTCATGACGAAGTACACCGTCGCGTTATCCCAGCTGAACGGTTTATCGGCTTGCTGTTCAACTTCTTCTAGCAGCAATAGACCTTGGCTCATAGGACCCGGCTGCATGGTGACGCTGCCATTGGTGACTGTGGCTTCTTGTCCGGTTAAGGCATCACGAACGACTGTGCCATCATTAAAGGTTTGAGCAACGTTGATGGTTTTTGGCGTATCGGTTGCGACAGGGCAAGAGTAGGTAATGTCTTGGTTCTGTTTGGGTTTGAGCCTAACAGTTAGCTCGTTGGTGGTTGGATTGAGCGTAAATTGATAGGTATTGGCTTTGAAGATGCGCAGTGGCATTTGTGCATCAGTGGCGCAATTATCCATTTTTAATGGACGATTGAATTTGATGCGATCTTCTTCTGCTAGAGCAAAGCTGCTGCCGCAGGTTTGGTTACTGTCGGCAATGGTAAAGGTATAGCTGCCTTTTTCGAGTTTTTGCTCGGCGACAAGTAAGCCGTTAGAGTTTGGTTCGAAGACGGCAGTATCGTCTCCAACGCTCAGTACGATAGCATTTTCTGGAATCTGGCTGCAGGCGCTCAATAGTCCAATAGAGAGTGCGAGAATTGTTTTTTTCATTGTGTCCTTCCCCCGAATAAACAGTCCAGTTATAGCAAAACTGAGCCTCTACAATCCGAGCTCTGCACCAACAAGTTAAACGTGTCTCACCCTACAAATTTTTGCCTTGTTCACAAAATGAATAATAAGAACCGATTATCTCCGTTTAAAGACAACAAAAAAGGGAAGCCGACGCTTCCCTTTACTTATCTCTTAATCACTTCTGAATCAGTAATGAATTACTTTTGAAGGACAGAGATATCTGCGACCTGTAAGAACAGGTTACGCAGGTTGTTCAGCAATGTCAGACGGTTCTTCTTAAGTGCTTCGTCGTCTGCCATTACCATTACGTTATCGAAGAACGCATCCACTGGCTCACGCAGATCTGCTAGCTTGCTTAGGGCTTCTTGGTAGTTACCGGTCGCAAATGCAGGCTCTAGTGCTTCAGTCATGACTTCAACGCTTTCTGCTAGTGCTTTCTCTGCGTCTTCTTGTAGCAATGCTAGGTCAATTTCTTCTGCTAGTTCGCCGTCGAATTTCGCTAGGATGTTACCAACACGTTTGTTCGCTGCTGCTAGAGACTCTGCCGCTTCCAGTTCACGGAAGTGAGAAACCGCTTTAACTCGTTGGTCGAAGTCTGCTGGTTTAGTCGGGCGACGCGCTAGAACCGCTTGAATGATGTCTACGCTGAAGCCTTCGTCTTGGTACCAAGCACGGAAACGACCAAGCATGAACTCGATAACGTCTTGTTCAACGTTGTCGTTGGTTAGGCGGTCGCCAAACAGTGACTTCGCTTTCGCTACTAGGTCAACAAGATCTAGGTTGTAGCCGTATTCAACGATGATACGTAGTACACCTAGAGATGCGCGGCGTAGTGCGAATGGGTCGCTGCCTTTAGGCGCTTGACCAATACCGAAGATACCTACGATAGTGTCTAGCTTGTCTGCCATTGCAACTGCAGTTGAAACACCGTTTGATGGCAGTTCATCACCTGCGAAACGAGGCATGTATTGCTCATTCAGTGCTACTGCAACTTCTTCTGCTTCACCGTCGTGGCGAGCGTAGTGCATACCCATAACGCCTTGAGTATCCGTGAATTCGAATACCATTGAGGTCATTAGGTCACATTTTGCTAGTAGACCAGCACGCTTTGATTTCTCAACGTCAGCACCGATTTGCTCTGCAATGTAGCCAGCAAGTTCTGTGATGCGGTCTGTTTTGTCTTTGATCGTACCCAGTTGCTTTTGGAAGATCGCTTGCTCTAGTTCAGGCAGACGGTCGATAAGCGGACGCTTACGGTCTGTGTTGAAGAAGAACTCTGCGTCAGCAAGACGAGGACGAACCACTTTCTCGTTACCTTCGATTACGTAACGAGGCTCTTTTGATTCGATGTTCGATACGAAGATGAAGTTAGGTAGTAGCTTCTTGTTTTCGTCGTAAACAGGGAAGTATTTTTGGTCACCTTTCATGGTGTAAACCAATGCTTCAGAAGGTACTTTTAGGAACTCTTCTTCAAACTTCGCTGTTAGTACCACTGGCCATTCAACCAGAGACGTTACTTCTTCTACTAGGTCATCTTCTAGGTCAGCGATACCGCCAACTGCTGCTGCCGCTTTTTGTGCGTCAGCTAGGATGATTGCTTTACGCGCTTCGTAATCTGCCATTACTTTACCGCGCTCTTCTAGGATCGCAGGGTATTGCTCAGCAGAATCGATAGTAAACTCTTGCTCACCCATGAAGCGGTGACCACGGATAGTGCGGTCAGAAGCAACACCAAGGATCTCGCCTTCGATTAGGTCGCTGCCCATTAGCATGGTTAGCGTCTTAACTGGACGGATGAACTGAGTTGTTTTGTTACCCCAGCGCATTGGTTTTGCGATAGGTAGGTTTGCTAGTGCTTTCGCTGCAAGTTCAACGACGATCTCAGACGTTGGCTGACCTTTCACTTCTTGTTTGAACAGTAGCCATTCGCCTTTGTCTGTAACCATGCGCTCTGCTTGGTCAACAGAAATACCACAACCGCGTGCCCAGCCTTGAGCCGCTTTGGTTGGGTTGCCTTCCGCGTCAAACGCTGCAGAAACCGCAGGGCCACGTTTTTCAACGATTTTGTCTGATTGGCTTTCTGCTAGTGCCGCGACTTTAAGTGCAAGACGACGAGGAGCCGCAAACCATTTTACGCCTTCGTGAGCTAGCTCAGCGCCTTTTAGTTCTGCTTCGAAGTTTGCTGCGAATGCTTCAGCTAGCGTACGAAGTTGCGTTGGTGGTAGCTCTTCTGTACCTAGCTCGATTAGAAATTCTTTTGCCATGTTCTCTACCCCTTACGCTTGTTCTTTCTTACACATTGGGAAGCCAAGAGCTTCACGCGATGCGTAGTATGCTTCTGCTACTGACTTAGTCAGATCGCGAATGCGCAGGATGTAACGCTGACGTTCAGTTACTGAGATCGCTTTACGCGCGTCTAGTAGGTTGAATGCGTGACCTGCTTTTAGGATGCGCTCGTAAGCAGGTAATGGCAGTGGCTTTTCAAGCTCAAGCAACTCTTTACACTCTTTCTCACACTGTTCGAAGAAACCAAATAGGAATTCAACGTCTGCGTGCTCGAAGTTGTAAGTCGATTGCTCTACTTCGTTTTGGTGGAAGATATCACCGTAAGTCACCTTGCTGCCGTCTGGCGCGATGTTCCAAACTAGGTCGTAAACAGAGTCTACTTCTTGGATGTACATTGCTAGACGCTCGATACCGTAAGTGATCTCACCAGTGACTGGTTTACACTCAAGGCCGCCAACTTGTTGGAAGTACGTAAACTGAGTCACTTCCATGCCGTTTAGCCAAACTTCCCAGCCTAGACCCCATGCGCCTAGTGTTGGGTTTTCCCAGTTGTCTTCTACGAAACGGATGTCGTGTACAAGAGGGTCAATACCAAGAACTTCAAGGGAGCCAAGGTACAACTCTTGAATATTGTCAGGCGATGGTTTTAGCGCTACTTGGAATTGGTAGTAGTGCTGAAGACGGTTAGGGTTTTCACCGTAACGGCCATCAGTAGGACGACGTGAAGGTTGTACGTAAGCTGTCGACATTGGCTCTGGGCCAAGCGCTCGTAGACAGGTCATTGGGTGAGAGGTACCCGCACCCACTTCCATATCTAGCGGTTGAACAATGGTACAACCATTTTGAGCCCAATAATCCTGCAGCGCGAGGATCATTCCCTGGAAGGTTTTGATATCGTATTTTTGCATAAGTCAGGTTCGCGCGATTCTCTTGTTACTCGTTAATTCGTCATCTATGCCGAGTTTTTCAACTCTAACAACGGCGATAAAGAGTAATTACGGTTGAATAAATTAACAATCTAGTATAACCAGATATTGAGCATGGGAGTAGAGCTAATCTTGATTAATTCGTGGGCGATTTTCTCCTTTAATGAATTTTTACCGCGTTATCTACTGTATTTTTCTTAAAAGGGAGTTTTTGCCTGCTTTGGCTCTTGAGAAGCGCAACAAAGGTGGCTAGAATTGCGCCTGTCTTTGGGGAGTAGCTTACCTGATGAAGTTTCTGTTTCATCTGGTTCGTCCGTCAACATAATTGGTGCAAAATCACCATGGCGTTCGAGACTTGAAGCCTTTCAAGTTTAGCAAGACCTTAGACAAATCATCACGAACCGGGGTAGGGGCGTGAGGTTTGTCTTCGGTTAAAAATAATAATCCCTGCCCCAATGAGCATGTCGTGAGCGTTTTAGCTATTTCAATTACTACTGTAGCGTTAGCAGAAATTGGCGATAAGACCCAATTGCTATCTCTATTACTCGCAAGTCGTTACCGCAAACCAATCCCAATTATTGCAGCAATCTTTTTGGCAACCATTGCCAACCACGCTTTGGCTGCATGGTTAGGTGTGGTTGTCGCTGACTATTTATCACCTGATATTTTAAAGTGGGTGCTGGTGGTCAGTTTTGTCGCGATGGCGGCTTGGGTGTTGATTCCTGATAAGTTGGATGAAGACGAACAGATTTCAAACCGAGGTCCTTTCATTGCCAGCTTTATTGCTTTCTTTGTGGCTGAGATTGGCGATAAAACTCAGATCGCTACTTCTATCCTAGGCGCACAGTACCCGGATGCGCTGAGTTGGGTCATACTTGGCACGACCATTGGTATGCTGTTGGCAAACGTGCCTGTGGTGTTAATTGGTAAGCTTTCAGCAGACAAGATGCCCCTGGGTTTGATTCGTAAAGTCACCGCTACTTTGTTCGTGTTGTTGGCGATTGGTGCGGCCTTCTTTTAATGTTTTTAGGCGGATAACGCAGCCTGAAAATGGAAAATGTTATCCGCGAACAATCGTTAAAATGATGCAAATAATCAATAACTAGCGAATTAGTGGCGTAGCTCAAACTCTGACTTAAAATCGCTCCGTAGCGTGACGGATGACATATTAGTGTCATACTTGTCATGGTAGTTTAATGGTGTGAATGATAGCGAGAGGGCAAGTTTATGCTTACACGTTACATGGGGATGACCCCAAAGAGTCAGAGTTATTTATTCACCTTTGGTTTGGCGCTGTGCTTGTTAGCGATGGTACTGACTGATATGTGGTTGCCGATTGTGGCAGGATCGTTCGTTCTTACTGGATTAACAGTAGAGGCGTGGATTCGCGTAGCCCACATCATTCCTATGCATGAAGAGATGCGGGCAATGAAAAAACAACTCAACAAGCTCCAATCAGAAGTTCGCACACTCGAATACGATGAATAAACAAACGGCAGCCAATCGGCTGCCGTTTTTAATTCGACCAGATTATTCCAATCCTTTCTTGATCAGGTACTGATACGGAACTTGCTCCGTTTGTGCCGCAATTAATTGGTGATCCATAAAACGGCAGAAACTCGGAATGTCTCGAGTCGTGGATGGGTCATCTGCTTTGACCAGCAAAATCTCACCATCTTGCATGTTGCGAATTGTCTTCCTGACCATCATCACTGGCTCTGGGCAGCGCAGTCCTTCCGCCTCTAATGTCTTTGTTGCCAGTTCAGGATTAAAGCTCATAGTGTGATTCTCGTAACTAACTTAGCGGTGAATTCTACGTTCGTTGAAAAAATATTCAATAACCACTTGGCAAACGGAATTTTTTGTTTTACCTTAAATTAACAATTTGGTAACAACTAGCAAGGGAGAGGCAATGTTAACAGCGTTAGACAGACTTACGATTTACTCCGTACTTTGTTTTATCTCGTTTTGTGCTTTGGTACTCAGAACGCCAGCTGACACCTCTTTGATGCCTCTTGTAGGCATGGTTGCCACTATTATTGGGATTTGGATCGAGATGCGCAAATGGTCAGGTGCATCTGAGCAAGAAAATTAGCGCTTTTTGCTTCGATCAGAATACTTTAATAACGCTCACCTATTTTTACCGACACTTCATTCCGACACTATCCCCATTTTTCTTGGGCTTCCCCGCTGAAAGGCGGGATTTTTTTTGCCTGAAGAGTACAATTTACCCAAACACATACAAAATAAGTGGCTAATTCGTGGAACTGGAAGACATCTATCGCCGAGATTTAAATTTACTGGTTGCGTTGCGAGTACTGATAGAAGAAAACAGTGTCAGTAAGGCGGCAACACGTCTGAATTTGAGTCAATCGGCAATGAGTCGTGTGCTTGGTCGTCTGCGTGACTTATTGGGAGACCCGCTGTTTACTCGTCAGGGGCAGCATTTGATCCCAACTCAGAAAGCGTTAGAGATCGATCGCTCATTAGGCGAGCCATTAGAGTCTTTACGTCAGTTGTTATCTCCGGTTGAGTTTGACCCATTGCAATGCGTACAGACTTTTAACATCGTGACCACCGACTATGCCATGCAAACCATTCTGCCGTTTGCTTTGCCGAGAATTTACCAAGAAGCGCCAAACGTGTCTTTTAACTTCTTACCACTGCAACACGACCGTTTATCAGATCAGCTCACTTATGAAGGTGCAGACTTAGCGATTTGTCGCCCGACAGGTCCGGTGGAGCCGCTACGCAGTGAAGTGTTGGGGCGAGTGGGGGTGCTGTGTATGCTTTCAAAACAGCATCCATTAGCGGATAAAGAAATGAGCTTGGATGATTATCTGAGTCATCCACATGCCATGATCGCCATCAGTGATGGTGTTAAGGCACTGATCGAACAAGCTTTGATGGAGAAACCTAAGCGTAAAATGGTTCTGCGGGCTTATCATTTAGAAGCCGCATTGGCGATCATGGATACCTTGCCAATTATCATCACAGTGCCAGCGGACTTGGCGTATCTGGTTGCCGAGCGTTATGACTTGGTGGTGAAACCATTACCATTCCAATTTACTCCATTTGAGTATTCGATGATTTGGCATGCGCGTTGCGAGCATTCTCCTGCTCAAGAATGGTTAAGAACGATTGTGCGTGAAGAATGTAGCCGTCTAATAGCTAAGCGTATCGAAGATATGGGACTAAACTGCTAACAAAAAGAGCCAGCAATGCCGGCTCTTCGTTTGTTTACGCTGAGTCAGTGTTTATAGCTTGATAACCAC
Organism: Vibrio sp. E14; assembly: GCF_020515785.1. Classification (NCBI taxonomy): domain Bacteria; kingdom Pseudomonadati; phylum Pseudomonadota; class Gammaproteobacteria; order Vibrionales; family Vibrionaceae; genus Vibrio; species Vibrio sp. E14. Next base: position 74,279 of record NZ_JAHPJI010000012.1, read on the forward strand.
ACGACCTGTTACTTGACCGTTGGTGATGTCTTCTGCGTATTTTGGTGCTTCTGCTAGTTCTACTTCAGTACATGCTTGCTCGAAATAGCTGTCTGGTAGTAGTTCAACCAGTTTTTCCCATGCTGCGATGCGTTTCTCTGTTGGACACATTACTGAGTCCACACCTTGTAGACGAACGTTACGTAGGATGAACGGCATCACTGTAGTTGGTAGATCAAAACCACCTGCAAGACCACAAGCGGCGACTGCACTGTTGTAATCCATTTGCGCCAATACTTTTGCTAGTACTTTGCTGCCGACGGTATCTACCGCACCTGCCCATATTTGCTTTTCAAGTGGACGTGCTGGTTCTTCAAATTCAGTACGGTCAATGATGCGGCTAGCACCTAGTTTTTCAAGTAGCGGACCGTTTTTCTCTACACGTCCTGTCACTGCTGCAACTTTGTAGCCAAGCTGCGCTAGGAGCGTTACTGCTACCGAGCCTACGCCGCCACTTGCGCCCGTTACTAGGATTTCACCAGCTTCAGGTTTGATGCCTGCATCAAGCAGTGCTTGAACACATAGCATACCAGTGAAGCCAGCAGTACCAACCATCATTGCTTTTTTGCTGTCTAGACCTTTTGGTAGTGGCACGAGCCAATCCGCTTTTAGACGAGCACGTTGAGCCATGCCACCCCAATGGTTTTCACCCACGCCCCAGCCAGTTAAGACCACTTTGTCACCAGCTTGGTAACGCGAATCTTCAGAACTTACAACCGTACCCGCTAGATCAATGCCAGGTACCATCGGGAAGTTACGGATGATTTTACCTTTACCTGTGATCGCCAAACCATCTTTGTAATTCAACGATGAGTAATCGACTTCAACCAGAACGTCGCCTTCCGGCAGTTGTGTTTCATCGATTTGCTCGATACTAGCGATAGTGCGTTTGTCTTCTTGGTTTAGAACTAGAGCATTAAACATAAGGTTCTCCGAAATTGCGTTAGCGTGACTCAGTTGCCACATACAGCAAGATATTAACTGTCTATAAGTCTATGTCTTCTCTATCTATGAATAAAATGAAAGTTACTCATTTCATGTATGCTTTGTATGCATATTTACTGTGTTTGGCGTAAAACAAAGGGCGACATCTGATGTCGCCCTTAAGTGTAATACTAAATTATTTTAGTATTTATTCATTTCATGCTGGTTGTTGAGTAGATCACTACGACCATCGTCGTTTTGAGCCTACTTCACTCCAAGCGTTAAGGCCTCTCAAATACGGTCGCTATACCCTGACCCAAACCGATACACATGGTGGCCAGACCGTATTTCGCGTCTTTCGCTTCCATTAGGTTGATCAACGTTGTTGAGATGCGTGAACCAGAACAGCCTAGTGGATGACCCAATGCTATCGCACCACCGTTAAGGTTGACCTTCTCATCCATCACATCAAGCAGACCTAAGTCTTTAGCACATGGCAGAGATTGCGCTGCAAATGCTTCATTTAGCTCAACCACATCCATGTCTTCAATTGAAAGACCAGCACGCTTGAGCGCTTTTTGCGTCGCAGGTACAGGGCCGTAACCCATGATGGATGGATCGCAACCTGCGATCGCCATGCCCTTAATACGTGCGCGAATTTTCAAGCCAAGCTCATTGGCTTTCTCTTCGCTCATGATCAGCATCGCTGATGCGCCATCAGACAGCGCTGATGATGTACCGGCTGTTACTGTGCCGTTTGCTGGGTCAAACACAGGACGAAGCTGAGACAGACCTTCAACTGTTGTCTCTGGACGAATCACTTCATCATAGTCGAGAGTAAACAGTGTACCGTCAGCCGTATGGCCTTCAATTGGTAGGATTTCGTTTTTAAAGCGACCCTCTACGGTTGCTGCGTGCGCACGAGCGTGAGAGCGCGCGGCAAACTCGTCTTGTTGCTCACGGCTAATGCCATGTAATTTACCAAGCATTTCAGCCGTTAAGCCCATCATGCCCGCAGCTTTTGCTACGTTCTTTGACATACCAGGGTGAAAGTCTACCCCGTGGTTCATCGGCACATGCCCCATGTGCTCAACGCCACCAATTAGGCAGATTTCAGCATCGCCAGTCATGATCGCACGTGTACCGTCATGCAGCGCTTGCATGGATGAGCCACACAAACGGTTAACCGTCACAGCGCCAATTTCAATCGGCAGGCCCGCGAGTAGCGCGGCATTACGTGCAACGTTAAAGCCTTGCTCTAGTGTTTGCTGTACACAACCCCAGTAGATGTCTTCAATCTCGCTTGGGTTCACTTGTGGGTTACGTGCAAGAATGCCTTTCATTAGACGCGCAGATAGATCTTCTGCTCGTGTATGACGGAAAGCACCACCTTTAGAGCGACCCATTGGAGTACGTAGACAATCGACTACGACAACATTTCTTGTTTGATTAGTCATTTTAGAATCCCTCCTTAGATAGAACCTTGCTGTTGTGCACCGTAAAAGCTTTCACCTTTCGCCGCCATATCAATCAGCATTTGCGGTACTTGGTACATCGCACCTAGCTCGGCGTGTTGTTTTGCCATTTCAACGTATTCAGCAATACCCACGCTGTCTAGGTAGCGGAATACGCCACCGCGGAATGGAGGGAAACCAAGACCATAAACCAATGCCATGTCTGCTTCCTGCGGAGTAGCGATGATGCCTTCTTGAAGGCACAGCACCACTTCGTTGATCATTGGAATCATCATACGTTGAATGATGGTCTCATCGTCAAAGTCATGCTTATCGGCACAAACGTCAGCAAGTACTGGTAAGATCGCTTCTGAGAAGGTTTTCTTCGGCTTACCTTTTTTATCTATGGTGTAGCTGTAGAAGCCATTACCATTTTTCTGACCATATTTGTCTGCTTCGAATAGTGCATCAATCGCATCACGACCTTGTTTACCCATACGCTCAGGGAAACCCTCTGCCATCACAGCTTGTGCGTGGTGCGCGGTATCAATGCCGACTACATCAAGCAAGTACGCCGGTCCCATCGGCCAGCCAAACTTACGCTCCATGACTTTGTCGATTTTCGTAAAGTCAGCACCATCACGAAGTAGCATGCTGAAGCCGCCAAAGTATGGGAACAATACGCGGTTAACGAAGAACCCTGGGCAGTCATTAACGACAATTGGTGATTTGCCCATTTTCGCAGCATACGCCACAACACGATTGATGGTTTCATCAGAGGTGTGCTCACCACGGATGATCTCAACAAGAGGCATACGATGCACTGGGTTGAAGAAGTGCATACCACAGAAGTTTTCTGGGCGTTTTAGTGATTTTGCCAATAGGTTGATTGGAATCGTCGAGGTGTTTGAGGTGATAACGGTGTCGTCACCGACATGGGATTCAACTTCACTCAAAACGGTTGCTTTTACTTTCGGGTTTTCAACGACAGCTTCAACAATCACATCAGAGTTCTCAATACCTGCGTAATGTAGGCTCGGTGTGATTGACGCTAAAATACCCGCCATCTTAAAGCCATCAATGCGACCGCGAGATAAGCGTTTATTCAGCAGCTTAGATGCTTCAGTCATGCCTAGGTCGAGCGACGCTTGCGCGATGTCTTTCATTAAGACAGGCACACCTTTTAGCGCTGATTGGTAAGCAATGCCGCCACCCATGATACCTGCACCTAATACGGCTGCACGTTGCGTGTCTTTACTTGCTGACTTCGCTGCTTTTTTCGCAATGCCTTTGATGTATTGATCGTTAAGGAATAGGCCAACCAGTGATTTTGCTTCTTCCGATTTAGCCAATTTCACGAAGTGCTTACGTTCAATGTCTAACGCTTCATTACGTGCAAAGCGAGCACCTTCTTCAATCGTGATAACGGCTGTCATTGGGGCAGGGTAATGAGGACCTGCTTTTTGTGCCACCAGACCCTTCGCCATGGTGAAGCTCATCATTGATTCAAGCTTACTCAGCGTTAGCGGAGATGTTTTCTGTGCTCGGCGTGCTTGCCAGTCAAGTTTCTCGTTAATTGCAGAGTTAAGAGTTTGTAGTGCTGATTCGTATAAAGCATCAGTCTCTACAACAGCATCGAGTAAGCCAATTTTCAATGCTTCATCAGCTCGGCATGCTTTGCCTTGGGTGATGATTTCCATTGCGCTGTCTGCGCCAATAACGCGAGGTAAGCGTACACAGCCACCAAAGCCTGGCATGATTCCCAGTTTCGTTTCTGGTAGGCCGATGCTGGTGGTTTTGTCACCAATACGCATGTCTGTTGCTAGTACACATTCACAACCGCCACCAAGAGCGTGGCCTTTGATCACTGAGATGGTCGGAACGGGTAAGTCTTCTAATTTGTTAAAGATGCTATTAGCAAATTGCAGCCATTGGTCGAGCTCGGCATCCGTTTTAGCAAACAGACCTAAAAACTCGGTAATGTCTGCGCCTACAATGAATGCGTCTTTATCTGAGGTGAGCAACAACCCCTTGAGGCCTTGATGGGCAATGAGCGCATCAAGAGCTTTATCTAGCGATTCCAATGTCGCTAGGTCGAGTTTGTTGACGGATTTTGGAGAGCAGAAGCTTAGCTCTGCAATACCATCTTGTATTTCCTTTACCTGTAGGGTTTCGGCTTGGTAAATCATTGTCTATCTCCATGACATACAATCGTGGATTGTCTGTATACCTATTTCAACGACGCCGTGTACCTCGGCAAATAGGTATCGAGGAAGTCGTTTTATTTTTGTTCTGGTTTGACCAGTAAAGTTAGTTTGGATCGTGGATTGTCTAATTTCAATACATTTTTTAAACAAGTGTTTAACATTGTGCGCTGTGGCAGATCTTATGCGACGGGTAAATCACACTCGTGATAGACTTCAGGCAAATAGACCTGAATCCATAATCCTATGAATGACAAGCCTTATCTGATTCCAGCAGAGCTCGCTCAATTTGAAGAAGAAATTAAAAAGAGCGTATTCATTACTTATTTGGCGCACACGCCAAGTATCGAAGCTGCAAAAGCATTTGTTGATCAAATCAAAGCTAAACACGCTGATGCTAGACATAACTGTTGGGGCTTTGTTGCTGGTCGCCCGGAAGATTCAATGAAATGGGGTTTTAGTGATGATGGGGAGCCATCCGGAACTGCAGGCAAACCGATCCTGGCGCAGCTGTCTGGATCTGGTGTGGGGGAGATCACGGCAGTGGTCACGCGATACTCTGGTGGAATCAAGTTAGGTACAGGCGGCTTGGTTAAAGCGTATGGGGGTGGAGTACAACAAGCGCTCAAGCTGCTTCAAACTATTGAGAAAAAAATAACCACAAAGCTCAGACTAACGTTAGACTATGGGTTTATGCCGATCGCACAGTCAATCATGCCGCAATTTGGTGCGATAGAAGTCGAGGCTGAATACAGCGATCAGGTCGTATTAGTGGTGGAAATTGAGCTTCGAGAAGTGAGCGCGTTTACCCAAGCAATCATCAATAAAAGCGGGGCAAAGGCAATTGTCACTCCGCTAGACGGACAATAATGAAAAACAGGAAGCAACAGGGACAGCTTCGCTAGTCAATTTATCCATGCAATTTCGTTCAATTATTCGAATCGTCGGGCTACTGCTCGCACTCTTTAGTGTCACTATGCTTGCGCCAGCACTCGTTGCGCTGATCTATCGAGATGGTGCAGGTGTGCCTTTTGTCACGACATTTTTTGTTCTGCTGTTTTGTGGGGCCGTTTGTTGGTACCCAAACCGCAGGTATAAGCACGAGCTTAAAGCTCGAGATGGCTTTCTTATTGTCGTCTTATTCTGGACAGTACTTGGCAGTGCAGGCTCGATCCCCTTTCTCATTGCTGACAACCCGAACGTCTCAGTCACAGATGCGTTTTTTGAATCGTTTTCTGCTCTCACTACGACCGGGGCGACCGTTATTGTTGGTTTGGATGAGTTACCTAAAGCGATTCTATTCTATCGACAGTTACTGCAGTGGTTCGGAGGTATGGGAATCATCGTATTAGCTGTGGCGATTTTGCCAGTACTTGGCATTGGTGGTATGCAGCTTTACCGCGCCGAGATCCCTGGTCCAGTCAAGGACACTAAAGTGACGCCGCGCATAGCAGAAACTGCTAAGGCGCTTTGGTACATCTATTTGAGCCTGACTATCGCCTGTGCATCGGCTTTTTGGTTAGCTGGTATGACGCCATTTGACGCCATCAGTCACAGCTTTTCCACCATTGCCATTGGTGGCTTTTCTACCCACGATGCCAGCATCGGATACTTTGATAGTTACGCGATTAACCTGATTACGGTGGTTTTTCTGCTTATATCTGCATGTAACTACACGCTGCACTTTGCTGCATTTGCATCATGTGGCGTACATCCCAAGTATTACTGGAAAGATCCTGAGTTTCGCGCCTTCTTGTTTATTCAAGTGCTGCTATTTGTCATTTGCTTTCTATTATTACTGAAACATCACTCTTACACATCGACATACGATGCTTTCGATCAGGCACTTTTCCAAACCGTGTCAATTTCGACAACTGCGGGCTTTACGACGACAGGTTTTGCGGATTGGCCGCTCTTCTTACCTGTACTGCTATTGTTCTCCTCTTTTATCGGTGGTTGTGCTGGTTCAACAGGCGGCGGCATGAAAGTGATCCGTATCCTGCTTCTTACCTTACAAGGTGCGCGTGAACTAAAACGTTTAGTCCATCCACGCGCGGTTTACACCATCAAAGTAGGTGGCAGTGCCCTACCGCAACGTGTTGTCGATGCGGTTTGGGGTTTCTTCTCCGCGTACGCATTGGTATTTGTGGTTTGTATGTTGGGCTTGATTGCTACAGGGATGGACGAGCTCAGTGCATTCTCTGCGGTGGCTGCGACTCTGAACAACCTCGGTCCTGGCTTGGGAGAAGTGGCGCTTCACTTTGGTGATGTTAACGACAAAGCAAAATGGGTATTGATAGTTTCTATGCTGTTTGGTCGTTTGGAAATCTTTACCTTACTTATTCTACTTACGCCGACGTTTTGGCGTAGCTAAGGGGAAATCGTGGCAAAAGCATTATTTCTATACTCTTCCCGCGAAGGGCAGACTAAAAAAATTCTTCACTATATAGATGAACAACTTCCAGACTTCGATTGTGAGCTGGTGGATTTACATAATGTCGAGACGATTGACTTCAGCCAATACGACAGAGTGTTGATAGGCGCCTCTATTCGCTATGGCCATCTTAATAAAAAGCTATACCAGTTTATTGAGCGAAACCTCAATCAATTGGAGCAAAATAAAGTGGCATTTTTCTGCGTAAACCTAACCGCTCGTAAAGAGGACCAAGGAAAGGATACACCTGAAGGTAGTGCCTACATTCGCAAGTTCCTAATTAAGTCGCCTTGGAGACCAACGCTAATCGGTGTTTTTGCTGGTGCACTTTATTACCCACGTTACGGCTGGTTCGACAGAACTATGATTAGGTTCATTATGTCGATGACAGGTGGCGAAACCGATACGACCAAAGAAGTGGAATACACCAATTGGGAAAAAGTGGCTCTTTTCGCAGATAAATTCAGAGAACTGTAGAAATAACGTGCTCTTTTGACCGCTTTTGATGCAAATTTATCCGAACGATAAAAAAATCAAAAAAAACGAGAAAAAGGGCTTGCCAATGTGATCGCAATCTCTATAATGCCACCTCGCTGACACGACAACGCTTCGAAAGAAACGAAAGCCAAGTTAGCAAGCCAAATTAGCCAAGCGGAAACGCTTGAAGAAAGTTTGAAAAAAGTGATTGACACTAAACTTTAACTCGCTAAAATGGCCGTCCTGTTTTGAGCAAAGCTCAACAGGAAAGCTCTTTAACAATATAGACCTATCAATCTGTGTGGGCACTCGTTGATGATAATCCAATTAGATACT
>NZ_JAHPJI010000013.1:0-66500 GCF_020515785.1 Vibrio sp. E14
TATGCTTTCTAAGCCCTGCAATGAGTGAGGTAGTGCGCAGTTCCTGCGGTTTCTACTGAACCGAGTCCCAGTATCGAGTGCTAGTTTTTATCCCCTATGCTTACTTACCAAAGCTTTCTTTATTATTACCTGGAAACTTTATTCACTAGATTATGTTATTTTCGGGGGAGATTTCTCTGCTTTAGATGTTTTGATTTAGCCACAGGCGCTCATGAAAATAAACTCAGCGCATTTAAAACTTTCCGAACATGGATTTTGTTTGTAGATCTATTTAAGCAAGTGCCTGCCTTAAAGGATATTTGCTACTTCTTCCCCTCTAACCGTCTCCAACCGATAAAGCCACCACTACGTACGTATAACGTGAGCGGTATAGGTGCTCTCATAGCTGTGTTTGCTGAGTAAGTCGTTCACCTGGCACATTGACTGAGGAAAGGTCTTCTTTCAGTGGACCTTCGTGTAAGTCACGATAGTTTTAATAATTATCTGGTACTTTTTATTATAAAGGTGTACGCTTCACATCGAATGTTTTTTCGACAGTAAACCATGTTATATCTCTTGTTTAAAAGCTTTGTAAGAAGGCTGAACTCCGTGCAAAAACGCGATGAAGTGTTGCTCGGAGTCTTAAATTAATCTTCATCAGGTGTTTTATGCGTGAGTAACTTCGCTGAAGTTATACGCAGGGGTCTGTACACCTGATAAAAGAGAAGAGATGGCCGGTGATATTTCATCATCGGCCTTTTTGTATCTGTTAAGCAGCTACAAAGCATTATCCAGTATTGAAATAAGGGCCGGTATTGATCACCGGCCCTTTTTATTTGGTTAAAAACATGAGTATTTTACAAGTTAAAAATTTGTCTTATCAGATCGCTGATAAGAGTTTATATAACAACGCGACATTTCGAATTAACGTGGGAGAGAAAATAGGTATCACTGGAGCGAATGGCGTTGGAAAAAGCACCTTATTAAAACTGCTTATCGGTGAATTATCTGCAGATAAGGGCTGCATTGACTGGTTACCAAACCTTGAGGTGGGGTATTTAGAGCAAAATTTTAAGATGGATAATGCGCTGACGGTTTATGAATGCTTAAAGAGTGCTTTTGAGAACTTATACGCTGCCGAGCAGAAGCTTTGGACTTTGTATCAGGCGATGACCGAGTCTCACTCTACATCTCTTTTAAGCCAAGTCGCCCGACTACAGGCATATTTAGAAGATGAAGACTTCTATGCAATTGATACCAAAATTGAACAAGTTGCTGTAGGTCTTGGCATTTATCAATTTGGCTTAGATACACCGCTTGTCTCGCTAAGTGGTGGTCAAAGACACAAGGTCCTTTTAGGGAGGTTGTTACTCCGCAACCCCGATGTGTTAATTCTCGACGAGCCGACAAACTATCTTGATGCTCTGCACATTGAATGGCTGGCCACGTTTCTCAACGATTACACTGGCACTGTTTTACTGGTTTCTCATGATATTGACTTCCTTAATCAAGTAGCGACCAGTATTTGTGATATTGATTATCAAACGGTCCGAAAATACAGCGGCACTTATGTCAAAGCAATGCAGCAAAAGCATCACGACGGTGCTTTGTTAGAAAAGCAATATAAGGCTCAGCAAAATGAAATTCGAAAGTTAGAGCAATTTATTGCCAAAAATGGCGCTGGAGTTAACGCGAGTCTTGCTAAGGGACGCAAGAAAAAACTGGATAAAATCGAACGTATTCAACTGAATTATATAGGGAAAGTATCGATGTTTGACTTTGCTCACCAGCCTATTGGGCAACAGTATGTGATTGACGCAAAAGCGTTGATGATAGGTTATCAGCAGCCTCTGCTTCCTGCGCTTGATATCACGTTAGCGCACGGGGAGAAGTTGGTCGTTTCTGGTTTTAACGGCGTAGGTAAGTCGACTTTACTTAAAACCCTTATGGGGGAGATCGAGCCGCTCTCTGGTGAGGTGGTATTGGCAAAAGGTGCAATGATTGGGTATTTTTCTCAAGATTTGTCTTGGCGTCACCCTCAGCACACGCCTGAGCAGGAGCTATGCTCTTGTGATCCAACGATATCAAGCAAAGAATCACGCAAGCTATTAGCTCGCTTTGGGGTCACCGGAGATAAGACGCAGCGCCACCTAGATACATTAAGTGGAGGTGAGCAAACTCGCGTGAAACTTTGTTGTTTATCAGTCCAGAAATGCAATGTTTTGCTATTGGACGAGCCAACGACACATTTGGATAGCAGCAGTAAAAATGCGCTTAAAGAAGCTCTCCAGCGCTTTTCTGGTAGCGTGATTGTGGTATCTCATGAGAAGGCGTTTTTACAATCTTGGCCCGACAGAGTTTTAGACATTTCGTTGCTCACTTGTGCTGAATCGGAAACAGAACAGGAGGTGGAGCTATGATGCAGTCCATGATCCTATTTCTCGTTGCTTTTCTTGTTGGTGCTGATGAGTTGATGCTTGGATCTATTCTTGAACCTATCGGAAATGATTTAAGTGTTCAACCGAGTCAGGTTACGTTATTTATTACGGCATATAGTTTAGCTATAGCAATTTGTGCTCCTTACCTGGGACGTTTATCAGACCGGGTTGGGCGTATTCGTATCATGTTGCCTGCTTGCTTCGTATTTGGGGTTGCGTCTATTACGACGGGCATAGTTCATGATTTTGAACTTGCGATTGCAAGTCGAGTGATCACAGGTATTGCAAGTGCAGGCATGTTGCCAATTGCATTCGCGTTGGCGGGAGACGCGAAGGGTAATAGAGCGATGCGTCAAATTGTGATGGTTCAGGCGGGATTAACGCTGGGTATGATAACCAGCCCGGCGCTCGGAGCATTGTTGACCCAGCTTTTATCATGGCGTGCCGCTTTTATTATTTTGGGCGTTGCGGCTCTTCTTGTCGGTGCCATGAGCGTAGTGTTCATGAACAACAAGCATGATGAGTCCAAGGCATTAGATACTCTGCCGCCTATCACAGACGTCATTCATCTTCCAGGCGCTTTGAGGGCGATTTTAGCGATGTGTTTAGGCCTAGGGGGAGGTATTGGTGTATTTAACCTGATAGGCCTTCATATTCGAGATACCAGCGAGTTGGCGCTCGGTTGGGTGGGCGCTATTTATGCTGCTCTAGGGATCGTGAGTGTGGTTGGAAATATGTGCGTGGGGAGAGCTTGCCGTTGGCTTGGTAGCTCTCGAGCCGTTATGCGAGTGGCTTTAATGGTGTGCATACCTTGTAGTGCATGGGTGTTCTCAAATGAGATGAGTACGGTGACCGCTTATCTTCCAGCTCTAGTGCTCTGGTCTCTTGCTGGAGGGGTAGGCTCTCCGGCGTTACAAGCACATATAGCAAGCTTATCTGATGAACATCGAGGTGTGCTGATGTCTTCTGGAATGAGTATGATGCACTTTGGTGTCGCGATTTGGTCTGCCTTGGCGGGCTTTGCTTATTCTGTAGGTAGTGAATGGGTCGGTGTCGTGGCTTTGTTATTGTTTGGCTCAGCGGTAGTTATATTAAAGCCAGTTGGTAATGCTGAACAAAGTGAGCGTTATTCGTAGTGTTTTAGTAGATAAAGAAAAGCCGTTACCTAAAAAGGTAACGGCTTGTTCCAAATACTTTTTGAAAGCCGGTCTTAGTTCATGCCGTATTTCTTAAGTTTTTTGCGAAGAGTACCGCGGTTGATACCCATCATAGTTGCCGCGCGAGTTTGGTTACCGCGAGTGTACTGCATGATAGTATCTAATAGTGGCTGTTCAACTTCAGCTAGAACTAATTCGTATAGTTCTGTTACTTCCTGGCCGTTTAGTTGAGCAAGGTAGTTTTTAAGAGACGCTTTAACAGAGTCACGTAAAGGCTTCTGAGTAATCTGGTCTTGTGACGTTACTGTAGTTACTGTTAATGCTTCTGAAGTCAGATTTTGTTCGAACATATTCGGTCTAGCTCTTCTCTTAATTATGATGCAACGTTATCAAAATAACCTTCTAACGCCTCAATTTGCAGCGGAGCTGCGTCGATAGCGTTGAAGGTACGGCGAAACTCACTTGCCTGTTCATGCTCTTTCAGGTACCACCCAACGTGCTTGCGCGCGATACGTGGACCTAAGAACTCCCCATAAAATTCATGCAGAGCATTTACATGACCAAGCATAATGGTTTTCACTTCCTCAGTTGGAAGCTCCTCCATTGTGGTGCCGTTTTCCAAATAGTGATGGATTTCCTGGAAAATCCAAGGACGACCCTGGGCAGGGCGTCCAATCATTAAAGCGTCCGCACCGGTGTACTCCAGTACAAATTTGGCTTTCTCCGGGCTATCGATATCACCGTTCGCGATAACCGGAATTGAAATCGCCTCTTTTACCGCTTTAATGCTGTCATATTCGGCCTCACCTTTGTACATACATGCTTTCGTTCTGCCATGCAGAGCAAGAGCTTGTATGCCGCAGTTTTCGGCTAATTTAGCGATCTGGACACAGTTCTTGTTGTCTGTATCCCAGCCAGTTCGAGTCTTTAACGTTACAGGAACGTCCACTGCATTCACGACCGCTTTCAAAATCTCTTCGATAATGTTTGGGTATTGAAGCAGAGCAGAGCCCGCTAGCTTCTTATTCACTTTTTTTGCCGGGCAGCCCATGTTGATGTCGATGATTTGTGCACCGTTCTCAACACTGAATTGAGCTGCGTCCGCCATAAGCTGTGGATCGGAACCCGCAATCTGTACAGAGCGAATGCCCGATTCGCCCTCGTGTACCATGCGCTGTTTCGACTTTGACGTTCCCCATAGTTTTGGGTTAGCAGACATCATTTCACTGACGGCCATTCCCGCACCATAGCGAAGACACAACTCGCGAAACGGTCTATCCGTTACACCAGCCATAGGGGCTACGATTAGATTGTTCTTAAGTTGATAGTTTCCGATTTTCAAAACGTCATCACAGTTCTGTACCAGCAAGGGCGCGCATTTTACGCATTTTTTCACTGCGTGAAAAGACTAATATTTGAGCATTTACAAATTGTTTTTGTAAATTGTATGAATTTCAAACAATTAGCTCTGAAAACCTTGTCTAGCCTTGCTTACGACCAGAGATGCGACACCATTCACTTTGCTCAACAATCGGGTCAATGTGAAGCTCGTCACGGTAATAGTTCGCAACATCTTCGGCTTGGGTGTCTAATACGCCAGACATTGCAAGGTCGCCATTTGGTTTAACTAGGCCTTTAATGATTGGTGCAAGTTCACGCAGTGGGCCAGCAAGAATGTTAGCAACAACCACGTCTGCAATCAGACCTTCTGGTTGGTTTTGAGGAAGGTAAACTTCTAGTTTGTCGGCAACGCCGTTACGCTCTGCGTTGTCTTTCGAAGCAAGCAGTGCTTGAGGATCAATGTCGATCCCTATCACTTTTTCAGCGCCCAGTTTGATCGCAGCGATCGCCAGAATGCCAGAGCCACAACCGAAGTCGATAACGGTCTTACCGCTTAAGTCCATGCTTTCTAGCCACTCAAGACAAAGTGCTGTTGTAGGGTGAGTACCCGTACCGAATGCAAGGCCAGGATCCAACATAACATTAACAGCGTCAGGATCTGGAATGTCGCGCCAGCTTGGACAAATCCATAGGCGTTCACCAAATTTCATTGGGTGGAAGTTTTCCATCCATTCGCGTTCCCAGTCTTTATCTTCAAGCTGTTCTACTTTGTAAGCAAAATTGTCAGCCAGCATATTGCTCGCTTTAATTTGGTCGATGATGAAGTTGGTGTCTGCTTCTGCATCGTACAGTGCCAGAATGTCAGTATCGCCCCATAAGCGAGTTTCGCCAGGTAGAGGTTCGAATACAGGTGTATCCTGCGCGTCTAAGAATGTAACAGACAGCGCGCCAGTCTCTTCCATTAGCATATCGCCGATTTGCTCAGCGTTTTCATTGGTCGCGTTGAGTTTGATTTGAATCCAAGGCATTGGTTTTTGCTCTTAAAGTGAATGAAGTGGCGCAGAGTTTACCAGAACTCTACGATTTGTTTGAGTATATACCCAAATAAGCCTACGTATTTGTTGAATGCTTAGAGTACATACAAAACAAAAATGCCCACGGGTGTGGGCATTTTTTAAGACGTTAGCTAAGGCTTATTGTAAGCCGAGCTTCTTCTCTAGGTAGTGGATGTTTGCACCACCATGCTGGAAGTTTTCGTCATTCATAATGGAGAATTGCAGTGGCACGTTGGTTTTGATGCCTTCGATGATCATCTCACCCAGAGCATTCTTCATGCGCGCAATCGCCACATCACGGTTTTCACCGTACGTGATTAGCTTACCAATCATTGAATCGTAATGAGGTGGTACTGTGTAACCAGAATAGATGTGTGATTCCCAACGCACACCCATACCGCCAGGCGCGTGGAAACGCTCGATCTTACCTGGAGATGGTAGGAAGCGTTCTGGGTCTTCTGCGTTGATACGGCACTCAATCGCATGGCCACGGATCTTAATGTCATCTTGAGTGAATGACAGAGGTTGACCCGCTGCAACGCGAAGCTGTTCTTTGATTAGGTCGATGCCGGTAACCATTTCTGTTACTGGGTGTTCTACCTGAATACGAGTGTTCATTTCGATGAAGTAGAATTCACCGTTCTCGTACAGGAATTCGAACGTACCTGCGCCGCGGTAACCAATTTCGATACATGCACGAGTACAACGTTCACCGATGTACTTACGCATCTCTTCAGTGATACCTGGTGCTGGCGCTTCTTCCACTACTTTTTGGTGACGACGTTGCATTGAACAGTCACGCTCACCAAGGTGGATTGCGCCGCCTTGACCGTCAGCGATAACTTGCACTTCAACGTGACGAGGGTTTTCTAGGAATTTCTCCATGTAAACCATATCGTTGTTGAACGCTGCTTTTGCTTCAGCACGCGTCATTGCAATCGCTTGGATTAGGTCTTTTTCTGCGCGAACGACACGCATACCACGGCCACCGCCGCCACCAGACGCTTTGATGATGACTGGATAACCGATGCGTTTAGCAAACGCCTTGTTTTTCTCTTCGTCGTTGTCCAGAGGACCGTCAGAGCCAGGTACACAAGGAACGCCAGCTTTCTTCATTGCGTTGATAGCCGACACTTTGTCACCCATCAGGCGGATAGTGTCTGCTTTTGGACCAACGAAGATGAAACCACTGCGCTCAACTTGCTCAGCGAAGTCTGCGTTTTCTGACAAGAAGCCGTAACCAGGGTGAATGGCAACGGCCCCTGTTACTTCTGCTGCAGAAATAATTCGTGGGATATTTAGGTAGCTGTCGATACCACGAGCAGGGCCGATACATACGGTTTCGTCTGCGAGTAGTACGTGCTTAAGATCGCGGTCAGCTGTCGAGTGAACAGCGACGGTCTTAATACCTAATTCTTTACAAGCGCGAAGAATACGAAGTGCAATTTCACCTCGGTTCGCGATGACTACTTTGTCTAGCATAAGGCAAGCCCCGCTTATTCGATTACAACAAGAGGTTGGTCGAATTCAACTGGTTGGCCGTCTTCAGCTAGGATCGCTGTAACAACGCCAGATTTGTCCGCTTCGATTTGGTTCATCATTTTCATTGCTTCAACAATACATAGCGTATCGCCAGCATTTACTTTCTGACCCACTTCTACGAATGCTTTAGAGTCTGGGCTTGGAGAACGGTAGAAAGTACCAACCATTGGAGAAAGAACTTGGTGACCTGCAGGCGTTGCAGCTGCTGGAGCTTCTGCTGCTGGCGCTTCTGCTACTGGTGCCGCTGCTGCTGGAGCAGGTGCCGCTACTGGAGCTGCTGCGTAGTGAACTGGTGCTTGAGGGGCTGCAGTGCCGTGACGACTGATGCGTACTGACTCTTCACCTTCAGAAATCTCTAGCTCAGCAATGCCAGACTCTTCAACTAACTCAATTAGCTTCTTGATTTTACGAATATCCATCTTTTCTTTCTCTTTTATCTTGTGATTAAGACAACCCTCGTGGGGTTGCAGAGTGTTAGGGTTACTTTGCCTGTAGCTTATTAATCGCGGCAGACAGAGCGAATTCATAACCTTGTGCGCCTAGACCGCAAATCACGCCTTCTGCTTTATCTGACAGATAAGAGTGATGACGAAATGGTTCACGTGCGTGCACATTTGATAAGTGCACCTCAATAAATGGGATGGCGACGCCAAGTAATGCATCTCGCAGTGCCACACTGGTATGAGTGAAAGCCGCTGGATTGATAATGATGAAGTCAATCTTGCCATAAGCAGCATGAATGGCTTCAATCAGTTCGTACTCACGATTTGATTGTAGGTGCTCCAGTTCCACCCCAGCGTTATGAGCTTGCTTCGTAAGAGCATCCACAACTTGTGCTAAGGTGCTGTGACCATAGTGTGTCGGTTCGCGCAGACCCAATAGGTTAATATTTGGTCCGTTTAGAACAAGAATCCGTGACTTTGCAGACATTATGTTGCTATCTTCCCTTATCGTGAGTGGAACGTTTATATTCCCAAATATACGATAGTTCAGCACGATTTTTTTGTTAAAACCGAGCAAATTTTAAAAAATCGACCAAGATTATAGCTAATTCATAGCAATTAGCAGCAATTTACTGGTCTAATCTCCTAATAGCCACCTTCGTTTCTGTAACCAAGTTAACAAAAACAATATAATTGCCATGTTCTTTATGTGGCTAATTTGTGCGCAAAAGCAAAAAACCGCCATGAGTAATGGCGGTTTTTAAAGTGCTTTTAAAACAGTTGGTTGAATTTATGCCAATTCTGCTTTCTCTGCGATGAGTTTGTCTACCACGCTTGGATCGGCAAGCGTTGACGTGTCTCCGAGGTTGCTTGTATCGCCCGTTGCAATCTTACGCAGGATTCGACGCATTATCTTACCAGAGCGAGTCTTCGGTAAGGAATCCGTCCAGTGCAGTACATCTGGTGTCGCGATTGGACCAATCTCTTTACGCACCCAATCTTTCACTTCTTTGTGCAGCTCAGCTGACGGGAATTCACCATCGTTCAATGTAATGTAAGCGTAGATAGCTTGGCCTTTGATGTCATGTGGAATACCAACAATCGCCGCTTCTGCAATCTTGTGGTGCGCCACTAGCGCTGATTCAATTTCAGCGGTACCCATACGGTGACCCGACACGTTTAGTACGTCATCAACACGGCCAGTGATCCAGTAGTAGCCGTCTTCGTCACGACGCGCACCATCACTGGTGAAGTACATCCCCTTAAAGGTTGAGAAGTAGGTTTGTTCAAAGCGCTCATGGTCGCCGTAAACCGTGCGCATCTGGCCTGGCCAAGAATCAAGGATAACCAAGTTACCTTCAGCAACGGTATCTTCAAGAATGTTGCCCATATTATCGACAAGAGCAGGCTGGACGCCGAAGAATGGGCGAGTCGCAGAGCCTGGTTTTAGATCGGTTGCCCCTGGTAGTGGCGCAATCAAGATGCCGCCAGTTTCCGTTTGCCACCAAGTATCGACGATAGGTGAGTTCTCGTTACCAATCGTTTTGTAGTACCACTCCCACGCCTCTGGGTTGATTGGTTCGCCCACTGAGCCCATGATGCGCAGGCTTGAACGAGATGTGCCTGCAACCGCTTCATCACCTTTTGCCATTAGCGCACGAATCGCGGTTGGGGCGGTGTATAGAATGTTGACTTGGTGTTTATCAACCACTTCACTCATTCGGCTTGTGCTTGGGTAGTTTGGTACACCTTCGAATAAGATGGTCTTCGCCCCATTTGCAAGTGGACCGTAGATTAGGTAAGTGTGACCGGTAATCCAACCCACATCCGCGGTACACCAGAAGGTTTCACCTGGTTGGTAATCGAACACATATTTAAAGGTCATCGCCGCGTAGACGAGGTAACCACCAGTCGTGTGTAGTACACCTTTAGGTTTGCCTGTTGAACCTGAAGTGTAAAGGATGAAGAGCGGATCTTCGGCTTTCATTTCTTCTGGTGGGCAAACGTCAGAAACGTTAGCTGTTGCTTCGTGCCACCAAACATCACGGTGTTCATGCCATTCGACATCACCACCTGTACGTTTAAGCACCAACACTTTATTGATGGTTTTTACGTCTGGGTTAGTTAGTGCTTCGTCCACGTTCTTTTTCAGTGGAACGGCACGCCCGCCGCGCACGCCTTCATCAGCGGTGATCACGACTTTAGCGTCAGAGTCGATGATACGGCCGGAGAGTGCTTCTGGTGAGAAACCGCCAAATACAACGGTATGAACCGCACCGATGCGGGTACAAGCGAGCATAGCCACTGCGGCTTCTGGAACCATTGGCATGTATAAACACACCACGTCGCCTTTACGTACGCCTTGCTCTTTCAATGCGTTGGAGAACTTACATACTTCTTTGTGCAGTTCGTTGAAAGTGAGTGTTTTGTCGTCGGCTGGATCATCGCCTTCCCAGATGATTGCGACGTCATCCCCGTGTTCTTCGAGATGACGGTCAATACAGTTAGCCGAGACGTTCAGTGTGCCATCTTCAAACCAACGAATGTCGACATGACCAGTATCGAAAGAGGTGCTTTTTACTTTGGTGAAAGGTTTGATCCAATCAACGATTTTGCCGTGTTCGTTCCAGAAGCCCTCTGGATCGGTTACCGACTGCTGATACATGGCTAAGTAAGTATCATTATCCGCGTGTGTATGAGTTTTAATATTTTCTTTTACCGGATAAACGTGGGCTTCGCTCATGGCTTCTCTCCTTGTGCCTTATTTCTCGGCCTTACACCAATCTAGATAAGATTTTGAATATGTTTTTGTAGGGCTGTTTTTTGGTTCTAAATAACTTGGTCGTGGTAATGACGACGTTGTGCTTATAACTGTCAGTCACTGCGCGTATTTCCACAATTAGACTTTAGGATGAGAGTGAAGGAAGCGCCGTGAAATCGCTGAAACAAAAGTATTTCTGGGAGCTAGGTCAACTGATTTTTATGTATATGGCGCGGTTAGGTTGGGCAAATCGCCTTTCGTTAAGCGAACAAAGACCAAAGCGGCAGAAATCGCATCTTGTAAAGCGTCGTGTTTATCTTGGATAGGAAGTTCGAGGTGTTTACAAATCGCATCCAGACTTAAGTCGAAATAGGCATTCGGCAAATGTCTTTCCAGCTTGTCGTGATAAATCTGACTTACCTCGATGAGCGGGTTAGGAAGTGGAAAGCCAAGTTGCCTCAGACAAGCAAGATCTAAGATCTTTTTATCGTAACGAATGTGATAACCGACAAGTGGTCGGTTGCCGATAAAGTCGAGCAGCTCGAGCAGCGCCTCTTTTTCGCTAATCCCGTCGACTAAGTCTTGGTGGCGAATTCGATGAATTTTGACTGAGCCAGAATCGAGCGATTGCGGCGCGCGTAAGCGGACTTCAAATGGCTGGCTAGTGATGATGCGGTTGTCGATGATCTTCGTGGCCGCAATGGTCACCAACTCGGCGCGATTTGGATCAAGGCTGGTGGTTTCGCAGTCGAGCGAAACGTATTCCGTTTTATCGGGCGTGCAAAAAAGCGACTGATAAGGAGAGCCTTTCAGTTTGTAGTGCCAGTATTTGCGTTGTAACCAGTTCATTGCCTACGCCTCTGTATGATTTATGAAAATCATGGTTAATCACGAATTTGATAGTGGAAGCCTAAAAATTGCTTAAATTTTTTCACTACATGTAAGCTGTGGCGAAGTAAATCACGCTCGGTTCTATCCAGTTGTTTAATATCAATGTTATTCAATGCTTCTTGCTTTTTGAGTTGTTGATTAAGGCGAACCTTAAAGAACAATTTCAGTGCTTCGTTGAGGTTATCTGCCGTTTCAGGCTCTAAGATGCGTTTTTTCCGAAGTGCTTCAATGCGCTCAAACGTGTTCTTCTCCTCAATGGCATATTCCAAAGACAAGGTGCGAATGCCGTGCACAATTGGGAAAATGCCGCCGCGTTTAATATCTAACCCGTCCTTAGCACTTTTTACGTTGCCAAACAGAGTTAGGGGCACAGAAAACTGCAAGGCAGGACGAGTAAAATCAGACAGTATCAACATGCGATCTTTCATTGTGTCGCGAAGGTGGGTCGCGATTGGAGCCAGCAGTTCGCGATTTCCCGCAACAGCATGGGCGTCACTGAAAATGGCTAAGTCCATGATTTGTTGTGGTTCGGCTTTGGCTATCCAGCGGTCTAAGGTGTTTATCCACTCTTGCTGCGTTTTGACCCATTTCGGGTTGTTGACCATGACTTTACCCGGGCAAAGTGGATAACCGAGCTGTTGTAGAGTGTGCGTGAAGGATTGCATCACTTGTTCGCAATGAGGCCATTCCAAACCATCTTGAATAATTAGAGCATTGTCTTGGTCTGTCTTGAGAATTTGTTCTCCTCGACCTTCTGAGCCGAGCACGATTAAGCAGCAATGATCGTGCAAGGCTGGTGGTACCACTAACTCGAACGCTTTTTCGATAATTTGCTCGTTCACGGCGGAAATCAGCTCCATGATAAAGCGAGTGCGGATGCCGTTTCTCAATAAACTCTCGACCAATTGACGCTGGCGGTTTGAGGCCAATGCGAGCTCTTCCACACTGCTTGCTCTGGCAATACTGAGCGTTAACACGTGAGAGTGGGTGGAGAACGCGCTGAGAATTTGGGTCATATCCAGCATGCCGACGGCTTGGTTGCCATCACATACCATGAGACGTTTCATTCGATTGCGGGTCATGGTGATCATGGCGTTGAATAAAAAATCACCATCATCAACGTGATAGACAGGAAAGGTGGCGATATCACCAACAGGGGTATTGAGTGCGCAATCATCTAACATCACGGAGTGCAGCATGTTGGTGCGCGTCACGATGGCGTATGGATGAGCCGAGGGCCATTTTTCTAATCGCGGATCGTCGTCATTGAGTTTGACAAGTGCAGCATCAATCCCATTTGCTTTTAGGGTGTGCGTCACCTCGTTAATCGGCGTGTTTGGCTCAAGGATCATCGGTGGGTGATAAATGCTGCGGTCCACTTTGGTGAGGATAAACTCTGCCAAGTTTTGTTGTTGGTGAGCGGCTTCGATGAGTTCTTGTCGCTTTGATAAATTGTTATCGAAATAGGCCGCAAACTGACCATTCTCGTTGTAAAGCGCCAGAAAGACGTCTTTCGGCAGAAGATAGGAGAGCGTGTCCTCAAGTGCGATGTATTGATGACGTACGTTGTCTTCAAGTAATGAGCGCACATCAAACATATCGTCGTTGGCATAATGCGCGAACACTTCCTGCTGATCTTGGGAGCGCTCTTCTACTGCGCCTTTGATCAGAATATGCAAGTGAGGGTTCTTCTGTCCGCAAGATAAAATAACATCTCGAGCTCGATAGTAGGCAACGTCCAGAGACGAGCGCAGTCGTGTCTGTTGTGCTTCGGTTAAGCGGTCGAACGGTGGAGATTGCATGTTAAATTTGTCAGGCATGAGAACACCCAATGATGGAAGGAACACTCTCTAAGTCTGACAAATTTCCTACCGGAAGCCAGACGACTTTGGTCTAAATCACGATGATTTCGCTTTAAGATGGCCAATGTCGCAAAGTTAGTATTCCATCGAGGAAACGATAAGTTGCCTATTCTTCCCTTTTTATAATACGCATAGCGATCCATAATTCTCGGTTCGAACGTTGATGTTCCCGTTTTAGGATATTAGTAATGTTGAAACCTTCTCCGTATGGCTGGATTTCCCAGTACTTTCTCGGATTCTTCTTTGCGTATGGCGTATATCTGCCATTTTGGTCACTTTGGTTTAAGGAGCAAGGTGTCTCTTCGACCGACATCGGTTTGCTAGTTGGGTTGGGTCTTGCGACACGTTGTGTCGCCAATATCGTGATCACCCCACGAGTGCACAAAGTTGAACACCTTATGCCTGCTTTACGTTGGTTGAGTTTCGCTGCCCTCCTTTTTGTTGGATTTCACTTTTTTACAGGTGGCAGTTTTTGGTTAATGGCGTTAGCGACGGTGCTATTTAACCTCTGTTGTGGACCGATTGTTCCATTATCGGACGCGATGGCAAACTACTACGCTCGTCTGAAAATGCTCGACTACGGCCGTACGCGCTTATGGGGCTCGATCGCCTTTATCGCGGGTTCGACGGCCGTGGGTTATCTGGTGGCTGAATTTGGCTCTGATATGATCTTGTACACGGCGATGGCCGGGGTATTAGTTTCGTTGCTATTTTCAATGCGTATGACTAACCCGATGCCCGTTACACTTGGTGGGCAAAGCGCGGAGCGTCCAAAACTGAGTGCTCTTTTGACAGACAAGCCGATACTTAAATTCTTAGTGTTGGTGTCATTAATTCAGGGCAGTCATGCGGCTTACTACGGTTTTAGCGCTATTCACTGGAAAGCCGCAGGTCATTCGGAAGATGTGATTGGCTATCTGTGGAGCTTGGGTGTTGCAGCCGAAGTGGCAGTGTTTGCGCTGAGCAAGCGTTTATTTGTCGGTTGGTCAATGCGTGCGTTATTTGTTGTTGCTGCCGTTGGTGTGATGATGCGTTGGGGCATTACGGCATCGACAACGTCGATTGTTGCTTTGGTGATTGTTCAATTATTGCATGGCGTGACCTTCGCAACGGCACACATTGCTGCGATTCAATATATCCAAAACTCGGAAGAGAATAAGATAGTGGCGCTGCAAGCATTGTATAACGCGATTCCGCTAGGCGCATTCATCGCACTGATGACCGTGTTGAGCGGTTGGGGTTATGAGCACTGGGGACCACTTGTGTTCTGGGGCATGGCCGCGATGGGGTTATTGGCACTGTTCATCAAGCTCGAACCACAAGAGCCACATCATGTGGTCGATGTATCAGACAAGTCACTGGAAACACAGAATTAGACTTCTGTGACAAAGGTTAAAAACTAAGCTTTGTCTCCGTTGTGAAAGCAGTGTTAAATGAAACCTCTCCCTAATGGAGAGGTTTTTTTATTCTCTTGTTTTAAAACGGCAAGAAAGGCAAGAAAGGATATCGGATGCAAGGATGGCTGGTGGTTCCCGTTTCTTTGGCGTATTTGGGAGCCTTATTTATCATCGCGTGGTACGGCGACATTCAGAAAAGGTGGTTAGCACGCTGGCGGCCGTGGATTTATAGCCTTTCCATTGCGGTGTACTGTACATCGTGGACCTTCTACGGCACGGTCGGGCAGGCCAGCAGTAACCCTTGGTCTTTCTTGCCCATCTATATTGCCCCCATTTTAGTGTTTACCATCGGATGGCGCGTTTTAGCTCGGCTTATTTTGATTGCTAAACGGGAACACATCACGTCGATTGCTGATTTTATCGGGGCTCGTTACGGCAAATCTCAAGGTTTGGCCGTAGTTGTTACACTCATTGCGGTTGCGGGAATTTTGCCGTACATCGCTTTGCAGTTGCGTGGTATCACCATGGGGCTAGAAATCATTGCCCCAGAACTGGCTACCGATTTTGGTTATCAAAACGATAGCGTGTCGTGGTTTGTCGTGGTCGCACTGGCAATTTTTACCATGCTATTTGGTACCCGGCACATTGATAACACGGAACACCATCGTGGGATGATGATGGCGATTGCCTTCGAATCGATTATCAAACTGTTGGCGTTTTTAGTAGTCGGTGTATTCATTGTTTGGTTGGCGATGAACACCGAGAATTTGAGCTTAGTTGATGTTGCCGCACAGACGTATCAGTCACCAAACATCCCGACCATATTGATTCATACCGTACTCACGATGCTGGCGATTGTGTGTCTTCCACGACAATTCCATACGATGGTGGTGGAGAACGAACGCGCGCAAGATTTGCATGTTGCTCGTTGGTTGTTTCCCATTTATCTGATCTTGATGGGGATTTTTGTTTTACCTATTGCGTGGGTAGGGCAAGGGTTGTTGAGTGGTGCTTCGCCTGATACTTATGTGATCAGTGTACCGATGTCGGTAGGGGCGAGTGAAATCGCTTTGCTTGCATTTTTAGGCGGCACTTCGGCGGCCAGTGGCATGGTTATCGTGTCGACGATTGCCTTAGCGATCATGGTATCGAACGACTTGGTTATGCCACTACTGTTGCGTCGCATGCGATTGACGCATCGTAACCATCATCACTTCTCTGAATTATTACTGCGGATCCGCCGTGGTCTGATTTTAGTCCTACTAATTGGCGCTTGGGGTTTTTATCAAGCGTTAGATACCATTCACTCACTTTCAGCGATCGGCTTTCTCTCATTTGCGGCGATCACGCAATTCGCGCCTGCGCTGGTGGGCGGTATGTACTGGCGTCAAGGGAATAAGAAAGGTGTGTATGTTGGCTTGGCGGTAGGCTTTACCATTTGGCTGATTACGTTAATGAGCCAAACGGACATGCTTGCCGGGAATGCCAGTAACAACTTTTTGATTTGGTTGATCACTCCACCAGAGGTATTGGCTGGCTTTGACATTGCGATTTCAGATTGGGGGATGATCCTCAGCGTTGTTGCCAATGCAGTATGTTTTGTTGTGGTTTCTATGACCACACGACCAAGCCTAAGTGAGCGCTTACAATCGGCGTCATTCGTTGGTACGCCACTGCCTGAAAGCGAAAACATGAGCCTGTACCAGAGTCGTGTTACGGTTGCTGAACTAGAAATGCTAGCGTCTAGGTTTGTTGGGCGAACGCGAGTAAAAGCGGCTTTTCAAGCGTACTGGAGCCAGCAACGAGAAGAGCTAATGCCGAATCAGCAAGCGCCATCTTCTCTGATTCGACATACCGAACGTGTATTAGCCGGGGTATTCGGTGCTTCTTCTGCTAAGTTAGTACTTACTTCTGCCCTGCAAGGAAGAAACATGCAGCTTGAAGAGGTGGCGACTATCGTCGATGAAGCCTCTGAACTGTACGATTTTAGCCGAGGCCTACTTCAGGGGGCGATTGAACATATCGGCCAAGGTATTGCGGTGGTCGATAAGCAATTACGCTTGGTGGCCTGGAACCAACGCTACTTAGAACTCTTTGAATTTCCGCCAGGCTTGATCCAAGTTGGGCGACCGATTGCGGATGTGATTCGGCACAATGCAGAGCAAGGTTTATGTGGCCCAGGCGATCCTGATGACCACGTCCGTCGCCGTGTGTATCACCTTGAGCAAGGGACTCGGCACACCTCTTCTCGGGTCCGTCCCGATGGTCGCGTGATTGAGGTACAAGGTAACCCAATGCCAGGTGGTGGCTTTGTGATGAGCTTTACCGACATCACCGTATTCCGAGATGCAGAGCAAGCGCTGAAAGACGCCAACGAGACATTGGAAGAAAGGGTACGTCTGCGGACTCGGGAATTAGAACAACTCAATAAACAGCTAGTGGCAGCGACGCAACGCTCCGATTTGGAATCGAAGTCCAAATCACGGTTCTTGGCGGCAGTAAGCCATGATTTGATGCAGCCACTCAACGCTGCGCGCCTGTTCGCTTCTTCATTGTCGGAAGTAGCCAAAGACAGCGAAGCTAAAAAGCTGTCGGCACACATTGAGAGTGCTTTAGAGGCTGCCGAAGACTTAATTGGAGATTTGCTGGATATTTCGCGTTTGGAATCGGGCAAGTTGGAAGTCAACGTGCACGGCTTTGCGTTAAATGATGTGTTGTCGAATTTGAATGCTGAGTTTAGTGCGTTAGCCAAACAGCAAGGTATAGAGTTCACCATGATTCCATCCTCACTCATGGTGAAATCGGATCCCAAACTGCTGCGCCGTGTGGTGCAAAACTTCCTGACCAATGCATTTCGTTATAACCCGAATGGCAAAGTGGCGCTCGGTGTTCGCCGGGTAAAAGGGCGAGTGCGTATTGATGTGTGGGACAACGGTGTAGGTATTGAAGAAGAGAAGCAGCAAGAGATCTTTGAAGAGTTTAATCGCGGAACTCAAGTTCGTTCCGACCAAGGTCTCGGGCTTGGTTTGGCGATTTCTAAAGGAATTGCTCAAGTGCTCGGGCATGAAATTTCGATGCGTTCTTGGGTCGGGAAAGGCAGTGTCTTTTCTATCACACTTGATAAAGCTGATCATGTGCAGCCGCACCCAGTTCAAGTTGCGACAAGTAACCAGTCTGAACTTGGTCATCTAAGAATTCTATGTGTGGATAATGAGCCCGATATTTTAGTCGGTATGGAAAACTTACTGTCTCGATGGGGCTGCGATACGCGAGTGGCGACCGATTTGGTCGAAAGTCTACAAGCACTCGAGGATGGTTGGATTCCGGACGTGATTTTCTCCGATTACCGACTTGATGATGGTCGTACTGGCTTGGAAGTGCTACAGCAATGTCGCTTGAGACTAGGCAGCTGCTTTGAAGGTGTCATCATCAGCGCGGATCGCACCGATGATATGCTTGATGGCATCAAGGCAAATGGGTTCAGCTTTATTGCGAAGCCAGTTAAGCCGCTTAAATTGCGTTCGGTGCTCAACCGCGTCGCATAGATTTAGAGTGTTTTAGCGCTGCTATAAAAGAGACCTCCGAATGGAGGTCTCTGTGTTTGTAATCTTATTTTGGTTTGTCGGCTGAGTTTGCCGCTTATTCCGCGACGCCGCCTTGGGTTAGCTTCGCTGGATTAAGCAATCGTTCTAGCGTTGCTCTATCTAAATCGGTTTCTTCTTCCGCGACATCAATAATCGCACGCCCCTGCTTATAGGCGTTTTTCGCGACTTCTGCCGCTTTTAGGTAGCCAATGACCGGGTTGAGGGCCGTGACCAAAATTGGGTTTTTGGTGAGCGCTACATCCAAGTTATCTTGACGAACTTCGAATGTTGCAATGGCTTTATCAGCTAAAGCCGTTGCGCTGTTAGCGAGTAAATCGATGCTCTCCAATACGTTATGAGCAATGACAGGTAGCATGACGTTTAGTTGGAAGTTGCCTGCTTGGCCCGCGACGGTAATCGTGGTGTCATTACCAATGACTTGCGCTGAGGCCATAGCTGCGGCTTCTGGGATCACAGGATTTACTTTGCCAGGCATGATGGAAGAACCCGGTTGCAAGCCCTGTAATTCAATCTCACCTAAACCAGCCAATGGGCCTGAGTTCATCCAGCGAAGATCGTTTGCGATCTTCATGATCGCAACTGCTGCTGTTTTGAGCTGTCCCGATAGGGCGACGATCGCATCTTGGCTGCTTAAATTGAAAAAGAAATTATCACTGGCTGTGAACTGAATACGAGTAGATTGTGTCAGGTTGCTGGCGAATAAGTCCGCAAAGCGTGGATCGGCATTGATCCCTGTGCCAACCGCCGTACCACCTTGGGCTAAGGCTTTTACCGCTGGCAGTGCTTGCTCAATCGCTTGCTTAGCATGGTCGATTTGGAACTGCCAACCGCCAAGCTCTTGAGCAAAGGTAATGGGCATCGCGTCCATTAAGTGAGTGCGCCCGGTTTTTACAACATCTTTCAGTGCTTGCTGCTTAGACTCTAGTGCTTGGCTGAGGTGTGACAAGGCCGGAAAGAGCTGTTTTTCAATGGCTAATGCTGCGCTAACTTGAATGGCCGTTGGCACCACATCGTTACTGCTTTGTCCCATGTTGACGTGATCATTAGGGCTGACAGTGCCGCCTAGATGCTGGGAGGCCAGTGTTGCAATCACTTCATTCGCATTCATATTTGAGCTGGTGCCTGATCCGGTTTGAAATACGTCAATTGGAAATTGCTCAATATGATTGCCCTCGATAATCGCCTGAGCTGCGTCAGCAATCGCATTAGCGATATCACCTTCAAGCAGCCCCAATTGTGCGTTGGTGAGTGCCGCAGTCTGCTTGATGTGTGCCAACGCTTGGATGAAGCCAGATGGCATCTTATGTTGACTGAATGAGAAGTTATCGACGGCGCGCTGAGTTTGGGCTTGGTAGAGTGCATCTGCTGGGACTTTCACTTCGCCCATACTGTCAGTTTCTATGCGGAATTCGGTGCTCATGGTAGGGATCCTTTTGGTTAATCGAGTGAGATTTGAATCAGGCGTAATTGTTGTTGTAATGCGAGAAATTTCACGTCGCCTTGTTCAAACTGATAGTAATAGCGTTTGAGACAGAATAATGGCGTATGGATAGAATCGAGACAGACACGACGGAAGATGCGACTGCGAGTGGAGTCTTGAATTGCGTCTAGTAGATGGAAATAAACCTGACGCAAAAACAGCTCACACAACAATAGATTTTCTTCATCGGCACCGTGTTCATAGCAGGAAGACAACACCATTCCCCAATGAATATAGTCATGAATTACGTCTGGCTCAAAGCCGTGTGGTACGGCGAGAAGGAATCTATCTTGTGCTTTAAAAAATGCGTTGAAGATGTCCCGTTTGTTGTCCATAACCACCTCTCGTTTAATGTAATGATAATTATTATCAATTAAGTGGTGGGTTGGCAACCCTTTTTAGAGTAAGAGGTTGTTGAAGAAAGACTTACGGAAACAAAAGCCGACGTAAAAGCGTCGGCAGAGAGGGAATTATTTAGTCCTGAGGTGACAATGAGGTATCGACGTTTTGGATATCGGTGTCTTTATCTGTGGCCATTACTCTGTAAATAAGGTTTCGTACTTCACAAACGCGGTTTGTGTTTCGCCGTAATAAAGTGTGCCTCCAGATTGAATGACGACTCTTAACCAACTTTCTGCGGATGCTGGTCTTGGTAAGGTAATGTACCAACTTTTTCCAGCCTGATCGGCGGGCTTCATATCAATCGGCTGAGCATTTTTCTCTTCGTCATTAACGATGGAAACTTTGACCCCTTCGAGTGGATAGGCGGCATTGAGTGACAATTCTAAGCCATTTTTCGTGAGCTGTTCTGAGCGAAACTTCACTTTAAAGTCGCCATTTTCCATGTCACACAGTCCACTGGTGTAACGACAGTTAGACTTACTCGCGAGTTTGTAAGTTTCCCCTTCTTGTGCCGCGTGGGGTTTCTCGCTGAGTGCCATATCGGTGCCGAAGTAGGCGATCAAAGAAAGAATCGGCGCAATCAGCAGAGCGAGAATGAAGTGCTTGTTTTTGAACATAAAATACTAATTCCATCAATTATCTGTTCATTTTAACTGGCTAAAATCACTAATAACTTCGTTAATGATTTTGAAGGTAGAGCAACTAGCTTGCTGCAATCTTTGCCTTGTTCTAAACGATTGTTTCTGCG
The DNA here is from genome assembly GCF_020515785.1 of Vibrio sp. E14. NCBI lineage: Bacteria > Pseudomonadati > Pseudomonadota > Gammaproteobacteria > Vibrionales > Vibrionaceae > Vibrio > Vibrio sp. E14. The sequence continues at coordinate 21,102 of NZ_JAHPJI010000013.1, forward strand.
TTCCCCGAACATATAACCAATGCCATTCGTGTGCTTCCTTGCTACGGCTCAGGGAATCTAATTATTAGAATAAGTTAGGTGAATAAAAAGCCCCAAGTGGGGCTTTTGTGGCTTGCGTTATATTTTAGTGGTCCACGGCATCGCCTGCACCAACAGGGACACGAACGTGTTCAACAAGATCTTTAACTTCTTGAGGTGTTTCCGCCGTAACTTTCGATACCGCGAATGCCACGATGAAGTTAAATAGGGCGCCGATAGCACCAAACGCGTTTGGCTCAATACCTAGGAACCAGTTGGTTCCCCAGCTTTCTAGATATTTCCAGTCAGCAACGAATAGGATGCCTTTGTGCTGGAATACGTAGAACAGTGTGATACTGATACCGGCAATCATACCGGCGATTGCGCCTTCTTTATTGATGCCTTTGCTGAAGATACCCATCATCAACGCAGGGAAGATGGATGACGCAGCAAGACCAAAGGCGAGCGCCACCGTACCAGCGGCAAAGCCTGGAGGATTCAATCCGAGATAGCCTGCGGCTGCGATTGCCACCGCCATCGAGATTCGGCTGGCAAGCAGCTCCTTCTTCTCGGATATGTTCGGATTTATAACCCCTTTAATTAAGTCATGGGAAATCGCCGACGAAATAGCAAGCAACAGACCCGCTGCTGTGGATAGTGCTGCAGCGAGACCACCAGCGGCAACGAGTGCAATGACCCAGTTTGGTAGCTTAGCGATTTCTGGGTTTGCTAGTACCATGATGTCACGGTCAACTCGCAATTCATTGGTGTCAGGGTTTGAGGTGTACTCGATCAGGCCATCGCCATTCTTATCATCAAAGCCTAATAGACCTGTTGTTTCCCAGTTTTTGAACCAATCAGGGCGCTCATCATACGCAAGGTGTTGGCCCGGAGCTGGGTTAACGGTATCCATTAGGTTTAGACGAGCCATTGCTGATACTGCTGGCGCCGTTGTGTATAGAATCGCGATGAACACAAGTGCCCAGCCTGCAGAAGTACGCGCATCACGCACCTTAGGTACTGTAAAGAAACGGATGATAACGTGTGGTAGACCTGCAGTACCGATCATCAATGACATGGTGTAAACGAACATGTTTAGTGTGCTACCGCGAACCTGCGTAGTGTATTCACTAAAGCCGAGTTCGGTCACCACTTGGTCGAGCCTATCGAGAAGATAAACATCGGTGCCTTGAATGGTACTCCCGAGGCCAATCTGAGGTAGCGGGTTACCTGTAAGTTGCAGAGAGATAAAGATTGCAGGGATAGTGTAAGCAAGAATGAGTACGCAATATTGAGCAATCTGCGTGTAAGTGATGCCTTTCATACCGCCAAGTACGGCGTACATGAATACGATACACATACCAATCAGTAGGCCTGTTGAGTAATCAACTTCTAGGAAGCGACCGAAGGCAACGCCAACGCCTTTCATCTGGCCGATAACATAAGTGACCGATGCGATGATAAGACAGATAACCGCCACGATACGTGCTGTGTTCGAGTAGAAGCGTTCACCAACAAACTCTGGCACCGTAAACTTACCAAACTTACGTAGATAAGGGGCGAGTAGTAGCGCAAGCAGTACGTAACCGCCCGTCCAACCCATTAGGAATACGGAGCCGCCGTAACCCATAAAGGCAATCAGACCCGCCATTGAGATGAACGATGCCGCCGACATCCAGTCAGCAGCGGTTGCCATACCGTTAGCGATTGGGTTGACCCCGCCACCAGCGACATAGAACTCTTTGGTTGACCCCGCACGCGCCCAGATCGCAATACCGATGTAGAGGACGAAGGTTGCACCAACAACCAAGTAGGTAATAGTTTTCAAATCCATCTGAGTTACTCCTTACTCATCTACGCCGAATTCACGGTCGATTTGGCGCATCTTCCATGCGTAATAGAAAATAATACCTAGGAAGGTGTAGATGGAGCCTTGCTGAGCAAACCAGAAACCAAGTTTGTATCCACCTAATTGAAATTGATTAAGTACGTCGACAAATAAAATGCCGCAGCCGAAAGACACTACGAACCAGATGACCATAAGGCCAATCATGAGCTTCACGTTTTTGTCCCAATAGGCTTTGGCTCTTTCTTCGCTTTCAAATGCCATTGCCGTCTCCTTACGATTGGTATTGTTGTTAAAAAAATGTTTCAACATGTACATTAGCAAGGTGTTGGCAAGAACGCTTTTCAACTTTAGTCGGGGTATAAAAAATAAAAAACTCCCGTGATATGGGCGCTTAGAGAAGAGTTAGGGTTATTTGTTAATGTTAAAAAGCTGTTAAATTAGCCAAAGGTCTAAAGAGAGAAATGATAAAAAGCACGAATAAGAGACGTGATTAATTTTTTCTTCATTGATTTTAGCGATCCTTAACAGAAACATTCTGCGTTCTTCTTTTTATCAATCAGCGAAAAAGTTGGCGTGAAAAATTCACAAGTAATTTATTTACATAAAGTTTTCGTACCAAATCACCGTTTTAGCGCACAATAAAGTAATATAACTGAGTCATTCTCGTACAACCTCGCGCTTTGGGACGGTTTAAGGAGGAGGCAGATTAAGGCATTAACTTATTAACGAAGTCGCCTTAGCTCATCACAAGCATATCGTTTTTCATTAAGGGAGGGTGAGAATGGACGCAGACACCATTAATAGTTTTTTTCTTATAGGTGCGTTGTTAATCGCACTTAGCGTTCTTTTAAGCCCAGTTTCCTCTAAGTTGGGAATCCCAATTCTTTTGGTATTTTTAGCCGTTGGAATGCTGGCGGGGGAAGACGGTTTAGGCGGTATTTTATTTGATAATTTTTCGATCGCTTACTTGGTCAGTAACCTCGCATTAGCCATCATTTTGCTCGATGGTGGTATGAGAACACGGGTTGCCAGCTTTAGGGTGGCGTTATGGCCTTCGGTGTCCTTGGCAACGTTTGGGGTTGCGATCACCACTATTTTGACCGGGCTGATGGCAACGTGGTTATTCGACTTAGACTTGCTGCAAGGTATATTAGTTGGTGCGATTGTCGGCTCCACTGATGCCGCCGCGGTTTTTTCTCTACTCAAAGGTCGTAGTCTTAACGAACGTGTTGGCTCAACGCTGGAAATTGAATCCGGCACCAATGATCCTATGGCGGTGTTTCTGACTGTTACTCTGATTGCTATTTTAGCGAACCCAGATGCAGATTTGAGTGTGGGCTTTTTGGCGCTCAGTTTTCTTAAGCAGTTTGGTATTGGCGCTTTACTCGGTTTTGCTGGTGGCTGGATTTTGTGGAAGGTCATCAATCGTAATCAACTGCCGGATGGCTTATATTCGATTTTAACCGTCAGTGGTGGCTTGCTGATTTTCGCTTTATCTAATGCATTAGGTGGCAGCGGTATTCTGTCAATTTATCTGGTTGGTTTACTGCTAGGTAATCGTCCAACACGCAGCCGCCATTCCATTCTTCATGTGCTAGATGGCATGACGTGGCTAGCTCAAATCGGTATGTTCCTCGTGCTTGGTTTATTGGTTACGCCTTCCAACTTGCTTTCTATTGCGTTGCCTGGTTTGGCGCTGGCCTTTGGGATGATTTTATTTGCCCGTCCAATCTCGGTTTGGATCGGTTTACTGCCATTCAAGAGTTTCACACCACGTGAAAAGTGGTTTGTTTCTTGGGTGGGCTTGCGCGGTGCTGTCCCAATCATTCTCGCGGTATTTCCAATGATGGCAGGATTGCCAGATGCGCAGTTGTACTTCAATTTGGCGTTTTTCGTGGTAATGGTCTCTTTGATTGTGCAAGGTGGCACATTGACTAAAGCGATGTCTCTGGCGAAGGTAGAGCTGCCTTCTAAACCTGAGCCAATTTCACGAACTGGTGTGGAGATTTACCCAACTAGTGAGTGGGAGCTGTTTATCTATAAGCTTAAAGCGGATAAATGGTGTATTGGTGAACCATTGCGTAGTCTTTCGATGCCGGATGGAACGCGCATCGCCGCAGTATTTCGCAATAAGGCGTTATTGCATCCGTCAGGCAGCACGCGCCTCGAAGAAGACGATACCTTGTGTGTGTTGGCGCAAGAAAAGGATTTGGATGCTCTGAGCTTGCTATTCAGTGAAGCGCCTGAGAAAGCGTCATTGGCACGATTCTTTGGTGATTTCTTCCTAGATATTGAAGTGAACCTTGCCGATATCGCGATGATGTATGGCTTGAACTTGGGCGATGAGTCACTCGATAAAAGCTTAAGAAACCTTGTAGAAGAACAATTGGGGAGTACACCAGTGTTAGGGGATCAATTCGAGTGGCAAGGCTTGCAATGGATCATTGCCGATGTCGTTGACCAACAAGTCACCAAAGTAGGTATCCGTTTGCCAAGCGAGCAAAGCCTGCTCGCTGACGAGGAGTGAACCTAGTCGTTCATCTCCGTTAGCATGATGACGGCTTGTGTGCGGTTTTTTACGCCGAGCTTGCGGAAAATCGCCGTCATATGCGCTTTGATGGTGGCTTCTGAAACATTCAATTCGTAGGCGATTTGTTTGTTCAGTAAGCCATCTGACAACATCCCCAACACCTTATATTGCTGTGGCGTTAGCGCGGCAATCTTCTCCGCTAAGTCATTACATGCCGCGTTATTGGTGATCAGCCCTTCTGGAAAATACGGGTCGCCATTGAGCACTTGATTGAGCGCATTCACTAATTCGCGCATGTCGCTCGATTTAGGAATAAAACCAAACGCACCATGGCTTTTCACTTGTGTCACGATCGCTGGCTCTTCACTAGCCGAGACGACGACGATTGGTAAGTCTGGGTGTTCTGCTCGCAAGTGAATCAAGCCAGACATACCATTTGCTCCTGGCATTTTGAGATCCAATAGCACCAAATCTGGCTCTTCTTCTCGCTCTAACAAAGCCAGTAGTGCGTCGAGTGAGTCCGCTTCCAGCAAATTTGCCCCACTGATTGCCATGTGGATAGATTGAAACAAGGCATTACGGAAGAGTGGGTGATCATCTGCAATGATGATGGTGTAGGTCGAATCCATGACGTTAAACACTTTTGACTATTTCGTTAAATTTATTATTGTCCAGCTTTGAGAGAGTGGACAATATTTATTCGCTAAAAGTCTGAACCAAATCGACTTTTATTAGGAAAATTGCATATAAGCGCAATTTTCTCATTCAAATCTGGGTAATAAAAAACGCCAGTGGTCATCACTGGCGTTTGAATATCTGGTGATCAGAATTGTTGGATGTGCTTTAAGAAAGGCTCGGCTTGCATAAAGCCGGTTAAACGCGCGTTTGAAATGTGTTCGCCATTCGCATCCCAGAACTCGATGGTTGGCAAGCCAAGTACGTTCATGTGTTTGAGTAACTCAATATCTTGCACTTGGTTCTTGGTTACATCAGCTTGCAAAAGAACAAAGTCTTTTAGCTTGGCTTCGACGCTTGGATCATGGAAGGTGTACTTCTCAAACTCTTTACACGCCACACACCAATCGGCGTAGAAGTCGAGCATCACAGGTTTGCCAGCTGTTTTGGCTAGCGCTAGTTGTTCTTCCAACTCTGCAACATTGGCAATGCGTGTAAAGCTTACGGAAGTTTGTTGAGCTTGCGTTGCGTTATTACCAAACCAGTAATTTAATACTGGCTGTGCTGACGCGAGCAAACCCAATACGGCCATGATGCCAACGGCGCTTTGTTTCCAGCCACCAAACTCCAAGCTGTTTTTCACATGATACAGCCAACCAAAGGCAGCGATGCCCAGTGTTGACCACAGAATTGTTGACCATATTTCTGGCATGATGCGTTCCAACAAGAAGATAGGCGCAGCAAGCAGAATAAAGCCGAACAGCGTTTTCACGCGGTCCATCCAACCGCCGGCTTTTGGTAGCAACTTGTTGCCAAATACCGCTACAAGGATCAACGGAATACCCATGCCCATCGCTAGCGCGTAAAGGGCGACCCCACCAGTGAGTAAGTCGCCACTTTGTGCGACGTAAAGCAGCGCACCAGAGAGTGGGGCGGTAGTACACGGAGAACAAACCAAGCCAGATATTGCCCCCATTGCAAACACGCCAGCACTGCTACCACCTTGCTGCTTGTTACTTAAGTTATTCAGCCACGTTTGCACGCTGCTTGGTAACTGCAATGAGTACAGACCAAACATCGACAGAGCTAATGCAATGAACAGTACACTCAAACCAATCAGCACATAAGGGTGTTGCATCGCCGCTTGGAACTGCATGCCCGCAGACGCCACTACAAGGCCGAGCAGCGTGTAAGTCAGCGCCATGCCTTGTACGTAAACAAATGACAAACCAAGCGCACGACGTTGGCTCAGCTTGCCACTGCCAAGCACGATGCTGGTCAAAATTGGGTACATCGGCAGCACACAAGGGGTAAATGCTAGACCCACACCAAGTGCCAAAAACAACAACGGCGTCCACCACTTGTCGGCTAGATTCGCGGCTAAGCTATCTTGCTCACTGACTGGTACTGAAGTGGTGGTTGGTTTTGTTGCTGGCTGTGCTTTTTCTGTCGTCGGTGCCTTGGCAGTCGGTGCTACGGTGTCGGAATTGGATGAAGAAAACGCGCTGATTGGAATCTCACGCGTTTCTGGTGGGTAGCAGAAGCCCGCTTTCGCACAGCCTTGATATTGCACAATGACACGTGCGCCCTCTTGCCAATTACTCATTGGGATATTGACAAATAGTGGTGTGGTATAGATATGCACATCACCAAAGAATTCATCTTTATGTGGCGTGCCGTTTTCCATTTGCAGTTCGCCCAGTGAGATGTTCTCACCAGACACAGATAAACGCTCTTGATACAGGTAATAACCATCGCGTACCTGCCAATCGAGCATCAATTTGTCGTCTTGCTGGTAGAAATTAAACGGAAATGCCTGATCGACCGGAACAAAGTTGTCGCTGCTGCTACCAAAACTGTTGTTCTGGCTATTGGTAAACTGGTCTTTGCCAAATAAAGCTAAAGACGGAGTGGAAAAGGTAATGAGCCCTAAGAGTAAAACGGAAAGTAATGCGCGCATAAAAGAGTCAATTCATCTTAGATAATTGCCGTTAGTGTAACTCAATCAGACCCGGAGGCGAGTCAATAAGTTTCATGAAAATGAAGATTTATTGAGCATAAATCAAGACAACAGGCAATAAAAAAGGGAGCCGAAGCTCCCCGAGTAAGACTCTGTTTCTACTAGATCAGTAGACCACCGAATGCGAAGCCAAGTGCTACCGCAGAAGCAATGGTTACCACACCAGGTACAAAGAATGGGTGGTTGAATACGTACTTACCGATACGCGTTGAACCCGTGTCGTCCATCTCAACCGCTGCTAGAAGCGTTGGGTAAGTTGGCAGTACGAATAGCGCACTTACTGCTGCGAAAGATGCAACTGCGGTAAGTGGTGCCACACCGATAGCAAGTGCTGCTGGCATCAGCGCAACCGTGGTTGCACCTTGCGAGTAAAGCAGCATAGACGCGAAGAATAGAACAAGCGCTAGCATCCATGGGTAGTCTGCTAGTAGTGCTCCAGCGACTTCTTTGATGCCGTCAACGTGCGCGTTAACGAACGTAGAACCTAACCATGCCACACCAAGAACACACACACACGCTGTCATACCAGAGCGGAATGTTGCTGCGGCTGGAATTTTGCCAGCGTCGATTTTACAGCTCATTACGATAGCTGCCGCGGCTGCTAGCATTACCGTCATGATAGCTTCGTTACGACCTAGAGCAGGGTTCTCGATAAGGCCAACAGAGCCAGAAATTGCTGCTGCGTAACACACTACGAATGCGATTGCGCCTAGGAAGATGAACGTCGCTTTCTTCGCTGTTGGTAGGATTTCGCGTTTTGCTTCTGTATTTAGCTTGATTAAGCCTTTTTCTAGACGCTCTTGGTATTCAGCATCGTCTTTTAGCTCACAGCCCATGAAGTTCGCAACGAACGCACCGATCATACACGCGATGAACGTCGTTGGGATACAGATTGCCAATAGTGTTAGGTAGTCAACGCCGAATGGATGCAGCATCGCAGCGAACGCCACTACTGCCGCTGAGATTGGTGATGCGGTGATAGCGATTTGCGATGCCACTACTGCGATAGACAGTGGACGAGAAGGACGCACGCCTTGGCCTTTCGCGACTTCTGCAATTACTGGCAAAGTAGAGAATGCCGTGTGGCCAGTACCCGCCATTAATGTCATTAGGTAAGTTACGATAGGCGCATAAAAGGTGATGCGCTCAGGATGCTTGCGCAAAAAGTTTTCAGCAACTTGCACCATCCAGTCTAAACCACCAGCCACTTGCATTGCTGCGATGGCCGTGATGACAGACATGATGATCAAAATTACGTCAACGGGAATGTAAGCTTGGCTTGTTGGCACACCTAAGATCAAAGACAACGCAATGACCCCAGCACCACCGGCAAAACCAATGCCGATACCACCGATTCTTGCCCCCAAATAGATGAAGAGCAGAACCACGAAGAGTTCGACCATGACCATATTGATACCTCTTTAGTTTTTATTTGATTCTGATTTTTTGAACACTCAGGAACAGGAGTAAATGCTCAGAGAATTAGAACCCAGTGGCCTAATGGCAATAAAAGCATATAAAAAATGTGGTTAACCGTATGAGAGCCTAAAAAAGGGGCCTGAGTGGCCCCCTTCGAATTAGTTATTACTCGTAGCGTTTCGCTTTGTAAGTTGGATGCATGAAGTTTTCGACTGACAAGATTTCATCAAGCTCTTCTGCGGTTAGCAGGCCGCGCTCTAGCACAACTTCGCGAACACTCTTACCGGTTTCCGCACAAATCTTACCTACGATGTCACCTTCGTGGTGGCCGATGTATGGGTTTAGATAAGTGACGATACCGATAGAGTTGTAAACGTAGTTTTCACAAGTCTCTTTATTGACTGTGATGCCGTCGATACATTTATCACGTAGGTTCACACACGCATTGTGTAGTAGAGAGATAGACTCAAACATGCTTTGTGCGATAACTGGTTCCATTACGTTTAGCTGTAGCTGACCGCCTTCTGCTGCGAAAGAAACCGTGTTGTCGTTACCTAGAACTTTAAAGCAAACTTGGTTTACTACTTCTGGGATAACTGGGTTTACTTTTGCTGGCATGATTGAAGAACCTGCTTGCATTTCAGGTAGGTTCAATTCATTTAGACCAGCGCGTGGGCCAGAAGAAAGTAGACGAAGGTCGTTACAGATCTTCGATAGTTTCACCGCTAGACGTTTTAGTGCACTGTGCGTCATTACGTATGCGCCACAGTCAGAAGTCGCTTCGATAAGGTCTTCTGCCGCAACAACGTCAAGACCTGTTACTTCCGCTAGGTGTTTTACTGCAAGGGCTTGGTAGCCAGTCGGTGTATTTAGACCTGTACCGATTGCGGTTGCACCTAGGTTGATTTCTAGGAGTAGTTTAGAGGTGTAATCTAGAGCACGAATCTCTTCGTTTAGTGTTACTGCCCAAGCGTGGAACTCTTGACCTACAGTCATCGGTACCGCGTCTTGTAGCTGAGTACGACCCATTTTCAGTACATCTTTAAACTCAATTGCTTTAAGTTCGAATGCGCCTTTTAGGTACTCAATTGCTTCCATTAGTTTGTGTACGCTGTTGTAAACCGCGATACGGAAACCCGTTGGGTACGCACAGTTGGTTGATTGGCTCTTGTTTACGTGGTCATTTGGGTTAACAAATTCGTATTGACCTTTCTCTTTACCCATTAGCTCAAGCGCAACGTTTGCAATCACTTCGTTCGTGTTCATGTTCACTGAAGTGCCCGCACCACCTTGGAATACGTCTGATGGGAACTGATCCATGCACTTGCCAGTTTCTAGGATCAAATCACACGCTTCGATGATGTAGTTTGCAACGTCTTTTGGAATCGCACCAAGTTCTTTGTTTGCCAACGCCGCTGCTTTTTTGGTCATTACCATACCGCGTACAAATTCTGGTACGTCAGAGATGGTCATATTAGAGATGTTGAAGTTCTCGATCGCACGTAGCGTATGAATACCGTAGTACGCATCTGCAGGGACATGACGTTGACCTAATAGATCTTCTTCAATACGAGTGGCTGGGTTTGCTGTTTTTGGAGCATCAGATAGGGTAGCCATAGCAGGATCCTTAGATGATAATTCTGATAATAAAGTTATTTATTAGCCATTTCTGCAATCTAGAATCCATTCATCAGAATTTTTGGCTGGAAAATCCGTCCTGACTTATGTGGCACATGATACTGCACCTAGCGCATAAAAATAGTAACTAGATCACCTTTTTCGTTTTTCATGAGTCAATAATTTGCAAAGTATGAACGGGTTATTAATAACCCTTTATGGGTACTCGATTTTCCTCGACAAACATGGGTTTTTAGAGTTCGAAATTAGCACTTTAAAAGCACGAAAAAATCGGTATGCAATTGAATGAAACACTCCACTACCGCTTTTTCTGAGTAGGAAGAGACCAGTATGAACACGCTTTTTTACAACGATTCGTTTGAGCTTAGTCCGCTTTTACCATTACACTGAATTAAACAAAGGAGGGCGTGTGTTTCCTATCTTATTATTGGCGTTTATTTTTGTCCCGATCACTGAAATCGGCTTATTTATTCAGGTGGGCGGCTTTTTAGGTTTGTGGCCGACTATCGCATTAGTATTAATCACGGCATTTGTCGGTGCATCGTTGGTGCGCAGCCAAGGCATCCAAACTCTGATGTCTGTGCAGGGGCGTCTGGAACAAGGTGAAATTCCAGCCCAGCAAATTTTTGAAGGCGTAATGCTAGCGGTGGCTGGCGTGCTGCTGTTAACACCGGGCTTTATGACCGATGCTCTTGGTATGCTGGTGTTGCTTCCTGCGCCACGCGCCGCGATTGCCAAATACTTGATGAGTAAAATGGTGGTGAAAACCATGCATGGTGGTGGCTTCCAAGGTGGTTTCTCTAACCAAGGGCCATTTGAGCAAGACCCGTTTCACCGTGACCCATTTAATTCCCAGTCAGAAGATGGCAATACCTTTGAAGGGGAATACGAGCGTAAAGACGATGATGATCGCAACAAGCTCAACTGATTGAGTCAGAGAGTAAAGAAAACAAAAGGGCGCACGAGCGCCCTTTTTTGTGTTTGGAATTCGTGGGGCTTACAACGCGCCTTCAAATCCCATTTGACGCCATGCTTCAAAAGCAATGATCGCAACGGCGTTCGAAAGGTTTAGGCTGCGCGCATCTGGCATCATTGGAATGCGGATACGCTGCTCCATTGGCAAGCTATCGATGATTTCAGCAGGCAAGCCACGAGTTTCTGGACCAAACATCAATACGTCACCTGCTTGGTATTGTGCATCAACGTGGTGACCTGTGGTTTTGGTGGTGCAGGCAAACAATCGGTAGTTACCTTGTTTCTCTTTCTCTAAATATTCTAAGAATGCTTGATAGTTCTTATGACGCGTTACGCGAGCTAAATCATGGTAATCCAAACCAGCGCGGCGGACTTTCTTCTCTTCAAGATCGAAACCTAGAGGTTCAATTAAGTGAAGGTTTGCACCGCAGTTGGCACAAAGTCGAATGATGTTGCCGGTGTTCGGCGCGATTTCTGGTTCGTATAAAGCGATATCAAACATGGTATTGAAATAGAGTTGGTCAAATAGAGGGGCAGTATATACCCAAGTCAGCAAGATATGCGAGATTCAGCAAGATTGACCTGGGTATGAAAGCAGGCATTAGCGCGGACGTTAATACCGTAAGTATCGATGCTCTTTATAATAGAGCGTGAGCGTAATTTTCTTCAACCGCTCGCCAGTTGACGACGTTCCACCATGCGTCAATGTATTCTGGACGACGGTTTTGGTAGCTGATGTAATACGCGTGCTCCCACACGTCAAGAGCGAGAATTGGCTCGCCGCGTACATCCACTACGTCCATCAGAGGGTTATCTTGATTGCTGGTGGACGTAATGTGAATCTCACCATCTTTTACGATCAGCCATGCAAAGCCAGACCCAAAGGTATTAATCGCGGCTTGGGCAAACGCTTCTTTAAATTGCGCAAAGCTACCAAATTTGTCGTTAATTGCCTGAGCAAGTGCGCCTTGAGGTTCACCGCCACCGTTTGGAGACATGCAATTCCAATAAATGATGTGGTTGTAGTAGCCGCCGCCATTATTACGCACTGCAGGGCTGAGCTTAGAGATATTGTCAAAGATCTCGTCTAATGACTGAGCTTCGAGCTCGCTCCCTTCAACGGCACTTACGAACTTATCGAAATAAGTCTTGTGATGTTTGCTGTAGTGCACTTCCATGGTTTTCGCGTCGATGTACGGCTCTAGTGAATCGTACGGGTAAGGCAGAGCGGGAAATGTATGTGACATAGTAAATCCTCCTTAATTGGAAAATTTACTTTAATGCTAACGATAATTATTATCAACTTTGATCTTTGTAAGGGTATTCGAAGGCGTTCCCACCCAATTTCTAAAGTGAAGATGAAGCCGTGAATCTCTCACTCTAGAAATAGGGTGTGGCTTACTGTTAGCTCATCGGCTTGAAGTTAACGATTGATAGGTAAGGTGATACTCATGCGCAATCCGCCTAACGGACTTCGACTGGCGACGATCGTTCCACTGTGCTGGCGGATGGCACTTTCGGTAATGGTTAGGCCGAGACCCGTGCCGCCGGAGTGGCGATCGCGGGCAGTCGAAACGCGATAAAACGGGCGAAAAATCGCGGATAATTCTTCTTCTGGAACGCCCTCGCCATTGTCATCAACCGTTATATGCAGCGTATCATCATCGGCCTTGATGTCGATTTTCACCTCATCTTTCCCGTAATAAATGGCGTTACGAACGATGTTTTCCACCGCACTCATCAGCAATTTAGGATTGCCGGAGATACTTCGTTTTGGCAGTTCAGAATAGTGTAGGTGCTTACCCATTTGCTCAGCTTCAAACTGCGCATCTTTAATGATCTCTTCCCACAAACTTTCCAGTGGCTGCGTTTCGCGAGTCATATGGCTGTTCGCCTGCATGCGAGACAGTTCAAGCAATTCGCTGATCATCTGTTCCAAGCGCTGTGCTTCGGTATCGATACGAGTCAGTTCTGGGCTTTCACCCTGCTTACGCGTCGCTAATGCACTCGCCATGCGTAGGCGAGTTAAAGGTGAGCGTAACTCGTGAGAGATGTCGGATAGCAGGCGTTGTTGTCCTGAAATCATCTGATTGACCGCCTCGACCATCTGGTTGAAGCTGCTGCCAGCCTGACGAAACTCTGCCGTGCCTTTTTCTAAATTTGGGTCTGTGACAAATTCGCCTTTCGCGACACGTTGAGCGGCGGCTTCAAGACGGCGCGCTGGCTGACTCAATGCCCAGGCAAGCCATAACAACAGTGGTGTACTAACCAGCATGACCGCGAGCAATAGCTGGAATGGGTGATCAAACAGACGCAAGAGTAGTGGTGGTGGCTCATTCCACTTGAAGCCCACATACATCAAGATATCGGAGCCAGCCAAAGTAATTGGGATTGGACCTGCAATCATGTATCGACCATACAGTTTCTGCTTTGGCTGGTTGTAATCTTCGATACTGGTGACAAAGTTTTGCATGGCACGCAATTGGAAGTTACTGCGTTTTTCTGTCGTAAGAACATTACCGCTGTAGTCAGAAAAAAATACGCGCGGACGAGGGTCATGCTTACCGTGACGGTTACCCTCGATACGAAATAGTATTCGACCTAAATCAGTTTGCTGGCTGTATTTTTGTTGGATTGCGTCACGCGTTTCTACCATACGTTTATAGTGCTCTTCTGGAATGTCGCGAGCTTTGCGAGGGTCCAAATGTGGCAGTGATAGCACGGCTATCAACACCAATAACATAGTGAACCAAAAAATGGCAAAGATGCGTCCATACAAGCTATTGATGTTTGGCAGTTTGATGCGTGATAGGCGCATTAATCCTCCTCAAGTAGCATATAGCCACGACCACGCAGGGTTTTGATTCGCGGCTTGCCATTGCTCTGATCTGGTAATTTTTTACGTAAGTTCGAAACATGCATATCGATCGCGCGATCAAAAGCGGCGAGTCGCTTACCAAGCACATCTAGGCTCAATGTTTCTTTAGTTAGCACTTGTCCTGGGTTTTGCACAAAGTGGGTCAACAGAGCAAACTCGGTTGCTGTGAGATCGAGCAACTGTTGATCGCAGTATGCTTCTTGTTTACCTGGGTAAAGACGGAGCTCTTGATACTCAATGCAATCGCTGTTTTTGGTGTTTTTCTGTGTGCTGCTGGTACGGCGTAAGATCGCACGGATACGAGCTAACAGTTCACGGTCACTAAAAGGTTTCGGTAAATAATCATCCGCGCCTAGCTCTAAACCGATCACGCGGTCAATTTCTTCCCCTTTAGCGGTCAGCATCAAGACAGGAGTTTCCCAGTTTTCACGCAAGCGTTTAAGGGTTTCCATGCCATTTAGCTTCGGCATCATGACATCCAACAAAATCAAATCAATCTTATCATTTACCGCAGCTAAGCCTGCTTCGCCATCATTTGCTTCGCTGACGTCAAATCCTTCGAAACTGAGTACTTCTTTTAATAAGCTGGTTAGCTCGATATCGTCATCAATTAAAAGAATGTTTGCCATGGGGGCACCTATAGTAAGTTACCGATAGCTTAATATTACATTGGAATGATGTGCTGCGAAGAGGGTAAAAATCACTCTTTACGATTCTTTACGCTCCCTATACGTCGCTTTACCTAGTGGGTCGTATTCTATACTCAAGCGCTGTGAGAACAGCTCAGAAGAATCACTCACCTGTGTAAGGAATCAAATTATGAAATCTGCAAAAAAACTTGTGTTAGCTGCTGTTGTTCTACCTCTTACTCTCGGCGCAGCAAGCGCATTCGCTTACGGTGGTAAAAACCATCATCAAGGCCCGCGTGATGAATGTGGCATGGGAATGGACCGCGGCATTATGCGTGATTTGAGTTTGACGGATGCTCAAAAAGATCAGCTTAAGTCTTTCCGTGAAGCAAACCGCGCACAGATGAAAGGCAAATATTCTGAAAATCGCGAAGCTCGTATGGCTGAGCGACAAGCACACCATGCAAAAATGCAGTCACTCTTACTAGCGGATAGTTTTGATGAAGCACAAGCGACCGCATTAGCAAAAGAAATGGTTGAACGTCAAACTGAGCACCGTGTGCAAATGCTAGAAAGAAAGCACCAAATGCTGAGCGTATTAACGCCAGAACAAAAAGCAGAGTTTGTGAAGTTGCAAAATGAACGCATGCAAGAGTGTGGCGACAGAATGCATAAGCGCATGGAAAAATACCGCAATAATTAAGTCATGAATTGATGTTATATAAAGAGGCAGCCATTGGTTGCCTCTTTTTTGATCTGGTTATTTCATGGGCATTCAATATACTCAACGTATGGTTTGAGTTAACTCTTTGATTATGAAACAGCAATATGCACGTTTAGTGACGACCGCAGCTTGGACTGCAACTATTGTGGCGACTCTTCTCTTGATTGTAAAAGTCATCACGTGGTGGGTAACCGGCTCAGTTAGCCTATTGGCATCACTTATCGACTCAATGTTGGATATCGCCGCGTCGGTGGTAAATCTCGTTGTTGTCCGTTATGCCTTACAACCAGCAGACCGCGAACATACGTTTGGGCATGGTAAAGCTGAGTCTTTAGCGGCCTTAGCTCAGGCTATGTTTATTTCGGGGTCGGCGGTATTTTTGATCCTGAACGGGATTGACCGATTTTTCCGTCCACACGCACTGCATGCGCCGGAGCTCGGTGTTTATGTATCGCTGTTTGCGATTGTGGTCACACTTGGCTTGGTGATGTTCCAAAAACATGTGGTACGCGTGACAGGGAGCCAAGCAATCGCGGCGGATTCTCTGCATTATCAGACTGATTTGTATATGAACGCTGCGATCATGGTGGCTCTGGGACTCAGCTACTTTGGCGTGACGCAAGCGGATGCGGTGTTTGCGATTGGCATTGGTGTCTTCATTCTTTACAGCGCCTTTAAAATGGTCAGCGAAGCGATTCAGACGTTATTAGACCGAAAGCTGCCGGATTCCGAATTGGAGCAAATCCGCAATGAATGTTTGAATGTGAAAGGGGTTCTTGGGGTTCATCAACTGCGTACCCGTATGTCAGGGCCGACACGCTTTATTCAGTTGCACTTGGAGCTAGACGATAACTTACGTTTAATCGAAGCGCACTATATTGCCGATAAAGTTGAGGAAAACCTTTTAGCTTTGTTTCCTGATGCGGATGTTTTGATCCATCAAGATCCATTGTCTGTCGTTTTTGGGCCAGAGAAAGAGCAAAAAGCGCAAGATTGGTAGGGCTCGAAAAATCAATAAGTGCCTGACGACAAACAGGCACTTATTGACTATCTTTCCATCAATACTTATTAAGATTCGTGATCCTGATGTGAATCAACAAAGTTTCATAGAGAAACTGTAATACTCTTACATAAGTAGAAAAGTTACATAAAAAAGTGCGTTTTCATTGGTAATCCTGTAGAGGAAATGTAACATAACGCACAGTTCTGGATTATGCAGGTTGCTTGGTAACAAGGGGCCTAAAAGAAAATTAAATAATTGATTGCCAAAGATCGAGGGTGAGCATGATTAAGAAGATCGGTGTTTTAACAAGTGGCGGTGACGCACCTGGTATGAACGCGGCGATACGCGGCGTAGTACGTACAGCACTATCCGAGGGATTGGAAGTATTCGGTGTGTACGACGGCTACCTAGGCCTATACGAAGGCCGCATCGAGAAGCTAGATCGTTCTAGCGTTTCAGATGTGATCAACAAAGGTGGTACGTTCCTAGGTTCTGCACGTTTCCCTGAATTTAAAGAAGTGGAAGTGCGTGAAAAAGCGATTGAGAACCTGAAAAAACATGGTATCGATGCGCTAGTCGTGATCGGTGGTGACGGTTCGTACATGGGTGCGAAGAAACTGACTGAAATGGGTTACCCATGTATCGGTCTACCAGGCACAATCGACAACGATATCGCTGGTACTGACTACACAGTGGGCTACCTAAGTGCACTAAACACAGTTATCGATGCAATCGACCGTCTACGTGATACTTCTTCATCTCACCAACGTATTTCAATTGTAGAAATCATGGGCCGTCACTGTGGTGACCTAACTCTGATGTCTGCAATCGCGGGTGGTTGTGAGTACATCATCACTCCAGAAACTGGTCTAGACAAAGACAAGCTGATCAGCAACATCCAAGACGGCATTGCAAAAGGTAAGAAACACGCAATCATCGCGTTGACTGAGCTAATGATGGATGCCAATGAACTGGCTCGTGACATCGAAGCGGCGACAGGTCGTGAAACTCGTGCAACAGTACTTGGTCACATCCAACGTGGTGGTCGTCCAACGGCATTTGACCGCGTTCTAGCATCTCGTATGGGTAACTACGCTGTTCACCTATTGATCGAAGGTCATGGTGGTCGTTGTGTCGGTATCGTGAAAGAGCAACTTGTTCACCACGACATCATCGACGCGATCGAAAACATGAAGCGTCCAGTACGCAACGATCTATACAAAGTTGCTGAAGAACTGTTCTAAGCAAGTTTGAAATAGATAAAGAAAAACCGCGGCTTTCCGCGGTTTTTTTGTATTTGAGTATCAGCAAAAGGAAGCTGACGCATCGGACAAAATCTTACGAAGCGCTGCTCTGTTCAATGAGCGTCAATTTACGTTCGCGCAGTGCAAACATATAGCCAAGTAGGCCACCTAACGTATTCCCCACTGCGATACCTATAAACAAGCCTTCAATACTGTAAATTTGGCTTCCGATCCATGCAGATGGCAGGGTAAACACAAACAAACGCATAAAGCTCCATTGAAATGCTCGTAATGGTTTGTGCATCGCATTCAAACCACTGATTAACATCATCACAATGCCTTGAAAACCATAACTGAACGGCACCACAAGCAGGTAATGCCACAGCAGATTTTTAACCGCTTCTTCCTGCGAGAACAATGCCGCTAGAGGAATACTCAATGGCACCATCATCAAGAAGATAAACCCTTGGAACACGACCGCAAAACGCATGCTGATAAATAAGCCGGAAAAGGCACGTTGAGGGTTTTTCGCCCCTAAGTTTTGTGCCATGAATGGCGTGAGTGCTGAGGTCAGAGACATCAAGACTAGGATCAAAATAGACTCAATACGCTGCGCCGCACCGTAAGCCGCAACCGCTGCCGTACCGTGGCTGGATAAGAGCATCATCAAAATTGCGCCCGACAGTGGATTCATCGCGTTCGACAGTGCGGCAGGAGTGCCGATTTTTAACGTTTGCTGCCAATCTTGTTTCAGCAAGGACCATTGGGGTTGAGCGAGCAACTTTTCGCGTTTAACTAGCACATAGAATGAGCCACATAGTGCACCTAACCAGCTAAAAGCACTGGCTATTGCCGCCCCTTGGATGCCAAGCTCGGGGAATGGGCCAAGTCCGAAGATCAGTAGTGGATCGAGCATGCCGTTAATCAAGCCCGCCAACATCATGATTTTGGCGGGTGTTTTTGTATCCCCAGATGCTCGTATCGCGCTATTGCCCGCCATTGGGATCACCAACAATGGAATGGTGAGATACCACACCTGCATGTACTCTTCGATGAGTGGAATTAGGTCGTCGGCTGCGCCAAGAAAGCGGAACAGTGGTGCAATGGTGGCAAAGCCAATCGAAGAGGCGATAGCCACGAGTAACACCGCTAATAACAAACCGTGAGTGGTAAACCGAGCGGCTTGTGGGGCGTGACCTTGTCCAAGTAAGCGACCAATATTGGTCGATAGACCCATCCCTATTCCCATCGTGATGCAGTTAACCGCAAAGGTTACAGGGAAGGTATAGCTGATCGCCGCTAGCGCTTGAGTACCAAGCAACGAGATAAAAAACGTGTCCACCAAGTTAAACATCAAAATCGCGATCATGCCCATGGTCATGGGGACGGTCATTTTCCGCAGCGTTTCAGGAATAGGTGCGGTCAACAAACCATGCTTATCGGTCGCTTGGGGTTCCAGCTTGTTATTTTCCTGCATGTATGACAACTATGTGGTGAGCAAACTGCAAGGATACAAGAAAGCGAGATGCTGGGCGAGTGAGCATTTCGAACGCAAACCGTTGCTTAGTTGTTCGTTATTTTAACTAAGTCACAAAAATTTTGTGCCACCCCCTTGGGATCGCTGCTTCGACCCCTTATATAGGGATCACGTGTCTGGGGCTACAGTCCCTAAGGACAATTATCAAATAAACATGGAAATTTTCAGGAGAGACGACCGATGAACATTCGTCCATTACATGACCGAGTTATCGTTGAACGTAAAGAAGTTGAATCTAAGTCTGCTGGTGGCATCGTTCTCACTGGTTCTGCTGCAGAAAAATCAACTCGCGGTGTTGTTCTAGCTGTGGGTAAAGGCCGCATCCTAGAAAACGGCACAGTACTGCCGCTGGACGTTAAAGTTGGTGATACTGTTATCTTCGCTGAAGGTTACGGTACAAAAACTGAAAAAATCGACGGTAAAGAAGTGCTTGTCATGTCTGAAAACGACATCATGGCGATCGTTGAATAATAGCAATCATTGAGTAATTTTTTGCTCAGATTCAATTACGAAATTACACACAAAGAATTTTAGAAAGGAAATCAAAGATGGCTGCTAAAGACGTTAAATTTGGTAATGACGCACGAGTTAAAATGCTAGAGGGTGTAAACGTTCTGGCTGACGCAGTAAAAGTAACACTGGGTCCTAAAGGACGTAATGTCGTTCTAGACAAATCTTTTGGTGCACCGACTATCACGAAAGATGGTGTATCAGTAGCGCGTGAAATTGAACTGGAAGATAAATTCCAGAACATGGGCGCACAAATGGTTAAAGAAGTTGCGTCTAAAGCAAACGACGCGGCAGGTGACGGTACAACAACAGCAACAGTACTAGCACAATCTATCGTAAACGAAGGTCTAAAAGCAGTCGCAGCGGGTATGAACCCAATGGACCTTAAGCGCGGTATCGACAAAGCAGTAGCAGCAGCAGTAGAGCAACTAAAAGAGCTTTCTGTTGAATGTAACGACACGAAAGCGATCGCACAGGTTGGTACTATCTCTGCAAACTCAGACGCAAGCGTAGGTAACATCATTGCTGAAGCAATGGAGCGTGTGGGCCGTGATGGCGTTATCACTGTTGAAGAAGGTCAGGCGCTACAAGATGAGCTAGACGTAGTAGAAGGTATGCAGTTCGACCGCGGTTACCTATCTCCTTACTTCATCAACAACCAAGAGTCAGGCAGTGTTGATCTAGAAAACCCATTCATCCTGCTAGTTGATAAGAAGATCTCAAACATTCGTGAACTTCTTCCAACGCTAGAAGCTGTAGCGAAAGCGTCTCGTCCACTGCTTATCATCGCAGAAGATGTAGAAGGCGAAGCGCTAGCAACATTGGTTGTCAACAACATGCGTGGCATCGTGAAAGTTGCAGCAGTGAAAGCACCTGGCTTCGGTGACCGTCGTAAAGCAATGCTACAAGACATCGCTATCCTAACAGGCGGTACTGTGATTTCTGAAGAAATCGGTCTAGAGCTTGAAAAAGTAGCACTAGAAGATCTAGGTCAAGCGAAGCGTGTTTCTATCACGAAAGAAAACACGACTATCATCGATGGTATCGGTGAAGAAGAGATGATCTCTGGTCGCGTAGCTCAAATTCGTCAACAAATCGAAGACGCAACTTCAGACTACGACAAAGAGAAACTACAAGAGCGCGTAGCGAAACTGGCTGGCGGTGTTGCAGTAATCAAAGTTGGTGCAGCAACTGAAGTTGAAATGAAAGAGAAGAAAGACCGTGTAGAAGATGCGCTAGCCGCGACTCGTGCAGCGGTTGAAGAAGGTGTTGTTGCTGGTGGTGGTGTTGCACTTATCCGCGCGGCATCTAAGATTGCTCACCTAACGGGTGACAACGAAGAGCAAAACGTTGGTATCCGCGTTGCACTACGTGCAATGGAAGCGCCAATCCGTCAAATCACGAAGAACGCAGGTGAGGAAGACTCAGTGGTTGCGAACAACGTGAAAGCGGGTGAAGGCTCTTACGGTTACAACGCGGCAACAGGCGAATACGGCGACATGCTAGAGATGGGTATTCTAGACCCAACGAAAGTAACTCGTTCTGCGCTACAGTTCGCAGCATCGGTTGCGGGTCTGATGATCACGACTGAAGCAATGGTTACTGACCTACCGCAAAAAGACGCACCAGCGATGCCTGACATGGGCGGCATGGGTGGCATGGGCGGTATGGGTGGCATGATGTAAGCCAGCTTATCTCTTTGCTCTAAGGGAATCCTTATAGCGGAAAGATAACCGACCAAACCTTTAAAAGTCGAGGCATTTGCCTCGACTTTTTTATGCGCGTTATCCGAGAAATATAGCATTCTGATGTGGCTTCGATTGTGAGAGGCGAGTTCAAGAAATGTCAGTGGAAAAACATGAAAATAGAAGCAATAAAATTTTTTCTTTTGAGTCAGATGGTTAAATCTGACCTACCGCTAACATTTTTTGAACGTGGATAGCGCAAAATCTGAACATTACACTATGTTGTAAATTGTTGCTTCCCATCATGGAGATGAAAATGAAAAAGCTTATGACGTCATTGGCGGTTGCAGCCGCTATTGCATCACCAGTTGCTCTTGCTGACAGTACACCTGTGATGTTCTCTACTATCGACAACACAAACGCACCTTCTAACTCGTCAGTTGGTGGTGTTCGTTTAGCCGTGTTGCATGGACAGGTGAATGAGGTTAAAGGTGTCGACTTTTCACTGCTTGGTATGTCAGAAACGGATCGTACGACAGGTGTGAACTTCGGTCTGTTTTTTGGTGCAGCAAAGGTAAACCAAGAAATGAAAGGTGCGTCTTTAGGCTTAGTTAACTGGAACCAAGGTCAGACGACGGGTGTTAACTTGGGTGCTGTCAACATTACGAACAATGTAAAAGGCTTGAACTGGAGCGCGGTGAACTATTCTGAAGGCTACACCATGGCGGATGTGGGCTTAGCGAGTATCTCTAAAAAGTCTAACTTCCAGTTTGGTTTCTTCAACATGACCGATCAAATTGATGGCGTACAAATTGGTCTTTTGAACTGTGCGGATAACGGTTTCTTCAAGTGTTTCCCACTCATCAACTTCGCTAAATAATCCCTGAGCAAGTCAGAATCTTTAGATACCGAAAGCCCTCGATATTCGTCGAGGGCTTTTTAATTACTGATGGGGTGAAGCGAGTTATCGGCGCGTTAACTATTTAATTAAGCGGGATGAGGTTTTGCGTTGTTGAATTCTTTGGTGAACCCCTCGGCGCAATGCTTTGATGTGGTTTTCTGCTTTATCCACGCCCAGCAACACCGTTAAAGCCAGTAGGGTAATGACCACCGACTGCGTTAAATAACCCAAACCGATCATCAACCCTAATCCTGCCAGTACCCAAATAACCGCTGCGGATGTTACGCCGTGGATTTTTCCATCGAGTGTCATCATCACCCCTGCGCCCAAGAAGCCGACACCAGTAATAATCTGACCAAGCACGCGTGCTTGATCGAGTGTATTTGGCGATAACGATACTGCCATCGACATAAACAGGTAAGTGCCTGAAATAATAAGAATTGCCGTACGAATGCCAACAGGTTTACCACGAGTTTGGCGTTCGATACCGATCATTAGCCCATTAATGGCACAGCATAGTAGGGCAGGCCAGCTGAATGGGCCAAGATCGAAAATTTGTTCGAGTGCTGTATGCATCTTGACCTCCAAAAGAGCGGAGTATGCATAGACTTACCGTGCAAAGCGAACAAAAAGGAACGGTCGTGACGACAAATTTAATTGAACGTCAGGACCTATTCTAAATGCAAGTCCAATGGCGTTTTACTTGGCCTGCCACCAATTTCTCGTGTCAGTTTTGGTACCAGATAACCCGATACACGCGTGATGAGTCCACGCATAATGGCTTTTGCTTCTTCGTCCGAAATAAAGTAGTGCGCCGCGCCTTGCACCTTATCAAGAACGTGGAGGTAATAAGGCAAGATACCCGCGTCAAATAAGGCTTCACTTAACGCCACTTGAGCTTCTACCGAATCATTCACGCCTTTCAGTAGAACGCCTTGGTTTAGAAGCGTAACGCCCGCTCTTTTGAGCTTGAACATCTGTTCAGCAAATTCGTCATTGATTTCGTTGGCATGGTTGATGTGAGTGACGAGGATGATTTGTAACCTTGATGCTTGCAGCAGTTGGCATAGCTCATCAGTGACTCGAGCTGGAATCACCACAGGTAAACGGCTATGAATACGCAGACGTTTGATGTGAGGTATGTGAGCAATGTGCTCTAAAAGCCAATGAATCTCATCGTCTTTTGCCATTAATGGGTCACCACCTGAGAAGATGACTTCGTTCAACTCTGGTTGCTGCGCCATGTACTCTAAGCACTTGGTCCATGCCTGCTTGCCGCTTTTGTTCTCTTGATAAGGGAAGTGACGACGAAAACAGTAACGGCAATTTACCGCGCAGCCACCTTTGACAATCATTAGGGCGCGGTTGCGATACTTGTGTAGCAGACCAGGGACTTCATTATCCTGCTCTTCTAACGGATCGTTGGAATAGCCCGGATGTACTTCAAATTCGTCACTTAATGGTAAAACCTGACGTAAAAGAGGGTCTTTAGGGTTGCCTTTCTCCATCCTATCGACAAAACTTTGCGGTACACGCTGTGCAAACAGCTTGCGCGCGGCAAACCCGTCTTGCCACGGTGAAGGATCTATTTCCAGTATTTCGAGCAATTTTGCAGGATCAGAGATCCCATTCGCCAACTGTTTGAGCCAGTTTTGCTCAACAGATTCGACTTTTCGGGTTATTATGTGCGGCATTGAATTTAGCTCTAAGAATGTAAGAGGAAAAAATGGCTACAGTTAGCACCAATGAATTTAAAGGCGGTCTTAAGTTAATGCTTGATAACGAGCCTTGTGTAATTCTGGAAAACGAATACGTTAAACCAGGTAAAGGCCAAGCGTTCAACCGCGTTAAAATTCGTAAACTTCTTTCTGGTAAAGTGCTAGAGAAAACATTCAAGTCTGGTGACACTTGTGAAGTGGCAGACGTAATGGATATCGACCTAGATTATCTATATTCAGACGGCGAATTCTACCACTTTATGAACAGTGAAACGTTTGAACAGATCGCAGCAGACGCAAAAGCGGTAGGTGACAACGCTAAGTGGTTGGTAGAAAACAACACTTGTATGATCACACTTTGGAACGGTAACCCAATTACTGTTACTCCACCAAACTTCGTTGAGCTAGAAGTGGTAGACACAGATCCAGGCCTGAAAGGTGATACTCAAGGTACTGGCGGTAAACCAGCTACGCTATCAACTGGCGCTGTTGTTCGTGTTCCTCTGTTCATCTCAATTGGTGAAGTGATTCGCGTAGATACTCGTACGGCTGAATACGTAGGCCGTGTGAAGTAAGCACTTTAGATTGATTGTTAGAAAGGTCGCTTCGGCGGCCTTTTTTATTGCCTGTAATTCTCTCTTGAATGTTCCTGCATAGAAAATCGATATCCTCCGCAAATTTTCGATGATTTTGTATTATTCGTAAAAATCTTATTTATTTCATGAATCTGTCGATTATTCCTTAATGTAACATTTTGATACATTAGTTCTTGTTGTTGAGTTGCATAGCAATCTGATTTTTATCGATTTAACTCAGTAACAATCCAAAAAGGAGAACAAAATGGAAAGTAGAGGTTTAGGAAGGGGTTTAAAGGTGGAAGAAAGACGTCAGTTACTACACAAAGGATTGAAAGCTGCGGTGTTTGGCGTACCGCTGTTGGCAATAGGCTTAACGATTAATAGCTCTGTGCTGATGACCGATGCAGGTTACAGCTACGTGCATCAGAACAATATCACTGGTGAGTTGGATGTGTTTACTGAACCTGGCATTCATTTTCGTATGCCATTTCTGTCCAAAATCACCAAGTATGACCAAGTGATCACCGTGTCATTCGGTAATAGCAAGGGCGAAGATTTTTATCAACGTCTTGATGCGATTCAGGTTCGGTTTGCCGACACTTACATTGGTCAGATCCCCGTAACATTCCGCTTTAAGCTCAGTAATGACCCTGAAGCGGTTAAGAAGATGCACAAAGAGTTCCGTAACAACAGTAACTTGATTGATGCGCTGCTTGTAAAGAACGCACGTAACGTGACGGTGATTACTGCTACCCAATACACGGGTGAAGAGTTTTTCCAAGGTGGTTTGAACCAGTTCAAATCGAAACTTGGCGATCAGTTGCGAGAGGGGATTTATCTAACAGAGCGACGTCAGGTTGAAGTGGAAGAGTTGGATCTTGCGCCTGTTGGGGCGAATCAGGCCAATGCGAACCAATTACAGCGTACCAATCAACTGGTTTGGAAAACGGTGCCAGTTGTAGATAAAACCGGGCAACCAATTCGTCAA
Source organism: Vibrio sp. E14 (assembly GCF_020515785.1). NCBI lineage: Bacteria > Pseudomonadati > Pseudomonadota > Gammaproteobacteria > Vibrionales > Vibrionaceae > Vibrio > Vibrio sp. E14. The sequence goes on from NZ_JAHPJI010000013.1 coordinate 46,621, forward strand.
GACAACCCATTACAACAATACGGCATTCAAGTGACGCAGGTGACCATTGGTGACCCGCAGCCAGAAAAGCAATTGGATCAGCTATTGGCGGATAAAAAGCGTTTAGTGGCGGATCGTATTCGCGCGATTCAGGAGCAAGAAACGTCGAAAGCACAGGCAGAGACCGAGCAGTTACGCAAAGAGATTCAACGAACACGTGAGGTGCAAGACGCCCAGCGTGGTAAAGAACTCGCTATTATTGCTCAACAAAAAGAAGTGGAAGTTGCACGTCAGATTGCAGAGCGTGAAATCGTTGAAGTGGAAAAAACCAAACGACTTGCTGAAGTCGAGAAGGAGAAAGAGCTAGCTATCGCGGAGGCTAACTTAGCCATTCAAAAGGCGAACGCACTTTCTGCTGAGTTTGAAGCGAAAGCGATATTAGCGAAAGGTCGTGCAGAATCTGAGGTCCTAAAAGCGAAGTACTCGGCGTTAGGGGCAAACCGTGAAGTTTATTTGGCAGAGTTGAATCGAGACGTAGCGAACTCGTTGTACAACAACTTGCAAAACTTCCAAGTTCAGATGCCACAAAACTACATTGGTGGTAGCGAAGAAACGGGCTTGAAAACAAACCTAGATGTGATTACTGGCTTTGGTGCCCTGGGTCTTATGGACCAAACGAAGAAGGTCATACAGCAATAAGATCATGGGTGGTCAAAAGCTTAAAAAGCAAAAAGATCATGGGTAACCCAAAGCAATAAAAAAGCTGGCATAGAGCCAGCTTTTTCTTTTTTGGTCAGCCTCTTAAATCATGAAGATAAAGATAACGGCTAGTGCAGTAATGAGGCCTGCAAATGCATAGCATGCAATTTTACCTATCACACCAGTGTGGAATTTAAGGTCGTGCATGCCGTGGTGTACACGGTGCATCGCATGCCACATTGGTAGAGCTAGGGTGCCAATGATGAATAGCGCACCGATGATACTGGTTGCGAATTCGGAGACACGCTCGTAGCTCATCGCTTCTGCATCAATCACGCCTAGTGGGACCAAGATACCTAGCACCAATACCGTGATTGGCGTGATCATCGCGAACCAAGTACCGCCAGCACCAAATAGACCCCACCAGATTGGCTCATCAGAACGTTTTGGTGATGTGTTTACACTATAATTCGGTTTCATGCTCAGCTCCTTACACCACGATGAGAACGATCAGTGAGATGAACGCAACCGCAGCCCACTGAGTCAATACGATGATTTTCTTGTCCACCAGTTTGCCTTTCAAACGAATTGGCATTACTTGTGGCATCATGCTGAAGAAAGTTTGAGCGTGGAATAGGCTACCTAGTAGTGCAACGATGTTGATTGCGACTACGATTGGGTTTGCCATAAAATCCAACCAACCTTGCCATGCTTCAGGGCCTTTCACCAAGCAACCTAAACCGAAAGTTAGGAACAGAGTGAATAGGATCAAAGGCAGCACAGTCGCTTCACGTAGCATGTAGAAGCGGTAGAAAGGATGGTTCTTCCACCAAGTGCGTTTTACTTCACGAACGTAAGGTTTACGATTGCTCATCCTTATGCCTCCACTTTCTTTGGTGAACCATCAGGTTTCAACATAGCAATCACGAAGTCCATAGAAGACTCCACTTTGCCTTGGTTTACTGCCGCTGCTGGGTCAACGTTCTTCGGACAAACTTCAGAACAGTAACCAACAAACGTACAACCCCAAGCACCGTTTTCACCGTTGATAAGCTTCATGCGCTCATCTTTACCGTTGTCACGACTGTCTAGATTGTAGCGGTGCGCTAGCGTTAGTGCCGCAGGACCGATGAACTCAGGGTTCAGACCAAACTGAGGACACGCCGCGTAGCACAGACCGCAGTTGATACAACCAGCGAACTGCTTGTATTTCGCCATTTGCTCTGGCGTTTGCAAGTTCGTACCGTCTTCTGGTTTACGGTCGTTACCAATGATGTACGGTTTGATTGCTTCAAGACGTTCGATGAACGGTGTCATATCAACAATCAAGTCTTTCTCGATTGGGAAGTTTGCTAGAGGCTCGATAGTCACACCGTCTGGGTAATCACGTAGGAAGCTCTTACAAGCAAGCTTCGGTACGTTGTTCACCATGATGCCGCAAGAACCACAGATCGCCATACGGCAAGACCAACGGTAAGATAGATCTTTGTCTAGGTGATCTTTAATGTAGCCCAGTGCGTCAAGCACAGACATGGTTTCATCGAATGGCACTTCGAATGTTTGCTTGTATGGTTCTGCATCTTTTTCTGGGTCATAACGCAGAATGTCTACTTTTTGAATGCGATTTGCTGACATTATGCTTGCTCCTCTGCGTTCTTCTCTTCAGCTGCGGCTTTTTCTGCTGCTTCACCGTATAGACGAGCTTTTGGTTGTGACTTAGTGATAGTCACATTGCTGTAATCGATACTTGGCGCTGAGTCTGGTTTGTAGAAAGCAAGTGAGTGTTTTAGGAAGTTCACGTCATCACGTTCTGTACAACCGTCGTCCAGACGTTGGTGCGCGCCGCGAGATTCTTTACGTAGAATCGCAGAGTGAACCATCGCTTCTGCGACTTCTAGGCCGTAACCCACTTCAATTGCGTACAGAAGATCAGTGTTAAACACTTTGCCTTTGTCTTTAATGCTGATGCGTTTGTAGCGTTCTTTTAGTTCGGTGATCTTGTTAATGGTTTCTTGCATCAAATCTTCTTGACGGTAGATACCACAACCCGCTTCCATGGTATGACCCATTTCCGTGCGGATGTTTGCCCAGTTCTCATCACCTTCTTGGTTCATCAGTTTGGCGATGCGCTCTTCAACTGCTTTCACTTGAGCATCGATTGCAGACTCGTTCCAGCCTTTGAATTCTTCAGCGCGTTTTACAGCGTTTTCACCCGCTACGCGACCAAATACCACGAACTCAGCCAGTGAGTTAGAACCTAGACGGTTTGCACCGTGAAGACCAACAGACGCACATTCACCAACCGCGAATAGGCCTTTAATGCGAGTTTCACAGCCGCCGTTTGTCTCGATACCACCCATGGTGTAGTGAACTGTTGGACGAATTGGAATTGGCTCTTTTGCAGGGTCTACGTTTACGTAAGCTTTTGCTAGCTCACAGATGAACGGTAGACGCTCTTGTAGGTACTCTTCACCAAGGTGGCGAAGGTCTAGGTGCACCACGTCACCCAGTGGGTGTTTGATGGTGTTGCCTTTCTGTTGTTCGTGCCAGAAAGCTTGAGAAACCTTGTCACGAGGACCCAGTTCCATGTATTTGTTCTTCGGTTGGCCAACTGGAGTTTCAGGGCCCATGCCGTAATCTTGTAGGTAACGGTAGCCGTTCTTGTTAACGATGATACCGCCTTCACCACGACAACCTTCCGTCATCAGGATACCTGTGCCAGGAAGACCTGTTGGGTGGTATTGAACGAACTCCATATCACGTAGAGGAACGCCGTGACGGTAAGCCATTGCCATACCATCGCCCGTTACGATACCGCCATTGGTGTTACAGTGGTAAACACGGCCCGCCCCACCTGTTGCTAGAACAACAGATTTTGCTTTGATAGTAACAAGCTCGCCTTCAGACATGTGAATAGCAATCAGACCTTGAACTTCGCCTTCATCAACAAGCAGATCCAACACAAAGTACTCATCAAAACGTTTGATGTTGCTGTACTTCATGGATGTCTGGAATAGCGTATGAAGCATGTGGAAGCCAGTTTTATCTGCAGCGAACCAAGTACGTTCAACCTTCATACCACCAAAGCGGCGTACGTTGACTTCACCGTTCTCTTTGCGACTCCATGGGCAACCCCATTGCTCCATTTGGATCATTTCGCGAGTCGCGTTCTCTACAAAGTATTCAACAACGTCCTGTTCACATAGCCAGTCACCACCGCCAACAGTGTCGTTGAAGTGGTTGTCTAAGCTATCTTCATCCTTGATAACTGCTGCTGAGCCACCCTCTGCAGCGACCGTGTGGGAGCGCATTGGATAAACTTTAGAAATCAGAGCGACTTCTAAGTCTGGGTTTGCTTCAGCCGCTGCAATAGCAGTACGAAGACCAGCGCCGCCTGCGCCGATGACTGCGATATCTGTGGTGATAATTTGCACAGTTATCCTCCAGTGTGTGATTGCGGAAATCCGCTTGTTATTGTCATTACGAGGCGCTCTTTAAAAAGAACTCCCCAAAAGTAGTAGGGTTAGTGTAGATGAGCCACATGGCAGAAAAATTGATGTAATTGGGTTTTTGCTTCGGTAATGCACTTAAGGGCATAGAATTTATAGGTTATGTGACTGCTATCACGGCATCGAGGTTTTGGCCCTCAAGCATTAACATTAGGGATGTTAAACCTGTGTTGCGTGACATTAACCGCATGGATAATAGGATTTTAACTGAGTGTTTTTTGTGCTGCGGCACGAGTAATGCTTGCCTCAAATTTGAACAATGTGGCGGGAGAATAGAGAAGGGAAATTCCCCTCTCGTTGAACAGTGAAAAGCATGTAGAATGGGTTTTTACGCGCTAAATTAGAGTTTTGAGAGACTTATTATGCAAACCAACTGGCAACCTACCGCTTCCATTGACCAACTGCGTCAACGTGCGACGTTAATCGCGTCGATTCGCCAATTCTTCGCTGATCGACAGGTGATGGAAGTCGACACGCCAGCCATGAGTCACGCGACCGTGACCGACATTCATTTGCATACTTTCCAAACCGAGTTTGTTGGCCCGGGTTACGCCGATGGTAGCAAGCTGTTCTTTATGACCAGCCCTGAATTCCACATGAAGCGCCTTTTGGCAGCGGGCAGCGGTTGTATTTATCAAATCAACAAAGCATTTCGTAACGAAGAAAATGGTCGTTACCACAATCCAGAATTCACGATGTTGGAGTGGTATCGCGTTGGCTTTGACCATCACAAGCTGATGGATGAAATGGATGACCTATTGCAGTTGGTATTGAAGTGTGGTGCAGCGCAGCGCATGACGTATCAACAAGCCTTCATTGATGTGTTGGGTGTGTGCCCACTAGAAGGCTCGATGACGGAGCTGAAAGCGGCGGCAAGCAAGCTGGGTTTGAGTGACATTGCAGAGCCTGAAGAAGATCGCGATACGCTGCTGCAATTGCTATTTAGCGTGGGAGTCGAACACAAAATTGGTCAGGATGTGCCTGCTTTTGTGTACGACTTCCCGGCATCACAGGCGGCGCTTGCGAAAATCAATCCTCAAGACCATCGTGTTGCGGATCGCTTTGAGGTGTATTTTAAGGGAATTGAGCTGGCAAATGGGTTCCATGAGCTCGATAACCCGAAAGAGCAACTGGCGCGTTTTGAGCAAGATAACGCGAAGCGTCTCGACATGGGTTTAAAACCGCAGCCAATCGACTATCATTTGATCTCCGCATTGGAGGCAGGGTTGCCAGATTGTGCGGGTGTTGCGTTAGGCATCGATCGTTTGATCATGCTAGCGCTCGGCTGTGACCACATTGATCAAGTGACGGCTTTTCCATTCCCAATCGCATAAGGATATTCAATGAACTTGGCTGCTGCACGTTTGGTCATTCTCAGCTACGCAATACTGATCGCTTACTTATCGTTGAGCTCGAGCGAGTTGCAAGACTGGGGCAACATTGCGTATCTTGATAAAATGCAGCACGCCATGGCGTACAGCGGATTTGCGTTTTTAGGTTGCTTTTGCGTGTGGCGTTGGCGTCAACGTTGGGCGGTGGCGATTGGTATCTTATTATTTAGTGCTGCCATCGAATGGCTACAAGGGTATGTTGGAAGACAAACCTCTTGGTTAGACCTTGTCGCCAACTCAACGGGTATTCTAACTGGTCTGTTATGTTACCGTATTTGGAGCCTCTATCGACCTAGGTTGGTGAAGTCGCTATACTCGATTCGTTAATGAAGAGGGAACACGATAACAATGAAAACGCGCGACAAAATCGTCTACGCGGCACTGGAGTTGTTCAACCAACATGGTGAACGCAACATCACCACCAATCACATTGCCGATCACATCGAAATTAGCCCAGGTAATCTGTATTACCACTTCCGTAATAAGCAAGAAATCGTTCGTGAGATCTTTGCGCTTTATTCAGCAGAACTTTTAGAAAGATTTACCCCTATTCAAGGCTCACAGGAAAGCCTGACTATGCTGAAGAGCTACCTAGATTCCATCTTTACGCTAATGTGGAAATACCGCTTTTTCTACGCGAATCTACCTGAGATCTTGTCACGAGATGAGCAGTTACATGAGCAGTACATCGATGTGCAAGAAAAGCTGCAAGCGAACCTCATTGCGATCATGCAAGAGTTTGTATCGCTGAAGCTGCTTAATGTTGATCAACAGCAGTTGAAGTCACTGGTGTGTACGTTGCATTTGATTGCGTGTAGCTGGTTGGCGTATCAATCTGCAATGGCTTCGAAAACCAGCATCACTGAGCAAATGGTGAAGCAAGGGATGTTGCAGATGCTTAATGTCGTTAAGCCATTAGCAACTGAGCAGGGGTTAGAGCAGCTACTGTTACTGGAAGATGCAGTCAGCAATCTACACAGTTAAACGTCAAGCTGCTTAATATTTCGAGAGTCACTCTCATTTTCGAGTCGTGGCTCGAGTTGACTTGTCAAATATGCCACGCACAATAGTCCTCATACCGTTCAGCCCTCTCTGGGATATGACTCTCGATAAAGGAACTATCGCTCCATGAATTACGACATTTTTAATGGCGATGCTGATGGCATCATTGCGCTTCTACAATTACGCTTGGCTGATCCTATCGAGGCTCAGTTAATTACTGGTGTAAAGCGCGACATCAAGCTGGTGGAAAAAGTAGACGTGCAAGCGGGTGATGAGCTAACGGTGTTAGACATTTCGATGGAAAAGAACATGGTAGGCCTAGAGCAAGCATTGGCTCAAGGCGCGTACGTGTTTTACGTCGATCACCATAAGGCGGGTGATATTCCTCAGCATGGCAACTTGGATGCGCACATCGATCTCGATGCCAATATGTGTACGGCTTTAATTGTCGATCAATTGCTAAATGGACGTTTTCACACATGGGCGATTACGGCGGCTTATGGCGATAACATGATCGCGAAAGCGGATGAATTGGCTGACAAGGTCGGATTGTCACACGAGCAGAAAGCGCAGCTTAAAGAGCTTGGCACTTTGATTAATTACAACGGTTACGGTTCGAAAGTGGATGACTTACATTTCCATCCAGCGGATTTGTACCAAGCTTTGCTGAAGTACGCGTCGCCATTTGACGCTATTGAAGATAAAACTTCGCCTTACTACCAACTGCAATCTGCTTACCAACAAGATATGGATGCCGCTCTGGCACTGCCTGCCACGCATGAGAGCGGTAAGCTAAAGCTGTTCGAACTACCAAACACGGCCGCATCACGTCGAATCAGCGGTGTGTATGGTAATTGGCTGGCTAATCAAAACCCAGATTCTGCTCATGCAGTACTCACCGAAAATGCAGATGGCACTTACACGGTCTCTCTACGTGCCCCGTTGAACAACAAACAAGGCGCCGTTGCCGTGTGTGGGCAGTTTCCAACTGGTGGCGGCCGAGAAGCGGCGGCAGGCATCAACGCATTAAGCAAAGATGATGTAAGTACTTTTATTGATGCGGTAGAAACGTATTACGTATAGCATTTGCCAAAATATGAATACAAAAAAGGAGCCGAGTGGCTCCTTTTTTATTATAAGTCGATGAGTCAGATAATCAGCGCTTCAACCAAGATTTCGGGTTTTGTGCTTCACTGTTGCGGCGAATTTCGAAGTAGAGTGATGCGCGATCTTGCCCGCCAGTATCACCCGCAAGAGCGATCACTTCGCCTGCGGTCACTCGATCGCCTTCTTTTTTCGTCAACGCTTGGTTGTAGCCGTAGAGCGTCATGTCGCCTTTGCCGTGGTCAAGCAATACCACTAAGCCATACCCGCGTAAATACTCAGCAAATACGACAGTACCCGGATAAACGGCTTTCACTTGTTGACCGTAATTGGCCGCAAGCACCATTCCCTTCCAGTTTACTTGCCCGGTTTGGCGAGTACCGAAGTTGTGTAATACACGACCTTTGAGTGGCCATGGCAGTTTACCGCGCTGTTTGCCCAGTCCGTCCATTGGCACGGCATTACGCTTAGCCGCTTTGGCGATCTCGGCTTTTAGGCGTGTTTCGTTGCGCTGCAGTTCAGCAAGGTAGCGTTTATCGTTCTTGATACTGCTCTGAATTTTATTCAGGGTTTGCTTACGTTTGGATTGTGTACTTGCCAGCGCCGTACGTTTCTCAGATTGTTGTTTGAGTAACGTCTCGATTTGCTCTTTTTCTAGCTCAAGCTGGTTTTTGTTGTGTGCCAATTCTTGAGTGGTTTTGGTGATTGCATCAATCACTTCCGCACGCGCTTTGGCTAAGTGCTGGAAGTATTGACTCATGCGGTCTTCTTCCACACCTTGATTCAACAAGTGACCATTGGCTTTTGCTCGTTCGGTCACGTAATACGTTTGCAGCAACTGTTTGAGTTCTTCCTCTTGCTCTTGGCGCTGCGCTTCTTGCAAGGCAATTTTATCTTCTAGCTTGTCTATGTTTTTGTCTGCTTGTGCGAGCTCAGATTTGGTTTGTCTTATTTCGCGTTCAAGTTTAGAAATGCCAAGTTCTTGCTCTTTGAGCGATTTTTGTAGCTCATTGAGTTGCTTTTCTTGGGAAGAGAGAGATTTGCGTTGACGGCTTATCTCACTTGATACGCCTTTGAGCTCTTGTTGACTAGCGGCAGAAGAGGCGAGGGGATATGTGGCAGATAAAGCACAAGTTAATAAAATAGCCGAGCGTAGAACAGGGTGATTTTGTTTTCGCACTTGAGATTTACCTACCACGTTGTTGTCAAAGGTTTGTTGACGATTAAATACCATCTCCATGGATAAAGCTTTGTGATTTACCATTAAAGCCTTGATCCATATCGAGAGAAGGTTTGTCCGTTTTTGGACGACCGACGATTTTCGCAGGAACCCCCGCCACAGTTGTGTGTGGTGGCACTGCTTGCAATACCACAGAGCAAGAGCCGATTTTCGCGCCTTCGCCGACTTCGATATTGCCAAGAATTTTTGCACCTGCACCAATCATCACACCTTCACGGATTTTCGGGTGACGATCGCCGCACTCTTTACCCGTACCGCCTAAGGTAACGTCTTGTAGAATTGAGACGTCATTATCGATAACCGCAGTTTCACCGATGACGATCCCCGTTGCGTGGTCGAGCATGATGCCGCTACCAATGCGTGCTGCCGGGTGAATGTCTACCTGACACGCAACCGAAATTTGGTTTTGCAGGTAGGTTGCCAGTGCATGGCGCCCTTGTTTCCATAGCCAGTTTGCCACGCGGTAGCCTTGCAGAGCGTGGTAGCCCTTTAAGTACAGCAGCGGCATAGAGTACATCGAAACTGCAGGGTCGCGATTAACCGTGGCACAAATGTCACAAGCGGCACAATCGGTAATGGTTGGGTCGGCAGAGAACGCTTCTTCTACCACTTCACGTACTGCCATTGCTGGCATCGATGCCGTGTTTAACTTGTTTGCCAAAATGTAGCTGAGCGCGGCACAGAAACTTTCATGCTTGATGATGGTGGCATGGTAAAAGCTGGCCAGCATTGGCTCTTGCTCTGACATTTCGCGGGCTTCTGAGACAATTCTGTTCCAGACTTTTTGTTTTTCGCAGTGTTTCATTCTCAATATCCTGAGTGGTTCTTCCGTGACCCGACAACTTCTATTCTTCTCAGATGAGGTGCGAAGGGGCGTAGAGTGCTACTTTCCTTCGGCTTTTTTGTCACGAGCAAGTAAATCTTGCGCTGCCAGGTGTGCATCCTTCCCTTGATACAATACTTGATAAATTTGATCAACAATTGGCATCTCAACACCCATGCGTTGAGAGAGCATCCATACTTCTTTCGTGTTGCGGTAGCCTTCTACGACTTGGCCAATTTCTTCTTGTGCCGTGTCGACGTCTTTACCTTGACCTAGCGCTAAACCAAAGCGGCGGTTGCGTGATTGGTTGTCGGTACACGTTAGGACAAGGTCGCCCAAACCAGCCATACCCATGAAGGTTTCTGGTTTTGCACCAAGCGCAGCACCAAGACGGCTCATTTCGGCCAAACCACGAGTAATCAATGCAGTACGCGCGTTGGCTCCAAAACCGATGCCGTCAGACATACCCGCACCAATTGCGATAACGTTTTTCACCGCACCGCCCAATTGCATCCCGATAAAGTCACTATTGGCGTACACGCGGAAGGTTTTGCTGCAGTGGATTTTTTCTTGTAGGTCAGCGACAAATTCAGCATCTGGAGAAGCAACTGAAATTGCAGTAGGCATGCCCATCGCGAGCTCTTTGGCGAACGTTGGGCCAGACAATACAGCCAGTGAGTAGTTTTCACCGATAATGTCATAAGCGACGTCTTTCAGCAGACGACCCGTTTCTGGCTCAAGACCTTTGGTTGCCCAGCAGATACGAGAGTCTTCACGTAAGAAAGGCTTACAGCTGTTCAGTACGATGCCAAAAACATGGCTTGGAACCACAACCAATAAATCTCGGCTTGCTTGTACGGCTTTTTCTAAATCCGATTCAATGATCAAGCTTTCAGGGAAATCAACACCAGGTAAGAAAGCGTGGTTCGCGCGATCCGCTTCTAAACGTGCCATGTGCTCAGGCTCGTGTCCCCAAAGGACTACGTTCGCGCCGTTACGAGCGAGTGAGATCGCCAGAGAGGTACCGTATGAACCTGCGCCAATCACCGTCATTGCGATGTCTTTACCGTAAGCATTGTTTGTATTTGCTTGTGTCATGCTACCGCCTAATTGTCTTTCTACTAGTAGAATCTAGTTCCTAATCGTCAAATTTTACGCCTTCTGGCGATTAGGAACTAGGAACTTTTGTCAGAAATAAAAAATGCACATTGCATCGGATGGTAGACGCTCTGTGCATTTTATTAGAGTCGGTGACGTCAGCACTCAGGCTATTCGTCACTTACAAAACGTGAATTACGCTTCAGCTTCGCCTTGTTGAGCTTGCTGTTGTAGGTAGTTCATGAATAGCGCGTCGAAGTTAACTGGCGCTAGGTTCAGTTGAGGGAACGTACCTTTAACCACTAGGCTTGAGATAGTTTCACGAGCGTATGGGAATAGGATGTTCGGGCAGAATGCGCCTAGGCAATGTGCAAGTTGGCCTGCTTCCATTTGCTCAGCAGTGAAGATACCACCTTGTTGAACTTCACATAGGAACGCTGTCTCTTCTTCGTTCTTCACAGTAACGGTTAGACGTAGAACAACTTCGTAAACGCCTTCACCAAGCTCACGGCTTTGAGTGTCTAGGTCTAGTTTAACGTCTGGGTTCCACTCTTTTTGGAAGATTACTGGAGAGTTTGGCGCTTCGAAAGAAACGTCTTTTAGGAAGATGCGTTGAATTGCGAAGTTTTGTTGTGCTTCTTGAGGTGCTGCTTCAGCCATTTTTTAATCCTTAAATAAATATTTGTAGAGCCTAGAAACGTCTAAACTCAGAAAACTGGTATGTCCCGAGACTAACTGAGCCAATCTACCTTGACTAGATGAAGCGTGTATTACGTGCAAAGCGTCACAACTTAATGCTTCAACTGCTTTCAATTTGCTCAGTTTATTATCCACGAAGCTTGGCAAAAACACGCTTGGTGCGTACCTTGTCTTTTGCCTCTGCCACGTTATCGAAGCTGCCGGGTATTACTTTTTACCACGTACTAAAGGCAGGTTCGCTTCGTTCCATGCAATCAAGCCGTTCTTCAGTAGGCTTACTTTTTCAAAGCCTGCTTTTACTAATAGGTTCGCGCTTTCTTGAGCGTTTTGCCCTGTTTTGCATACCACAATGATTGGGTCTGATTTGTGGTTTTCAAGGCTACCAAAGTTACCCGCTTTGATATCTGACGGTAAAATGTGAAGTGAGTCGGTGATATGACCTTTTTTGAACTCGTCCTTTGTGCGGATATCCACTACAACGCCGTTTTCACGGTTCATAAGATGAGTCAGTTGGTTTACGTTGATTTCTTTGTATGCGGCCGTCGCTGACTTCACGATGTTCATGATAAAGGCGACAAGAAGACCTACCCAAACCAAAGATAGAATCATGTTCTGTTGGAAAAATTCAATGTACTCTTGCATGTCTTGAGCTCTTACGCTGTTGGCGGAAAAATAAAGCAGGAGTATAGCGGGGTTAAGCCTCTTAGGCGAGAGGGTTAAAATTTTCTAACGAATAATTGAGATCTCTATAAACCCTTTATGTTATTGCCATCCGTGCCTTAGGCTATGGTAGCTTGATTGTTTTTGCCTATTGGATTTATCGACTTAAGTGACTTTTGTTTTACCGAAAAAAGCGAACAATAGGAACTAACCAATCTTGTTCGATCATGCGTTAAATAAGCGCTGTTTCAGGTGCAAAAACAAGAATCAGAAGCGTAAGAAAACCGAACCTAGACTGGGGTGTACAAAGCGTATTAGGAATGACTATGCTTGTGGAACACGTTTGTCGGCACTGACTCGTTGTTCGCTTAACTTGTAAGATAGCAACAATAAATCGCAAACATTATTTGATCTTAACCTACAGTTTTGGTTAAAAAGTGTAGTAAAATTACGCTAGTTTTGTTTCAAGGTTAGATAGGGCAGCGAGGCCCTACGCCAAAAGTTACTTAAATTTGATGAGGTCATCACTATGTCAGCTAAGAAGCCACTGGCTCTAGTTATCCTTGACGGTTACGGTTACCGTGAAGACACAGCAAGTAACGCAATTGCGAATGCGAAAACACCAGTAATGGATGCTCTGATTGCGAATAACCCACACACTCTAATCTCTGCTTCAGGCATGGATGTTGGCCTTCCTGATGGTCAAATGGGTAACTCAGAAGTTGGTCACACTAACATTGGCGCAGGTCGCGTTGTATACCAAGATCTAACTCGTATCACTAAATCGATCGCTGACGGTGAGTTCGCTGAAACACCAGCGCTTGTTGAAGCAGTTGATGCTGCTGTTAAAGCAGAGAAAGCGGTACACATCATGGGTCTGATGTCTCCAGGTGGCGTACACTCTCATGAAGACCATATCTACGCAGCGGTTGAAATGGCAGCGGCTCGTGGCGCTGAGAAAATCTACCTACACTGTTTCCTAGACGGTCGTGACACGCCACCACGTAGTGCAGAAAACTCGCTACAACGTTTCCAAGATCTATTCGCGAAACTAGGTAAAGGTCGTGTTGCTTCTCTAGTAGGTCGCTACTACGCTATGGACCGTGACAACAATTGGGATCGCGTTCAAGTTGCTTACGATCTTCTGACTCAAGCGAAAGCTGAGTTCACAGCAGAAACCGCCGTTGCTGGTCTAGAAGCCGCTTACGCTCGTGAAGAGAACGATGAATTCGTGAAAGCGACAGCCATCAAAGCGGAAGGCGAAGAAGACGCAATGATGCAAGACGGTGATGCGGTTATCTTCATGAACTACCGTGCTGACCGTGCTCGTCAAATCACTCGCGCATTCGTACCTGACTTTGATGGCTTTGAGCGTGCGGTATTCCCGGCAGTTAACTTCGTTATGTTGACTCAATACGCGGCAGATATCCCTCTAGCAATCGCATTCCCACCAGCGTCTCTAGAAAACACGTACGGTGAGTGGCTGTCTAAGCAAGGTCAAACTCAGCTACGTATCTCTGAAACAGAGAAATATGCGCACGTAACGTTTTTCTTCAACGGCGGTGTTGAAAACGAATTTGAAGGCGAAGAGCGCCAGCTTGTTGCTTCTCCAAAAGTAGCCACTTACGACCTTCAGCCAGAAATGAGCTCCCCTGAGCTTACAGAGAAACTGGTTGCGGCTATCAAGTCTGGTAAGTTCGACACTATCATCTGTAACTACCCGAACGCAGATATGGTTGGTCACACTGGCGTTTACGAAGCAGCTGAGAAAGCAATCGAAGCGCTAGATGAAAGTGTTGGCAAAGTAGTTGAAGCAATCAAAGAAGTTGGCGGTCAGCTATTGATCACTGCGGACCACGGTAACGCAGAAATGATGGTTGACCCAGAAACGGGTGGTACTCACACAGCGCACACTAACCTACCGGTTCCTCTTATTTACGTAGGTGATAAAGCGGTTGAGTTCAAAGAAGGCGGCAAACTGTCTGACCTTGCACCAACCATGCTTTCTCTAGCGGGTCTAGATATCCCAGCAGAAATGACGGGTGAAGTGCTAGTTAAATAATTAACTGACAACTCAGAATGACAAAAGCCCGAGTTTAAACTCGGGCTTTTTTGTATCTGGCAACAAGGGCTGGTCTGTAAGGTTATTGAACCAAAATGCCCGCACCAATCACAGCTAGGGCTGCGCCCAACCATGCAAATCGGTTTGGTCGGCGTTTAGTGTAAATCCAGAGTAGCGGTAGCAACATAATTGGCGTGGTTGAAGATAGCAGTGCAACCATACCTACATTCCCTTCTTGCAGTGCGTATAAGATCAGCGTCATGCCGACGGCCATCGCCAAGAAACCGTTAAGCGCAGTAATACCAAATACTCGCCAAGTAATGTGTTGTGTCGAGCGAGCGACTTTGACCCCTAGAACTAACAACATGCTGTGGGCGAAAAATGCACTGATCATTCGAATAGCAGAAGCCGCAACGGGGTCAATGCTGGTTTGCATTACTGGCTTGGCGATGATGCCGCCCAATGCTTGGCACATTGCTGCGGTTAAGCCAAGTCCAATACCCACCCAGATGTTACCTTTAATGTCTTCCAAGACGTTATTCACTTGGCCTCTTCGGCCAAAGAATATCGCCATCACCACGCCGCTAAATACCAATGATGCGCCCAGTAGTTCTATTGTGGTCATGACTTCGCTAAATAAGAAGTAGCCCAAAATGGCCGAGAATACCGCATGGCAGGAAAACAGTAGTCCGGCTTGTCTTGGTCCCATACGATTCAAGCACGCAAACAGAGCGGTATCACCGATGAAAATTCCAATCAGACCCGACGCCATCATTGGCGTTACATGTTCCCAAGAAACCGTTAACCAGCCGCCAGTTATCCAGGCCATTGTTGATAAGATAACGGCCGTACAGCCCATGCGCCAGCGGCTGTAAGAAAATGCGCCTAGGTGTTGTGCAGGAATGACAGAAATAAGGCTAGAAACTGCCCACAGAAAAGCGGCGCATAAAGCAAGCCATTCGTAACCCATGATGTGTCGACGTCCTTGTAGATTTGAGGAGTCTTAATATGCACGAAATTTAATGGATGTAAAAGCTGCTCTGCGAGGGCAATAGTTGGCGAACAGCTCCATGACAGCAAGCTCTGTCACGGAGCTTTTCGATTAAAACATCACCAGAACTGCGCCATACACGATAAATAGACCAATCAAACCAAGAATCAGCCCCACTTTCGCCATGTCTTTGCTCTCGATTAGGCCTGTTGAATAAGCCAAAGAGTTTGGTGGCGTGGAAACCGGTAAGATCATGCCAAGTGATGCGGAGAATGCGACGACAACCAGTAAACCTTGTAGGCCACCAACCGCAATAAGGCTTGGCATGGATGTACCAATAGCGGCAGCAATAGGCATTAATAAGTTTGCCGTTGCGGTATTAGACATAAAGTTCGCCATTAACCAACATACGACCGATAGGGCAAAGACAACGGCAAATGGTGATAGTAAGCTGTAATCAATGGCGTGTGCCAATGCTTCGGCTAAGCCTGTTTTGTCTAAGGCAATACCAATTGCGATACCACCGGCAACCAGCCATAAAACATCCCAGTTAATCAGCTTGAGTTCTTCTTTTCCCATAATGCCCGTTAAGGTGAAGACCGCAAGCGGGATAATCGCAACAACATACGTGTTCATGCCGTGCACTTTCGTTGTCATCCAAAGCACAATGGTTAGTGCAAAAGTGATGTAGACGACGATCGCGCGCCAGCTCTTTTTGAACGTACCATCCAGCTTTAGTTTCATTTCTGGTTCGCTGGACGGAAACAGCTTCTGCAACAAAAACCAAGCAACAGTGAGTTGTATCAGCACAAATGGTAGGCCCATTGTCATCCAAGATAAGAAGTCTATGGCGTTTTCTCCGGTGAGGTATTGGAGCGCTATTGCGTTAGGTGGCGTACCTATCGGAGTTGCAATGCCGCCAGTATTCGCGGCAATTGGAATGCACAGCACCAGCGCTTTAATCCCTAAATCCCCTTTAGGTGCAGAAGCGACGATTGGACCAAGCAGCGCCAACATCATGACCGTCGTGGCAGTGTTGGACATGAACATTGAAAAAACGGCGGTAATGAGCATCAAACCCAGCATGATGAACTTAGGTTGTGTGCCGAATGGTTTTAGTAGCACTCGGGCGAGATTGTTGTCGAGTTCGTATTTGGAAGCCGCGATGGCGAGGGCAAACCCACCCATAAAAAGAATAATGATCGGTGAAGAGAAGGCAGAGAAAATATCGGTGTAAGCAATTAACTCTCCTAAATCATGCCCCGCTGGTGGATTGCGAAATAGATGCAAACCTTTATCCGATATCATGATCAGTTCAAGAGCGATAATAAGAATGGACGTAGCAAAAACGGGGACCGGCTCAAGAACCCAAAGTAGGGCAGCAAGCAGAAAAATAGCCAACAGGCGATGCTGAATTAAAGTGAGATCATCAATAGGAATAGCATCAATCGGCATCATCAAAACACCGAGCGGAATTAAAAAGCATACCAGCAATTTCGCCAGCGTGTTTACACTCATCTTTGGCATTGGCTGCCCCTCTAAATATTCATCCTAAACGCAGGATAATTGATTGTGGAATGAAGGTCTTAGAGGCAGGTATGAGTTTGAGAAATAGAGGCTAAATTTTGAACGGAATTTTGCTTTTTATCAATAAAAAGAGCCCTTGAGAAAGGGCTCTTTTAACGGGGTTTTGTTTATTTTTTCAAGGCGTAAGGTGTGCCCATTACGGTTGGCTTACCGTTTTCCATGCTTGCGTCAAACTCAATCGCGTCTTTGGCAAACAGGTTAATAACAGTAGAGCCCAGTTTGAAGCGGCCCATCTCTTCGCCTTTTTTCAAGATCACGGCCTTGTCACCCTCAGCTGGGTAATCCCATTTGTAGACAGTATTGCCACGAGGCGGAGTGATCGTGCCAGCCCATACTTGCTCAATGCTACCTACGATGGTTGCGCCAACAAGCACTTGTGCCATAGGACCAAACTCAGTGTCAAAGATACACACCACACGCTCGTTACGTGCGAATAGATTTGGAACGTTTTCTGCCGTAAGTGGGTTTACCGAGAACAGGTCACCAGGCACGTAAATCATTTGGCGCAGTGTGCCGTCACACGGCATGTGTACACGATGGTAATCGCGCGGAGACAGGTACAGCGTGGCAAAAGATCCATCTTTAAATTCGTTTGCTAAATTCGCGTCACCGCCCAGCAGTTCTTGCGCTGAGAAGTGATGACCTTTTGCTTGGATAAGTTGACCATCTTCAATAGGGCCAAATTGGCTAACACAAGCGTCGGCTGGGTGAGTGATGACGTTTTCGCCTTCAGAAATTGGGCGTGCGCCCTCTTTTAGCTCACGAACGAAAAACTCGTTGAACGTTTTAAAATGCTTAGGATCTGAGTGCTTCGCCTCATCCATGTTCACATTGTATTGTTTGATAAACCAACGAATAACTGCTGTTGTTAGACCGCCAGCTTTTGCTGAAGCCAGTTTGCCCATTAGGCGAGTGAGGCCGTGTTGTGGGATCCAGTACTGCAGTCCAACTTTAAACTTGTCCATCTTTAATTCCGATACTTCTGTTAGATTCGCGCTTTAGGGCGCGTGATGTTACTGAAATTTAATTTGCTTGTCAGTATTAGGTGAAGACTTTTTACACAGTTACAGTCTTAACTTAATTACAGATCGGCTTTCTTATTGCGTGAATACTGACGGTTTGCTTTGTTTTCAACCATGCTTTCCAAAATGCGATGGTAGTTTTCAAAGCGAGTTTCGTTGATTTCCCCTTTCTCAACAGCTTCACGTAGAAGGCAGCCAGGGTCGTCATTGTGCTTACAATCTCTGAACTTACAACCGCCTAAGTATGGTCGGAATTCAACGAATGCTTTCGTTACTTCTTCTGCTTCCAAATGCCAAAGCCCAAATTCACGCACTCCAGGCGAGTCGATCAAGTCGCCACCCGTCGGAATATGATACAAGCGCGCTGCTGTCGTGGTGTGTTGGCCTAAACCTGAGTTCTCGGAAACTTCGCCTTCTTCCACTTCGCTCTCTAGTTCCGGCATTAACGCGTTGACTAAGCTGGATTTCCCTACGCCTGATTGACCAACAAAGATATTAATTCGGTCACGCAGCAGAGTTTCTAGTTCAGCAATGCCTTCTCCAGATTTCTTGCTGACCAGAAGCACTTTATAGCCAATACGTTCATATTCTTTGAGCCATTCTTCATACATTGCACGATCATCGGCTTCTAGAAGATCGACTTTGTTTAAGACCAGCAATGGTGCGATATTCAGTGTTTCTGATGCTACGAGGTAGCGGTCAATAATATTCAGTGATAGCTCGGGCAGTACCGAGGAGACAATGACCATTTGATCTATATTGGCAGCTACGGGCTTTAGGCCATCGTAGTAATCTGGACGAGTGAGCACTGAAGAACGAGGTTCTACCGCTTCAACAACGCCAGAAATGCCAGCCATAGACTCCAAGCCTTCGCGCCATAAAACTCGATCGCCAGATACTAAAGATTCGATACCACGGCGAAGGTTACAGCGTTGAATCTCGCCTGTTTCAAGGTCTTCAATATCCGCGTGCTGGCCAAAACGAGTGATCACTAGACCTTGTTTGCTTGCGCCTAGCATGTTTTCATCCCACAGGATGGACTCTTCTTGCTTTTTTAAACGCTTTTGTTGGTTGCTGCGTACGCGTCGCACTTGACCTTTGGTTAACTTTTTCTTCTTTGCCACAATTCTGTACTTTATGTGAATTTACTCAAATGGTTGAGCCGTGATCTTGGCTCTGAGTGAGTATCGTGTTTCCCGTATTTTGAGGTATAGTACCTCTTTTATCGATAAACAAATAGGCGGCGTAACCATGTCCTTTAGCGATCAAAACCTAATTTGGGTTGATTTAGAGATGACAGGGCTTGATCCTGAAACGCACAAAATCATTGAAATTGCTTCTATTGTCACGGATAGCGAGCTAAATATTTTGGCTGAAGGTCCAGTATTAGCGATTCATCAGCCGGAAGAAGAGCTAGCGAAAATGGACGATTGGTGCACCAATACGCATACGGCAAGCGGCTTGGTGGAACGCGTTCGCAACAGTAAAATCTCAGAACAAGATGCGGTCGCACAAACCATTGAATTCTTAGAAAAATGGGTGCCGAAAGGGGCGTCGCCAATATGTGGTAACAGCATTGGGCAAGATCGTCGCTTCTTGTACAAACACATGCCGGAATTAGAAGAGTTCTTTCATTACCGATATGTTGACGTCAGCACTCTTAAAGAATTGGCGCGTCGTTGGCAACCTGAAGTATTAAATGGGTTCACAAAACAGGGAACACATTTGGCCTTGGACGACATTCGCGAGTCGATTGCAGAACTTAAGTACTATCGTGGTACTATTTTCAAGATTTAACTGTTAAGGTTGCGATCCAAATTGTTGTAATTTATATCGCTTTTGATTGCTTTTTCATCGTTCAGTAAAAAAATAAAGTTTTTTTGAAGGAAGGACTTGCATCACAAAAAAATGCTCTTATAATTCGCAGCCCTAAACAGCGGAAACGTTGTTGATGCGACACTAGCTCAGTTGGTAGAGCGCAACCTTGCCAAGGTTGAGGTCACGAGTTCGAACC
>NZ_JAHPJI010000014.1:0-54030 GCF_020515785.1 Vibrio sp. E14
AATATCGTTATTTGCATAGACAAGTAACAACATCATCAGTGTACTAATCTGTTGATGACAATTTGTGGAGAGATGGCTGAGTGGTTGAAAGCACCGGTCTTGAAAACCGGCATACGTTAATAGCGTATCTAGGGTTCAAATCCCTATCTCTCCGCCACTATTAAGAAGCCTCGCTAGAAATAGCGAGGCTTTCTTCGTTTCTGACGCTTGGAAATTCGTTAGGGACTGGAATCAATCCCTTAGCTGATCGTATCCCCGGACTAGGTATCCCTGCACTATGTCACTTGAGAAGCCTTGCTTTAAGCGCGTTCTCGCTATCCACAGGTTGTGCAGCGACAGAAGTTCATAACTTTATCTTCTAACGAGAGCCATCAAGTCTGAGTATTGGCATTCCTACCTCTAAGGGTGAAGTGTTTCTGTTAACAAGAGACTTGCCTTTACTCTATATTACGTGCGTTAGCGCTCTTAGTGTTACCTAATAGCTATTCGCTATCTTGCTCTAGTTGGTACAATAAACACGGTCTAAGTATTGTATAGGAGACAGTCCTTCATTGAAGAGAATGGAGAGTATCGGAGCTTATGTACCTATTTTTGCTTTCTGCACTATTTCAAGTTACCTGTATTTTGTTAGTAGAGCTCCTTCCTAGAAACTTATATTTGGTTGTTCGCCTTGAAGAAAGTGTGCAAGCTATTTTTAGAGGATTTTATTGGGCTTAATGGAGTGCTGCTTGGAACGAATTAAGGAAGCTTTGCTAGGGCTTCCCAATGAAGTTCAGGCGATTGCAGGGCATTAGCTCTAGTGGATATTGCAGGTTTGTGGAGTGTTGATGAGTGACAGGCAATAAAAAGCCGACAGTAAACTGCCGGCTTGGTTAGATGACTGCTACTTAGTCGTTCTGGACGAGCGTGAGAGCTTTACGAGAGACTTCGTGAGCGGCTTTAGTTAGATTCTGCTTCTCTAGTGTATCTGCTAGGAATGCATAATCAGAGACGTCAGAGCGAAGCTTTAAGGCGATCTCAAAGTGGTCTTGGGCTTCTTGCCACTTCTCTTGACGGAAATAGAAGTGCGCTAATGCGCTATGCGCTGCGGCGTTATCTGGCTCTTTCTTCACTACTCCCTCTAAGAAAACCACGACAGGGTGGATATCTGGCAGGTTTAGATCTGGCAGTAGTTGATAAAGCTCAGGAGCCGGTTGTTTTTTCAATGCTTCTTTTAGCACAGTAAAGGCTTCAGCATCTGCTTTCCGGGCTATCAACTCACGAGCAAAACAGGCGACTAGGTGTGTGTCTTGTTTTACTTTGCGTGCAAGGCTATTCCAATGAGAGATAAGCCCTTCGCTACCTTGCTGCTGTGCCACTTCATGGAGTAAGCCGCATTGCGCCTTTTGAATCAGCTCTGCGTGTTCTTCTTCCGTGATGAGTCTTGCTTTGGTGAGTTGTGGCAAGAGGTCAATAAGAGGTTGCCACAATTTTAGCTGCATGTACGTTGTTTTCAGCAAGTTCAATACAATCGAATTACTCGCATACTGACCTTTTAACGATTGCAAAGTATCGAAAGCAGCCTCGAACTCGTTATCGCGAATAAACTGTTTAGCACGAGTTAGCTCTACTGCAAGATGAGCATTCTCTTGCTGGCTTGCTAGCTCTAGGTAGTGATCACGTTTTGCTTTATCACCTTGACCTTGTGCAGCTTCAGACGCGACTAAGTAACAAAGTAGCGGCATATCGTGATGATTCGCCCAACGAGTCACTTTTTTCTCGGCACCTTTCCAGTCTCCTTCAAGGAGTTTAATAATGCCTTCATTGGTGTATCGACGGGAATGGCGCATTTTGCGCACGCTGAAGTAGTTCCATGTTGTAGAACTTGCGTAAACTAGCTTTTTAATTAGGTACTCAAGTAGAAAAAGACCTGCGAGTGCTGCGATAACGAATACGACCAATGTCGTTACGCTCATCTCGATCGTTTTCTCAGCGATGGAGATGAGTACATAGCCTTGCTGACCAGAAAATTGAGTGCCAACAAATAGTCCTGCACCTAGTACAACAAATAGGAAAATAAGACGAAACATTACTTATCCTCCATACCTGTCATCGTTGTGACTTCGCGACGTAGGCGCTCACGGATGACATCTGATAGTTGAGACTGACTTTGCAGTTTCGTTGGGTATTCCACTTGAATGTTTTGCTGGCTTAACTGGTTAACAGTTTTGTTGAACTCTTTAACGGAATTATCGTCTTGGTTGAAGAAAGCTAATGCCCATTTGTCGGCTGTTTTTAGAGACGTGGTGTAAATTTCACCTTGCTCTTGGTACACCGCTTTTATTGCGGTCTCCAATTTGGCTTTGATGTTTTCTTTTAGGTAAAAGTGTTGCTCAGGAGAAAGCAGTGGAATGACGTTACCATCGCGCGTGCGGAAGGTAATGAAGTTTTCTGAAAAGTCCTTCAGAGAGGTCATTAAGTTATCTTGCCAGTTTGCAATATCTTCAGACACTTCAGTGTTCTCTACGGCTTCTGCTTCTGGGAGTAGTGCATTGGCGAGAGGTAACTTGTCTACTTGCTGTTGCAGAGCAGTTAAGCGTAGTACCAATCCATCACGGTCAATCAGCGGGATAGTACGAAGTTTGGTGATATCGTTCGCCATTGCTTTACGTAGTTTGACGAGGCTAGGGTCATTCAGTGCTGCAATGCGTTGATCAGCACTTTCCATTAGTTGAGTTGCGCTTTCTACGTCATGCTCTAAGAACAGTTTACGACCTGCTAATTTGACGAGGTAATCGGCTTCAGCAAGTAGCCAGTCGTTTGGTCGGCGACCTTTCACATCGGCAACGGCAAGCTGTAAGCTTTCAATGCTCTTCTGTTGCTGTCCCAGTACCACTTCCGCTTTGTGTGTCACGGTCGTTGCTTTCTCGATGGTTTCTTCTTGTACCCGGCTGAGCTCTTGCTTCATGGAAGCTTGAGTGCTTTCTAGCTGACTTTTTAGTTGGGCGATCTGTGCTTGGTAATCGGCTTGCTGCTGATGCAGCTTGTATGCGAGGCCACCGCCAAAAATAATCGATAAGATGATAGCGACTGTGCCTAGTTTAACTCCGCGCTTGCCTTGTTTTTCTTCAAATTCGACTTTGGCAGGCTCGGCTGTTTTTGGGGATTCGGCCACGTTTGGCTGTTCTTTTTTAGGGGCCGCATCCTGCTGCGATGTACTTTTTTCGGCTAGCGGTGCCGATGAGGTTTCTTCGGAAAGGTTTTTATCGTTATTTTTTTGGTCGTTATTTTTACTTGTCATGCCTATATCCTGTGTAGCTAGGGCTGGAGAGCCGCCAGTAATTCTTGGTTGGATGCGCTTCCCGTGCATCTCACCCGAGTGAACCCCCTTTGAAGTGCGATGTCAGCGATACGCTGACTGGGGATATACAACTCTTGTTGATTAAGCCAAGTCAATTGCTCTGACGTCAATTGGCTGCACAAATAATCCAGTTGCTCACCACTGGTGACGATGATCTGGTCAATTTGTAGGGTTTTCCATAGTGAGACACAGCTTACTGGATCGAATGGGATGAATTCTCTCTTGTAAGTCTCACTATAGTGAACTTTTGCGCCACGTCTCACCAATGCATCTTTGATCAGCTCTCTTCCACCGTTCCCACGAAGGATAAGAACCTGTTGTTGGGCCACATTATTGAGCTCTGGCAGTCGCAATAAATGTTCACTATCACTGACTTGGGGATAGTGTACTTTCTGTTGGGTACATTTGCTTAAATAGTGTGCTGTTTTTTGACCAACGGCAAGGTAAATGGCTTGTTTCGGCCATGATGTCTCGTTGCTGGCTAAGATTTGCTGTGCACATTGCACGGCATGTCGACTAACAGCAATAACAATTTGAGCTTGATGCAGGTGTTTAGAGAGGTGTGTGTCCGTGAGATCGGCGACAATGTCGATCAGAGGATGGTGATATGCAGAAATGCCGTGCCTTTCGAGCAGAGAGCAAAGCGCGTTGCCTTGCTCTCCCGGCCGAGTGACCAACACTGCCATGATTATTCGTGATCTGCGTACAGCTTAGTTAGGATTTCACGAGCGCCGTTATCCAGTAGTTCATTGGCTAACTGCACTCCTAACGTTTCGCCGTCTTTACGATGGCCACGGATTTCACCACGAACAATTTCGCTGCCATCTGGTTCGCCAACTAATGCGCGTAGCCAAATGTTATCGCCATCTAGCAGGGCATAGCTGCCGATAGGTACCTGACAGCCGCCTTCTAGCGTCAGGTTCATTGCGCGCTCACACAAAACGCGGTCTACAGTGTCTTGGTGGTTAAGTGGCTCAAGTAGTTTAAGCAGCCTTTCATCGTCAAGGCGGCACTCAATACCGACAGCACCTTGGCCTACCGCAGGTAATGATTGCTCTGGCTCGATAAAGCTACGAATGCGTTCTTCAAGCTTCAATCGTTTAAGGCCAGCCGCAGCAAGAATGATCGCATCGTATTCACCCGCATCTAGTTTACCAAGGCGAGTGCCCACATTACCGCGAAGCTCTTTAATGATGATGTCTGGACGATATTCTTTCAGTTGGCATTGACGGCGCAAACTGCAAGTACCAACCACTGCACCTTGAGGGAGTTCATCAATGTTGCTATAGGTATTGGAGACGAAAGCATCACGAGGGTCTTCACGTTCACAAATGGTCACAAGGCCAAGACCTTCCGGGAAATCGACGGGTACGTCCTTCATTGAATGAACGGCAAGGTCTGCACGGCCTTCTAGCATTGCGACTTCAAGCTCTTTTACGAATAAGCCTTTGCCGCCAACTTTTGCTAGCGGTGTATCTAAAATCACGTCACCTTTGGTCACCATGGTTACTAACTCGACTTCCAAACCAGGGTGAGCGGCTTGAAGGGCGTCTTTGACAAAGTAAGCTTGCCATAAAGCAAGAGGGCTTTTTCGAGTTGCAATGCGAATAGGTGTGGATTGTGTCATGATCTTCTCAATGCTGTTTGGATTTGGGTTTATCCTACCATTCTCATCAAGAAATGCTTACTGTTAGTTCGTTATCTCTGAGAGCTATGAATGGAATTACATGACGTTATGAAAATAGTGTGACTGGATTCTCAATTAGACTAAGGACTATTATTAGTAATAGGTAATAAGAGCGACACTACCGCGCGATTAATTTTGTGACTAAAGTATGGTTTTGCATCCTGAGTGGTGCGTGGGCGTGAAACTTTACCCGCACCAATAAAAGTGTTAAATTGATCACGTTTTTAGGCCGTTTTGGTTTAAAACGTCAGCAGATTTTCGTGATTGTTCAACCAAGGAATTCCCCTTGCAGGCTTACACCCAAAAAATCATTCAGCGACTAGATAATTTGAATCAGCAGCGAGTTGATCGCGCGCTGGCGCTTATGGATTCGCAAAGCCAGCAAGTCTTCCACTTGATTCCTGCCTTGTTGAACTACAACCACCCTGTGATTCCTGGCTATTACGATGCCGATGTCCCGTTTGGTGTACATGGGCTGGCGCTAAATAGCATTCAACAGCAATTCATTGATGACATTCAACTTGCGATTGGTCAGCCACTTAAGACGGCAGAGAAGCCGGCTATCTTGGGCTTATACACCATGGGCAGTACCTCATCAATTGGTCAAAGTACTTCTAGTGATTTAGATATTTGGGTGTGTATTTCGCCAGATATGGATTGTGACGAGCGAGAATTGCTGACCAATAAATGCTTGCTGATCACCGACTGGGCACAAAGCCAAGGGGTGGAGGCGAACTTCTTCTTAATGGATGAAGAACGCTTTAGAAGCAACCATTCTGAAGAGATGACGGGTGATAACTGTGGCTCATCTCAGCACTTACTTTTGCTTGATGAATTCTATCGCAGCGCGGTGCGTATTGCTGGACAGCGTTTATTATGGCAAATAGTGCCGCCAGAAATGGAAGAGTGTTACGACGAATATGTTTCTCAATTGTGCAGTGATGGTTACATCGACTGTAGTGAATGGATCGACTTTGGTAAATTGAACCGCATTCCTGCTGAAGAGTACTTCGGCTCGAACTTGTGGCAGCTATACAAAAGTATCGATTCTCCCTACAAATCGGTATTAAAAGCCATTCTGCTTGAAGCTTATTCGTGGGAATACCCGCATACGCAACTGCTAAGCATCGACACCAAACGTCGTTTCTTTGCCCATGAGCCAGACCTTTACGGCATGGATGCGTACTACTTAATGTTGGAAAAAGTGACCCGCTACTTAGAGCGAATCCAAGATGACACTCGTTTGGATTTGGTGCGCCGTTGCTTCTATCTCAAAACCCACGAAAAGTTGTCGCGTGAACCGGATGTCGGTTCAGTGGCTTGGCGCCGTGAAGCGCTGAGCGACATGATTGCAAAATGGGATTGGGATGCCAGCGTTGTTGCTGAGCTCGATGATCGCCGCAACTGGAAAGTTGAACAGGTAAAAGTGGTGCATCATGCGTTGTTGGATGCGTTGATGCAGAGCTACCGTAATTTGATTCAATTTGCGCGTCGCAACGACATTACCTCCGCTATCAGCCCGCAAGACATCAGTATTTTGGCTCGTAAGCTTTACGCCGCTTTTGAAGTATTGCCGGGCAAAGTGACGTTGCTCAACCCGCAGATTTCCCCTGATTTGCATGAACCGGATTTAAGCTTCATCGAAGTGAAAGATGGTGGTGTGAACAAGTCTGGTTGGTATCTCTATAAACAACCTCTGATTGCGCACCGCATTTTGGGGCAGCCATACTTAGAACATCATGAATACTTAAGCAAGTTAGTCTCTTGGGCATTCTTTAATGGTTTAATCACCGAGTCGACTCGTTTGCACGCGGTGGTGCGTGAAGCGCAACTGGATATCGATAAGTTCTACCAAATGGTGAGCGACTTACGAAATACCTTTGCGCTGCGTAAGCGCCGTCCGACGATGCAGGCATTAGCGAGCCCATGTGAGATCAGCCAGCTAGCGATGTTCATCAACTTTGAAAATGATCCTACGTCAGAGCTTTCGGGCCGTTCGCTGAAAGTGGATGTGAAAAATACCGATATCTTCAGTTTTGGTCCGGAACATAAAAACTTAGTCGGCAGTGTCGACTTGGTTTACCGTAACTCCTGGCATGAAGTGCGTACGCTGCATTTCAAAGGGGAAACGGCGATGCTGGACGCACTGAAAACTATTCTGGGCAAAATGCACCAAGACGCGTTGCCACCAGAATCGGTGGATGTGTTCTGTTATGCGAAGAACATGCGTGGTGTTATGCGTAATATGGTCTACCAGCTTTTAGCGGAATGTATCGACTTACGCTTGAAGCCAGTAGAGCAAGAAAAACGCCGCCGCTTTAAAGCGATGCGCCTCGGTAACCAAACTTACGGGCTGTTCTTTGAACGTCGTGGCGTGTCGGTGCAGAAGTTAGAAAACTCCATTGATTTCTATCGCAGCATTTCTACTAACAAACTTAAAGGCTCGCCGCTATTAATGCTCGATCGAGAGCAAGAGTATCAAATGCCAGAAGCGGTGGATGGTTTTGCCAGTGAAGGTCTGGTGCAGTTCTTCTTTGAAGATAATGAAGATGGCTTCAATATTTATGTGTTGGATGAGTCAAACCAAGTTGAAGTGTATCACCAATTCAGTGGCTCCAAAGACGAGATGATTTCGTCCGTGAACAGCTTTTACACATCAGTAAAAGACGACAGTCGTGTTGCGTCGAAATTTATCAACTTTAACCTGCCGCAGTACTACCAGATTATCCATCCTGAAGAGGGCAATGCTTATATCATCCCTTATCGCAATGATGGGTGCTCACCGCATCGTCCCACTAAAGCGGTAAACGCGTAATTAAACCCGTATCAATAAACAAAAAGAGCACTTCGGTGCTCTTTTTGTTTTGGTGACGATTGACGGACATTATGCCCAATCAATGGCTTCGCCCGCGTGCTTTTCACACTCTTGCTTCACCATTTCAAATAGCTCCATACCCGTTTTTGAGCAGGTCCATTTATCTTCAATAAGCTTGAAGTGGAAACCACCAGATTTGGACGCTAGCCAGATCTCATGCATCGGCTCTTGGCGGTTAATGATGATTTGGCTGCGGTCTTCAAATTCCAATGTCATTACGTTGCCAGTGACTTCGTAATCAATGTCTGCGCCTGAATCATCGATGGATTCTTCGATGATTTGCATCTGCGCATCCACCAGTTGATGAAATTCAGTATCGTTCATCCGTCTATCCTATTGCTTTTCCTGAGTGTGGTGCGATTATAGGGGGCATTGATTCAATAATCACGATATGCGAAATGAAAAAATTAGTTACTGTGTTGTTTGTGATGGTTGCCGCGACGTTAGCGGGATGTGGCCAGTCTGGCTCACTATACATTCCAGATGACACTCAACAGAATGAGCAATCACAATAAATAACCGCGCCTTAGGGTGAAATTAGGGTTCAGCAGTCGAATAAAATAAGGGAAGCGAATTTTGGATTACTTCAACTATCAGGATGATGGCCAGCTTTGGGCCGAAGACGTCCCACTTCAAGCTCTTGCAGAGCAATATGGCACTCCTCTTTACGTATATTCTCGAGCCACGCTAGAGCGCCACTGGAAGGCGTTTGATAGTGCTGTGGGTCAACATCCTCATCTAGTTTGCTACGCGGTGAAAGCGAACTCAAACCTAGGCGTATTGAACGCACTGGCGCGTTTGGGGTCGGGCTTTGATATCGTATCAGGTGGTGAACTTGAGCGTGTGATTGCCGCAGGCGGTGATCCGAAGAAAGTCGTCTTCTCTGGTGTTGGGAAAACACCTGCAGAAATGAAGCGTGCTCTTGAGCTAGGTATCAAATGTTTCAACGTTGAATCTGAGCCTGAGCTAGAACGTTTGAATAAGGTTGCGGGTGAGCTTGGTGTGATTGCGCCAATTTCTCTGCGTATCAATCCAGATGTCGACGCGAAAACACACCCTTACATTTCGACTGGTCTTCGCGACAATAAATTCGGCATTGCGTTTGATCGTGCGCCAGATGTTTATAAATTCGCGCAAAGCCTGCCGAACTTGAATGTGCAAGGCATCGACTGCCACATTGGTTCTCAGCTGACCAATATCGACCCATTTATCGACGCGACAGACCGTTTATTAGCCCTGATTGATGATTTAAAAGCGCAAGGCATTAACATTCGTCACCTTGATGTCGGCGGTGGTTTGGGTGTGGTCTATCGTGATGAGTTACCACCACAGCCTTCAGATTACGCCAAAGCGTTACTTGGTCGTCTTGAAAATCACCAAGACTTGGAGCTGATTTTTGAGCCGGGCCGAGCAATTGCTGCGAATGCAGGTATCTTGCTAACGCGTGTTGAGTTTTTAAAACATACTGAGCACAAGAACTTTGCCATCATCGATGCGGCAATGAACGACTTGATGCGTCCTGCACTATACCAAGCATGGCAAGATATCGTGCCAGTTTCGCCGCGCACGGGTGAAGCACAGACTTACGATTTGGTTGGCCCTATTTGTGAAACCGGCGACTTCTTGGGTAAAGATCGCGCACTCGTTTTGCAAGAAGGTGATCTACTCGCGGTTCGTTCAGCAGGTGCCTATGGTTTTGTGATGTCTTCGAACTACAATACTCGTACCCGAGCGGCAGAAGTAATGGTGGATGGTAAACAAAGCCACTTAGTTCGCCAGCGTGAGGAGCTGACCAGTTTGTGGCAGCTGGAACAGATTCTACCGGAGTAACACACAACAAATGCATTTCCACTTTTCCAAAATGCACGGTTTGGGCAACGACTTCATGGTCGTCGACTGTATTACCCAGAACGTGTTTTTCTCGCAAGACCTGATCCGCCGTTTGGCGGATCGTCATACCGGCGTTGGTTTTGACCAATTGCTCGTGGTAGAAGCCCCTTACGACCCTGAAACTGATTTCCATTATCGGATTTTCAATGCCGATGGTAGTGAAGTCGAGCAGTGCGGGAATGGCGCGCGCTGCTTCGCGCGTTTTGTTCGCTTAAAAGGGTTGACCAATAAATACAGCATCAGCGTAAGCACCAAAAAAGGAAAGATGATTCTCAACATCGAAGATGATGGAGAAGTGACGGTCAACATGGGTGTGCCAGAGTTTGAGCCGAACAAAATTCCTTTCAAAGCCAAGCAAAAAGAGAAAACCTACATCATGCGCGCTGGTGAAAAAACGTTGTTCTGTGGCGCGGTAAGCATGGGTAACCCGCATGTGGTGACGGTGGTCGATGACGTGGATACTGTTGATGTCGATACATTAGGTCCGCTGCTTGAGTCGCACGAGCGTTTCCCAGAGCGCGTCAACGCTGGCTTTATGCAGGTGGTGAGTCGTGACCATATTCGTCTTCGAGTTTACGAGCGAGGCACAGGTGAAACACAAGCTTGTGGTAGCGGCGCATGCGCGGCGGTAGCGGTAGGGATTCTTCAGGGTCTGCTGGATGAAAACGTTAAGGTTTCTCTACCAGGTGGTGAACTACGAATTGCGTGGCAAGGTCCGGGTAAGCCGTTGTTTATGACCGGACCTACAACGCATGTATTTGATGGTCAATTGTCTTGCTAGTAGAAGAAAAAGGAAACGGTTTGTCTCAAGTAGAAGCAGATGCCTTAACGGCTGAAGTGGTGGCCGAGTACCTCAAAGATCATCCCGATTTTTTTGTGCAGCGTCCGGAGCTTGTGGATCGTCTATCTTTCCCACACTCAGGCTTGGGTGCGGTGTCTTTGGTGCACATACAAATGAATCGCCAACGTCAGCGCATTGAAGAGTTAGAGGAAGAGATCACCACACTGATGTCGCTTGCGGCGAACAACGATCGCACCTTTTACGAATTTATGGATTTGCAGGGGCAGATTCTAAAGTGTGGTGACTTTAAACAAGTCATTCATTCTATTGAAGAGAAAGCTAAAGCACTGGGCTTACGCGCGTTTGTTCGATTGTTTAGTCAATGCGATGCATCTATTCAATTGAGTAAGGAAAGTTATCAACGTTTTGCGACCACTCACTTAAATGGCAAAGACGCGTACTTAGGACGTCTTCGCAAAGTGGATCGTGAAGCTTTGTTTGGCAATATGGATGTGCCGGAAATGGGGTCCTATGTGGTACTACCGCTCGTGAAACAGCAAACACTGGGCGTGCTAGCGTTCTCTAGTGAGGATGGCGGTCATTTTCAACCAGATATGGATACCTTGTTTTTGCGTCACCTATCATTAGTAGTGGCACATCTCGCTCAAACACTGGTATGGCAAAGTTACGATGACGACAACTCCCAACACTCCTCTGCCAAATAGTCTGCAAAAGCCTCTTGAGCGCTTCTATGAATTCTTACGAAGCGAAAAGGGGCTCAGCCTACATACTCAACGCAATTACAAACAGCAGCTAGAAACCATGGCGCAGCACTTGGCTGAAATGGGACTTAAAGATTGGTCTCAAGTGGATGCAGGCTGGGTACGCCAATTAGCAGGTAAGGGCATGCGGGAAGGCATGAAAGCCAGCAGTTTGGCGACGCGCCTCTCATCGCTGCGTAGCTTTTTCGATTTCCTTATTCTGCGTGGCGAGATGTCAGCTAACCCTGCCAAAGGGGTTTCAGCGCCACGTAAAAAGCGCCCGTTGCCGAAAAACCTCGATGTTGATGAAGTGAGCCAACTGCTTGAGGTCAACGAAGACGACCCGTTGGCTATGCGTGATCGCGCCATGATGGAGCTGATGTACGGTGCAGGCTTGCGTTTGGCTGAGTTGGTGAGTGTGGATGTACGTGATGTACAACTGCGCAGTGGCGAGCTTCGTGTTATCGGTAAAGGCGATAAAGAACGTAAAGTACCATTCTCTGGCATGGCAACTGAATGGGTTGCCAAGTGGCTGAAAGTCAGGGGCGACCTTGCTGCGCCAGGTGAACCCGCCTTGTTTGTGTCTAAACTCGGAACGCGTATTTCGCACCGTAGCGTGCAAAAACGTATGGCAGAATGGGGACAGAAACAGTCTGTGGCGAGCCATATTAGTCCGCATAAATTGCGTCACTCGTTTGCGACACATATGCTCGAATCCAGCAATAACTTACGTGCGGTGCAAGAGCTTTTAGGGCACGAGAACATTTCGACGACCCAAATCTACACGCACTTGGATTTCCAACATTTAGCGCAAGCCTACGACCAAGCCCACCCACGCGCACGTAAAAAGAACGGGGAGTGAGCCGAAGTATGAAATATTATCGCCGTATCGAGCCTATTAAGGCCATGACCTTCGATCTTGATGACACGCTGTATGACAATTACCCGGTGATTATCCGTATGGAGCGTGAGTTGTTGGCTTGGTTGCAGCAAACACATCCTGCCGTGGCGCACATGGATAAGGCTGATTGGATGCAGGTAAAAAAACATGTGCTCCAGCAGAGACCGGGTCTCAGAAGCGATGTGACGCTTTGGCGTTTAGTGCAGCTAAAGCATGGTTTTCTTTCAGTTGGCTATGATGAAGCGCAAGCTCAAGCCGCAGCTGAAGAGGGTGTGCAGCTCGCTTTGGATTGGCGCAGTCAGTTTGAAGTGCCCCAATCAAGCTTAGATGTTTTGACACAATTGGGAGAGCGAGTTCCGCTCGTGGCGATCACAAACGGCAACGTCGATTTAGATAAAATTGGCTTAACGCCGTATTTTCAATGTGTGCTCAAAGCGGGGCCAGATGGGTTAGCGAAACCCGCCACCGATATGTTTACTAAGGCGAAACGGTTCTTGGATATTCCAGCAGAGAATATTCTGCATGTCGGTGATCACCTAACCACAGATGTGCATGGTGCAAAGTCGGCTGGTTTTGCGGCTTGTTGGTTCAATGATATGAATAAAAATGTCATTAACCATTCAAAAACACGTACTTTACCTGATATTGAAATCAATAGTTTGCAGCCGTTACTCACACTTTTTTAATTGCTTTCGCATTAATCCATTCTAATCTCATTTTGTGTCTAGAAAAGCAGCGTAAAGCCACGTAAATTATTCACTATTAAGTAAAAAGAGTAACGCCACACGTCGTGGTGAAGATAGTGTTACGGCAGTGGTAGGTGCATGCGAGCTTTTTCAAAACTGGTTTATGATGTCAGTCAGTTAAATGACTTTTTAGTCACTTCTCAGTTATCTTCAAGTAAACAATATTTGGTGCAAATATTGTCGACTCAATCACGCGACTTTACGACCACACTTGCGGACGCTGTTTTATTGTTGCTGCCGAATGCTCATGTCATGGGGCATAGTACGCGTAATGTCATTCTGGAGGGGGAGATATTTACCTCTGGTTGCCTGATCAGTGTGACTGAGTTCGAACAAACCACGCTTACTTCTGCCGTCCAAACCTACTCTTACTCCCCCGATATTGATGGTGGAGAGCTCAAACGCTCGCTTCTGTTGCAGCATAATTCGCAAGTGATCCTCAGCTTTGCTGTGCAAATTGAACGACGTGACTATCCCTTGTTTCAAACCTTCGCTAGTGAAGAAGTCGTGATCTCTGGAGGGTTGGCACAGAGTATTGATGATGGCTGTTGGGTGCTATATCAAAACCGAGTTTACGATAATGCCGTGGTCGCCGTAGCTTTGCACAGCGATACCTTGAAGCTATGGACGGATGCGTATTCGGAATGGAACCCGATTGGCATGCCACATAAAGTCACCCATGCAAAAGGAACGCGCTTGTATTGCTTAGGTGAACAGAAAGCGTTGGACGTATACAAGCGTTATTTGGCGGATGGCCATGATGTGACGCTGAGTCAGTTGCTCAGCTTTCCTTTATATCGAGAAAGCTTGGGGCGCAAGGAAGTTTGCACGGTAACGGAGCTACACGCTGATGGCAGTATGAGTTTCGACAGGCCTTGGTGTCTTGGTGACGAAGTACAATTTTGCTATAACCACCCCTCATTAACGCTCGAACAGGTGCGACATGGTGTGGTTGAGTTAGCCATGCACCAACCTGAAGTCGTGATGATTTTTAACTGCGCGTCACGGTTAGACTTTATTGACAGCAGCGACGAAGTCCAAGCCTTCAAAGATATCGCGACGACGTTTGGTAGTTATTGTATGGGGGAACTGCATGGCGGTATTGGACAGCCAGAAATTCTTCATCACAGTCTGACGTATTTAGCGATGCGAGAGGGAGATGAAGTACAAGCATTGAACTTGCCTAAGTCGCCCGTTAGCTCCTCTATTTCACCATTGTTTAGCTTGATTCGAAATGCGATTGGCGACCTCAACCATATGAACGCGCATATGGGGTATCAACTCGATCGCCAAACGCGCAAGTTACAAGAAAGCTATCGGCGAGATAGTCGCACTGGATTACAAAACCGAGTCGCGCTGCAAGAGCGGCTGAGTAGCATCGATTTGGATGAGCACTTGCTGACTCTAAAGCTACTTAACTTCAGCCATATCAATGAAAAATACGGTTATAGAGTAGGGGATCAGCTACTTAAAGACCTCTCAATGCATTTTACGAATCGACTGCGAAAGCGTTTTGGCATGCCAACGGCTTTGCAGCTTTATAGTATTGGGGTTGGTGAGTGGGCGTTCATATTTAAAGCTGACCAAAGCAGCGAAACCATCAAACAGCACTTTACTCGTTTTGCCGACGCGGTAGAGCAAACTAATTTTGAACCAATTGGTCTGCGCGAAATAGATTATCTTTCTATCTCGCTGTGCGGTGGCTTAGTGAGTCGTCGAGATTTTCCATCAGCTTCTGCAGATGAGCTATTGCTTAAAGGCATTGAAGCGAGGCGTTCCGGTGTGCGCAGTAATACCCATATCTGCAATGCGAAAGACATCGAAGTCAGTGAGGATGTGCGTAAAGAGCAACTTGGATGGTTGAGTTGCGTCAGTAAAGCCATTCTCAAACAGAACATCATCACCTATAGCCAGCCGATAGTGCATGCGGATAGCCATAAATTGGCAAGCCAAGAATGTTTGGTTCGCATTTTGGAGGAGGATGGAACGGTGATTGCGCCAGGGCGCTTCCTGCCTATTATTTCCGATACGCATCTTTATACTCGATTGAGTCGGCACATGATCCATTCTACGTTATATTACATGCGAGATAAGCAAGGTGACTTTTCTATTAACTTATCGCCGCAAGATTTGCTTAGTGATAAAACTTTAATGCTTTTAGAGCATGAAATTTGTCAGCTCAATGACCCTAGGCGAATTGGTTTGGAAGTGTTGGAATCTGAGCAAATCAAAGACTACGGTCGAATGATCGAAGTATGCAGTCATTTTAGAAGCTTAGGAGCGCGTATCATTGTTGATGATTTTGGCTCAGGCTATTCCAATATTGATGAAATCCTAAAGCTGGAGCCGGAAGTCATAAAGCTCGATGGTAGCTTGATCCGTGATATCGATAAAGACTTAAAGCAGCGCAAAATAGCTTCTCAGTTGGTGCGTTTATGTCAGGTGTTTAACGCGGAGACGGTCGCGGAGTTTGTCCACAATCGAGAGGTGTGCAAAATCGCGCAGGATATGGGCGTCGACTATCTGCAAGGCTATTATCTGGGTGAGCCGACCCGATTATTTTAATGCTGTTTCACGTGAAACCATTCTAAATAAAAACGCAGCCTTGGCTGCGTTTTTTTATTTTGAGTAATTCGGTTTTAGTTGCGTGAGCTCGGTGATTGCTTGAGAGCGTGTCCACTTTTTTCGGCTTGAAATAGTGCAAGGTAGTGAGCAAAGAATGTGAGCATTTTTTGCTGGTTATTTTGCTCGCCGAGTTGTCCGAGTAAATGTGCGGCGACTTCAAACGTGCACAAGTTACCTTGTTGTTGGTTGCGTCGCAGCTGATATTGCGAGTCTGCCGATGCAGACAGCTCCATAGTAGGGATACTTTCTAACCAACGGCTCTTGTTGATCATCTTGCGCGCCTCTTGCCAGGTGGAATCCAAAATAATAAACAGCGGATTTTTGGTTTGTTGCTGGCTTTGGAGCGCCACATGTTCGAGTGTGACGCTTTCTTCACTTGGGAATAGAAGCACTGGATACAGCGAAGGGTCAGCTAATCGAGCGAGCAAGTCTGCTGGTGGTTGTTTTCGGTCCCAGATTACTCGCTCAATATTGAGTTGGCACTGCTCTAGTAGCTGGCCGGTATTAGTATCACGCGTCAGTTCATTCGGATGCATCAACAGCAAGATGTTGTGCTCGCTGGTAAGTTTCGGCACCAGTGAGCACATACAGTTGAATTGAAAACCACAATTTGGACACGGTTGCGACATTACAGACGAACTCCTTCGCGCACAGGGCTAACCCCATCCGAGAACAGACGCACGCCACTGATTTGGTTTGGCGTTGCCGTTGGTGCCATGCTTGGGTTGAGTGGGTAGCTAACCCCACTGTATTGCATCACGTGTTGGGCTGCCTTAGATCCGCCACCGCTGACATTAAAAATAAGATCTCGCCAGCCATGAGAGGTTTGTTGGCCGAGCATAATCGGGCTTTGTACCAGTGTGATGCGGCTATTGAAGCGCCACTCTTTTTCGTGATGTTCAAATATCAGCAATGTACAGCCACCGGAACCACACCAATCCAGCTGTACTAATAGCTCTTCGTTACCATCGCCGTTGAGGTCGTAGGTTAGCCAACGGTACTGGTTGTTGTTGGGGTTGGTTTGGTGAATGAAGAAGTAGTTGCGTACGGCGGCATCTACTTTGGAGTCAAACTCCGCACTAGAAGGTACGTCTGCACTGCTGATGGGCTTGTTGGCGCGTTTTTCGGCTGGTTGCATGATGCCTTCATCACGAACGGTGGCAGGATAAAGGACTAAACCACCATCGGCGATTGGGTATACCAAGTTACCGACTTTTTCTTTGGTCGCTTTGAGCTGATTGCCTTCTCGAGTAAACAGTCGCTCTGACATCAGTCTTTGCTGTTGATGATGCGTCATGACAACTTGAACCTGAGACGGACTTAACTGTTGCCAGTAACCACGCTCGATTAATGGTGCTTGTCCATTGGCGTAACGGTATTTTGTTGTGGCGCTGTGGTCTGGGTTTAAGGTCATTTGTACTTCAAAACCTTGTGATTGAGTTGAGGTCGCGACATAGGTATTAGCCCAACCAAGCGTTGCATCGACGTTTGCAGCCATGCCACAACCTTGATACGTCTCGCCATCATGTTTTAGTGTTGCTTTCCAGCCATACAAAGAATCGCTCATTGTGTCTGAGCAGAGGTTTTCTGTTAAGCGAAGCTCACCATCTTGTAGTTGATAAGTGCGCTGGCGAGGTTGAAGCTGACTGCTTTTAATCGCTAATTTTGTGGTTTGTTTGCCGATTTGCTGGAATGTTAGTCCATTAGCCTCAAAGCTTGCCGACCAAGAAGGCTCATTACCAAACACGCGAGTTGGTTTGTTTGGTTGCTGACAACGGTTTGGATTTTCCGTTGTGAGGAAGTTCACTTGTTCCACGACAAAGTTAGCATCGAAATCAGCAGAAAACCCATCGATGCCCGGTGGGTTGAGGTGGCCGATAACCTCGCCATACATGGTCTGGTAAGGCTCGTTATTTAACTGAATTGCTCGTTGCATTTGCTGTGGTGATAGTTGCAACCAATATTGCTTGTCGCTGCCACAAGGCATGATGTATTGGCTCTCGTGACCGACGATCACTTTTCCACGTAGCATAAAGGTTTGAGGTTGAATGGTGTCAGGCTTATCTAAGGTGGCTGGTGGAGAAGCTGGGTCGGCAGCGCCAGAATGTGGCGGCTGCGAACTACATGCTTGCAGAACCAGCAGAGTGACAAGCGCCACTGGGTTTTTCAAAGCCTTCATGTTATATCTTCCTCATTATTGTTACTCAATCGGCATCGGATGGCATTATGGCATATTGGTTATTTAAAACTGAACCAGATACCTTTTCTATTGACACGCTTCGAACCCAAAAGGTTTCATGTTGGGAGGGAGTTCGTAATTATCAGGCGCGCAATATGATGCGTGACCAAGTGAAGGTGGGCGATTTCGTCCTGATTTATCACTCTTCTTGCAAGAATGTTGGTGTTGCCGGTATTGCTAAAGTCGTGAGAGAAGCCTATCCCGATCATTTCCAGTTCGATCCTGAAAGTGATTATTACGATCCAAAGTCAGACCCAGACAATCCGCGTTGGATTATGGTGGATGTCGAATTCGTGCGTAAAACCACGCGAGTGATTCCGTTATCGGTGATGAAAGCGATGCCAGAACTTGAGAACATGCCATTGGTGAAACGTGGAAATCGCTTGTCGATCATGCCTGTGACAGAAGAAGAGTGGGAAGCGATCCTTGGCAAAGAGAAGTTGCCAAGTCAGCGATAAAAGAAAAGGGCTGCGAATGTGCAGCCCTTTGTTATTGTTTGGAGTATTGCTGCTTACAGCAAGTGATCTTGTAGGTAGTGTGCAACCGCATCTTCTGCATTGCTGCCAATCACTTCGTTATTTGGCAATGCTTTCATCACTTTCTCGTGTGATGTACCCATGACCAATCCTTTACCTGCCATCGACAGCATTTCTACGTCATTCATGCCATCACCAAATGCCACGCAATTTTCTAACGTGAGGCCGAGTTTTTTCGCTACCGCTTCAAGAGCATGGCCTTTAGACACACCTGCACTCATTACTTCCAAGCACCATGGTGTTGAAAACGCAATATTCAGCTTATCGCCAAATTGTTCACGTAGTTTGTTTTCAAACACCACCAAGCGTTCGTGATCTTGTGCCGGATGGGTGAAGAAGATTTTCGCAATACCGTCAGTTGGCGCTTGGTCTTCATCGAATAAGACGTATGTGAATTCGTCATGGAAATCACGCAATGTTTCGTCGTCTTTGTTCATCAACCAACTGTCATTTTGATACATGTGGATAAGTATTTCTTGATCGTGCTTGATCGTGTCGATCACGCCTTGAACCAGTTCTGCAGGGACATTCTCGCTGTACATCAGCTGATCTTCCTGGTCATGCACACGGGCACCGTTCGAGGTGATCATGTAAGCCGGAATACCGACCTGACGACGGATGCTCGCAACGTCTACGTGGTGACGGCCTGTTGCAAAGACAAAGGTGTAACCCTTTTCATGCAGCGCTTTTAGCGTCTCTTTTGAATAAGCACTGAGCTGATGGTTTGGTGCGAGTAACGTGCCATCCAGATCAGAGGCAACGATTTTAGTGATCTCTTTGCAAGGTAGCGATGTGCTCATGAAGTCCTCGTAAACGGTTTGGATAGTGTGGAACAGGTGATTGCAAACGGAGTACAGCAGACTGACTAGATCATGCTGCTCCGAATGCGGGGGAACTTTGGTCGGTTGCATCTACATGGTTCAACGCAGCCAGACCCAAGCAGTGTACGTCAAAATGAGGATGAAAAAGAGGGCAAATCAATGTGCAGACATTTCCTCTTTAATCATGGCCGTGAAATGGTCGCCTAGAGTTCTTATTATGTTTTTTCGTTTGGCGATGATTTCGGGTCATTCATAAAGCGGAAGATCGCATCGAGTGCTTGATTACGATACTGGTCGGTCTCGAATAAGATCTCATGCTGTGCGCCTTCGATAGAAAGTAGCTCCGCATATGGGTTGGTTTTACGCAATTTATCGATAAAACGTTTTTGTGCCAGATTGCTGACAATACGATCGTTCCCAGCTTGAATCAGGAGCACCGGTACTTTGACTTGGCGAGTCAATAAAAAGCATTGTTTTGCTGCCATTAGCCCTTGCCATACCCATCGAGTGCTCGGTCCACCGACTTGCAGTTCCGGTTTTTCCGTATAGAGATTTCGGAACCATTGGTAGCGGCCGTAACTTTGGCTGAGTGGGTTATCTTCAAAGGGTTTAGGAAAGTAGGCCTGATGTCCTGGCGCATAACGTGGCAAAGTGGATACCGCTGACATAATTTGTGTCACTGGAATCGCTATTGGCGATAAGTACCATGGCAGATTAATACCAAACATAGGCGCACTGAGAATCAAGCCGGTAAAGGGATGTTCTGGGTGAGTTTGCAGATAACGTGTAGCGATTGCGCCGCCCATGGAGTGGGCAATGATGAAACATTGCTGATAGTCGCTAAGGTCGTGTTTGTTTACGACCACGTCCATATCGTCAATATAATCAGTAAAGTCATAGACGTGACCCATATCTGAGTCAGACAATAGACGATCTGATAAACCTTGTCCGCGGTGGTCAAAGGAATAGACGTCGAAGCCTTGGCGATAGAGATCGTAAAACAGTTCTTGGTATTTCCAGGAAGATTCAATGCGCCCATTAACGATGAGCACGGCTTTTTTATGTTCTGGGTTGGTCAGTTTGCACCAGTAGATGTTCTTTTTCTCAGTTCCTTTAACAAAGCCTTCTTGGCGAGTTTGCCAAAGTGCCGCGATCGGACCACCAATTGCTTGCTCAAATAATGACTCTTGAGTATAAGTCAAAGGTGAATGGTTAGTAGCCATTAGTCGATTACCTGAAGATACGTTGTTTACGCGATGTATCATCGAAGAATTAGTGAGGAAATGCAATGGATACCCACGTCTGGTTAGCTTATGTAGTAACTGCAATCGTTTTTAGTTTGGCTCCGGGGTCTGGCACGGTGAACTCAATCAGCAATGGTTTGAGTTACGGTACTCGCAAATCTTTGGGGGCTGTGATCGGTCTCCAAATTGGTTTGGCCATTCACATTGCGTTAGTTGGGGCGGGAATTGGTGCGCTGGTCGCACAGTCGGCAACGGCATTTTCTGTCATTAAATGGGTTGGCGCGGCTTATTTGGTTTGGTTGGGTATCCAGAAATGGCGAGACACCTCCAGCTTGGTGGCGGCTGAGAGCCACAAAGACATGTCTGGCATGGCACTCTTGTACAAAGCTATTTTGATTAACCTGACGAACCCTAAATCGATTGTTTTTCTGGTGGCGTTGTTTCCACAGTTTATTGACCCGGCACAAGACCAACTGACGCAACTGTTGGTGCTTGGTGTTACGACTGTTGTGATCGACGCGTGTGTGATGTTGGGTTACACCACCTTGGCGGCGCAAATGGGACGTTTTATTCGCTCTGATAAAATCATGGGGAAAATAAACAAAGTCTTCGGTTCAATGTTTATGGGTTGTGGTGCATTATTAGCAGCTGCAAAGTCATAAGCCATTTATAGGTCCTTCTTTAGCATGAATACAACGTATGTTGCTCGCCAGCCGATCTTTAACCGCAAAAGACAGACGCTGGGTTATGAATTGTTGTTTCGAGATGGGGAGAGTAATGCATACCCTTCGCATATTGAGTCAAACCGAGCAACATACCGATTAATTGTCGAGAATTTCCTATCACTCGGCACTAACCCAGTGATTGCTTCTTCGCGATGCTTTATCAATTTTCCTCATCAAAGCCTGGTGCGCCGCTTACCGCGCAGCTTGCCAAAAAACAAAATCGTCGTCGAAGTCCTGGAAACTTGCCAGCCGACCGATGATCTTCTCGATGCGATTCGCGAGTTGTATCGAGAAGGTTATTTGATCGCGCTGGATGATTTCACCTTAACGCCGGAGTGGCGTCGCTTCTTACCTTACGTGCACATCGTTAAACTCGATATCATGGCAATGGGGCTGGAAAAAGCGTGTGCGTTGGTCAAAGCTCACCTTGCTAAACGCGTCAAATACCACTTTTTGGCGGAACGTGTTGAAACCGCAGAAGAGTTTGAGCAAGCCAAAGCGGCTGGCTTTAAGTTTTTCCAAGGCTACTTTTTTAGTAAGCCATTAGTTTCGCAAACAAAATACGTGAGCCCTGAGCAAGTGTTAGCGCTACAGCTTTTTCGTGAAGTCTGCTCACCAGAGCCAGACTTTACTCGTATTGAAACCATCATTACGCAAGATGTCGCGTTGTCGTACAAATTATTGCGCTTTGTAAATACGCAAGCGCCAAACCTCGCTGTCGAAATCAGCTCGTTTCGTCAGGCCTTGATCTACCTTGGTCAGGATAATCTTAAGCAGTTTGTCTCCTTGGTCGTGGCGTCGTATATCTCTAGTAACAAGCCTCGAGAGCTGTATCACCTTTCATTACAACGAGCGCAGTTCTGCCAATTAATGTCGCGTTATCAGCCATTTTCCCACCTCAACGAACAAGGGTTTATGGTCGGTTTATTATCGATTTTAGATGCGATGCTCGATTTGTCGGTGGAATCTTTAGTCAAGCAATTGCCACTTAGCGAATCCGTACAACAAGCCTTATTACATCGCAAGGGATTTTATGGTGCGCTGATTTCTCTCGAAGAGTGTTACGAGCGTGCCGACTGGTCAGGCGTTGAAAAAATCACGACGCAGTTGGGATTGTCTTTGGAAGAGGTCAAGCTTTCGTTAGGCGAAGCGGTTCGCTGGAGTCAAAACGTCGCAACCGCGTAAATTTCTGCCGTATCTTTATTCTCTCTAACCGTTCTTCTCTCAATCTTTATTGGCTGTTTCGATGTGAAACTTTTATGACGATGATGGGTTCACTCTTGACGACATCTCAGAGTTAAATAAATATATACGCATATCCATATATAGGTATGTTTATTATGCTTCCACATCAGTTTTTCAAGCTGTTATCCGATGAAACGCGCGTACGTTGTTTAATGCTGGTGGCCCGTGAAGGCGAAACTTGCGTGGGTGATTTGGCGTTTGCGTTGCAAGAGAGTCAGCCGAAAGTTTCTCGTCATCTTGCTCAGTTACGCTCTAGTGGCATCTTGGTGGATAAACGCCGAGGGCAATGGGTGTACTACGAGTTATCGCAGCAATTACCAGGTTGGATGCGTAAGCTGATTGAAGACTTAGTGGCATCAAACTGTTTGAAGCAAGAGTACCAAGACGACATCACACGCTTGCACGATAAAAGTCGTGAGGCTTGCTGTTAATAGCAAACAGAGATTCAAGGTAGAAGATTAAAGGGTAAAACTATGACAATTAAAGTAGGAATTAATGGCTTTGGCCGAATTGGTCGTTTAGCACTGCGAGCGGCATTCGACTGGCCAGAGTTAGAGTTTGTGCAAATCAACGATGTCGCAGGTGATGCAGCGACGCTTGGCCACTTATTAGAGTTCGATTCAGTGCAAGGTCGTTGGCACCATGAAGTGCAGGTTGAGGGCAATGAACTCGTCATCAATGGCAAGCGCATCGCCACGACTCAGCAACGTGATATCGACGCTGTGAACTGGTCTGGCTGCGATGTTGTGATTGAAGCGACAGGTGTACACCGCAAAACCTCGTACCTAGACCAATACCTCGATCAAGGTGTGAAGCGCGTGGTGGTGAGTGCACCAGTGAAAGAAGAAGGCATTGCGAACATTGTAGTTGGTGTGAATGACCACATCTTCGATCCTGAAAAACATCGTATCGTGACAGCCGCTTCGTGCACAACAAACTGTATAGCGCCTGTGGTGAAAGTTATTCATGAGAAGTTGGGCATTGAGCAATCCTCTTTCACGACAATTCACGATTTGACCAATACGCAAACCATTTTGGATGCGCCACATAAAGACCTGCGTCGTGCTCGTGCGTGCGGCATGAGTCTTATCCCGACCACTACCGGCAGTGCGACAGCAATTGTGGAAATTTTCCCAGATTTAAAAGGCAAGATTAACGGCCACGCGGTACGTGTACCATTGGCGAATGCGTCATTGACCGACATCATCTTCGATGTAAAACGCGATACCACAGCAGAAGAAGTGAATGCTTTGCTGAAAGAGGCGTCGGAAGGGGAGCTAAAAGGCATTCTTGGTTTTGAGGAACGTCCGTTAGTGTCGATTGATTACAAAGGCGACCAACGCTCAACCATCGTTGATGCACAATCCACCATGGTGGTTGGCTCACGAATGGTGAAGATTTACGCGTGGTACGACAATGAAATGGGTTACGCAACGCGCACCGCAGAATTGGTTCGAAACGTTGGTCTGGCATAACAGGAGTTCATAATGTCTCATCCTATATGGCAATTAGATTTGGACTCCGGTGCATTAGTTCTGACACCGTGCCCGGGTACCAAAGGCGTCGAGTTGAAAGCGTCGTTGGAACAGTTGAAGGAACAGGGGGTTCAAGCGGTCGTTACCGCATTGGACGATAGCGAGTTAGCAGCGAAAGACGTTGCGGCTTTGGGTGACACCACTCAGCAACTGGGCATGAAATGGTTCCAGATCGAGATTGAAGATGACTGCGCACCAAGTGACGAATTTGCGGCGAAGTGGCACCAAGCCAGTCCGGAACTGCATGCGATTCTTGCTCAAGGTGGCAAAGTCGCGATGCACTGCATGGGCGGCTCGGGTCGTACAGGTTTGTTTGCGGCTCACTTGCTGCTAGAGAAGAAATGGCAGTTAGAAGATATCGTGCGAGAAGTGCAGGCTCTTCGCCCTGGTGCGTTTACAAAGCCGGTGCAGCTTGAGTACATCGAACGCGTGGCGCAAGACGCTTGATCAGCTTAAATAGCTTTTGGAATATCATGATCCAAAAGCTATGCTCCAGTTTATATAATGGAAAATAGGTCAGCAGTAAACTAGAGGTTTTAATTTAAGCTTTTGTTTTTATTGGTTATCTTTGTCCGTTTGTAAATTTCGGTGTGTTTGTGAATTCGAACTAAGGTTGTATCGCCTTATGGTTGGTGTACAGGTTAATAAGCATTTGGCACATGATGATCTAAATGCTTCTATCGCTGTACATAAGAGGTCAATATGATTTCTCAATTGAACAAAAGTATTCGTCAGTACATGTTA
This sequence comes from Vibrio sp. E14, assembly GCF_020515785.1. Taxonomy (NCBI): domain Bacteria; kingdom Pseudomonadati; phylum Pseudomonadota; class Gammaproteobacteria; order Vibrionales; family Vibrionaceae; genus Vibrio; species Vibrio sp. E14. The sequence continues at coordinate 24,696 of NZ_JAHPJI010000014.1, forward strand.
GTGACGTTTAACTATTGGAACTTTACCGTGACCGACGGAGCGCTGCGTATGCTGGTGGTGCTCTATTTTCACGACTTGGGTTATTCCACGTTAGCTATTGCCTCACTGTTCCTTTTCTATGAATTTTTTGGTGTGGTGACCAATTTGATTGGTGGGTGGTTGGGCGCAAGGTTAGGCCTGAACAAAACCATGAATATTGGTTTAGCGATGCAAGTGTTTGCGTTGTTGATGCTGGCAGTACCCAACGCATGGCTGACGATTCCTTGGGTGATGGCGGCGCAAGCTTTGTCGGGGATTGCCAAAGATCTGAACAAAATGAGTGCTAAGAGCGCGATTAAAACGCTAGTACCAGACGAGCAGCAAGGGGCGCTCTACAAATGGGTAGCGATTTTGACTGGCTCGAAGAATGCACTCAAAGGAGCGGGCTTTTTTGTTGGTGGCTTGTTGTTGTCTTGGGTGGGCTTCCAAAACTCGATGTTTATTATGTCGAGTGTGCTGGCATTAGTGTTTGTTTGCAGCATGATCTGGCTAGAAGCAGACATGGGTAAAGCAAAGAGCAAACCTAAGTTTCGCCAAATTTTCTCCAAGTCCGAATCTATAAATATTTTATCCGCAGCACGCATGTTCTTGTTTGGTGCTCGTGATGTGTGGTTTGTCGTTGCTCTGCCTATTTATCTTGGTAGCGTGTTTGGCTGGGATCACTTGTGGGTCGGTGGCTTTTTAGCCGCATGGGTCATTGCTTATGGGTTTGTGCAAGGCTTTGCGCCGCGTATTACTGGCAAAGCGCAAGGTCGCGTGCCTGATGGTAGTGCAGCATTAGTATGGGCAGGAATTCTTGCGTTAATTACGGGCGGTATTGCTTATGGTGTGCAAATCGGTTGGCAGCCTGAGTTGGTGATTGTTGTGGGGTTAATGATTTTTGGCGCTGTGTTTGCCATTAACTCTTCACTGCACTCGTATCTGATTGTGAGCTATGCCAAAGGCGATGGCGTATCTCTGGATGTGGGTTTCTATTACATGGCCAATGCGATGGGACGTTTGATTGGCACGGTATTATCGGGTTGGATCTACCAAGAGGCTGGTCTTGCGGCGTGCTTATGGGTCTCCTTTGCTTTCTTGGCGTTGACGACGTTGATTTCGATTAAGTTGCCAAAAGCTAACGTTGCCACAGCGTAAATTTTGCCCGGTGTTTTTATCTGTAGATCGTACAAAATGGCTCCAACTTGGAGCCATTTTTTGTTTCTTGTACATCACGCGGCGTAATCAAGTGGTGTGGGTTCGGTCTCGTGAGTTCATGCTGATGTTTGGTTTTTGTTCCCGCCAACGGATTAGAGTGGCGATGAAATCCCCGTTGTAGGTCATTGTTGCGTTAAAAATAAGCAAAAACAGATTGTTAACCATTTCACTGGCTGAGATTTACCCTATGCTATAAACGATAAGCGACTCAAAGTAGGGAAAGGTATGAGAGAAAGGGTTCTGTTTTTTGATTTATTGCGCTGCTTTGCTGCGGTGGCAGTGATCGCCATTCACGTCTTGGCCCCTTATCGAAATGAGTTAGGAGTGATTCCGTTTGACCAATGGTTGACGGCGGTAGGCGTTAATAGCGTTACCCGCTGGGCGGTGCCAGTTTTCATTCTGATCACCGGAGCGCTGATGCTCAGTGACACTCGACCATTTGACGGTAAGTATTATATCAAAAGGCGTTTAGGCAAAGTCCTAGTCCCATTTCTTATTTGGTCGATGTTTTATGCATACCTCTCTGGCTGGACGGCTCAAGGGTTTGACTTTGAAACCGTAAAAGAGGTGTTAAGCAATAGCCCATTTCACGCAACGTATTACCACCTCGGTTTTTTCTATTACTTTATACCTCTGTATTTTGTGATTCCGTTGTTCCAATGGATGGTACGCAACGTTGATGACAATGTGTTGTATACCTATCTCGCATTTTGGCTTTTCACCAGCACGCTGTTTTTGTTCAAGATTGATGGTCCGTGGAGTAACCAAATGTGGCTCTACATGGGTTACCTTCCTCTGGGTTATGTTCTATTTCAAAAAGTGCCTTTGAACCGCTCTATGGTGACCTTATTTACAGGGTTTGGCCTCGTCGCGTTGGCTGTGACATTTACTATGGTCGTGACGAACAGTTTAGAGGCGGAGAAGTACACGGTTGGACGCTGGCTGTCTTACAAAACACTGAATGTCATTCTAGCGGCTTCGATGATTTTCATGATCGGTCGTTACTTTGGGGAAGGCTTGTCACCAAAAGTACAAAAAGTGGTGAGTGTGATCAGTCAGCACAGCTTGGGGATTTATTTACTTCACCCAATTTTCTTATGGCCGATGAAAGCGTTTGGTTGGTACACCGGACATCCCGCATGGGTGATTCCAGTCTGGATCATTATCAGTGGAGCTGGAGCCTTGGCGATGAGCTATCTCTTTTCTCGCTCTGCCAAGACTCGTTGGTTACTGCCTTAACGTTTGATGGCGAAGTGAAGGAATTTGTTACCACGATAGGTTAGTGTTCCTTTATCTCCAGGGTTGAGTGCATGGTAGTAGTGCACTCCAATTTGGAACTCTCGTTTAGGGCCAATAGAACCGCGTTGGACATAAATCCAATATTCTTGGTCGTCTTGGCCTGGTGGTGCATCTGGGATGTCGATAGCTTGCTTATCTAAAATAGTTACCTGTGCACTTTGTTCTGGAGCGTCTTCGCCCACATAGTGCTTGCTATAGAAACGAAAAAATACCCATGCGCCCAAAGCAATAAGGGCGAACAGGGCGACAATAAGTGAGATTGGCATGTTAACCTCCGATGTTTCATTGAGCTCTATTCTACAGAACTCATTGATGAAACGATGAGTTGAGATAACTTATTCATAATCTAATGAAAGGGACATGAATTTTATTCGGCGCACTTCACGGTTTACCTCAATGGGGGCGCGATGAAATCGTTGCTTCATCTGCAAGCTACGTCACTAAAGCTGAACTAAGCAGCTTTCACTTGTCTGGCTATATGCGCTCAAGGGCACAAATTGAAAGTAAAATTGCACTCAACGGCTCGAAAAAGCTCTAAATTTATAGAAGAATAAAAATAACGAACACGGGAAGGGTCTGGTAAGGAGGGTTACGATGTCAGATATTGAAAAAGTAGTCATGCGTACCCGAACGATCGAAAAACTTTTGCGTACTCAGTACCATGCAGAAGGGAAAGGGTTACACCAACTTATTAATAGTTGTGAAGAACGTTTACCACATGACGTGATAGCGAAGCTTCGTTTTATCGCTACTGTGCGTAATAAAGTGGTTCACGAAGACGATTATAAGCTGGATGATCGGAAAGGCTTTATGGCGGCATGTGACGCTTGTGAAAAAGAGCTAACGCCAAGAAGCTCTCGTTTTATTTGGCGTGCAGCAATTTTGCTAATGACGTTGATTACGCTCGCCGCTCTTGGTTTCTACTACATGCATTGGGATATCTTGTCCAAACACATACAGTAGAAAAGCACAGATAAATAAAAAAGGACGCATTTGCGTCCTTTTTTATTTTTAATCAGTAGGTTAGTACATCATTGGCAGTGTCATTAAACCCACAACCACTGCAATCATTACCAGCCCTTGTTTTTGAGAAGATGAAATCATAACACTACCCCTTAATCTTTGATGAACTCGATGAATTTAATATAGCACTGTTTTTGGGGTTTGATCAACATATGCTCGATAATCTTTTCAAAAAATACACTTAACTTGTCTTTTTTTACGTGTTTTTGACTAATGAAACTGTGTTTTTTGTGTTGTATTTAAAATGCTCGTATTGTGTGATTGTTGTTCGTATTTAATTTAAGTGTATGATTTTAAAGTGTCAATCTTGGTTTGTTGTTGGCTTGGAAATTGTTTTTTGTTTCGGTTGGTATGTTGATTGCCGATTTTGTCTGTGTTTCTCAAAAATTGAGAAAATAAAAAGATGTGCTATGGAGGTGCATCATTGAGTTGCGGTGTGGAAGGGGAATTTTCTTATCTAATGAGAAAATATGGGCTTAAAAAGTGTTTAGTGATTTGATGGTTTATGAAGTCGGTGTTTTCGATGGTTATTGAGAGTGTGGCTTTATTTATCATTAGCTTACGTTCGTTATTTGATGTTTTTGTTATTGAGTTAAGTTTGATTTTTCATGTTGTTCTAATCTGTTCATCGGTGGTTTCTACTATCTTAGCTCGCTACCAAGACGATTTTCTGTTTTGTGTCTGATATTTATTCTTGTTGCCTGTGATGTATACAGTCTGATGGTTTAGTCATCAGTTTTTTACGTAATGGGTTACCAAGGCCATTGGGCTGCTTTTTAGTTAAATGGCCTGACTTAGCGAGGGTTATTGTGCCGTGTGATTTGATGAACTTGGCTCATGGGATAGGGCTCTGCCCCATATTTATGGCCGTCATTAAGGCTCATCGACTTAATTGTTGTGCAGACTGAGGGTTACAAAATGTTTCGAATCGCTAGCGAGATCCAACTTTCGCAGATTGTGTCTTTACATCAAAACTGGTCTACCTAGACTAGCGGCGAGTTTAAGTAAAAGGTGTATACGGCATGTGGAGTTGGCTGGCGATAGGGCTATCAGGTGTGTATTCCGTGTTGGGAGCAAAACAAGCTAACCCGACACAATCCCTCGTGTTTAAAATCTTTACTCTGCTACTTCTTCTTGTGTTGGTGTTAACTCAAGGCGCATCCGCAACATATACCTACTGGATTGCGGGTGGGCTTATTGTGTCTATGGTGGCAGATACGCTGCACTCGTTTAAAACTCGCAAGCTAATTTACTTTGCTGCGTATTTACTTGCTCAGGTGTGCTACAGCAAGTCATTTTGGGTGCAGCTTAATGGTGAGATTGTCTGGTGGCTGTTGGCCCTACTGCTCGCAGCGAGTATCGTGGCGTTCTTTTTGTTGCTACCTCAACTCGACTCTCTGGTGTTTCCTGTTGTGATCATGGGGATGATGTTGGTTCAGCTTGCTTGGGCGGCGGGTGAAGTTTGGTTGCAGGCCCCGAGCTATGCCAATGCTATCGGTTTCAGCGGAACCCTAGTTTTGATCTATTCGGCGTTGGCGTATGCGATACACGGTTACCGAAAACCGATGAAACACGCCTATTTGTGGGTAAGTGGTAGCTACTTCTTTGCCCACGCCCTCATTGTTGCCTCTATCATTTACTAATTTAAGTCAAAGCAGCTCCCGAAGATTTCAGTAAACTGGACGTATTGTTCTTGATGACTGGAGTCAATAATGAGTGAAATCCATGCCCACGAGCTGCTAAACCTACTTCGAGAAACGCCAATGGATCGCGAAGCGCTGGCACAGCACTTTGGCAACACCGTTCGCTTTCACACCTGTAAACTGAATGATCTAGACTTAGATGCATTGCTAGCATTTTTGCTCAAGCGCGACAAAATCCGTGAGCTTGAAGGTAAGTTTGTGGTCAATATGGCGCGTGTCTGCAATCACTAAGCGGCGGCTATGATGCGAGGGTGAATATGCTGTTTTCGCCCTCAGCCATGTACTCACGTTGTCAGTTTGCTATACACTGGCCGCCATTTTTTAGGTGAGGCCAGAATATGGACATTCTTTCTGCAGCGACCATGCTGTTTCTAATCATGGACCCTCTCGGTAATTTGCCGATTGTGTTGTCTATTCTCAAGCACATCGATCCTAAGCGTCGCCGTAAGGTATTGATTCGTGAACTACTGTTTGCCTTACTAATCTTGATGTTGTTTCTGTTTGCAGGACAAAGCATCTTAAGTTTTTTGCATGTCCAGCCAGAAACGCTCAGCATTTCAGGTGGCATTATTCTCTTCATTATCGCGATTAAGATGATCTTTCCGAGTGCTGGTAGCATCACTGGACTGGCGGCAGGCGAGGAGCCCTTTATTGTTCCGATGGCCATTCCTATGATCGCGGGCCCTTCAGTGATTGCAGCATTGCTTTTGCTATCTTCACAGCATCCAGAAAAAATGTTGGAAATGTCCGCGTCAGTTGTGATTGCCTGGGGCGCAACATTTTTTATTCTAATGTTTTATGGCTTCTTTAATCGTTTGTTGGGAGAGCGTGGTCTAAAAGCGGTAGAGCGTTTAATGGGCTTGTTGCTGGTGATGATCTCCACTCAAATGTTTTTGGATGGTGTTAAGAGTTATCTTGGGTGACGGAATAAACGCAATAAAAAAGCCGCTCTTGAGAGCGGCTTTTTAGTATTTGGGCGATTACATCATGTGTTTACGACGAATATCGAGCAGGGCAAAAATACCAAAGATCAGGATGGAATATTTTTCCCAACTGCTCATTTTAATTTTGTCGCCAAATGCGCCAATGAAGATGGCCATTTGTAAACCGTGCATGATGAACAAAAAAGCGGTCATGATGTACAGCGCAATCGCGGCATTACCGGGAAACGGCATAAAGATATTGAGGATCAATACTAACCAAACAAAGGCGATAGCCGCTTTGGCCAGCAGAATTAATGCTTTCATTTAAGTGTCCTTTTAAATCGAGGCGTTATGCGGAGGTACGTTCATACAGACGATAGCTCACTTGGCCTGCTGTTTTTTCTCGATGTAATTGCCAGTTTTCTGGTAAGTCGGCAATATTGAGTTCTTTTTCTGTTTCAATATAAATCATCGCATCTTCCGCGAGCCAGCCATTTTGTTCTAGCAGAGCCACGGTTTCATCCAATAGTCCCTTACGAAACGGTGGGTCAATAAACACCACATGGTGCGCAGTACCCGGCTGTTTTAAAAAGCTCAGTGCGTCGGTATTCACTACTTGGATGTTGTTCGCGTTGAGAGACGCCACATTCTTCTGTAACTGTTGGAAAGCTTGTGGGTTCAGCTCGACCATGGTCACTTGCTCTGCTTGGCGCGAAGCTGACTCAAATCCCAAGCCGCCAGAGCCAGCAAACAAGTCGAGACATTTTGCCTGCGGCACATCTTGTGCCAACCAGTTAAACAGCGTTTCTTTGACGCGATCTGTCGTGGGGCGTAAGCCTTCAGCATCGTGTACAGGAAGTTTTCTGCCTCTCCATAAGCCACTAATAATGCGAACAAAGCCCGTTGTTGGCTTTTTTTGTGATGAGTTTTGCTGGCGACGTCTTACCATAGATTTTTTGACCGCTAATAAAGTGATACTATATCTAATCGCCCAAGCAGTGAGCTTGGAGCTTGGATACAGCCCAGAATATTCAAGATGACAGAGTGTAACACTAATAAGATTAGAATTACCTAATCGGAAAGTTTTCAGAACTTTGTCATTAGCCTTTTTTAGACAGATAATAATCTTGTCAAAAAAGAGTCATTAATAGATAAAAGAACAATCTAGGATAGCCCCAGATGACGGAAAAAAAGAAGCGCGGATTACTTTCGTGGCTAGGTTTTGGTGACGAAGAACAAAGCCCAAAACCAAAAACTGAAGAAACAGTAAAAGAAGAAGCAGTGGAAGCGCCTTCTGAAGAGCAGCAAACCGACGCGGCTGCTGAGCAAGCGGAAGCAACGCCAGAACTTGAAGAAGAAGCGAAACAATCAGAGGCTGCCCCAGCAGAAGCAGAAGCAGAAGCAGAAGCAGAAGAGCCTGCTGCACCTCGCGTTCAAGAACAAGAAAAGCCAACAGAGAGCTTTTTTGCTCGCCTCAAACGCAGTCTAAGCCGCACAAAAGCAAACATCGGTGCTGGCTTCTTCGGTCTGTTCAGCGGTAAGAAAATCGATGAAGACTTATTTGAAGAGCTAGAAGAGCAACTGCTTATTGCTGATGTGGGCATGAATACCACAACAAAAATTATCAACAACCTGACAGAAAAAGCCACACGTGGCGATCTGAAAGACGGCGAAGCCCTTTATGGTTTGTTGAAAGAAGAAATGGCTGAGATTCTTTCTAAAGTCGAACAGCCACTAGAAATCGACAGCAACAAAACGCCTTACGTCATCTTAATGGTGGGTGTAAATGGCGTGGGTAAAACCACGACCATCGGTAAGCTTGCCAAGCAGTTCCAAACTCAAGGCAAAAAAGTGATGCTTGCAGCGGGCGATACTTTCCGTGCCGCAGCGGTTGAGCAGCTGCAAGTGTGGGGTGAACGTAATAATGTTCCTGTGATTGCTCAACATACTGGCGCAGACAGTGCTTCTGTTATCTATGATGCGATTGAAGCGGCAAAAGCACGTGGTGTGGATGTTGTGATTGCTGATACAGCGGGTCGTCTACAGAACAAAGCGAACCTAATGGAAGAGCTGCGTAAGATTGTACGTGTGATGAAGAAAATTGATGACTCAGCACCACATGAGATCATGCTAACGCTTGACGCAGGTACAGGACAAAATGCCATTAGCCAAGCGAAACTTTTCAGTGATGTTGCCCCTCTAACCGGGATTACTTTGACTAAGCTGGATGGTACAGCCAAGGGCGGCGTAATTTTCGCTATTGCTGACCAGTTTGGTATTCCAATTCGTTACATCGGTGTGGGTGAAGGTATCGAAGACTTGCATCCATTTGAAACTCAAGAGTTTATTGACGCACTGTTTAGTCGTGAAGAATAAAAAGAGTTAGAGGAAATCAACGGTGATCAAATTTCAGCAAGTAAGCAAAGCTTACCGAGGTGGTCGACAAGCACTGCAAAAAGTCGATTTTCACCTGAGGCGCGGTGAAATGGCGTTTTTAGGCGGACATTCCGGGGCTGGTAAAAGTACCTTGCTGAAATTGATCTGCGCGATAGAGCGACCAACCGATGGCAAAATCCATTTTAATGGCCACGACATCACGCGTATTCCAAGCAAAGACATCCCTTTTTTGCGCCGCAATATTGGGATTGTTTTTCAAGATCATCGTCTATTGATGGATCGCAGCGTATACGACAATGTCGCTCTGCCAATGCGCATCGAATCGATTTCTGAAAACGAAATCAAACGCCGCGTTTCTGCGGCGTTAGATAAAACGGGCTTGCTTGATAAGGCTCGTTGCCTGCCGAGCCAACTCTCTGGTGGTGAGCAACAACGCGTCGGTATTGCTCGTGCCGTAGTCAATCGACCAACGTTGCTGGTGGCTGATGAGCCGACAGGTAACCTTGACCCAGAATTATCCAACCGTGTGTTGCGTCTATTCGAAGAATTTAATCGTGCGGGAGTGACCATCTTACTCGCCACGCACGATGTGGGGTTAGTAAACACTCGCCCACAGTATCGTCATTTTGAATTAAACCAAGGCTTCCTAAGTGAGGTAGAAGACTATGGCAGGTAACAAGCACTCCCAAAAGAAGGGGAAAGGCCGCAGTGCCAAGCGTGCAAATACCGATGGTTTTTTCTCTGTCCATGCAAAACAAGCAAAATCCTCTTTTAGCGCCTTATGGCAACGACCTTTAGGTAATATCCTGACCCTAGCCGTGATTTCAATGGCACTTGCTATGCCAGCTTGTTTGTATCTACTGGGGAAAAACGTCGCGGGTGCCGCGGAAGATGTGGCATCTCCCTCGCAAGTTAGTGCTTACTTAGTAGAAGGCATGCCGGATGCACGTGTGATGGTTCTCAAAGATCAAATTGAAACTTGGCCTTTGGTAAAAGAAGTAGAATATATTTCACCGCAACAAGGTCTGTCTGATTTGAGCCAATATGCAGGATTCGATCAGGCTATCAGCCTTTTAAGTGGCTATGCGCTACCCGGTGTGTTGGTGATTACGCCAGCCTCGGAGCTAAAAAGTGATATTCAGTCATTAGCCAAAGACGTTCGAGATCAACAAGACGTGACCGATGTGAGACTTGACGAAGACTGGCTGGCGCGTCTTGATGCGATCAAAACTCTCGCGAGTATTATTGTCATTACTCTGACAGTGTTGATGCTCGGTGCGGTATTTTTAATCGTTGGCAACACGTTGCGATTTAATGTGCTGGCGAATAAAGAAGAGATTCAAACCATGAAACTGATCGGTGCGACGGACAGTTTTATTCTGCGCCCTTATTTGTACACGGGTATGTGGTTTGGCGTATTAGGTGCCACCATCGCGTGGTTGGTAACGGCTTTAGTGACCATTGTTATGAATAGTGCGGTGGAAGATCTTGCTGCGTTGTACGACAGCCAGTTTCGCCTGATTGGTCTAAGCTGGGATGAATCTTTGCTATTAATCATCATTGGTAGTCTTTTGGGATGCATTGCGGCGCGCTTTTCTGCGCAACGACATTTAAAAGAAATTGAACCAGTTTAAGTGATGAAGGTCTTACTACTTGGATTTTATTAGCACTAGCTAATCTGGATCCCTTGTTTAGACCGAATGTTTATGGATAATTGCTTCCCCTTCTTGAAACTTGTTCATTTTGAGTTCAAGATATCGAAGCTAAATTTGCAATGTAATGCTCCAGATCAGAGATTGATGAGGAATTGAATGACAAAAGAAGCGTATCCGATGGCTCTAGTCACGCAAGATAGCCTTGATAGCTATATTCGCTCAGTAAACAGTTACCCAATGCTGACTGCAGACGAAGAGCGTGAGCTGGCAGAACGATTACACTACAAAGGTGAGATTGAGGCTGCAAAAGGTCTAATTCTTTCGCACCTACGATTCGTTGTTCACGTTGCTCGTGGTTACTCTGGCTACGGTTTGCCAATGGCGGACCTTGTGCAAGAGGGTAACATCGGTCTAATGAAAGCCGTTAAGCGTTTTAACCCAGAAGTAGGGGTTCGCTTGGTGTCTTTCGCTGTCCACTGGATCAAAGCAGAGATCCACGAATACGTGCTACGTAACTGGCGTATCGTGAAAATTGCGACCACTAAAGCGCAACGTAAATTGTTCTTCAACCTGCGTAAGTCGAAAAAGCGCTTGGGTTGGTTTAACAACGGTGAAGTCGAAACCGTTGCGCGTGAGTTAGGTGTTGAGCCTTCTGAAGTTCGCGAGATGGAATCACGCTTAGCTGCGGTGGATTCAACCTTTGATATGCCAACTGATGAAGACGACAGCTCAAACGCTTACACAGCGCCGATGCTGTACTTAGAAGACAAATCGTCTGATGTGGCTGACAACATCGAAGCTGCAAACTGGGAAATGCACACCAACAACCGCTTGGGTCATGCATTAGCGAGTTTGGATGAGCGTAGTCAGCGCATCGTGCGTTCTCGTTGGTTAGATGATGAGAAAGCAACATTGCAAGACTTAGCTGATGAGTTCGGTGTTTCTGCCGAGCGTATTCGCCAGCTAGAAAAAAACGCAATGAAGAAACTAAAATTGGCCGTGGGTGAATTTTAATTTCCACTGCTAATTGAAAGTAAGATTTTCATAGAAAGCCGAGATCATGTGATCTCGGCTTTTTTATTGTCGATCGAAAATCGATAGCGTTTGCGATCCGGATTTTATGTGCTACCTGTGTATAACTCTGTGAAGTAATTATTTATCAACTGTTCGAAACCCGGACAAAATAAGGGATTCAAGCACTTTTCCATCTGGGGATAGTTATATATATACACACAGTTAGATCAGGATCATCACTACATATTGTGGATCAAAAGATCCAAATATACTTTATCAACGCAATTCACAGCTTTATCCACAAATGGTTGGAATGTGTACACTTTTTAAAACCCTGATTATCCATGTGTCTAAGTTTGCCGTTGGATAGGTTACAATAGCGGCAGTATACCCAAGCGGCTTCAAATATAGATTTTATGCTGTACCTCGGGTGCTGATTAGTACGTTAGGTTCGAGGTTGCTTGGGTATATTAATAAGACAATGAGAAAGTAAATGGATCAGTTTAAGCATATCGATGTACAAGGTGCGCAAGCGCTGCTCGAGCAGGGTGATGCGAAGCTTGTAGATATCCGTGACCCTCAATCGTTTGCCGTTGCGCATGCGGAGTCCGCGTATCACTTAACCAACGATACGATCGTTGCGTTTATGGATGAAGTGGAGTTCGAACAACCCATTCTGGTGATGTGTTACCACGGCATTAGTAGCCAAGGTGCCGCACAATATTTAGTTAACCAAGGCTTTGAACAGGTGTACAGTGTGGATGGTGGCTTTGAAGCCTGGCACCGAGCAGAACTACCGATAGTGAGAAGTTAATGAAGAGATTGGTAACGTTAAATAATCCACGTATGGCGCAAGCCTTTATTGATTATATGGCCTCTCGCCAAATTGACATCGAAATGATGCCAGAAGGAGACGGGCAATTTGCGCTGTGGCTGACTGATAGCCAGCATGAAATAGAAGCGGAAGCGGAACTTAAGCAGTTCCTCGCTAACCCATCTGATTCAAAATACAGCGCCGCCTCGTGGGACGTTGCCGATACTCGCAAGAGCACCTTTCATTATTCTAGCCCGAGTATCATGAGCATGGTCAAAGCAAAAGCAGGCCCAATGACTTTGCTGATCATGACGGTGTGTACCATCATCTACTTGTTACAAATGTTTGGCTTTGGCAATGGCGTGTTTAAGTTGTTGCACTTCCCGGCTTTTGAGGGGCAACAATGGCAAGTGTGGCGATGGCTAAGCCATGCGTTACTGCACTTTTCAGTGACTCACATCGTGTTCAACTTACTATGGTGGTGGCAGTTGGGGGGCGACATCGAACGTCGTCTCGGTTCCGGTAAGCTATTGCAACTCTTTGTAGTATCAGCAGCGCTTTCTGGGGCTGGCCAATTCTATGTTGAAGGGGCAAACTTCGGTGGCTTGTCTGGCGTGGTCTATGCACTGCTTGGCTATTTGTGGATATTGGGTTACCGCTTGCCACATTTAGGCCTTACGCTACCCAAGCCAATCATCGTTTTTATGTTGGTATGGTTAGTTCTTGGTTTTGTGCAGCCGTTCATGGCGATTGCAAACACCGCTCACTTAGTGGGTTTACTGTCGGGGATGGCGATTGCGCTGTTTGATTCAGGCAAGATGAAATACCAACAGCAAGCCTAAAGCTGAAATGAAAAGACCGCTCAAGAGCGGTCTTTTTTATGTTCAAAACGATTTGGGTTTATTGGTAAAGGTATTTTGTAAACAACAAATCGGCAATGATGGTTTTACCTGTTTCGGGCAAAAGTGTTTCGTTGAGGGTCGTCACTAAGGTTTTGCGCAGATCTTCTCGGCCAGAAAGGGACTTAATCGTATCTTCTGTTTGCTTACCCAGTAATTCAATCACTGCATCGCGAATCAAAGGTTGGTGATGCTCAACAATCGATAAATCTTGTTGGCTCATTACCATGATGTCGATGCGCACTTGCACATAACCTAACTTTTTGCCTTTGGTGTAAAAGTTAGTAGTGAGATCAGGCTCAAGGGTAAAGTATGCCAACTTAGGTCCAGCTTCTTCCGTTTCAGCCCAACTTGGTGCGGCGAACAGTATGGTTAACGCAAAAATAATTTGGGCTATATAACGTTTGTACATATTTCTAACTTTTCTTTCTCTGGATCGCGATATTCGAATCGCTTCAGTCTTGATACAATGGGCCGTCTATAACAAATAACGGAACTTACGGTTACATACATTACTATGGACGGTAAGTTGTTGCTTTATTGTACGCATAAAGCCTCCAATTGAATACTAGTATGAATCAGCCAACATCACTCTATCTTGCTTCTTTATTGGAAGTAGAGTGGCAAAACCCCGAAGAATTCGAATTTCCAAATGAATTTGCCAAGCACTGGCTTGAAGAGCAAGGGTCTTTGTCACGTCGTTTAAAGCAACACTGCCAAGCATTAACGGTAGAATTGCTACAAAATCAGATCGTCACTGCGGCGACGTTAAAACAGGACGAAAGCCAGTTATTGTCCGAACAAGATTGCTTACTGCGAGAGGTAATTTTGTGTGGTGACAATGATAACTGGGTTATCGGACGGACATTAATTCCTCGCTCAACCTTAGTTGATCAGCAGTATGATTTGGCTCAACAAGGGGATATCCCATTAGGACTAACAGTGTTCAGCGCAGACAACGTTGAGCGAGACTCTTTGCAAATGGGATGGGTAGCCGTACCAGAAGGACGTTTGTTAGCGCGACGCTCAAGGTTGTGGATGAATCACAAACCGATGCTGGTCGCCGAGTTATTCTTATCTAATTCACCAGTTTACGCTAAGGAGACAGTGTAAATGTCCGCAGAAAAAGCCAAAGCATATTGGCAACTGATGCGCATGGATCGCCCAATTGGTTCACTATTACTGATGTGGCCAACGATTTGGGCGCTAATTATCTCAGCCCAAGGGATGCCGAGTTGGGATGTATTTATCGTGTTTGTATTGGGTGTATTCCTAATGCGTAGCGCGGGGTGCGTGATTAATGATTTTGCTGACCGCAAAGTCGACGGCCATGTAAAACGTACCAAGCAACGCCCACTGCCATCAGGGAAAGTGACAGCAAAAGAAGCGATTGGATTATTTTTGGTTTTGGGTATCAGCTCATTCTTGTTAGTGCTGACCATGAATCCGTTGACGATTCAGCTATCCTTCGCTGGCATCGTGTTGGCGTTCATTTATCCATTTATGAAGCGTTACACTCATATTCCACAGCTCTTTTTAGGCTTGGCGTTTAGCTGGGCAATTCCAATGGCGTGGGCTGCACAAACCGGGGAGCTACCACTGATAGTTTGGTTTGTGTTTCTGATTAACGCTTTATGGACCATAGCTTATGATACTCAGTATGCGATGGTCGATCGCGATGATGATTTAAAGGTTGGCATTAAATCGACGGCAATTTTGTTTGGTCGTCATGACAAACTCATCATTGGGGTATTGCAACTGATTACGCTCGCGATGTTGGTTTGGTTAGGGCAGTTCTACCAATTGGGGCAAAGTTACTACTGGACCCTTTTGATTGCAGCGTCGTTGTTTGTTTATCAGCAGCACTTAATTCGTCACCGCGAGCGGGAGTTGTGCTTTAAGGCTTTCCTCAACAACAACTATGTTGGCATGGTGATAGCGATAGGGTTATTGGTCGCATTTTGGTAAGCGAAGAAATAGCAAAAAGGCATCCGATTGGATGCCTTTTTTCTTATTTTGGAAGAAGGTAAAACGGTTACGACTGAAGTTGATGAATACTCTCTTCGATCGTCAGTTTCACTTCTGGATAAAGCAGAGTGAATAGTAATCGTGCAAATTGCTGCGTTTTCTTCGTGTCACAGTTACCATCGTTATCGAGGTATTTTTGCTGTTTGAGTGTATTGAACATAGCGGTAAACACACCTTTATCGAAGAATTCTGGCGCATTAATACCGTGTAAGCGTCCTAAACGTTGAGCAATATCTTGGCTCTTCTGTTCTAGGTCCGATTTACCGAGCTCTGGGTAAGCAACAAGCAAGTTCATCGCGATAGAGTAGCGCTGCAGTGTTTCCGTGATTGTACGACCTAGCAGAACCAAAGGCTGGTTGTTCGACTGATTGATCTCCAGCTTATCACCATCGAGGCTAATCATTTTCTGATCGGCAAACTCATGCAGTGTTTTAACGACCAATTCATCCAACTCGTCTTCTTGATAGCTTAAAAACAGCTCCTTCTTCAAGAATGGGTAGATTTGCGCGACATTCGCTTGAATCTTTTCTACCGAAAGGTTGCGCTGACGAATGATCATCTGAGCAATTAATGATGGCAGAGCAAACAAGTGGATGATGTTGTTGCGGTAGTAGGTCATCAGGATCGATTGGCTACGATCCAGCGAAATGATGTCACCCATGCTATCGGTTTCAATCACGAACTTATCAAGTGAAATCGCATGATCGACCAACTCCTCAGCACTTTCGGTAGGGATAGTGGAGGTGCTTGAGTACGGGTTGCTTTTGAGTAGCTTTAAGTAACACTCAATCTGATTGATCAGCGAGTCACGAGAAAGTGCACGTTGACGAGAAGCAAGCAGTGCGGTTGCACACAAGGTCAATGCGTTTGCCGCCGCCGCATCATTGATGTGCGTCATCATCTTATTAGCAAGGTCGTTCACCACAGGATTCATCCACTGTGGTTTGTTACCACCCATGCTGTCGATGTCTTTCGTCCACTCAGGAGCATGCTCGTTCAAGTATTGGTTGAGCTGAATTGGCTCACCGAAGTTCACATAGCCCAAACCAAAGTTACGCAGTTTACGCAGAGTACGCAGTACAAGCCCTGCGTTTTCTTTCTCTTTGCGTTTGCCACGCAGCTCTTTCGCGTAAGTGCCTACTTCCATTACGTGCTCGTAACCGATGTAGACCGGCACTAGTGTTACTGGGCGGTTTAGACCACGTAGCATTGCTTGGATAGTCATAGCCAGCATACCCGTTTTCGCTTGCAGTAAGCGACCTGTACGTGAACGACCACCCTCACTGAAGTACTCGACTGAATAGCCTTTGGCAAACAGCTCAGCTAGATACTCGCGGAAAATGGTTGAGTACAGTTTGTTACCTTTAAAACTACGACGAATAAAGAATGCCCCACCGCGACGGAAAAGAGGACCGGCCGGGAAGAAGTTCAGGTTAATGCCTGCCGCAATGTGCGGAGGCACCATGCCTTCATGGTATAAAACGTAAGACAACAGTAGGTAGTCCATGTGACTACGATGACACGGAACGTACACAATTTCGTGGCCGTCTTGCGCTAAACGACGCACCGTTGAGGCGTTATTGATGTGCAACCCTTGGTACAGCTTGGTCCATAACCAACTCAGGATGCGGTCGCCGTTTTTCACTAGACCATATGAGAAGTCGGCGGCGATTTCATCCATGATGTCGTGGGCTTCTTTACGTGCCTTATCAATCGAGATGTTTTTGCTCTTGGCTTCGTCAGCGATCGCCAGTTCAATAGCTGGAGATTTTAGTAAACGAGCAAACAACACTTGGCGTTGTGGCAGGTTTGGTCCTGAAGCAGCCAGTTTTTGGCGAGAGAAGTGGATACGCGCCACGCGAGCCAATTTGTGCGCAATTGCGCTGTCGGTACCGTGAGAGTCTGCCATATAACGCAGAGATACCACGGGACTAAAGCGAACCAAGCAGTCGCGTCCTGCTGCCATTACCGCTTTCGCCTTTTGCGGGCCATTCATTGGCTGAAGATAAGGCTTTTGGTTTTCTTCTTTACCTGGTTTACGACCCCAAAGCACGGTTGCAGGGATCATTTGAACGTCCAACTCACTATCCAGCTTATGCAGTTCCAGTAAGTCTGTGAACAGAGAGACAGAGTCGGTTGGGACATCATTATCGTTGTTCATCACAGTTGGACGCGCAGCGATAAAGACGAAACGGTTCAGCGTTTTGCCATTGATTTCCAGCGGACTGAGCGGGTCAGGCAGACCAAGGCTCATGGCTTGTTTTTGCAGTGTCAGCAAATCCACGTTCGAGCGGAACGGTAGGGCATATACAATCGGCTTAGCGAGGTCGATATTCAGATCTTCAATCGGGTTCGACGGGATTGTGGTGCCCTTTACCAGTACCGATAAAGGTAGTTTTAGTAATGAACGTGAAAATGATTGTCCAGAAGACATAAAGTTCACAGCCTCAATAGGTATTCAAACAGGCCTAACCTTATTTCAGTGTCCGCTTTGCATCTCTTCTATAGAAAAAGAAATGAGTACGGCAATAGAAATAAGCCTAGGCGATAAAATTTAAGCGCAGCAAGGATACCAGAAACTGGTCAAACCTTTTAATTTTATTGGCTGTAAATTAGTCGAACTCCTAAGTTGTTGCTTTACTTTGATTAACTGAAAAGGCGGTGTTTTAAACGCATGAATAATGAACTTAGGCAGCAAACGAAGTGCACTCCACAAATAAATTAAAAAACAACCAATTGGGTTTTCATTTGAGCATTTACTGGATATACTCACAGTTAACTGTATAAAAAGACAGGTGAGACATGAAGCCGTTAACGCCACGCCAACAACAAGTCTTCGATTTGATCAAAAGTAAAATCGATGACACCGGAATGCCACCAACTCGTGCAGAGATTGCGCGTGAGCTTGGCTTCCGCTCTGCGAATGCCGCAGAGGAACACCTAAAAGCGCTTGCTCGTAAGCAAGCAATTGAAATTATCCCAGGTGCATCGCGTGGGATTCGTATCCTACTTGATGACTCTGCCGCTAATGACGAACAGGGCTTGCCTTTGATTGGTCAAGTTGCTGCGGGTGAGCCCATATTGGCTCAGGAACACGTAGAAGCGCATTACCAAGTCGATCCTGCGATGTTCAAACCGCAAGCGGATTTCTTACTTCGTGTAAATGGCGAAAGTATGAAAGACATCGGGATTATGGATGGTGACTTGCTCGCGGTGCATAAGACCCAAGACGTGAGAGACGGTCAAGTTGTCGTTGCGCGTGTTGATGATGATGTGACAGTAAAGCGTTTAGAGCGCAAAGGTTCAACCATATTACTGCATGCTGAGAATGAAGAGTTTGCCCCAATTCAAGTGGACTTAACGTCTCAGCACCTTACGATTGAAGGCTTAGCCGTTGGTATTATTCGTAATACCGATTGGATGTAAGTGTGTTTAAGCAGCCCAGTTCATCTGGGCTGTTTTGTCTTTTCTCTTCTTTTCTCTTTTTCTACTTCCTCCAAAAGCTTGCTTATCATCTTGACCTTGTTTGTTTTGAGCAATTTATAAGCTTGATAATGTAATTGATATTCATTGTCATCTTTATTAATGTCTATGTTTTCTCTCTGGCGCAGGAAATGCCCATGTCTCAGTCTAAACATCAAGTTCCTAACCATTTATTAAAACCACTGTTATTGCGTAGCCGTGAAAGCATGGTCGACAATGGCTTGGTGTATGATCCGATAGCTGCTAAAGCGTGTTTGAGCTGTAAGATGGCGCCGGATTGTTTGAGTGGTGATATTGCGCAGAAGCAATTGCTGCACGTGACGCTGACTCAGCTTTGTGACCAGCAGGTTAGTCACTTCTTACAGCAGTATCCCGATGCTTGGATTATCAATGTCGGAGCTGGGCTGGATACCCGCTTTTATCGTTTGGATAATGGACGCTGCCATTGGATAGAGCTGGATGTGACGGAAAATTTGGTATGGCGTCAGCGCTTGTTCCACAAAAATGAACGTTATGAACATCGCTGTGGCAGTGTGGATGAAATGTCGTGGCTAGAGACGTTAGCCATTCCAGAGCAAGCACCGGTACTCATTTTATGTGAAATGGCACTGCTCGATTGCACAGAGCGTCAAGTCGCGAAATTTATTCAAACCTTGGGTCGACATTTTGTCTCTGCTGAACTGTGTATGGTGCTGGCAGGAGATTTAACGGAAACCAAGTGGGGACAAAAGCTTGGCTCTGATCGTTATGCTCATGGCTTTGAAGCGCCTGCAGCACAGATATTGCAATGGTTACCATGGGCACAATGGGTGAAAGCTTTCTCGCCATTCGATAGATTCTGTTCTCGTTGGAAAGCTTGGCAGCGTTGGCTTAATAAGATTCCAATGTTGAAGCATCGCCTCACGCCAGTCCTCGTTCACATCAAGTGGTAATTGGCTAATCGTTAAGCGCTCAGGTACACTCGTCGATCTTACTGATGAGGTGCCTGTGACAAATTCAATCTTCTCTCCTTTATCTAACCCAAAAGTTCATCGCCAAGTCTTAGCTTTAGCTATACCTATGGTGCTGTCGAATATTACTGTTCCATTGCTCGGTTTGATCGATGCTGCGGTGATTGGTCATCTAGACCACGCTTGGTATTTGGGTGGTGTTGCGTTGGGCAGCACCATGATCAGCGTGACGTTTTGGCTGCTTGGTTTTTTGCGTATGTCGACTACTGGATTGGCGGCGCAGTCCTATGGCGGTGAAGACCGAAAGCAACTTGCCTTGGTGTTTATGCAAGGCTCACTTATGGCGCTGCTGTTTGCGTTAGTCTTTCTTATTGCCCATAACCCGATTGCTGATTTGATCTTTGGTTGGAGTGACGCCAGTGCTGAAGTGAAGCACTACGGCATGCAATACTTCTCTATCCGAGTGTGGAGTGCCCCCGCTGCGCTAATGAACTTTGTGTTGTTGGGGTGGCTGCTCGGAACGCAAAATTCCAAAGCACCAATGTGGATGGTGATCATCACCAACGTGACTAATATTGCTCTCGATTTGTTGTTTGTGATTGGTTTGGGGTGGAAAGTAGAAGGCGCTGCGCTGGCATCGGTGATTGCTGACTATTCAGGCATGGGTTTTGGTCTCATGTGTGTCTGGAAAACCTGGCGAGAGAGGCAATTACCATCACCTCAAAAGCTGCTAGCCAGCACTCAACACGGGTTAGGGCGCTTCGTGAAATTGAATCGCGATATTTTCTTACGCTCTTTGTGTCTGCAAGCGGCTTTTAGCTTTATGACGTTCCAAGGCGCAAGCTTTGGTGATGAGGTTGTCGCTGCAAATGCGGTACTGATGAGCTTCCTGATGATTATCTCGTATGGCATGGATGGCTTTGCTTATGCAATGGAGGCCATGGTCGGGAAGGCGATTGGCGCCAAAGATAGGCAACAATTGAGTGCATCGCTTGTCGGTACTTTTTTTTGGAGTTTGGTTATTTGCTTAGGACTGACCGCGCTCTTTGGTTTGGCGGGGTCGCAGTTGATCGCCATGATCACTTCAATTGAGGCTGTACAACAGCAAGCAGCGGTGTATCTACCTTGGCTGGTGGTGATGCCACTTGCGTCGATGTGGTGCTTTCTATTGGATGGCATTTTTGTCGGTGCAACCAAAGGCAAAGACATGCGCAATAGTATGTTTGTCGCGACCAGCAGTTTCTTCGTTGTCTTTTACTTATTCGCCGAGTGGGAAAATCACGCGCTGTGGTTTGCAATGACGAGCTTTATGTTGATGCGGGGTGTTGGTTTAGGGGTTATCTTTCTCTACCAATGGCGCAAGGATACCTTCCTCGCACAATGTTGATATAAAAACAGCAGGTCAAAGCCTGCTGTTTTTCTGTTTGCTATCAAGAAGCATAGATTAGAACAAGCGGTTCAAACCATTCAACGCAGCGACACGATACGCTTCGGCCATCGTCGGATAGTTGAAGGTGGTATTGACGAAATACTCGATGGTATTCGCTGAGCCTTTTTGCTCCATAATGGCTTGACCGATGTGGATAATTTCCGCGGCACGTTCGCCAAAGCAGTGAATCCCTAAAATTTCTTTGGTTTCACGATGGAACAATATCTTCAAGCTGCCGATGTCTTTCCCTGCGATCTGTGCACGAGCTAGATGCTTGAACGAAGAGCGTCCTACTTCATACGGTACTTTCGCAGCTGTTAGCTCTTGCTCGGTTTTACCCACAGAGCTAATCTCTGGGATGGTGTAGATACCCGTTGGAATATCATCAATCAGATAGTTTTCTGCCTGACCTTTCGTAATGGCTTGTGCGACAAATCGCCCTTGGTCATAAGCGGCGCTTGCAAGGCTAGGGTAACCGATGACATCGCCTACAGCGTAAATGTGTTCGATATCGGTTTGGTAGTTACGGTTTACTTTTAGTTGTCCGCGAGAGTCCGCTTCCAGACCCACTGCACCCAAATTCAACTTATCGGTGTTACCTGTTCGACCATTCGCATACAACAAGCAGTCTGCCTTCATCTTCTTGCCAGATTGTAGGTGAATAATCACACCATCTTCTGTGCCTTCGATTTTTTCATAGGTCTCATCATTACGAATTACCACACCGCTGTTCCAGAAGTGGTAAGACAGCGCATCTGACACTTCGTTATCTAAAAACTCCAACAAGCGGTCGCGGGTATTGATAAGGTCGGTTTTCACTCCAAGACCGCGGAAGATAGAAGCGTACTCACAACCGATAACGCCCGCACCGTAAATGATGATATGGCGAGGGTCGTGTTTCAGGCTCAAAATGGAATCACTGTCGTAGATGCGCTCATGCAAGAAATCAACGTCGTTAGGCTGATACGGACGAGAACCCGTCGCGATGACAAACTTATCCGCTGAATAGATTTCTTCTGTGCCGTCGCTTTGCATCACTGCAATTGAGTAGTTATCGATAAATCGCGCGGTTCCGAACAAAAGTGTGCATGAGTTACGGTCATAAAAGCCCTGACGAAGTCGAGTTTGCTTATCAATGACCGATTTAGCATGACCTAAAATGTCAGAAAATGTTGCATGAACGCTGGTGTTGTTTCGACAAAATAACGGGTTGCTATTAAATTCGATGATGCGGCTAACGGCATGACGCAGTGCTTTTGATGGAATAGTACCCCAGTGAGTACAACCGCCGCCGACACTGCTTTCTTTCTCGACAATGGCAACATTCAGTCCCGCTTTGGTTAATCCCATTGCAGCCCCTTCTCCGCCAGGGCCACTACCGATTACGATCACGTCATAGTGATTAACATGCGCCATGATGCCTTCCTTGTTATATTTGCTTAACATTGCTTTAGCGCGATTTTAACTCATTTACTCTATTGGTACACGTCATGCCTGTTAGAGAGTGGAAGTGATCACGCAGAATCGACCAAAAGGATGATTTGGTATGTTGTATGTCTATAAATTGCATCGAGAACATTGCAATTAGATGCATGCCAATAGTAACGTTCTCGGCGCTCAGAGCGAGTGAAGCAACATATCTTTCTCCGTAGGAGCAAATTGCGTTATATTGAGGCCCTTGTACCCTATAGAAAAAGAGCAAGTTAAGAATGAAATCGATGGGAATCCGCGCACAGCAAAAAGAGAAGACACGTCGATCATTGATCGATGCGGCATTTAGTCAATTAAGTGCGGATCGCAGCTTTTCCAGCCTTAGCTTGCGAGAAGTCGCCCGAGAGGCAGGGATTGCACCGACTTCTTTTTACCGTCACTTCAAAGATATGGATGAGCTAGGCTTAACCATGGTTGATGAAGGCGGTTTGCTACTACGTCAACTGATGCGTCAGGCGCGTCAACGTATTGTGAAAGAAGGTAGCGTAATTCGTACCTCGGTCGAAACCTTTATGGAATTCATTGAAAGTAGTCCGAACGTCTTTCGTTTGTTGTTGCGTGAGCGCTCCGGCACTTCTGCTGAATTTCGTACCGCTGTTGCTCGAGAAATCCAGCATTTTGCGGCAGAATTAACCGAGTATTTAATGAGCACCGGCGTGACCAGAGAAGAGGCGTATACTCAAGCAGAAGCGTCTGTGACTTTGGTTTTCAGTTCGGGGGCTGAAGCTTTAGATTTAGATCGACGTGAGCGCGATGAACTCGCCGAGCGATTGATCATGCAATTGCGAATGATAGCCAAAGGGGCCTATTGGTATCGCAAAGAACGTGAACGTAACCGATTAAAAGGCGGGATAGAATAATGTCGAATGGAAATAAATCTGAAAAGAAAACGCTGATTTTGGCACTGGTTGCAGGTATGTGTGGTGATGCTTTGTTGTCATGGTTGACCATGAGTGAAGTATCGTTTTCAATCTTCCCATTGATTGCACTCGTACTGGCTGTACAAGCTCTTTACCAAGAGTACCTAAATAATCCGGTATCAGAAGATATCCCATTAGTTGGCTTGGCGTGTTTCTTCGTAGGTGCGTTTGGCCACTCTGCGTTTATTAAAGCGCAATACCCAGAAGCAGGCTCAAACTTCTTTGCGATCATGGTTTCAATGATCTTACTCGCATGGATTGGTAAGAAGTTAGGTTTTGTCAGCAAGAAGACTTCTGCGGAATAAGCAAAACGAATCAAATTAAAAAAAGCGAGCCATTGAGCTCGCTTTTTTTTGTATTTGACGCGGTGGGTTACGCTTTACGCTCCAATAGCACGCCCGCTTCCATATGGTGGGTATAAGGGAATTGGTCAAACAGAGCAAAACGCGTCACGTTGTGTGTTTCGCATAGAATGTCCAAGTTCTCTTTTAGAGTCTCAGGGTTACAAGAGATGTACATGATGCGCTCGTAACCTTGCACCATTTTACAAGTATCGACATCCATCCCAGCACGTGGTGGGTCGACAAAAATCGTGTTGCAGTTGTAGCTCTTCAGATCCACACCTGCATCTTGTAGACGACGGAATTCACGCTTACCTTCGATCGCTTGAGTAAATTCCTCTGCTGATAGACGTAAGATTTGTACGTTATCAATCTTATTGGCGGCGATGTTGTATTGTGCAGATACCACAGATGGCTTCGCTAGCTCAGTTGCTAGGACGCGGTCGAAATTCTGTGCCAAGGCCAGCGAGAAGTTACCGTTACCACAGTAAAGTTCTAGTAGGTCGCCAGTGCTTTCTTGGGTGCAGTCGACCGCCCATTCCAGCATCTTCTCTGCGACTTTGCCGTTCGGCTGAGTGAAGCTGTTCTCAACTTGTTGGTAGATGTAGCTCTGACCATTTACATCGAGCTTCTCGATCACGTAGTCGCGGTCTAGGACAATCTTCATCTTACGAGCACGACCAATGATGTTTAGGTTGAAGCCTTCATCATTTAAGCGCTGTTTAAGGGCTTTCGCGTTTTCAATCCACTCTTCATCAAGTTGGCGATGGTAAAGGAGTGAAACCAGAATCTCACCACTTAGCGTCGATAGGAAATCCACCTGGAACAGTTTACGACGTAGCGAGTCGTTGTCTTTCATCGCTTCAACCAATAGCGGCATCAGGTCGTTGATCAGACGGCTTGCTGCAGGGAATTGGTCAACTCGGTATTTCTCACGAGTTTCTTGGTTGAACATGATGTAGTAAAGATCTTCGCCTTCATGCCAAACACGGAACTCAGCACGCATGCGGTAGTGCTGCTCTGGTGATTCAAACACTTCCAGTTCTGGCATGTTGTATGGCGCGAACATATCCGTGAGACGTTCGACTTTTTCAGCCAGTTGTTCTTGGTAGCGTTGTGGATTTACATCAAGAGTAGCCATGATCTTACCTTTTATGGTGCATTCAATTTAAGAGCGCAGATTTTATTCAATCTCAATAGGATGTCCAGTTTTGTACTGGAATTGATTTAAAGATAGTGCGTACAGACAGAGTAGAAAGCAAAATCAATCAAAACGTTACAACTTATAAGGGCAATATTGGCTGGACAAATAATCAATAGCTGAATAATATTTGCCTCAAGTTGGTGTTATCTAGCAATCTAGATGGCTGAAATGGGAATCTGGTGTGAATCCAGAACTGACGCGCAGCGGTAAAAGAGAACGAACGCTCATCAGACACTGCATTAGTTTATGTGGGAAGTCGAGCAAGTAGGCGGTACACCCGTGCTCTTGAGTCCGAATACCTGCCAGCAACTGAGCCAAAGCACTGGACTGTCATGATGACAGGGCTCGGAAGGAATTACGCGATTTAGGACAATACAATGAGAAAATCCGCACTGGCGATCACTTTGGCATCGCTGCTTTCACCTGTCTCTTATCTACAGGCCCAAGAAACCTCCACTGACGAAACCATCGTTGTGACTGCAAACCGTTTTGAGCAAGCCGAAAGCCGTACGTTGGCAGATGTCGAAGTGGTTACTCGACAAGACATCGATCGCATTCAAGCGAAAACCCTTCCAGATATATTGCGTCGTCTTACGGGGATTCAAGTTTCACAAAATGGTGGTCGTGGTCAGTTAGCGTCTTTATTTGTTCGTGGAACCAGTTCCGACCAAGTTTTAGTACTGGTTGATGGCGTACGTTTTGCACGAGCAGCGAAGGGCGCTGTGGACTTTAACCAAATCCCACTTACTTACGTTCAACGTATTGAGTACGTGCGTGGTGCGCGTGCGTCACTTTATGGCTCAGAAGCGATTGGTGGCGTGATCAATATCATCACCATTGCGCGTGCTGACGAAGAAGGAACGAAGTTAAGTGCGGGTTTAGGTAGCTTAGATTACCAAGAATTGAGTGTGGCATCTGGCATTAAAGTCACAGAGAGCGGCCAACTGAATATCGCGCTTGGTAGTGAAAGTGATGATGGTTATAACGTTCGTCCTGTACCGGGAGTTAATGACGGCGATCGCCATGGCTTTGATACAAAGAATGGTCTGCTAGGTTACGTGCATAACTTCAATGACCAGTGGTCTGTATTTGGTAACCTACGTGCTTACGAAAATGTTTATCAATATGACAGCAGCTACGGCAGTCGCGGTTATTACGAAGCAGAAAAAGACGACCTTTCTGCCACTCTGGGCGGTAAGTATCAGTCTGATAATGTGATGTCAGAACTACAAGTAACGGCACAGAAACAGAAGTCTTGGAACTATGAGCAAGCAAAAGGCAAACACTCAGGTACTGAAGATGAACTTGAGCAGCAAAATGTCCAGTGGACCAACAGTTACTTGCTAAACAACAATACGACGTTTGCTGGTGGTATTGACTGGCGTAATGAGTCTTATAAAGACAAGAGTGCGAATAAAACGTTTGATCGTACCAATGGCGCTCTGTTTGGTATGGCAACCACCAGTATTGATAAAGCAATGCTTGAGGGCAGTGCTCGCCTTGATGATAACGAAGAATACGGTAGTGAGTTCACTTACAGCTTAGCGGCTGGTTACCAGTTTGTGCCAGAGTTTGGGGTTAAAGCTTCTTTTGGTACTGCGTTTAAGGCTCCAAACCTATATCAACAGTATGACCCAACATACGGTGAGAAAGATCTTAAGCCGGAAGAGTCAGATGCTTGGGAGCTAGCATTCAGCGGTGATGTCCAAGGCGTTTTTTGGTCCGTAACGGGTTATGACTATAAAATCACGAATCTTATCGATTACCATCCAACCACATATAAATATTTGAATGTCGATGGTGAAACACATATCCAAGGTTTGGAGCTTGTTACTGAGTTTGATACAGGGATTGTGCAGCACCAGTTGAGTGCGGATTACAAAGATGCTGAAGACGATAAAGGGCATCAGTTGCAGCGCCGCGCTAAAGAAATGTATAAGTGGAACGCTTTAGTGAGCTTCGATAAAGTGGACTGGTCGGTTAGCTATCAGTACGTAGGTAACCGACCAGATGTGGATTACAGCACTTGGCCTTCACAAGATATCGCGCTTTCTTCTTACTCGTTGGTTGATACGGCTGTGACTTACTATCCGAATGAGTCCACCTCTATTAGTGCTCGTATCGATAATCTATTTGATGAAGAGTATGAGATGGCAAAAGGTTACCCTGCCGCGGAGCGAGCGTACTATCTAAACGTCGGCTACGAATTCTAATCGTGAATGAACACAAACCGCCTTCGGGCGGTTTTTAATATTTTTGTGATGGAAAATCGAATGACGAAACCTAAGCAAGTGGTGATCAGTTGGTCCAGTGGCAAAGATTCGACATTAACGCTTGAGCGCCTTAACGAGAATCCAAATTATCAAGTTGTCGGTTTGTACACGACTTACGTAGGGAAAGAAGTCCCTTTCCAAGCAACTCCGCTTGAGGTTGTACAAATGCAAGCAGACTTACTTGCGCTTCCGCTCATTACTATCGAGCTACCTGAAGTCTTTCCGAGTAACGACATTTATCAATCGACCATCGTTAATGCATTACAAAGTAGTGGTCTGAATATAGAAGCTGTCGCATTTGGCGATATGTTTTGCAATGGCATTGCCGAGTACCGACGCAGCTATATTGAACCTGCTGGCTGGGAGTGCGTCTTTCCGCTATTAGGGGAGAGCAGCGACAAACTAGCGATGGAAATCATAGAGCGTGGTATTCAAACGATGTTGATCACTATCGACGGAAGTGTTCTCCCTCCAGAATGGTGTGGTCTCTGGTATGACAAAGTCCTAATAGAGTCATTACCAAGTCAAATTGATCCCTGTGGGGAAAATGGTGAATTTCACACATTGGTCACGTCTTCGCCGTCTTTTCAAGGGCATATCGAGCTGACGAAGCGAGATGTAGAATCTGGAGATAGATTCAGCCATCAAAGATACCATGCTAAAGCATTGCCAAAACAAATCTAAGCAGTATGATCGCAACGTTTCTGTTCTTTAGGTAAGGCTCGTGCGAGTAGCAAGTAAGAAAAAAGTCCTAGTTTTTGACTCTGGTGTTGGTGGTCTTTCTGTATTCCAAGAGATACATCGCCTATTGCCGCAGCTTGACTACTTATACTTATTCGATAATCAGGCTTACCCTTATGGTGAGCTCGATCAGGCGGTACTCATTTCACGAGTTAACCAACTGGTCTCTTCATTAGTCGAAGAACACCAAGTCGACATTGTTGTCATTGCTTGTAATACGGCAAGCACCATAGTGCTTCCTTCCCTACGCGAAAATTTATCTATTCCCGTTGTTGGTGTTGTCCCTGCGATTAAACCCGCATCGCTTTTGGCATCAAAAGGGGTAGGGCTGATCGCCACTCCGGCGACAGTAACACGTCAATATACTCACGAATTAATACGAGACTTTGCGCAAGGCAAACCAGTTGAGCTGTTGGGATCAACTCGCTTGGTGGATATGGCCGAAGAGAAGTTGCGAGGCAACAGCGTTTCTCTAGACGAACTGATAAAAATCCTGCTTCCGCTTCGCGATAAAGTAGACGTTGCGGTGCTCGGTTGTACTCACTTCCCTTTAATCAAAGAGGAAATTCATCAAGCTTTGGGTGGGGACGTTACTTTAATTGATTCGGGTGCAGCCATTGCACGTCGAGTAAAAGCATTACTATTAAGTGATGAAATTGAGGATACGGAAGAGGGAAGTAAGTCGATTTATGCCAGTGCAACTCCTTGGCAGGAAGATGCACTGAACATTTGTTTAAAGAAGCTAGGTTTTAATCCTGTTCTGGTTTACCACCATCCGGGTGTTTAGGATCGTTCGCAATTCTCACTTTTAGCGTTCTCTCCATATATTCCTTTTCATTAAGTTTAGCGATAGCTGGCTTGGCATCTGCCGCAGCCATCACGACAAAACCAAACCCTCTTCTTTTTCCAGTGCGCTTATCTTTCATTAAGCGTACTGCATAGACCTGTCCATATTCAGCAAACAAATCGCGAACGTGACTCTCATTGGCCTTATAAGGAAGGTTGCCGACATACAGAGTTTTAGTTGATGGATCCGAGTCTGTTGATTGAATAGAAGGTGTCTGGCTAGAAAATGAAAATAAAAAAGCAGTAGCGATAACACCAATGAGAAAACTCAAGGCTGGTGGGATGGTGACTTGAGAGAAAACGATTCCCCCAACGACGGCCAGCCCAGCACATAAAATCAGATTTTTTTTAGACGTCATTTTAATTACTACACATAGTGATAAAGAGATCGATTGTCCATTAACAGAATAGACACATGAATCTTACGTATATGGTTGGTGTTTTTCCAACCAATTGCTGTGATATGTCTCAAATGTGACGAAGAAATATGCAAATATCACGCTTTTGGCTAACTAATGACCTGTTGAAGGTTTTTTTGCAAAAAACGCTTGTACTAATTTCTCAACCCCCTATACTGCGCATCCACCGACACGGAGTGAGACGAAAGTCACACAGCGAGTCGGAAGTGAGAGAAAAAGAAATTTGAAAAAATGCTTGACTCTCTCG
>NZ_JAHPJI010000015.1:0-51487 GCF_020515785.1 Vibrio sp. E14
AACTCTTCTTTGTGATTGACATCACTTCGGAAGAGGCGGCCATTCTAGCGAGATAATTTATTGTGTCAAACACTTTTTCAAATTATTTCGTTTTTCTTTTCAGCCTTGCCGACTTTGCTTAAACCCTTGTGAGCCCTTGCCCTGTCGACGAGGAGGCATTATAGAGATCGCGCTCACATTGGCAAGCGTTATTTTTCAAAAATTGCAAAAATAATGGTTAAGCGATGAGTTTTCGATCAAAGCTTTATTTATTCAACTTTACCCCAAGAACTCGCACAACTTATCCACAGAGTTATTCTATAAAGCGTGTTTTTCAGGTGCTATAAATAAAGAAAGCTGCTTTATTGCAGCTTTCTTTATTTACTCTAAACTCGATTTAAAGGTCACTATGGTTATATGCCGGACCCATCTTGTTCTGAACCATCATCTTCATGTAAACCACACTCTCGTTTTAAACCAAAGAATCGAGTTTCTTCCTCTGACATTCCCGGCTCCCATTTACGAGTGGTATGAGTATCACCAACTGAAAGGTAACCTTCATCCCACAATGGGTGGTATTTAAGGCCGTGTTGTTCTAAGTAGTAATGAACGTCTTTATTAGTCCAGTCAATTACTGGCAAAAACTTAAACACACCGTTCTGAATTGATAGTATCGGTAAACCTGCTCGTGATTTACTTTGCTCTCGACGTAGTCCAGAGAACCACGTTCCAACATTAAGCTCTTTTAGCGCTCGACGCATTGGCTCCACTTTATTGAGCTTGTTGTATTTTTCAATTCCCTCTACACCCTGCTCCCATAACTTTCCATATCGAGCCTCTTGCCAATTCGCACTTTCTTTCGCTCGATAAACTTTTAAGTTTAGGTTGAGAGCATCTGTCAGCTCATCAATGAATTGATAGGTTTCAGCAAACAGGTATCCTGTATCGGTTAGAATGACGGGGATATCCGCTTTGACTTGAGTCACTAAATGAAGCATAACCGCGGCTTGAATACCAAAACTAGAAGAAACCGCAAACTCGCCCTCTAGATTTTCTAAAGCCCACTTTACTCTATCTTGTGCCGAAAGCTTTTCGAGCTCGACATTAATTTGAGCAAGACGGAGGATTTGCTCCGTCTTTGTTAATGTCAATAACTCTGTAAGCTCAAGCCTGGATGCTACAGAATCAAGCATGAAAGTCCCTCTTTGATACGAGCACTTCTTGGATAATACCAGCACGAATTGTGAAATCGCCGAAGGCTTCGCCTTCTTCACGCTCTTTCGACCATCGAGCCACCAGCAGATCAATCTCTTCTAAGATTTGCTTATCCGTGATGTTCTCTTTGTACATTTTTGGTACTCGAGTACCAGCACGGTTACCACCTAAATGTAGGTTGTAACGACCTGGCGCTTTACCAACTAAACCAATTTCAGCCAACATGGCGCGACCACAACCGTTTGGACATCCAGTTACACGCAAAATGATGTTGTCATTTTCTGGTAGGTTGTGCTTTTCCAAAATCCCCTCCACATCAGTAACAAACTGAGGAAGAAAACGCTCTGCCTCTGCCATTGCTAACGGACACGTTGGAAAGGCAACACACGCCATTGAATTTTTGCGCTGCTCACTGATATTGTCATCCATCAAGCCATGTTCACGAGCGATCTTTTCGATCTTCGCTTTTTCGCTTTTAGGTACCCCCGCAACAATTAAGTTCTGGTTGGCAGTCATACGGAAATCGCCTTTATGGATTTTGGCAATTTCAGCAACACCCGTCTTAAGTGGTTTACCTGGAAAGTCTAATAAGCGACCGTTTTCGATGAAAAGCGCTAAATGATATTTACCATCAATTCCTTCTACCCAACCAATACGGTCACCACGCTCAGTAAACTCGTACGGGCGGCTTGCTTCAAACTGAATGCCTGCTCGCTTTTCGACTTCGGCTTTAAAGACATCAGTACCTACACGGTCAAGTGTGTATTTGGTTTTGGCATTCTTACGGTTTGAGCGATTACCCCAATCACGCTGAGTGGTAACCACCGCCGCTGCAACATCAAGCGTTTTCTCTAATGGGATGAAACCTAAGTCGTCAGCGCGGCGCGGATAAGTTGACGTATCACCATGTGTCATCGCTAGGCCGCCGCCAACTAAAACGTTAAAGCCTACCAACTTGCCGTTATCCGCAATTGCTACGAAGTTAAGATCATTGGCATGAACGTCTACGTCATTTTGCGGTGGGATCACCACCGTCGTTTTAAACTTACGCGGTAAATAGTTTTTACCCAGAATAGGCTCATCTTCTTCAGTGCTTTCTACTTTCTCACCGTCCAGCCAAATCTCAGCGTAAGCACGTGTTTTTGGAAGCAGGTGTTCACTGATCTTCTTCGCCCATTCATAAGCTTCTTGATGAAGTTCTGATTCGACCGGGTTAGTGGTACACAACACGTTACGGTTTACATCACCCGCGGTTGCAATCGAATCAATGCCAATACTGTTGAGCGTTTGATGCATCAACTTAATATTCGGTTTTAATACCCCATGAAACTGGAACGTTTGGCGAGTCGTCAGACGAATACTTCCATATAAAGAGTGCTCCGTTGCGAACTTGTCGATCGCTAACCATTGCGTTGGCGTGATGATGCCTCCAGGCATACGAGCACGAAGCATCACATTATGTAATGGTTCCAGTTTTTGCTTTGTGCGTTCATTACGGATATCACGATCGTCTTGTTGATACATACCGTGGAAACGAATTAACTGGAAGTTGTCGGCAGTAAAGCCACCAGTAATACGGTCCTGTAAATCTTGCTCAATGGTGCCACGTAATAAGTTACTTTCTCGCTTCAGGCGCTCGTTATCAGATAGCGGCCCTAACTCTTCACCTAATACAACCTGCTTATTATTGTCCGTAGAAAAAGTCATTAGTACACATCCCTCTGATAACGTTTCGCTTTACGTAGGTCATTAATAAATTGTTCCGCATCGTCACGCGGCATCTTGCCTTCTTGTTCAGCAACGATAACCAGTGCGTCGTGCACATCTTTTGCCATACGAGTGGCATCACCGCAGACATAGATATAAGCGCCTTTTTGGATCCACTGCCACACTTGAGCTGCGTTTTCTAAGATGCGATGTTGTACGTAAACTTTTTCTACTTGGTCACGACTAAAAGCAACATCCAATCGGCTTAGTACTCCTGACTTGAGGTACTTTTGCCATTCAACTTGGTATAAGAAGTCTTGAGTGAAAGTACGATCACCAAAGAACAACCAGTTTTTGCCTTCAGCATCGCGGTTTTCACGTTCCTGAATAAAGCTACGGAATGGTGCGATCCCTGTGCCTGGACCAACCATGATAATTGGAGTGCTATCATCTTCCGGCAGTTTAAAGTTGTTGTTATGCTCAACAAATACTTTAACTTCATCTCCCTCTTCGAGACGCTGTGCTAAGAAGCTCGACGCACCACCATATCGTTTTTCGTCGTTTTGTTCGTACTCAACCAAAGCAACCGTTAGGTGTACTTCTTCATCGACCTCTTCTTGGCTTGATGCAATAGAGTAAAGGCGAGGAGTAAGACGACGAAGCAAACTAATCAACTCATCTGCGGTTAACTTGGTTTTCTTCTCTGCCAATACATCAACAATTTGAGTATTTGCAGAGTACTCGCGAAGTTTATCTTTATCGTCAACCAGCTTTTGTAGCTTCTTGCTACCGGATAACTCGGCAAACTTTGTAATGAGCTGAGGGTTAGATGTTGTGATTTCATATTTACTCACGAGAGCACTATGGATTGACAAGCTTTCGCCATCAACATCAACGGTTTCAACCCCAGACAAACCGACCTTACCAAGAATGGCATTAGCAAGTTCTGAACTATTTTCAAACCACACACCTAGCGCATCACCAGGCTGATACGTTAACCCCGAACCTTCCAAGTCAATTTCTATATGACGAACATCCTTTCCAGAATCACGACCCGTGATTTTTTGACTGGTCAGTAACGTCGCTGTGTATGGGTTTTGTTTATTGTAAGGAGAGTGCGCAGTCGCCGCCTGACCCACAGGAAGTTGAACCACATCCGCTTCAGTGCCAGAAGAAAGCGTATCTTTTACCTTACCTAACGCATTCTTACGCCATTCAGCTGCTGGTGCTTCATAATCCACATCGCAATCAAGACGATCGATAAATGGGGTCGCGCCTAACTTTGATAGGTAAGCGTCGAAGTCTTTACCGGTTTGGCAGAAGAATTCGTAGCTCGAGTCACCCAGAGCAATAACGCCATATTGAAGGTTTGACAGCTTAGGAGCTTTCTTAGATTGCAAAAACTCGTGTAGCTCTATAGCGTTATCTGGTGCTTCGCCTTCGCCGTTCGTCGATGCCACAATAATGACATGTGTTTCTTTGGCTAAGTTTTTACCTTTGTAATCACTTGCATCAAAAAGTTCGACAGCAATTCCTTCTGCTTTTGCTTCCTGTTCTAGAGCTTCAGCAACGCCTTTAGCGTTGCCAGTTTGGGAAGCAAAAATAATACTCAACTTACCTGCAGGCTTCGCTGATACGGCTGCCGTCGCTTGTGCAATTGGCGTTACCGCTGTATTTGGTTGATTTTGAGCTAATCCCCAAAAATACCCACTGACCCAAGCAAGTTGCTGTGAAGACAACTCAGAGACAGTTTGTTGGAGTGAGCTAATTTGTTGGTCATTCAGAGGGCTTGCGATTGGAGGAGTTCCTCCTTGCCCATTATTATCTTCAGACACATTCTTGTGAGAATACTCATTCTTTTGAAAAGACATTATCACGACATCCCTATTCATTGCGTGACGATAGAGTACCCACTCTCCTTAATAACAAGAAAGAATAGAAGTGAATGTTTTATAACTTTTTGGAAGTAAGAACGGCTTACTTTTTGCTCATCGATCTTCAATGCGGACTTGTTGAAAGCCTACTGCCATTGCCGATTTTGACGCTGCATCCAAATCTTCATAAAGACATTCTTCACCATGACTGTCCGTCAGAAAAACAAAACCACCGCGCGCATGTCTGAACTCCACAACCCAGCCACCCTCTTGGATTGCAGGTTCAATAATCGCTTCGACAAGCTGGTTTTCACGGAATAGATGTCTTAGTTCGTTTATTGTCATAGCTATCCCTGCTTTAACTTTCACATTGCTCCTAGGTAAGCATGGTCTAAGTCAGCAAAATAGGCAGAAAATTCGATTGGATATAATGAAGTGATATAAAAAAACGCCGCTTATAAAGCGACGTTTTAAAAAAATCGAGTATCTAATCTGGCTGCATTTAGAATGCGTATTCTGCACTCACAAAAAAGCCGTTAGCAAAAATAAACTCTTTCCCTAGATCCGACATGAATTTCTCGGACTCCAAATCAATCACGCGGTAACCACCACGAAAAGCCAGTTGAGCTTTTTCGAGCGGTACATGGTATTGAACACCGGCCATGAAATCAGTGCTTTTGATACCTTTGTTGTCACCAAAGTTTATCTCACCAATCACATCAAAATTTGTGTCCGGAACTTGAATCTCTGCGTAACCGTACCAAGCCCAAATCAGCTCATCAAACTCTTCTATACGCTTGTTTGAGCCAGCATCAATGTATTTAGTGTCACTTAAATTACTGAATGTAACACCCGCATCAAAATGCAATAAATCATGCTCCAGAACTTGGTAGTACATGGTGAAATCGAGCTTATCGAACCCCATATAATCAGCATCAATGCTCGAGTAACGAAAACGCGCATTAGGAACGTATTTCACATCATGCTCAATCGCCGCGTAAAATGCGCCTGTTGTGCTGCTATCTCGTC
The DNA here is from genome assembly GCF_020515785.1 of Vibrio sp. E14. Lineage (NCBI taxonomy): Bacteria > Pseudomonadati > Pseudomonadota > Gammaproteobacteria > Vibrionales > Vibrionaceae > Vibrio > Vibrio sp. E14. The sequence goes on from NZ_JAHPJI010000015.1 coordinate 5,805, forward strand.
TTACTTCATTTACTTTAGTGTCAGCAGCCCAGATCTCTGCGCCGACTTTCGTCGATACAGAATATTCTGCAAAAACAGGAAAAGATACTGCCAACGATAATGCTGTTAAAGCGATGGTCGCTTTATTTGTCATGTAGTGTGTACTCCGAGATAGCTGATGTTCACGTTGAAGACGTGAGAGGAAATATACCATACTCTCACGTCTCTCTATCAACTAAATCATGTCACTCGTTATTTATAGCGGGGCTGGGCAACGTAATTTTTGAAGAACCAAACACCCAATGCAATCACGATTAACCATGGCAATAGTTTGAGTACCGCTCCGACCATTCCCAGTAAAAACATCACAACTAACGCGATACCGGTTGCTGCGAATACGGTCATCATTGTGATACCGGTAACCAATAGGGTCGCCGCAAAGACTAAAATAAAGATTAGCTCCAACATAATCACTTCTCCATTTGTTTTTAATAAACAGAGCAGTTTCCATACCAACTTACCAAGATGACGATAACACAATGATTTTTATTCAAAAATAAAGCCAGAGGCATTTCTGCACTCTGGCTTTATCATTCTTTAGTTGGCAATTTTAGCCAACCACTGGTGAATTTTACACATTCAATTCTTTTGGAATCTTCGCTAACGCGTCTTGCAGCACTTCTAAACCAGAACCCGGCTTGTGCGCATTTTCACTGATATGACGACGCCATTGACGAGCACCTGGCATGCTTTGGAATAAACCTAACATATGACGGGTAATATGACCAAGGTACGCACCTTTCGCTAATTGCGCTTCAATGTATGGGTACATTTCTTCAACAATTTCGCTGCGTTTCTTCACTGGAGCATTAGAGCCAAATAACTCTTGATCTACCGATGCCAGTAGATATGGGCTTTGGTAAGCCTCACGACCAATCATCACACCATCAAGATGCTGAAGATGTTCTTTAGCTTCTTCTAGTGACTTTACACCACCGTTAATAGCAATGGTTAAGTGAGAAAAATCTTGCTTCAATTGGTAAGCTCGTGGGTAATCCAATGGTGGGATCTCACGGTTTTCTTTCGGACTAAGACCACTTAACCAAGCTTTACGCGCGTGGATAGTGAACTGCTCACAGCCCCCCTTTTCTGAGACAATAGAAACAAAATCCGTTAGGAACTCGTAAGAATCTTGATCATCAATACCAATACGAGTCTTGACTGTCACAGGAATATCAACCACGTCCTTCATTGCAGCGACACAATCCGCAACCAACTGTGGTTCCGCCATTAGGCAAGCACCAAAGCGACCGTTTTGTACACGGTCAGACGGGCAACCCACATTGAGGTTAACCTCATCGTAGCCACGCTCTTGAGCCAGTTTGGCACACTTTGCCAAGTCTTCTGGGTTTGAACCACCCAACTGAAGCGCCAACGGATGCTCTTCTTCGTTGTAAGCTAGGAAATCCCCTTTTCCATGAATGATCGCACCTGTCGTCACCATTTCAGTGTACAGCAGGGTTTCTTTGGTCATTAAGCGATGGAAGTAGCGACAATGACGATCGGTCCAGTCGAGCATTGGTGCTACGGAGAGCCTGCAAGAATGAGTCATGATATAAACACCCGTTTTTATGTTGCCAAGGTCGAGCGCAGCAGTACGCTCAAAAAATAAGTCGGGTATTGTATACCCAAGCACCTCTAGGTGCTAGTTTCAGCGAGAATGATTTGGTTGTCCGGCTAGCCAAATGCTTAGGAATATGCAGCAGTAATACGAATCTGTCACTCGTTGATTCATTCTGTGATGACTATTCCGACTTCACACCACCACCGACTTGCTTTAATTCATGATTTTCGTTCTGATAGTGGGTAAAATGAAGCATTTCTAAACGAACTTCGTATAGAAATGATTTATCATAGAGCACGTCCGATAGTTATGGTGAAAGGTTTGAACCCAACAATCATTGAACAAATTGAAAGTATCTGCGCAGAGCGTGGAGTACGATTGACTCCGCAACGCCGACGCGTATTTGAACTCATTTGTTCTAATCGCCGCGCCTCAAGTGCGTATGAGCTATTGGAGCAACTAAAAGAGAGTGAGCCTCAGGCTAAGCCTCCCACTGTTTATCGAGCATTAGATTTTCTCCTAGAGCAAGGCTTCATCCACCGAGTGGAATCGACAAATAGCTTTATTACTTGTTGTTCTTTCAATACTCAGCAGCACTTTTTCCAATTACTAATTTGCGATAAATGTGGTGATGTCGTTGAACTCGAAGATGAGACGCTGATATCCTTGTTAGCCGAAAACGCCGAGAAGCATGGATTCAAACTGACCAACCAAGTTATTGAAACTCATGGTGAATGCCAGGCCTGTTCCTCCGAGACGAAAGAAAAAGTATAGAAGAACGTTATGCGCGCTGAATTTGTAAACCCGTTTTTAGCTTCTTTAATGAACGTGCTAAAAACCATGGCTTCTCTTGAGCTGAAGCCACAAAAACCGCGAATCAAAAAAGATGAGATCGCACGAGGTGACGTTTCTGGTCTGATTGGCATGGTAGGTCCACAAACTCGTGGTTCAATGTCGATTACCTTTGATGAAGCGCTAGCTCTAGAAATCATGCAGAACATGCTTGGTGAGCGTCCAAATGGACTCAATGAAGAGGTCACCGATATGGTGGGTGAGATCACCAACATGGTTACTGGTGGTGCGAAACGCATTCTGGCGGAAAGTGGTTTTGATTTTGATATGGCAACACCGGTAGTGGTTTCTGGCCGAGGCCATACGATTCGCCACAAGTGTGAAGGCTCAATTATTATCATGCCTTTCTCTTCCCAATGGGGAAATGCCTTTATCGAAATTTGCTTCGAATAAAAGAGAAAAAATAGGTTGGCACTGGCCAACCTATTTTGTTTTTGCCTCAGGCAATAAAAAAGGTCAGCATTTGCTGACCTTTTCTTTATCTATTCAAACCAAACATTAAGCTTTGAACGCTTTAAATGCGTTGATTAGACCATTTGTTGAGCTGTCATGCGAGCTGATTTGAGACTCGTCTGCAAGCTCAGGTAGGATTTGGTTAGCCAGTTGTTTACCTAGCTCCACGCCCCATTGGTCAAAGCTGAAGATATTCCAGATAACACCTTGTGCGAAAATTTTGTGTTCGTACATTGCGATCAAGTTACCTAGCGTACGAGGCGTGATTTGCTTCACTAGGATAGAGTTTGTTGGACGGTTACCTTCAAACACTTTGAATGGCGCAATCGCTGCCACTTCTTCAGCGTTCTTACCTGCTTTCACCAACTCTTCTTTCACTGTTTCTTCACTCTTACCAAACGCTAGTGCTTCAGTTTGTGCAAAGAAGTTGGACATCAGTTTTTGGTGATGATCGCTAGCTGGGTTGTGGCTGATTGCAGGTGCAATGAAGTCACATGGGATCAGCTTAGTGCCTTGGTGAATCAGTTGGTAGAACGCGTGCTGACCGTTGGTACCTGGTTCACCCCAAATAATAGGGCCCGTTTGGTAAGTCACGGCATTGCCTTCACGGTCAACGTATTTACCGTTTGATTCCATGTTACCTTGTTGGAAGTACGCCGCGAAACGGTGCATGTACTGATCGTAAGGTAAGATAGCTTCTGATTCCGCACCGTGGAAGTTGTTGTACCAAATACCGATAAGCGCAAGGATCACAGGGATGTTGCTTTCTAGGTCTGTTGATACGAAGTGCTTGTCCATCTCGTGAGCACCTTCAAGCAGCTCAACGAAGTTGTCGTAACCTACCGCTAATGCGATTGATAAACCGATTGCAGACCATAGTGAGTAACGGCCACCAACCCAGTCCCAGAATTCGAACATGTTCGCGGTATCGATACCGAATTCAGACACGGCTGTCGCGTTCGTTGAAAGCGCAGCAAAGTGCTTAGCCACGTGAGCTTGATCGCCCGCTGACTCTAAAAACCAATCACGAGCAGTGTGCGCGTTAGTCATGGTTTCTTGCGTTGTGAACGTCTTAGACGCGATCAAGAATAGCGTCGTTTCTGGGTTAACTTTCTTCAACGTTTCAACGATGTGAGTACCATCAACATTAGATACGAAGTGAAGGTTTAGATGATTTTTGTACGGTGCTAGAGCTTCCGTCACCATGTAAGGACCAAGGTCAGAACCACCGATACCGATGTTCACGATATCTGTAATTGCTTTACCTGTGTAACCTTTCCACTCACCGCCGATAACGCGTTCAGTGAATGATTTCATTTTTTCTAGAACCGCGTTCACTGCTGGCATTACGTCTTCGCCGTCTACCATTACTGGTGTATTCGCGCGGTTACGTAGTGCAGTGTGAAGAACAGCGCGACCTTCTGTTTGGTTGATCGCTTCACCACTGAACATCGCTTCAATTGCAGATTTCAGCTCAGTCTCGTTCGCAAGAGCGAACAGGTGCTTCAGAGTTTCCTCATTGATGAGGTTCTTTGAGTAATCGACTAGGATGTCTGAGCCGAAACGTGCAGAGTATTTGTCGAAACGCGCTGCGTCTTGAGCAAATAACTCTTTAAGATCCATATCTTGTGCAGATTCGAAATGCGCAGTTAGCGCTTTCCAAGCTTGTGTTTGCGTTGGATTGATATTTTTCAACATGGTCTTTATCCCGATGTTACAGTAGGTTCCATTCCTTACAGTCTAGCGAAAACTGTGGAATCCCCGATTTAGCAAATAGAATATTAATTAGATGTTTGGGCGAATTGCCACAAAACAAGTCTTTGTAATTTTTTTTCAGGTGCCAATTATGACTGAGAGTATTTACACTCACATTGAGTTAGGTCACGTTCCCTGCCCTGAAAATGAACAATTCATTTACGATGACAAGAATCATATCACTTACTAATGACAGGCTCTAATTGGAATAGGATAGACGCCAATTTATAAATTTCCAAAGGAACACGTATGTGGGCACAAAAAACACTGCAATTAAAAGCGAGAAGCCGCGGTTTTCACCTAATAACTGATGAAATTGAACAACAATTACCACAAATAAACGAGCTTTCAGTAGGTTTATTACACCTATTTATTCAGCATACCTCCGCCAGTTTGACCTTAAATGAGAATGCTGATCCAACCGTGCGTATGGACATGGAATCGCATTTCAACAAGTTTGTACCAGAGCGTGCTCCTTATTATCAGCACACCTATGAGGGTGATGACGACATGCCAGCACACATTAAAGCATCGCTGCTTGGCAGTAGTGTTACAATACCAATCCAAAATGGTCGATTAGCTTTAGGAACATGGCAGGGCATTTACTTGGGTGAGCACCGAGACTTTGGCGGCGGCCGCCGCGTTATTGCTACGATTAACGGTGAGTAGATAAAACAAAGGCTAACCTTAGGTTAGCCTTTCGCTGTTTATTTTGAGTACTCCATCTCGACGCGAGGCGTTAGCTTAGTCACGAGTTCATACGCAATCGTACCAATGTGACCCGCCACTTCTTCTACTGGGAGCTCTTTCCCCCAAAGAATCGCTTCGTCGCTGACTTTATCCGTTGCATCTGGTCCCAAATCGACCGTCAGCATATCCATGGAAACTCGACCTGCGATAGGTACTTTACGACCATTTACCCAAACCGGAGTGCCATTCGGGGCACTTCTTGGGTAACCGTCGCCATACCCTACAGCGATGACACCGACTTTTGTATCTCGCTTACTGGTCCACATACCGCCGTAGCCAACACTTTCGCCCTTCTTAACTTCACGTACCGCAATAAGATGGGATTTAAGTGTCATCACGGGTTGATACCCCAGATCTTGTGCGGTCTTGTCATCAAATGGCGATACACCATACATGATGATGCCCGGACGAACCCAATCCAAATGGCTTTGAGGCCATGCCAACAACCCCGCAGATGCCGCAAGTGAACGCTCCCCCTGACAACCAGAGGTCAACGACTTAAACAGCTCAATCTGTTGGGGAGTGATATGACTATCCAGCTCATCTGCACATCCAAAGTGACTCATGTAACGTAACGGCTTGGCTACATTTGGACACTCTTTCAACCGCGTGACAAACTCATCATATTGTTCAGGGCGAACGCCAAGACGGTGCATCCCACTATCAATCTTGAGCCACACGACAACCGGAGTTTCAAGGTCGGCTTGCTCCAAGGCGATAAGCTGCTCTTCACAATGAACCACCGTTTGGATGTTGTTCGTCACAAGAACAGGTAAGTCACCTGGGGAGTAAAAACCTTCTAGCAATAGAATTGGCTTTACCACGCCACAAGCGCGCAGTTGCAACGCTTCTTCAATGCGAGCTACGCCAAAGGCATCCGCATGGTTGGCATGTTTTGCAACGTGACGTAATCCGTGACCATAGCCATTGGCCTTCACTACAGCCATCACTTTACTTTGGGGCGCTTGCGCTTTCACGCGCTGTAAGTTGTGCTGCAACGCAGACAAATCAATGCACGCCTTGGCCGCTTTCATATAGCTCATGGGGTTACTCATCATCAATATCGAATGCAGGACCCGCGTAGTTGTCAAAGCGCGAGTGTTGACCTTGGAAGGTGAGCCGCACAGAGCCGATAGGGCCGTTACGTTGCTTACCAATGATGATTTCTGCCGTGCCTTTGTATGGGCTATCTGGGTGATACACCTCGTCACGGTAGATGAACATGATCAAGTCGGCATCCTGCTCGATAGAGCCCGACTCACGCAAGTCCGAGTTTACTGGGCGTTTATCTGAACGTTGCTCTAGGGAACGGTTAAGCTGAGACAGCGCCACGACGGGCACATTCAGCTCTTTTGCCAGCGCTTTCAGAGAGCGCGAAATCTCCGCGATTTCCAGCGTACGGTTATCAGAGAGTGCAGGCACGCGCATAAGCTGAAGGTAGTCGACCATGATCATCGACAGACCGCCATGTTCACGTGCGATACGGCGAGCGCGTGAACGCACTTCGGTCGGAGTTAGACCGGAGCTGTCATCAATGTACATGTTTTTCTTCTGCATCAAGATACCCATAGTAGAAGAAATACGCGCCCAGTCTTCGTCATCCAACTGACCCGTACGGATCTTGGTTTGGTCAACGCGAGACAAAGAGGCCAACATACGCATCATCAACTGCTCGGCTGGCATCTCTAGCGAGAAAATAAGCACAGGTTTCTCTTGTTGCATGGCCGCATTTTCACACAAGTTCATCGCAAAGGTCGTTTTACCCATCGATGGACGCGCCGCGACAATCACCAAATCAGAACCTTGCAAACCTGCGGTTTTCTTATTGAGGTCAGTGAAACCTGTGTCGACACCCGTTACACCATCTTGCGGCGTTTTATATAACAACTCGATACGTTCTAACGTCTTTTCGAGGATGTTATCGACATTTTGTGGCCCTTCGTTTTCACTGGTTCGTGACTCAGCGATGGCGAAAACTTTACTCTCCGCCATATCAATCAGATCTTCCGAACTTCGACCTTGAGGATCGTAACCCGCATCCGCAATCTCATTCGCGACACCGATCAAACCACGGACGATCGCACGCTCGGCAACAATATCAGCGTACGCATTAATGTTAGCGGCACTTGGCGTGTTTTTCGCCAAATCTGCAAGGTAAGCAAAACCGCCCACATCTTCTAATTGCTCGTGACGCTCCAAGTATTCCGATAAAGTAATAAGATCGAGAGGCTTGCCCGCTTCAAGAATGGTTTTTACACCTTCAAAAATTAGGCGATGCGGACGACTATAGAAATCACTGCTTACAACACGTTCGGCAACGGTGTCCCAACGTTCATTGTCCAGTAAAAGACCACCAATTACTGATTGCTCGGCTTCTAGTGAGTGAGGTGGCACTTTGATTGCGTCGACCTGACTGTCTGAAGGTTTGCGATTTCTGTTTTCCGCCATGACTTTGCTCGATAACTACTATTGACCCACGATTATAACCTTAACCTAACTGAGATGCTTCCCCGAAGCGACAATTACTTGTTAAGAAATCAACATGCGAACCGCACAAGTAATAGCCTGGTTCTTCCGCCCAGCTCTAATAAAAATTAACCTACCATTGACCCAACAAAATATCTGTATCAGTATCATGCCCCTCCTTTTTAATTACGTTCGAGGTTGATGTGTCCCGATACTGGTTACTTAGCTTTAGCCTACTATGCGCTAGTGCATCGTATGCTGACGAATCAGTACAGCCAGAGCAAAATATTGATGTGCCCGACCCATTAAAAACCGAGGTGGAGTTCGGCTATCAAGCTCACACAGGTAACACGGACTCTCGTTCCCTGAATGCTCGTTTGAGTGCTGAATATACGTCAGGTCGACACCGTTCTAATGGTGAATGGAAGTACTACAACTTGTACAAAGACGGTGAAGAAGACAAACGCTCATCCACCTACGCCCTACAGAGTGACTACAAGTTAGGTCCTAAAACGTATTTGTATGGCAGCTTTAAAGGGGTGGATTCTCGTTACAGTGCCTATTTTAAAGACTACACCTTATCAGGTGGTTTGGGTTACCAGTTTTCCTACACTGAAAACTTCATTTTAGAGGTAGAAGTCGGTCCTGGTTTTCGTTATCAAGAACCAAATTTAGACGAAATAGATGATGACGACATTGTCTTTCCCGATATCGTTCGAGAAGGCATTTTTCGAGGGAATATCAATACGACTTGGCACGCACTAGATAATCTGAGTTTCGCGGCTGATATTACGTTGGTAACAGGTAAAAGTAATACACGAGCCGATAGTGAGCTAAGCGTGACCAATGATATTACTGAAGATATTGCACTGAAACTGGCACACTCTCGTCAGTATCACGATAAAGTGCCTGAAGGCTTAAGCAAAGCGGATAGCGTATTTTCCGTTAATTTACTCTTCGCTTTTTAACCCGTTTTTTCTCCCAGTTTTAGAAATAAAAAAAGCACCTCCGAAGAGGTGCTTTTTAGTATTTCGTCTTGATACTGAATTACTCAGCAGCAACAACTTGTAGGTTCACAGTTGCGAAAACTTCAGAGTGAAGTTGAACGCTGATCTCGAACTCACCAGTTGTACGTAGAGCACCTTCAGGAAGGCGAACTTCGCTCTTAGCAACTTCAACGCCTGCAGCTGTGATAGCGTCAGCGATGTCACGAGTACCGATAGAACCGAATAGTTTGCCTTCGTCACCAGCTTTAGAAGCGATAACTACAGCTTCTAGAGCGTTAACTTTCTCTGCGCGAGCTTCTGCAGCAGCTAGTTGCTCAGCAACTTTAGCTTCTAGTTCAGCACGACGAGCTTCAAACATTTCAACGTTAGCTTTAGTTGCCATAACTGCTTTACCTTGTGGGATAAGGAAGTTACGAGCGTAGCCAGATTTAACGTTTGCAGTATCGCCAAGACCACCTAGGTTACCAATTTTATCAAGTAGAATAACTTGCATTGCTTAATCCTCTTTCTTAATAAAATGAACCGATTACTGATGCTTGTCAGTGTACGGTAGTAGAGCTAGGTAGCGTGAACGCTTGATAGCACGTGCTAGTTGACGCTGGTACTTAGCGCTTGTACCAGTGATACGGCTAGGTACGATTTTACCAGCTTCAGTGATGTAGTTTTTAAGAGTTGCTACGTCTTTGTAATCAATCTCTTGTACGCCTTCTGCAGTGAAACGGCAGAATTTACGACGACGGAAGAAACGAGCCATGGGCTATCTCCTGATCTTAAATTTGAGTAATGTTGTCGGCGTGTAACACTAATTTTCCCACGCCATTTCGGCCGGTTTGATAAGTGACAAAACCACTTACCTTAATGTTACTGCCTTGAACTAAATTCTGAGTTAGTGCTTGTGACCCAAGCCCGCTGACGACTACCGGCATACGACAATAAACTTGTCGAGGTAAGTCAGCTTCGATAATAGTAGAGCGATGCTCCAGCCAAAACCGACAGTGTTCAATGCCACCAGGGCTTTTACTACGAATGGGCGGTTTGGCAATGGTGCCGCTCAGCTCCATTCGATTGGCCATAAGAAAACTTACTCAGCAGCTTCTGACTTAGCTTCAGGCTTAGCTTCAGAACGCTCTTCACGACGTGGAGCACGCTCTTCTTTTTGCTTAAGCATGATAGATTGCTCAGTGATCGCTGCTTTAGTACGCATGATCATGTTACGTAGAACTGCATCGTTGAAACGGAAAGCAGTTTCTAGCTCATCAATTACAGCTTGGTCAGCTTCAACGTTCATAAGAACGTAGTGAGCTTTGTGAAGCTTGTTGATTGGGTAAGCCAGTTGACGACGGCCCCAGTCTTCTAGACGGTGGATTTTACCGCCAGCTTCAGTGATTGAACCAGTGTAACGCTCGATCATGCCAGCAACTTGCTCGCTTTGATCTGGGTGCACCATGAATACGATTTCGTAATGACGCATTGGTTGCTCCTTACGGATTATTCAGCTTCCACAAATGGCTCAGTCGTCCAGAGGAAGCAAGGAACTAAAGATAATTGACTGAGTTTAAGGAGCACGAATAGTACAGAAAGGGCGCAAAATAGGCAAGTGATTATTTGCTCAACGCAGGGGATATTTTATTTCATCCAACGCTAGAAATAACAAAGGCTGCCAATAAAGTGACAGCCTGTAAAATCAGGGCATTATCGCGCGTATATCAGGACTTATTTCACTTCAGCCAGTTCCGTGCGCATTTGGTCGATCACTTGTTTGTAATCTGGCTGACCGAAAATCGCCGAGCCTGCAACAAACATGTCTGCGCCCGCTTCTGCGATTTCACGAATGTTGTCAACCTTCACACCGCCATCAATTTCTAAACGGATATCGCGACCAGACTCATCGATCATCTTACGAACTGCACGCAGTTTATCTAGTGTGTGAGGAATGAATGATTGACCACCAAAGCCAGGATTAACCGACATCAGTAGAATCATGTCGACTTTGTCCATGATGAACTCAAGGCTCGCAAGTGGCGTTGCTGGGTTTAGTACCACACCAGCCTTACAGCCGTGCTCTTTAATTAACTGCAGTGTACGGTCTACATGATCGGAAGCTTCCACATGGAATGTAATCATCGACGCACCCGCTTTTGCGAAATCAGGAATAATGCGGTCAACCGGTTTCACCATTAGGTGAACATCGATTGGCGCTGTGATGCCGTAATCGCGTAGTGCTTTACACACAGGTGCACCAAAAGTCAGGTTTGGTACATAGTGGTTATCCATAACGTCGAAATGTACCACATCCGCACCCGCTGCGAGTACTTTCTCGACATCTTCACCGAGACGAGCAAAATCTGCCGATAAAATGGATGGAGCAATAAGAAAATCTTTCATACCTGACCTCAGTAGTAATGAGCAAACAATCTGCGCGCAATTCTACCGAAGCCAGTGGGGAGATCCACTATTTAGATTTAATAGTGTGAGAACTAAGAGCTTGGTTGATCCATCTCAGGGGCATGAAAAAGAGCAAGCAGCTCATCGACTTTATTACGACCACTGCCATTGCGGCTAATGGTGCGCTTTACTTTTACTACATTGAGATCTGCACCGTGATACAACCGACGCGTCAACGTAGTGTCGTGGTTAGAAATCAGAACCGGAATACCACGCTCAGTCGCCGTTCTTTCAGCAATGTCGGCTAATGCAGCCTGATCATCCAACGTGAAACCATTACCTGCGTATGAGGTGAAATTTGCCGTGTTTGAAAGCGGTGCATAAGGAGGATCGCAATACACCACACTCCCCTTACGTGCTCGGCGAAAAGTTTCTGGATAACCTTCACAAACGAACGTGGCTTTCTTAGCTTTTTCGGCAAAAAACTCCAATTCCGCCTCTGGGAAGTAAGGCTTTTTATATGAACCGAACGGAACGTTAAAACCGCCTTTTTTGTTGTAACGGCATAGACCATTAAAACCAAAGCGGTTCATGTACAAAAACGCTAAAGAGCGGTACATCACGTCATCGGTTTTATTAAACTCAGCGCGAATGTGTAAGTAAGCTTCTTTACGGTTGTTCTCAGCGACAAACCAACGCTTCGCTTCAGAGATATACTCTTCAGGGCGTTCTTTCAGTAGGTTGTACAGATTGATCAGATCTGGATTGATATCTGCCAGTAGGTAATGGTCATAGTCGGTATTCAGAAAAACTGAGCCCGCGCCAACAAAAGGTTCAACTAGCTTTCGAGCCGGCGGTAAATGACGTTGGATGTCTTCAACCAGTCCGTATTTTCCTCCTGCCCATTTAAGAAAGGCTCGTTGCTTTTTCATCTACTGCTCTATCTATCGACCAAAAATTAAGGCTGCGGAATGTAACATATTTTTCAGCGAAGCTCAGGTTTATTTCACGCGATCAATTTCGCGATGAACCTGACGGAGTGATTTTGCCCAAGGACTCACCGACTTAACCGAATCAGGCAAGCTTGCAACGGCATCGCGAGCCATTTGAATTGTCGGATAATCTTGGTATGTGATGATATACCACTCGGTGTCATTGCGAACGGTAGGATAAATTCGTACTTGATTATTCAGCTGATGCTCATCGAGGAAGGCTTGTACATCCTCCATTGACGTCATAGCAGCAAGCTGCAGTGTATAGGCTCTTGGTGATAGTGCTTTTAATTCTTCGCGAGCAAATGAAAACTTAACCACAGGCTGCTTCGCACCGTCTTCTCCTGACTGAGCAGAAGTTTGCGTCATACCTTGATTTGGTTTTACGACTTTAATCAAAGGAGAGTCAGTTTCATCAGCAGTTTCTGCTTTATCAGTACCTACGATATCATCAATCGCTTTTGTGTCTGCTGAATCAGCTTTACCTTCAAGCAATGCATCGACCACATTCGACTCAATCACCACTCTCTGTTGATTGTCATCACTGCCAACGCTCGCCACTTCTTCCGTTACTGCTGGCGGTAATGAATCAGAATCATCAATCGCGCCAGAGCCATCAAGACCACTGCTAGTGTCATCAGTCACAGATTGTAGTGAAGACTGCGCAGCACTGATTCCTGAATCTTCAAAAGTTGGAATAGCCGTTTGCTCTAAACTACCAGCAATTTGCTGCGCTTTATCATCAGGGCTTGGTTGATTATACATCCACCAATAGCCACCAGCAGCAAGCAACAGTAATGCTAATACCACTAACGCAATATTCAGCGGTGAACCGACAATCGAGCGGATAATGATCCTTTTTTCCACTTTCATCTCTCCTAACGCCATGATGTCACCCGGTACTGGGTCAACTTTTTTAAATGCATCTCGAACCCGCTTCTCCGCCTCATCATCAACATAGCGCGCAACAAGTGATTCAAAGAAACGACGGGCTTCCACTTCGGACAACATATCAATATCAAGCTCAACAGGCTTTATCTCTTGTCCGTAACTGAGACGTGACAGCAATCCTTCTAAGCGCCCAGACTGCGTAAATAATAAGACATTGATGGTCCAATTCGGCTTATGATGCGCCTCTAAAACCAGCATCCAAAGCTCAGAAACGAGCGTCTCACTTAATAAATGCGCATCATCAACCACAATCGCGATATCACAAGGCTCATCACCCAATAGTCTTTCGAGGCTATCAAGTAAAGGCTCTTGCTGATTAAACAATGCGTCCGAAACCAGTTGACTCAAAATAAGGATGCGGCGCTGCACATCATCTTGATTAGAATGACAAAGTAACAAACATTGATTCTTGTTACTGGCACCCACTTCAAGGTATCGCTGCGCTAACCAAGATTTTCCATAACCATCATGACCATTAATCGCAATGAAGTTGGAACCAAAATTAGTCAGCAATCCTAACCTATCAAGCAACTCGATTTGAGAATCTAATTCCAGAACGTGAGCAACACTCATCTAATAACCTTAATACACTACAAGAATGACGCCCAAAGGCGCCATTACAAGGTTAAATATCGCGACCGAAGTCTATCGCCTGTTTGAGTACGTCTTGTGTCGTATCAGCAATGACCTCGGCACTACCAATGCCTGTAGGTAGAACTAATCTTAATTGACCAGAGAGGACTTTTTTATCTCGCATCATATGTTTGAGGAAGTCATCGAAGCTCATACTGTCTGGAGTATAAACAGGCAGTTTGGCACGACGCAAAATAGCAACAATACGCTCAAATTGCTCTGCTGAGATAAGACCGCGCAGGTGCGAAGCTTTGGCCGCCATGACCGTGCCAGCAGAAACCGCTTCACCATGCAGCCAATTACCATAGCCAAGCTCAGCTTCAATCGCATGGCCAAAGGTGTGACCTAAGTTGAGCAGAGCGCGGATGCCCGATTCTTTCTCATCCTGAGCCACCACTTCCGCTTTTATTTCACAGCAACGTGCAATGGCATAGGTAAGCGCTTCTTCATCCAACGCGTACAAGCGTTCAAGATTGTCTTCTAACCATACAAAAAAGTCTGCATCGTAAATGATGCCGTACTTAATGACTTCTGCGATACCTGCTGCGAATTCACGCTCAGGCAACGTCGATAAACAGTTGGTATCGATGATCACGGCTTTCGGTTGGTAAAACGCACCTATCATGTTCTTACCCAACGGATGGTTAACCGCGGTTTTTCCACCCACCGAAGAGTCCACTTGAGATAGCAATGTGGTTGGTATTTGAATAAAGTCGACCCCACGCTGGTAACAGGCAGAAGCAAAGCCCACAAGGTCGCCAATAACGCCACCACCTAACGCGATGATCACAACATCACGAGCGAAATTCCCCTCGAGGAGGAAGTTCATCACTTGGTTAAACACATCCAAGTTTTTGTACTGTTCGCCATCAGGCAATTCTAACAAGGATGCACTACAACCGAGCTGCTCGAGCTGCTTTAAAATTTTGTCAGCATACAAAGGCGCCACTGTGACATTACTGATCACAACAACTTTTTGTTTTGCATTTTTGTTTGAGAGAACTTGAGAGAGGTACGCCGGGTCCTCAAATAACCCGGCGCCAATAGAGATTGGGTAGCTACGCTCAGCTAGGTTGACCGTAATCCGTTCCATCGGTTTGCTCCAATTAAAAAAAAGATAAAACTTATCTCTCTTCTAGCATTTTTACGATCTGGTTGGCTACCACTTTTGCACTCTGATCGTCAGTGCGAACAGTGTAATCCGCTACTTCTTCATACAGAGGATTGCGTTCTTCAGCTAATTGCTCCAATACTTCGCGAGGGTTGTCCGTTTGAAGTAGAGGACGCTTCTTGTCACGGTTTGTGCGCGCAAGTTGCTTTTCAATCGTCGTTTCTAAGTAAACAACAACACCACGTGCCGAAAGACGATTACGGTTTTCTTTGCTCTTAACAGAGCCACCGCCAGTCGCAAGCACGATGCCTTGCTCTTGTGTTAGGTCTTCAAGTACCGCTTCTTCACGCTTGCGGAAGCCTTCTTCACCTTCTACATCAAAAACCCAAGAGATGTCTGCACCAGTGCGTTCTTCGATCACTGTATCGGAGTCAACAAACTCCATATGCAGTTGCTGTGCTAGATGTCTACCAATTGTACTTTTGCCGGCGCCCATTGGGCCAACAAGGAAAATATTACGTTTCTCAGCCATGTTTAGCAGTAATTTACAACATTGATTCAATAAGATCGCCACAAGAAAACACAGCTAAATCGCTGTTCTACAAGGCTTGTGGCACCAGTTCCTCACAGATAATTCGTGATAAGACCCGAAATTATCCAAGCATGGTGCCACTATTGCAACTTTATTTTTGATTTAATCAGTTTTTCACGAGGTAGAACTACTGAATCACCACCTTAGGGGTGACGAAAATTAACAGCTCACTTTTGCCAACATTTTCATAACTTCGACGGAAAAGCGCACCTAATAGTGGCAGATCGCCTAACAAAGGCACTTTGTCCACCGAGTTAGTAATGCTGTGCTGGAAAATACCACCAAGAACGACGGTTTCACCGTTATTTACTAACACTTGCGTCCCGATACGCTGAGTATCAATCGCAACGGCTTCACCAGTGCCTGTTTTCACGACTTGTCCAGGTCTATCTTGCGTAACGCTTAAGTCCAACACAAGACGGTTATCCGGTGTAATTTGTGGCGTCACCTTCAAACTCAATACTGCTTTTTTAAACGTTACCGTCGTAGCACCACTTGATGAGGACTCTAGATAAGGTATCTCGGTACCCTGCTCAATATAGGCAGGCTTCTTATTGGTAGTGATCAAACGTGGGCTTGAGATAATCTCAGCTTTGGACTCTTGTTGCAGCGCAGAAAGCTCGAGGTCTAACAATGTGTCTGAGCCTAATTTTGCAACCTGAAAAGCAATGCTGGTCGCGTTTGGACTGGTTGCAGCTAAGTTTACGTTTAGGAAGTCATCGATACCTACTCCATCACCGTCACCACCGTCTTCTCCTTCACCACCACCGTTATATAAACCGATCGTGGCAAGGTTGTTTTCGATAGAGCCACCAACCGTGTTATTGCCATTAATAGAGGTAAAGCCCCAGCGAATTCCCAACTCGTCCATGTTGCCTTCATTAATGGTCACAATACGCGCTTCAATTTGAACCTGCTTCACCGGGATATCCAAAGATTCAATAATTTCTCGAATCACTTCAATGTTTTCAGGTAGCTCACGAATCAATAACGAGTTAGTCCGCTCATCAATGGTCATACTGCCTCGCTCAGACAACATACTGATGTTCCCTTCTCCGTTGATCATCTCTGCAATGTCTGAAGCTTTGGCGAAGTTTACCTTGATGATTTCAGACGAAAGCTCTCCCATCGTTTGTTCTAGCTGCTGCTTTTCGAGTTGCTGTTTTTCGCGCAGATCAAGCTCATCTGTTGGAGCAACCAGAATCACGTTGCCATCAACACGCTTATCTAACCCCTTAACTTGCAAAATAATATCCAGCACTTGCTGCCACGGAACACCATCAAGACGAAGTGTGAGGTTACCTTCTACGGAGTCTGAAACAACCAAGTTGAACTGGTTGTAGTCGGCAATCAGCTGTAACACGTTACGTACAGGAATATCTTGGAAGTTAATCGAAATGAGCTTGCCTTCTTTTTCTAGAATGCTTTTATCCGGGGCTTTCTCATTGGGTTTGATCTTAGCCACTTTGATTTCCAAGAATCGCCCCGTTAAACGGTAATCATGCGTATATTCTTCATTAATGTGCGCAACCAAGCGCGTAGTTGAGGTATCGCGAAACACCTCTACGCTTTCAACCACAGTCGAGAAATCTTTTACGTCTAGGAGATACAGTTGCTCGTCTTTTACCGAAGTATTAAGCAAATCGATACTTAACCCTTCCTGTACGCGTTTGACATCAACAATCGCGGCAGGTGACGCCAGTTCAACGACTATAACGGCGTCTTTATCTTTATTAGTGCGAAAGTCGATACTCTTTAAGGCATTAGACGATACTTCTTCTGC
This sequence comes from Vibrio sp. E14, assembly GCF_020515785.1. NCBI lineage: Bacteria > Pseudomonadati > Pseudomonadota > Gammaproteobacteria > Vibrionales > Vibrionaceae > Vibrio > Vibrio sp. E14. The sequence continues at coordinate 23,138 of NZ_JAHPJI010000015.1, forward strand.
TGCCACTAAAGGGGCTAAAAATACAAACAACCATAAGGAGAAGAGCCCAGTTAGTATCCTTGTTGTACGTGTTAATCCTTGTCTCATTTTCATTACTCAATATCAAAAATAAATGGGGCTATCTCAAAGCCAACTTAACTTTACGCTTCTGCCAACACCCTAAGCCGTCGGGCAACGTTTCATTAATTAACAAATAGGAATGGCTGACGTGGGTCACTTTGCCATTGTTGCGTCCGAGGTATTGCCCCGGCTTCACTTTATAAACGGTTCCATTGGGTGCCTGAACGAGACCAGAAACCGTATTACCCATGCCCATAACTCCTTTCAAACGTAATTGGCTTAATGGGAATTTTTCTAATTTGCCAGTGCGCCTTCTTGAAGGCGGTTGCCAGCAATCTTTTCTTGCAACGGGCTGAGTGGCGATGGTGGCTTCTTTTGGCAACTCAAAGGGCGCACGCTGTACTTCAGGTGCGTACGTGACGGCAACATACTTATCTGCAGGCTTAAGTTTCTCGACATCTCGACGCGCCTGACTCTCCACCCCTCGAATAAAATCCGTTAATGACTCATCATTCGCCTGACATCCAAGTAGCAGAGACCCCATCAGTACCAGTAACAAATGCTTACTTGTCATTGTTCGTCTCCTCTGGCTTAAACTGATAGGTATTGGCTCGTACCCTAAAGTGCAGAGTTTCACTTTCTTGGCTGACACGCTGCCAAGTCACATCTTTAAACGTGATGATTCGAGGTAGCGTTGCTATCGCCTGAGAAAAATGGCCGATGTCATGAAAATCTCCCGTTAACTCAATGTTTAAAGGAAGACGATAGAGGAAATGCTCTGATTGCTTTTCACCCCAGTCGATACGGGTAAAGGTCAACTTATTGTCGATACCGAGTTCATTCACCGAAGCGAGCATCGTAGCCAACTCTTTTTGCGCGGGCAGTTGTTGTAGCAATAATTCGTAACGCGTGGTGAGTTCATCCAATTGAGATTGAAGCTGAGGCAATGCTGCTACTTTGTTCGCTTTGATCTTCAATGCCACCTTGAGCGTCTGCTCCTGCTGGACCAAGTTATTCAATTGCTCTTCTTTTGGCTTAAGGTAAAACCAATAGCCAAAACCTTGAATTAGGAAAATCAGCAGCGCGATAACCACAAGCTGAGGCAACAATGGCCACTCTGCCATTTCATCTATTTCGAGATCCTGCCAATCAACCATGCTGGGCCTCCACTTTCTTCTCCGGCACTTTGAACATGAAAGACACTTTGAACGTTTGGAACTCTTTTCCAAAACGCGCTTTTCCGTGAACGATGGAGTGCATTTCTACATCATTCAACTTGGCCGAACGCTCCATGTTGTCCAGCATCGTGGCAAGTTTTGGAGTGCTATCAGAGATCCCCGAGATCTCAATTTCCAGATCATTCATTTTGATCTTGTCGACATATACACCTTCAGGAATGACGGCTGGCATCAAGTTCATAAACTCGGTCGTTTTGTTTCTACCGTTTTGTAACCCTTCAACCACTTTTAAACGTTCGAGGATTTTGCTGTGCTCTTGCTCGGCGATTTTCATTGCTTCAATACGCTGGTCGAGCTCAGCAATGTAGTGAGTAAGGTAATCAAGCCGCTCCTGCTGCTGATCTTGTTGGTACTCAAAAAACTTTCCAATACCCCATTGAATACCAATGGCGACCAACATGCCTAACGCGACCAAGCTAATGAAACGACGTCGGTGCTCTTCTCTTTGGTTCTCTCGCCAAGGAAGTAAATTAATGCGATAAAGCACGCGCACCTCCTAGCCAATGAATGCCACGAATCGCGAGTCCTGCGGCTGTAGAGAAATGCTGCCAATCCGCGGCACGACGTTTACGTTTGGACACCTTCATCTCAAATAGCCCTAGCGGGTTTAGCAATTCACACTCTAGTGACAGTTGCTGAGATAACTCTTCCGCGAGCATTGGTGTCGAAGCTCCTTCCCCTGATAACCAGATACCTTTGATATTTTGCGAGCCATTAATTGAGGTGTAGAGCTGCATCTGACGTTTCACCCGTTCCACGATTTGGCGATTAAACAGCTCTGTTTTCTCCTGAGCATCATCGGACATCAAATCATCTTGAACAGGGCTGTTTGCTCCGCGTGTGCCGCAAGCAAACTCTTTGTGAAACAGCTCACCTTGTTCGGTAAACATGGTAAAGGAGCTCGATGAGGTGCCAATATCGAGTAAGCAGTACTTATTTTTGTCAGGAAAGCGATCGGCGGTGAGCTTCCAGATATGACCAAGACTTTGTGAATGCACGTCCACTAAAACGGGTTTTAGTCCGGATTTTTGTAATGCATCCACGCGACTATCGACCACATCTTTTCTTGTCGCAAACACTTGATAGTTATCAGTCCCACGCAACCCATCTTCTGCACGAAGACGGACGAAGTCTAAACTCAGCTCTTCGACAGGGAATGGCGATTGATGAGAAAATGCCTGAATCACAGCAAACTCAACTTCGCTATCTTCAAGGTTTTGTTCTATTTGCAATTTTTTACTGATCACCGAATTATCAGGCACTGAAATTGCGACCTTTTTAGCACCAAAAGGCAGTTCTTTTTTAATCAGCTTTAGGGTCTTTACAATTTCTTGATGATTTATAGTGTTATTTTCAGCGACAATACCTTCCTTTAGTAATATTTCTTGGTAACCCAACAGAGCGTAATTGTTGCCTGTGGGTTTAAGTACTACGGCTTTGAGGCTGTTATGGCCTATATCGATGCCGGTAACGATTAGCTTATCCATCTCTTACTCTCGCTCCGAAATTTCTTCGTGCAAAGGTTGTTATTAGCACCCAAATAAGAGTTAATATCTCTATGTGCTAAATTTTTGACCTAAGAGTACAAGGGTTTGCCGTTACACAGCCTCAACCAATCAGGGATTCTCCGGTGAAGTTCATAAAGCGTTTATTATTTTTAACATTGATTTGCATAATTCTTGGAGTCACCACAATATTTGGCTTCTATCAGTACGTGAAGCCTGAACTGCCAGATGTTGCAACTCTAAAAGACGTTGAATTACAAACACCTATGCAGGTGTTTAGTCAAGACGGGAAGCTGATCGCACAGTTCGGTGAAAAGCGTCGTATTCCTGTTACTTATGATGAAATTCCTCAAGACTTAATTCATGCGCTAATCGCAACCGAAGATAGCCGTTTTTACGAACACCCAGGTATCGATCCTATCGGCATCACTCGTGCAGCCGTTGTAGTTGCGATCTCAGGTTCAGCTAAGCAGGGCGCAAGTACCATTACGCAACAGCTAGCGCGTAACTTCTTCTTATCTAATGAGAAGAAGATCATGCGTAAGATTAAAGAGATTTTCATTGCTATCCACATTGAGCAGCTTCTGAGTAAGCAAGAAATCATGGAACTTTATGTCAATAAAATCTTCCTTGGTTACCGCTCATATGGTTTTGGTGCGGCCGCTCAAGTTTACTTTGGTAAGAGCCTTGATGAATTGACGTTAAGCGAACTTGCGACACTCGCAGGGATGCCAAAAGCGCCATCAACGATGAACCCAATTTACTCTCTTGAGCGTGCGACAAAACGCCGTAACGTCGTGTTAATGCGAATGCTTGATGAAAAATACATCACGCAAGAACAGTATGACGAAGCACGCAACGAACCTATCGTGGCGCGTTACCACAGTGCTGAAATTGAACTTTCCGCTCCTTATGTGGCGGAACTAGCTCGTGCATGGGCCGTGAAAGAGTACGGTGAAGAAGAAGCCTATACCTCTGGCTTGAATATCTACATGACGGTGGACTCTAAACTGCAAGATGCCGCGAATACATCCGTGGTAAATAATCTGCTGTCATACGATGAACGTCACGGCTACCGCGGTGCGGAAAAAGTGCTTTGGAAAGAAGGGGAAACCGCTTGGAACAGCGAGCAAATAGAAAAGCATCTTAAGAAGCAACCAACTTATGGTGACCTTTATCCTGCCGTCGTGACAAAAGTCGATGATAAAACTGCGCAAGTTTGGGTTAAAAACCATGAAGAGCAGACCATTCCTTGGACTGGAATGCATTGGGCGCGTAAATACATCACCGAAAACCGCCAAGGCTCAACACCAAAATCAGCGCATGATGTGCTAGCGACGGGTCAACAAGTTTGGGTTCGCGAAGTGAGCGAACCCAATGAAGATGACAACACGACACAAAGCTGGAAACTGAGCCAAGTGCCAACAGCGAACACCGCGTTTGTCGCGATGAACCCGGAAAATGGTGCGATATTGTCGTTAGTGGGTGGCTTTAACTTTGTTCATAGTAAGTTTAACCGTGCCACTATGTCAGTGCGTCAGGTTGGCTCAAGTATCAAACCATTTATCTACTCAGCAGCAATTGACAAGGGACTTACCCTAGCCACTCTGATCAACGATGCGCCGATTAACAAATGGGACGCAGGTTCTGGTTCGGCTTGGCGACCTAAAAACTCACCACCAACCTATGGCGGTCCAACTCGCCTTCGCCTCGGCTTAGCTCAGTCAAAGAACGTGATGGCAGTGCGTACACTGCGTGAAGTAGGCCTTGATGAAACTCGTCAGTACCTTACTCGTTTTGGTTTTGATATTAACCAAGTACCACGTTCAGAGACCATCGCGCTCGGTGCTGGTAGCTTAACACCAATGAAAGTGGCACAAGGCTACTCTGTATTTGCGAACGGAGGTTATTACGTCGAACCGTTCTACGTAGAACGCGTGGAAGATGCATTCGGTGAAGTGCTGTTTAAAGCGAATCCAAAGAGCGTTTGTCATAAGGATTGCCCACAAATGAGCGCTCAGCCAGACAATCGCTATGCCGATGAGTTTGGCGAACAAGACGTCGCGATTGATGGTTTGGCAACAGACAACGCACTGGAAAATGATGAACCTCAATATGCTCCACAAGTTATCTCTGAGCAAAACGCATTCTTGATGCGTGAGATGATGTACAGCAACATTTGGGGTGGTGGTAACTGGCGTGAAGGTACGGGGTGGAACGGTACTGGCTGGCGTGCACAAAAACTAGGGCGTCGTGATATCGGTGGTAAAACGGGTACAACGAATGACTCCAAAGATGCTTGGTACAACGGCTATGGTCCTGGTGTTGTTGCCATTGCTTGGGTTGGTTTTGATGATCACTCACGCGCCCTTGGTCGCACAACGGTTAATAGCAACCTAGGCAAAGGCCAAATTTCCGGTGCCGAATCGGGTGCGAAAACCGCAGAACCCGCTTGGATTGACTTTATGCGCGTTGCACTAGAAGAAACACCTGAGCAAGGTAAAAATATTCCAGATAACATCATTCGTGTTCGTATTGATCGCAACACTGGCATGCTAACGCACAAAGTAGACAGCACATCGATGTTCGAATACTTTGAAAAAGGCACTGAGCCTACCGAATACGCTGGAGACCGTTTGGAAGACAGTATTTATTCTTCCGGCTCTGGCGCAGAAGAGCTGTTCTAAATCACTAAAGCAAAAGGGAGAGCATTCGCTCTCCCTTTTTTATGTCGGCTTTTACGCCGCGGCGTTCAATGAAGGATAAGAAGCCAATACTTCTTTAATCTTCGCCGCCAAAGCTTCAAACCTTGCACGCAGTGGTGAGCCCGGGCGATATACAAGGACTATATTGCGCGAAGGCGTAGGGTTAACGGCTGGTACATAGCACACGCCATCTTTTTGCTTCTCATTGGGGATAGAAAGCTGAGGCAATAACGTAATCCCAGCACCAGCAGCGACCATATTCCGCAGTGTCTCCAAACTGGTTGCCTTAAAGCGTTCATCGTCTTTCGCTCCGGCAGCAAAACAGAAACCTAACGCTTGATCACGAAGACAGTGACCGTCTCCTAGCGCTAAAACGGTTTTACCATTCAGCTCCAACATATCAACATGGTCGAGAGAGGCCCACTCATGATCACATGGCACCGCAACACTTAACGGCTCGTTATACACTTCGATTTCTTTAAAAGGTGCCGTTTCATCAACCGAAGCCAAGACCAAGCAGTCCAATTTACCTTCTTCTAATTGACGCACCAACTGATGTGTTTGAGCTTCGTGCAGGAACAGCTCCAGTTCAGGAAATGCTTCTTTTATCTGCGGCAGAATTTTGGGTAGTAGATACGGACCTACCGTCGGGATGAAACCGATATGCATAGGCCCAGTCATTGCTCCGCTCTGACCACTCGCCATATCTTTAAAAGTTTTCACTTCACTTAAGATACGCTTAGCTTGCTCCACCAACTGCAACCCTGAATCGGTAAACAAAACGCGACGGCTGCTTCGCTCTAAAAGCGTGGTACCGAGTTCATCCTCTAGCTTACGAATTTGTCCACTCAATGTTGGTTGGCTAACAAAACATGCTTCTGCCGCTTTGCGAAAGTGCTTATGTTCCGCAAGTGCAACTAAGTACTCAAAATCTCGAATATTCATAACTCACAATTCGCTTCTTTTAACAATAGCTAATACCTATCAAAACCATAACACCAAACGATTAGAGCTATCAAAGAATTTTTACAATAATGGGCTCAACAGAACGAAACAGAGCAAAGAAAAACGCTAAGCTCTATACGCATAATTTAAAATAGTTAAAGGAAATCATTATGTTTGTATCTAAAGAAGGTCAACAAGTCCCTCAAGTTACTTTTCCAGTTCGTCAAGGTGACTCTTGGATGAATGTAACGACTGATGAGCTATTTAAAGGTAAGACCGTTATCGTATTTAGCTTACCGGGTGCATTTACTCCAACCTGTTCATCAAGCCATCTACCTCGTTACAACGAGTTGTTCCCTGTATTTAAAGAGCACGGAGTGGATGAGATTATTTGTGTCTCGGTCAATGATACGTTCGTGATGAATGCATGGAAACAAGACCAAGAAGCAGAAAACATTACCTTCATCCCGGATGGTAATGGTGAATTCACCGATGGCATGGGTATGTTAGTGAATAAAAACGACATCGGCTTTGGCAAACGTTCATGGCGTTACAGCATGCTAGTAAAAGATGGCGTAGTGGAAAAAATGTTCATTGAGCCAAACGAACCAGGCGACCCATTCAAGGTGTCAGACGCAGATACGATGCTGAATTACATAGCGCCTGACTACAAAACGCAAGAATCCATCACGGTGTTCACTAAACCAGGCTGCCCTTTCTGTATGAAAGCGAAACAAAACCTGATTGACCACGGTCTTCAATATGAAGAAGTGATTCTGGGTAAAGACGCAACGACAGTTAGTCTACGAGCTATATCTGGTCGCACGACTGTTCCACAAGTCTTTATCGGTGGCAAGCACATCGGCGGTAGCGAAGAGCTAGAAGCGTATCTAGGCTAAGCTGTCCATAGCCTACACCCTCGGTCTCCGGTGCCTTTGGCTCGGAGGCCAACCCTAACTCACTTCTTCTACTAGTCTAGATAAGTAGTCGTCTACCGATAAGGTGACTCCTTATACAGATTCAACGACCCAATTCACTCTCCAAGCTCAATAATTCACTCTCCAAGCTCAATGTAGCTAGCTTGGCTTAAAAACAAAAAGCGAGAGTTCACGATGAAACAAGTTAATGTCGACGTAGCGATTATTGGTGGTGGTACTGCTGGTCTTGGCGCTTATCGAGCAGCAAAAGCTCATACTAATAGCGTAGTAATGATTGAAGGCGGCCCTTACGGAACAACCTGTGCTCGCGTCGGTTGCATGCCCTCTAAGCTGTTGATTGCGGCCGCAGAAAGTGCCCACCAAATCGAAAAAGCGCCTGGATTTGGGATCCATCCGCAAGGTGAAATACGCATTAACGGACAAGAAGTCATGGATCGTGTAAAACGCGAACGTGATCGTTTTGTTGGCTTTGTGCTTGAAAGCGTCGATGATATTCCCGCAGAAGACAAGCTGTCAGGTTACGCGAAGTTTGCCGATGATCATACACTTATCATAGATGACCATACTCAGGTCACCGCAAAACGGATTGTGATCGCGACGGGCTCTCGTCCTGCTTATCCAGCAGCTTGGAATGAGTTGGGTGACCGTCTCGTAATGAATGATGATGTCTTTGATTGGGATGATTTGCCTGAGTCCGTTGCGGTATTTGGCCCTGGAGTGATCGGTCTTGAACTCGGTCAAGCATTGCACCGCCTAGGGGTGAAAGTGAAGCTCTTTGGTCTTGGTGGTCAAGTTGGTCCACTGACAGATCCAGAAGTGATGGCTTATGCAGATAAAACTTTTAAAGAAGAGTTCTATCTTGATGCCGATGTAAAAGTAGAAAGCATGAAGCGCATACCATCATCGAATGCAGCAGGCGCAGATAAAGTTGAAATCAAATTCATTAACCACGACGGTGAATTAGAAACCTTTATTGTTGATTACGTTTTAGCAGCCACTGGACGACGTCCAAACGTAGATAAGCTAGCGATCGAGAACACCAATGTGGCATTAGATGAACGCGGTGTACCAACCGCAGATCACTACACATTGCAAACCTCCGTAGAGAGTATTTTTATTGCGGGTGATGCAAGTAACCAAGTTCCACTGCTGCACGAAGCCGCTGACCAAGGTCGCATTGCTGGTGATAATGCTGGTCGCTTCCCGGATATTCGTGCAGGTCTGCGTCGTTCGCCAATTTCAGCTGTATTCTCCGATCCGCAAATAGCTATGGTCGGTGAAACTTTCAAACAACTGGAAACTCGCTTAGGAAGCTGTGGTTGTTTTGTTACTGGCGAAGTCTCGTTTGAGAATCAAGGACGTTCACGTGTCATGCTACGAAACAAAGGGATGTTACATGTCTATGGCGAGCAAGGTACTGGACGCTTTTTAGGTGCAGAGATGATGGGGCCGAACGCAGAACACCTCGCGCATCTTTTGGCTTGGGCACACCAAAATAGAATGACGGTTTCTGAGATGCTAGATATGCCCTTCTACCATCCAGTGATCGAAGAGGGTGTCCGCACCGCTCTACGTGATTTGAATGCAAAACTACACTTAGGGCCAGAAATGGTGAAACATTGCCTTGACTGTGGGCCTGGTTGCTAACGCTTTCATGCTCAATCGAGCCAGTCTTTACATACCAAACAAAACAGAAAGCCTCGTGATTAACGAGGCTTTCTGTTGACTACTTTGAGGCGATTACATAAGTACTACACTGCCATCATTGCGTAACGACTTACCATGATGATCGCGACTACACCGATCGTAAAAAAGCCACCAGCGATACTCAGCGCAAATTTCAATTCTGTCGACATGATTATTTTTCCTATTAAAGACTGACAGCGCACCATACATCAATCACGTGCCACATAAGCTCTACGAAGCTAACTTTCCATTTTTGGTTGTGTTCCTGCGCTCTAAGCTGCTACAAAAAACGCTTTCTCTCTTTGTGTTGGGTATATAATCTGAAGCAACACTGATGCCTTGGAAAACACTATGACTTGTCGCCGTTGCGAGGAACATTGGTTTTGGAAAAAGCTTGGGCGCTGCCAACGATGCTTGGATCAGTTAACGGTGCTTTCGGTACTGTGCTGGATTGTGTGGTGGTTTGCGTTCAAAGATGATCCACAAAGCATCGAGTCGATCGCTTTGATCTTTGCTGGTTTCGCTTTCAATATTTTATTGTTTTTGCACTTATGGATGCGTTTTGTCATCTTGCCGTGGCAACGTCGGCGAGGACGAAAAGAGACGGATAAAAAAGAGTAAAGTGGCAGATAGAAAAAAGCCCCAAAACCAATATCAGTTCTGGGGCTCTCTTAGATTCTTCTAAGAAAAAGCAGTGGTACTTTAATAGACCGAGCTTCCTCTCAAAGGTTCCAAATTTTTTCGATTTTTTTAGCAAATACTGATGTAAGTGAATCAGAAAATAACTATGTCATTGAATGCTAATAAAATCACTCCGAAATTTCAGCTCATGCCACATGCGATTTTTGGATCACTTGCTCCATTAAATTGATCTCTAGCGCCACTTCATCACACGCGTGCTGACGTGGACACTGATCGCAATCTTTCAAGACTTTTTCTGGCAACAGCGACTTCGATGTTGGTAAGAAGCTCTGCTTCATAAAGAACTCTGGCGTTCGAGTGAGGACAAAGACCTTCTTTATCGCCATTTGACGTGCTTTCTCAACCAAGTGATTTACGATTGCACTGCCCTGTCCTTGACCTTGCCAGCCCGCTTCGATACCAAGAGAGCGTATTTCAGCCAACCCTGAGTCATACACATATAGAGAAGCGCAACCTGTCACTTCACCATGATGCTCAGCCACCGCGAAGGAGCCAATATCTCTCACGAGCTCATTACGAGAGCGGGGTAGATTCTCACCGAGGTTCGCCCAATAAGCCACCATGCCCTCTAGTGTTTCAATGTCCGTCAAACGTGCAGGACGCACTTTCACTGCCGAGCTGTCACGCTGGCTCAGACGTTTATCCGCTTGCTCTACCGCATAAGCGACTTGGTGAGGCGAAACGCCACCCAGCGCACAACGTTTTTCCAAACAAGACTCTATTGTCAGAATGTCATACACATCATCTTCAATCACCTCAGAGAAGGCTTTTAGCTCTTGCAGAGACAATTCTTCCAGCGCACAACCTTTGTCAATTGCCCCTACCACCGCTACGCCCACAATATGGTGCGCCTCACGGAATGGGATGCCTTTCGCCACTAAGTAATCAGCTAACTCAGTCGCGTTCGCATACCCTTGCTTCGCAGCTTCAAGCGTACGCTCACCATTCACTTTAATGCCATCAAAACACAGCGCTGCCATTTCCATGCAATCATTCCATGTGTCTAACGCATCAAACAACCCTTCTTTATCTTCTTGCATGTCTTTGTTGTACGCCAATGGTAGGGCTTTCACTGTCATCATCATGCTAGATAATGCGCCATAGACACGCCCTGTCTTACCACGGATCAACTCAAGTGCATCCGGATTTTTCTTCTGTGGCATCAATGACGAACCAGACGTCACCGTATCCGCTAACTCAATAAAGTTAGACTCCCCTGAGTTGTAGAAGATCATATCTTCTGCAAGACGAGAAAGGTGCAACATAGAAATCGAGGCCACCGACATCAGTTCCATCACATGATCACGATCCGAAACCGAATCGAGTGAATTACGCGTAGCGCGGTGGAAACCAAGGTTATGAGCTAATTGTTCACGATCAATCGGATAAGCCGTGCCAGCTAAAGCACCCGAGCCAAGTGGACAAGTGTCGAGGCGCTGTAAGGCATCATTCAGACGAGAGTAGTCACGCTCGAACATTTCAACATAAGCCAAACACCAGTGAGCAAAGGTGACAGGTTGAGCGCGCTGAAGATGAGTATAGCCAGGCAATACAGTGCCTTGGTGCTGCTTAGCAACATGAACCATTTGCGATTGCAGACGATCTAAAGCAATCAACAGTTGCTGGCCTTGCTGACGACACCAAAGTTTTAGGTCTGTCGCTACTTGGTCATTACGAGAACGCCCAGTGTGGAGTTTTTTACCTAAATCTCCCACTTTACTAATCAGCTGCTGTTCAACCCACGAGTGGATATCTTCTGCATCTGAGCGAAGAATTTGATGAGGATCTTCCATCACTTCTAACTTCAGCTCGTTTAAAGCAAGTTCCAGCTTTTGCTGTTCTTCTGCCGATAGAACATCTACAGAAAGCAGAGCTTTAGACCATGCGATTGAACCTACGATGTCTTGCTCAGCCAATCGGTAGTCAAAACGCAACGAATCGTTAAACTCTTTAAATCTAGTGTCTGCCGCTTGGGTAAATCTTCCGCCCCATAATGCCATTGCGTTTCTCCTGATGACTATTGCTTACTCTACGTTCTCGAATGAGTAGTAACCAATTTGATGGTCATTTGCTCACTTTTTCTTATGGGTCAACGTTACGGCAATTTCGACAAAAAATAAAGTATAAATTCAATATTTTTACATATATATTCAAACAGAATGTATTTGCATCTTTGTGCTCATAGACGTAAGCCAACAAAAAAGACCTGCTATCCAATAGCAGGTCTTTACTCAATCCGAGATGTGGAGAGATTATTTCTTCTGGCTGTTCAACGCACGGATACGGCTTGATAGCGAGTAAAGACGGATGAAACCACCCGCATGGCTTTGGTCGTAAACCTCATCTTCACCAAAAGTCGCGAACTCTTCTGAGTACAAGCTGTTGTCAGAACGTTTTTGCGTTACCGTGGCTTGGCCTTTGTAGAGCTTAACAACCACTTCGCCATTCACGTCTTGCGCTAGCTCTTCTGAAGCGGCAAGGATCGACTTACATAGTGGCGTAAACCAACGGCCATCGTACACAAGGTGAGACGCTTTTAGACCCAGCTCTTCACGGAATTCGAATGACGATTTGTCTAGCACGAGCTGTTCAACGGCACGTAGCGCTTCCATCATGATGGTGCCTCCCGGTGTTTCGTAGCAGCCACGAGATTTCATTCCTACTAGACGGTTTTCAACGATATCGATACGACCAACACCGTGCTTCGCACCTTTTCCGTTTAGGTAAACCAGTGCGTTGTATGGTGTCATCGCTTCGCCATCAACTTCGACCACCTCACCTTTTTCTACTTTCAGCGTGACGTATTCCGCTTCGTTTGGTGCTTGCTCTGGGTCTACAGTCCATACCCAGCAATCTTCGTTTGGTGCGTTCCACGTATCTTCTAGGACGCCACCTTCAGTGGAAATGTGCCATGCATTTGCATCACGTGAGTAGATCTTAGTAAGAGACGCTGAACAAGGAATGTTACGCTCAGCTAGGTAATCTAAACATTCTTCACGGCTCACTAGGTCCCATTCACGCCAAGGGGCAATCACTTGTAGATCTGGTGCTAGTGCTGCGAATGCGCCTTCGAAACGAACTTGGTCATTACCTTTACCTGTACAGCCGTGACACAATGCGTCCGCGCCCACTTTACGTGCGACTTCAACCTGTGCTTTAGCAATAATTGGACGCGCCATTGATGTACCCAGCAGGTACTTACCTTCATAGTACGCGCCGGTTTTTAGCGTTGGGTAAATGTAGTCTGCGACCATTTCTTCTTTCAAGTCAGCGATGTAACACTCAGAAGCACCTGAAGCTTTTGCTTTCGCTTCAATACCTTCTAGCTCTTCTGCACCTTGACCAACATCGGCAACGAAAGCAACGACTTCACAATCGTAGTTCTCTTTTAGCCACGGGATAATTACTGAGGTATCTAGACCGCCTGAGTATGCGACTACCACTTTATTTACGTTCACTTTGCTCATCTTTCTTCTCCAAACTTAACTGGCGCTGCGCTCGGCGGTCAGTGCCAACTACTACTTCCTAATATTGAATTCTTTTGCTGATGCTTATTGAGGCAAAAATTGCGTTCCAATACTTTCACCAGCGAATAGCTGTACTAATTTTTCTGGGTAACGCCAGGTGGCGACTTCGATAGGACGCCCAAGATCATTGGCCGCCTCCAAAGCAGCTTTAACTTTGACGATCATGCCGTCTGTGATCACATGTCCATCGATCAACATGTTCGCTTGTTGTTCCGACAGGGTTTTGATCAAATGGCCTTTTCCATCTAATACACCACTCACGTCTGATAGCAGGACCAACTCCGCATCTAATGCGCCCGCAACCGCGACTGCGGCTTGGTCAGCATTCACATTCATCATCTGGCCATCTGTGGTTAAGCCAATTGAACTGATGATCGGCAGTGCGCCTTTGTTTAGTACCGCTTGTAATAGCGTTGAATCACCCGGTGATGCTTTACCTACCGCGCCCAACTCTGGGTCAAGTTCTTCAACAAGACACAAACCACCATCCGCAAGGCTAAGACCTACTGCATTGAGTCCATCTGCGATGGCTTGGCCTTGAAGTAGCTTATTCGCTGTGCCTGCAAGCGCGCCTGCAATCACCGGAATTTGATCGTAAGGCGTTACGCGTAAACCGTTTTTCTTTACGGTTTCAAGCTGAAGCTTTGCCATCAACTCATCAACTAGGTAGCCACCGCCATGAACGATGGCGATTTGTCGCTGTGCCGATTTTTGGTAAGCCGCAATGGCACCAAACAGTTGGCTTAAGGTTTGAGTGCAAGATAGAGCTGCACCGCCTAGCTTAATGACTAAAGGAGCTTGATTGGTTTGCGTCATCGCATTTCCCTCTTTCAACGACTACAGCAACGCTGTCAGTTCTGGGTAACCATAATGAATATTGAGACATTGCATCGCTTGACTTGATGCACCTTTGAGTAGGTTGTCGATGGCTGAAATCACAATGATATGTTCGCCTTGTACCTTCCAGCCGATATCGCAGAAAGGGGTATTTTCGACATCCTGAATACGTGGAATGCCATCGCCTTTTAAACGCACGGCTGGCTTTCCTAGATAAGCTTGTTCAAATGCTTGAGCGACTTGTTGCTCTGTAACGCCTGATGCTAGCTTCATGGTGATCGTAGCAAGAATGCCGCGTTTAAAGTTGCCTAGGTGCGGAGTAAAAATCACATCGCAACCTAAGTGCTGAGCAATTTCTGGTTGGTGACGATGAGTAAATACACCATAAGGTTGCAAGCTCACTTCACAGAAACTGTTCACCATAGAAGCTTTACGCCCAGCTCCGGACACACCGCTGGTCGCGTTAATGACAGGCCATTGATTGGTATCCACTAATGCATTTTCGAGTAGAGGTTTGATGGCTAACTGCGAAGCAGTCGGGTAGCAACCTGCTACAGCAACTAAGGGAGCAGTTTTAATTGATTCCTGGTTCCACTCTGCTAAGCCGTATGCAGCTTTATCTAGCCAGTTATTATGTTGATGCTCGAAGCCATAAAAGGTGTTGTAAAAACCTTCACTTTGGACGCGGAATGCCCCCGATAAATCGAATACCTGACAGCCGGCCTCCAAGAAAGTTGGGGCTAGATCGTGGCTCACCTCATGAGCCGTTGCTAAAAACACCACATCCGATTCTTGAGCGATTTGCAGTGGATCCGTTAGTGGCGAGACCGGCATATCAATGATGCCTGCTAACTTACCGTGCAGCTGCGCAATATTCTTTCCTGCATCAACACTGTTGGCGGAAACGTATAAACCTGATAGCGTGAGTTGTGGGTGTTTATTAACCATTAACGCTAACTCTGCGCCGGTGTAACCGCTGGCTCCAATAATCGTGGTTTTTAGCATTGTGTGACATCCATATACTTAAAGGCTCAAATGACTATTCATATTTAATTTTTGCTTTATTTTGATTTTTTATTCATTAAATATGATTTAATATGTGTTTTACATTTTTGTGGTCTGTCTGTCAACAGGAGATTTGAAGAATCCATGCAATTACCAACTTTTCTAGAGGTCTATGAAGGACTCATCAGCACCTCTTCTATCAGCTCCACGGATCCGAGCTGGGATCAGGGCAATGCAAAAGTCATCGAAAAACTCGCATCTTGGTTTAAAGATCTGGGTTTTAGCGTTGAAGTGATCGAAGTCGAGCCAGGCAAGCACAATATGATCGCACGTATGGGAGAGGGTGAAGGCGGCCTTTTACTTGCTGGCCATAGTGATACCGTGCCATTCGATCAAGGGCGATGGAATTTTGATCCACATAAGCTGACTGAAAAAGACAACCGCTTTTACGGTTTAGGCACGGCAGACATGAAGGGCTTTTTTGCCTTTATTTACGAAGCCGTCAAAAAAGTCGACTGGAGTAAGCAGACCAAGCCGCTATACGTATTAGCCACTTGTGACGAAGAAACCACCATGTTGGGTGCACGACATTTCACCGTAAACGCCCCTTTTAAGCCGGATTACTGCATTATTGGTGAGCCCACCAGCCTCATTCCTATTCGCGGCCACAAAGGTCATGTGGCGAATGCAATTCGGGTCACGGGTAAGTCAGGCCATTCATCCGATCCTGCCTTAGGCGTTAACGCGATTGAGATCATGCATGAAGTGATGTTTGCCATGATGCAACTGCGCGATAAATTGGTGAAAGAATACCACCATCCGGGTTTTGCCATTCCAAGCCCTACCCTAAACCTTGGACACATTCACGGCGGTGACAGCGCTAACCGTATTTGTGGTTGCTGTGAGCTGCACTATGATGTTCGCCCACTACCAGGGATCAGCCTGGATGGCCTAGAAAATATGCTGCGCGGAGCATTAAAAGAAGTCGAAGCAAAGTGGCCTGGACGCTTGGAGATAATTCCGTTACATGAACCAATTCCGGGTTACGAATGCCAACATGACCACCCATTTATCGGTGGTGTTGAAGAGATCTGCCAAACTAGTTCAGAAACCGTGAACTACTGTACTGAGGCGCCCTTCTTACAACAGCTCTGTCCAACCTTAGTTCTTGGCCCGGGTTCAATTGACCAAGCGCACCAACCGGATGAGTTTCTCTCATTTGATTTTATCGATCCCACAATTGATGTGCTTTCAAAGGCAATGGTCAAGTATTGCTGTTAATACGCGAATAAACTCAAAAGTCAGTGCAGCTCGATTGAGCTGCATCTTTTTATCTTCACAATTTAGCGCTAGCCTTAACACTTCTTTAACTTGTTATTTTGTAATTAATTTTCACTTCTTATTCTACAGCTGCCGTAAATTTGCTCTAAATCAGGAGACAGCGGAATAATTGCAAACTTAGTCTGCTTTATTTGACTATAACTGGTGCTTTTCGCTAGATTGGAGTCTTAACAAGGACAATGGATGTAGTTTTTTTACGAGGCAGGACGACAATGAACGAGAAATACGCCGCACTCAAAAGTAATGTGCGCATGTTAGGCCACTTATTGGGTAACACCATTCGCGATGCCCATGGCGAAGAAATCTTCGAGAAAGTGGAAACCATTCGTAAATTATCCAAATCGGCTCAAGCAGGTAATCAAGCAGACAGGGAAAGCTTGATAGAAGAAATCAAACACCTACCCGATGAGCAGCTAACGCCCGTTACCCGTGCGTTTAACCAATTTCTAAATCTCACCAATATTGCTGAGCAATACCACACGATTTCACGCCATTGTGAAGAGCACATTTGTGAACCAGACGCGATTAACTCGCTGTTTTCTAAACTGGTACAAAACGATGTGAGCAAACTGGACACTGCGCAAGCGGTTCGTGATCTGAATATTGAATTGGTATTGACGGCTCACCCAACGGAAATCACGCGTCGCACGATGATCAACAAGTTGGTCAAGATCAACGAGTGCTTATCAAAGTTGGAACTGAGTGATCTTTCTTCTAAAGAGCGCAAGAAAACCGAGCGTCGTTTAGAGCAACTGATCGCGCAAAGCTGGCATTCAGACGTAATTCGACAACAGCGCCCTACTCCGCTGGATGAAGCAAAATGGGGTTTTGCAGTCGTTGAAAACTCACTATGGGAAGCGGTGCCAGACTTCTTACGTGAAATGAATGATCGTCTGAAGTCTTACTTGGGTGAAGGTTTACCAATTGATGCGCGCCCTGTGCACTTCTCTTCTTGGATGGGGGGCGACCGCGACGGTAACCCGTTTGTCACTCATAGCGTGACACGTGAAGTATTGCTTCTGTCTCGTTGGAAAGCCGCAGATCTTTATCTCAATGACATCAACGAGTTGATCAGTGAACTGTCTATGACGGTTTCAAACGATCAAGTTCGTGAACTTGCTGGCGAAGATCAGCACGAACCATATCGTGCAATCCTGAAACAACTTCGCACCCTGTTGAATGAAACCAAAGATATTCTCGATGCTAAGATCCATGGTCAAAAACTGGCCGTTAAAGCTCCGTTGCAAAAAGTCGAGCAACTTTGGGAACCTCTGTATGCCTGTTACCAGTCGCTAAATGAATGTGGCATGGGTGTGATCGCAAATGGCTCTCTACTAGATACATTGCGCCGCGTAAAAGCATTTGGTATTCATCTTGTTCGCCTTGATATCCGCCAAGAGAGCACGCGTCATTCAGACGTATTGTCTGAATTAACCCGCTACTTAGGCATTGGTGATTACGAACAATGGAGCGAGCAAGATAAGATTGCTTTCCTAACCAACGAACTCGCATCTAAGCGTCCTCTTCTGCCTCGTGATTGGGAACCATCAGAACCTGTCAAAGAGGTTTTGGACACCTGTAAGATTATTGCAGCACAACCGCGTGAAGCATTCGGTGCCTACGTAATTTCTATGGCACGCACTGCATCGGATGTGTTAGCAGTCCACCTACTTCTGCAAGAAGCTGGCTGCCCATATCGTATGGATGTTTGCCCATTATTCGAGACACTAGACGACTTGAACAATGCAGAATCGGTCATCAAACAGCTGATGGGTATCGACCTATACCGTGGCTTTATCCAAAACCACCAAATGGTCATGATTGGTTACTCTGACTCAGCGAAAGATGCGGGTGTCATGTCTGCAGGCTGGGCTCAGTACCATGCGATGGAATCGTTAGTAAAAGTGGCGGAAGAAGAAGGTGTTGAACTGACTCTATTCCACGGTCGTGGCGGTACAGTAGGCCGCGGCGGCGCACCAGCACACGCAGCACTTCTGTCTCAACCACCAAAAAGCTTGAAAGGTGGTTTGCGCGTAACAGAACAGGGCGAGATGATCCGCTTTAAACTGGGCCTTCCAGATGTCGCCGTAAACAGTTTTAACCTTTACGCGAGCGCGATTCTAGAAGCCAACCTATTGCCACCACCAGAGCCAAAACAAGAATGGCGCGACTTAATGGAAGTGCTATCAGAAGTTAGCTGCGAGTCTTATCGCAACGTAGTTCGCGGCGAGCCTGACTTTGTGCCTTACTTCCGTCAAGCGACACCAGAGCTCGAGCTCGGTAAGTTGCCACTTGGCTCTCGTCCTGCAAAACGTAACCCGAAGGGCGGAGTGGAAAGCTTACGTGCAATCCCGTGGATCTTCTCGTGGAGCCAAAATCGTTTGGTACTTCCAGCATGGTTAGGTGCGGGTGAAGCGATTCAATACTCGATCGATAAAGGTCACCAAGCGCTGCTCGAAGAGATGTGTCGTGAATGGCCGTTCTTCTCGACTCGCCTTGGCATGCTAGAAATGGTGTACTCGAAGTGTAATATCGATATTTCTCGCTATTACGATGAGCGATTGGTGGATGAATCACTCCGTCCACTCGGTGAAAAGCTTCGCGCTCAGCTTCAAGAAGATATCAAAGCAGTACTGAATGTAGAGAACAACGAAAACTTGATGCAGCATGACCCTTGGGGACTCGAATCGATTCGCTTGCGCAACATCTACGTTGAGCCATTGAACATGCTACAAGCCGAGTTGCTATACCGTACACGCCAAACCGAAGAAGCATCTGCAAACCTAGAAGAAGCGCTAATGGTGACAATTGCTGGTATTGCAGCTGGCATGCGCAACACAGGCTAATCGCTTCATTTGTAATAAAAAAGCTGAGCAAGTGCTCAGCTTTTTTTTGGCGCTGGATAATTGCGCAACCAAAAGGCAGTTTAATAAACTATAAAAAACCCAAAAATTACCACACAAAAAGAATAAAAAACCACAAGTTAACACTATTGATTATTATGTTAGTTTTTTAGGGTAATTTTGTCCTACTATTCCACTTCATGCTTATTATTTATATACTACTTGCCTGCTGAGAGCTCATAAATCCAATCATACCTGCTCCAGCCATGATGGGACTCCCCATCTCTCTAGGTGATAAACGGCTTTAAGGTGACAGGACCAACATTGTTGGTGCTACTTATACATTAAAAAACTCAAGTGCCAGAAAGAGCACAGCTGAAAGTATAAGTAGCTTGTTTACAAGTTTATTGACCATTTGGATTGAAGACATGTCATTACCACACGTAATCTTAACTGTTCTTAGCACTCGCGACGCAACCGGTTACGATATCACTAAAGAATTCTCTGCTAGCATCGGTTACTTCTGGAAAGCAAGCCACCAACAAGTGTACCGTGAACTCAATAAAATGGCCGAGAAAGAGCTGGTTACTTGCGTATTAGAACCCCAAGAAGGCAAACCAGACCGTAAGGTTTACTCCATCACAGATGCTGGTCGCAGCGCTTTAGGAGAATGGTTTGATCAACCAACTGCACACCCGACTGTTCGTGATGAATTTTCAGCGAAATTGATGGCATGTGCCGTTCAACCATCAACACCTTTCCGTGATCAACTCGCCGAACTGGTTGAAGAGTCTCGCAAACTGGTTTCTCACTACAAAGAAATTGAAGCGGCTTACTACGCAACGCCGTCAACTTTAGACAAACAAGCTCGCCTAGAGCGTTTAACGCTTCGTCGTAACCTACTGTTACGTGAAACGTGGATCACGTGGGCTGAAGAAGTCCTAACAGAACTTGAAGTGATTGGTTAATTTCCTTTTACTTTGATACAACGAAAAAGGCTTGCCACTTGGCAAGCCTTTTGTCTTTTTGAAACCCGATTTATGCACCTACTGCAGCGCGAGGACGAACGCCTAGCGTATGACATAAAGCGTAAGTCATTTCTGCACGGTTTAGGGTGTAGAAGTGGAAATCCTTAACGCCTTCACGACTAAGTACGCGCACCATATCAATAGCTTGGCTTGCTCCCACAAGCTGACGAGTCACCGGATCATCATCCAAGCCTTCGAACTGTTTACTCATCCAACCTGGTACTTTCACATTGTTCTGCGCAGCAAAGCGAGAGGCTTGCTTAAAGTTCGACACTGGCAAAATACCAGGAACAATTTCCACATCAATTCCTGCCGCCACACAGCGATCGCGGAAACGAAGGTAAGACTCAACATCAAAAAAGAACTGAGTAATTGCACGGTTTGCACCTGCATCTACCTTACGTTTTAGGTTCAATAAGTCAGACTGCGCACTTTTAGCTTCAGGGTGAACCTCAGGAAATGCGGCTACTGAGATATCAAAATCGTGACGTGATTTCAGCAGCTCAACCAGATCCGAGGCATACATGTCAGGCGCACCGCCACCAGGAGGAATATCACCACGCAGAGCAACGATATTTTCAATGCCATTATTCCAGTAATCATCGGCAATATTAATCAACTCTTCGCGAGTCGCATCAATACAAGTGAGGTGAGGAGCGGCAACCAATCCGGTTGTTGCTTTGATTTCTTTAATGATGGAGTGCGTTCTGTCACGCTCGCCAGAGTTAGCGCCGTAAGTCACAGAAACAAATTTAGGTTGGAGCGTTTTAAGACGGTGCACTGAATTCCAGAGTGTCTCTTCCATCTTAGCGCTGCTTGGTGGAAAAAACTCAAATGATACATTGATGTTGTCTGACAACTCAGCAATATTCTGGTTCAAGGCGTCAATATGGCCTGCGTGCGTGTATCCCATCTTACTCTCCCTGTGGCACTCCGCCACGAAAACAAATTCCTTAAATCGACGTTTAGACGTCTATATGTCTACAGAATGTATTGAATACGATTTAATGTCAACCTTGTAATTATGAATTTTTCTCAAGTTAATAATGAGGATAGTTCAAGTTATTACTTGAACATTATTTCACCACTTATCACAAGCCGATACTTCAGTATGGCACTGAAGGAAAAATAAAAAACCCTGGTCGGGTTCCAGGGTTTTAGGTATCTCGCAACTTTAGAATAAACCGGCTAATCGGTTGAGGTCAGATTGAATCGCGCCAGCTGTCACTTCTCTTCCTGCGCCAGGCCCTCGAATAACGAGTGGGTTATCTTTGTACCACTTACTTTCAATGGCAAAAATGTTGTCGCACGGCAGTAGGTTGGCGAGCGCATGTTCACGAGATAACGCTTCTACTCCCACCGTCGCTTTACCATTTTTTTCTAAACGAGCAACGTAGCGAAGCACTTGATCGTTTCTCTGTGCTTTTGTCAGACGCTCTTGCAGTATTTCACTCAACAGTCCTCCGTTATCGAAGAAGTCATCGATGCTAAGTTCTGTTAATTCTTCTGGTACCAGAGATTCAACCTTAACGCTGCCCGGCTCAATATCGAGACCAGACTCTCGAGCTAAGATAACCAGCTTACGCATCACATCTGAACCATCTAAATCAGAACGAGGATCAGGCTCTGTTAAACCTTGCTGCCAAGCGAGGTCGACTAAATCATTAAATGGTACTGAGCCGTCAAATTGTTGGAATAACCATGATAACGTCCCTGAGAAAATACCCGATAGAGCAACGATCTCATCCCCACTTTCACGTAGATCTCGCACGGTATGGTTTATTGGTAACCCCGCACCAACCGTCGCGTTGTACAGCCAATAACGACCAATTTTAGCGAATGCATCTTGAACCTGATGGTAATACTGGCTATCAGCCGAACCCGCCACTTTGTTAGCGGAAATCAAATGAATGCCCTGCTGCGCAATTTCTACATAGCGCTGAGCTAAGTCTTTGCTCGCTGTCACATCAAGCACTACGGCTTCATCGTAATTTTTTAGCGCTCCTAAATGAGTCAACCAAGACCCATCGTTTGCTAGGCTTTCATCATCAAATCGTTCAGCAACACTTGCTGCATCAATACCTTGCTCATCGAACCAGTAGGTTTGACTATCCACGACCGCGACAAGGTCGAAGCTCATGCCATGACGTTTTTCGAGCTCACCTTTTTGAGTTGCAAATAAATTTAACCAACTAGAACCAATGTTGCCCTTGCCACATAAAGCCACCGCCACGCGCTTTTGTGCTTGGAACAACTGGCTATGAATCGTTTGAACCAACACTTCGGTATCAGTACGACGCAAAACGGCGACTAAACTCAGCCCTGACTCAGTTTCAGAAATAAATTCAACCGGAGAGTGTTTTAACTTCTGATAAAAACCAAAACAATGGTTGGCGTTTTTCGTAACGCCAGCGCCTACCGCCGCTAAGAGCGAGTAGCCTTCCTTGAGCTTAATCTCCGCTTCAACCGCAAGCTCTTGCAAATGTTTCAGTGCGCCACCAGCAATTTCTGCGGTATACGCCAAGCGCAACGTGTGTTGATCGGGCTGTGCCTCAAATGCCAATGGCTCCAATTGCGCTCGCTGCAACGCTTGTAATACATCATTCTGTGTTTTTTCGAAGTCGTGCCCATGCATGAAAGACAGCTGCACCAATAAAACATCATCCAGCGAGGTAATAATTTTAGCGCCACGGCCAGACGCCAAGACACGCTCAATACGAGTAGAGCCCGATTCCGGCAGATAGCTACACTTGAGGTTGAGATCCATAGTACTTTGCGCCACAGGCTGAAGCGTACGACTGTGTAGGACTGGGGCGGCTAAACGGGCGAGTTCGCTGGCTTCATCCAATCGAAGTAATGGTAACAGACACGCGTCTGCCACCAAACGCGGATCGGCACTATAGACACCGGCAACGTCACTCCAAATGGTGACCGTGCTCACTTCAGCCAGAGCACCAATGACAGTTGCAGAATAGTCAGAGCCATTACGACCAAGTAAAATGGTTTCGCCCGTCTCGTTCTGAGCCATAAAGCCAGTAATTACCACACGTTTATGATTGTGTTGCGCGAGAACTTCTTTTATCAAAGGATATGAACGAGCGCGATCAACTTCAGGTTGAGTCCCGGCTTCCGCACGTAAAAACGCTCGTGCATCTTGTGCGACAGCGGGGATAGAACGTTGAGATAATAACGCGGCCAATAGGCGAGCAGACCAAACTTCTCCATGTCCTAGTACCGCGGCTTTTTGCGCGCCAGTGAGTGGTGCTGTCAGCTCAGATAAGGTACTGAACTCATCATGCAGTAACGCTAATAGCTCTTCTTGTACTTCATTTTCCAACAAATTTTCTATTAGCTCCGTTTGGAACTGCCTTAGGCTTTGAAGTGCTTCATGTGCGATTCGGCCATCTTTCTCTAACCCTTCCAGGAACTCAATCAAGCGGTTAGTGGTTTTTCCTGCCGCCGAAACGACCACGAGATCATTTTCCGTCGAATACTCCTTAAGAATATCCACAACGCGTAAATAGCATTCTGGGTTTGCTAAGCTACTGCCACCAAACTTATGCAGCTGACGTTGTAAAGTCATTATTCTCGTCTC
The DNA here is from genome assembly GCF_020515785.1 of Vibrio sp. E14. Lineage (NCBI taxonomy): Bacteria > Pseudomonadati > Pseudomonadota > Gammaproteobacteria > Vibrionales > Vibrionaceae > Vibrio > Vibrio sp. E14. The sequence goes on from NZ_JAHPJI010000015.1 coordinate 47,093, forward strand.
CTATTGTTGGGCAGCTTTAGCGAATGCTTGCTCTAAATCCGTGATGAGATCTTGTGCATCTTCCAAGCCGACAGACAAACGCAATAGTTGATGTGACACCCCCGCTTCTGCCAGTGCTTCCTCTCCCATAGCGCGATGCGTCATGGATGCCGGATGACAAATCAAGCTTTCTACTCCACCTAATGACTCAGCCAATGAAAACAGTTGGAGCTCTTTAACGAACACTTTTATCTGCTCAAACGAACCGGCAAACTCAAAGCTCAGCATAGAGCCAAAACCAGTTTGCTGCTTTTTAGCGATGTCATGACCTGGGTGCTCCGGCAGGCTTGGATGATAAATGGTTTTAACTAACGCTTGCTTCTGGAGATAAGCCAGTACCTGCTGTGAACTCTCTTCATGCACTCGCATACGAGCACCAAGCGTACGAATACCTCGCAGTGTCATGTAACTATCGAAAGGTGTGCCCGTTGCGCCAATACAATTGCCCCACCATGCAAGCTCTTCTGCATGCGCTTCTGTTTTGGTGATGATCACGCCACCAATCACGTCTGAATGACCGTTGATATACTTCGTTGTGGAGTGAATGACGAAATCTGCGCCCAAGTCCAAAGGCTTTTGGTACACGGGTGTCAAAAAGGTATTGTCAACCGCGACCAATGCCCCAACTCGCTTCGCTTTTTCACAAGTCTCAGCAATATCCACCACACGAACCAGAGGGTTTGATGGGGTTTCTAGCAAAATGAGTTTTGGTTTTTGTGCTAATGCTGCATCCAAAGCTTGCTCGTCTGATTGATCGACAAACTGAACCTTAAAATCGCCTTTGTTGGCTCGGGTATTAAAAAGACGATAGGTGCCGCCATAACAATCGTGAGGAGCAATAATGAGATCATCAGGGCCAAGAAAAGCGGACACCCATAAATTTAATGCCGACGTACCGCAGTTCGTGACAACCGCTCCTTTTCCAGACTCGAGTTCAGATAACGCACTTTCCAACAGTCCGCGGTTTGGATTTCCAGATCTCGTGTAATCATACTTAGGTACTTCACCAAAAGCAGGAAAACCATAGTTAGTGGAAAGATAAATAGGTGGAACGACAGCGTGATATTGGCTGTCTGATTCAATACCAGTGCGTACTGCAATGGTCGCAGGTTTGCGAGAGCTCATGGGTGTATCCTTTCACGGGTAATGACTTCTAAATAGGAATGCGCTATATCTAATGAGTAAAATAAAGTGATCAACACGCTTCCTTTGCTGTTCTGTTCACTTTACTCGTCAAAAAATGAGACGTCAACACTTCTAGACGTCTATATGTCTTTGCTTATGGCGGTAAATGCAGCTAAAATCAGCACCTAAATTATTTTTAACCGATTACATAAATGAAGGTGTGCAATGGCTGACTGGAATGGCGAATACATTAGCCCATATGCAGAGCACGGCAAAAAAAGCGAACAAGTAAAAAAAATTACCGTCTCTATCCCGCTAAAAGTTTTAAAAGTGCTAACTGATGAGCGTACTCGCCGTCAGATCAATAACTTACGCCATGCAACCAATAGTGAATTACTATGCGAAGCATTTTTGCACGCGTATACAGGTCAGCCACTTCCAACAGATGAAGACCTTCGTAAAGACCGTCCAGATGATATTCCCACAGAAGTAAAAGCACTGATGACCGAAATGGGCATCGAATTTGAGTCGTTTGACGAAGAGTAAAAAGCGAGACTGGAGGCTTCAGATAGCAATTCTTATCTCGAGCCAAAAGAATGATATAAAAAATGGGACGCGATTGCGTCCCATTTTTTGTACATCACATCTAATATATATATTACTCTGCCATGTAGTTTTCAGGCATCTCGATACGAGCAACACCTGAATCAACTGCCGCCTGAGCCACAGCTTTTGCAACACGTGGTAGTAAACGTGAATCCATTGGTTTTGGAATGATGTAGTCTGCACCAAACTCAAGCTTATCGACGCCTGCGGCCTTCAATACAGTTTCAGGTACAGGCTCTTTTGCTAGCTCACGAATCGCCTCAACGGCTGCAAGTTTCATTTCATCATTGATTTCACTTGCGCGCACATCAAGAGCACCACGGAAGATGAATGGGAAACATAATACGTTGTTTACTTGGTTCGGGTAATCACTACGGCCAGTACCCATGATCAAATCATCACGAACAGCGTGGGCAAGTTCCGGCTTAATTTCAGGATCTGGATTCGAACATGCAAATACGATTGGCTTATCTGCCATCAGCTTCAACGCTTCCGCTGGCAATAGGTTTGGACCAGATACACCTAGGAACAGATCCGCGCCTTCAATTACATCTTCTAATGTGCGTTTGTCCGTGTTGTTTGCGAATAGCTGCTTGTATTCATTAAGATCATCACGACGAGTGTGGATCACACCTTTACGATCCAGCATGTAAATTTTTTCGCGCATTGCACCACATTTAATCAGCAGCTCCATACACGCAACAGCTGCAGCGCCAGCGCCAAGACAAACGATCGTTGAGTCTTCAAGCTTCTTACCTTGAAGTTCGATCGCGTTCAGCATGCCTGCCGCCGTTACAATCGCAGTACCGTGCTGATCATCGTGGAATACTGGTACATCACAACGCTCAATTAAACGCTTTTCAATCTCAAAGCAATCTGGTGCTTTAATATCTTCAAGGTTGATACCACCAAAGGTGTCTGCAATGCTTGCGACAGTATCAACAAATTCATCGATCGTGCGGTGCTTAACTTCAATATCAATAGAATCAAGACCTGCAAAACGCTTAAACAGTAACGCTTTACCTTCCATTACTGGCTTAGATGCAAGTGGACCTAGGTTACCTAGACCTAAAATAGCGGTACCGTTAGAAATAACAGCAACCATGTTGCCTTTCGCTGTGTACTTGTACACGTTATCAGGGTTTTGTGCGATTTCACGCACTGGTTCTGCAACACCAGGGCTGTAAGCAAGGGCAAGATCACCCGCCGTTTCCGCAGGCTTTGTCAATTCGACAGCAATCTTCCCTGGGGTTGGATAAGCATGGTAATCCAATGCTTTTTGGCGATGTTCTTCTTCTGGAGTGGCTGCTTGGCGATTGTCTTCAGACATGGACGTTTCTCTTTTTTATTTTTAGGTAAGGGGGCATAAATTCTATCGGATAGAAATCAAACTTCATAGGCAAGATTGCGAGCAATATCCTTAAAAAGCCGATAATAAAAGAGATTAGACCAGATAGCGGGGATAAGCACCTGATTTTCGAGTCAGGTACTCTTTTCTTCTTACAATTGAAGTACGCAAAATCCTGGACGCTATTACTCTTCGTCTACGTATTGCGCTTGGAGGTAGTTCTCAATGCCAGACATTTCAATCAAGCCAAGTTGCGTCTCTAGCCAGTCAACATGCTCTTCTTCATCTTCAAGAATATCTTGAAACAGATCGCGAGACACATAGTCTCGAATGTCTTCAGCATAGGCAATCGCATCTTTTAAATCTGGAATGGCGGCCATTTCAAGCTTTAAGTCACACTCGAGCATTTCTTTAGTGTCTTCACCTATCATCAACTTGCCTAAATCTTGTAGATTAGGTAAGCCCTCAAGAAACAAAATACGCTCAATCAGATGATCGGCATGTTTCATCTCATCGATAGATTCGTGATATTCCTTATCTGCTAGGTGCTTTAACCCCCAGTCCTTATACATTCGAGCATGAAGAAAATACTGATTAATAGCGATGAGCTCATTTCCGAGCACTTTATTGAGATGTTGGATGATGATTGGATCGCCTTTCATGACAAAAACCTCCTCTTTGGCTTCATTTAAATGTAGAAGCAAATGAGAAGGTGTCAAAACGCTAGGTAAATAATTACTTAATTACTGCATGCTCACAGTAATTAGCTAGCTTGTTTGAATACCGTGTAACTGGTTTCCGCTAAAATATCCTTGGCCTGTCTGATGCACTTACCACATTGGCTACCCAATGCTGTGCATTTTTTGATTCCTTTAATATCCGTTACGCCTTCATCTATCGCCAACTTCCTAATTTTCTTGTCGGAGACCCCATGGCAAAGACAAACGTACATACTCAAAAACCTATTAAATTAACCTGTGGCAACCAATATAAACAAGAATAATTCTTGTTACCAGTCGCATTGATAGGCCTGTTCAGAATATTTTGTTATATAGATTTGGTGACAGTAGTCAAAGATCAGAGAGTTAGGTGTTACGACCAAAGGTGTTGAAAAATAGAGCCGGTAATATTCTGTTTTTAAATTAAAAAATTAACGTATTTCCTACGAACACTTATAACCAAATATAATTTAGATATAAAAAAGGGAAGCCTAAGCTTCCCTTTCTCGATGCGCTTTCTTCATAAAGAAGAAGAGTGCAAGATTTCGTTTAATTCGT
>NZ_JAHPJI010000016.1:0-2769 GCF_020515785.1 Vibrio sp. E14
CGATCGTGTTCCTTCCTAGTTATGATTCGTCGTGATCATTATTGATCGACGACGCGCCAGAAATTGTTATTTTATGCGCCAACGCCCGTTAGCGCAATATTTGGACGCCCTGATCTCGCAAAAAGTCGTAAACTTTTTGTAGTTCAATCGTCAATTAGTAACCACGCTCTGCAATAATTTTATCTGCGAAGTTTTTCGGCACTTCAGCGTACTCGTGAAACTCCATAGAGTAAGACGCACGGCCTTGAGTTGCAGAACGTAGATCAGTTGCGTAACCGAACATTTCAGATAGTGGTACTTGAGCACGGATGATCTTAAGACCAGCCACACCTTCGTCCATGCCTTCAATGATACCGCGACGACGGTTTAGGTCACCAACAACGTCACCCATCCAGTCTTCCGGAGTGGTTACTTCGACATTCATCATTGGTTCTAGAATCACAGGTTGTGCTTCTAGTGCACCTTTCTTGAATGCCATCGAGCCAGCGATCTTAAACGCCATCTCGCTTGAGTCTACATCGTGGTAAGAACCATCAAATAGTGTAGCTTTAATATCTAGTACAGGGTAACCCGCTAGAACACCACTATTCATTTGTTCCTCGATACCTTTCGATACCGAACTGATGTATTCCTTAGGAATCACACCACCCACGATTTCGTCTACGAATACGAAACCTTCGCCAGGTTCAGAAGGCTCAAGTTTGACCCACACATGACCGTATTGACCACGACCACCTGATTGACGAACAAACTTACCTTCAACTTCCGCTTTACCACGAATGGTTTCACGGTAAGCAACCTGAGGTTTACCAACGTTACAATCAACGCTGAATTCACGCTTCATACGATCAACGATAATGTCTAGGTGAAGTTCACCCATACCTGAGATCAGAGTCTGACCTGATTCGTCGTCCGTTTCCACGCGGAATGATGGATCTTCCGCAGCCAGTTTACCTAGCGCGATAGCCATTTTCTCTTGGTCTGCCTTAGAACGAGGTTCTACAGCAATCTGAATAACTGGTTCAGGGAACTCCATGCGCTCTAGAATCACTTTGTGGTTCTGATCACACAGTGTGTCACCTGTTGTTACGTCTTTCAGACCGATAGCAGCAGCGATATCACCAGCGCGAACTTCTTTCACTTCTTCACGCTTATTCGCATGCATCTGAACGATACGACCGAAACGCTCTTTCTTCTCTTTGACAGAGTTGTAAACAGCGTCGCCGGAGTTTACAACACCAGAGTAAACACGCATGAACGTTAGCGTACCCACGAATGGGTCAGTCGCGATCTTAAATGCTAGCGCAGAGAATGGTTCGTTGTCGTCAGCGTGACGCTCAACTTCATTTTCTCTTTCGTCAACACCTTTAATTGCAGGTACGTCAACTGGCGATGGCAAGAACTCGATCACTGCATCTAGTACCGCTTGAACACCTTTGTTCTTAAACGCACTACCACAAGTGGCCAATACGATTTCGTTGTTTAGTGTACGAGTACGTAGAGCTTGTTTGAGCTCAGCTTCAGTCAATTCACCTTCTTCAAGGTACTTATCCATCAGCTCTTCGCTAGCTTCAGCAGCGGATTCAACCATGTGGTTGCGCCACTCTTCAGCAAGTTCGATCATGTCAGCTGGGATGTCTTCGTAAGTAAACGAAGTGCCTTGATCGGCTTCATTCCAGTTGATCATCTTCATCTTGATAAGGTCGATGACACCTCTGAACTCATCTTCTGCACCAACGTTCAGTTGGATTGGAACAGGGTTCGCACCAAGACGATTTTTAATTTGGTCCACAACGCGTAGGAAGTCTGCGCCCGCACGGTCCATCTTGTTTACAAATACCAAACGTGGAACGTGGTATTTGTCTGCTTGACGCCATACAGTTTCAGACTGAGGTTCAACACCAGATGAGCCACAGAACACAACCACAGCACCATCAAGTACACGAAGAGAACGCTCTACTTCGATAGTAAAGTCAACGTGTCCAGGGGTATCAATGATGTTTACGCGATGCTCAGGGAACTGTGCTTCCATACCACGCCAGAATGTAGTAGTCGCAGCGGATGTGATAGTGATACCACGTTCCTGCTCCTGCTCCATCCAGTCCATGGTTGCTGCACCATCGTGAACTTCGCCGATTTTGTGAGAAAGGCCAGTGTAGAACAGAATACGCTCAGTTGTGGTTGTTTTTCCTGCATCTACGTGAGCACAGATACCGATATTACGGTAGCGCTCAATAGGAGTTTTACGAGCCACGATTGTATCCTCTTACTAAGGTGTACCTTAGAGTATAGAAAAGTGCTGCGAGAGAACCTCGCAGCACAGAAGGTATTACCAGCGGTAATGAGCGAACGCTTTGTTTGCGTCAGCCATGCGGTGAACGTCTTCACGTTTCTTAACCGCAGTACCTTTGTTCTCAGACGCGTCTAGCATTTCAGCTGCTAGGCGTTGAGCCATAGATTTTTCACCACGCTTGCGCGCAGCTTCAACCAACCAACGCATAGCAAGTGCGTTACGGCGAACCGGACGTACTTCTACAGGTACTTGGTAAGTTGAACCACCAACACGGCGAGATTTAACCTCTACCGCTGGGCGTACGTTTTCAAGAGCTTCTTCAAAAATAGCTAAGTGGTCTTTACCAGACTTTTCAGCCATAGCATCTAGTGCAGTGTAAACGATTTTCTCTGCAGTAGATTTTTTACCGTCAACCATTAGGATGTTAACGAATTTTGCCAGCAATTCAGATTTGAATTTTGGATCTGGAAGGATCT
>NZ_JAHPJI010000017.1:0-46315 GCF_020515785.1 Vibrio sp. E14
TTTATCTCCGTTGTCTTCTTCAGGTTTTATCCAAAACTTTTCAGTTTTTTCAAAAAATTAAAAATAATTTAGTGTTTGGCCTTACTTAACGGAATCCATTAAGACTTAGGACGCTTCACACCGTACTTAGAACGACCTTGTTTACGGTCGTTAACGCCAGCACAGTCAAGTGCACCGCGAACAGTGTGGTAACGTACACCCGGAAGGTCTTTTACACGACCGCCACGGATTAGTACAACACTGTGCTCTTGAAGGTTGTGACCTTCACCGCCGATGTACGATGTAACTTCGAAGCCGTTTGTCAGACGTACACGACAAACTTTACGAAGTGCTGAGTTAGGTTTTTTAGGTGTAGTAGTGTAAACACGAGTACATACACCACGTTTTTGTGGGCACGCTTCTAGTGCAGGCACGTTGCTTTTAACAACTTGCTTTGCACGAGGCTTACGTACCAACTGGTTAATAGTTGCCATTAACTAGCTCCTGATTTACTTGAAAGTAAGCTTTGTGAAAAATCTATCCCCAACTACCATTGCAGTTAGGGACGCAAAATTCTATGCAGCAGTGAGAGGTGTGTCAAGAAATATACGGATCTTTTTTGTTCAATTAGGACAATTCATCCGTAAAGCTTTAGCGACAGTAAATCACGTTCAATCCCAAGTAAGCGATTTATCCTGTTTAACTGTGAGCTCAACGAAGCCTGAGTAATTCACGATCGTCAGTGATGGACTGATACGATTCGCAATACCGCGAGCGTGAATATCGCTCTCTAGCACAAATACACTGCGGTTTTTTAGGTGGGAGAACGCTTTATGCTGCGAGTTAGCAGCGTACACGGCATCTTCTATAAGTAAGATGTCATCCTGTGCACTGCATAAGGGCATGGCGTCTTCTAGAGCGGAGACCGTTTTTATAATATGTAGCATAACTTCCTCAGAACGACAGTAGCTTGCCAGCGTGTTGCAACTTATCTTTGAGCTGCTCTGAGCTTAACGCTTGAGCTTCAATGACTAAATCCGCTTGAGCCAAACCTCGCTGAGCTAATGATTCTGAGCACACAAAGACTTGTTCAATATCGTATAAATCGAAAAGCTTCAGCATCGGCGCATAATCTTTGCTCAAGATCTTACTCGGTTCTTGCCCTAGTAGAAGCTGGTAAACCCCATCTCCCATGAAAATGACGCTGATATCTTCACAGTAAGCCGACGCGGCTAATAGTACATCCACACCTTCACGACCAGCCGCACTGCCATGAGGTGCGCTACGAAATAGATAAGTTAGCTGACTCAAAACTGTACCACTCTGTCTTGGGTTAACATCGCTTCGGCTAAGCTACCTAAGCCAGCTTGCTCAAAACCTTCCGCTAGATTGCTCTGGACCAAACCATGTTGATTCGCTTCTTCTTCACTTACGATCCCGCGACGCAAAGCCGCAGCAACACAAGTTTCTAGACGAACACCATGCTCTTTTGCCAAAGATTGCCATGCCTTATTGAGATCAAATTCGTCGTTGGCAGGCACACTCAAAGCAGTACCATTGGTCACGCCCTCTTGATAAAAGAAAACGCTCACTAACTGATGGCCTTGCTCAATCACCGCCTTGGCGAACTGATAAGCACTGCGCGCTGACTGGCTACCGTAAACAGGACCATTCACCACCAACGTGTAAGTCAGTTTACTCACTTTTCATCGTCCTCGGTTTTACGTTGACGAATGTATAAGTAGACGGTGTGTTTTGAAATGTTAAGACGATCTGCAACGCGGTTGATGGCATCTTTAATATCGAAGATGCCTTTGTCGTACAACTCCATCACGATTTGGCGGTTCTTGGTGTTGTTCGATACGGATTTATCCGCATTGATCTCTTCGATGGTGCGTTCAACAGTTTGGTCCACCAGCTCTTCTACGTCACTAGCAAAGTTAACCGAGGAAGCCGCTTCTTTTGCTTCTTGCGTTGGCATGAAAGATTGAAGGACTTGCGAGAAGGGCGCGTCCAAGTTGACGTTGATACACAACAAACCAATCACGCGATTTTCACCATTACGAATGGCAACAGTGATCGACTTCATCAACACGCCACCTTTTGCACGGGTAAAGTACGAACGTGAGAAGTTGCGCTCCGAGCCTTCGATGTCTTTTAGCATTTTAAGCGCTAAATCAGTGATCGGTGAGCCGACTTGGCGACCCGTGTTTTCACCGTTAGCGATTTTAATTGCAGAGGTATTTAAGTCTTCTAGCGAGTGAAGAACGATTTCACAAAAGGGACCTATCAGGCTGGCGATACCATCAACGACCGCCTCATAAGATCTTAAAATGATTTTGTCGTGCTCGGTAAACGGCATCACGTTAACGGATTCCATTTCGAGCAACATCTCCGCGTTTATTGTTTCTGTAGTTGTCATAAGCCTTCGAGCGAAAAATCAACAAATTGGTGTAAGTTTATCAGAAAATTTGAAAATCAACCTAGCAAACTCACCAACTAGTGACCTAGAACAAAAAAGGCCCGTTAAACGGACCTTTTTCAATAACTTATCGCGGCTTATTGTTATTGCTCTGCGTTGTCGTTCTCGACTTTTAGCAGCTCAACTTCAAATACTAGCGTTGAGTTAGCAGGAATGCTTGGTGTGTCTTGATCACCGTATGCTAGCTCTGGCGGGATAACGAATTTGAATTTAGAACCCACAGGCATTAGCTGAACACCTTCTGTCCAACCTGGGATTACACGGTTAAGTGGGAATGTTGCAGGTTCACCACGATCGTAAGAGCTATCAAATTGCGTACCATCGATTAGCGTACCTTTGTAGTGTACTTGAACCGTATCAGTGTCTTTTGGCTTCTCACCTTCAGCAGGAGTAATAACTTGGTATAGAAGACCTGTATCTGTCTTCACTACGCCTTCTTGCTTCTCGAACTCAGCACGGAAATCATCGCCAGCTTTTTTTGCTTCAGCTGCTTTCTCAGCCGCTTGTGCTTGCATCTTTTCAGCAACACGCTTATCTAGAGATTCTAGTGCTGCACGTGTTTCTTCTTCATTCAATTCAGCATTGCCTTTGAAGACGTCTTCGATACCTTTTAGTACCAAGTCTTTGTTAAGATTAATGCCGATTTCGCTTGGCTTGTCGATGCTTGTGCTTAGGTAGTTAGCAAATGAAACACCGATTGCGTATGCCGCTTTATCGTCGTCGGTTTTAAAGTGAACCGCTTTACCGGTTTCTGCTTGAACTTGTTCTGCTTGAGGTGCGGCTTCTGTTTTAGTTTCTTCTTTCTGACAACCTACCGCTAGCATAACTGTTGCAGCAAGTAGCGACACTTTTAAAACTGATTTCATTAAATTCTCCCAATAATGGCTTTGCCATTGGTTGTTGTGCACAAATCTTCTATGAGACTAGTGAAGACAATCGTTATACCAATATACTAGCTATATGTCTTAAGACACAAACCGGATTATTAGATGTGATGCAAAGAATTTCTCATTTATTCCTATATTTAATTGTCATCACCACGTTAAATGGTTGCTTTTTCGCCGAGCGTGAAGTGCACCGTTGGCCGATAGAGCCTCAGGGTGCGACGAGCTTCGCACTTAGCAGAGATGGACGATTTGCTCTGCTCTATTCTCAGCAACACCATTTGATGTTGTGGGACCTAGAGCAAAATGAACAACTAGCCAACCTGGGTGAGCTCGATGCCGATGCCAACGTGGTATCCCATATTCGTATCTCAGACAATGGTCGCTATGCAGTCACAGCGAGCCAAATGAACTTCGCAGTTTGGGACTTAGGCTGGACGCAATCCAAAGGCCTTTGGTCTATTTCTGATGCGCTCATTCGCGACGTTGATATCACCAGTAACGGTGAGCAAGTTCTGCTCGGGTTATCCAACGGTAAAGCAATTTACGTCAACTTAGTCACCGGACGTCGCTTGGAGTTCCTTGCGCATCGTGAAAAAGTCAATTCCGTCGCCATTTCTCCTAATGGCCGCTTCGCACTGACTGGTGGTAATGACTACAAAGCGTATTTGTGGGACACCGAAACCGGACAAGTGCTGCGGACCTTCGAACATGAACAACGGGTTGTTCGTGTTGCCCTGCAACGAGATGGCAAGTTAGCAATGACATCCGATGGCGGAAACCAAGCGGTAATTTGGGATTTAAAAACTGGACAAGAAGTCACACAGTTGAGCAGTTGGTCGCGCCAATTGATCTTTTCTACTGCGCGATTTTCTGACGACGGAACTCAGTTAGTGACAGGAACGCCTTCTGGCCGCGTTTCAATATGGGATACTCAAACCGGAAAACGGATTGGCGGATTTGAAGTTGAGCCAAAAAAAGACACTCGCCCTCCCCGTGCGGTCGTGTATGATGCAGCCTTTGATTCAAAACAACGCGTAATTACTGCTACTTCAGCAGGTATTGCCCAAGCTTGGCAGTTAGAGAACGGATCATGACAGAAAAAATCATTCAGCAATTGGAAGCACGCATTAATGACTTAGAATGTCAGCTTGCGTTCCAAGAACAGACTATTGAAGATCTGAACGGCGCCTTATCGCAGCAGCAACTGCAAATTACCAAGATGCTCGATCAGATGAAATATGTGGTAGGTAAAGTAAAAAATATGGACTCGTCGAATTTAGCCGATCCGTCAAAAGAAACCCCACCACCGCATTATTAAAATGCAGGCTCAAATAGCACAAAGCCCAGAACATATTCTGGGCTTTGTTGTATTGATTACTTAAGAGGAAGCTATTCGTCGGCGTAAATTTTAACGCTCAGCTCGCCTTGCGTATTAATGCCAGCTCGGTACATGCCAGAGCTGTTCATCGCAAAGTGCAGCTCACCTTGCGCGTCAATTGCGATTAAACCGCCTTCGCCGCCCATCTCTTTCAGTTCCCCCTGAATAATATGCTCACAAGCAGTATGAATATCTTCTTGTAAGTAACGCATCCGCGCGGCGACGTCTTCTGCGACACGTTTACGGATAAAAAACTCACCGACACCCGTAGTTGAAACTGCTACAACGCCATTTTCGGCCACCGTGCCACAGCCTATCAAAGCCGAATCCCCAACTCGATTGTATTGCTTATTCGTTACGCCACCCGTACTGGTGGCAGCGGCTAAGTTACCTTGTTGGTCCAACGCTACGGCTCCGACGGTGCCATGTTTACGATCATCTGGGTAGCGAGATTCCGACAAAGCAAACAGCCCTTTCTCACGCATAGACAGCAACTGCTCATAACGGCGATCAGTAAAGAAGTAATCCTGTTCGGTATACTCATGGCCTTGTTCAAAAGCAAACTGCTCTGCGCCCTCACCCACCAACAACACGTGATTGCTGTTTCGCATTACGTCACGAGCGAGCTCAATTGGATTCTTGATATGACGAACACCAGCGACCGCGCCTGCGGCTTGGTTTCGACCATCCATGACAGAGGCATCCATTTCTACCATTTCGTTGTTGGTCAGCACCGAGCCTTTACCCGCATTAAAGTTAGGCGAGTCTTCCAATACTTTTACTGCAGCAACAACCGCATCCAAAGCGTCGCCGCCTTTCTCTAGAATTTGATAGCCAGCTTTTACCGACGCTTCCAAATCAGCCAAGATCGATTGCTGAAGTTCATTGCTCATCTGTTCACGTAAAATGGTGCCTGCGCCACCATGAATCGCAATCGAGAAAGGTTTTGTCATCGCTTTTTCCATGAGTTGTTCTTTTCTTCTATGCACTACACCTTAGATAAACAAAAAGCGCAAGTTGAAACCTCAACTTGCGCTTTTCAAAGCTTTACTAGATAAGATTATCTAGTGAAGGAGCTTGTGATTAGTGAGAACCACAGCTGCCGCCGCCACAGCAGCCTTCATCATCGTGATCATGGTCATGACCACAACCACCAGCTTGATGGATATGACCGTGTTCGATCTCTTCTGCTGTTGCTTCACGTGTAGACATAACTTCTACTTCGAAAGTTAGTGTTTGACCAGCTAGCATATGGTTACCGTCAACAACCACTTCGTTGCCATCAACTTCTGTTACTTCTACAGGGATTGGACCTTGGTCAGTGTCAGCCAGGAAGCGCATGCCCACTTCGATTTGGTCAACGCCTTGGAATACGTCCGCAGGAACGCGTTGTACTAGCGCATCGTTGTGCTCGCCGTAAGCTTCTTCAGGAGCTACCGTTACTGAGAACTTGTCGCCAGCCACTTTACCTTCAAGCTCTTTTTCAAGACCAGTGATTAGGTTGTTGTGACCGTGAAGGTAATCTAGAGGCGCTTCTGCTGTTGATTGATCAACAACGACACCGTCTTCCATCATTACTTTGTATGCAAGGCTTGCAACAACGTTCTTTTCAATTTTCATACTAACTCCAGGGAGATTAATTGACTTAACCTGAATGGGGTTAAGTACTGAGATATCTGGGTGTATTATGGGGATCAATTATCGAAGTTCAATTATTCCGGCTTAAAAATTCCGATCATTTCCTGATCTGAGTGTTTATTTTTCTCTACAGATTGCGGTTTACGCTGCTCAGTAAACTCACACTCGACACACTCAACTAACTCGATATTATTTTCAATCCACCAGCGCAGGGTATCTTGCTGGCTGCAATTTGGGCAGCTAGCGCCGGCAATAAAACGTTTCTTGATTTTCACGCTATTTCCTTAGCTTGAGTCTTGGCTCAAGTACTACTTCCAATGATTAGGTGACTGATGGTCGCTCTCCATCTCACGACCAAAAATTTCTTCTAGCTCTTTGCGTGCCTCTTTCGCTCTCTGAGCCAATTTCTTATCTTCATTGTGCTGAGGCAATAAGTCCTTAAGCATAGCATTATCTAACTTACGAAAATGTGCTTCTGCCCGCTTTGCTTGATAAGGGTGCATACCAAGTTCTACGAGCGCTTGACGACCGAGATCCAATGCCCCTAAAAATGTTTCACGAGAGTAATTCTCAACACCGTGGCTCATTAACTGATACGCCTCGACACGGCTTCTTGCTCGGGCTAGCAACTTAAGTTTCGGGAAGTGCACGCGGCAGATATCAACGATGGCCATCACCTCATCAGGTGAATCGGTACAAATGACCAATGCTTCTGCTTTATCTGCGCCAGCAGCCCGCAAAAGATCAATTTGGGTAGCATCGCCATAAAACACTTTGTAACCATACTTGCGCAGTAGGTGGATTTGGCTGGCATCACTTTCTAATACCGTCACTTTGATTTTATTGGCATACATTAAACGTCCGACGATCTGACCGAAACGTCCAAAGCCTGCAATGATCACACGCGGCCGACGATCCACTACTTTCGTGGTCATGCCCTCTTCTTCTTGATTCAGGGTATGAGCAAACCATTTTTTTTGTCCCATCAGCAAAAGTGGTGTCGTCACCATGGATAAACTGACCACCACCAACAAAAACGCCACTTGCTCTTTGGATAAAATGCCCTCTTGGCTCGCTGCGGTAAATATGACAAAGGCAAACTCACCACCTTGGCTTAAAATCGCGGCCATACGGCTTCTCGCTTTGGCTCCGACACGGGCAGCTCTCGCCAATGCATACAAAACCAAGCCCTTAACCACCACCAAAGCCACCACCGCGCCCAGAATCTCTAAAGGGTGTAATGCCAATAACCCCAAATTTACCGCCATGCCAACCGCGATGAAGAACAACCCCAACAACAAACCTTTAAACGGCTCGATAGCGATTTCCAATTCATGTCGATATTCACTCTCAGCCAGCAGAACGCCGGCTAAGAAAGTTCCTAGAGCCATAGAAAGCCCAAGCTTTTGCATCACGACAGAAATCCCAAGCACGACCAATAGTGCGGCGACGGTAAAGAGCTCACGAACGCCGCTCATCACAACAAAACGAAATAGTGGACGCAATAAGAAATGGCCACCAATCAACAGGGCCACCACACTGCCTAATACCGTGAAGACATCCAACCAACTACCGCCACTCTGCCCGCCAGCAAGCAAGGGCAACATTGCCAACATTGGGATCACTGCAATATCTTGAAAGAGCAATACTGCAAAACCAGACTGACCCGTTTCGGTGCCATTGAGCCCTTGCTCTTCAATCACTTTTAGAGCAATTGCCGTTGAGGACAGCGCCAACCCCATCCCAATCACCAAACTCACTTGCATGCTTACGCCGAACATACTGACGACACTGCCTAGCACGGCGGTCGTAACCACCACCTGCGCGCCGCCTAAACCTAGAATCGGTCCTCGCATTTGCCACAGTTTTTTAGGATTTAGCTCAAGGCCGATCAAGAACAGTAACAACACGACCCCAAGTTCAGCAAAGTGCAAAATAGCATCAACATCACTGATTAAGCCAAGACCCCAAGGGCCAATCAACACACCGGCAAGTAAATAACCTAAAACCGAGCCAAGTCCGAGACGCTGAGCAATCGGCACCGCGATAACCGCAGCCGAGAGAAAGACCACGCTACTTTGAAGAAACTCACTGGTTATCGCCATACTGACCTCCTTGGTCTGTTGCTTCCCAGTTTTCAAGTGGGTTGTTCAACCACCGACGATACAATTCTGCGTGCTCATACCGCTCAATATCCGAGACATTACGCGACCAATACAACACCAAAGGTTCAATCCAGTGCATTTGACACAAGGCAGCCGTCAGTTCAAACGGTTGTAAGATTTGCTCTAATGGATATTTGTTGTACCCCTTCGCGCTAAAGGCCTCTTCTTTCCCCCCCGTTGTAATCACACTACGCCAGTATTTTCCCTCTAGCGCCGAACCTCCGCCAAAAGCAAAACCTTTGCCCAGCACTCGGTCCAACCACTCTTTTAACAGGGCTGGGCATGAATACATATAAAGCGGGTGATGAAACACGATCACATCATGCGTGAGCAACAACTCATGTTCGTAATTCACATCAATAAAGAAGTCAGGGTAAACACCGTAAAGATCGTGCACAGTGACGTGATCAAGCGACTGAGCTTTTTTAATCATCACTTGATTAGCAATCGAGTTATGTGGCTCTGGATGAGCATAAATGACCAGAACTCTTGGGAGAATAGACGGTGCAACAGCCAAATGGTCGTCCTTGTGGTTATTTTTATCCGTTATCAAATTGTTATACTTTTTTGTACAGCATAATGCAATTAAAGCGAATCAATCGACTTTTCCGGCCAATACCCCTACTATTCACCGCTAGATATATACCCAAGTGGCTTTAAAAACGATTGAAACCACTTCGCTATGTAACCAAGCAACGCGCACTGCGCAAAGTGAATGAAAACTTTATGATTACCTTCTCTGATATTCAGTTACTGCGTGGCGGTAAACCTCTTTTAGAACAAGCTTCAGCGACTATCCATCCTGGCGATAAAGTCGGTCTTGTGGGCAAAAACGGCTGCGGTAAATCAACGCTATTTGCATTGCTGAAAGATGAACTGTCGATTGATGCAGGCTCATTTAGCCAACCTCAACATTGGGAGTTGGCCTGGGTCGCACAGGAAACGCCTGCGCTAGAGCGCACTGCACTGGAATACGTCATTGATGGTGATCGCGAGTACCGAGCGCTCGAAAAGCAGTTGGCTGAAGCGGAAGCACAAGACAACGGCACCTTGGTTGCCGAGATCCACGGTAAAATTGAAACCATCGGCGGTTATAGCATTCGCGCTCGCGCTGCAGAGTTGCTCGACGGTTTAGGTTTCAGCCAAGAGCAAATGAGTTGGAGTTTGACTCAATTCTCTGGTGGTTGGCGTATGCGCCTTAACTTAGCCCAGGCGCTATTGTGCCGTTCTGACTTATTGCTACTCGATGAGCCAACCAACCACTTGGACTTAGACGCGGTGATGTGGCTTGAACGTTGGCTACAAAACTACCCAGGCACACTGATCCTGATCTCGCACGACCGTGACTTCCTTGACCCCATTGTTGGCCGTATTATTCACATCGAAAACCAACAATTGAACGAATACACGGGTAACTATTCGTCGTTCGAAAACCAACGAGCGCAAAAAATGGTGCTGCAGCAAGCGATGTTCGAGAAGCAACAGAAACAGATGTCGCACATGCAAAGCTACATCGACCGTTTCCGTTATAAAGCCTCTAAAGCACGCCAGGCTCAAAGCCGTATTAAAGCTTTGGAGCGCATGGAGAAAGTGTTACCAGCTCAATTCGATAACCCATTTAGCTTCCAATTCCGTGAGCCCGCGGCGCTGCCAAACCCAATCATGATGATGGATGAAGTATCGGCAGGCTACGGTGACAACCTGATCTTAGAGAAGATCCGCTTGAACTTGGTTCCTGGCAGTCGCATTGGTCTGCTCGGCCGTAATGGCGCGGGTAAATCGACCTTAATCAAATTACTCTCTGGTGAGCTTAACGCGCAAGGTGGCGATCTGACTTACTCACAAGGCGTAAAAATAGGTTACTTTGCTCAGCATCAATTAGAAACGCTGCACCCAGAGGAAACGCCGCTGCAACACATGATGCAGATCGCGCCGGATCAAACCGAACAACAGCTACGTGATTACCTGGGCAGCTTTGGCTTCCAAGGCGACAAAGCACTGGAGAACGTCGCGCCGTTTTCGGGTGGTGAAAAAGCCCGTTTAGTGCTGGCCTTAATTGTGTGGCAAAAGCCAAACCTGTTGCTACTTGATGAACCAACCAACCACTTGGATTTGGACATGCGTCAGGCATTGACGATGGCACTGCAAACGTTCGAAGGTGCAATGGTGATTGTTTCGCACGACCGTTACCTATTGCGTGCTACAACCGATGACTTGTACTTGGTGCACGATCGTCAAGTTGCGCCGTTCGATGGTGACTTAAACGACTACTACAAGTGGTTAACCGAGCAACAAAGAGCGGAACGCAAAGAAGCACAAGCCGCACAGCCAGCCAAAGATAGCGCCAACAGCGCGGCAGCGAAAAAAGAGCAGAAACGTCGTGATGCAGAATTTCGTAAGCAGACGGCGCCAATTCGCAAAACGCTGACACAATTAGAAAATAAAATGGATAAGTTAGGTGCTGCACTGGCCGAAGCTGAAGAACAATTGGCAGATAACTCACTGTATGAAGCCGAAAATAAAGCTAAACTTAACCAAGTGCTGGCTCTTCAAGCTTCTAGTAAGGCAGAGCTCGAAGAAATTGAAATGGAATGGATGTCTGCTCAGGAAGAACTGGAGCAGATGGAGCTAGAGTTTAATCAATGAGTAATCAACACGCTGAATACACACTCACCCTAGAACACCTTTGGCAGTTCAGTCTGCAGTTTTATGGTGTGCGAGAAGTGAAAGAAGCGTGTTTATCATTGCAGAACAATTATCACGGCAACGTGAACCTACTCCTGCTGCTCAGATGGCTCGATGAGCAGCAACTCATTTTCCAAGAAAAAGACTGGCCTCTGGTACAAAGCTGTCTGGGCCGAAGCGAAACCTTACTGCACTCTTTTCGCGACTTACGTCGCCATCTTAAGTCTCAAGTCAATGACGCTTTATATCGTGAAACCTTGCAGTTTGAGCTGCAACTAGAAAAGCAGCAACAAGCGGATTTGGTGAACTGCATTAACTCGCTCACGCTGGTCAAAAATGATGGCGCCCCACTCACGCTGAGATACTGTCGTCAACTTGGTGGTGAGCATTTGCAACAGGCCTTTGCTATTCCGGTGCCAAACATTCACCCACCAAAACGCCCATAAATCTGTAGAATACCTATAATCTTTATAAAGGATTATATTAATAAGTTCTTCAACTGACACCGAAGAACCGCATAAGAGCAGTTAGGTATGACACAATTTTTCGCAGCCGCCGGGATCAAAAACCCGCATCTTCAAACGCTTTTACCGCGTTTTATTCGCAAAAAAGCGTTGTTTACGCCGATTTGGCAAACCCTCGATACATCCGATGGCGACTTTCTCGATCTCGCATGGAGCGAGGACCCAACCCAAGAACCTGCGCAAAAAAAGCCGATTTTTGTTTTATTTCATGGACTAGAAGGCTGCTTCTATAGCCCTTACGCCAATGGCCTAATGAATGCATTTGCTCAATCCGGATGGCTGTCGGTGATGATGCATTTCCGCGGTTGTAGCGGTAAGCCAAACAAGAAAGCTCGCGCCTATCATTCTGGTGAAGTGACTGACGCCCGCCACTTCTTAGAGCACCTTGAGCAACGCTTTCCTGATAACCCCAAAGTTGCGGTTGGCATTTCTCTTGGCGGTAACATGTTGGCGAATTATTTAGCCCAATACAAAGACCACCCCATTTTGAATGCGGCGACCATTATCTCAGCACCTTTAGACTTAGCAGCGTGTGCGAACCGTATTGAACAAGGCTTTTCGAAAGTGTATCGCCGTTACCTACTCTCTTCGCTCAAACGCAACGCATTGCAAAAACATCACTTGTTGCATGGCGAGCTCGCTTTGTCCTACAACTCAATAAAACGTGTCACACGATTGTATGAATTCGATGATTTGATCACGGCACCACTGCACGGTTTTAAAGACGCACAAGATTATTACGATCAATGTTCTGGCTTAAGTAAATTACAACAGATCACGCTACCGACACTGATCATTCACGCCAAAGACGATCCATTCATGACCGACGATGTGATCCCGAAATTTGTTCTGCCAGATAATATTGATTACCGTCTCTTTGAGCACGGTGGGCATGTTGGTTTCCTTACAGGTTCAGCGCTCAAGCCGAAATTTTGGTTAGAAGAAGCGCTGCCAGCGTATTACGAAAGTATTGCCGCAGATTACCTTTCTGCTGTATCCAAGCAGCGAAAGCAGTAAACTAGCCGCTCATCATAAAAGTTCGAGGTATTTATGATCATTCCATGGCAAGACATTGCGCCAGAAACATTGGAAAACTTAATTCGTGAATTCGTCTTACGTGAAGGCACGGATTACGGAACCGTCGAGATTTCTTTGCAAGACAAAGTGGATCAAGTAAAAACTCAATTAGAAAAAGGCGAAGCGGTTATCGTGTTCTCTGAACTGCACGAAACCGTCGATATTCAGGTAAAAACAAAATTTTAGACCCTTCACATTTTACCGTACCCCACTCAATGACAAGGCATTGTTACGTGCTATAGTGGGTTATCGACCGTGCAGTAGCAGCCTACTGCACATTACAGGTAAGTAATTTTCGACAAGGTTTGTCATGTCAGCTAAACACCCAATTATTGCGGTTACTGGTTCATCCGGTGCCGGCACGACCACTACATCTGAAGCCTTCCGTAAGATGTTCAATATGATGAACGTTAAACCCGCATGGGTTGAAGGCGACAGCTTCCATCGCTTTACTCGCCCTGAAATGGATATAGAAATCCGTAAAGCGCGCGAGCAAGGTCGACACATTAGCTACTTTGGCCCTCAAGCTAATGACTTTCCAGGATTGGAAGAGTTTTTCCGTAAATATGGTCACGATGGCGCAGGCAGCGTACGTCGCTACCTACACACCTTTGACGAGGCCGTACCTTATAATCAAATGCCTGGAACCTTCACACCGTGGCAGGACTTACCGGAGAACAGTGACGTTCTCTTCTATGAAGGCTTGCACGGCGGTGTTGTGGATGGCGATGTTAATGTTGCGCAGCATGTGGATTTCTTGATTGGTATGGTACCAATCGTAAACTTAGAGTGGATCCAAAAGTTTGTGCGTGATACTCGTGACCGCGGTCATTCACGAGAAGCAGTAATGGATTCTATCGTGCGCTCGATGGACGATTATCTTAACTACATCACTCCGCAATTTTCTCGCACTCATATTAACTTTCAGCGCGTCCCAACGGTCGATACCTCCAACCCCCTTAATGCGAAGGGTATCCCAAGCCTGGATGAGAGCTTTGTCGTAATTCGCTTGCGTGGGATAAAGAAAGTCGACTTCCCATATCTCCTGGCTATGATTGATGGCTCATTCATGTCACGCCACAACACGATTGTCGTGCCAGGCGGTAAGATGAGCTTTGCAATGGAGCTCATAGTTCGGCCTATCCTACAACAGCTCATCGAAACAGGGAAAATTGGCTAAAAACCTGCCTGCGAAGATGTTTACTTTTCATACCGTGATCATGTGCACAGTTTTGCTTACAAAATCTCAATCATGGCACGATTAAAATCAAGAAATCGTTTTCGAAAAAGGATACTATTTCTTACCGAAACACAAGAGAGCTTGCAGCATATAAAAAGTGCTCTTATTCTAGTAGGCCTAATTCAGGCTTAGCTAAAATATGGATAGCGCAAGCGTACCCTGCAGAGGAAGTGAGATATTATGGTTCTAGGTAAACCTCAAACCGACCCAACATTAGAGTGGTTTCTTTCACACTGTCATATTCATAAGTACCCTTCAAAGAGCACGCTAATTCACGCGGGCGAAAAGGCAGAAACTTTGTACTACATCGTTAAAGGTTCTGTTGCGGTTCTTATCAAAGACGAAGAAGGTAAGGAGATGATCCTTTCTTACCTAAACCAAGGAGACTTTATTGGTGAACTTGGTCTATTCGAGGAAGACCAAGAGCGCACAGCTTGGGTTCGTGCTAAATCTCCTTGTGAAGTTGCTGAAATTTCTTTCAAGAAATTCCGTCAGCTTATCCAAGTAAACCCAGACATCCTAATGCGCCTTTCTGCGCAGATGGCTCGTCGTCTTCAAGTAACTAGCCAAAAAGTGGGTGACCTGGCGTTCCTAGACGTAACTGGTCGTATCGCTCAGACGCTTCTGAACCTTGCAAAACAACCAGACGCAATGACTCACCCAGACGGCATGCAAATCAAGATCACTCGTCAAGAAATCGGTCAAATAGTTGGCTGTTCTCGTGAGACAGTAGGTCGTATCTTGAAAATGTTAGAAGAGCAGAACTTAATCTCTGCGCACGGTAAAACTATCGTGGTTTACGGTACTCGTTAATCTCAAACCAGAGTGACGCGAACAAAATTATAAAAGCCACCAATGGCGACATTGGTGGCTTTTTATTTGTCTTGTAACCACATTGAGCTCAGAGCAACAAAAGACTAATGAGCAAGTTGGTTAGTCGAAAGGTTCACCCTAAAAGTTAGCCATTCGTACTTTCAAAGATTTTGTCCGCTGAAGCCGCCACAAAACCTGGGTACAGCTCACCATTTTCCATCGGGTAGCGCTTAGCAAACTCGTAAAAGCCACCAGGGATAATTTCAGTGCCTTCGCTAAAGCGAACCGCCACTTTATCCGCCATGGTCGATGATTGTTCTAGTAGCACCTCAGGAGTGCCCTTCACTTCCCCGCCGTTTTCATTAATGGTAAATCCGGCCGTACGTAAGTGATCGTTTACTTGCTTCACTTCTTCGTATTCATTGAGCTGGTTAACGCTCACCGTGAAGTGGTTTGCGCCGTAACCATGCGCCGCAAGCCAAGATGCGTACTCACTTTCTTTAGCCAATGTTTGGTAGTCAGCAAAGCTTAAATCCCACAAGCGTCCACCATGTAAGAATGCGCTATCGTTCAGCTTGCCTGCATCGACTTGTGCCACCAGCTTTTTCACAATCTCTTGCAGCTCAGGTGAACACTCCTCAACTTTTAGCTCACTAATAAAGACTTTAGGTTGCTTCGGATCAGGGTGCTCATAGTGTTTAGCAACCAGCTTTTTACTTTCGAAAACGTAGTCACCACATGCCTGATAGCCAATGGCTACAAATGGTTTAGCTAAGGTTTCGATACCAAGAGGCGCAATATTGAAGGTACGTAAAGCTATATGATCATTAATCAGAGGCTCATCTTCTTGAAGCAGCTGATGTACTTTCGCAGCAGAAGGGCAAAGACGTTGAATGTAATCTTGCCATAGCGATTCAAATAACACATCGGGCGTCATAACGACTCCTTGTTACGAGATGTAGAGTTAAAAGGTAAGCGGAAGTTGACTGCTCGTTCACAACGAAAAGTTGTCCAGAATAATGAACGAGCAGCCATCAACCTGTGACGGTAAATGCCAGTCAGTCAACACGCTTTTCCGAGTCTTTGCTCACTTTCCGTGTTCTGCCAACGATCACTACAACCCATACCTAAATGATTCGCCGGCAAGGTGAGCCGCAATACATGGTTGCGACTCTGTTATTAAAACTTATAGCGCCACACCTGGGCTTAATGTTGCAGGCAAGATAGTCTCTTGACCTTCCATTGATGCCATCGGGTACGCACAGTAGTCTGCTGCGTAATAAGCGCTTGGACGTAGGTTACCTGACGCACCAGGACCACCAAATGGCGCATCACCACTTGCACCAGTGAGCTGGCGGTTACGGTTCACGATCCCTGCACGAATATGGTCAACGAAGTATTCCCATTCTTGGTCGTCAGTTGAAACTAAACCAGCAGAGAGACCAAAGCGCGTGTCGTTCGCCAGTTCTACAGCTTTTTCTAGCCCTTCGTAACGCACCACTTGCAGAAGTGGACCGAAGTACTCTTCATCTGGTAGCTCAGCAATGTTCGTTACATCAATAATGCCCGGAGAAACAAACGCTGCCTCTCCTGCTTTAGCTTCAATCAAGCTTTCACCACCAAGTGATTGAAGGTTCGCTTGTGCATCGAGAATGAACTTGGCTGCGGCAACGGAGATTTGCGGCCCCATAAATGGCGCAGGCTCTGCAAATGGTTGGTCTACGCGAATATTCTTCGTCGCTTCAACCAGTTTCGTGATGAGCGCATCACCTTTCTCACCCAATGGCACGTACAAACGACGAGCACACGTACAACGTTGACCAGCACTGATAAACGCTGACTGGATGATGGTGTACACCGTGGCATCCAAATCACCGTATTTATCAGAGATCACCATCGGGTTATTACCACCCATTTCTAGTGCTAACATCTTGTCTGGTTGACCCGCAAATTGACGGTGCAATACATGCCCCGTGTTCGCGCTGCCCGTGAACAGTACGCCATCAATGCCTTTCGCATCAGCAAGCGCAATACCGGTTTCTTTCGCACCTTGGACAAGGTTGATCACGCCTTTCGGCAGACCTGCTTCTTCCCAAAGTTTCATAGCTAGCTCGCCAGTCCAAGGCGTTTGCTCGGATGGCTTGAACACAACGGTGTTACCCGCTAGTAACGCAGGCACAATGTGACCATTTGGTAGGTGACCAGGGAAGTTATATGGCCCAAATACCGCCATCACGCCCAGTGGGCGATGACGCAACACAATTTGGTTGCCCGCCGCTTCACGGCTCGCTTCACCGGTGCGGTCATGGTAAGCACGAATAGAGATTGCAATTTTACCTGCCATTGCCGCTGCTTCAGTGCGCGTTTCCCAAATTGGCTTACCAGTTTCTTTGGCAATGACTTCGGCGATTTTCTCGCTGTTCTCTTTTACTTTCTCAGCAAAAGCCAACACGATCGCTTCACGCTCTGCAAATGGGCGTTTTTTCCAGTCAATAAACGCTTCACGCGCTACAGATACCGCTTGATTCACCTGCTCTGCCGTTGCACCGTTGCCTTGCCAGATCACTTCTTGGTTGTAAGGTGACAGAGACGTAAATGCTTCACCCTGACCTTGTACCCATTCACCTGCAATCCAATGTGTCATTGTTTCTATCCTTAAATTCTGTCGTCTGTTACTGCGGAAGAAGGCGAACAAAATCCCCTTCCTCAACCAAAAGTGCATCCGCAACGTCTGGTGCGATCATGACGCTTTGTGTTTCAGCGTCATACGCCGCTTTGGTGACTGCTGCGCGGAAGTTTTCGAACGATGAGTTGCACATCAAGAAGTCTTGCGTACTGCTATGTTGTGCGATTTTCACTTGCGCACGGAACGAGTGACGTACCGATTCAATATTGCGTAAGTCACATTCAACGGTTGGACCCGCATCGAAAATATCCACGTAGCCACGGTTAGTGAAGCCTTCACGCTCAAGCAGCTTTAATGCTGGGCGAGTATTGTCATGTACTTGACCAATCACGGCTTGCGCTTCTGGACTCAACAGGTTGATGTAAATAGGCAGCTTCGGCATTAAGTCAGCAATAAAGCCTTTCTTGCCGATACCTGTGAGGTAATCCGCAAGCGTGAAATCGATGGAGAAGAAATGCTCTTGTAACCATTGCCAGAACGGCGAGTTGCCTGCGTCGTCTGAAACACCACGCATCTCCGCAAAGATCGTTTCAGAGAAACGCTCTGGGTGCTCAGCCATCATGAGGAAACGACACTTCGACATTAGACGACCATTCAGACCTTGGCGGAATTTCTCACGCAAGAACAAGGTACAAATTTCGCTGTTACCCGTGTAGTTATTACCAAAAGTAAGCAGTTTGACGACATTATTGACGCCAAGCTTTGGTGACGAGTGCACCACTTTACTAATGTGATACGAGTAAAATGGGACATCCCAGCCGATAGATGCTTCGATTCCGGTGGTACCCGCAACCTCACCCGTTTCAGAGTCAAAGCCGACCATCAGGTAGCCTTCATCACCTGGTTCTGCCACATCTGGCTTACCAAAGCTGTACTCTGAGTGTTTGATTCGATTGGTTAACAGTTCTTCGTTAACCGGTAGAGATGTAAATCCGTGACCAGACTCCACCGCACAAGTGTGCAGCGCGTCATAATCCGACATCGCGATAGGGCGAACTACTAGCATCAATACTCCCTCCAGATGCAAGAAGATCCTAACTATATTGTAGGAACAATTCCCCCATCAGAGATCCTTGACGGGGGTGTCTGCGTTGACGTTGAAACTGATATCGCGCTTAAACTAAAGCCGCGATCGCTTTATCCAGTTTCGCCAAGCCTTCTTCAATTTCTTGTTGTGTAATAACGAGTGATGGTGTGAAACGTACGACATTGGCACCCGCAACCAATACCATGAGACCTTGTTTGCCTGCAGCGACGAGAACATCACGTGCGCGGCCTTGCCATTCTTCATTTAGTGCAGCGCCAAGCAATAGGCCTTGACCACGCACTTCTGAGAAGATGTTGTACTTAGCATTGATCTTCTCTAGACCTTCGCGGAACATCGCTTCGCGTTCTAGCACACCAGCCAACACTTCAGGCTTAGTAACTTCTTTCACAACTGCTTCTGCTACAGCACACGCGAGTGGGTTACCGCCGTATGTTGAACCGTGCGTACCGACTTTCATGTGCTCTGCTAATTTTGCAGTAGTAAGCATTGCACCGATTGGGAAGCCGCCACCGAGTGATTTCGCGGTGCTTAGAATATCAGGTGTAATACCTAAACCTTGGTAAGCGTAGAAGTTACCTGTACGACCATTACCGGTTTGCACTTCATCGAAGATCAGTAGCGCGTTGTGTTTGTCACACAGCTCACGTACTGCTTGAGCAAACTCAGGCGTTGGTGGCACGATACCGCCTTCACCTTGTAGCGGCTCCATCATCACCGCACATGTGCGATCAGACATGTGTGCCTGTAGTGCTTCGATATCATTGTAAGGTAAGTGGGTAACGTCACCAGGCTTAGGACCAAAACCGTCAGAGTAAGCCGCTTGACCACCAACCGTTACGGTGAAGAACGTACGACCGTGGAAACCTTGTTTGAATGCGATGATTTCTGATTTCTCAGCACCATGTACGTCAGCAGCGTAACGACGTGCCAGCTTAAGTGCCGCTTCGTTCGCTTCTGCGCCAGAGTTAGCAAAGAATACGCGCTCAGCAAAGCTCACTTCTGTTAGCTTTTTCGCCAGACGAAGTGCTGGTTCGTTCGTCATCACGTTACTTAAGTGCCAAAGCTTGTTAGCTTGCTCTGTTAATGCGTTTACCATTACTGGATGACAATGGCCAAGACAGCTCACTGCAATACCACCAGCAAAGTCGATATATTCATTACCTTCCTGATCCCAAACACGTGAACCTTCACCTTTAACAGGGATCATTTCCATCGGGTTATAGCAAGGTACCATTACCTCATCGAATAAACCGCGCTCTACTTTAATTTCCGTTGTCATTGCACATTCCTTCTTGATACCGCATGCATAGCAGATAAGCGAATTTAACCGGCTCTCTTTGCCAGCAAATAATGTTTTGCATTTAAGCTATTGCGGCATTGTATTTACATTTAATTAACCATTTCAATAGTGATTTATTCTTTTCGTTCTCGAAAGCAACTTCCATTAATCACTGCTTGTGACTATTTATGCATCAAGAAAGTAAAATAGAGAAGCGATTTTTTATAAATGTTATGTAATACAGGGGATAGAAGGTTTAAAAAGACATGAATAGACAAAGAGGCAAGAATGAACCGCATAGTTTTGCAATCCACTCACCTCGGCAAAAAGATGAATGATTTGTTAAGAAAAGTGATCGCGATCAGATCGCTTTACGTGCTAAAAAGTTCGCGAGCAACTCGTGACCTTGCTCTGTTTTGATCGATTCTGGGTGAAACTGCACTGCGTCAATTGGCAGAGCTTTATGTTGGTAACCCATGATTTCGTCCATACTTCCATCCGGCAGCTCAGTCCATGCGGTCAGTTCAAACACATCGGGTAACGTACCGTTTTTCACCACGAGAGAGTGATAACGGGTTACGGTGAGTGGGTTATTCAGGTTTTTAAACACACTGCGACCATTGTGACGAATAGGTGACGTTTTCCCATGCATCACTTGTCGGGCGCGCACGACTTCCCCACCAAACACTTGCGCTATCGCTTGATGACCAAGGCAAACACCCAATATTGGAAGCTTACCAGCGAAGTATTCTATAGCTTGTAGAGAGATACCTGCCTCGTTTGGCGTACACGGTCCAGGTGAGATCACCAAGTGAGTTGGGTTCAACGCTTCAATCCCTTGAATGTCGATTTCATCGTTACGCACGACTTTTACACTAGCGCCAAGCTCGCAAAAGTATTGGTAGAGGTTGTAAGTGAAAGAATCGTAGTTATCGATGATCAACAACATAGAGTGTCAGCTGCTCCAATCCGTTTAGGCAAGACTTAAGAGATGATTGTCTGGTTTGCGACAATTAAGGGCGGTATTTTGCAACACCAAACTAGAAAGGCAAGTCTTTGTGCAATAAAAAGGCCAGCATCGGCTGGCCTTTGGTCTTTACAGCTGTATTTTAGGAGACAAAGGCTTAGTTGCGGCGACGTAGTAAGCCAAGTCCAAGCATCGCGAGTAGCGCGCCAAAACCAAACGAACCACCATCTGAATCCTTCGAACCTTCTGCACCCGTTTCGGTTTGCGTCATTGAAACATCACGAACAGAGCTAAACTTGACGACGTTGCCTGTCGAGTCTGTCACTTTCTCTTCTAACTGGTAATTACCTTGTTCTGGCGCTTGTTCAAACTCAATATTCACGCTGCGTGCGTCAATGTCAGTTTGAGTCAAGGTTTGGCTAGCCGAGTAAACTTTTGCATCACTGCTTGTCGCGGCCGCTTGTGTGGATGCTGTTAAGTTCACTGTCACAATATCGCCCGCAACCGCAGTTGGTGGTAGACGTACATCAATAGCTAAGTTTTCACCCGCTTTCGGTAAATCGATATCATCATCTGGCAAATCAATAGCAATAATCACTGGATCATGATCAGACGCTGAGAACGCATCTTTGTACTTCGGCATGTCACCCGTGTATTTGCTGCTGTATTCAAACAAGTTACTTTCTAGGGAGTTGATGTGCCAATCTTCAATCGCCACCACCTTTTGCGCTAAACTGCTGCTTGCCAATGCATGGTCCAAGTTCCCCAACTCACCTGAATAGGTGTACGAGAACGTATCAGCGCCATGCAGCAAGGTGTTTAAATTGTGCAGACCGTAGCCTTTTTCAATCTTGGTTTTCTCTACTTGAAGCTCACCGCCACCAATGGTTGTGTAAGCGGCAGTGTAGATATCACGGCCGTATTTCTCTTGTGAGTAATCAGTGAGGGTAAGTAACGGATCTTCTTTGCCGTAAGCGTTCAAATCGCCCATGACGAGCACATCGCCATCAATATCTTTCAGCGCTTCACCAACGACTTTCGCTGCAGAGACACGGAAGTTGTTGCAGTTACCTTGCAGATCCGCGGGTTCTGAGTCTTCTACACCAGCAATCCACTCTTCAATACATTCAGAGCCTTTCGATTTAAAGTGGTTCACGACCACTGAAAGATCTTCGCCAGTCTCTTTCACTGTAAAGGTCTGTAATAAGCTATGGCGTTGGTACTTGTCGTAAGCAGGGTTACTTTCTGTGCCCTCTTTACGAGTAATGGTGTTCTCAGCAATGTGTTGCTCTGGCGTCACAATGACTTTTGCTGCTTCTTTTGGTGTTACTGCGTTAGCACGATATAAGATCGCAACCATGATCGCATCACTGCCAAAGTATTCCTCTTGGTATTTGTCTTGCTCTTCGATTTCGACATACGTGTAATGATCTTCCACGTCATCAATCTCAGCGTTTAAAGCATCAACCAAGTTTTGGATAGCACTACCATCACCAAAGCCGTTGTTTTCTACTTCCATCAAGCCAATGATGTCCGCGTCCATCTTATTCATTGCTGAAACGATTTTCGCTTGCTGGATCAAGAACTCATCAAGGTTTGTCGCGCCACGATTTTGCCCGGTTGGGTTGTCGTGACCGCTGTCAGCAACCGAAGTGAAGTAGTTAAGAACGTTAAAGCTCGCCACTCGTAAATCAGAATCTGCAATGGCTGGCGCCGCTTTACGCGCAACGTCAAAGTCATCACCTGACGTGACAAAGTTGCTGCTATCAACTTCATTGGTCGCAATTAGGCGGTACTCGTTGTAGCTGTAATTCACTACACCTTGCAGGCCTTCGACACGAGAGCCTAGGCGAATGTGCTGCTCAGAAGAGCCATTTTGGTCAAGATCTTGTGCAAACGTTGGGAAATATGGGATTTGACCATTTGGCGCTTTGCTATCCGATTCCAAGTAAATACGGTTGGCCGCATTCTCTTTGGCAAGGGCAACCGCAGCGTCACTCTCCGCTGCATGCAATTGAGTCGGCTTAAACAACGGTGCTTCATGAGACAACATCATGTTGTTGCGTCGAGAGTCATAATCGTAAGAAAAGTTACGAGTAACGAAAAGTTCGCTAGCCGAGCTGAGCTCAACTTGCATACCTTCATGACGCTCTAGTGCATCACGTAGTGTTTCCCCTTCCTTAATCGTTAACGGAGTAACCAAAGAGGCGTTTGATGTGCCTGTTTTTACATAACTGTTTGCATCAGAAGAAAGCTGAGTGTTGCTGTAGTACTCTTGTACTTTCCCTTTCACACAAACAACATCACCAGCTTTCAGTTCTGTATCGGCAACATCGGTGTGAATAAACAAACCTTCAGATGTCTTGTCGTTGCCATCATTCTCAAGTGCTTGCAGGTAGAAGCCTTTAGTTAAGCCTGTTGTTACCGCACTGACCACACCAGTTACGAAGTGATCTTCGGTCGTGATGTAAGGGTAGCCATCAATAAATGGAGAAGAAGCACCTTCACCTTGAATCTCTTGGATGGTGGTAAAGGCTGGTTCTTGTCCATCTACTTCACAAGCAAATGGCGCAGGTGGCTCAGTTGTATTTAATTCCCCTAAACCATCAATATTATCTTTAGGTAAGGCTGTCCACTGAGTGGATTGGTAGGTAGTGGAAGGTGTAAGCGCATCACTGTTACGAACTAACGTGGTGTCTTTAGCGAAATCCACGTCCCCCATCACACCTAATATATCGTGCACTTCCCCATCTTTAAGAAGTGCCAACGGATCGTCGCCGTTAAAGTTCGCTACATTTTTATCAGTGTAATCCGCAACCGCCTTTATTGCTTCGCTCGCATCGCCATGAGCAAGCACATACACTTGCTTCGCTTGTAACGTTACGTCACTAAGATCAAGAGTGCTGCCCCACGAGCCGCCACCATTCGAAGATTTTGCTAATTCATAGCCTGTGAGTGTCACCGCAGTATCACCTGTATTGGCGATCTCGACCGCTTTATTATAAGCGCCGCCTTCCACATACTGGGAAATAATAATCTCTGCGTTCGCGTTTGCGCTAAGTGCACTGGCGATGGTTAGTGCGAGTATTGAGGGTTTGATTAACGTGTCCATTGTCATACCTGATATTTATGTAAATGCAAACTTAGCTCTGATCAGAGCCTACCATTTGCGTCTACTATCAGGTTTATTTATGAAATAAATAAGAATGAGCAATTAAAGCCGTGAAATGAATCACATGTGAATGTAAGAAAATATGCCAGAACATCCCATTCAAACATTTTTTGTAATAAATACAGAACGCTATTGATAAACAAATCAAAATTTAGATTAATTACTCAGTTTATTTTTTCACTTCATGTTAGGGAGTAGAAAATACATCGCTCGTGAAGTGGCTTATTAACCAAGCTCACTTTGTTATAAATGAAAATATAATTAATCACTAATTTAGAAAGCTTTGATTTTCATTTTTATAGCCATGTCTAAACTTAAGTCACCTATTATTCGCTCGGCTTTTTCTTACGAATGACCCTCATACTTCAAAATTTTCCTCATTTGCTCAATAACTTCTCCTTATTCACTAGCCAAATTCATACACAAAAGATATAAAACCTGCGCGAGACATTAAGATCTCATTAGCTGTAAACCCAGGAACGATAAATGAAAAAAATTCAACGCAGTGCGCTAGCTCTCTCCTTACTTGGCTTGATAACGGGATGTCAATTGACCGCCAGTGAGCCACTTCAACCTACTGCGAATCAAAACATCATCGAATCAGCCAAAAATGAGCTGGATGGAATTGAAGAGTTAGAGGTCAGTGACGAGGGGGTTATTACTTTTACCCAGCGTCTAAGAACACCAGGAACCTACTGGATCCCAGCAAGAATTAAAGAACTTAGCTACGATATATCATGCGTGCAGCTCAGTTACTTCATTGATAGAGGCATGGTGGTGAAGTCCGCCTTTTTAGGTGCTCGAGGACGTGTTGAATATTACGATATGGACGTTGCATGAAAGACACGCCATTCCAGTAAAAAGCATAAAAAAAGCTCCACTAACGTGGAGCTTTTTGTAATTTATTCTTAGCAACTATGGGCGAGCGACAAAGCCTACCGCTTTGTATGCTTTCTTCAGCGTTTCAGCGGCGCGAGCCGAGGCTTTTTCAGCACCTTGCTGCATTACCTCATCCATGTAAGCACGATCAGCGCGAATACGATGGTATTCTGCTTGAATTGGCTCCAGCATTGCTACAACCGCCTCACCAACATCTTTCTTAAATGGACCATACATTTCTACGCCTTTGTACTTGGCTTCGATCTCTTCAAAGCTCATGCCTGTCGCCGCAGAGTAAAGTCCCATTAGGTTCGCGATACCCGCTTTGTTCTCGATATCATGTCGAATGCTTGGTGGGGTTTCGGTGTCTGTTTGCGCCTTGTTGATCTTCTTGATGATCGACTTTGGCTCTTCAAGCAGAGTAATCACGTTCTTACGGTTGTCATCTGACTTCGACATTTTCTTCGTCGCGTCTTGAAGACTCATCACACGTGCATTGACTGTTGGAATGTACGGCTCAGGAACGGTAAAAATCGGACTCTCTGGTGAGTAGATGTTGTTAAAACGCGTTGCGATATCACGCGCTAACTCAAGGTGCTGTTTCTGGTCGCTACCAACTGGTACTTGGTGTGCGCCGTAAAGCAAAATATCTGCTGCCATCAACACAGGGTAATCAAACAGACCCACGTTTACGTCATTCGCGTAACGTGCCGATTTGTCTTTAAACTGAGTCATACGGCTCAGCTCACCCATTTGCGTGTAACAGTTAAGAAGCCAACCAAGTTGAGCATGCTCTGGTACGTGTGACTGAACAAATAGCGTGCTCTTCTTCGGATCAACACCAACTGCCAGACAAATTGCCAGTGCGTCTAATGTCGCTTCATGCAGTGCTTTAGGATCCTGACGAACCGTAATCGCATGAAGGTCTACTACACAGTATTGGCAATCATAATCGTCTTGCATCTGCTGCCATTGACGTAGAGCACCCAAGTAGTTACCGATACTTAGTTCACCTGACGGTTGAACACCACTCAATACAATGGGTTTGCTCATTAGAATGATTCCTTTGACTTCTTAATCTAATTAAAATGAAAAACCGTGCGGCTTTTAGCGCACGGTTTACTCAGTGTACTCATTAACAAGTATTTTGGAAGATCTTTTGTTGCCGTTATGCAGAAACAGCGACGACTTCCAGTAATTCCGCGAGGCGGTTCGCCACTACGTCAGGGTTCGAAGCTGAAATGGGCTCGCCGTGGTTATAACCGTAAGTTAAACCAAATGAAGCGCAACCCGCATTTTTCGCCGCCAAGATATCGTTTTTCGAATCCCCAACCATCAGCATCTCTGCTGGTTTTACCTGGTGCTTTTCCATTAGCCAGTTCAGCGCCACCGGGTTTGGTTTTTTCTCTGGAAACGCGTCACCACCTAATACGTCTGCGAAGTACTTGGCGATGTCATGCTGCTCTAGAATTTCTGGTACGAATTTCGAGGGCTTGTTCGTCACAATCGCCATCGTAAAACCAGCTTGGTGTAGCTCTTCAAGCGTCTCTTTTACTGTTGGGTAAAGGTGACTTAGCTTATGGCCGCTTTGCTTGTAGTATTCATCAAACAGCTCACGCGCTTTAGCACGCAGCTCATCACTCAAATCACTGCTGATGGTCATGCTTTGGCTTAATGCACGTCCAATCAATATATCTGCACCATTACCGACGTAATCACGCACCTGCTCTTCTGATACAAAAGGATAGCCTAACGCCTGAACTGCTTGATCGGCCGCTACGGCAAGATCTGGCACGCTATCAAGCAGTGTTCCATCCAGATCAAAAGCAATCAATTTAATGTCTTGTTGGGTCATAAATTCCCTAGCTAAAATAACACAGGATGGTTCCCCATCCTGTGTGCTTAATCTTGATGTCACTCAGTGTCACACTCAGCGACGCTTAGTGTGCTCGCCTTATTTTTGGGCAGCCAAACGCTGACGAACCGCTTCAAACAAACAGATACCAGAAGCCACTGATACGTTCAAGCTTGATACACTGCCCGCCATAGGGATCTTAATTAAATCATCGCAGGTTTCGCGAGTAAGACGACGCATACCATCACCTTCAGCACCCATCACGATAGCAAGAGGACCAGTAAGCTTAGCTTGATAAATGTCGTGCGTAGCTTCACCAGCCGTACCCACAAACCAAATCCCTTTTTCCTGTAGCGTACGCATTGTACGTGCAAGGTTGGTTACACGAATCAAAGGTACAACCTCTGCAGCGCCACATGCTACTTTACTTACCGTTGCATTCATTGGTGCAGAACGATCTTTCGGTACGATGATCGCCGCAGCGCCTGCCGCATCTGCGTTACGCAAACACGCACCAAGGTTGTGCGGGTCCGTCACACCATCCAGCACTAACAGTAGCGGTGATTCATGCTGCGCTAAGATGTCATCAATGTCGTTCTCGTTCAGTTGTTTTGCTGGTTTTACGCGAGCAATGATGCCTTGGTGATTTGCACCACGCGCTTTATCATCTAGAGTTTTACGCGTCATTTGTTGAATAGAGACACCACAAACCTGAAGATCATTTAGGATTGGCATCAGGCGATCATCTTGACGACCTTTTAAAACGTATGCCTCGATAAAACGCTCTGGTTCGCGCTCCAATACCGCTTTCACTGCGTGAATGCCGTAGATAAATTCGTTACTCATTGTTTAACCTGTTGTTCGGGTCGTATTGCCTGCGCCAGCCGAGTTTGAACTGAGCTGGCGCTTCAGCCTACTACGCTTCTTTTTTAGTACGCTTGGTTTTCTTCGGCTTACTGTGTGGCTTTTTTTTACGTGCTTTTTTCACTTTAGGCTTCTTTTTGCCTTCGGCGTCATCACGTTTGGGGCCATTGCGCTTACTCACTGCGCCCGTTTCTTCTGGACGCTTAGTTGGCTCTATCGCAGGAACTGCGCGAGGCGCGCCACCTTCTTTCGATGAAGAGCGAGTCGCAGCGCGTTTTTTATCTTTCGCTTTGCGTTTTGCTTCCGCTGCGCGTTTCTTCGCAGTCTTACCTTCACCGCGTAGCTTACGACTTGTTTCGACCAATTCAAAGTCAATTTGCTTATCATCGAGGTTAACAGCCAGTACTTTTACTTTTACTGCATCACCTAAGCGATAGATGTTACCGAAACTTTCACCAATAAGTCGTTGACCAATCGGGTCAAATTGATAGTAGTCGTTCGCAAGGGTAGAAATATGCACCAAACCATCGATGTGCAAATCCGTTAAACGTACAAAGAAGCCAAAGCTAGTGACATTAGCAATCACGCCGTCTAGTTCGTCACCGACGTGGTCTTGCATGTATTCACACTTCAACCAATCCGCAACATCACGTGTTGCATCGTCCGCACGGCGCTCTGTCATCGAACATTGTTCACCGTAAAAGTCCATATCATCGAACGAGTAATGGTAGCCACCCGTTGGTGTCCAGCGATCTTGATTACGACCTTCTTCTTTCGCAATCAGATACTTGATTGCACGGTGAAGTAACAGGTCAGGGTAACGACGAATTGGCGACGTAAAGTGCGCATAGCGTTTCAGTGCCAATCCAAAGTGCCCCGCGTTATCTGCGTTGTATACCGCTTGCTTCATTGAGCGCAGCAGCATGGTTTGAATCAACTCTTGATCTTGACGCCCAGAGATTTGACGTGCGAGATCAGCATAGTCCGTTGGTGAAGGCTCTAGACCACCTTTTAGCTCAAGACCAAGTTCACTTAAGAAGTCACGGAAACCTTGCAGGCGTAATTCACCTGGAGATTCGTGGATACGATAGAGCGCAGGCTCTTTCGCTTTTTCTACCAGCGATGCCGAAGCAATGTTGGCTAAAATCATACATTCTTCGATGATCTTGTGCGCGTCATTACGAATTACTGGCTCAATGCTTTCGATTTTACGTTCCGCATTGAAGATAAATTTGGTTTCAACGGTTTCAAATTCGATTGCACCGCGTTGATCTCGTGCTTCTTTCAGCACTTTGTACATCTTATGCAGCTCTTCTAGATGAGAAACAAGCGGCTGGTAACGCTCACGTAGTTCCTCATCCCCTTCTAGAATCGCGCTCACTTTGCTATATGTGAGACGAGCGTGCGAGTTCATCACCGCCTCGTAGTGCTTGTAGCCCGATAGTTTACCCGTCTCAGAGATGGTCATTTCGCACACCATACACAAGCGATCAACTTGTGGGTTAAGTGAACACAAACCATTTGATAGCACTTCCGGTAGCATTGGCACTACTTGCGATGGGAAGTACACCGAGTTACCACGGTTGATGGCTTCTTTATCCAGCGCAGAGTCAGGGCGAACGTAGTAACTGACGTCAGCAATCGCTACCCATAAACGCCAACCACCTTCTTTGTTCTTCTCACAGTAAACAGCATCATCAAAGTCTCGTGCGTCTTCGCCGTCAATGGTCACAAGTGGTAACTCACGTAGATCCACACGACCAACTTTGGCTTCTTCTGGTACTTCTTCGCCTAAGTTTTCGATTTGTTTATCGACGGCCTCTGGCCACTCGTGAGGAATTTGGTGTGTACGAATCGCAATTTGCGTTTCCATACCTGGTGCCATATTTTCACCAAGTACTTCAACCACTTTACCCATCATGCCACGTGAGCGTGAGCCACGATCAGTAATTTCAATCACGACCACGTTACCCATGCGTGCACCCGCTTTGTGCTCATTTGGGATCAGAATATCTTGGCTGATACGCGAGTCATCAGGGACAACATAGGAATAACCATATTCGAGGAAGAAACGACCGACGATTTGATCATTACGCTCCTCTAACACTCGAACCAAGCGCCCTTCACGGCGACCGCGCTTGCTGTTGTCTGTAGGTTGCACTAAAACAAAGTCACCGTGGATGATGTTCTTCATTTGATGGTGCGGTAACAGAATATCATCATCCTTGCCGACGCTGCCTTCTGGACGCACCCAACCGTGGCCATCACGATGACCAATCACGTAACCTTTCACCATTTCAAGTTTTTCAGGCAATGCGTAGCACTGACGGCGGGTAAACACCAGTTGACCATCTCGCTCCATCGCACGTAGCCTACGACGCAACCCTTCGTATTGCTCTTCGCCCTCAAGCTTTAGTGCCTCAAACAAGTCGTTGCGATTCATTGGAACGCCCGCTTGCTCTAGAAACTCGATGATAAACTCTCGGCTTGGAATTGGATTTTCGTAATTTTTGGATTCACGATCTGCAAAAGGATCGTTTGGAATATTGTCTGACATAGGCACGCCTATCTAGCAAGGAAGGTATATGGCTAGTATATCTGAGTCTCTCGATAAGCTACAGAATTGCTTTGAAAAAAGAATGATCGAGATCGACTCTAGACGTGCAAATGAGTTAAGGACGAGCCAGTAAGATCAACAACTCAGAATTGTCGCTCAGCAAGGATTCGATCGTGCAATCATCCAGCTCCGCCAAAAAGGCACTTTTTGCTTTTGCCAATTTATCTTTGAGGCGACAGGCAGGGGTAATATGGCAAAAATCTACGCCGCAATTGACCAAATCTAACGGCTCTAAATCTCGCACGACACCACCTACTGTGATTTCAGAAGCAGGTTTCATCAGTCGAATACCACCGTTTTTTCCACGCACGGTGTGGACATAACCTAGTTGCCCTAAACGGTTGATAACTTTGACCATATGGTTACGTGACACACCAAATAAATCCGTCACTTCAGTGATATTAGTTAACTCATCTTCCGGCAACGAAGCCAAGAAAATTAAGGTTCTCAACGCATAATCAGTAAAGCTCGTTAACTGCATATTCTCTCCCAAAGTGCGACTCAATAACTCGCTGGTGACACTAAAACGCCAAACTTGAGCTATCGATAAAAGTGTAAATCTTTTCTTGATCGAAAGATACATTTGAGATACAACTTTAAACATGCATTATAAATACAACTTCAAGTAGGAAGCCCATATGCTCAGCAATCAAACCATCGAGATCGTCAAAGCGACCGCACCACTTATCGCCGAAACGGGACCAAAACTGACCGCGCACTTTTATGAACGTATGTTTACTCATAACCCTGAGTTGAAAGATATTTTTAACATGAGTAACCAGCGTAACGGCGATCAGCGTGAAGCGCTATTCAACGCCATCTGCGCCTATGCTGCCAATATTGAAAATTTGCCAGCCCTACTTGGCGCAGTAGAAAAAATTGCGCATAAACACACGAGCTTTTTGATCACAAAAGATCAGTACCAAATCGTTGGTAAACATCTACTTGCGACGATTGATGAGTTATTTAATCCAGGTCAAGAAGTGTTGGATGCTTGGGCTGAGGCTTACGGCGTACTTGCGAATGTATTTATTCAGCGCGAAGAACAAATTTACCAACAAAATGAAGCTTTGGAAGGCGGCTGGCGCGGTCTACGCGAATTTGAATTAGTCGATAAACAAATCGAGAGCGAACACATTTGCAGCTTTGTGTTTAAACCAACCGATGGCCAAAAAGTGGCACCGTATAAACCGGGACAATATCTTGGCATCTATATCAACAGTGACCAGTTAGAAAACCAAGAAATTCGCCAATATAGCCTATCTTCTGCGGTCCAAGAGAACACCTACCGTATCTCAGTAAAACGTGAAGAAGGCGGAAAAGTATCGAACTTCCTGCACGATAACCTGAACATTGGCGAAAAAGTGCAGCTTGCCGCCCCTGCCGGTGATTTCTTTATGGATGCCGAACCACAAACACCCGTTGTTCTAATTTCTGCAGGTGTAGGACTTACGCCAACGCTGTCCATGCTAGAAAGTCTCTCAGTACATCAAGCACCTGTAACTTGGGTTCATGCAACAGAAAATGGTCAACAGCATGCTTTCAAGCAACACGTGAACCAACTAGTCGCGGCGAAAGAAAACATGAACGCGCTCGTTTGGTATAACCACCCAACGGCAGAAGACAAGCTAGGTGAAGACTTCCACTTCACGGGTTTTGTCAATCTGTATGAAATTGAAGCCGCATTAAAGCAAGATAACGTGCAGGTGTACTTCTGTGGCCCTGTCGGGTTCATGCAGCACGTAGCGAAACAACTATTAGAACTTGGCGTACCACAAGAGCAATTCCATTACGAATGCTTCGGTCCACACAAAGTCGTTTAATCGCTCAAGATTACTCTTCGGGAAAACAACAAAGCCCACATTATGTGGGCTTTGTTGTATGAAGTTGTTTGCCTTGATAAGACGTTACCAAAAGGTATCTCGCCGTTTAGCTCGAGCAATAACGTTTTGTGGCATGCGCTGCTCAAGGCCATTTCTCAATACAGTGATACGCTTATGCTGCCGCTTATCTGCTGTGACAGAGTTATATAACCAACGATACGCATCTTCGTAATCAAGTGGGCTGCCGTAATCACGCAGGAGCAATTCGGCTAAATGAATACGCGCATTTAGGTTTCCCATTGAGGCGGCTTCTCGCAAGTAAGGAATTGCTCGTTCTTTATCTTGCTGCACTAAAGTGCCACGCGAATAGTATCGGCCAATCTGCTCTAGCGCGGCAGGTAATCCCTGATGTGCTGCATTTTCGATGTAGTAAAGGCCCAGTTCGACATCTTGCTCGACACACACACCCCACGCCAACATGTCGCCGTAAAGAAATTCATAAGCGGGCAAGTTAATTCGAGTCGCACGAGCAACGATATCCTCCACCAGCTGGCAGTTATCAGCGCGCACACGTTGTAAGTGCTTATTTTGCTCAATAAGCTTTATCAGCTCTGCTTCGGTGTAGATAGGAACTGGCGCCCCCACATCAGCAACATTGGCTTTCGCTGTGGTAGCTACCAAGGTCAATAACAGTGAAGCAGCCACTGTTCGTAACTTCATAAACGTACTCTTTAAGGTATCTAAGAAACCAAAGATCGATGAAGGATCTCCTCTGCTTGATAACCTTATCGGCAAAAACCAGCTAAGCTTTAGACAATTTTTGCCTCTGACTTAGACTCAGCGGCAAAAATTTGCCATATGAGAATCACTGCCGTTTTTTGTTCAGATACAAAAAAGCCGACCAGAAGGTCGGCTTTTGCAATCTTTAACGACTATCAATTAAGCTTCGAATGGATGAACCTTGATGATAGTTTCGTTACGGTCAGGACCTGTTGAAATGATATCTACAGGCACACCTGTTAGCTCTTCAATACGCTTGATGTAGTTAAGAGCCGCTTGTGGTAGATCTTCTAGCGCTTTAGCACCGAATGTGTTCTCAGACCAACCAGGCATAGTTTCGTAGATTGGCGTCGCTTTTTCGAATGCTTCAGCAGCCATCGGAGAAACTTCTAGCACAGAGCCATCTTCCATCTTGTAACCAGTACAGATTTTTAGCTCTTCTAGACCATCTAGTACGTCTAGTTTAGTTAGACAAAAACCAGATACAGAGTTGATTTGGATTGCACGACGCATAGCAACAGCATCGAACCAACCAGTACGACGTAGACGACCAGTTGTCGCACCGAACTCGTGGCCAACTTCACCTAAATGCTTACCAATTGGATCTTGCTTATCTAGACCGTCGTATAGTTCAGTCGGGAATGGACCTGCACCAACGCGAGTACAGTACGCTTTCGCGATACCCAAGATGTAACCGATGTGACGAGGACCAAAACCTGAACCTGCAGCAACACCACCAGCAGTCGTGTTAGAAGACGTTACGTATGGGTAAGTACCGTGGTCGATATCAAGTAGCGTACCTTGTGCACCTTCGAACATGATCTTATCGCCGCGCTTACGTGCTGCGTCTAGTTCGTCAGTTACGTCGATAACCATTGAAGTAAGTAGCTCTGCGTAGCCTTTTGCTTCTTCAAGCACAGCTTCGTAGCTTACTGGTTCAGCTTTGTAGAAGTTAACGAGTTGGAAGTTATGGAACTCCATGACTTCTTTTAGCTTCTCAGCGAACGATTCCATATCGAATAGGTCGCCAACGCGTAGACCGCGACGAGCAACTTTATCTTCGTATGCTGGACCGATACCACGACCTGTTGTACCGATAGCTTTTTTACCGCGAGCGATTTCGCGAGCTTGGTCCATTGCAACGTGGTAAGGAAGAATTAGCGGACATGCTTCAGAAATGAAAAGACGCTCGCGTACTGGAATACCGCGCTCTTCAAGAGGTTTCATTTCTTTAAGTAGAGCTTCAGGTGATAGTACAACACCGTTACCGATAACACATTTTACGTTATCGCGAAGGATACCTGATGGAATTAAGTGAAGAACGGTTTTTTCACCGTCAATTACGAGAGTATGACCTGCGTTGTGACCGCCTTGGTAGCGTACCACGTATTTTGCATCTTCAGTTAAAAGGTCTACGATTTTACCTTTACCTTCGTCACCCCATTGGGTGCCTAGAACGACTACGTTATTTCCCATCTTTCCAAGTCTGATTGCTAGTTAAAAATGGATTCTAGCACCGAATCACGCTTCTTGCAGTCATTTTTTGTTCACAGAGTTGCTACCAGAATGTCATCTTGCTGCTTTGCTCATTTTGAAATCAGCATATCACTGATAGTATTTAGTTTTCTTTATTCGACTGGAAAGCGGTATGTCTGAATCCATATGGTTGGCGATTGGGCTCGTCTTGATCGTGGAAGGCATTGGACCACTCATTGCTCCAAACGGTTGGCGGAATATGGTGGCTCAATTAAGTGAACAGCCCAACAATCAGCTACGACGCATCGGTGGCTGCCTAGTAGTTGCTGGAGCCGTAATCGCCATAATGATGAGCTAGCACTTAGCATCAGATACAAAAAAGGCTCCCTAAGGAGCCTTTTGTTTCATTTGACGCTGAGATTATTTCTCCATGCCGCCCTTCGACTGGTTCATGTATTGGAAGAACTCACTCTTCGGATCAAGTACCAGGATATCGCTCTTAGAGCTGAAGGACTTCTCATACGCACGTAGCGAACGTAGGAAGCTAAAGAATTCAGGGTCTTTGTTGTATGCTTCAGCATAAATCTTCGCTGCTTCTGCATCCGCTTCACCTCGTGTTACACGAGCAGTCTTATCAGCTTCAGCTAGAATGGTTGCCACTTCTAGCTCAGCTTGAGCACGAATAACTTCCGCTTTCTCACGACCTTGAGAACGGTGCTTACGAGCTACAGACTCACGCTCTGCACGCATACGGCGGTAGATAGACTCACTGATTTCATCAGGCAGGTTGATTTTCTTCATGCGGAAATCAACAACACGAACACCCAAGTCTTTCATCGCGCTTTCACGCGTGTCTTTCAATACTTCAGACATGATTAGGTCACGTTCACCATCAATCTCAAGCGCTTCACGTGCCGCTTCAGTTGCGACAACATCTGCACTTGCATCTTCTGGTAGTACATCATCGTTACGTGGACCAGATACAATCTGTTTGATTTCACGAGCACCGATTTCAGAACGAAGCACATCCGTTACTTTACGCTCAAGTAGTGCCTCCGCCGTTAGCGAATTACCACCGCCTGTCGCTAGGTAGTAACGACCAAAGTCTTCAATACGCCACTTCACGTAGGTATCAATAATAACGTCTTTTTTCTCAGACGTTACGAAACGGTCTGCACGGCCATCCATCGTTTGGATACGTGCATCAAGTTGTTTAACACGGTCAAACAGAGGCATCTTGAAATGCAAACCAGGCTCGTAAATTCGAGTGATGTCGTTGTTGTCTTTAAGAACACGACCAAATCGAACCACGATACCGCGCTCACCTTCAGGAATCACAAACAAAGACATCAACATTAATGCCAGTGCGATTACCAATACAGGGATCATTAACTTACGCATTCTTAGTATCTCCCTTGACGTGAACCTGTTGAACGAGACTGCGTGTTCGAAGTGTCTTCTTGTGTACGCTCAGACTCCAGTTGAATTTGATCGTAGGTTGAAGATGACTTCGATTTACGTTTTGTGTCTGCCTGACCTTCTTGGCCCGCCAACTTATCGATTGGAAGGTACAGAAGATTGCCGCTTGATTCCGAGTCAATCAACACTTTCGAAGTGCTTGAGTACACTTCTTCCATTGCGTCAATGTACAGACGGTCACGCGTTACACCTGGTGCCGC
This sequence comes from Vibrio sp. E14, assembly GCF_020515785.1. Taxonomy (NCBI): domain Bacteria; kingdom Pseudomonadati; phylum Pseudomonadota; class Gammaproteobacteria; order Vibrionales; family Vibrionaceae; genus Vibrio; species Vibrio sp. E14. The sequence continues at coordinate 35,994 of NZ_JAHPJI010000017.1, forward strand.
TTGGTATTCTGGTAGTAGTTTTTCGAACTGTGCTACCTGACCAAGAGCCTCGTTAGTGACACGCTCATTGTAACCTTGTGCTTCTTTCTTCAAACGTTCAGCACGACCCGTTGCCTTCGGCAGAATCTCGTTTTTATAAGCTTCCGCCTCCCGGATGAAACGCTCTTCATCCTCACGAGCTGCGATTGCATCGTCAAACGCATCTTTCACTTGCTCTGGTGGACGCGCAGACTGGAAGTTTACGTCAACAAGTACCAGACCCATATCATAGCTATCAATGATTTGGTTCAGTGTTTCTTGCGTAGTTTGACGAATTTGCTGACGACCACTGGTTAGAATGCTATCCATCAATGAATCACCAATTACTGCACGTAGTGCAGAATCCGTTGCTTGACGCAAGCTATCGTCCGCATTGGTTACACGGTACAAGTATTTGTACGGGTCAGTCACTCGGTACTGAACATCCATCGCGACTGTTACGACGTTTTCATCTTTAGTCAGCATTAGACCAGATGCACGTAGTGAACGAATCGCTTGTACGTTTACCGCTTCGTATTCATCAATAAAACGAGGGCGCCAGTTAAGGCCTGGGTCTACGATACGATCGTATTTACCTAAACGCAGCACAACACCACGCTCTGCTTCACCGATGGTGTAAAAACCAGCGAAGAACCAAACTGCAACAGCAATAAGAGCAATCACGCCAAAGCCAATTGCACTACCACCACCGCCGCCGATTGGAGAACCACCGCCGCCTTTTTTACCAAACTTGCCACCCAGTTTTTGACTCAGTTTATTGAACACTTCATCTAAATCTGGCGGACCTTGATCTCGGCCACCAGGACGCTGGCCACCACGATTATTATTACCCCAAGGGTCATTATCGCGGCCATTGTTGCCGTTGTTATTTCCAGGCTCATTCCACGCCATTAGAAAGCTCCATCATTTGATATGACGTTATACTGTAGCAGTCCTTTAAGTGACTATAAAGCCAGTCAAAACTGCCCCTTCTCTTTTTTCAAGTCTAGACCAATCTACTTGCTGCATTCGAATATCGATCAACAAGTTACCATCCTGGTCATATTCCTCACGTTGAATACACTTCATTTGGAAGAAGGTACTACGGAATCGTCCTTGATACTGTGGAGGAATTCGCAACTGATGCTCGACCATTTGTGACGCCAGACGTTCCGTCAGTGCCTCAAACAGGACATCAATGCCCAACCCATCCATTGCTGAAACCCAAACTGCGCGAGGTACGCCTTCCTCGTCTCGTTCTATACGTGGTTTCTGCGAATCTAGATTGTCGATTTTGTTCATGACAACCAGAGTCGGCACTTCATGTGCGTCGATCTCTTCTAGTACTTCATGAACAGCTTGAATATTCTCACGAAAACGCTCATCACTGGCATCAACAACATGTAACAAAATGTCAGCTTCTTGCGTTTCCTGCAAGGTTGCCTTGAAGGCCGCAACCAAGTCGTGAGGCAAATGTCGAATAAAACCAACCGTGTCAGCCAAAATGGCAGGCCCAACATCTGCTAACTCTATCTTACGTAAAGTCGGGTCCAAAGTAGCAAATAGTTGATCAGCGGCATACACGCCAGCTTCTGTAATACGGTTGAAGAGTGTCGACTTACCCGCGTTGGTGTAACCCACGAGTGAAACCGTTGGGATTTCAGCTCGATTTCGGGCGCGGCGCCCTTGTTCACGCTGCTTCGCTACTTTGTCTAAGCGTCGCAGGATGGCTTTGATTCTGTCACGCAATAAGCGACGGTCGGTTTCCAGCTGGGTTTCACCCGGGCCACGTAAACCAATCCCCCCTTTCTGCCTTTCAAGGTGCGTCCAACCACGAATCAAACGAGTAGAGATATGACGAAGTTGAGCCAGCTCTACCTGTAGCTTACCTTCGTGTGTTCGAGCTCGTTGAGCAAAGATATCGAGAATAAGACCAGTGCGGTCGAGAACTCGACATTGGCACAGTGCTTCGAGGTTACGTTCTTGGGCAGGAGAGAGGGCGTGATTAAAAATCACAATTTCGGCACCTGTCGACTGTACCGCAGTAGCAATCTCTTGGGCCTTACCCTCTCCGACATAGTATTTCGGGTGTGGGGATTGACGACTACCAGTTACCACTTGTAGCGCCTCTACCCCAGCAGAAGAAACCAGCATTTCGAACTCAGCCAGATCTTCCCATTCACCTTCTTGCGTGAAGTTGATATGAACAAGTACGGCTCGCTCACCGGATTCATAACGGTCAAACAAGCAATCAACTCCTTATTTTAAAAATACTCGATGAAGAATTAATCTTCTGATTTCTCTTGTGGACGCTCACCTTGTGGACGTTCACCGCTGTGATGGCTCACTGGACGAGCCGGCACAACTGTTGAGATCGCGTGCTTGTACACCATTTGGTTAACAGTATTCTTCAGCAGGATCACAAATTGATCGAACGATTCGATCTGACCTTGTAGTTTAATACCATTCACAAGGTAGATAGATACCGGGATACGCTCACGACGTAGCGCGTTTAGAAATGGGTCTTGTAGAGATTGCCCCTTAGCCATTTTATTTTCCTTATTTAATTTGTAGTTGTAATTATTTAGCTAGTGGTGCAATGCAAAAGATACTGCTTTTGCATCTGAGCTAAACGAATCAAAAATGCACTCTAAGTAATTAGCAGCATAGTATAAAAACCGCCAACAACAGATCCTTTGAGAGTGCGTTCACGCAAAAACGATCACATTATACACAGCTATGTCAATCAGATGCTATTGCTTCCGACATCGTTTCTAATGCCTGTTCAATGTTCTCGCTATCCAACCAAGTTAAGTCATCCCAGCTGCGTAACCAGGTGATTTGACGCTTGGCCAATTGACGAGTCGCGCATACGCCACGAAATACTGCTTCGTCACGTGTACACTCCCCATCTAAATACTCCCACATCTGTCGGTAACCGACGCATCGTATGGAAGGAAGATCGGGGTGAAGATCTTTTCGCGAATGTAGCGCTTTCATTTCTTCTTCAAAGCCCGCTTCCATCATCTTTTCGAAACGAAGTTCAATTCGACGGTGAAGTTCTGCCCTATCCTTGGGAGCTATTGCAAACTGCTTGACTCGGTATGGCAGGCTTTCACCTTTCGTTTGAGTCAATTCAGTCAAAGTTTTACCTGAAATACGAAAAACTTCCAATGCCCGAGATAAACGTTGGGGATCATTGGGATGGATTCTCGCTGCTGACACAGGATCAACCTCTTTGAGTTCATCGTGCAACACTGACCAACCTTTAGTCAATGCTTCTTGTTCAATTTGCTGACGAATTTCAGGATTTGCAGCAGGAAGTGGGGATAAACCTTCAAGTAACGCCTTATAATACAGCATTGTCCCACCCACTAAGAGTGGAATTTTTCCTTCTGCAACAATATCATCCATCGCTTTCAATGCATCACGACGAAAGTCGGCTACAGAGTAAGATTCGCTCGGATCCAAAATATCAATCAAGCGATGAGGCGCTAAACTTAACTCTTTTTCATCCGGTTTCGCCGTACCGATATCCATCCCTTTATAGATCAAAGCAGAATCGACACTGATGATCTCAACTGGGAACTTTTGACGAAGACGAATCGCCAACTCAGTTTTGCCTGATGCAGTTGGCCCCATTAAAAATAGCGCCAAAGGTAGTTTATCTGTCATGGTTTTAATTTGGCTATCGTGGCAGAGAAATCAACAGCGGATACAAATTTTGTATCTTCTAATGGCAATTGACCATCTCTTAGCTGTTCAAGTTCCGCAATAATTTGAATTGCTTCAGAAAAAGTATAATGACTCTTCACTGTCGTGACCTGCAATGCGAGCCAATCTATCAACTCAGACAGCATCTGAGCCGTTGCTATACCTTCCTTCACACAAGATTGCGCGTAAGATAACAGATCTGGTACTAGATTTTGTAAGTTTTGTTGACGTAGCGGCGCGGGAACGCCCATCACCATTAAGGCTTGCTCATTTCTCGCTTTCAATTGAATGCCAAGTAACGCCAAATCTTGTTGATAATCTTGAGCCAGCTTCACTAACTCGGCCTCTAACTTAATAGATAGAGGAACGAGTAGAGGCTGTGCTTTAAGCGCGCCATCGCTTGGAGTGAGCTGCCCTTTTACACGATAAAATTCCGCTCTAGGTAACGAGACTAACGCCGCCCCACTGTCACTGCTCATCAAAACAAATTGTTCATCGACCATCACTAGCGCTTTGCCTAATGCATTAATCGATGGAAGTGATGCATTCGAAGTTGCCTTTTGGGGCTCTATCGGCGTTACGGGTTGAGACTCAAACTCTGGCGTTTTTAACAACTCGTGATAAGCGCGCACTTCTTGCTTGCTTGGTGCTGGCTCAACATGGCGCTCTTTATTGTGATTCGGCTTTGGTGCGGGTTTGGATTCCACCCAATCAGTACGCTTGAACGAGTCCGCAACGCGAGCTTCTCGCACGGAAGTATCCCTAGGACTGCGATCGCGAGGTTTAACTTCATAATCACTGCGTCCAGGATAAGCCGGTGTACTCTCTATCGCTTGATAAACCCGCTCTGGAACTGCTGAAGATGTCGGCCTTTGCACTTTTTCAGGCTCAGGTGAATGCTCAACCTCTTCGGACTCAGTCGGTTCCACACGATGAAATGCGGATTCATTAACCTGTGGTTTATCAATCACGGCGCTTTGCGCAAGTGCATCCGCCAAAGCTTGATAGATGAAATCATGCACTAAGCGAGCTTGGTGGAAACGCACTTCATGCTTAGCAGGGTGGACATTCACATCTACCTGGTGCGGGTCTAACTCAATAAAGAGCACATAGGCAGCGAACTGATCTGGCTTTAAGCTCATTTCATAGCTTTGACGAATCGCGTGATTGATTAATTTGTCACGCATCATTCGGCCATTCACATAGCAATACTGTAAATCGCTTTGCTGCCTTGCTCCTTCTGGTGTGGTGATCCAACCATGTAGCTTTAACCCTTGATGCTCAAGCTCGATTCTGAGCATGTGTCGAACAAACGCGTTACCGCAGACAGCTGCAATACGTTTTTCGGTTTGAAGCTGATTTTTCGCCGCACGATATTGACGGATGATCTTGCCGTTATGGCGCACATTGATGGTGACATCAAAGCGACTTAACGCAATGCGTTTCAATAACTCATCAATATGAGCAAATTCGGTTTTCTCCGTACGCAGAAATTTGCGACGCGCGGGAGTATTAAAAAATAAATCCAACACCTCAACAGTCGTACCAATCGGGTGCGCTGCAGGCTTAAGCTTCACCTGCATATCACGCCCTTCGGAGTAGGCACTCCAGGCTTCTTCTTGTGCCGCAGGACGCGATGTGAGCGTCAAACGCGAGACTGAACTAATACTGGCTAACGCTTCTCCGCGAAAACCTAGACTCATGATGGCTTCAAGATCATCCAAGGTATGTATCTTAGATGTAGCATGACGACTGAGCGCTAAGCCGAGTTCATCTTTCGCGATACCTTTGCCGTTATCACGAACACGAATCAGCTTTGCGCCTCCTTTCTCGATATCGATATCGATTCGAGTTGCGCCAGAATCAAGACTATTTTCAACCAGTTCTTTAATCACAGAGGCGGGTCTTTCGACCACTTCCCCTGCTGCGATTTGGTTTGCAAGTCTAGCTGGCAAAATTTTAATCGTCATAATGAGTTAAAAGCTCACCTACTTGTTTGGAATGATAAGAACTTGCCCAACCGCCAGCTGATCAGAGCGTAAGTTGTTCGCTTTACGAATGCTCGAAACGCTGACGCCGTATTTGGACGCTATTTTACCAAGGTATTCACCTCGAGAAACTTTGTGCTTACGGATCGGCTTATCTTTGACAGCGACGGTTATCTTCAACTTTTGTCCTACCCACAAGGTATCTGACTTCAGGTTGTTCTCACGGCGGATATCTGAAACCTTCACTTTATAGTGACTCGCGATCTTACCTAAGAACTCACCTGACTTAACCTTATGAATGATGGTTTCTGTCTCAACAGTAATCGGTTTACTTGGTACTTTAATCGTGCCAGCAGAAGGGATTTTGAGCTTCTGACCAATTGCTAATCCAGTCGACTTCAAGTTGTTTGCCGACATCAGCGCTTTAGAGCTAAGCCCATATTTATTCGCAATCACCGATAACGACTCGCCACGTTTTACGGTATGCACTATTGGCTTCGCTGAAGGCGAGAATACCGTACCCTCTGGTGGATTATCTTTTAAGTACTTAACGACCGCCTTAGTGATCGCCTGAGCTAACTTATCTTGGTGCGCTCGTTGAAACAGCAACCGCTCTTCTGTTGGGTTAGAAATAAAGCCCGTTTCCACTAATACAGACGGAATCTGCGGAGAGCGTAAAACAGCAAGGCTAGTATTAATCGGTTTGGTGTTATGCAGGTGCGCAACACGTCCCATCTCACCAAGGATTTCTGTTGCCAGCTTATACCCTTCTTTTTGTGAATGACTAAACTGCAAGTCCAACAAAGTTTGGTTCACGTTACGATCTTTGGTCTTAGTGAAGAACGCATTACCCGAACCACCTAATATTTCAGATTGTTTCTCATGATTCTCAACCCAGCGAGCAATTTCAGTATTTGCACGACGGGTATTCAGCACGAAAACCGAACCTCCGCGAGGCTTCGGTGAGGTAAACGCATCAGCGTGAATGGAAATCAGTAAGTGCGCATCATTTTCACGGGCAATGGCTACACGACGGTTTAGATTCACAAAGTAATCTCCGGTACGTGTCATACGCGTTTTAATCCCAGGCGTAGCATCGAGCTGAGCAGCAATTTTTCTTGAGATACTCAATACCGCGTCTTTCTCGTACTTACGGCGTGAAGGGCCAATAGAGCCAGGATCTTCACCACCGTGACCAGGGTCGATAACGATCAAGACTTCTTGAGCTCGTTGAACTGAACTCATGTCTTTGCTGGTCGCCGCTGGCTTGCTCGGTTTAGAAGCTGAAGTCGATGCTTTCTTACCGTGCGGCAGGTCAATCACCAAACGGTGACCATATTGCCCGCCAGGTGTTGGGCTTAATTTAAACAATTCCGCTTGAACGCTCTTTTTCAGTTCAAACACCAAACGGTAGGTGCCCTTCTCTGGCGGAGAGCTTTTTCGAACTAGCTTTAAAACCGGGCTATCCGTAACAGTAACAGGCAGTTTGGCCTGCATGGTCGTGCTTTTTAAATCCACGACAAGACGATCCGGTCCGGATAAAGAGAAATAGGAATAGTCAGCTTCCGAGCCTAAATCGATGACAACACGCGTTTCATCAGGAGAAGGCCAAACTCGAAAACTCTTAACGACGTTAGCAAATGCTAAATTGGGGATGAGAAGGAGAAAAGTGGCGACAAACGTCGCCACTACTCTAAAATTTGAAAAACTCAACATAGCTCCAATCGACTGAGTAACTGCACACCATAATCATTATTAGCTGTTAGTTCGGCTACACGCTGCTCACCTTGGTAGCGAATGTTCACATCAAGATCCGGTTGTGGCAACAAACCATGCCCTTTTTCAGGCCATTCAACCAAGCAAATTGCATCATCTGTGAAGTAATCTCGAATCCCCATGAACTCAAGCTCTTCAGGATCCGCAAGACGATAAAGATCGAAATGGTACACTTGCCACTGATCCAACTGATACGGTTCGACTAGAGTATAAGTTGGGCTTTTCACGTTACCTTGATGGCCAAGAGCACGGACAAAACCACGACTAAAGGTTGTTTTACCTGCACCCAAATCACCATGCAGATAAATTGTGGTTTGTTGCGAACAAAGGTGAGCCAGAGCGGTACCTAGTGCAACCGTTTCGTGCTCATCTTTTAAATTGAATTGTTTCGTGCTCATTGATGCTTCTCTAACTAATGATCGTTGACTATATAAAAATCAAAAGAACAGGAATAGTAAACCGTGTTGGTTTTGAGAGACAAGCTTTCAAATGTCATATGTGCGAAAAAAGTATCCAATAAACGGTATCTTAATCACCTTAGTATCGACCTAGATTTAGAATATATGCAAATGACTTCAATAAGCAGTATTCACAGCATCAAAAACGTCCCTAACTGGGTAGCACCAAAGCCAGAGATCCGTTAAGATCCGCCCCCCTTTTATTCCGGTGGTTAGCATGAACTACGAACAACTCGCACAACAAATCAAAATTTGGGGAAAAGAGCTCGGCTTCCAAAAAGTTGGGATCTGCGACGTTGATCTGAGTGAGCATGAAGCAGCACTGCAAAAATGGCTCGATGCAGGTTATCACGGCTCAATGGACTGGATGGCTCGTCACGGTATGATGCGAGCTAGACCCAATGAGCTACTCCCGGGAACCGTTCGTGTGATCAGCGTTCGGATGGACTACCTACCACCAGAAGCACAATTCGCTTCGAACCTAGCGAATAAAAATCATGCCTATATTAGTCGCTATGCATTAGGGCGTGATTATCACAAGCTCGTCAGAAAACAACTGAATAAACTTGGCAAACTTATTGAACAAGAAGTTGGTCAGTATGGTTACCGACCTTTCGTCGACTCCGCACCAATATTGGAGCGACCACTCGCCCAAAAAGCAGGTTTAGGCTGGACAGGGAAACATTCCCTGATTTTAGATCAAGACTGTGGCTCGTGGTTCTTTTTAGGCGAGTTACTTATCGACTTGCCACTTCCCGTTGACGAGCCAAGCGTTGATCAGTGCGGTAAATGCAAAGCATGCATTACCTCATGCCCAACACAAGCCATCGTTGAAGACAAAGTTGTTGATGCTAGACGCTGCATCTCTTACCTCACCATCGAGTTCGATGGCGTGATCCCTGAAGAGTTTCGCAAGCCAATGGGTAACCGCATTTATGGCTGTGATGACTGCCAATTGGTTTGCCCATGGAATCGCTACGCCGACATAACGGAGCAGAGTGATTTCCATCGTCGCGATAGTTTCAAAAACCCGGATCTCGTAGACATGTTTAACTGGGATGAAGCGACTTTTCTAAAAAATATGGAAGGCTCCGCTATTCGTCGCATTGGTCATATACAGTGGCTGCGTAATATTGCTGTCGCACTTGGTAATGCAGAATACAGTCAACGAGTCATTGATGCGTTAGAAAGTCGACAAGGTGAAAATAAATTACTTGATGAACACATAAAATGGGCTTTGGCCGAGCAACTGAATCAACACCCCATTGAGAATAAAACATCTACAGAGACGAAAAAGCAGCGCTTAATAAGAATAGTCGAGAAGGGGCTGCCAAGAGACGCATAGTGCGTAGTCTATATGCAAGAGATTGAAAGCACTTTTACATGTTCAATTCATGACCTTGTTCTCAATTTTGTAATGTGGAAAAAAATTTGAGATTCAAGAAAAACAAGCTAGCAGAAAAAAGTTAAACACAGCTTGGAGAAATGACTAGGATCAAAAAAATACCAGTTAATGATCGTATTTTAACGTATCCGATCCGACAAAAAACTTATTTTTCTCTTTATTAACAAAGACTTAATCGATATTTCTTTATTATTTCGACTTTCCTTCAGCGAAAAGATCTTTCTTCTCCATCGCAAAAAGTCAAGCTAAAAACACTTTATCAACTAACTTATCCACAGAACGACGTATGTGGATAACTCTGTTAATTAAAGTAGATAAAACATGCAGAACCTCATCATGCTTGTACGCCAGCCGATTCATATCGTGTTTTAAACACAAACGAAATCGTCCGACATCATATGATGCGGATAAAATTTAGTTTTTGGGGATTCATGCTTCGCAGCATTATGAAAAGAGCGATGTGATTGGTTGCGAGAAGCAGGAATTGAATCAAGCGGCGCATCCGTCGACGACTTAGGATTGTGCTAATAAATAAGCATTCAATCTATCGTCTTGTATTTGGTTGCGGGGGCCGGATTTGAACCGACGACCTTCGGGTTATGAGCCCGACGAGCTACCAAGCTGCTCCACCCCGCGTCCGAGTGCTTCATCTTTGTTGATGATGAAGGCTTTGCTTTCATTTATAAAAAAGAAACTGGAGCGACACACGAGGTTCGAACTCGTGACCTCAACCTTGGCAAGGTTGCGCTCTACCAACTGAGCTAGTGTCGCATTTCGTCACCGTTAAGCACGATGAGGGCTATATATTGGAGCGACACACGAGGTTCGAACTCGTGACCTCAACCTTGGCAAGGTTGCGCTCTACCAACTGAGCTAGTGTCGCATATTAACAGCAGTCGCTATTAATGGAATTTGGTTGCGGGGGCCGGATTTGAACCGACGACCTTCGGGTTATGAGCCCGA
>NZ_JAHPJI010000018.1:0-36301 GCF_020515785.1 Vibrio sp. E14
GCTTTTCGAGAAGTTTTTCTCTCAAAGCGGAGGTGCATTCTAGCGATTTAATTGGCAGTGTCAAACACTTTTTCAATTTTATTTTTCGTAGAAGCTTTTTACCTCTCCGACCCTGCTGAAGCCTTATCGCGTCTGCCGTGTCGGTGGATGCGCATTATAGGGAACTCAGATCCGTTCGCAACCCTTTTTTGGAAAAAAATGGAAAAAACCGACTGTTCGATGACTATTTCATCAAAAAAGCAAAAAAGAGGGTAAAAAGCCCTCTTTTTCTGCCTCATAAGCCGTATTTAAATGAATGCGTACGCGTCTGCGAACATACGTTCGCTCTTCGCTTTCTTGTTCTGAGTGAACTGTTCACGTGCTGCGCCAGCCATTTCGAAGCGACCTGCAATATAGATATCGTAGTTTTCTAAGCTTTCGAAATCTTCACTCACCGCTTGTAGCACGTTACCAACCTTACCTTGCCAATCAGCAGATGCTTCTTCTACAACTGGAACAAAGTGAACGTTAGTAAACTTATCGGCGATCTCGACCAGTTCTTCTTTTGCATAAAGTTGGCAGTTATCGCGCGCACCCCAATATAGATAGATAGGGTTGGTTTTATTCTGCGCTACGCAGTGATCCAGAATCGAGCGCACGTAACTAAAACCTGTACCACCAGCAATTAATAATAGTGGACGTTCACTTTCTTCTTGAACCCAAGCATCACCATGCGGGGCATCAATTTCAATCTGACCATCAGTTTCAAGCGCCGCTTGCATTGCTTCGACAACTTCTTGAGCGTAAGCGTTGTGTTCCGCCGCACCGATATGCAGTTCAAGTTCACCTTCATGACGGCAAGGGCTGCTCGCGATAGAGAAAGGACGTTTGTCTTTTTCACCCATCACTACCATTAGGTACTGACCCGCTTTAAAAGGCACTGGTGATTCTGGGTGAAGAAGGATTTGGTAAGTATTACAAGCTAACGGCTGAATAGACTTTACTTTACATTGGATGGTCATGGTGTTCCTCTCGCTTACTCATCAAAAGTAAGCACTAAATTACTTTCTGTATAGGCTTGGCAAGGGAATATCCAACCTTGCTGCTGCTCTTTTTCGGTTAGCATCGGTTCGAGGTGGTAATTCACCTCGCCCGTTAGCTTTTTACACATGCACATGGCACAAGCGCCAACTTGGCAACGGTGTGGGAAGCGAATATTGTTGTTGAGCGCGGCTTCCAACACCGTCTCCCCTTCTTTTACTGGAAACGTAACGTCCATTGGTAGAAGGTGGACTTGATGACTCATAGAATACCTAACTGGTCCCAAATCTCATCGACTTTAGCCACAAGTTTAGGATCTTTTTTGATAGGCGTACCCCACTCGCGCGTGACTTCAGATTCGAACTTGTTGGTCGCATCCAATCCTAATTTGGATGAACTCTCAGTCTTACCACGCACTTGAATGGTGTCTCTATCTGGATCCATTCGAGTTGTCACAGCCCAAATGATGTCATTCCAATCTCGTGCATTGACGTCATCGTCGCACAAGATAATGAATTTGTTATCCGCGTACTGAGCAAAGAATCCCCATAAATATTCCATCAATTCTTGAGATTGACCGGCTTGGTCTTTCTTCATGGTCACAACAGCAAATTGGTTGTTTGCTGTGGCTGGTAGATAGACATCAACAATCTCAGGACGTTGCTGTTTTAATGCATCCAGATCCGCTTCGTTAATCGCTTTATTGTCACGCTCAGTAACCTTGGTTCGTGTCGCGAGTTCAGCATCCCATTTAATGGTCGCATCCAAGCCCATCTTAGAGCCAAGCCCAACCACTGGCGAAGCAAAGTCGAGCGAGTCGATTGGCGTGTTGTCTATCATCAAGGTATCACGTACAGGATCCATATGCTCTGACATGGCTTTAACGACATCATTCCAATCTCGCGCGTTTACCGATTCATCGCACACAATAACAAACTTGGTGTACATGAATTGACGTAAGAAAGACCACACACCCATCATTACGCGCTTGGCATGTCCTGGGTACTGCTTCTTCATAGTGACGACTGCCATTCGGTACGAACAACCTTCTGGCGGTAGATAGAAGTCTTCGATCTCTGGGAACTGCTTTTGCAGAATCGGCACAAACACTTCGTTTAATGCCACACCCAATACAGCAGGTTCATCTGGCGGACGACCTGTGTAGGTACTGTGATAGATTGGGTCTTTACGCATAGTAATGTGCGTAATGGTAAACACGTGGTGCTTTTCTTTTTCATTATAGTAACCAGTATGATCACCATATGGGCCTTCATCAGCAAACTCGTTCGGGTCGATATAGCCTTCCATGACGATTTCCGCGCTTGCTGGCACTTCCAAATCATTGCTGACTGACTTAACGACTTCAGTTTTGCTTCCACGCAGCAAACCTGCAAACGCGTATTCCGATAGCGTATCTGGCACTGGTGTTACTGCGCCAAGAATGGTTGCAGGGTCTGCGCCAAACGCCACCGAAACTGGGAAAGGTTTACCTGGATTGGTTTCCATCCAATCGCGCAGGTCAAGCGCACCACCTCGGTGGGCTAACCAACGCATGATGATTTTGTTCTTGGAAATTTTCTGCTGACGGTAAATGCCTAGGTTCTGACGTTTCTTATTCGGACCTTTGGTCACGGTTAAGCCCCACGTAAGCAATGGCGCGACGTCTTCTGCCCAGCAACTCATTACCGGGATTTTGTCCAAGTCGACTTCATCACCTTGCCACACAATCTCTTGGCATGGCGCTTTACGTAGGCGCTTGGCTGGCATGTTCAATACTTGCTTGAACACTGGCAGTTTTTCCAAAGCGTCTTTAAAGCCTTTTGGTGGCTCAGGTTCTTTTAAATAAGCCAGCAGTTTACCGACTTCTCTTAATTCTTTAACGTCTTCACGTCCCATACCAATCGCGACACGCTCTGGTGTACCAAATAGGTTGGTCAAAACAGGTACGTCGTAGCCAATTGGGTTCTCAAACAACAGTGCAGGGCCACCAGCACGCAAGGTGCGGTCACTGATTTCTGTCATTTCGTAAGCGGGATCGACAGGGTGAGTGATGCGTTTAAGTCGACCTTTCTGTTCTAGGTGGTCGATAAATTCGCGTAAATCCTTAAAACTCATAGGCCTTCATGCTGGCTGATTAAACTGTCCGCAGTATAACAAATAGGAGGACGCTAAGATCCTCCTATTTTGTGTGGGTATGTGAGCCAGATTACTTTAATACTTGCTCTATCTGCCGAGTCTTTACTTGATGGTTGTTAGAGACTAACTCTTCCAACCAGGTTTGATGCCCTTGCTGCGCCAGCTCTCGAGCGACCATGGTAGCTTCTTCCGATAGTGCCATTTTGCTCACTAGAAACTGTTTCACTTGCGGAGATAAAGGGTTGGACTTTGTAAGTAGACTAATGGCTTCTGGTTTGAGTGACGGATTGACGGTGGAGTTCATCAATTGCTGAATTGAAAAAACGTCCCCAACCGTAGCTAAACGCTCGAGTTCGGACTGGCTATTGTAATCCGCTCTCATCCGCCAGAGTAAGTTGTACACTTCCTCATCTTGACTTACTTGCGCTAATCTCACGATCACGGCTGTCGATGGTAGCCAACTGGTCACATTCGCTTTGGTTAACTGAGTGGTTAATGCGGCAAGCGCATGCGGTGATAAGCTGTCCAACTCTCGAATCAAAAGTGCTTCACGCGCCTGAGCTTGTTGAGATTGCCCTGTAAGCCATTGCTTTAAGTCGAGCTCTTTTCGCTCAGCTTGTAGTACAAAGTCCAAGGTACTTTGGTCTTGCTTCCAACGCTTAATCAAGCGGCTCGCAATAGCAGGAAAGTTAAAGGCGGGCACACTAAACTCATACCCGTCCCCTCGCTCTAGAACCTGATAAGTAGGAGTCATACGGATCTGAGACTCAACAAACAGAGCCATTCTAGGCGTGAGAATCACATCTTGCTTCTCAAGCTTTTCCAATAACCGAAAACGCACGACCTCTTGTTGAGGTAAAGCTAGTCGATCAAGGGCAAATTTAAGCGAGTCGACTTCATCCCTGACAACGTAATCAAGCAGTTCAGAGACTTTAGCTTGTATTTGAGTATCCTGAAGCCACTGTTCTACTACAGACTCCTGCATTTCCTTGGCAGATAACGTCGCGGGTAGTGTGATAAGTGACAAGCTCAGGAGTAATGACGACAACATTCCTTGTTGCATGTTAACCTCCCGATAACATTTGTTCTCATTCTGATGCTTCCATCGGGAGAAAGCAACAAAAAAGCCACCGTTAACGGTGGCTTTTTTAGAATAAGGACTCAGCTATTACTGACGACGCATCGCATCGAAGAACTCATCGTTGGTCTTCGTCATCGCTAGCTTATCAATGAGGAATTCCATTGCGTCGATTTCGCCCATTGGGTGAACGATCTTACGCAGAATCCACATTTTTTGTAGTTCATCAGTCTTCGTCAGTAGCTCTTCACGACGTGTACCTGAACGGTTGAAGTCAATCGCAGGGAATACACGCTTCTCAGCAATCTTACGGTTCAAGTGCAGTTCCATGTTACCTGTACCCTTGAACTCTTCGTAGATAACTTCATCCATCTTAGAACCAGTATCTACTAGTGCCGTTGCGATGATCGTTAGGCTACCGCCCTCTTCAACATTACGTGCTGCACCAAAGAAACGCTTAGGACGGTGTAGTGCGTTTGCATCCACACCACCTGTCAGTACTTTACCTGATGAAGGTACTACGGTGTTGTAAGCACGAGCGAGACGAGTGATAGAGTCAAGCAGGATAACCACGTCTTTCTTGTGTTCAACAAGACGTTTTGCTTTCTCGATTACCATTTCCGCTACTTGTACGTGACGAGATGCTGGCTCATCGAAAGTCGACGCGACTACTTCACCTTTAACTAGACGCTGCATCTCTGTTACTTCTTCTGGACGTTCGTCGATAAGAAGTACCATCAACTCACACTCAGGGTGGTTGTATGCGATGCTTTGAGCAATATTTTGCAGAAGCATTGTCTTACCCGCTTTTGGCGGAGCAACAATCAGACCACGTTGACCTTTACCGATAGGCGATGCCAAATCTAAAACACGTGCTGTGATGTCTTCTGTAGAACCGTTACCACGCTCCATTACCATGCGTTCATTTGCATGTAGAGGGGTAAGGTTTTCAAATAGGATCTTGTTACGAGCGTTGTCTGGTTTGTCGTCGTTAACGGTATTGACTTTTAGAAGGGCAAAGTAGCGTTCACCGTCTTTTGGTGGACGAATTTTACCAGCGATAGAGTCACCAGTACGTAGGTTAAAGCGACGAATCTGACTTGGTGATACGTAGATATCGTCCGGACCCGCAAGGTATGAACTATCTGCACTGCGTAGGAAACCAAAGCCGTCTTGCAGAATTTCCAGAACCCCATCGCCAAAGATGTCTTCGCCGCCTTTAGCGTGCGCTTTTAAAATCGCGAAGATGATGTCTTGTTTTCTTAAGCGAGCTAGGTTCTCTAATCCTAAGCTTTCGCCCAGTTTTACAAGGTCAGACACAGGTCTGTTCTTCAGTTCGGTAAGGTTCATGGTGGTGGATTCTTGTTTAGTCAAAATAAGATCTGTTTTCTAGTTAAGATGGATTTGGTCTCAGGATCGACCAAGAAGAGAAATTTGTTCAATTAACGCGCGATAAGTTAGCACTAATTAGTATTCTAGTCCAGAGTTAGAAAAACAAAACCGTGCGTTGTTACTTTGCACGGTTTTATCTGTAATCACTTGGTGATTATAAGTTTGCGTCCAAAAACTCTTTTAGTTGAGTTTTAGACAGAGCACCAACTTTCGTTGCCGCTACGTTGCCGTCTTTGAATAGCAGTAGCGTTGGAATGCCGCGAATACCAAACTTAGGTGGTGTACCTGCGTTATGGTCGATGTTTAGTTTACCGATAGTGAGTTTGCCTTCGTACTCGTCTGCGATTTCGTCCAGAATAGGAGCGATCATTTTACAAGGACCACACCATTCTGCCCAGAAATCCACTAGAACCGGGCCTGCAGCGTTGATTACATCGTTTTCAAAACCGTCATCAGTTAGCTGCAAAATCTTATCACTCATCTTCCACTCCAATGTGTTTTTCGAAACTGGTTGGATGATAACCAGTAATTAGATGCCCTATTGGAATGTATTTACTTTCGTATTGCAAGCTTTAGCTGATATTCTATAGCCATGAAAAAGACGCATATCACAGAGCAAAAGTTCGCCGATTTGGGCTTAAAGCCCCAAGTTATTGAAGGATTGGACAAAAAAGGGTTCGAATTTTGTACCCCTATCCAAGCCTTGGCGTTGCCGGTCCTGCTCACCGGCCAAGACATCGCAGGCCAGGCCCAAACGGGTACTGGTAAAACGCTCGCGTTTCTTACTGCTACATTCAACCACCTTCTGACGACACCAGAGCATGAAGGTCGTAAACCTACGCAGCCACGCGCAATCATTATGGCGCCAACACGTGAGCTTGCTATTCAGATTTACAATGATGCAGAAGCATTAACTGAGAGCACTGGTCTAAAAACCGCTTTGGCTTACGGTGGTGAAAGCTACGATAAGCAATTGAATAAGCTGCAAGATGGTGTCGATATTCTGATTGGTACGACAGGTCGTATCATCGATTTCTACAAACAGCGCGTATTCAACCTTAACAACATTCAAGCCGTTGTTCTGGATGAAGCCGACCGCATGTTCGATCTTGGCTTTATTAAAGACATTCGCTTCTTGTTCCGTCGTATGCCTGAACCAAAAGAGCGTTTGAACATGCTGTTCTCAGCGACGCTTTCTTACCGTGTTCAAGAACTGGCATTTGAGCACATGAACACCCCTGAGCATGTTGTGGTAGAGCCAGAACAGAAAACTGGTCACCGCATTCAGGAAGAACTTTTCTACCCTTCTAACGAAGATAAAATGGCCCTCCTTCAAACTTTGATTGAAGAAGAATGGCCAGATCGCGCCATCATTTTTGCGAACACGAAACACAAGTGTGAATCAGTTTGGGGTCACTTGGCTGCCGATGGACACCGTGTCGGTCTTCTTACTGGTGATGTACCGCAGAAGAAACGTGAAAAGATTCTTGAGCAATTCACCAAAGGTGATGTCGACATTCTTGTTGCAACTGACGTTGCTGCGCGTGGTCTGCACATTCCTCAAGTGACGCACGTTTTCAACTACGACCTTCCTGACGACTGTGAAGATTACGTTCACCGTATTGGCCGTACAGGTCGTGCTGGGGCAAGCGGCCACTCGATCAGTTTTGCTTGTGAAGAGTACGCAATTAACCTGCCTGCAATCGAAGAATACATTGAGCACACTATCCCAGTTTCAGAATACGATTCGTCAGCGCTGATCCAAGATCTGCCAGAGCCAATTCGTATGCGTGCGCCACGCAACCAACAGCGTCGTACGAATACTGGCGGTACTCGTTCAGGTTCAGGTAACCGCAAGCCGCAAGGACGTCGTCCGCGCCAACCGCGTCAATCGGCACCAAAACAATCGTAAAAGGAAACTGAGTTCGTTTATGAGTCAAGCAGGATCATCGCCGCTATACGCCGCCATCGACCTCGGGTCGAACAGTTTTCACATGCTCGTTGTGCGTCATATCGATGGCAGCGTTCAAACAATGGCTAAAATTAAGCGCAAGGTTCGTCTAGCAGCGGGCCTAGATGAACATAATTCTCTTAGTATGGAAGCTATGCAGCGAGGATGGGACTGCTTAAGTCTATTTGCGGAACGCTTGCAGGATATTCCTAAACAAAACATTCGTATTGTAGGCACAGCCACTTTACGTACCGCCACGAATGTAGATGTGTTTCTGGAGAAAGCGAACCAGATTCTTGGTCAACCAATCGACGTTATCTCCGGTGAAGAAGAAGCGGCCACTATCTATAAAGGTGTCGCACACACTTCTGGAGGCAGCGGTCGCCGTCTTGTGGTCGATATCGGTGGCGCAAGTACCGAGCTCATCATCGGTGAAGGTTTCGAAGCCAAAGCACTGACCAGTTTAAAAATGGGTTGTGTGACTTGGCTGGAAAACTTCTTTAAAGATCGCCAGTTGAATGCGCGTAACTTTGACGCAGCAATTGAAGGCGCGAAGCAGACTATCCAGCCAATTCTAGAACGCTATACAGAAATCGGTTGGGATGTGTGCGTTGGCGCATCAGGCACCGTTCAGGCATTGCAAGAGATAATGCTAGCGCAAGGTATGGACGAAGTAATCACTCACTCCAAATTGAAACGCCTGCAGAAGCAAGCCATGTTAGCCGATCATTTAGAAGAGCTCGACATTGAAGGCTTAACGCTTGAGCGTGCGTTAGTATTCCCTAGCGGCCTATCTATTTTGATTGCCGTTTTTGAATTACTGGAAATCGACGCGATGACACTAGCGGGCGGCGCACTACGTGAAGGCTTAGTCTACGAGATGGTTGAAGAGCTACGTCAAGAAGACATCCGTGCTCGCACAATTGCCAGCGTACAAAGTCGTTATCAGCTCGATCACCAATACGGTGAACAAGTTGCGACACTGGCAAGCAAACTGTTGGAGCAAGCCGGCGGCGATGAGTGGATTACGGAACCTCAAGGCAAGATATTGCTTGAAACCGCCGCAAAGCTGCATGAAATCGGCTTAACGATCGATTTCAAAAAAGGCGGTGAGCACAGTGCTTACCTACTCCAGAATTTGGATTTACCTGGCTACACTCGCGCGCAGAAGTTCTTTCTTGGTGAGATTGCCCGTCGTTATCGAGAACAACTCACCTCACTGCCTGAGCAACACGCGTTATCAGGCTCAAGTGCCAAGCGCGTACTGCGGTTGTTGCGCTTAGCGGTGTTGTTGACTCACCGTCGCAACCAAAACTTAGAGCCAAACGTAGTATTAACGGCTGAAGGTGACAATCTAATATTAAACATTGATGCGCGGTGGCTAGCGGCCAACCCGTTGACCGCCGCTGAGCTAGAAATCGAATCCAACCGTCAAACTGATATCGGTTGGCCATTAACGATTACCTCTGATTAATGGTTGTTATCCCATGACAAAGGCTCCTTCTGGAGCCTTTTTAATACCCGTTATTATCCTATGTACAACTCATAGAGTTTTGAGGCACCGATGATCTAAATACTCATTTCGCTGTACATTTGCTTTAGAAACAACAAAGCCGCTATCAAAAGCGGCTTTGTTGCTATTAACTGATGGAAACTATGCCGTCGTCGTAACTTTAAAGTTAGGGTTCACTGCCGTTAGCTTCTTAATTAAGTAATTCAGTAGTACGCCGTACATAGGCACAAACAGACCAAGACTAATCACTAACTTAAAGCCGTAGTCCACCAGCGCGATTTCCGTCCAATGCTCCGCCATAAATGGATCTGGACTTTGGTAGAACGCAATCGCGAAGAAGGCGATGGTATCCAGTGCATTACCAAAAAGCGTTGAACACGTTGGGGCCACCCACCACTGTTTCATTTGGCGTAGGCGGTTGAACACGTGCACATCCATAATCTGACCAAGTAGATACGCCATGAAGCTAGCAATCGCGATACGAGCAACGAATAAGTTAAATTCCCCTAAGTGACCAAAACCTTGGAACTGCCCCTCGAAGAACACCACCGATAAGAAGTAAGAGACAGCCAAAGCAGGCAACATTACTAAGAAAATGATCTTACGCGCCAACTGAGCACCGAAAATACGTACGGTTAAATCCGTCGCAAGGAAAATAAATGGGAAGGTGAATGCACCCCAGGTGGTATGTAAGCCAAAGATAATAAACGGTAGCTGAACTAGGTAATTGCTGGATGCAATAATGACTAGATGAAATAAAACCAGATAGATAAGGGCGTTGCGCTGCTGCGCAGGGGTAAAGTTACTCATGCGATACCTTTTTAGTTTGGTTTGGGGGCGAGGGAACCCAAATCGAGCGTTTTCTACAGAGAAAAGCACTCTTACCAACAATGTAAAAAATGACGATTAAACTAACTTAACTCATTCAGAGTAAAGCGGTGGGCGATTATACATTAACCAATTTTACTCACAAGCGGTGTTTTATACGCAAACGTTTCTTCGCGAACATCACGTCAAAACCAAGGGCTTTGATGCAAAAATAAGAAAGGGTGTTTCATGTGAAACACCCTTTAAAGAATAGATAACTTGAATTTAGAAGCCGCGTTGGAACAATCCGGCTAAATAGTCGAGCTCTTCCCTACTCTCTTCTATTGTTAGCGCTTCAAACCAAATCGCTTCGCTGTAGTGCTCCGCTTTCATAAATAAGCGGCAGCCTTCAAAATCGATCAACCAAGAGTGAATATCCGCATCCCACTGTTTTTCTACCACAGACGCAGATAATAATTTCACCAAACGCTCACCCAATGCCGGAAAAGTATCGAGGTCGAAGCTTGGAGCGGTAATAATAAGACGCCCTTCTTCAACAATGTAATCAGCGAGACCAAATTCCTTGTGCATATGGATTCCTTATCCGTGGTGAGTAATGTGTTCTTGGATCAGATCCAAGAATGGATCGGCGTATTTTTCTAGTTTACGTTGACCAACGCCACTAACCGCTAACATTTCGCCGTATGACGTTGGCAGCATTTCTGCCATATCAATCAAGGTCGCATCACTGAATACCACGTATGGTGGCAAACCGTCTTCATCGGCGATCGACTTACGTAGCTTACGTAGTTTGGCAAACAACTTCTTATCGTAGTTTTTGCTGGTCAGTTTATCCGACTTCGCGGCACGTGCTGCGGTATCTAAACGTGGAACTGCAAGTTCTAAAGACACATCACCACGTAGTAATGGGCGTGCTTCTTCGGTTAATTGCAACGTCGAGTTACGAGTGATGTTTTGAAATAGCAGCCCTTTATGAATTAACTGGCGGAAGATACTCACCCAGTAATCATGGCTGTGATCACGACCAATGCCGTAAGTCGAAATTTTATCGTGGCCGTGTTCGCGCACACGAATGTTTTGCATCCCACGCAGCACCTCAACCACATACGTCATACCAAAACTTTGGTTGACGCGGTAAACACACGACAACGCTTTGCGCGCTTCTTCGGTCGCATCAAAGTGTTTTGGTGGGTCCAGGCAGATATCGCAGTTACCACACGGCTTTTCACGATACTCTCCAAAATAGTTGAGCAGTACCTGACGACGACAGGTTTGCGCTTCCGCAAAGGCACTCATCGCATTAAGTTTGTGGCTTTCTACCTGCTTCTGCGGTCCATCATCTTTTTCATCCAACATACGACGCAACCAACTGATGTCCGCTGGGTCGTATAACATCATCGCTTCGGCAGGCAGGCCATCTCGCCCTGCTCGACCGGTTTCCTGATAATAGGACTCGATGTTACGTGGAATATCAAAATGCACGACAAAGCGCACGTTTGGCTTATTGATACCCATGCCGAATGCAACCGTCGCAACGACGATTTGAATGTCATCACGTTGAAAAGCTTCCTGAACGTAAGCTCGCTCTTCCGTATCCATCCCTGCATGATAACCAGCAGCGCGGATATGGTTGTTGCATAGCTTCTCGGTCACCATTTCAACTTTCTTACGACTGCCGCAGTAAATAATGCCGCAGCTTCCCTTCTGGGTGGCTAGATAGCGAATGATTTGAGAAACCGGTTTGTGCTTTTCCACCAAGGTGTAACGAATGTTGGGACGATCAAAGCTTCCTAGATACACCTGAGGTTCATGTAAGCGTAAGCGTTCTAGAATATCACGACGCGTCGCATCATCGGCGGTGGCTGTGAGTGCCATAAAGGGTACATGCGAAAAGTGTTGCTTTAACTGACCTAACGCCGCGTATTCTGGGCGAAAATCATGTCCCCACTGAGAGATACAATGTGCTTCATCCACGGCGATCATAGATAAGGGTAGGTTTTCTAAGCGCTCAATAAAGTCACGCATTAACACGCGCTCTGGCGAAACATACACTAGCTTAAGCTGACCAGAGTGCATGCGATTATACACACTCAGTAGCTCTTCTCGATTCATGGTCGAGTTCACACACTCCGCTGCTACACCATTGGCTTTCAGTTGATCAACTTGGTCTTTCATCAATGAAATTAGCGGTGAAATCACCAAGGTAATCCCTGAGCGCACTAACGCCGGAATTTGGTAACAGAGAGATTTACCCCCCCCCGTCGGCATGATGACTAAGCTGTCTTTGCCTTCGATAGCGGCTTCAATAACTTCTTGCTGACCATCACGAAACGTCTGGTAACCGAAGACTTCCTCCAACACACGTTGAGGCGTTACAGGCGTATCTGATTGTTCGGCTAGCAAGGTTGAGGTCATGAATAATCTCAGATTGAGTGATCGTAGAAATGCTTTTGCATGCCCAGGCACACAAAGTGAGGGCACATTGTAATGGGGTTTCGTGGTGAATAAAACCGCAAATTGCTAGGTGTTTCGCATCACGACTCGTATACTGATTTTCTGCTCTATAAACACACAATTAGGTGACACCTCATGACACCAGAAGACGAACAACAACGCGCTCGGCAAGGTACCTTGCTGGCGATTGGTGCCTATACCATGTGGGGCATTGCGCCGATGTATTTTAAATCCATCGCACAAGTATCCCCTTTGGAGATTCTGAGCCACCGGGTGATTTGGTCTTTCTTTTTGCTTGCCGCACTCCTTCACTTTGGCCGTCACTGGCGCTCGGTTTACTACATCGCGAAAGACAAAACGAAGATCGCTTACCTGATCGCAAGTTCTGTATTAATTGGCGGAAACTGGCTGATTTTCATCTGGGCGGTCAATTCCAATCATATGCTTGACGCGAGCTTAGGCTATTACATTAACCCATTAATCAATGTCTTGCTCGGCATGGTCTTTTTGGGAGAGCGACTTCGTAAGTTGCAATGGTTTGCTGTCGTATTAGCGGGCTGTGGTGTACTGGTCCAATTGATTGTATTCGGCTCCGTGCCCGTTGTTGCGATGGCGTTAGCAATGAGTTTCGGCTTCTATGGCCTCTTAAGGAAGAAAGTCAGTGTCGATGCAAAAACAGGATTGTTTATCGAAACATTACTCCTTCTGCCTGTCGCCGCCGTGTATCTGCTGTTTATTGCAGAAACCCCAACGTCGAATATGCTCAATAACCCGTTAGCATTAAATAGCTTGTTGATTGCAGCAGGGGTGATTACCACACTGCCCCTACTTTGTTTTACGGGTGCGGCAACAAGACTCAAATTATCAACGTTAGGCTTTTTCCAGTACATCGGCCCAAGCTTGATGTTCTTACTTGCTGTACTGATGTATGGCGAACCCTTTAGCATGGATAAAGCGATTACCTTTGCCTTTATTTGGGGAGCGCTAGTCGTATTTAGCTTTGATGGACTGCGCAACAACCGTCGCTCACGCCGAATCGTTCAGCCACAGTGATCGTTTTTTACAAGACAAGTTAGAAATTGCCAGATAAGCTTGGTCATAATGTGACCAAGCTTTTTTGTATGTAATGGAACAGATTCAATACTACGCAACCGACCATGATCAGCTGAGCCTGATCGAGGCGAAATACCAGAAGTTTGCCTTTCAAAGGCACTATCATCTGGACTTTCACCTCGGTCTGATCACGCATGGCACGCAAAAGTTCCAATATCAAGGCTGTAGCCATCAAGTGGGTCATGGGCAAATCGTAATTATGCCGCCAGATGAACTGCACGATGGGCACTCTAAGCTCGATAGTGGCTATGAAGTGAATGTATTTGCGATCGAGCCGCACCTACTCAGCGATCTTGCCGATCTTAGTCAAAATGGTCAAATAATCCGCTTTAATGAATTGATCATCTCAGATCCACAGATATTTTCACAACTTAGTAACTTGCATGCTCTTCTTCGCCGCGAGAACCTCAGCCAACTCACCAAAGATTGCCTTCCTTTTGAAGGATTTAATCAACTTTTTGATCGCTACGGATCACTCGCGAGGCAAAAAGTGGTTCCGCTTGGAAAACAGTCTTTGCATACCTTAAAAGATTACTTAATGGCGAATCTCGACCAAACAGTTCGTTTAGATGCACTATCAGAGCTCTGCCAACTGAGCCCCACGCAGTTTCAACGCCATTTCAAAGCGCAAACGGGGATGACTCCCTACGCTTGGTTTGCTCGCTTGCGATTAGAGCAAGGAATGAAACTACTCCAAGCAGGATGGTGTGGTACGGACGTCGCCTATCAAGTGGGCTTTTATGATCAGGCCCACTTTAGTAAAGCGTTTAAACAAACCTATGGCGTCTCGCCTTCACAAGTGGCACGCTAATACCTCATACGCTGTGGTATTCAGTACTGCTAGTTTTTTACAAGCACTACCGAATAAGAATCACGACAATAGCTCATATCCACTATGTTTTGAGATGTGTTATGAATGAATCGACTATCCTTTTAACGCTTGCCAGTATCCACTTCATTGCCTTAATGAGCCCAGGTCCGGATTTTGCGCTTGTGGTACAAAATGCCACCCGTCATGGCCGTCAAACCGGCTTATACATTGCGCTTGGCTTATCAGTCGGTATTTTGCTGCATTCTTTATTCAGCATAACGGGGGTGAGCTATTTAGTTCACCAGCATCCTCTGCTCTACTCCGTCTTACAATTGCTTGGGGGCAGCTATCTGTTGTATTTGGGTATCGGTGCACTGCGCGGCGTGATCGCGATGATCAAAAACCCACTTTCTGATCAGCCAAGCAAAAACAGTAACCTTGTGATCGGTAATAAACGCCAAGCGTTTACCAAGGGGTTCGCAACCAATATTCTCAACCCCAAAGCCTTAGTATTTTTTGTGAGTTTAATGTCGAGCCTTGTCCCAGTGGGCATGTCGGTGACAGGAAAAGGAATTGCTCTGGTGATTTTGTTTGGTTTGTCGCTACTCTGGTTTTCTAGCCTTGCATGGATGCTGTCAACGCAGCGCTTGCAAACAAGATTGCAGCAAGCCAGCATTTATATAGATGGTTTATGTGGTGTGGTATTTACTCTAGTTGGCAGCAGTATTTTAGTGCAAACCTTCCGCTCCTTTCTCGATAACTCTCTGATTTAAAAGCGTCGCACACTCGACATTTCTTTAATAGGAAACTCGACGACTATCTCCGTGGCTGCCAAGCTGAATAACCTTAGTTGGCAACATGGAGAGTCATCATGCAATGGACATTTAACCGACTCGTACTCTCGGGTCTTTTTCTTACTTCCCCTTTCACCTTCACTGGACAAGCCTTCGCTAACCAAGCTGCAGATTCGGTCGCACCAGAGCACAGTACTGGCATTGAGCAAAAGCAGCTGGTCAAAGCTAAAGATTATATGGTTACCGCTGCTAACCCACTGGCGACCCAAGCGGGTGCAGACGTACTTGAACAAGGCGGGAATGCGATAGATGCCATGGTCGCGGTGCAATTGATGCTTGGCTTAGTTGAACCCCAGTCATCAGGTATTGGTGGCGGTGCGTTCTTAGTGTATTGGGATACCGAAAAGCAAAAACTGACCACTTACGACGGGCGTGAAACCGCCCCCCTCGCCGTAACGCCAAAGCTATTTTTAGATGAGAACGGTCAGCCATTGCAATTCTACGATGCCGTGGTTGGTGGACGCTCTGTCGCAACACCAGGCACCGTGAAACTATTGTGGGATACCCACCAGAAATACGGCAAGCTGGAATGGGAAAAGATCATTCAACCTGTTATCTCGCTTGCGGAGCAAGGATTCAAAGTCAGTCCTCGCCTAGCAAGCTTGATAGAAAAAGACGCCGAGCGTTTATCACGCTTTCCAGTCACAAAAGCCTATTTCTTTAACTCGGATGACTCGCCAAAAACCGAAGGTACGCTATTAAAAAACCCTGAATACGCACAAACACTGAGTGCTATTGCTAAGCAAGGTGCTCAAGCCTTCTACCACGGGGATATCGCCAGAGACATTATCGAGACGGTACAAAACGCGCCGGGTAACCCCGGCGTATTAGCCCAACCCGACTTTGATACCTACCAAATCAGACAACGTGAGCCAGTTTGTGCAGCATACCAAAGCTATGACATTTGCGGCATGGGACCACCAAGCTCTGGCGCGCTCACCATTGGTCAGATTTTGGCGATCACTGAACAGTACGATCTCAAAGGTTGGGGTGCTAACAGCATTAAATCTTGGCAAGTACTCGCCGATGCATCGCGTCTAGCGTTTGCTGACCGTGGTAAATACATGGCAGACCAAGATTACGTGCCAATGCCAACTCAAGGCTTGCTTGATGAAAGCTACCTCCAGCAGCGAGCAGAGCTGATCCAAGTCGGCAAAGCACTAAGCAAAGTTGAAGCGGGCAATCCTCCGTGGTCGCACGCAATGAACTTAAGCATGGACGAATCCATTGAACTCCCTTCCACCAGCCATTTCAATATCGTCGATAAGCAAGGCAATGTGGTTTCCATGACGACCACCATTGAGAATGCGTTTGGCTCACGCTTAATGGTGCGTGGCTTCTTGCTCAATAATGAACTGACCGATTTTTCTTTCCGTACTCATAACGACGGAATCCCAATCGCCAACCGCATAGAACCAGGCAAACGTCCACGATCTTCAATGGCCCCAACCATTATGATGAAAGATAACAAACCTTACATGGCGATAGGTTCTCCGGGTGGCAGTCGAATCATCGGTTACGTGGCGCAAACCATCATTGCCCACACGCAATGGGATATGGATATCCAACAAGCAATCAATCAACCACGATTACTCGACCGTTTTGGCACCTTAGATATTGAACAAGGTACCGCTGCAGAAGGCTTACAGCCAGAGCTGGAGAAGATGGGCTTTAAAACCAATGTTCGTGATTTGAATTCTGGACTGCATGCGATACGCATAACAAAAGATGGACTAGAAGGTGCCGCAGATCCTCGTCGAGAAGGAGCAGCAATCGGCAAATAGGCCTGTTTTGCTCGACTCCTTGTGCGAGATCTCTCACAAGGAGTCGAGCAAACCTCTCTTTTTTAATGGTAAAACAGCCCATAAACAACCATAAGATATTGAATAATATAAACATGTTTATTTTTCAAACGCTTTTGATTGAGAAAAATGTGGGCTTCGACCATTGTTGAGAATCGTTAAGAGCGTAATATGAACCTTGTCGGAAGGATGCTGACACGGAACAGGAAACACCACGGATTTGGTGAACTTCAGGAAGAAGAAACGGGTATTCAGGATGAATAGTCGGGCATGGATTGCAAAACTGGACATTGAACGGAATCAATAGCAACTAGGACGGTTGCTACTAAGGACGGGAAATGGACACCTCTGGACGAGGAAAGGACTGAACATCAGGATGATGTCATGGACACCGCTCAGGGAACAAGTGATGAGAGCTAACGAGGATGGTTAGCAGACCAGGATAAGGTCAAGGACACCGCTAGGAAGGCGACGAAAGGATTAAGCTGAAGGAATGCAGCACGCTATCAAGGATTTGATGCATGGAGCACTTTTAGTAGCTGGATTGCTGCGAGTAAGACTATAACCCCGACGGGCGTAAGCCCTCGGGGTTTTTCTTTGTCTAAAGATAAGCGATTTAGACAAAGAGCCTTTTCGAATAGCGTCATTTAGCTCCCTATCTTTCAGCATTTTGTTGATTCAAAACAGCCAAAACAGAAAGAGCCACCGAAGCAGCTCTTATGTTCATTTTTTCACAAAGCCCTACAGCTTCTCCAGTCTCGCGTAAGCGGTGACTAACCATTTAATGCCTTCACCATTGAAAGCAATCTGCACTCGGCTTTGTGGGCCACTGCCCTCAAAGTTGATGATCGTTCCTTCACCAAATTTCGGATGCATCACACGAGAACCTAGTGAAAAACCAGTCTCATTGAAGTTTTCTTTTACTGCGGTTTGGCTAAAACGTCCACTACTTGAAGGGCGACTCACTTGCGCCTTCATGCGCACTTCATCCAAACACGTTTCTGGTAATTCACGAATAAAGCGCGATGGTTTGTGGTATTTGTCCTGGCCATATAGGCGACGCATTTCCGCGTAAGTAATGTAGAGCTTTTGCATCGCGCGCGTCATACCCACATAACACAGACGGCGCTCTTCTTCCAAACGCCCAGCCTCTTCAGCGGACATCTGGCTTGGGAACATACCTTCTTCCACACCGACCATGAATACCAATGGAAATTCCAAACCTTTCGCACTATGCAGCGTCATCAGTTGGACTGCATCTTCAAATTCGTCCGCCTGACCTTCGCCCGCTTCCAGAGCCGCATGTGTTAAAAATGCTGTCAGCAGAGACATTTCTTCCGCTTCTTCTGGTTTTTCGAATTGGCGAGTGGCGGTAACCAGCTCCTCCAAGTTTTCTATGCGAGCTTTAGACTTTTCGCCCTTCTCTTGCTCATACATCGCAAACAAACCCGAGTACTTGATCACGTGGTCCGTTTGCTCATGCAATGGCATTTCTAGTGTATCGTCTTCCAGCGCGGTGATTAATTCGACAAAACGACTTAACGCGCCAGCTGCTCGACCCGTTAATACTTGCTCATCGAGCATTGCCAGACTGGCTTCCCACATAGTGCAACCTCTATCACGAGCAGCACGACGGATAGTCTCTAGCGTCTTATCGCCAAGACCACGTGTTGGGGTATTCACGACACGTTCAAACGCGGCATCATCGTTGCGGTTCGCCATCAAACGCAAGTAGCTCAACGCATCTCTGATTTCTTGACGCTCGAAGAATCGCATGCCTCCGTAAATACGGTACGGTAAGCCTGCCTGAATTAATGCTTCTTCCAAAACACGAGATTGCGCGTTGTTGCGATACAGCATCGCAGCATCATTCAATGCGCCGCCATTCTCTTGCCACTCTTTGATTTTATTGACCGCAAAGCGCGCTTCATCAAGCTCGTTATAAGCGCTGTAAACCGAGATCGGCTCTCCCACATTGCCATCCGTCCACAGCTCTTTACCCATGCGTTCAGTATTGTTCGCAATCAAGGTATTGGACGCTTCAAGAATCGTCTTCGTCGAACGATAGTTTTGTTCGAGACGAATGGTGTTCACGCTCGGAAACTCCAGCGTGAACTTCTCAATGTTCTCGACTTTTGCACCGCGCCAACCATAAATTGACTGGTCGTCGTCACCAACAATCATCACGTGACAATCTGGGCCAGCCATCATGCGTAGCCAAGCGTATTGAATGTTGTTGGTGTCTTGGAATTCGTCAACCAAGATATGCTTAAAGCGTGCTTGGTAGTGTTCACGCACAAACTTGTTGTCACGCAGTAGCTCATGCGCGCGCAGCAAAATTTCCGCAAAGTCCACTAAGCCAGCACGATCACACGCTTCTTGATAAGCGGTATACAGCTGCAAATAAGTTTTGGTCACTGGATCGTGATAAGCGTCGATATGCGATGGGCGTAATCCTTCATCCTTCTTACCATTAATCCACCATGAAACTTGGCGTGCAGGCCACTGCTTTTCATCCAAGTTTTGTGCTTTGATCAAACGCTTTAACAAGCGCTGCTGATCATCGCTGTCTATGATTTGGAAATCTTCCGGTAGCTTGGCATCAAGATAGTGTGCACGCAAAATGCGGTGACAAATACCGTGGAAAGTCCCATTCCACATGCCAGATGCACTGCCCATCATCAACTCTTCAATACGACCACGCATTTCTGCTGCCGCTTTATTGGTGAAGGTGACCGACATGATCGAGAAAGGAGAAGCTTGCTCGACTGACATAAGCCAAGCGATACGGTGAACAAGAACGCGAGTCTTACCACTCCCTGCACCAGCAAGGACAAGTAAGTTTTCTAGAGGAGCTGCAACGGCTTCACGCTGTTTATCGTTTAGACCGTCGAGTAATAGAGATGGATCCATCATGATGAGCTACTGGTTATTTATACATAAAAACCGATTATAACCTAAACAGCTGGGTGCTGTTTAGACAAAACTTGATAAAAAATTCGTTGTTTTTTTAATCTTTCATTCAAAGAGTTAACGAAGGTAATCACTCCAAAACCATTCGCGAGAGTTATTTTTATGAAAGTTTTTCTGCCTCATCTCTATCTTTTAATTTAAGCAAGTGGATAAAGGTTGTACGCCAAACGGCGAATCGACTTGCCGAATGAAAGTAAAAGGAAATCACTCAGAGGAAATTATGATGAAAAAATCGAATCTTGCTGTTACTGCTGCTGTTACTGGCCTTCTTGCTCTTGGTGGCACCATGCTCACCGCCGCCCCTGCTGTCGCAGCAGAAAAAGAAAAGTGTTATGGCGTGGCGAAAGCCGGTAAAAATGACTGCGCAACGAAAAACAGCTCTTGCGCGGGCACCTCTAAAGAAGACAACCAAAAAGATGCTTTTGTTGTCGTTCCTAAAGGATTGTGTGACAAATTGGCTGGCGGTAGCACCAGCGGCTCATAACTCAACATCACAAGTTTCTGTGGGGCGCGTTGCACTTTAACCAACGCCCCCAGTTACTCGCCAATCAGAAAAGGAGTTTCACGTGAAACATCACTCTTTCCATCCTCTTGCTGGCGTTGGATTACGTTCCCCTCATCTCGATTATTTTAGCCAACACAAACCTGAGCTGTCGTGGCTAGAAATCCACAGCGAGAACTACTTTCAGCCCAACTCAGTAGAGCGCCATCAACTACAAGCATTACGCGAACACTACCAAATTAGTTGCCACGGTATTGGTTTGTCGCTGGGTTCGATGGAACGTGTGAACCCGAAACATTTAGCGCAACTAAAAGCATTGATAAATACAGTTGACCCGATCTTCATTTCTGACCATTTAAGTTGGAGTGAAAATGGTGGTCACTACTTCAATGACCTACTTCCCTTGCCTTACACGGAAGAAGCGCTGCAAGTCTTCACTCGTAACGTGCTTGAAGTGCAAGAATATCTACAACGTGAAATCTTAATTGAGAACCCATCTAGTTATGTGAAGTTTCACCATTCAACCATCAGTGAATGGGACTTTCTTACCGAAGTGCAAAAGCGCACCGACTGTCGTTTATTACTCGACTTAAATAACGTATATGTTTCCGCCTTCAATCACGGTTTTGATTGCGACACATACCTAGATGCAATTCCAGCCGACAAAGTCGACGAGATTCATTTGGCAGGTTTTACTATTAAGCCGTTGGATAAAGGTGAGATTTGGATTGATACTCATAGCCGTCCCGTCAGTGATGAAGTATGGCAACTGTTCGTTAGTTGGACACAAAAACACGGCCCTCGCCATACGCTGATTGAATGGGATTTGGATATTCCTGCACCAGAAATACTTCTTGGCGAAGCAGAAAAAGCTTCCTCACTATTGCAGAAAAATCATTTAATTGACCAAAAGAGCAAAAGGAAAGCGTCATGAAGCTTGCGACCTTGCAGAGTCAATTTGCTAAGGCCCTACATTATCAAGCGCTCGGTGAAGAATGCGACATTGTGAGTGACAAGTTTACCGCAGATGAACGCATACAGATTTACCGCAATAACTTTATCATCAGCTTGAGTGAGGTATTGGCAGCGACCTACCCAATGGTTGAAGCCTTAGTTGGAAAAGAATGCTTCCATCAAATTGCTCGCCAACACGTACTTTCTCACCCCTTAGCAGAAGGTAATGTCGTACATTATGGTGCGGGCTTTCAAGATACGATTATGCAGTTTAGTCAGGTCATGACCCAAGCTCCGTACGCACCTGAAGTCGCAAGATTTGAATGGCATATGGACTTAGCTCGACAAATACAGAATGAGAAAGTCGAAAAACCAAATCGAATCCCTTTATCTGCACTTACCCAAGTGACGGAAGAACAACAACCTCAATTGGTGTTTCATTTGCTTACTGGCAGCCGCAGCTTTGACTCAAACTACGCTGTATTTGATCTCTTTCATGCGATTAAACACCAAGATTTTGAACAGCTCAATATCAATCAATTACAGCGAGGTGTCATCTCGATTCAAGCCAATGGAGAAGCTCAATGTCACACACTCGATACCGATGTTTTTCAACTGCTGCAATGTTTAGAGCAGAAGCAGAGTTTGAGCGAAATACCCGAAGCTTTGCTCGTTCACCTTAATAGCATCATGGCACTCGATCTCGTTGACGGCTTTACATTGAAATCAATCTAAGGAGCACTCTATGACGAACACGGTTAAAAACTTAGTCAATCGGTACGACGACTTGATCAATACCTTACAAGCTGGCTTTGTCCCTTTACTACTTCTCTTTTGTCGCTTGTGGGTTGCATGGGTGTTCTTCAATTCAGGGTTAATCAAAGTTTCTTCTTGGGATAGCACGCTGTATCTATTCGAATTGGAATACCAAGTGCCACTTTTGCCTTGGGAGTTAGCGGCCTACATGGGAACGGCTGCCGAGTTAATTCTGCCAGTATTTTTAGCGTTGGGATTAATTACCCGCCCGATAGCTGCGATTCTGTTTGTGTTCAATATCATCGCGGTCATCTCTTACCCGGTATTGTGGGAAAAAGGGTTCTATGACCATCAATTGTGGGGATTCATGATTTTAGTGGTCATCGTATGGGGACCGGGAGTTATCTCTATCGACCATGTTATAAAGAACAAGCTGACGCGATAAAAAAATCCCCGCAGTGGCGGGGACTTTTTATTGTTTATTTAAGTAAGCAAGAAGCTCATCAGCTGAGATGCCCTGTTGAGCAAGATCTTTTGCCAACAGCTCAACTTGTTCACCTTTGCGCGACTCAATCACTTGCTGGAATTGGTACACGATATCACGCAAAATTGGCAGAGGTACTTGTTTAGCCGCACTACGAATACGCTCGGAGCTTTGATTACCCAGCTCATTAAGCAACTTGCCAAACATCACCTTTTCTGGTGAATCTTCCATTTGCTCTAGAATACGAGCCATTTCATACGTGGTTAACGACATTACTTTTTGAGTTCCGTTATGGTGTCAGGAAAAGTCTGAACGACAAATATACACGCCTTACTTACATTGGAAAATACTAAATTACACTGATTTACGCTTTCGCAAAGCTTGAATGCCAGTTCTTACCTGCTTTTGTAAACAGAACCACTAACGCAGGCAATAGAACCCACATATGTATTGCGATCAGTGTCTGAGGTTCCAAAGATAAACGCTGCAACGTACCAACTAACAAACCAGAGCCACTCATTTGGAACAACCCAAGCAGTGCCGCAGCCGTACCCGCTTTGTCACCAAACGGTTCCAATGCTTTCCCTGCTGCTGCACCCAGAATGAATGCAAAACCCACTGACGACATGAAAATAGGTAGCATGAAAGAAAGCGCGGTATTCTGACCATTCATCACTAGCATGATCACACCTGCGAGGCCCAGAGTTGAGATCCCGGTGACCAAGGTGTTGTGCGTTCCAACGCGCTCCATAAACTTAGGCGCCAACATACATGCCGCAATGTTTATCACCGCATTCACACCAAACCAGAAAGTGAATTCATTCATCGACAGCCCCATCCCCGTCATCAATACCGACGGTGCTGAGGTAACGTAAGCAAGAATAACCGCCATTGCCATTAAACACAGTGAAGCATGGAAGACAAAAGATGGCGTACTAAGCACTGCCCAATAACGGCTGAGCTTAAACACGGCTTGCTTTTCCGTTGATGGGTTGGTCTCTTTCATCATGAAAAACATCAATGATCCAGACACCACAGCAAAACCCGCCATAAAGCTGAAGTTAGCTCGCCAATCAAATTGCTGAGTTAACCAGCTACCTAGAATTGGAGCTAATGCCGGAATAAAACAAATCGCGCCGTTAAGATAGCTGATCATTTTGCCGCTTTTTTCCGGGCCAAAGATATCGCGAACTGTTGCAAAGGCTGCTACCGATGTCGCACACGCACCTAAGCCTTGTAGCAGTCGGGAAACCAACATCCATTCAATATTTTGAGCACTCCACGCCAATAAAGCGCTCATCGCATAGATAGTGATACCGCCCAATGCAACAGTTCGACGTCCGAGTTTATCTGCCAAAGGGCCAGCAAACAGTTGCCCGACACCCATCGCAAATAAGAACCAAGTGATCGTGTCTTGTGCTAGTGCATTATCGACCTGAAAAGTGGAAGCAATAAGAGGTAAAGCAGGTAGATAAATATCAATCGCAAGAGGACTGAAAAGAACCAAAAGGGTCAATAACGCCATCTGTTTTTTACTATTAGAAAACTGGCTAGGCACACAACACTCCGAATTGGATAAAGAACTTTGGATAGAGCTTAATCATCTGATGATATGAATGGAAATGATGTATAATCATGAGCATTATTCCTTAGAGGAAATTCACCGTGAACGTCGAAAAACTGGCTCGTATCGATTTAAATCTATTGGTCTGTTTTAAAGTTTTGATAGAAGAGTTAAATGTCACCCGAGCCGCCCACCGACTGTGCTTGAGTCAGTCTGCCGTGAGTAAGTCCTTAGCGAAATTACGTATCCAATTTGATGATCCCCTGTTCACCCGAAACTCGCATGGATTAACACCAACACCGCGCGCTTTGTTTCTTAAACCTAAACTGGATCTGTTGATAAACCAGTTAGAAGTACTGACTCAACCAGAAGAGTTCTCTCCACAAAGTAGCGAATACCGTTTTCAAATAGCAGCGGTTGAAAGTGTTTACCCTTTAATTCTGCCTCATTTCTTACCGGCGATTTTTCAGCAAGCCCCAGGGGTGACGATCAGCACTCACCCTTGGTCCGATAATACTTTTAAAATGCTGCAACGTGGCGAGCTAGACTTAGGCTTAACTGGAAAAGACATCGATATTAATGATGCCAAGCTGACTCTGCTGCCACCCGATGACATATGCGAACTGGAAATTTATCGAGATCACCAGATGTGTATTATTCGCAAAAATCACCCAGCATTAAAACAGCCTTGGAACCTCGAAGCGTATCTCGCCCTGCGTCACGTACAAGTGCGTTGTGACGGCAACGACCGTTGGCTGTTAGATTATCGCCTTGCCGATATTGGAGCCGACCGGGATATTGCCGTCACCGTCCCCGACTTTAATAGTGCCGCAAGTTTATGTTCCTACACTGACTTTATTTTTACCGCTCCAAGCCATTTTGTGCAGCTCGCTGCTAAACAGCTTGATTTGGTCGTACTACCACTCCCGCTAGAATTTCCACCTATGGCATACACTTTATTCTGGCACCGAGACAGAGAAAACGACCCTGCATTGGGTTGGCTACGTACGATGATCACACAAAAAACCGATCACCTTAGATAAAAATACCGCTCTCAATTTGCGCTTAGCGGGTAAAATGAGTAGCTTAACTGTCGTAGTCCTTTTTGGCTCATCTATGGCCTAGTTGTACTCCGACTCAACCTAAGTCATTGCAAACTTGCGTTGATCATAAACTGCATGAAGCAGAAGGAAACAGCTCCCACACCTGAGCATGAAGGAGCGGTAATTTGAAGGAATAAAACAGATGCACAACGAAACTCTCAGCCGTGTGAATGCGATTCGCGAATGGCTTATACAACATAATATTGATGCCCTACTGGTTCCACACGAGGACGAGTATTTGGGTGAATACGTCCCAGCGCACAACGAGCGCTTACATTGGTTAACAGGCTTTACTGGTTCTGCTGGTGCTGCGGTAATCACCAAAGACAAAGCCGCTATGTTTGTTGATGGCCGCTATACCGTTCAAGTCACCAAACAAGTCCCGGGTGACCTATTTGAATATCGTCACCTTATTGAAGAACCAGCTTTAGATTGGGTTCTAGACAACCTGCCAACAAACGCATCTGTCGCAATTGATCCTCGTATGCACAGCTCAGCTTGGCTAGACATGGCACAAGCTAAACTGGCTGGAAAGCTTGAGCTAAATATTCTGACCAACAACCCAATTGATGAGTTGTGGCATGACCGCCCAGCTGCTGTGGTTTCTGATGTTCGCCTGATGGCAACAGAAGCCGTCGGTCAATCAAGTGAGAGTAAGCGTCAAGAGATCGCCCAACTGGTAAAAAAAGCGGGTGCAGATAGCGCTGTGATCACAGCATTAGATTCTATTTGTTGGCTGCTGAATGTACGTGGTTTGGATGTATCACGCCTACCAGTTCTGCTTTCTCACGCGATTCTGCACTCAGATTCAAGCGTGGAATACTTCCTCGATCCTGCTCGTCTACCTGCTGATTTTGACGCTCACGTAGGCACCGGTGTGACCGTTCACCACCC
Organism: Vibrio sp. E14; assembly: GCF_020515785.1. Classification (NCBI taxonomy): domain Bacteria; kingdom Pseudomonadati; phylum Pseudomonadota; class Gammaproteobacteria; order Vibrionales; family Vibrionaceae; genus Vibrio; species Vibrio sp. E14. Next base: position 26,183 of record NZ_JAHPJI010000018.1, read on the forward strand.
AGAAGCACTTCAATCTCGCCTTGAAGCCATGACAGGTAAAAAGGTATTAGTTGACTCTGCAATCAGTAACGCTTGGTTTAAGCTAGTACTACAAAACTCTGGTGCGTCCGTGATTGCAGCAGCAGACCCATGTCTGATGCCAAAAGCGGCGAAGAACTCGGTTGAAATTGCCGGTATGAAGGCGTGTCATATCCGCGATGGCGTGGCAATGAGCAAGTTCCTATGCTGGTTAGATGCGGAAGTTGCTGCTGGTAACCTGCATGACGAAGCGACATTAGCAGACAAACTGGAAGCATTTCGTAGCGAAGACCCTACGCTAATGGATCTCAGCTTCGATACCATTTCAGCCGCGGGCGGCAACGCGGCCATGTGTCACTACAATCACGAGAACCAACCTGAACCTGGTAAGTTAGAACTGAACACGCTTTACCTTGTGGACTCAGGCGGTCAGTACCTCGATGGCACTACCGACATCACGCGTACTATCGCGATTGGTCAACCTTCTGCAGAAATGAAGAAGCAATTTACGTTGGCGCTGAAAGGTCATATTGGCGTTGCTCGAGCTCGTTTCCCGAAAGGCACACGTGGTTATCAAATCGATACTCTAGCTCGTCAGCACCTATGGGCGGAAGGTTACGATTACGATCACGGTACTGGTCACGGTGTTGGTCACTTCCTAAGTGTTCATGAAGGTCCAGCGAGCATTTCGAAAAAGCAAATCGACGTGCCTCTAACAGAAGGTATGGTGCTATCCAACGAGCCAGGTTACTACCGTGCAGATGCGTTTGGTATCCGTATTGAAAACCTAGAGCTTGTTGTTGAAACCCCAACTAACGGTGACTTCCCTGTTCTGTCATTTGAGTCGCTAACACGCTGCCCAATCGACAAGCGCAACATCAACGTTGATATGCTAACTCGTCCAGAGCTTGCGTGGCTGAATGATTACCATCAGAAAGTATGGGATGAGATCAGCCCACTTGTTGAAGGTGATGTGAAAGAGTGGCTTCGTCAAGCAACGCTGCCTGTAGCACACAGCTAGAAGCTAGAAGCTAGAAGCTAGAAGCTAGAAGCTAGAAAAAAGTAGAGGGTTGATGTTTTGCATCAACCCTCTTTTTTTGCTTATGTTTCACGTGAAACATAACGATGGCTAGTGGCTTTATTTATTGCTTAACCAGAATACGCCGAGTGCCAATCTCGCCATACAGGGTCAAATCCTTTGGCTCGAATCATATCTTCCACAGAACCCGCACTTCGCTCATCACTGATCTCAAACTGCTCGAGTTCAACATCATCCATCGCATAACCCCCCGGCTGAGTTTTCGATGCAGCAGACATACTGGTGATGCCTAACGGTAATGCATTGTCTCTGAACTTGGGTGATTCACGAGTCGATAACGACAACTCCACCTCCGGATTCAACAAGCGATAAGCGCAAATCAACTGAACAAGCTGCTTATCCGTCATGACTGATTTTGGTTGGAGTGCGCCCTCACAAGGACGTAAACGTGGGAAAGAAATTGAGTAACGAGTCTGCCAATATGTGCGCTCAAGATACTCCAAGTGCGCTGCCACATAAAAACAATCTGTTCGCCACTCTTCCAACCCTATCAATGCGCCAATACCGATCTTATCGATGCCTGCCTTTGCAAGACGATCAGGTGTATCCAATCGGTATTCGAAATCCATCTTATTGCCACGCAAATGGTGCTCGGCGTAAGTCGAGGGATGATACGTTTCTTGATAGACCATCACCGCATCTAAACCCAATGTCTTGAGCTCAGCGTATTCGTCTTGATCAAGTGGCTGTACTTCCATCGCCAAATAGTTAAAACGTTGCTTAATCATCGGGACCATTTCGCGGAAGTATTTCATGCCCACTTTGGTTTCGTGTTCACCAGTCACCAGCAATACGCTATCGAACTTCATGCGTTTAATGGCTTCAACTTCTGCAGCCACTTCGTCCCTATTCAAGGTACGACGCTTGATTCTATTCTCCATTGAGAAGCCACAATAAGTACAAGCATTGGCGCACAAATTAGAAAGGTACAATGGAATATAAAGCGACATGGTATTACCAAAACGCTTGCGAGTTGCCGAGTATGACAACTGCGCCATTTGCTCTAAGTACGCTTCTGCCGCTGGTGAAATTAGCGCCTTAAAATCTTCCAAATCACGCTTGGATTTATTCAATGCTCGCTCAACATCTTGTGCCGTTTTCGCGTAGATCGACATCGAGATGTCATCCCAATTAAGCTGCTTAAATTGTTCAACGAAGCTCATGTTTTCCTCGCTTAATAGCTAAACCAATCTAGGACTAAAGCTCATCTAGGAATGACGTCAGTGGACTCGACGCAACCGCATGAGAAACCTTACCCGCAAGTCCGGATTCATAAGCCATACGCCCCGACTCTACCGCCAACTTAAATGCTTTCGCCATCGCAACGGGATCGCTCGAAGCTGCAATCGCAGTATTAACGAGCACGGCATCCGCGCCCATTTCCATCGCACGTGCGGCATGTGAAGGAGCACCAATACCCGCATCAACAACGACAGGAACATTAGCTTGGTCGATAATGATCTCTAGGAAGTCGTGAGAAATTATCCCTTTGTTGGAACCGATCGGCGCACCTAATGGCATGACTGCAGCACAGCCTACTTCTTCTAATCGTTTACACAGAACTGGGTCAGCATGACAATAAGGAAGCACAATGAAGCCTTCACGAACCAGTTGCTCAGCGGCTACAAGTGTCTCAATTGGATCGGGCATCAAGTACTTCGGGTCTGGATGAATTTCCAGTTTTAGCCAGTTAGTACCCAACGCTTCTCGCGCCAGTTGTGCAGCAAAAACAGCATCTTTAGCATTCTTTGCACCCGAGGTGTTCGGCAACAAGTTCACACCCGCTTGTACTAGCGGCAGCAAAATATCGTCTTGTTGGTCATTCACATCCACACGCTTCAACGCCATAGTCGCAAGTTGAGATCCCGACACTTGAATCGCTTCTGCCATTAATCGGCTGTTGGCAAACTTCCCTGTTCCCGTGAACAGTCTTGATTCAAATTGTTTATCACCAATTTTAAGCATCGACTTTAACCCCCTGCGATCGCTTGAAACAAAGAGATGCTATCTCCCTGTGAAAGAACTGTGCTAGCCCACTCACTGCGCGGCACAACATTGTTATTAATTGCAAAAACACAGCCCATTTCAGGCAGCGCAAATAGACTAATGATTTGCTGTAGATTCGACTCACTGGCAACTTGATGTGACTGGGCATTGATGACAATAGTGATCATATCTAAGTCAGCAGCGGTCATTTGTGTTGCTTGTTGTTCTGATAACGTCATTGCTTCCAACTCTCTTAATTCTGTCCATTACTCGTAAGCTAAATCTGAGCACACACTTGGCACTGTTTGTCTTTGCTTATCGCCATGGTTTGCCATTGCATTTTCAATCCATCAAACAGATGTAACGTAGCAGTCTCAACATGAAACTTTCCCGTCGCCAGTTTTTGAATTGCCGCTATCGCTTGGTAGTTGCCAAGTGTGCCCACCACCGGACCGACGACACCGCTGTCACTGCACTTTTGAGTTTGTGGTAATTCGTCAAACGGATACAAACAGCGGTAACAGGCTTTACTCGGCGCTTGGTAATCAAAGACAGCAAATTGCCCTTGCCAACCAATTGCCGCCGCTGAGATGAGCGGCGTATTTTGCTCGAAACAAACTTGGTTAATTAGCTGGCGCGTTGGCATGTTATCGGTGCAGTCCAGCACCACATCCGCTAGCATCACCTCAAGCTGCAGCTGTGCTTTGTCTAATCGCTTATTGAGAGCACGAACTTGGACCATAGAATTAAGTTCAGTAAGTTGCTTTACAGTCGCTTTTGTTTTCGCAACTTGGAGGTCTTGTTCACGATAAATGATCTGACGTTGTAGGTTACTGCTATCAACTTCATCATCATCAACCACAACCAATTTACCAACGCCCGCTGATGCCAAGTACAAACTCGCTGCGCTTCCTAATCCACCACAACCGATGATCAACACATGCGATTTACTCAAACGCTTTTGCCCAACTTCGGCAATTTCAGGCAGAGCGACTTGGCGTTGATAGCGAAGGAACTGCTTATCCGTGAGCATGCTCGCCTCTCTTGGTATCCACCAATTCACTATTCTGATCAGTAAACGTTAGTTGTCTTTCCTTCATCAGTTGTGCGAAAAAATCGATGACGGACTGGGGTGATTCTGCCAACGTAATAGCTCGCACAACTGCCAAACTAGAAACACCTGTTTGCCAAACTTGGTCTGCATTAGATTGGTCAATGCCGCCAATCGCGACCGTCGGAAAGCCAAGTACATAGTCACTACCTGCTTTGTCTTTTGCAGGACGGAAAACCGACTCTGTGTTTCCATAAGGAATGCTATCAATCAGCTTTTGATACAGTGCCAAGCGCACCAAACCTTGTGGTTTCGATGGCATCTGTTTTGTGGTGGTTGGGAAAATATGCCCTAGCGCGATGTAGCTAGGATGAATTTGTACGATGCGCAGTAGTTCGTAATAACCATGCGTAGAAAGACCAAGACGAATGCCGGCTTTGGTTAGCTGAGCCAAATTCGACTCTTCTATATCTTCTTGTCCTAGGTGAACGCCATAAGCGCCATGCTTGATTGCCAACTGCCAATAGTCATTGATGTACACTTGAGCTTGATACTTACGACCTAGCTCAATTGCTCGAATGATCTGTTGTTCCAAATCGGCTTGTTGTGGGTTCTTAATTCGTAGTTGAATAGTGTTGATGCCTAGTGGCAGTAAACGCTCAATCCAAGCAACGTCATCAACGACTGGGTAGAGCCCTAGACTTTGCTTAGTTAGAGTTGGAAAGCTAACGCTCTCACCTTGCGCAGACCAACCGACTTGAATACCTAGTCGGTTATCTTCCAGTACTGGTGTGGGGAAATCATCAAATTGGTTAGCCCACTGAGTTGATTGTTCCTCGTCAAGGTCGTCATTCGATAGTGTTTCACGTGAAACATTCGCTTGTTGGGTTAGCATTCCTCGAGCAAGAGCTAACGCATCTTCGATAGGAAAATCGAGTACTGTCAGCGTTACTATCCAAGCAAGGTGATGTTCGGGATCGAGCATTGCGTTGAGTTTGGACTTAACGGAAAGCGCCCTCACTTCATCGTTAATTGGATGACGCCAGATATCAAGCTGAAGCACTTTCTCCTTTTCATCAAAAACCTGAGTATCAGCAATACCAATATAAATCGCTTTTGACGGTTGCTGTGCACACGCTTCTACCGATAAAGAAGAACGGTAATAGAGCACAAACGAACTCTCATGCTCAGAGTCATAACCATTAATAAGATCAGTCGTTATATGTGTAATCTGTTGGTCGCGAACAAGCTGAATAGATTGAGTTGGGCTCACACCCAACTCAATATCTTCGATGCTAAAACCCTGTTCTTTCGCCAACAACAAACACTGCTGAACTAAACCTGTCAGTTCAATCAATGATGACGGAATAAGGATTTTGCTCATTAGCCACTTACCTCGGCATTTGCTGCTGGGTGGTATAACTCAGAACCCGACTCTCTAAATTCTTGCGATTTCTGACGCATCCCTTCGAGAGGGTCATCAAGCATTTTGATCGAGATAGCTTGGTCCGCAGCAACTTGCTCAGTGTCTTTCGCGTACTCTCGTACCTCTTGCGAAATCTTCATCGAGCAGAACTTTGGTCCACACATCGAACAAAAGTGAGCAACTTTTCCCGACTCTTGAGGCAAGGTTTCATCATGGAAAGCGCGCGCGGTTTCTGGGTCGAGTGACAAGTTGAATTGGTCTTCCCAGCGGAATTCAAAACGTGCTTTAGAAAGCGCGTTATCACGAACTTGTGCGCCAGGGTGCCCTTTCGCCAAATCAGCAGCATGAGCAGCAAGCTTGTAAGTGATCATGCCTACCTTCACGTCTTCTTTGTTCGGTAAGCCGAGGTGTTCTTTAGGAGTTACATAACAAAGCATCGCACAGCCATACCAACCAATCATGGCAGCGCCAATTCCTGACGTAATATGGTCGTAACCAGGAGCGACGTCTGTCGTCAGCGGACCAAGCGTGTAGAACGGAGCTTCATGGCAGTGCTCTAGCTGCTCTTCCATGTTCTCTTTGATCATGTGCATTGGAACATGGCCAGGACCTTCGATAATCACCTGTACGTCGTATTCCCACGCAACCTTAGTCAACTCACCAAGAGTACGAAGCTCCGCAAATTGCGCTTCGTCATTAGCATCGGCAACCGAACCAGGGCGCAGACCATCACCGAGAGATAGTGCGACATCATACTTAGCACAGATTTCACAGATCTCTCGGAAATGGGTGTATAAGAAGCTTTCTTGGTGATGCGCTAAACACCATTTCGCGATGATAGAACCACCACGAGAAACGATGCCAGTAACGCGCTTTGCAGTCATTGGCACATAGCGAAGTAGTAAACCGGCATGGATAGTGAAGTAATCAACGCCCTGCTCTGCTTGCTCAATCAGAGTATCGCGCATCACTTCCCAGTTAAGATTTTCGGCAACTCCATTCACTTTCTCAAGTGCTTGATACATAGGTACGGTACCGATCGGAACCGGGCTGTTACGCAGAATCCATTCTCGAGTTTCATGAATATTGCGACCTGTGGAGAGATCCATAACAGTATCGCCACCCCAGCGTGTCGCCCACACTAGCTTCTCAACCTCTTCCTCAATCGAAGACGTCACCGATGAGTTACCGATATTAGCGTTCACTTTGACCAAAAAGTTACGTCCAATGATCATTGGTTCGGATTCTGGGTGGTTGATATTAGAAGGGATAATCGCGCGACCTTCGGCAACTTCTTTTCGAACAAACTCGGCGGTAATGTCTTTTGGAAGATTCGCTCCAAAGCTTTGACCAGGATGCTGTTGATTCAGCACATCATCACGGTACTTGGCACGACCCATGTTTTCACGCAGCGCGATGAATTCCATTTCTGGGGTAATAATGCCTTTGCGAGCATAGTGCAGCTGAGTGACGCACTGCCCATCCTTAGCGCGTCGAATACGTGGCAGGTTACCGTAACGCAGGTCGTCTAACGTCTCATCCTCTAAACGTTCTTTAGTGTATACCGAGCTTACTTCATCAAGTAACTCAGTATCGGCACGCTCTTCAATCCACCCTTCTCTCAGCTTAGGTAAGCCATTGTAAAGGTCTATGGTGTAATTTGGGTCTGTGTATACACCTGAGGTATCGTAAACGCGTACTGGCTCATTAGGCTCGAAGATTGGCGCTTCTTTTGTGCCACCAATCAGGCTATCTGCTAGCGCTATTTCACGCATAGGTACACGAACATCTGGACGTGAACCTTCTACATATACTTTTGTGGAATTTGGGTACGGCTGTACCGAGAGTGTTTCAATGAACTGTTTTGCTTCCAGTCTCGCTTGTTTGCGACTCGACATAGCATTTTTCCTTGCTTTGTTATACTAGATAAAAAGTAATTGGATAAAAATGCTTGGCGGATAGATGCGACAAGAGGAGTCAAATTAAGGCTAAATAAAGCTTAAGTAATTTGCCTATAACAACATTCGACTATTTGATAGGTCAACCAGAAAGAACTCCGGTATAAATATCTTCTCTTGTTCCCTTCGCAGATTCTAATCTGATCAGGTTCAACGGATCCCGAATTAACGGTCTCAGCCTTATGGCACTCCGACAAGTGATATCAGTATATAAAAACGGCCTGGTTAAACCAAGCCGACCTGTTTAATTTTTAACTACTTTGCTAGCTGCGCATCAATAATTGGAAACCGATCCACGCAGCAGAGATACTCAGCACCACATTTAATAAAATATTTAACCCCATCTTAAAAAATGCACCTTGCTGCATAAGTAAAACATTATCCATAGAAAAGGTGGAAAACGTCGTCAGTGCCCCTAAAAAGCCCAAACCAATCACTTGTCGCCAAGGTTCTGTTGCCAACAGTTCATTGTCGAACGCAGCAATCAAAAAGCCCATTATAAATGAACCAACCACATTAACGGTTAACGTACCGTATGGAAAACCACGCCCCAATAAAATGACACACAGTTCAGATATCAAGTAACGAGAACACGCACCAAAAGCACCACCTAGCGCAATAAAACCAAGAATGGAAAACTGCCCCATAATTCCCCCCAACACTATTGATGACGATATTGTAACCAAAACTAAAGCGATATTGATGGTGAAATTTTAGAATTCGACAACGTATTGCATTTAAAACACGCTGAGATTAAAAAAGTTACAGGAGTCACTTTACTTCAATATACCCCATCAAACCGGTTTTCATATGCTCAATAACATGGCAGTGATACATCCAACGTCCAGGGTTGTTAGCAACAAAGGCAGCTTTGGCACTGCCATTTTTTCCAAGTAAAACCGTATCGGTATGGAACGGTTCGTCAAGTTTCTTGCCATCTAACTCAAGAACAGTAAATGTATGCCCATGAAGATGAATAGGATGATGATATTGAGTAACGTTCTTCAAATTGAAGATATAGGTTTTTCCAAGTTCCAATTTTGAAAGTGGTGCTGGGATATTATCTTTACTCATTCCCTCCCAACCTCGTTTGTTCATCAGCCAGAATTTAGGTATCGCTTTGCCCGATTTATCGGCAGGAGTGATCGCCCCCTCCCATTCAAACACATAATCGATTTGCTCCGCATTTTCCAAATCAAGATCAGGCACAGGGTTGAGAGGCAATAAAGGCAGTTTCTTGTTGCTTGGCAGGTCAGACTCAACAACTTCAAACTCACACAAAGAGAATGGGAAGCGCCCTTTCATTTGACGCACATAAACACGCTCTCCAGCCTTCGGAGCAATCAATCCGATATCCAATCTCATTCCCGGACCAATTTTGTGTTGAGTGAGCCTATAAGGCGTTTTAACTGGATTGCCATCGATAGCAATAACCCAAGCCTCTGTGCCTTCAATCGCGATCGGATAGGTAATGGTGTTATCGACATTAGCAATTCTTAATCGCGTAGTCGCGTTCTGCTCCAGCGTATAAACAGGCTCATGAATACCATTGACGCTACTCCACTCTCCTGGCGTTCCCATACGTGCACTCAAGCGCGGCACCATTAGGTTCTTCCACTGTCCTTGCTTGTCTAAATGCCAATGCTTGAGGACGACTTCATGCTCTTCATCAAACTGAACAGGCTCAGCCTCTTCAACAATTATTAGCCCAACCAACCCCATACCAAGCTGCTTAACGCTGTTCATGTGTGGGTGATACCAAAACGTACCTGCATCTGGCGGAATAAACTCATACGTAAAAGTATCTCCGGGCATGATAGGAGCCTGGCTTAAAAACGGAACTCCATCCATTTCAATAGGAATCCTCAAGCCATGCCAATGAATCGTCGTCGGCTCTGATAGCTTATTGAGGAAGTTGATTGTTACCTTTTCCCCTTGTCGGCAACGAATTATAGGTGCAGGTATACGCCCATTAAAAGCTAATACCTCAGTATTGAAACCGGGCACTAGTTCAGCCGTAGAAGGCTCTGCAGTGATATCGTATATATGTTGCCCCTGCTTATTAGCACTCCTAGATAGAGAACATGCAGGTAGAACAGTAAGCGCGGAGATCGCTAAGGATGATTGAAGGAAGCGTCGACGAGATATATCCATACATAGTTACCCATTAATCCAGATCGGTTGAGTGTAACTAAATATAAATAATGATTCTCATTTATTGCTAACATTTCGGAGCACTTGATTATAACGACTAGTCTAATAGGTTGGTGAGTTAATAAATACTTACAAAGAGCAGCAGGCAGCCAAAAGTCATATAGGTGGGATGAGAGGACAAATGCATAGTGGCAAGCAGATACAAAAAAGGCTCTGACCTAAGTCAGAGCCTTGATATATGGCAGGGGTGGAGAGATTCGAACTCCCAACACGCGGATTTGGAATCCGCTGCTCTGCCAATTGGAGCTACACCCCTGTAGAATTCTTATATTCTAGATTTGACAAAACCTCGCATGGGCGAGGTTGTCGATATTAAGTGGCGGAGTGGACGGGACTCGAACCCGCGACCCCCGGCGTGACAGGCCGG
>NZ_JAHPJI010000019.1:0-30504 GCF_020515785.1 Vibrio sp. E14
GCGAATTAGCGATGCTTTCGGAAAATCTTGAATTAGATTTGACGAACCAGTAGCAAAAAGGGCATCATTTGATGCCCTTTTTCTGCACTCAACATTATTTTTGCTGTTTTCTTGTTCAGAAGTGGGTTGGGCGCAGAGCAAGATTAAGCAAAGATGCTTAATCTTAAGAAGAGTACGCTGATTTTTTCAGCGATATGGAGTTTGCCCTGCAACAGCGGGGTTGTTGTCGTCTATATTAAGACTTGTAACAGGTTGGTTTTATGAAAGCAAATAATGCTGAAACTCCTGATAGCTCAAACGCAGCAGATACGTTTAAGTGGTTAGCCGCTTTCGTATTGGCAGCTGCCGCTGTTGTGGGTAATTACCTGTATGGTGAAATGTCTGTAGTGGTTCGTGCTGCAGGCGTTGTTGTTCTTATTGCAGCTGCCTTAGGCGTTGCAGCAACAACGACTAAAGGTAAAGCAGCGATCAGTTTTGCAAAAGAATCGCGTATGGAAGTACGTAAAGTTGTTTGGCCTACTCGCCAAGAAACCATGCAAACAACACTGATCGTTTTAGCTGTAAGTATTGTAATGGCTCTAGTGCTATGGGGTATTGACGGAATTATGGTTCGTCTAGTAGCTCTAGCAACTGGGGTATAGAGGGTTTTTATTCATGAGTGAAGCTCCAAAAAAACGCTGGTATGTGGTTCAAGCCTTCTCTGGATTTGAAGGTCGTGTAGCTCAATCTCTGCGCGAGCATATCAAAATGCACGGCATGGAAGAGCTATTCGGTGAAGTACTGGTTCCTACTGAAGAAGTAGTAGAAATGCGCGCGGGTCAGCGTCGCAAATCTGAGCGTAAGTTCTTCCCAGGTTACGTCCTTGTTCAGATGATTATGAACGATGAATCATGGCACCTAGTACGCAGTGTGCCGCGTGTCATGGGCTTCATTGGTGGTACCTCAGACCGTCCGGCACCTATCACGGATAAAGAGGCTGACGCGATTCTTAATCGTCTTGAGAAAGCGAGTGAAGCGCCTCGTCCACGTACAATGTACGAAGCGGGTGAAGTGGTACGTGTTAACGAAGGTCCATTTGCTGACTTCAACGGTACTGTTGAAGAAGTGGATTACGAGAAGAGCCGCCTGAAAGTGTCTGTCTCGATCTTTGGTCGTGCGACACCAGTTGAGCTTGAATTTGGTCAGGTTGAAAAGCTGGACTAAGACTCTTCGTTAAAGAGTATAAAAAATCACCTTTTTAGGGTTGTATAAGGCGCGGATTATGACTATAATTTCGCGCCTTTTTACTTCAAGTGAAGTAAAAAGTTTCTTACACAAACGGGGAGCTGATCCGCGATTAGCGTTTGTACCCAAACTTAGGAATTATCATGGCTAAGAAAGTTGAAGCTTACATCAAGCTACAAGTTGCTGCTGGTATGGCTAACCCTAGTCCACCAGTAGGTCCTGCACTAGGTCAACACGGTGTGAACATCATGGAATTCTGTAAAGCGTTCAACGCAAAAACAGAATCTATTGAGAAAGGTCTACCAACTCCAGTAGTTATCACAGTATACAGCGACCGTTCTTTCACGTTCGTAACTAAGACTCCACCTGCTGCTGTTCTTCTTAAGAAAGCTGCTGGCGTTAAGTCTGGTTCAGGTCGTCCAAACACTGAAAAAGTTGGTACTGTAACTGACGCTCAAATCCAAGAAATCGCAGAAACTAAAGCTGCTGATATGACTGGTGCTGACATCGAAGCGATGAAGCGTTCTATCGCTGGTACTGCTCGTTCAATGGGCCTAGTGGTAGAGGGTTAATAAGATGGCAAAACTAACTAAGCGCATGCGCGTAATCCGCGAAAAAGTTGACGTAACTAAAGAATACGAAATCAACGAAGCTGTTGCTCTTCTTCAAGAACTAGCTACTGCTAAATTCGTTGAGTCTGTAGACGTTGCTGTTAACCTAGGCATCGATGCTCGTAAATCTGACCAGAACGTACGTGGTGCAACTGTACTACCTCACGGTACTGGCCGCGAAATCCGCGTTGCAGTGTTCACTCAAGGTGCTAACGCTGAAGCAGCTAAAGAAGCTGGCGCAGACATCGTAGGTATGGAAGATCTTGCTGAGCAAGTTAAGAAAGGCGAAATGAACTTTGACGTAGTTGTTGCTTCTCCAGATGCAATGCGCGTTGTAGGTCAACTAGGTACTATCCTAGGTCCTCGCGGTCTAATGCCAAACCCTAAAGTTGGTACTGTAACTCCTAACGTTGCTGAAGCAGTTAAAAACGCTAAAGCTGGTCAGGTTCGTTACCGTAACGACAAAAACGGCATCATCCACACTACTATCGGTAAAGCAAACTTCTCTGCTGAGCAGATCAAAGAGAACCTAGAAGCACTTCTAGTTGCTCTGAAGAAAGCTAAGCCATCTTCAGCGAAAGGTACTTTCCTGAAGAAAGTAAGCATCTCTACTACTATGGGTGCTGGTGTTGCTGTTGATCAGGCTAGCCTGAACACTCAAGCATAATTTATTTGCTTAGGCGCAAAATTAGTGTATAATTTTGCGCCTAATATTTGTGGTTGGGGCTGAACTTTGGTTCTTTGAACTGTCTCCTAGTTCGAAATGAATTAAGACCCAGTCTCCGTCCAAGACCGTAGGTGTTTGTGTAAAAGCAAGCTTAATTATCCTACGTAGATGGTGCCCGAACTGACAGAAAGCTCTATGTAATATAGTTAACTTTCTTCTGGGGAAGCACCTCAATAGCTCTCACTGTCGTGATGATAGTGAGTGGTGTAACAACAACCAGGAGTAAATCCAAGATGGCTTTAAACCTTCAAGACAAAAAAGCAATTGTTGCTGAAGTCAACGAAGCTGCCAGTGGTGCACTTTCTGCAGTTGTAGCTGATTCTCGTGGCGTTCAAGTTGGCGCGATGACTTCTCTACGTAAACAAGCTCGTGAAGCTGGCGTTTACATGAGAGTTGTTCGTAACACTCTTGCTCGTCGTGCGGTTGAAGGTACTGAGTACGAGTGTCTAACTGACACTTTCACTGGTCCTACACTAATCGCATTCTCTAACGAGCACCCAGGTGCTGCAGCGCGTCTTTTCAAAGACTTCGCTAAAGAGAACAAAGATTTCGAGATCAAAGCTGCTGCTTATGAAGGCGCTTTAACTGACGCTGAAGTACTAGCAACACTACCAACTTACGACGAAGCAATTGCACGCCTAATGATGTGCATGAAAGAAGCTTCGGCTGGCAAGCTGGCGCGTACTATCGCAGCTATCCGCGATCAAAAACAAGAAGCAGCGGCATAAGCCTTGCTTTTTACTGGTTGCTTAATAAACTTATTGTTGACTTAAAAGAGAATTGTTATGTCTATTACTAACGAGCAAATCCTAGACGCAGTTGCAGAAATGTCTGTAATGCAAGTTGTTGAACTAATCGAAGCAATGGAAGAGAAATTCGGTGTTTCTGCTGCTGCTGCTGTTGTAGCTGGCGGCGCTGCTGGCGGCGAAGCTGCTGCTGAGCAAACTGAATTCGACGTAATCCTAGAAGCTGCTGGCGGTAACAAAGTTGCTGTAATCAAAGCAGTACGTGGCGCAACTGGCCTAGGTCTTAAAGAAGCTAAAGCTCTTGTAGACGGCGCTCCAGCACCTCTTAAAGAAGGTGTTGAGAAAGCAGAAGCTGAAGCTCTTAAAGCTCAGCTAGAAGAAGCTGGTGCAACTGTTGCTGTTAAGTAATTATTGCATAGTTTCTTAGCCTAACGGCTAATTGGCTGGTGGTTTTTTAACCACCGGCCTTTTTGCGCTGTAGGGTATAGGCGAATTTTCCCGCTGTTTAAGCGCCTGATATCCATGCAAAAAACATTTCATTCTTACGAAATGAAATGTCACTACAGTAAACAGCTATATTAGTCACTGTCCCTTACCCCCCTTAAGTAACTAGGAGCGGGCGGACAGTTTGGGTCACTTATCAGCGAGCTGAGGAACCCCATGGTTTACTCTTATACCGAGAAAAAGCGCATCCGTAAGGACTTTGGTACTCGTCCACAAGTTTTGGACATTCCATACCTGCTATCGATCCAGCTCGATTCGTTCGACAAATTCATCGAACAGGATCCTGAAGGTCAATACGGTCTTGAAGCCGCTTTCCGTTCTGTATTCCCGATTCAGAGCTACAACGGCAATTCTGAGCTGCAATACGTTAGCTACCGTCTTGGTGAGCCAGTTTTTGACGTTAAAGAATGTCAAATCCGCGGTGTAACTTACTCAAAGCCACTACGTGTAAAACTACGCCTAGTTATCTTTGATAAAGACGCGCCAGCAGGTACTGTAAAAGACATTAAAGAACAAGAAGTCTACATGGGTGAAATTCCACTCATGACAGACAATGGTACCTTCGTTATTAACGGTACCGAGAGGGTTATCGTATCCCAGCTGCACCGAAGCCCAGGCGTGTTCTTCGACAGCGATAAGGGTAAGACCCACTCTTCAGGTAAAGTTTTATACAACGCACGTGTTATTCCTTACCGTGGTTCATGGCTTGATTTCGAGTTTGATCCTAAGGATAACTTGTACGTTCGTATCGACCGCCGTCGTAAGCTACCAGCATCGATCATCCTTCGTGCACTAGGTAAGTCGACAGAAGAAATCCTAGATCTCTTCTTCGAGAAAGTGAACTTCGAAGTGAAAGACCAAACTCTATTGATGGAGTTGGTTCCAGATCGTCTACGTGGTGAAACTGCGTCGTTCGACATCGAAGCGAATGGTAAAGTTTACGTTGAGCAAGGTCGTCGCGTAACAGCTCGTCATATCCGCCAACTAGAAAAAGATGGTGTTGATCACATCGAAGTACCAGTTGAGTACATCGTAGGTAAAGTTGCATCAAAAGATTACATCAATGAAGCAACAGGCGAGATCATTGTTAACGCTAACCAGGAAATCAGCCTGGAAGCACTAGCGAACCTATCTCAGGCTGGCCACAAAGCGCTAGAAGTTCTATTTACGAACGATCTAGACCACGGTCCATTCATGTCAGAAACACTACGTATCGACAGCACGGTTGATCGTATTTCTGCATTGGTAGAAATCTACCGCATGATGCGCCCTGGTGAGCCGCCAACAAAAGAAGCTGCAGAAGCTCTATTCGAAAGCCTATTCTTCTCTGAAGAGCGTTACGATCTATCGACTGTTGGTCGTATGAAGTTCAACAGCTCTATCGGCCGTGAAGATGCTCAAGAGCAAGGCACACTTGATGAAACTGATATCATCGAAGTGATGAAGAAGCTGATCGCGATCCGTAACGGTAAGGGCGAAGTGGACGATATCGACCACCTAGGCAACCGTCGTATCCGTTCTGTAGGCGAAATGGCTGAGAACCAGTTCCGTGTAGGTCTAGTACGTGTTGAGCGTGCAGTTAAAGAGCGTCTAAGCCTAGGCGATCTTGACGCAATCATGCCTCAAGACTTGATCAACGCGAAGCCAATTTCTGCGGCAGTTAAAGAATTCTTTGGCTCTTCACAGCTTTCACAGTTCATGGACCAAAACAACCCGCTATCAGAAGTAACGCACAAGCGTCGTATTTCTGCATTGGGTCCTGGCGGTCTAACTCGTGAACGTGCTGGCTTCGAAGTACGTGACGTACACGTAACTCACTACGGTCGTCTATGTCCTATCGAAACCCCTGAAGGTCCAAACATCGGTCTGATCAACTCTCTATCTGCGTTTGCACGTTGTAACGAGTACGGTTTCCTAGAGACACCATACCGTCGCGTTGTAGATGGTGTTGTAACAGACGAAGTAGATTACCTATCTGCAATCGAAGAAGGCCAATTTGTTATCGCTCAGGCGAACGCTAAGCTAAACGAAGATGGTACTTTTGCAGATGAGCTGATCACAGCTCGTCAGAAAGGTGAATCTGGTCTACACCCTCGTGAGCACGCTCAGTACATGGACGTTGCGACAAACCAGGTTGTATCTATCGCTGCATCGCTTATCCCGTTCCTAGAACACGATGATGCGAACCGTGCATTGATGGGTGCGAACATGCAACGTCAGGCAGTTCCGACACTGAAAGCGGACAAACCGCTTGTTGGTACTGGTATTGAACGTAACGTAGCCGTTGACTCAGGTGTAACTGCAGTTGCTAAACGTGGTGGTGTAATCCAGTCAGTAGATGCTTCTCGTATCGTTGTTAAAGTTAACGAAGAAGAGCTAGTACCAGGTGAAGCTGGTATCGACATCTACAACCTGACTAAATACACACGTTCTAACCAGAACACATGTATTAACCAGCGCCCATGTGTGATGCCAGGTGAGCCTGTATCACGCGGTGACGTTCTTGCTGATGGTCCTTCAACAGACCTTGGTGAACTAGCGCTTGGTCAAAACATGCGTATCGCGTTCATGCCTTGGAACGGTTACAACTTCGAAGACTCGATCTTAGTATCTGAGCGCGTAGTTCAAGAAGACCGCTTCACGACAATCCACATTCAAGAACTTACTTGTGTGGCGCGTGATACTAAGCTGGGCTCTGAAGAGATCACAGCTGATATTCCAAACGTAGGTGAATCTGCTCTGTCTAAACTAGACGAGTCAGGTATCGTTTACATCGGTGCTGAAGTTAAGGGTGGCGACATCCTAGTTGGTAAAGTAACACCTAAAGGTGAAACTCAGCTAACGCCTGAAGAGAAGCTACTACGTGCTATCTTCGGTGAAAAAGCATCTGACGTTAAAGATACTTCACTACGTGTGCCTAACTCTGTATCAGGTACGATCATCGACGTTCAAGTCTTCACTCGCGATGGCGTAGAGAAAGACAAGCGTGCGCTTGAAATCGAACAGATGCAGCTTAAAGAAGCGAAGAAAGACCTAACTGAAGAATTCCAGATTCTTGAGGGTGGCCTTCTAAACCGTGTTAAAGCTGTATTGATTGAAGGCGGTTACTCTGAAGCGAAACTAGACTCTACTGATCGTAAGAAGTGGCTAGAACTAACGCTAGAAGATGACGCACTACAAACTCAGCTAGAGCAACTTGCTGAGCAGTGGGACGAGCTAAAAGCTGACTTCGATAAGAAGTTCGAAACTAAACGTCGTAAGATCACTCAAGGTGATGATTTAGCACCTGGCGTACTGAAGATCGTTAAGGTTTACCTAGCGGTTAAACGTCGCATTCAGCCTGGTGATAAGATGGCGGGTCGTCACGGTAACAAGGGTGTAATCTCTAAGATCAACCCTGTTGAAGACATGCCATACGATGAAAAAGGTCAGCCTGTAGACATCGTACTTAACCCACTGGGTGTACCTTCGCGTATGAACATCGGTCAGATCCTAGAAGTACACTTAGGTCTGGCAGCGAAAGGTATCGGTGATAAGATCAACCAGATGGTTAAAGAGCAGCAAGAATTAGCGAAATTCCGCGAGTTCCTACAAAAAGTTTACGATCTAGGCGACACTCGCCAGAAAGTAGACATTGCTTCTCTATCTGATGATGAAGTACGTACTCTGATCAAGAACTTGCGTGGCGGCCTACCAATCGCGACTCCTGTATTTGATGGCGCTCCAGAAGAGTCAATCAAAGCACTTCTTGAGCTAGCAGATCTACCAACATCAGGTCAGTTAACGCTATTTGATGGTCGCACAGGTGATGCGTTTGAGCGTCCTGTAACTGTTGGTTACATGTACATGCTGAAACTGAACCACCTTGTTGATGACAAGATGCACGCTCGTTCAACTGGTTCGTACAGCCTAGTAACTCAGCAGCCACTAGGTGGTAAAGCTCAGTTCGGTGGTCAGCGTTTCGGTGAGATGGAAGTATGGGCACTAGAAGCATACGGTGCTGCTTACACGCTACAAGAAATGCTAACGGTTAAGTCGGATGACGTTAACGGCCGTACTAAGATGTACAAAAACATCGTAGACGGTAACCACAGCATGGAACCTGGCATGCCAGAATCGTTCAACGTACTGTTGAAAGAGATCCGCTCGCTAGGTATCAACATCGAGCTAGAAGACGAAGAGTAATCCTTTCTCTCTTGATGAAAGTCGAGAGAATCAAAGCGATTATTTGGAAGAAGGTGCTCACTTTAGCGAGTGAGCTCCTTTTAACTCCTTACAGGAGCTGATTGTGAAAGACTTATTAAACTTTCTAAAAGCACAGCATAAGACCGAAGAATTTGATGCAATCAAAATCGGTCTATCTTCACCAGACATGATCCGTTCATGGTCTTTCGGTGAAGTTAAAAAACCTGAAACGATCAACTATCGTACGTTCAAACCTGAACGCGATGGTCTGTTCTGTGCGCGTATCTTTGGTCCAGTTAAAGACTACGAATGTCTTTGTGGTAAGTACAAGCGCCTGAAGCACCGTGGTGTTATCTGTGAGAAGTGTGGTGTAGAAGTTACACAAACTAAAGTTCGTCGTGACCGTATGGGCCACATTGAACTGGCTTCACCAGTAGCTCACATCTGGTTCCTAAAATCGCTACCGTCTCGTATCGGTCTACTGATGGATATCCCTCTACGTGATATCGAACGTGTTCTTTACTTCGAAATGTACGTAGTAACAGAACCAGGTATGACTGATCTAGAAAAAGGTCAGATGCTTACTGAAGAAGAGTATCTAGATCGTCTAGAAGAGTGGGGCGACGAGTTCACTGCTAAGATGGGTGCGGAAGCTATCAAGGACCTACTAGGTTCTATGGATATGCACGCTGAAGCAGAACAAATGCGTGAAGAGTTAGAGACAACAAACTCTGAAACTAAGCGTAAGAAAGTAACTAAGCGTCTTAAGCTGGTAGAAGCGTTCATCGCATCGGGTAACAATCCAGAGTGGATGATCCTAACTGTACTTCCAGTACTTCCGCCAGATCTACGTCCTCTAGTACCTCTAGATGGCGGTCGCTTTGCGACTTCTGATCTTAACGATCTATACCGTCGTGTGATCAACCGTAACAACCGTTTGAAGCGTCTTCTAGAGCTAGCTGCTCCGGACATCATCGTACGTAACGAAAAACGTATGCTGCAAGAGTCTGTTGATGCGCTACTAGATAACGGTCGTCGTGGTCGTGCGATCACAGGTTCTAACAAGCGTCCTCTGAAATCTCTTGCTGATATGATCAAGGGTAAACAAGGTCGTTTCCGTCAGAACCTTCTAGGTAAACGTGTAGACTACTCTGGCCGTTCTGTTATCACAGTAGGTCCATACCTTCGTCTACACCAGTGTGGTCTTCCTAAGAAGATGGCACTTGAGCTATTCAAACCATTCATCTACAGCAAGCTAGAGACTCGTGGTCTTGCGACTACAATCAAAGCTGCTAAGAAAATGGTAGAGCGTGAAGAAGCGGTCGTTTGGGATATCCTAGACGAAGTAATCCGTGAACACCCAGTACTATTGAACCGTGCACCGACACTTCACCGTTTAGGTATCCAGGCGTTCGAACCAGTACTAATCGAAGGTAAAGCGATTCAGCTACACCCACTAGTGTGTGCGGCGTACAACGCGGACTTCGATGGTGACCAAATGGCGGTTCACGTACCTCTAACTCTAGAGGCACAGCTTGAAGCTCGTACTCTGATGATGTCGACAAACAACATTCTGTCGCCAGCGTCAGGTGATCCGATCATCGTACCTTCTCAGGACGTTGTATTGGGTCTGTACTACATGACTCGTGAAAAGATCAACGTGAAAGGTGAAGGCATGTACCTTTCTGGCCCAGAAGAGGCTGAGAAAGCATACCGCACTAAACAAGCTGAGCTTCACGCACGCGTTAAAGTACGTATTACAGAAACCGTTGTAGACGAAGACGGCAACAGCACTACAGAAACCAAGATGGTAGACACCACTGTTGGTCGTGCAATGCTATGGCAAATCGTGCCAGCTGGTCTACCGTACAGCATCGTTAACCAAAAGCTAGGTAAGAAGCAAATCTCTAACCTACTTAACGAGGCGTACCGTAAACTAGGTCTGAAAGACACTGTAATCTTCGCTGACCAAATCATGTACACCGGTTTCGCATACGCGGCACTTTCTGGTGTATCTGTTGGTATCGACGATATGGTTGTACCAGCAGCTAAGTACACTGAAATCGCAGAAGCGGAAGAAGAAGTACGTGAAATCCAGGAACAGTACCAATCAGGTCTTGTTACTGCGGGCGAACGCTACAACAAAGTTATCGATATCTGGGCATCGACCAACGACCGTGTTGCGAAAGCAATGATGGAAAACCTTTCATCTGAAACGGTAGTTAACCGTGACGGTGAAGAGGAACAGCAAGAGTCATTCAACAGCATCTACATGATGGCGGACTCGGGCGCTCGTGGTTCTGCAGCACAGATTCGTCAGCTTGCGGGTATGCGTGGTCTGATGGCGCGTCCAGATGGTTCAATCATCGAAACGCCGATCACGGCGAACTTTAAAGAAGGTCTAAACGTACTTCAGTACTTTATCTCAACGCACGGTGCTCGTAAGGGTCTTGCGGATACGGCACTGAAAACAGCGAACTCGGGTTACCTAACTCGTCGTCTAGTAGACGTTGCTCAAGACGTTGTTGTAACTGAACATGACTGTGGCACTCATGAAGGTGTCGACATGATGCCTCACATCGAGGGTGGTGATGTTAAAGTTGCACTTTCTGAGCTTGCTCTTGGTCGTGTTGTTGCTGAAGACGTACTAAAACCTGGCACTGAAGACGTTCTTATTCCACGTAACACCCTGATCGATGAGAAGTGGTGTCAAATCATGGAAGAGAACTCAGTAGACAGCATGAAAGTGCGCTCTGTAGTAACGTGTGATTCTGACTTCGGTTGTTGTGCACAGTGTTACGGTCGTGACCTAGCACGTGGCCACCTAGTGAACCAAGGTGAAGCAGTAGGTGTTATCGCTGCTCAGTCTATCGGTGAACCAGGTACACAGCTTACCATGCGTACGTTCCACATCGGTGGTGCGGCATCGACAGCAGCGGCAGAGAACAGTGTTCAAGTTAAGAACAACGGTTCTATCAAGCTACACAACGCTAAATCTGTACTAGCAGATGACGGTAAGATCGTTATCACTTCTCGTGCGACAGAGCTAACTATTATTGATGAGTTTGGTCGTACGAAAGAGAAACACAAACTGCCTTACGGTACGCTACTAAGCAAAGGCGATGGCGATACAGTTCAAGCTGGCGAAACAGTTGCAAACTGGGAAGCGCACACACTACCTATCATTACTGAGGTAGCAGGTCGCATCCAGTTCGTAGATATGATCGACGGCGTAACAGTATCTCGTCAAACTGATGACCTAACTGGTCTATCTTCAAGCGAAGTAACTGACCCAGCAGCTCGCCCTTCAGCAGGTAAAGATATGCGTCCAGCTATCAAACTTGTTGATGAGCAAGGTAACGATGTAATGATCCCTGGTACTGATATGCCAGCTCACTACTTCCTACCTGGTAAAGCGATTGTGAACATCGAAGATGGCGCAGCAGTAGGTGTTGGTGCGACACTAGCACGTATTCCTCAGAAGTCTGGCGGTAACAAAGATATCACTGGTGGTCTTCCACGAGTTGCTGACCTATTTGAAGCACGTAAGCCGAAAGAGCCTGCAATCCTTGCTGAGCACACAGGTACTGTGAGCTTCGGTAAAGAGACCAAAGGTAAACGTCGCTTAGTGATCACACGTGAAAGCGGTGAAGCTTACGAAGAGATGATTCCTAAGCATCGTCAGTTGAACGTATTCGAAGGTGAAAAAGTTGAACGTGGTGACGTGATCGCAGATGGTCCAGAGTCTCCACACGACATCCTACGTCTACGTGGCGTACACGCGGTAACGCAGTACATTGCTAACGAAGTACAGGAAGTTTACCGTCTACAAGGCGTTAAGATTAACGATAAGCACATTGAAACTATCGTTCGTCAGATGCTACGTAAGTGTACTATTACTCACTCTGGTGACTCTGAGTTCCTACCTGGTGAGCAGATTGAGTACTCACAAGTTAAGATTGCTAACCGTAACCTAGAAGCTGAAGGCAAAGAGCCTGCACGTTTCGAACGTGAACTACTAGGTATCACTAAAGCATCTCTAGCGACTGAGTCGTTCATCTCTGCGGCATCGTTCCAGGAGACAACTCGCGTACTAACAGAAGCAGCAGTTTCTGGTAAGCGTGACGACCTACGTGGTCTGAAAGAGAACGTAATTGTTGGTCGTCTGATCCCAGCTGGTACTGGTTTCGCATACCACCAAGAGCGTCAAGCTAAACGTTCTGAAGCGCAAGATGGTCCTTCTGCTGAGCAAGCAACGGACAACCTAGCGGCACTTCTAAACGCTGGTTTCTCTTCTGAAGAGTAAGCCATTTAACGAGTAATCGTTAGAAGCTTAAGAAAAAAGGCACCTTCGGGTGCCTTTTTAGTTTTTATCCTGCCTTTTTCTTCGAGAGGGTTCTTATAGAAGGTAATACTGGTAAGGCTAGAAACAAAAAAGACCGACGATGATCGTCAGTCTTTTCTATCCTTCAGTCTCTGAATGTTCGCAAACACTAAGCCCCTGGGGGCATAGACAGACTTTCTGCGATCTGCTGTATCAGATAGTCCTCGACTTCAAATCGAGTCTCAAGAATTTCGCCAATGAGACACATATCAGAATCGAAATCATCTAATTCATCATCTTCAGTAACTTCTGAGTACTTATCGTTAAAGTTCAATAGTGGTTCAGTTGTCAGGACTATTTGGCCATAAGTTTGATTGATCTCATTGGTCACGACAAAGCCAGTTGCTTTCCAGCGATCCATAACCATGTCATAGATTTTAAAATGGCCCTCGGAGATGTAATCAACGAGATGCTGACAGAAGTCCTGCAATTCGGAAGGAGATGGGAGTTCAATAACATTGGTTTTCGAACAAGGTTGCAGTGCTGCAAGCTTACAATATTCAACAATCAGGGATTGTCGTGTCTCTAACCAGTGATCAATGACATCACTTGAGCCACCCCACTGGTCTTGTGTTTGTTTGAATTTTTTTAGCATGACCATGCCCTCATGATCTGATCGCCTGTTGGCGAACGTATCCTTTGCAAAGCAAAGTTAGTAAAGTTATTACAAACTCTTGTCCTTACTAGAATTTAGAGTGCGAATTTACTTAACGACAAACTCTAGTATGAAATTAGATTGCCAGTAAAATGAACGAACTTCAAGCAAAGGGATGGTGTAATGTTAAGAAAAGGTGATGTTAACCGCGCGATAAATGCATACTGGTGTGTTGTTGCAGGAAGTGAAATTTGGCTGGTGGATGGTGCTGTGCCTTTCGGGTCTGCAGAGCAGTTATCACTGCCAGAAGTGAGTGCAAGGCCCATTGGTGAGTATTCAGGTTCGCCCGTCATGTGGCTTAATTTGTCTGATTTGGAGCATGATCTACCATTAGTCTCACTGCGCGACTGCCTGCATTTTCCTGAGCCATTATTTATGTTGCTAAGTAAAGCGGTCCAGTATGGGCACATGACGCAAAGTCTGCGTTTTTGCCCACAGTGCGGTGGAAGAAACTTTCTTAATAATAACCAGTTAGCTATGCAGTGTTGCGAATGCCGTACTCTCCATTATCCTCGAATATTTCCATGTATTATCGTTGCTGTGCGTAAAGAGAGCCAGATCTTATTGGCCCAACATCCTAGGCATCGAAATGGTATGTATACCGTTATTGCCGGCTTCTTAGAAGTTGGTGAGACATTAGAAGAGTGTGTGGCTCGAGAAATTCATGAAGAAACAGGAATTCTCGTTAAAAATATTCGTTACTTTGGCAGCCAGCCTTGGGCTTTCCCATCGAGTATGATGATGGGGTTTTTAGCTGACTATGAATCGGGAGAGTTAAGTCCAGACTACACTGAGCTGTCTGATGCACAATGGTTTGGTATTGACGAGATGCCGCCTGTTGCGCCTAAAGGAACGATTGCAAGAGCGCTTATCGAACAAACGCTACAAGATATTGATTCTAATTATCTGATAAATAGATAAAAAAAACCCTCCGAGAGGGAGGGGGTAAGTAAGATGTCGTTATGAGATGCTGAGTACTGGGTACTCAGTTTATAATTGTAGTTTTCGCTAGCGAACAAATTTTTAACATTGATACCGATTGGGTGCAAATTAAGCATTGATTTAAAAGTTAATAACTTGATCCAGGTTGCAAAGCACACAGCTATTGGACTTAAATCAGTGATAGAATACCCCCTTTCACAGAAAGCCTAACAGTTGGAATTACGGAATGACTGAATTAAAAAATGATCGTTATCTGCGTGCGCTTTTAAAAGAGCCGGTAGATTACACGCCAGTATGGATGATGCGCCAGGCAGGTCGTTACCTACCAGAATACAAAGCGACTCGTGCAGAAGCGGGTGATTTCATGTCTTTGTGTCGAAATGCAGAATTAGCATCCGAAGTGACACTTCAACCATTACGCCGTTTTCCTCTTGATGCCGCGATCTTATTCTCGGACATCTTAACGATTCCAGATGCAATGGGGCTTGGTTTACGTTTTGCTGCGGGCGAAGGACCTGTTTTTGATAACCCAATTACATGCAAAGCTGACGTGGAAAAAATTGGTTTGCCAGATCCAGAAGGTGAACTGCAATATGTAATGAACGCAGTACGTCAGATCCGTAAAGACCTTAAGGGTGAAGTGCCGTTAATTGGCTTCTCTGGTAGCCCGTGGACTCTTGCTACGTACATGATCGAAGGTGGCAGTTCTAAAGCCTTCACCAAGATCAAGAAAATGATGTACGCGGAACCACAAACTCTGCACTTACTTCTAGATAAGCTGGCAGACAGCGTTATCGAGTACCTAAACGCGCAAATTAAAGCAGGCGCGCAGTCGGTAATGGTATTTGACACATGGGGTGGCGTACTGACGCCTCGTGACTACAACCTGTTCTCACTGCAATACATGCACAAGATTGTAGATGGTCTGATTCGTGAAAACGATGGTCGTCGCGTGCCAGTCACACTGTTTACTAAGAATGGCGGTATGTGGCTTGAGCAAATCGCAGCAACGGGCTGTGATGCGGTTGGTCTAGACTGGACAATCAACATTGCAGACGCGAAAGCACGTATCGGTGATAAGGTGGCGCTGCAAGGTAACATGGACCCATCAATGCTTTACGCTTCGCCAGAGCGCATCCGTGAAGAAGTAGCGGATATCCTAGAAGGATTTGGTGATACGGGGACTGGTCATGTGTTCAACCTAGGTCACGGTATCCACTTGGATGTACCGCCAGAAAACGCGGGCGTATTTGTGGAAGCGGTACACGAGTTATCTAAGCCATACCACAAGTAAGTTAGATTTTTTACAATCAAATGCCGGCATTCAGTGCCGGTATTTTTTTACCTAAAATTCAATTTTTTATCTGAAACTCAAGGCTGTACAGCTCTAGTAGTATTTGGCCTACTATGATCTAATTACTATTTAGTCTGTACGCTTATTGTTTAATCTTATTATAAACAACAGCTTAGCGGTTTGTGTTTGTGTGCTTATTTTCTTGTACAGATAAAAAAGCAATTAGATCATGGGTAACCTAAAGCATCGAGTGAACGCGTTTTTTAAGGTATGGCACGACTTCAGACTCAAACCAAGGATTCTTCTTTAACCACAATGTATTGCGTGGAGAAGGATGAGGAAGCGGGATAAAATCAGGTTCCCAATCCTGCCATTGCTGAACGGTTTGCGTGAGCGTTTTGGGCTTATTGGTCAGGTAGTACTGCTGCGAGTACTGACCAATTAGTAGAGTGAGTTCTATATTGGGCAGCTGCTCAAGAATCTTTTTATGCCAAGTGGGCGCACACTCTTTGCGAGGCGGTAAATCACCAGAGTTCCCTTTGCCTGGATAACAGAATCCCATTGGGACAATGGCAATTTTATTTGGGTCGTAGAAAACGTCTTTGTCGATATCGAGCCATTGGCGTAATCGATCACCACTTGGGTCATTCCAAGGTATTGAGGTTTGGTGCACGCGTGTGCCAGGGGCCTGACCGATGATTAGGATGCGTGCCCCTTTTGCTGCTTGTACGACAGGGTTTGCGCCCAAGGGTAAATTATCCGCACAGATCTGGCAGGCCCTCACTTGTTGCAATAGCTCGTCTAACGACATTCTCAGTAACCCTTTTCGAAATCCACTTGATAATTTAATGAAAACCCATCGCGCCAGCGTAGATAGTTGTCAGCAAAAATCTCGATGACTTGCTCGGGAAAACTCAGCGCAGCAATGTGTGGAGTGATGGTGACTTGCGGAAGTTTCCAAAACGGATGTTCTACCGATAACGGTTCTTGCTCAAACACATCTAAGAAGGCGTGTTCTACCCAACGGTTTTTCAGAGCGAAGAGCAATCCAGCCTCATCCAGTACGTCACCACGACCTACGTTAAACAATAATGCCTGACTTAGTTGGCTGAGTGTTTGACGATTGAGTAACTGTTGCGTCTCCGGTGTACTTGGTAGGGTATTCACAACAATGTCGGCTTGTTCTAATGCCTTACTTAGTTCACTGATATGAAAGGTCTGATGAAACTCACCACCTGAGGTCGGAATACCTGTGCGGTTCATACCGATGGTTTTTATTCCCATTGCTTTAGCGGCATTGCCCAAATAACACCCAATACTACCAGTACCGAGAATCACCATGGTTTTACTTTGTAATGATGTATAGAGGTGAGGCTGCCATCGTTTGTTTTGTTGTTGCTGGTGGTATCGGTTGAAGTGGCGGTAATGGGCAATACTGTAACCCAGCACATATTCGGCAATTAATGGGCCGAAAATACCGCGTACGTTGGTCAGTGTGTAATCTTGGCGCAGATCCGGTGACATTAAAGCGTTCACCCCCGCAAATGTGGATTGCACCCACTCAAGCTGTGAAAACTCGTCTAACCTTTGTGATAGTAATGGTGGATCCGCCAGTACGATCTGAGCTTCTTCAGGTTGGTCGGTGAGGCAAAGATCGGGCAGATTTTTCTCTGCCAGTAACGTTTTGTAGGTGTCGCGATGCTCTGAGAGCAGGAAAATCTGATTTGAATGCGGCATTAACTTTTTTCCCTGTGATGAATCAAGTACACTTTCGCTGTTTTTTTCTTCAATGATTGAGTGACTATGCTTAAGAATCCTCTTCAGGTTCGTTTAGAAAAACTAGAACCTTGGCAACAAATTACCTTTATGGCGTGTCTGTGTGAACGCATGTATCCAAACTATGCGATGTTTTGTGAGAATACAGAATTTGCTGACCCGCGTGCGTACCGAGCGATTCTTGATAGTGTATGGGAAATTTTGACAGTTAAGAACGCGAAAATTAACTTCGAACGTCAATTAGAGAAGTTAGAAGAGTTGTTCCCAAGTGCGGATGAGTTCGATTTTTACGGGGTTTATCCAGCGATGGACGCGTGTCAGGGTTTGTCTACGTTACTGCATGGCCTATTGGACCGCGACTACCTTTTCGATTCAATGCTTAAAGTGAGCCAACAGTCGGTACAAACCGTTGCTGATCTAGAGCAAGCGCAAGGTGCAGAGCCAATCACCAACGACAATCAGAAAGAAAATGAAGCCGTATGTGAAGAGTGGGACGTGCAGTGGGCTATTTTCCGTCCACTGCGTGAAGCGGTAGAGCGTGACATCAGCTTGATCAAAGATTTACGTGAAGAGTTACGTGAAGAAGGCGTGAGCAACATAGGTATCGCACTTTAATCGTTGAATAGATAGAAAAAAGGCATCCTAAATGGATGCCTTTTTGTTAGCGGAGTTTGAGCTGTTATGCCCAATGCTGATTACGATTCTTTAGAGTCTGGTTTTGTCACTTCTTGAGTTTCTGGCTCCTTGTGATGCTTCTCCAGTTCTTCCTCTTCTTCATCATCATCGCGGCTTTCGATTACGCCGTGCATCTCTTTCCAACTTTCCCAGCGTTGGTAAGCCAGCTCTTGCATGTCGGTACTTTTATCCGCTTCATCGATGATTTCTTCACCCACGAGGTGTTCAAAGATATCCTCCAACGTCACCAAGCCTTGCACAGTACCGTATTCGTCAACGACAAGGGCTAGCTGTAGGCGATGAGTCATCATCTGGTCAAACACTTTCGGTAAAGTCGTGTTGTTTAGCACCACTTGAATCGGGCGCATGATTGCTCCCAGTTGTTTCTGTCCACAACCTGATTGTTGCAGTTTGAACAACTCAAGGCGGTGCACAAAACCAATGATGTTGTCTTTCTGCTCGCTATAAACCAATGGGCGGGAGAAAGGTGTATCCTTGTGTTTTTCTAGGAACTCATTGATGGTCATCGTGGCATCGATACGGAATACCACAGGACGTGGCGTCATAACCTGCGTTACAGGTACATCTTGGATGCCCAGCAGGTTGCTTAAGATTTTTGATTCACCCTCGGCAAATTCACCGCTTTCACGTGCCAGAATCGCCATTGCCGACAGTTCATCACGCATCTTGGGTGCTTCGTGGTTACGAGCAAGACGCTTGGTGATTTGCTCTGAAAACCATACGAATGGCGTTAGCGCCCATACCATCCAGCGTAATGCGACTGCCGCGGTTGGCGCCAATTGACGCCAGTAAGTTGCGCCAATTGTTTTCGGTACGATTTCTGAAAGCACCAAGATCGCCAGTGTGAGCACTGCCGAAAAGATACCTAACGCTTCGCTACCAAATACCACCGCAGCTTGTGCACCAGCAGTGGCCGCGCCGATGGTATGAGCGATGGTATTTAGAGTTAGAATGGATGCCAATGGTCGGTCGATATCTGATTTTAGCTTAGCCAGTTGCCCAGCTGCGGGATGCCCCTGTTGATTGAGCTGCGCAATGTAGCTCGGACTGATACTCAGCAGTACCGCCTCCAGCACCGAACAGATAAACGAAATGCCGATTGCAATAGAGATATAAATGGATAACAGCAGCATAGTTGCCCTTGAATGTAGTTTGATAGTGGTTATTTGCAGCTATTATAACCGCAAAAGTGCCTTATAAATTGGTCCAAATACCTTGGAAAGCAAGGGTTTTCAGGGGGTATGTGGTAACAAATTGTGAGTTATTACTCATATTATGGCTAAAAGTACGTCAGAAAATCGAAAGATCGCTTACAAACCTTTGCCAGATGGGGCATTTATGTTTTAGAGTGAGACGAATTCGATAACCTATGAGAAGGGAAACCTAATGAACAAGACCCAATTAATCGACTTTATCGCAGAGAAAGCAGACCTATCAAAAGCACAAGCAAAAGCTGCTCTTGAAGCGACTCTTGATGGTGTAACTGGTGCACTTAAAGAGGGTGACCAAGTTCAACTAATTGGTTTTGGTACATTCAAAGTAAACCACCGCGCTGCACGTACTGGTCGTAACCCTAAGACTGGTGACGAGATTCAAATCGCAGCAGCTAATGTACCTGCATTCGTAGCAGGTAAAGCGCTGAAAGAATCAGTAAACTAAGTTAGAATGCACCGAGGTATCCTGCCTCGGTGCAACTTCATGAAAAAACATCTACTCGCTTCACTTCTCTTATCTAGCTTTACCCTTTTTGGCTGTTCGTCGGTTGAAACTCCTAATTTAGAACAATTCACTCACTTCTCTGGCGGCAAAGTTGCTGGAGACGCAAGTAGCTTGTACTGGATGACCGAGAAACTCACTCGCGTGAGTACGGCTGCTGATTACGTAACGATGGGGGATAATGGCTGGTTTCAAAGTGACTACCGTTGGGATGACGGTGAGCTTCGAGAGTTGATTCGAAAAGGTGAGCAAGTTGATACCAAGCAAGAGTTGGTGCCTTTTCAAATCCACATCCGTTTTAATAAAGATGGCGAAGCGGTTTACCAACAATATCGCGTTAATCGTAAAGTCTTACCACTTCAGCATGAACAATTAGAACGTTACAAGACAGAAGCGAATGATGTAGTGGCGTCGGTTAAGGCGCAGTCTCGTAACAGTCAGAGCCTCATTCAAGGTTATTGGAATGGCCAATCGTTTGAAACCTGCAAAGGTAAAGCGTTCTCGACACTCGAGTTTAATCAGACGTTGCCAAAATTTATTATCGAGCGTCTCTCATCTGTAGACAGTTACGTGGCTTTTGTCGGCAAGCAGTCACGAAATAAAGCAACGGTTGATGAACTGTTGATGCTCAATGATGATGACTTTGATTGTGTACCACGACCAGCATTGCTCGCTGAGTAAGCTTGGTGAGACTTACTAACTGACAGAGTAATAAAAAAGGCGCTGAATGCGCCTTTTGTTTTTTTAGCCAACTTAAGTTGTTTTTATTTTTCTTGCTCACGTGCAATCGCACGGTAGCCGATGTCACTGCGATGGAACATGCCGTCCCAACTGATCTGTTTTGCAAGCTCGTAAGCGCGTTGCTGCGCTTCTGATACGCTGTTGCCCAACGCAGTTGCACACAATACGCGACCACCATTTGTTACGATGTTGCCATCTTTATTGTCTGTACCCGCGTGGAAGACTTTCTCGCCTTCAATTTCAACTTGTGGCAGACCAGAGATCACATCGCCTTTGTTGTACGCTGCTGGGTAACCACCGGCTGCGAGTACGATACCAATCGACGCACGTGGATCCCATTTTGATTCAACTTGATCCAGTTTTTGGTCAATCGCAGCCAAGCAAAGATCAACCAGATCCGATTCCATACGCATCATGATTGGTTGTGTCTCTGGATCACCGAAGCGGCAGTTGTACTCGATCACTTTAGGCGTACCATCTTTGTCGATCATCAGACCCGCGTATAGGAAACCTGTGTATGGGTTACCTTCAGACGCCATGCCACGTACCGTTGGGTAAATGACTTCTTCCATGATGCGGTTGTGAATTTCTGGTGTTACCACAGGAGCTGGCGAGTACGCGCCCATGCCACCAGTGTTAGGACCTGTATCTTTGTCACCGACACGTTTGTGATCTTGGCTGGTGGCCATTGGCAGAACGTTCTCGCCATCGACCATCACGATGAAGCTTGCTTCTTCACCATCTAGGAACTCTTCGATAACTACACGACTACCAGCATCACCAAATGCGTTGCCCGCTAGCATGTCTTTGATTGCGTCTTCCGCTTCTTCTAGCGTCATTGCCACAATCACGCCTTTACCAGCCGCAAGGCCGTCGGCTTTCACCACAATCGGCGCACCTTGTTCACGCACGTAAGCAAGCGCTGGTTCAATTTCTGTAAAGTTTGCGTATGCACCGGTTGGGATTTGGTGACGAGCAAGGAAGTCTTTAGTAAACGCTTTAGAGCCTTCAAGCTGCGCTGCGGCTTGTGTAGGGCCAAAGATTGGTAAGCCCGCTTCGCGGAACGCATCAACCACACCAATAACCAATGGTGCTTCTGGGCCAACGATAGTCAGTTCAATCGCCTTCTCTTTGGCGAAAGCAACAAGGCCAGCGATGTCTTCTACATCGATGTTTACGTTCTCTAGTTTTGGCTCTAGTGCTGTACCTGCGTTGCCTGGAGCAATGAAAATAGTCTCAACATTTGGGTTTTGCGCTGCTTTCCAGCCTAGCGCATGTTCACGACCGCCTGAACCAATGATTAAAACTCGCATATGAAAATCCTTAATCTTATAAATACTGTTTACTCAAAGTAGTTGGTGATGTAGCTAGGCAACAATTGAGCCCATCCCCGGGAGCATAGCCCGCTATGTGACCGGGGTGGGCGAAAGCAGCTAACGACGCCACAGTGCCAAATACGAAGAGGAAATTAGTGGCGGAAGTGACGCATACCGGTAAAGATCATCGCCATGCCGTGTTCGTCTGCCGCTGCGATAACTTCGTCATCACGCATAGAACCACCTGGTTGGATCACACACTTGATGCCCGCTTCTGCAGCCGCGTCGATGCCGTCACGGAATGGGAAGAATGCATCTGATGCCATTACACAACCTTCAACCTGTAGACCTTCGTCTGCAGCTTTGATGCCTGCGATTTTCGCGGAGTAAACGCGGCTCATTTGGCCTGCGCCTACACCGATAGTCATGTCGCCTTTCGAGTAAACGATCGCGTTAGATTTCACGTATTTCGCTACTTTCCAGCAAAACAGTGCATCTTTCAGCTCTTCTTCTGTTGGCTGGCGCTTAGAAACCACTTTTAGATCGTCTAGGCTCACCATGCCTTGGTCACGGTCTTGAACCAGTAGACCGCCATTCACGCGTTTCACG
Organism: Vibrio sp. E14; assembly: GCF_020515785.1. NCBI lineage: Bacteria > Pseudomonadati > Pseudomonadota > Gammaproteobacteria > Vibrionales > Vibrionaceae > Vibrio > Vibrio sp. E14. The sequence continues at coordinate 22,127 of NZ_JAHPJI010000019.1, forward strand.
TCAAAGCCAGTTGTCTTAGTTGTCCATTCGCCACACTCAAGTAGACGCACGTTCTTCTTCGCTGCAACCACTTCAATCGCTTCAGCAGAAACAGAAGGTGCGATGATCACTTCAACGAATTGACGCTCAACAATAGCGGCTGCTGTTTCAGCATCTAGCTCTTGGTTGAATGCAATGATGCCGCCGAATGCAGATGTTGGGTCAGTTTGGTAAGCGCGGTTGTACGCTTCTAGAATGTCCTTACCTAGAGCTACACCACATGGGTTCGCGTGTTTTACGATCACACATGCTGGCTCGTTGAACTCTTTCACACACTCAAGTGCGGCGTCCGTGTCTGCGATGTTGTTGTAAGAAAGAGCTTTACCTTGGATTTGGCGAGCAGTAGAAACAGACGCTTCTTGTGGATTGGCTTCCACGTAGAAAGCTGCGGCTTGGTGGCTGTTCTCACCGTAGCGCATGTCTTGCTTCTTCTCGACTTGCTGATTGAAAGTACGTGGGAATTTAGACTCTTCATCACCTTCTTTGTTCTCACCGTAAGATGGAACCATGGTGCCGAAGTAGTTTGCGATCATGCCATCGTAAGCCGCAGTGTGTTCAAATGCTGCGATAGCAAGGTCGAAACGAGTCTCTAGTGTTAGAGATTTCTCGTTCTCGTCCATTTCAGCGATAACGCGGTCGTAATCATGAGCGTTCACAACGATAGTCACGTCTTTGTGGTTTTTCGCTGCAGAGCGAACCATCGTTGGGCCGCCGATATCGATGTTTTCAACCGCGTCAGCTAGTGTACAGCCTTCTTTTGCAACGGTTTCTGCGAATGGGTATAGGTTAACAACGACCATGTCGATTGGATTGATGCCATGTTTTGCCATCACGTCGTCATCTTGACCACGACGACCAAGCACACCACCGTGAACTTTCGGGTGAAGCGTTTTAACGCGGCCGTCCATCATTTCTGGGAAACCTGTGTAGTCAGAGACTTCTGTTACTGCGATGCCTTGTTCGGCAAGTAGGCGTGCTGTACCACCAGTAGATAGGATATCGACACCGCGCTCAGCAAGAGCTTGTGCAAACTCAACAATACCTGTTTTGTCTGATACGCTGATAAGCGCACGGCGAATAGGACGAGCGTTATTCATGCTTCCATTTTCCTCAAATTCACGGAGTTAAAGATGTTTGCCAAAAATGAACTTGTTTTTACCTCTTGGGGTAAAATATTGGCCAGTTTTGGTAAAGACCTTTGCCGGATGTTTTCTGGTTAGAAAACAGTCTCCACATTTGATGGCGCGTATTCTAACCAATTTATTACAAAAAAGCTCGCGCAATCGTTTGGCATCTCAAAAATAATTGTGAAAAAGAGGTTCTTTAGCTTTAAAAGTAACGAGATAGTTAATAGGGAAAGTTATGTTTCAGATAGGTGAACTGGCAAAACGCTGTGGTGTGACGGCAGATACGCTGCGTTTTTATGAGAAAAACGCGCTGATAAAGCCCGCAGGTCGAAGTGAATCAGGTTATCGTCTCTACAATGAAGAGAATCAAAAGCAGGTACACTTCATCCTTAAAGGTAAAGAGCTGGGCCTGAGCTTGGATGAGATTAAAGAGCTACTAGAAATCAAACTAGAAGCGACAGAACACAGCTGTGCAGAGGTTAAAGCTATTACTTCTGCTAAGTTAGAGCTGATTGATGGAAAAATTAACGAGCTAACGAAAATTCGTCGAGCTTTGAAGAAGATCAATGATGCTTGCTGCGGTCATACGGACGATGATGCTACTCATTGTTCTATCCTTGCAGCACTTGAGTAGTCTCATTTCTGCATCACTTAACTTAAGTTTGCATTTTTGGCGGCTTGCTTTTCTAGGTGCACGCCGTTTTCCCACCTATAATCTCGCCTTTAGTTACCTGTAGGAATTGACCATTGTTTGATTCCTGCCGTAGCGCTGTCTGTAGATACGAGAGTTTTCATACATGGTTGGAGTCTATTTTCAAATCAATGACTGGGTTTTAAGCGTTGATGAAAATAAGCTGTATCGACAAGATAGGGAAGTTACTGTTGAGCCACGCTTAATTAATCTTCTGCATTTTCTAGCGGAGCATGCGAATGAGGTGTTCAATCGTGAGGAATTGATCCAATACGTTTGGGCAGGGGCGATTGTGACCGATCAAGTGGTGACTCAGTCCATTTTTGAGTTGCGTAAATTACTGCGGGACGGTCGGGAAGAAAATACCAGCTACGTCATTACAGTGCCGAAACGTGGTTACAAGCTGGTGGCGAATGTGACCCCAATGACACTCGAGGAATTCCTCGCAAGTCGTCATTGTGATTCAGAAACTCTTCCTCCTATTGTTGAAGAGCCAGAAGAAGAGACTCTACCTATCGCACCTGCCGTCACCTTTCCTGCAGGCCCTCTGACTCGCGCGGTCTGTGAGATGTCTAAAGAGAAAAAGGCCCCTCAGAAAAAAAATAAAATCAGTCCGTGGCGCCTGGGGATCATGAACTTCATCTGGATCAGTGTCTTGGTTGTGGTGATGGGCGTGTTTACCTACAAGCAATCGGAAGTGCGTATTACTCAAGCCATCGATACTCACCTTATCGAATTCAAGTTTCAAGATAACTTCACGAGCGAAGGGTTAAGCTACGACTTGGCAGACGGGTTTGCCCAAAAGTTGATGTCCGACATTGCTCAAGTGAGCGATTACCGAGTCATGCTAAAGAAGGCGTCGTTTACCTCGGGTATTGTGCCGGGCAAGTCGGTTGTGGTGCGGGTTCGTGAAAATGAGGGTGGCAGCTTTTTAGAGGTGGAATATCGCAATAACTCATCTGAAAAGGTGTTGTTTAGTCGTCAATACGCGTTAACCAGTAGCCATTTAAAGACAGTGCTTCAACAAGCGTCGTTAGACTTGATGCAAGTCCTGAAAGTACCGGGTGCCAAGCTGAAATCCACGATGCTGGTGGCGGGAATGCCGATCAACCCGGATGCTTTGGAGCTGTTTGTTCAAGCTAACCATTATCTCAATGTCTCGGATGCCAAGCAATTTCGCCAAGGCGTCAACTTGATGGAAAACATTTTAGAAATTGAGCCAGATAATGCTTACGTTCAGGCAGAGTTATTGATTGCTTATCACGTGCAGAAGGTGCTCGACTTTTCACAGGAGTTGAAGAAAGGGCGAGTGCAGCAGTTGAGTGACGCACTAGAAACTAACGTAAAAATGATGGTTGTGCCAATTCAACCGCGAATTTATGAAGCTTTAGCCCTGCACGAAACCATTATTGGTGACATGGCTTCAGCCAAGCAGCATCTTGGGCAGGCTTTGAGGTTACGTGATTCGGTGCTGTCTTATGTGATTCGTGGTAAGCACGCTGAATTGGATGGTGATCTGGATTTGGCCAGTGAGTCTTACAGCGAAGCTTTCTATATTGATACGTCGGTTGAGACGTACCTGCTGTGCGAAAACTTGGTCTTCCCAAGTAACATGAAGGCGATTGATTACGCCATGTATCGCGCTGTTCACCCTTCTGTCGTTCGAATGCTTTAATTCTCTCGCACTCAACGTCAGTCAAATACTAGCCCCTCATTTCGGTGAGGGGCTTTTTTGTAGCAGTCGAAAAGTGAAAAGGGTGGGCGGTGGGGTAATGACTTACGAAGGAGCCAGTAACGCAGGTTTGCAACGGGAAGACATATCCGGTTTTCTTCTCTATCTCTATCTCTATCTCTATCTCTATCTCTATCTCTATCTCTATTGATTGTATGGAGTGTCTGGCTGAGTTATTTGGCGAGAATGATTCTGATGCTTTCTTGCAGGCGAGATGAATATTGATGTGGGTCAAAAAGCGCGATCAGGGAGAGATTTATGGAATCAACAGTTCAGGGAATCAACCCTTCGGGGCGGGGGAAGTTGATAGAGGTTGATAACTTTTGCCGCGATTACCAACGAGTTGATGAGAGTTTATCTATCGGTAGAAGGCTTGATGTTTTTCTTATAACTGCATGAATAATATGGTTTTATGTTTTTGTGTTTATCATGTTTATCTCAACTTGATGTTGATTAACTAATCATTTTATTGATAACGCCAAGTTTATTTTTTTCCCGATTTTTGGGCGTAGTCTTCACTTCGAAATTTAGCGAGGTCGAGCAGGTATCTACTTCATAGCATCTCGCTAATAACCGTTCAGTTTGAGTCACGTTGACTTGAGTAGAATAGATTTGGAGATGTTATGTCATCGAATACGAAAAAAATCGGCCTAATTGCCTGTACGGGTGTAGTAGCCGGTAACATGATGGGTAGTGGTATTGCACTGTTACCTTCTAGCCTAGCTTCAGTAGGTTCTGTTTCAATTTTCAGCTGGCTGATCTGTTTGATCGGTGCACTGAGCCTTGCGTTTGTTTACGCTCGTCTGGCAACCAAAAACCCTCAAGAAGGTGGTCCTATCGCTTACGCTGGCGAAGTTTCACCTGTCTTTGGTTTCCAAACGGGCGTGCTTTATTACCACGCGAACTGGATTGGTAACCTGGCTATTGCCATTACAGGTGTTTCTTACCTTTCAGTATTCTTCCCTGTGCTTAATAACCCAATCCCAGCAGGTATTGCGACGATTGCATCGGTATGGATCTTCACTTTCGTTAACCTACTTGGTGGTAGCTGGGTAAGCCGTCTATGTACGCTTGGTCTTGTTCTAATCCTCATTCCTGTTGTTGGTACAGCGGCGTTTGGTTGGACGCACTTCGACACTGCGCTATACAGCCAAAACTGGAACGTATCTGCGGGTACGGATAGCCATGCGATTGTGACAGCGGTTCTTATCTGTCTATGGTCATTCGTTGGTGTGGAATCAGCCGCAGTATCAACAGGCATGGTAGAAAATCCTAAACGTACTGTACCGCTAGCAACCATGCTGGGTACTGGTATCGCAGGTGTGATTTACATCCTATCAACTCAAATGATCAGCGGCATGTTCCCTGCTTCTGAAGTTGCGGCATCAGGTGCGCCATTTGCATTGGCAACCACTGAGCTATTCGGTAGCTGGACAGCACCATTCGTATCAGCATTCACAGCACTAGCATGTTTCACTTCGCTAGGTTCTTGGATGATGCTGGTGGGCGAGGCTGGTAAACGTGCAGCAAGCGATGGCAACTTCCCTAAAATCTACGGCGAAACTGACAAAAACGGTGTGCCTAAGAAAGGTCTAATCCTTGCGTCAATCAAGATGACAGCATTGATGGTTGTACTGATGTTCTTCAGCTCTAAAACAGCACACGCATCAGACCTGTTCAACCAGCTAACGACTGATGCAGTTCTACTAACTATGCTGCCTTACTTCTACTCAAGCATTAACTTGATTCGCTTCGAAGGTATGACAACACGCAACGGCTTCGTAATGCTGTTCTCTGGTGTGGCTTGTCTGTTCTGCTTCATCGCACTAGCGGGTGCAGAAGGCGGTACGCTCACAGCAACCTTCATCGTGTCTCTCGTTATCTTGATGTTCTACAGCAAAAAAGCAGGTCTTGCTCAGTACGTGAAAATGCACGCTGACGATATGCCTGCCCAAGCAAGCAACTAATCCCCAAACGCTGGTACTTCGGTGCCAGCCCATAAAACCCAAATTCACGCGGCGCTCACCTTACTCATTGCCTGTAAATGGCAAAGAGCGCCCTCATTCGCCTTGGAGATGTCCAAATGAATATATTCGCTATCTTGAACCACATGGGTGTGTTCTTTAAAGAAGAGCCAGTTCGTCAACTTCACGCTGCTCTTGAGAAAGCGGGCTACGAAGTGGTTTACCCAGTAGATGATAAAGACTTGATCAAAATGATTGAGATGAACCCACGCATTTGCGGTGTGCTGTTCGACTGGGATAAATACTCACTAGAGCTATGTGAACGTATTAGCCAAATCAACGAAAAACTGCCTGTTCACGCATTTGCTAACGAACAGTCTACTCTCGATATTTCACTAACAGACCTACGTCTGAACGTGAGCTTCTTCGAGTACGCTTTAGGTATGGCTGACGACATCGCTATCAAAATCAACCAAGCGACCGAGGCATACAAAGATGCCATCATGCCTCCATTCACTAAAGCGCTATTCAAATACGTAGAAGAAGGTAAATACACCTTCTGTACTCCAGGTCACATGGGCGGTACTGCATTCCAGAAAAGCCCTGCTGGTAGCATCTTCTACGATTTTTACGGTCCAAACACATTTAAAGCGGACGTATCAATCTCAATGCCTGAGCTAGGTTCTCTACTAGACCACTCAGGTCCACATAAAGATGCAGAAGAATACATCGCACGCACATTCAATGCAGACAGCTCTTACATCGTAACTAACGGTACGTCTACATCGAATAAAATCGTTGGTATGTACTCAGCGCCTGCGGGCAGCACAGTACTGATTGACCGTAACTGTCACAAATCTCTGACTCACCTAATGATGATGAGCGACGTGACACCAATCTACTTCCGCCCAACTCGTAACGCATACGGCATCCTTGGTGGTATTCCACAAAGCGAATTCAGCCGCGATGTCATTGCAGAGAAAGTGGCGAAAACACCAGGTGCAACAGCGCCAAGTTACGCAGTAGTGACTAACTCAACTTACGATGGTCTGTTGTACAACACACAATTCATCAAAGAGTCGCTAGACTGTAAACACATCCACTTCGACAGTGCTTGGGTGCCTTACACTAACTTCAACCCAATTTATGAAGGTAAATGTGGTATGAGTGGTGAAGCGATGCCAGGCAAAGTGTTCTACGAAACACAATCAACACACAAACTGTTGGCAGCGTTCTCACAAGCTTCAATGATTCACGTGAAAGGTGACTTTGACAAAGAATCTTTCAACGAAGCATTCATGATGCACACTTCAACTTCACCTCAGTACGGCATTGTTGCTTCTACTGAAACTGCAGCGGCAATGATGCGCGGCAACACAGGTAAGAAGTTGATGCAAGACTCTATCGATCGCGCAATTCGCTTCCGTAAAGAGATCAAACGCCTAGAAGCAGAAAGTGACAGCTGGTTCTTCGATGTATGGCAACCAGAAAACATCGATACCACAGAATGTTGGAAACTGGATCCTAGCGATACATGGCACGGCTTCAAGAACATGGATGACAACCACATGTATCTTGACCCAATCAAAGTAACGCTATTGACTCCTGGGATGAATAAAGAAGGCGAACTAGAAGAATCAGGTATTCCTGCTTCGCTGGTGGCTAAATTCCTAGACGAGCGCGGCATCGTGGTAGAGAAAACAGGCCCATACAACTTGTTGTTCCTATTCTCAATCGGTATCGACAAATCAAAAGCAATGCAATTGCTACGCGGTCTGACTGAATTTAAACGTGGCTACGACTTGAACCTAACCATCAAGAGCTTCCTTCCTTCGCTATATAACGAAGACCCAAGCTTCTATGAAGGCATGCGCGTTCAAGAACTAGCACAAGCAATTCACGACCTAACTAAGAAATACAACCTACCAGAGCTAATGTACAAAGCGTTCGATGTTCTTCCTGAAATGAAAGTAACACCACACGCAGCATGGCAAGAAGAGCTTCGCGGTAACGTAGAAGAAATCAAACTGGAAGAAATGGTTGGTCGCGTAAGTGCGAACATGATCCTTCCTTATCCTCCAGGTGTGCCACTAGTACTTCCTGGTGAAATGGTGACTCAAGAGTCTCGCCCTGTGCTGGACTTCCTAGAGATGCTTTGTGAGATCGGTGCGCATTACCCAGGTTTCGAAACCGACATCCACGGTCTATACCAACAAAAAGATGGTAGCTACACCGTAAAAGTATTGAAGAACTAAGTTCCTCTCGAAGATGACGCCATTGGGAATGCAAGCATGCTCCACTCTTACGAGCTCAATGTGTCATCGAACAACCACGACATTTGATATACCCCTAGCTAATCTGTCGTAAAAGAGAAGGGCAAGGATGCTCTGATCTTTTCTTCTATATAGAAGAAGCAATTTCCAAGACTTCACCTGAAGTACCCCAAGTAAAAAGCAAAGACCAAAGAGCAGTTCGTTATCGTTCTGCTCTTTTTTTATCTTTTATACAGCAGGCAGAAAAGAAAAAGCGCGTTGAGCGAATATCATTTGCTTCAATTACATCAAATTTGAAGATCGTAATTCAGGTAGAAACGCCCTTTTTCTTGAGGAAAGATCCTTTTAAATGAGAGAAAATAGCCAAGATCGCTTGGTATACACACAAAGTGATTGCTATTTGTTCGGTTGAAAGTTTTTTTTGCAAAAAACGCTTGTACTAATTTCTCAACTCCCTATACTGCGCATCCACCGACACGGAGTGAGACGAAAGTCACACAGCGAGTCGGAAGTGAGAGAAAAAGAAATTTGAAAAAATGCTTGACTCTCTCA
>NZ_JAHPJI010000020.1:0-22961 GCF_020515785.1 Vibrio sp. E14
CATCGAAGGCAGTGCCGGCAGATTTACAGTCTGCTCCCTTTGGCCACTCGGGAACCCCTCCAGGGATTTTTATACTTAGCAAGATGTTTTCCCAACTCATCTCCCAAGTGCGGAGCGAATCATAGCAAACTCGCTCAGGCTGTAAAGCGTTTTTCTTGCGTTTTTACGTTGAATGCTGTCTTTTTGGGCAAAGATGGTAGAAAGTCAGCGTTTTGTGTGTCCTTTGAACAGAAGAGAAACGCTCTTTTTACTTGAATTTACACTACTTGACGTTAAACCACGTATCTACTGATAAAATGTAAGCAGTTTAATGACATAAGTTTATTCGTTTAGAAGTCAATATCATGAGCATGAAAGCCACGTTATCGTTATCTGTTTTAACGCTTTCTATATTAATGAGTTCTCCATCAGCTTTCGCAGTTATGCGAGGCTCAGCAGTTACCGTCGTAACTGAACAAGTAGAAACGCACGAGATCAATCAATCCTTATCGCTTATCGGTAAATTAGAAGCGGCGGAGTCTGTGGTTGTTGCATCGGAAGTCGCCGGCAAAGTGAATCAAATCGCTGTTAAAGCGAATCAAAATGTCCAACAAGGTCAGCTGTTAATCAAGTTGGATGATGATAAGGCTCAAGCCGCTTTGATTGAGGCAAAGGCGTACCTTAAAGATGAACAACGTAAGCTAAAAGAGTTTCAACGTTTGGTTAAGCGAAATGCTATAACCCAAACTGAGATCGACGCACAAAAAGCAAGTGTTGAAATCGCACAAGCAAGGCTGGACGCCGCTCAAGCAAATTTGGCCGATCTTCATATTACGGCTCCATTCTCTGGCACTGTTGGTTTCATTGACTTTAGTCGCGGTAAAATGGTTAGCGCGGGTACAGAGCTGTTGACCTTGGATGACCTTTCGGTCATGGAGCTGGATTTACAAGTACCGGAGCGCTATTTATCGATGCTTTCTATTGGTATGGAAGTCATTGCCAAAACCAGTGCATGGGGTGAACAGACGTTTACTGGTCAAGTCACAGGTATTGATACGCGAATCAGCGCAGAAACGCTGAACCTGCGTGTGCGTATTGAGTTTGAAAACCCTGAAAACCGCTTAAAACCGGGCATGTTAATGAATGCATCATTGGCCTTCCCAGCGATTGAAGCGCCAATTATCCCAGTTCAAGCACTAGAATACTCTGGCACCAAGCGTTACGTATACGTCATCGATGACAACAATAAAGCGACTCGACAAGAAGTCATTCTCGGTGCTCGTGTCGATAACGAAGTCGTTATTGAATCAGGCGTTGAAGTTGGCGACAAAATTGTTGTACAGGGCATCGTTAATATGCGAGATGGTGTTGAAGTCAAGGAAATTATCGCACCAGGAAAGTCAAAAACAGCTAACGCAACTGGTAATCAAGGTGTTCAAAGCACGCAAGACGAAGCGGCTAAGGAAGCAAACTAATGTTACTTTCTGACGTTTCTGTAAAACGCCCAGTCGCAGCGTTGGTATTGAGTATGCTGCTGTGTGTATTTGGCTTTGTATCCTTTACGAAACTAGCGGTGCGAGAAATGCCGGACATTGAAAGTCCGGTCGTTTCCATTAGTACGCGTTATGAGGGCGCTTCCGCGACGATCATCGAGAGTCAAATTACTTCTGTATTAGAAGATCAGCTTTCAGGCATCAGCGGAATAGATGAGATCAGTTCGACGACGCGAAACAGCAGTTCGCGTATCACGATCACTTTTGAGCTAGGTTACGATCTCAATACGGGGGTTAGTGATGTTCGCGACGCGGTGGCTCGCGCTCAACGTTCGCTACCTGATGAAGCGGACGATCCAATTGTCTACAAGAATAACGGTTCAGGTCAGGCCTCCCTATATATAAACCTCAGCTCTGCAGAGATGGACCGCACTCAATTGACGGATTATGCCGAACGTGTATTGATGGATCGCTTTAGCTTGATCTCTGGGGTGAGCTCCATTGATCTCTCTGGTGGTTTGTACAAGGTGATGTACGTGAAGCTTAAGCCAGAGCTGATGGCGGGGCGCTCAGTCACGGCTTCGGACATTACATCGGCACTGCGAAGTGAAAACTTAGAAAGTCCGGGTGGTGAAGTTCGTAATGACTCGACAGTCATGTCGGTACGGACAGCGCGCAGCTATAACACGCCGGAAGATTTTCAGTACCTCGTGATTAAAAGGGCAAGCGACAACACGCCTATCTATTTGAAAGATGTCGCTGATGTTTTTATCGGTGCAGAAAACGAAAACTCGACCTTTAAAAGCGATGGCGTCGTCAATGTTAGTTTGGGGGTTGTTCCTCAGTCTGATGCGAACCCGTTAGAAGTAGCAAAATTAGTTCGATCTGAAGTTGATAACATCCAAAAGTTCTTGCCGGAAGGAACGCGGCTTGCTATCGACTACGATGCAACGGTGTTTATCGAGCGTTCGATAGAAGAGGTATATAGCACGCTATTTATTACGGGCGGTTTGGTTATTTTGGTGTTGTACATCTTCATTGGTCAAGCTCGTGCAACATTGATCCCAGCTGTTACTGTTCCGGTATCGCTGATTTCCTCATTCATTGCCGCTTATTACTTTGGCTTTTCTATCAATTTAATCACCTTGATGGCGTTGATCCTGTCTATCGGCTTGGTAGTGGATGACGCGATTGTGGTTGTTGAAAACATCTTCCACCATATCGAACGTGGTGAATCGCCTTTGCTTGCGGCCTATAAAGGCACGCGGGAAGTAGGCTTTGCCGTTATCGCGACAACGCTAGTGCTGGTGATGGTATTCCTGCCGATTTCTTTTATGGATGGCATGGTAGGTCTGCTATTTACTGAGTTTTCTGTCTTGTTGGCGATGTCAGTAATTTTCTCGTCTTTGATCGCCCTAACATTAACTCCTGTATTGGGTAGTCAGATTTTGAAGGCGAATGTAAAACCAAATCGATTTAATCAAGTGGTCGATCGCCTATTTAGTAAACTTGAGAGTGGTTACCGCTCATTATTGAAAGGCGCATTGAAAATGCGTTGGGCTGCACCGCTGGTGATTTTGGCGTGTTTGGGCGGCAGTTACTTCTTGATGAACCAAGTGCCAGCCCAGTTGACCCCTCAAGAAGATCGCGGGGTGATGTTTGCGTTTGTACGCGGGGCTGATGCTACGTCATACAATCGTATGTCAGCCAATATGGACATTGTTGAAGACCGATTGATGCCATTACTTGGGCAAGGGTATCTGAAGTCGTTTAGTATTCAAACGCCTGCATTTGGTGGACAGGCAGGCGATCAAACCGGCTTTGTTATCATGATTTTAGAAGACTGGAACGAGCGAGATGTAACAGCTCAGGAAGCGCTTAACAAAGTGCGTGGCGCACTGGCTGGCATACCTGATGTTCGAGTGTTCCCATTCATGCCTGGTTTCCAAGGTGGTTCGAGTGAGCCTGTTCAGTTTGTGTTAGGTGGCTCTGATTACGATGAACTTCTCGTCTGGGCTGAAATGTTGAAAAACAAAGCAGAAGAATCGCCAATGATGGAAGGTGCTGAGATCGATTACTCAGAGAAAACGCCAGAGCTATTGGTTACGGTCGACAGACAGCGTGCCGCAGAACTAGGGGTCAGTGTCAAAGACATTTCTGATACGCTAGAAATCATGCTTGGTGGTAAAAGTGAAACGACTTATGTTGAGCGTGGCGAAGAGTATGATGTGTATCTTCGTGGTGATGAAAACAGCTTTAATAATGCTGCGGATTTAAGCCAGATTTATCTGCGAACCAATAGTGGGCAGTTAGTGACGTTAGACGCGGTCACTAAAATTGAAGAAGTAGCAGCTTCTATTCGTCTATCTCACTACAACAAACAGAAATCCATCACTATTACGGCTAATCTGTCAGAAGGCTACACATTAGGAGACGCGCTGAATTACCTTGATCAACAAGCGATAGACAACTTACCAGGTGACATCTCGGTGAGTTATTCTGGCGAGTCAAAAGACTTTAAAGAGAACCAAGCGAGTGTTGCTGTCGTGTTTGCGTTGGCATTGCTTGTGGCGTATCTCGTGTTGGCGGCTCAGTTTGAAAGCTTCGTGAACCCGTTAGTGGTGATGTTTACGGTGCCGATGGGCGTATTTGGTGGCTTCCTTGGCTTGGTTGTGATGGGGCAAGGCATGAACATTTACAGCCAGATTGGCATGATCATGTTGATCGGCATGGTGACGAAAAACGGCATTTTGATTGTCGAATTTGCCAACCAGTTGCGAGACCGTGGTGTTGAATTCGAAAAAGCGGTTATTGATGCAGCTGCGCGACGTCTACGCCCGATCTTGATGACAGCATTTACCACGCTTGCTGGTGCCATCCCACTGATCGTTTCGACAGGGGCAGGTTATGAGAGTCGTATTGCTGTGGGTACCGTGATCTTTTTCGGGATGGGATTTGCAACATTGGTGACCTTATTTGTCATCCCGGCTATGTACCGATTGATTTCGGCGAAAACACAGGCGCCAGGTCATGTAGAAGCAGAATTGAACAAAGCACTCAGCCACGATACAAAAGGCCGTATTGCTCATCCTTAGCCGCTGTACGTAAAGCTTTGATTGAAAACACCGAACAACTTTTGTTCGGTGTTTTTTTATATTGAGAGTGATTACTTATAGATCTAATGATTATTTTTGTTTATTATTTCGCCACTTCTTCGAGGGGCACAGGACTCGCTCATCGTATTTGACTGAATGTCGGGTCTTGTTAGGTGTCATGCCGGGAAAGCAGCATATACCTATTATTATTTGAGGTGTTCTCTTGAAAAAAGTACGTGGTAGTTACATGGTAGAAATGGTTTTAGTTGCGGGTGTTATGGCGTTGTTAGCGACCACTGCACTTCCGACGTTAACGAATGCACTAAAAGATCGTCAAGATGGCATTTTACACTCTCTCGATACCGGTCAACCAAGTAGCCATGTGAATCAAGAGACAACAGAAAAGTTCTCCGCTCAGTAACTGATGACACTCCGTAGATTGTAAAACAAGCCGAGGTAAAAACCTCGGCTTGTTTGTATTTCAATTCTGGTAACTTGGTGCTACCTAATGTTAGAAGCGTTTCCCTAAGCTAACTTGCACACCTTCGTAGCTGTCGTAAAAATCTTCAAAGCCCATATCTGCGACATTATAGATGTACTCTGCGCGCAACCAGATGTCTTTGCTCATATCCCAATGGACACCAGCACCGATGTTGAATAGTGCTCCTGAATCATCGGTGACTTTTTGTTGGTTTGGAACGTACATTTCTGCCTGAGTCCCTAACGCGGTCACGCGGCCAAACAAAGAAAGTGGCGTATCGCCAAGGTTATCACTGGTCAATACAGCTGACATACCCGCTTGGTAATAGTGCAAATCCAAATCTGTTTTCAGTTTGTCGTTCTTAAGTTCGTTTTGGGAATAGCGAAGCACACCTTCAAACGCAAGGTATTGATTAACATGATAGCCCCAACCAACAGTGATATGTGGTGTGGACCACTCATTGTCTCTGTCTGAGCCAAAATAGGGTGTATCAAAACCGACGTTACCAGTACCCAGATAAAAATAAGATTGATGAGTTTGTTCTTGAGCAGCAAAAGTCGGCACACTGATGGTCAAGGCAGACAATAATAGAATGGCGTTTTTCATAACTTGACGATAACCTTTGTAAAAGACCGTTGTAATGAGTTGTGTTAATATTAATTTAATCAATAAGATAGATGGCGTTTATCATATCAGCTTTTACGCAAAGGTAGTCATTTAGACTGGGAATTGTTGCGCTAAAGCAGACTTCCTAGGCTGGAGAACTTACTATTCGGTATGGTGACTAACGTCAATCAAATAAGAGAGAAGGAAAGGAAAGTGGCTGAATTCAAATATAAAAACCTGACTCAAGAAGAACAAGATAAGTTAGACGCGGCGACATTTCGTCGTTTATTGGCGCATTTAGACGCGAATAAAGACGTGCAGAACATCGACCTCATGATTCTTGCGGGCTTCTGTCGCAATTGCTTTAGCAAATGGTACAAAGCTGAAGCGGAAAATCTCGGTGTGGATTTAGATATTGATGACGCTCGCGAACGTGTTTACGGCATGACTTACGATGAATGGAAACAAAATCATCAGCCAGCGGCAACGCCAGAACAATTGGCGGCGTTTGAAGCGCGTCAGAAAAAGTAATACTCATTTCCAAAAAAACAGCCCGCACATCAGCGGGCTGTTTTTTTACATTCGAATTTACATATTAAGCGGTAATTGGACCGCAACATGCAGGTTCGACACAGCCTTTCGCTTGAATGACTTCAAGTTGCGCGAGGTAAGGTTGAATATCACCGATGTTCTCTTTTACCCATGCTAAGTCGTAATACGTATCTAAGTAACGCTCACCAGAGTCACATAAAAGTGTCACGATAGAGCCTGTTTCACCGCGTTGTTTCATTTCGCAGGCCAGTTGAAGCACACCGTAGAGGTTCGTCCCCGTTGATGCGCCTACTTTACGCCCAATCAGTTGAGAAACCCAATGTGCAGTTGCCACACTGGCAGCGTCTGGAATTTTGCGCATCTCGTCAATAACACCTGCAATAAAGCTTGGCTCGACACGTGGTCGACCGATGCCTTCAATTTTGCTGCCGGTCTCACCTTTTAATGAGTGATTACCTGACTGGAAAGCGTCGTAAAACACCGAGTTTTCAGGGTCTACGACACAAAGTTTGGTGTCGTATTTTTGGTAACGAATAAAACGGCCAATGGTTGCAGACGTGCCACCAGTTCCTGGGCTCATTACTACCCAATTAGGAATTGGGTGATCTTCTAGTTCCATTTGGCTAAAGATAGAGTTCGCAATGTTGTTGTTGCCGCGCCAGTCAGTCGCACGTTCAGCATAAGTAAACTGATCCATGTAGTGGCCATTTAACTCTTGAGCCAAACGTCGAGACTCGTCATAAATCTGATCTGAGCGCTCTACAAGATGCGCTTTACCACCGTAAAACTCAATTTGTTCAATCTTTTTACGTGCGGTGGTTTTCGGCATAACAGCAATGAACGGTAAGCCAAGCAAGCGAGCAAAATACGCTTCTGAAACGGCAGTGCTGCCTGAGGACGCTTCAATCACTGTGGTTTCAGGACCAATCCATCCGTTACAAATCGCATAAAGAAACAACGAGCGTGCCAATCGGTGTTTCAGAGAGCCTGTTGGATGCGTGCTCTCATCTTTTAGGTAGATATCGATACCATCAAGAGAAGGCAGTTCAAGTTTAAATAAATGAGTATCAGCAGAACGTTGAAAGTCTGCTTCAATTTTACGCACTGCATTGTTGATCCAGTTGTGGTCAGTACACATGGCGTCTCTCCTTGGAAATCGATAGATAAGCATTAGATGGGAATAATTTACCTATAATACGAGAGAAAAACTTTGCTATAGTTGCCGGTAATGACTATTTTGATAGAAAAGTTTTCTACACTTCGTGGGTTTTATAGGATGAGTTTGGATCGAGTCGATAAACAGCTGCTTGCGTTGTTACAAACCGACAGCACCTTGTCATTAAATGAGTTAGCAGAGCAGGTAAATCTGACAACGACGCCATGTTGGAAGCGTTTGAAAAGGTTGGAAGAAGAAGGCTACATCGAAAAGCGCGTGGCGTTACTGAGTGCAGAAAAACTCGACCTGTCTTTTATCGCTTTTGTTCAGCTAAAAACCATCGATCACTCCGAAGATTGGTATCACCATTTTGTCACAACAGTGAGTGATCTCCCCGAGGTAATGGAGTTTTATCGTATGGCCGGCGAGTATGACTACATGATGAAAGTGCTGGTGAAAGATATGAAGTGTTTTGACGAGTTTTATAAGCGCTTAGTTAATAGTGTAAAGGGATTGTCTAATGTGACTTCAACATTTGCTATGGAATCCATTAAATATACGACTGAGTTACCACTTCTCAACTAAATAGCTTTATACGAATTTTATTTAATGGTTACTCTACCAGTTAGCATTTTAAGTGTTAACAGGTAGCAGGGTTATTCTAACTAGGTTACTTTTTACTGGATTGGAATAAATATAAACGATATTTATTCTCTCTTCTATTTCCGCATTAATTGTTTGTTTTTTATCCTTTATTAAGTGCTCATACAGCAAAACGCATGAAAAAATAACGCAATTTTTTCTCTTTATTTTTCGTGTTTTATTTTTATTGAATATTCATTTTTACTAAATTAATTAATTGGTTTAATTTAAACGTTTGCTTAGTGTTGTTTTGTGTATTTTAGTCACCACTTCTGAACATTTCTTTTTATGCGTAATACAGTAGCAAATACTTAAGTAACAAAGTACTCAAAAATGGATATAGTGATTAATAAAACATCGTATTATTATCGCTAGCACTTATTTGTGACAAAGTGTTTCTAAAAATGAACAGAAAATATTATTTGCTTTTTCTCGCGGCGTTACTCGCTGGTTGTGGTGGTGGAGGTGACTCTAAAACGAACAATACAAAGACACCAACTACGATAACAAAGCAGAGCCGTCCACAGTTAAAAGCTGAAGACACGTTATTGAAGTTTGAGGGCGTGGGAACCGTTACAGAGGCAAAATTGAGCAATGTACATGGCTCGGTGTCTTATCAAGTCATTGACTCTAATCCGCTAAATGTTGTGAAAATTAATGACTCTGGAATGCTACAAATTTTGCGTCCAGGAACGGCAACAATTCTGGCTACGGATAGCAGTTCTGCTTATGAATCCTCTGAAGCACGATTTTCTATCACTGTGGAACGAGGTATTAACACAGACCTTTCGGTTAGTGATCTAAACTTCAATGCAATCGAATCTGAAGGGAAAGCGCTGACCGTTCGTGGCCAAAAAGGTGAATTGAGTTATGAAGTAGAAAGTGGTCATAACTTGATTCGGGTTGATCAGAACGGTTCGGTATATTCATTAGGCTCAATTGGTCAGGCGTCGGTACTGATTACTGACTCAGGTAACGAGCTTTATCTGCCGAAGCAAGTTCGCGCGACGGTGAAGCTTCATGGAGTAGCATCCGGGCAACTTCAATTCGCCTTGCTGGAAGACGAATATAGAAAAGGGCTGACGTTAGAACCTGCACGTTTAGATAAAGCTCAAACGCAAAGCATCACATACAAAATCATTCGCAGCGAACCAGACAACAAAGTTGCCGAGTTACTCAACCCTGAGTCAGGTGTGCTCCTTGTTCATAATGTTGGGCAGTTAACCGTTGAAGCGACAGCAACTTACAGCGATGCCTTTTTAGATAAGCAGCAAACGGCGCAATTTGTTGTGGATGTAAAACAAGGTCAACGCGAAGCAATCAGCGTAGCGGATGTTGTGAAAACTTATGAGGAAGGTGGCCGAATTTTCCCTAAGGTGACGAATGCTCGCGGCGACTATTCACTGCGAATTATTAGCGGCACAGATGTTATCGCTAAATCTATGAGCAGTGAAGCACTGCTGATCAAAGGTGTAGGTACGGCTGAAGTTGAAATCTACGAGCATGAAATGCGTAATTATCCTGCAAGTAAAGCTCGCTTCAATGTTGAAGTTAGTCGCGCGCCTCATCCAGTGATGAACGACATTGAAATGTCGCTTATTTATCAGCCTAGCCTCTCAATTCCTTTGGCATTTTCAGGACAAAAAGGCAACGTAAGCCTAGTCGGTAATTTACCGGACGGCTTAAGAATGACCGATGGCAAGTTAGAAGTAGAGACGGCTGGAGAATATCGTCTTAAGTTTGAAGATGATGGTGGGGATTTATATCAACCAATTCAGTTTAATGTAGTCATCAAAGTTGCAAAGGCTGAAGGTCAACCGATGGCAACGCACGATTATGACGTTGTATACAGTAATAAATACAGTTTTAATCTTCACCGTGATTTTGGTTTGAGCGCTAACGAGCAAATTGAGATTGTAGATAACACCGCACCAGATGTTGTCGGTGGTTTCAGTGAAGGGCTTCTCCATGTGTATAAAGCGGGTAAAGCGACGTTAACGGTGCGTAGACAGGAGAGCGCGAATTACACCGTTGGTCCTGATCAAAAAGTCGACGTTACAATTCTGAGTGCTCCGAGTCGAATTGAAGTTCAATCCGATGTGGAAGAGGTTTGGAAGGTTGGTCAAACATTTGTTGCGCCGAAAATCTCTGGTACGGTTGGGGAAGTTACTTACCGATTTGAAGACAACGCAGCAACGGATGTGGTTTCCTTAAACAGCCAAACGGGTGCCATGCAAATTCTCAACGCGGGTAGCACAAAAATTATTGTTTCGGATGCGGGGGACGACAAAGTGGATCCGGGTGAAAGTAGTTTCTCGGTCACGATTAAACAAGGCACAAACCCTGTATCGATTGCTTATCCAACGGTAGACTTTTCAGCGGGTACTATTATCTCACCAGTGATGAGTGGAGGAGAGGCGAAAGCCAGCTATCGTCTTATTAACCAAAAAGATCCTGTGGTTGAGTTAGTCTCTTCTGAGACGGGGCGTTTGAAGATTTTGCACGCAGGCGAGTACCAATTAGAAGTGACGCTAACTGCACGTAACTATACAACTAAAACCGTATTGGTTAACGGCACCATTAATAAAGCGAAGCACCCTGGTTTAAGTACTTCTACAATGAAGGTGGAATTTGAACCATTTAAAAAGGTTAAGCTAGACTTTGGTACACCATTAGGAAAACGCAGCTATCAAATATCCGGCTCAACAACTAACGGTGTCGCTTCATTAGATGTTGGTAAAGAAGAGCTGACGTTACTTGACCTCCCACCGGTAAAAAGACGTTGGATTTCTCTTGACGTTTCGGAAGGGGAATCTCGAGATTATGAAGCGTTGGAAAGTCAGAAAGTTGAGGTATATCTAAGCTTTGCAGATGAAGGTGTTGCGGATCAATATACATTGCTTGAGACTGAACAAACGGTGTTGATTAGTACTCTGAATAAGCTTGAATTTTCCAATTTAGAAGAAAGTGAGTTTGGTTTGATGAACGTTCGTTCAGTGCGTGAGCCAACGGACGAAGAATTGAAATTATACGGCAAAGGTAAGGTTGCGAAGCTTATATTTAAGCCGGTGGGTAACGATGACCCAACTCTAATAAAAGCTGCGTGGGTACATGTGGCTCGATTTGATGGATGTACATCAGAACTGTTCGAAGATGATCTCAAGCCTTTTCAAGCAATTGACTACGATGACCCAGGATACTGCACCAGCGGCAGCACGATTCGTATGACTCGGTTCTTAATAATTGATGACTCGAGGATGGAAAACGTAGAGTATGAGTTAGTAGCGCCAGTGATTATTTATCGCCGCGGCCAACGCGAATTTTTGCCAAGTGATAAAGGATCGTTTTTAGAGAGTAAGCCTGGTGGCTTTTATTTGGAACCTGGTATGATTCATAACGGAAACGAATTTGGAAAGCCGAGAACATTGTATGAATGGTCGGTTGTTAACATGAAGTATCAACCAAATTAATTATCGTTTGATACCCACAAAAAAGGAGTGCTGAGCACTCCTTTTGTCGTTTAAGGTTTAGCGGTTACTTGGTATAGCGCATTACACCTTCTTGCACTGCGGTTGCCACTAAATGACCTTGCTGGTTATAGATTTCGCCACGCACTAACCCACGAGTATTACTCGCTGTTGGGCTTTCTATTGCGTACAACAACCATTCATCCATCTTGAAGGGACGATGGAACCAGATTGAATGGTCAATGGTGGCAACTTGGAAGTTTGGCGTCATTAATGACACTTCATGTGGGTGCATTGCTGTCACGAGGAATCCCCAATCTGATGCGTAGGCCAACAGGTACTGATGTATAAGCAGGTTCTCTGGCATTTCACCATTGGCACGAATCCAAAGATACTGTTTAGGCTCTGCTTTTTTGGGTTTTAGGGGGTTGATGACCGTAACAGGACGGGTTTCAATTGGCTTTTCACCACAAAATGTTTTGCGTAGTCGCTCTGGCAGAAATTCGGCTATATGGCTAGCAAGCTCACTCTCAGAGGCGAAGTTTTCTGGGCCAGGAATGTCTGGCATTTCCTTTTGATGATCAAACCCAGGTTGATCGCCATGGTAAGACGCCGTTAGGTAGAAAATAGGGCGTCCATTTTGAATCGCCTTAACGCGTCTGGTGCTGAAGCTACGGCCATCCCTTAGGTTTTCTACATCATAAATAATGGGCTTTTCTGGATCACCTGGGTACAAAAAATAGCTATGGAAGGAGTGCACCGCGCGTGTTTTTTCAACAGTGTAGCGCGCAGCAGAAAGCGCTTGCCCAATCACTTGGCCACCATACACTTGAGGCAAACCTAGGTTTTCACTTTGGCCACGAAACAAGCCTTCTTCTAATTTTTCGAGTTGTAGTAGGCTGAGCAATTCTCGTAATGGTTTACTCATTGTGTCTCCTCACCGTTGTCTTTCACTCCAACTTACCTCAACAGTCTCACTCTTGTGAAGTGCCATAGTTAAGAACTATTGAGTAACTTAGAAATAGTATTGTTCCGATTATGAAACAAAATCAATTGTTTGATAAATTCTAACTCAGTCAAACTATTGTCAAATAAACTGACAGGAAGCAGACAGTTTTATATTCCACACCTATAATTGCTCCGGTTTAATACTCTTTTCGAGGAAGATATGAAAAAAACACTACTGCTTGTTACTTCTTTACTCTTTGGGGCTGCGTTAGTGGGTTGCCAAACTTCTCAAAATACAGAAATGGAATCTGCAGAGGCGTCAATGAAGACGATTACAGGTACAGTGGCTTACCGCGAGCGTATTGCTCTGCCGCCAAACGCAGTGGTTACCGTCGCGTTAGAAGATGTGTCTTTGGCTGACGCGCCAGCAAAAGTACTAGCAAAGCAGATATTCGAAACGGAAGGCAAACAAGTTCCTCTTTCTTTTGAGCTGAACTACGATAACAATGAAATCAAACCAAACCATCGTTATAGCGTCCGTGCGCGTATTGAAGTGGATGGTAAATTGCGTTTTATCAGCGATACACATAACGGTGTAATCACAGATGAAGCACAAACTCACCAGTTGGATATTCGTCTAGTTGGCACGCGTTAATATCAAACTCAGCGAACAAAAAATGGCAGCCTAAGGCTGCCATTTGTATTTTCTTAGCGAAATTTTTCCAATCTCAGATACTTCAATTCCTTCGGCTTCTAATTTCTTTGTTTGTCGTTCTAAGTCACTGCCTTTTAGGGATATTTTTCCTTGACTATTTATCACTCTAAACCATGGGAGTTTGCTGTCCTCTGGCAAATTACCAAGCGCCTTACCAACATGTCTTGCGTAACCCGGGTAACCTGCCATTTTTGCGATTTCCCCGTAGGTGGAGACTTTTCCTTTTGGAATTTGGTGAATTACAGCAAAGATTTGCGCTAAAAATTGGTCCATACTCAAAAGTGTCTATTGTGGATTACTAAGGAATGGTAAACCATCGGACTTGTATATTGCTAACGGTTCTTAACGTTTATATTGCCCGCGATTGACTTTTGTTGATCACATTTTCTCTTCAGTCGTGCCGTATGTTAATAAGCGTTAAAAAGCATAAAACAAACACAAGCTAAGCTTGAATCTAGACCCTCTCAACGACTTTTAATCCCAGTTTTTGCCGTTGAGCTACCAAGTAGGTGGGGAAGCCAGGAGGCGCTATGGTTTTATCGACACTTCAATTTTTCATTACGACTTTACTCGCAGTGGTGTGCGTTCGAGCGATGAGTTTGAGCGAGGGAGATATTCCCGTTCTTGCACTCATGATCCCGGCGTTGTGGATCTTGCCACAAGGCGGGTTTGCAGGCTTGGTGTTACTGGGCGCAATGATGGCTTTTGGCGCTACGCTCTCAATGCAGCCAATCGCGCTATCGATTGGTATTTTGATCCTTTTCCCACTTTTAATGGTCGTGTTCTCTCGTAGAAGTTCGTTGGGCGTTCTGCTCACCGCAGGCCTAATCGTACTTACTCTACAAGTCGGTATTATGGTCACGCAACAAGGTGGGAAGCTAGATGGATCCGCTTGGGTTACAGTGGTTCAAATTGTCGCGGTCATGGCGATGTGGTGGTCTGCTGTACATTGGACCCCATCCAATAAGCACAGCTGGTGGCCGATGCTGTTGTTGTTCCCATTATGGATTGCTGGCTTGCCATATGCCGTTCTTGTGGCATTGAGCGTGACAGGAATGCTGGCTTCAATGGAAACCCTCGCGAAGCTTAAACACTCCATTCGTTGGAGTAAACTATTGTGCTGGACATTACCGACTGTTGGCTTTGCTGCCTTAGTGGTAAGTCCGACTACAGATGTACCAAACCCTGTTTTTGTTGTTTGGATCTGTTTGTTAGGAACGGCTTGGATGACGGACTATATCTTACGTAGCAGCGATGAACAGGCAGAATTATGAGTATTTCGTCAGGTAAAAAGTGACACGTGCGGCAGACTATCGAATTGGTTGTGGAACAAAATGAAGATTAGTATATGTTCTTCATTTCATATTTACTAAACTTCCAATAATAATAACCACATTATAAGTGGTTGATTTAAGATAAGTTTGTCATGACTACCTTTGCTCGAACACTGTTGCTTTTTACTTGTTGCCTACTGAGTTTGAATGTAAAAGCTGAATCACCTTTAATTGCTCATTATAAAGTTGCGACAGAAGCGGATGATGTCGTCACCCGTGTTCTTTTTAATGCTGCATCGAAAGAGTTCGGCTTTACCGTTCAATATGTGAACTATTCCAGCTTTGATGCCATTCTAAATTCCGTCGCGAATGGGGAAGCGGACTTTGCTGCGAATATCACTTACACAGAAGAGCGTGCTCAACGCTTTAGTTACTCCCGTCCAACTAATATCGAATATACCTACCTTTTTGGTTTAAAAGACTCGACGTTGAGTGACATTTCACGAGTTGGCGTCCCTAAAGATACGGTTTATGCCGAATTACTTAAACAATACTACCCGGAGCTAAAACAGGTCTCTTATCAAGGTCATGAGCAAGCGGTAACGTTACTGAGATCAGGCGTTGTTGAAGGCGTAGTCGATGCCATCAATCAGCTTAAGCCGATGCTGCTGGAGGGCTTTGACGCTAAGATGTTGAATGATCAGATTTCGATAAAGCCAGTATCGATCATCAGTAAAAAAGATCATCATCTCGAAGAGTTGGATACGTTCGCTACGTTTATTCATGGGGAAGGAGTGCAAAAGCAACTTCGTGAAGAGATCTCCAAGTATCAATTTGAACTAAGGCGAGCGGCATTGCGAGAATCTATTCGCTTATTACCTCTCGATTTTAGTGAGCCTATACGGATCAAGCTCGAATCTATCTTTCCATATGTTGTTTACAACGAAGACGGCAGTATCGAAGGGATGACGGCAGATGTCGTCCTGAGAAGCTGCGAGATCTTGGCATTAAACTGCGTGATCATTAGTGAGCCAAATGAAAGTTGGGGTTCCATGTATCATGAGTTTATGCAGGGGAATTTCGAAATTTTAGCGCCGTTAACGGTCAGTCGCGAGCGGCATGAATTTAGTTACTTTCCCAAGCCCCATTACTCACCAGCATCCGTTATGGTCAAGCGTTTAGGTTACAAGCCGAACACTTACTCTCATGTGTCACAGTTGATCTCTGAGCGGATTGGCGTGGTTGCGGACGACTTTTTCGACCAAATGATGACGCAACTTTTACCGCTAAAAGAGCTGAAACGTTATCGTACCCAACAAGAACTCATTCAGGGTTTATTGAATGAAGAGGTCGATTACATTCCGATGGATACAGCGATGCTCAACCACTTTTTACGTCTGAGCGAGTTGGTTCCGATAGAGCAGGACACGGCGATTGGCGAGTTTTACCAGTCACAACTTTCTGTTGGATTGGTGGCGAACGAGAAAGGTGCCATGCTTGCTCCTTTTTTCAGTCGAGCGATAGCGATGTTGGAAGTTGATAAGATCATTGCCCAGTACGACCTGCGCCCAGATTGGCGTACCGCGCTTGAATATGAGGTTCGGCTGGCAACGCAAACGCAGGCTGTGTTTGTCTTTGTATTGTTGTTTGCGATTTGCGTTTCGTTTTATCTTTATCGTCAATCGAATACTGACAATTTAACGGGGTTAAGAAATCGCCGCGCGTTGCAAGTAAAACATCGAAAAGGCGTAAACAAAGATCTATCCATACTTTACTTGGATATTAACCACTTCAAACGAATCAATGATACGTACGGTCACCGTGCTGGTGATGAGGTGTTGCAATTATTGGCGCTAAAAATTCATTATGTATGGTCAGGAAAAAGTTACCGGATAGGGGGAGATGAGTTCATCTTGTTGGGCTATCCGACTCAAGCAGAATTAAATAGGGCAATGAAAGAGCTCAGCAGAATTGATGTAAAAGGCAAACTGTGTAGTGAGTTAGAGTCTGTGGGTATCTCTATCGGTGTCTCTGCAAAAAGAGAACAGCACATGAGCTTAGAGCAAGCCATGCATTTAGCTGATGAAGATATGTATTCAAGTAAGCAGTCAACACGCCGTTATCCTTCTTCGCATCGTTACGTGGCTCAATCATAGAGGAATGAATTGATCGAGTTTTGTCCAAACGGCAATGAAATGATGAAATTCAAGGTTTTTGCTCTTGCATTATGAGGGCTGATACTGAATAATCGCCCCATCGATTGAGGCAAGTCCTCTCGAAAAGAATTATGGGGCTCTGGTCCTCTCGCAACAATAGCTCGTGAACTCGGTCAGGTCCGGAAGGAAGCAGCCGCAGCGGGTGACTTGTGTGCCGGGATGTGGCTGGGGTCCCACCCTTTATGAAGCCTGCAATATATGTTCGCACAAATTGCAGGCTTTCTTCATATTTGCACCATAAGTCTTCATAGTCTATTTTTTTGTTGTGGGTTTACAACAAAAGTGATTTTGCTATGTTCGACCAAACCAAGAAGTCATCTCACGTACACAACATCTGTAAGTTCATGAGCTTGAAGAATGATGCAGTTGTTCGCACTCTGTCCATTTTAGAGTTTGATTTCTGTTTTCACCTCGAATATAACGCAGACATCAAAAGCTTTACCTCCCAACCTTTTGGCTTCAACTATCAATTCAATAATCGAAAATGCCGATATACCCCCGACTTTTTGGCGACAGATCACGATGACCATTCAATTTTCTTCGAAGTAAAACACTCTAGCCAGATTCTCAAACCTGACTTCAGGGACCGATTTAAAGAGAAACAAAGAGTTGCATTGAATGACTTTAACAGACGCTTAGTTTTAGTTACTGAGAAGCAAATTAGAATGGGTCCAACTTTAAATAACTTTAAGCTACTACACCGTTACTCTGGATTGCGAACCGTGACTGAGTTTCAAAAGTTAGTGTTGGCGTTTATTCAACGTAAACAAATGGTGAAGTTACAAGAGGTGTCTTTGTGTTTCGGTTTATCGGAGAAGGACACACTTATCTCTACTCTACCTTGGATCTCTTCGGGGCAAGTTAAAACAGACTTAAACGGCATTGGCTTTGGTCTCGAAACCTACGTTTGGTGTTAACCATGTCATCGGACTCTAATAACATATTTGGGTTCTTTGATGAGTTTGAAGCTTCAGAGGGAGAGTCTCAGCCGCTTCCAATAGAGCTAATTCAAGAACCTATTGAAATCTCTTCAACTATTGATTCTCAATCTCCGAAGGTACAGCAAGAAGTTATCCGTCGTATCAAAATCATCGATTTCGTGGAGAAGCGTTTAAAAGGTGGATGGACCGAGAAAAACTTGACCCCTATCTTAAGTCTCATTGAACCAGAATTACAGCTCACTCCCCCGAGTTGGCGAACTTTAGCAACTTGGAAAAAATATTACTTTGAAGCGGGTAAAGACCCATGTGCACTTATTCCGAAGCATACGTTTAAGGGCAACCGCCAAAAAGAAATGGATTCGAAATCCTTGATTGACGAGGCAATTCAGAACGTATACCTGACACGTGAACGACTTAGCGTTGCAGAAGCATACCGATACTATAAGAGTCGAGTGATTCAAATAAATCGCGGGATTGTCGAGGGGAAAATTAAACCAATTTCAGAGCGTTCTTTTTATAATCGAATACACGACTTACCTCCATATGAGGTAGCGATCGCAAGGTTTGGCAAACGACACGCAGACCGAGAATTTCGCTCGGTTGGTCAGCAAGTCGTTGCGGCCAAACCAATGGAATATGTCGAAATTGATCATACCCCAGTTCCAGTTATTCTAATTGATGATGAGCTAGACATTCCTTTGGGGCGGCCTTATCTCACGATGCTGTATGACCGTTTCAGTAAATGTATCGTAGGTTGCAGCATCAACTTTAGAGAACCTAGTTTTGACTCTGTCAGAAAGGCGCTATTGAACTCGGTACTAGATAAGAGCTGGGTAAAACAAAAGTATCCATCTATTGATAATGAATGGCCTTGTCACGGTAAAATAGACTGTTTAGTTGTCGATAATGGCGCTGAGTTTTGGAGTCAAAGCTTAGAAGACTCGTTACGGCCTCTAGTGTCTGACATTCAATACAGCCAAGCTGCTAAACCTTGGCGAAAGTCAGGGATCGAAAAGTTGTTTGATCAGATGAACAAGGGGTTAGTGAACGCACTACCTGGAAAAACATTCACCAATCCTACTCAACTACAAGATTACAACCCAAAGAAGGATGCGGTGGTTAGAGTTTCTGTGTTTCTTGAATTACTCCATAAGTGGATTGTCGATTATTACCACATGGCTCCAGATTCAAGAGAGCGTGATATTCCATACCACAAGTGGAACCAATCGGAATGGACTCCTTCCTACTACGATGGTGCTGAGAAGGAGCAGCTTAGAGTTGAGCTAGGTTTGCTTAGACACAGAACCATTGGAGTGGCAGGGATCAGGCTTCATAACCTACGCTATCAGTCCTCAGAACTTATTGAATACCGTAAATATTGGGCATCCAACAATGGCAAAAAGCTGTTTGTTAAGACCAAAACAGACCCTTCTGATATCAGTTCTATTCATGTTTACCTAGAATCTGAAAAGAGGTACGTAAAAGTTCCAGCGGTAGACAACAGCGGATATACAAAAGGGCTGTCCCTTTTTGAGCATGAGCGAATACAAAAAGTACGTAGGCTTAACACTAAGCAGCTTGCTGACGATGAGGCACTTGCGGACACATTTCTATACATGAAAAAACGTATTCAGGAAGAAACCGATAGGTTCCACAGTGCAAAAAGTAGTAAGTCTAGCTTGCCTAAAACGGGCAATACTTCGAAATTAGCAAAGTTTAATGATGTGGGCTCAGACGGACCAAGCTCAATCAATACGACTCAAGTTAAACAAGAAAATACGGTGTTGTTCGATGTCTCAGGGCAATTATCTAATGATGATTTCGAAGATATTGAGGGGTATTAATTTGAACTTAACATCTAGTCAGTTTGAGCAACTAAAGTCCTTTGAAACTTGCTTTATCGAGTACCCTGAAATAACTGAAATCTACTCTATTTTGGATCAACTTCGTTTCAACCACTCTCTTGGCGGTGAACCGGAATCTTTTCTAATAACCGGTGAAGCTGGAAGTGGAAAGACGGCTATGATCAACAACTATGTCTCGCGCTATCAATCGGGTTCAACTTGGGGAAAGCAACCAGTTCTCAGTACCAGAGTACCGAGCCGTATAAATGAGCAGAATACGCTCACACAGTTTTTAGTCGATTTAGATGGAAAGTCGGGCGAAAGAGGTACTCGACGACGTAATGAAATTGCTCTTGGAGAGGCTGTTGTAAAGCAACTTAAACGTAAATCTGTTGAGCTGATTATCGTCAATGAAATTCAAGAGCTTGTGGAGTTTTCTACAGCAGAAGAAAGGCAAACTATTGCGAATACATTCAAATATATAAGTGAAGAAGCAAAAGTCTCGTTTGTGCTGGTTGGTATGCCATATGCTGATGTCATAGCGACAGAGCCACAATGGAATTCGCGATTGAGTTGGAGACGAAAGATTCATTATTTTAAGCTGCTGAAAGCTACCAACCATTCGAGTGAAGTGGCAACTTATGGCTTTGACTTGGAGCAAAAAAAGCACTTTGCGAAATTTGTCGCAGGTTTGAGTGCGAGAATGGGTTTTGATGAAGCGCCAGTGCTTACAAAAAATGAGGTGTTATATCCTTTGTTTGTTATGTGTAAAGGGGAGTGTCGAGCGTTAAAGCACTTCTTGAAAGATGCACTACTTATGAGTTTCAATGAGAATGTCGATACGATAGACAAAGCGATATTGTCACGCACGTTTTCGTTTAAGTTTCCCTATTTGGATAATCCCTTCAATTGTCCTGTAGAGGAGCTTCGTCTTCATCAAATTGACTCTGGATCGTCTTACAACCTAAATGCCATCGCTTCAGAAGATAAAATACTTGCTCCACGTTTTACGGATGCAATTCCGTTGAGCATGTTATTGACCAAAAATGGACTTAAAGCCTAATATTACCCCTCGCTCTTCAAACTCTTCAGCAACGCTGCCTTCTCTTCATCACTCATCTTATCAATTGCGCATGCCAATTCAGCGCTCAATTCGTTTCTACAGAAAAAATAGTTTAGTGGCACATCTAACTCTTCAGCCATACGCTCAAGTGTACCAATATCTGGTACGTGCCTACCTTTCTCGTAATGGTTCATTCGACCACTAGCAGAACTTGGTTCCATACCAATTTTCACCCCTAAATCTTTTTGGGTGATTTTGGCTTTTTTACGCGCAGCTTTGAGCCTCGCTGGGATTGGGTTGTCTTTCTGCACTTACTCATTTCTTTTCAACCTTTAGATAACTTAGATTGTCTAAGTTTTACTGATTTTTGTATACTTAGCAATCCTAAGTTTTTATTGAATGAAAGAGTCACATGAAGAAAGTAACCAGAATTAACCTTGATATGTTTAACCTATTGATTGAAAAAGGGATGGATAATTTTTCTGTTATAGAAGCTAGGGATGCTTTGTTAAACGGTACTTCAACCTTTCCGAGCAGTGACGATGCTCGAAAGTATGTTTATAAGCAACTTTTATCATTTGAGGAGAAAGGCTGGCTTTCTGTAACTGGGACTCGCAGGGACAAGCGTTACCACCAAACCAATGACTTCAAAGCGCTCACTATTGAGCCTAGAATGCCCAGAAAAAGAAAGGTCACTGAGGAATCAGTGACTGGTCAAATTCTCGATTCTTCCCTAAATACATTGGCGCAAGAGAAGAAGCTGCATGAAGGTGAGTTAGCGATAACTCTGGGAGAAATAGAAGAGTATCAATCATTACTGATGCGCTTTCCAAACAACAAGCAAGAGATACAACCACTATTTAATTTGGCAAGAGAACGCTCAGCCAAGCTATTAGGCAGAATTAATGCGTTAACGAACTGGATGCAAGTGGTGCAAGGTAATGCACAAAAATGTTGAGAGCATGGCAAGCTGAGTGCGTAGATCAGGCTATTAATAAGTTTTCATCAAATCGACGCCCACATTTTTTCTGTCAAGCCACTCCTGGTGCGGGTAAAACTGTTATGGCTGCAGAGGTTGCTAAGCGTCTTTTTCAAGAAGGTATGATTGACTTAGTTCTCTGTTTTTCACCGTCGCTTTCGGTTGCCGAAGGGATGAAAAATACCTTTTCATGGACATTGGAATGTTCCTTTAATGGAGGCTTGGGTTCTCTTGGGGGCTCTTACACCTATCAATCCATTCGTTTTTTAGATGAAAACTTCTGGAACACCGTTAGTAAATATCGGGTATTAGTCGTATTTGATGAGATCCACCATTGCTCGTTTGATGATGAGGGGCGGTCAAATTCATGGGGGCTAGAGATTGTGTCAAAGATCCAAAGCTTTGCTCGTTATACTCTGGCTCTATCGGGCACTCCCTGGCGCTCTGACCGTTTACCGATAGTTATGGTAGAGTATTCTGATCCAGAAGGCATGCTTGTTTGCGATTATCAATACGGCTTGCAACAGGCAGTTGTTGATGGGGTATGTCGCCAACCTAAAATTGCCTTGATAGACAACGAGCATTTGAGTATCCAGATTGGTAATAGTAATCAGAATTTTGCTTCCATTTTGGAATGCCTTAAAGAATCCGATGTTTCTTATCAAAGCGTCATTCACAATGAAGAAGCAATGGATTACATCTTGAATAGTGCCTGTAAAAAGCTAGCGCAGATCAGGGAACTTTCGCCAAACGCAGGCGGGTTGGTGGTCGCTGCTTCTATCAAGCACGCGAAAGATATTCAAAAACGCTTGGTCAAGCAGTTTAATCAATCAGCCACCATTGTGACTTATCACCACGTAAGCCCACTAAATGAAATTGAATCTTTTCGAAACTCGAATGTTCAGTGGATAGTCAGTGTTGGGATGATAAGTGAAGGTACGGATATTCCTCGGCTACAGGTTTGTTGTCATATGAGTTCGGTTAAAACGGAACTCTATTTTAGACAGGTCCTTGGGAGAATATTGAGAGTTAATGATTCACCCAACCAAGAAGCATGGTTGTATACCTTTGCTGAAGAAAGTTTGATTGGGTTTGCTGAAAGAATTGAGCAGGATATTCCTGATAGCTGCATGTACATTAAACAAGAGAATAATGTGCCGAGTGCTGTAGATTCACAATGCTTACCAATAAGCACCGTTTCGGAAAGCGCTCAATCTAATCGCTCTCAACCAAGCTTACTTAGTTGGGGAAAAGCTTCAGATATCATTAACCCAAATAATGTTGAGCCTACTTTAGCATTGGATGAGCTGAGGTTAGGCCAATTTAAACAGAGAGTCATCGCAGCGTTCACTTAAACTAATTCTGCTTCAATCTGTTTCAATGTTTTACCTGAAGAGTTTTTCTAGTAATCAGGACTACTGCAAAGATAGCCAAATAGGACGGCTGCGGCTTGCGAGGCACTCGTAAACAGAATATCTTCAGCCGTAACCAAATGATCTCCAGATGGTGC
>NZ_JAHPJI010000002.1:0-916663 GCF_020515785.1 Vibrio sp. E14
GGTGAGCAACGCAATACCGAAGCCGCCGCATACCACCTTAAACACAAAAACCAACGCATAGTGAAAATATCACGCGTTGCGAATCCCTCTTAAACAGTTTGTTATAACCACATGTTCTCACGGACTTCATAGTGGCTTACATGACGATCTGGATTCAATCTATATTTTTCATCCTCTGGATACAATTTAGCGACACTAATATCTTCTCCGGAAAATGCTTTGATACATTCAAGATCTTTCCAATAGGTCAGCAAGGTGATTTCAGCATTATCACCTAGATCTCGATTTAAAATTTGTGCACCAAGGAAGCCTTTGGTACTGGATGTATCTTTTATACCGGTCTCATATAGATATGCTATAAACCCTTCTTGATACTCTTTAGGGCAAGTTGCTTTCCATTCTCTTGCTATCATAAATACTCCATTTCATGCCGTGGTTATAACGCCCTGTTAAGGTGTGAGCAACGCAATACCGATGCCATTGCATACCACCTTAATCACCTAAACCAACGCATAGTGAAAATGCCACGCGTTGCGAATCACTCTTAAACAGTTTGTTAGGCATTTTTTCGAGCATCTTTAATAAAGATATGCACTGCCCCCGACTCTGTTTCCTTACGCAAAATGTCAAACAACTCAGTTGCCTCAATTAGTTGACTTAATGTAGTGAAACCATAGTTCTTTGAACTGAAGTCTGGATACTGACGCTTTATTAAACTGCCACAATGCCCTAAGAACGACCAACCATCTTCATCTTGGTACTCACTAGCAGCACCTCGCAAGATATTGAGAAGTTTAGTGTCTTGGCGTAATTTCCTGCGAATGGATTTACTGTCATTCTGGGATGATTTTTCATTCGGGCTATTGGTCAAAGGCTGCTCTTCTTTAGGGGCATATCTTTCTTTGAGCACCTCTGTATACATGAAATCATCACAAGCATTACGAAATGCCACAGGCGTCATTTTTTTACCAACGCCAAAAACATATATCTCTGACTCCTTTAGCCTTGAAGCCAGTTTAGTAAAATCACTATCACTACTTACTAAAGCAAAGGCGTCATATTTGTTGGAGTAAAGGAGATCCATTGCATCAATAATCATTGCTGCATCAGACGAGTTTTTACCTTGAGTGTAGGAAAACTGTTGTACCGGATTTATCGCCAGCTCATTTAAAGGTTGCTTCCAATTTTTCAAGCACTCAGAACTCCAATCCCCATAAGCCTTTTTAACGAGGATGTGCCCATGTTTAGATAGCTCCTTTAATACTGCATCTAACACGGAGTATTGAGCATTTTCGGCATCGATTAAGACCGCAATTTTTTTCTCTGAATTTATATCTATCAATCTCTTTTCCTTTAGGTATGCTGAGCTACCCTGATGCCTAACGCCCTGTTAAGGTGTGAGCAACGCAGTTCCGAAGCTCCCGCATACCACCTTAAACACTAAACGCAACGCACAGAAAAAATGCCAAGCGTTGCGAATCACTCTTAAACAGATTGTTATGTTTAAAGCCAAACGAGCCCACTATATGGTTTCGTTCTTAGAGATTCTAACCGGCTTTTCAGCGAACCTGAATGTATCTCTAGTTTGTGGCCATCAGGGTCTAAGATATAAAGTGACTGCCCTTCACTCTTATTCTCTTTCCAAACTTCTGCACCCAATGAAACTATGCGCTTCGCAAACGCTTCAAATTCTTTTGGTTCGATATCAAAAGCTACGTGGGTATAGTCTGTTTTAGGGCAAGGTTCATCGTGGGAAAGGCAAAACCATAGTTCGCCTATTGATAAATAAGCTCCGTTGTCCCACTTAGCATGAGCTGTGAATCCCAACGTCTCCTGATAGAACTGAAGAGAGCGATCTAAGTCACTAACTGCAATGGTTATATGATTGAGCCCTAAAATCACCGTTTTCTCCCGTAAACATAACGCCCAATTAAGGGGTGAGTAACGCAACACCGATGCCACCGCAAACCACCTTAATCACTAAAATTAACGCATAGTAAAAATGCCACGCGTTACGAATCCCTCTTGAATTGTTTGTTAGTACGCTGCCCGTTAACCTTTGGTACATGCCAAGATATTGAAATATAGCACGAAAATTAAGACTTAAAACGCTGAAGCTAAAGGGACAACTGCCAAACTAGAACTCAATCTCAAAACGCAAGTTGGCGAGAAGAAAAACTTGCTTAACTGACCTATTTTCACCGTTTTCAAATTAGCAAAGGATACGGTCTTCAGGATTAAACAACCGCGCCAAAGAAACTCAGTGTTTGACGAAAATTTCCCAGCATCAAAGAAACCACACCAAAGAAATAACCCGAAAGTTAGAAACCGTAAACGGTGAAATCAACGCGAACACAACTCATATAGTGCCACCGGAAAGAACGTGAAAGGCACATTTAACCAGGTGTAAAGCTAGGAAAAGAAACCGATAAACTCCGAAAATTTTACCGTTGATGCCAATCCAGTACTAACGCCGCGTTAAGGGGTGAACAACGCCACCACCTGACCTAACCCATTGTGCCATAATCACAAAAGCTAAACTTTGAACCAAAACTGCCAAGCGTTGAGAATCCCTCTTGAACGCTTTGTTATGTGCGTGCTAAACGGTAGCGCCTTACAGTGCCCTCGTTTTCACTTGTGTAGTTACCAAGATACTCACCGCCGCAGTTTTCGATAACCTTTTGGGATACAGGATTGTCAATTGAACAAGTAACAATAACTGAGTCAGTGACGACATGGTCTCGCACCCAAGCAAGCAGAAATGAGGCTACACCCTTACCACGAGCTGACGGTCTAGTTTCGTAGCCAACATGACCAATGACATTTTCTACGTTGGCATTAGTACCTTTGCGAACTCGGATTGCACCTAAAATTTCGGAGTTCGATACACAGTAGTAAGTTGTGCTAGGTAAATATCCTTTGGGTAACTCGGAGATTGCCTTTGAACGTTCGACCAAACCTGACAAATAAGCTGTCGGATCTTGCTCCACACCCGAATATTTTGGAATACCCGACTCTAGGCATTCTTTCGCATAACTCGCTAATAATGGGGCCAAATCAAGGTTGGCCTCTATCACTTCCATGTCAATTTTCCTCATAAGCACATAACGCCCTGTTAAGGTGTGAGCAACGCAATACCGATGCCACCGCATACCACCTTAAACACTAAACGCAACGCATAGTAAAAATGCCACGCGTTGCGAATCACTCTTAAACAGCTTGTTATACCTAGTTTGCCCAACTTATGTCAGTTATCACCATGTAAGTAAAACCCGTCTCTCCCGTGGTTCGGTAGGCACCTTTAGCTTCCAAAAGATAAGAGGTCACGGAAGTCATTTCCCACCCATCAATCTCATCCGCTTCCCACTTGTCTATGATAAGCGCTTCATAGCCTTTTGACTCGCCAAACTCTCGAACGATGTGCATCTGATCTTTTACATTGTCATAAATGTAAGAGTTTGCCCAAGACCAAAGCCATGTATTTGACGTGGTAGAAATAGAACCGACGAACTGTACCTTTGCAATAACAGCAACCTTTCCATCGTTTGAAAATATAAGAGTACCGCTTTCCTGATCCCAGTCGAAACGCTCATGTTCACCAAGTTTAAACTCGCTCATCAGCTTGCTCTGCTTTTCTGTCAGAGCAGTATGCGCTTCGGTAACAAAATCTTCCCAGCTAATATTTGCGTTGGCATTTGAAACGAATAATCCCATGGCTGCTGTTAGTAATTTCTTCATAATTCTCCTACGAGGTATAACGCCGCGTTAAGTAGTGAGCAACGCTTCCACGAAACTTAACCATACCACCATAAACACAAAACCCAACGATAGAATGAAAAATACCAAGCGTTGGGAATCTGCCTTAAACGCTTTGTTATGTGACGTACTACGTGTGGTAATCATTGCTCGAAATAAGCACCTAGATTACTATAACTTTAATAACTAGGAGAGAGATTATGAAGTTTATTAATATTGGAGAAGGTGCAAAAGTTGATGGTTTGCAGCTAAAGCGTAATATTTTAGTTACCGATGATATGTCTCAGGTTGTTTTTGTTGATGTTGGGAAAAATGGTGAAGTAATAAATTTAGATGCTGATGGCAATCAAGTGCTAACTCCCGAAGCATATAGTAAATACCTGGATGCACGAGTATCTGAGCTTGACGATTGTTTCTCAGAGTTTACTGAAGAATTACATAAAATTGAGAATGAAATAGCTAAAGCTAAAATTAATCGCCAGCTAAACGCTGTCAAAGAAGAACTAAAACAAGTCGTACCTCAAAACAGCGCAATCAACTACTCTAGAGCACTTAATACACTCAAAGATCTATGTATAAATTTGGGGTATGGTGTTTTAGCTGGCATTGCAACATCACAACTCGGGTTTTAAGTACCATAGGGGCAACACGCCCCTAGTCACATAACGCCGCGTTAAGGGGTGCTGGCACGCAATACAAAAGCTACCGCACAGCGCCATAAACACTGAACTCAACGCATAGTAAAAATGCCACGCGTGCCAAATCCCTCTTGAACGCTTTGTTATGTGAATTTTTTCAGAGTGCTCAATACACACAACCATTAAATTCAATGACTTGATCGCTTAAAGCATGACTGCCATTGTAAGACTTAACCATACCACCACGGTAAACAAACTGACTCCAAGTTTTCTGCTGTACGTCGAAGTAATGGATAGGCAAAACTAACTCCGAATACCCTGAGCTTCGATAAACATCTGGCTCATAAGCGAAGAGAAAAGAATGAGTTACCCCAAAAGACACTAAGCATCGATCGAGCTCTTTCACGATGACTTTAGCTAAGCCCAAACCACGCTTACTTGGTGTAATGGCAATACCACCAATTATGCCCCCTTTGAAGCTTATTGAGCCCTGCCTCATTAAACGACTATAAGCCAAACCAGTAGCGATAATCTGATTATCGTCTTCAATGAGAATTGCACAAACGAACTCACGATTGAAAATGAACATAGAATCTTGGCCAAAAACGGAGTTTAGATGAGCATTAAGTGCTGCTTCGTAAGCCTCAATCTGACCACTTTTGACAACTGATATTTTCAAGATTGACTCCATTCACATAACGCCCTGTTAAGGTGTGAGCAACGCAATACCGAAGCTCCCGCATACCTCCTTAATCACTAAAACCAGCGCATAGTGAAAATGCCACGCGTTGCGAATCACTCTTAAACAGATTGTTATGCATCATTTTCACGGACTTTATTAGACCATGACTTGACTACCCTTTGCTCTTTTTTGACTAACCTAGATCGCCACATGAGATCAGCAAGCAATATAGCAATGACTGAGTTAAAACGTTCTCTAGGTGTCGAATTTTCCTCGAACTCTGAAGGACCACACCAAGGTAATTGACTAACCAAATGTGCTACTTTTTCAGAGTCAAAGCTAACACCACGCCAACTATGACCAAACTCATTTCGGATTTTACGGATAAGAGTTATTTCTCGAAACTCATTATCTTGAATTAAGCCAAGGGCATGCGCTGCTGTTGCTTTTGCGGAAAAAGTACCTAGTGGTGCGTTAAACCCAGATATAAGGTCTTTTCCTGATTTATTATCAGCAAAAAACTCTCCAAGGATATTACCTAACCAGTCATCTAATACCGCAGCAGCATTTAAAGCAGCACCACGATCACTCTCTTTGTTAAATTCCCTAAGAAACTCCGCAAGTTCCATAGTTTCAGGTTCTGACTTCATAACACTCCTGATGCATAACGCCCTGTTAAGGTGTGAGCAACGCAATACCGAAGTTGCCGCATACCACCTTAACCACTTAAAACAACGCATAATGAAAATGCCACGCGTTGCGAATCACTCTTAAACAGTTTGTTAGGTTTTTACTCAAAGAGTGCTCTATAAACTGGCGAAGATTTACTCTCATTCAAATCAATGACTTTTACATGCTTCGAAGCATGCATGGCAAGTTTACGATCCATTGTAACCAAGTACGCATCTTCAATCTTTGCGATGCATGCAAAAACCAAATCTGCTCCATACAACTTATCAAAGCCATCCAACGTAAATAATTGATTAGCTTTTCGAATTAGTTCTTGGTCAACATCGTACATAAGAGCTCGGTCATCTAAAAGATAGAACTCTCTAAGAACCGGTTTTCCTTTGCGAGCGAGCTTTGAGACCGTTGCATTTACTTCGAAAACAGCGAGAGTTGGAAATATATTTTGATAGTCAATATCAATCCAACCGTCAGAAAGATCTTTAAATAGGCTTCTACCCGGTGAATATCCATCATCATTCGATTCTTTAATATTTACTATTGCTGATGTATCCCATACAAACTTATGCATTTTACCTCCGAAAAACCTAACGCCCTGTTAAGGTGTGAGCAACGCAATACCGAAGCTACCGCATACCACCTTAAACACTAAAACCAACGCATAGTAAAAATGCCACGCGTTGCGAATCACTCTTGAACAGTTTGTTATACATTTAATCTAAGATCGTGTGTTTTTCTCAATCAAGTACAAGAATTGCTTGTATTTTTCAGTTGCAAAAGAGACGGATTCTTCGTCAGTATAAACACAAAATACTTGTCCAATTAACGAGATGGTGGCAGCCAGAGGATTACACTGTTCAACTTCAACGATGTCATTCAAGAGAGTCGAATATATTGGTCTGTATTCATAAGAATCATTATCCCACTCTGCAAAAATCACTTGCTGGTCAGTTAAAATTAAAGCACCTGAATATGCATATAACCCTTCCGTGAACATAGACTCAGAATAAACCAAAATAGACTCATTGCTTGAAACTAAATCTCTTTTTAACAACTCTATGTATTTAGAGGTTTCTACAGGTCCAAAACCGGATTTCATTGGTCCTCGATTCGAACAACCAACCAAAGACAAAATACATATCAAAAACATCCATTTTTTAAACATCTCGAAGCTCCCTTTCTAATTTTTCGAGTTGATGTATAACGCCGCGTTAAGTAGTGAGCGACGCATCCACCTAACCTAAACTACTACACCGTAAACACAAAACTCAATTTGAACTGAGAATGCCGAGCGTTGCGAATCTGTCTTAAACGCTTTGTTAGGTTTGCAGTATGATGCTAGGTGTGTACTTTGATTGACCTTTAACTAGCTCTTCTCCACGCTTTATACGAGCAAAAGCTTTCAAACTCAACCACGCAGGAAAGCCAAACATTGCCAATGTCGTGCCAAATAAAAGAAAAGATTGAACTTTGCTAATCCCTAAAATCCCGTCAAGAAATAGAGGGGAGCAAGCGATAAAAGCTAGCAAGAAGTATAAAGAAGCATACAAAGACTTTCGCCAGTTCCGTGATAAACTCGAAGAATATTTTTCTTTAAATTCAAGAGTCAATGCCCCATGCAACTCAAGCTTTTTTAGATATTGCTTTGACAGTACATAATCCCTTAAACACTTCGTCGAGTTTTCCAGCGTTAAAATGTACTCAACTTCTTTTACTGATATATTCTCTGTGCCAGCGATAGCTTGATAGCCTTTTTCCACAGCATAAGGATGTAGTTTACCCTCCGCTAAGTCGAACAGAAACTCTTTAGAAAAGCGGTAATCGTCTTTCAACCTAGCATGCTTACCACTAGCCAATTCAAGTAAGAATTTGCTCAATAGAATGAATGCTGAAACTAACGCAGGGATCTTGACCCACAATGAAATGTCCAAATTTCCTCCAAAAAACCTAACGCCGCGTTAAGTGGTGAACAACGTCAACCAGCAAACCTAAACCATTGTACCTTAAACACTTAACCCAACTGAAAGTGAAATCGCCAAGCGTTGTGAATCCGCCTTAAACGCCTTGTTAGGCGAAGTTTCCCACCAATGTTTAAGGTTGTTTGCAAGCAGATTACCCGAAACCAAATAAGCAACCAACCACCCACTGACTTTTTGTGATTCAAGAACCACAAATATCACTATGTTTCAGCCAAGATTCCAACGACCACGAAGCGCAGACCTTCAGCAACAAATTAGGTTTTAAGCCCGAAAAACCCAAAGCTGTAAACTTAAAGCGAGAACGAAAGCCTCGATTGGCCTGCCCTTTCCACACTTTGAGCCAGTGAGATTTACAACCAACCGACTGTGAAAACCAATGAGGCAACCCGCGAACCTTTGCATATTTTACGGCCAGAGAGATTCAAGAATTGGAGCCGACAATGTTGAATTGCCGACTTAGAAAAACGAATGCTCAAAGAGAACTAAGAAGATGAGAACAAAGAACTTTCCTGCCCGTCGCCTAACGCCCAATTAAGGGGTGAGCAACGCTACCACCCAACCTAAAGCATTGTACCGTAACCACTAAAATTGAAGTAGAAGCAAAAATGCCAAGCGTTGGGAATCCCTCTTAAATTGTTTGTTATGTGTTTGAACTTAAAAGGATCTCCATTTCAACCAACCCTTTGACTTCAGATGTTCTAACGAAGCCCTTGGACTCATACAGGCTGATTGCTGGATTTTCACTAAACACACGTAAAACTAGCTTAGTGGATTGTCTTTCTAGCGCATATCTAACAACTAGTTCGAGACACTTAGCCCCAATACCTCTACCCTGAAACTCAGGCAAAATTTGAAAGTCTCTCAAGAAGGTAGTATCGCCACTATAGCTAAAACGGAGAACACCAACACGAGCTTGGTCTAGATGGACTTCGTAATTATCTAACTCTTCCCAACTACTTAGAAACTGATTGTTATCCCAGATTATCCCACGGGTTTGATAGTAACTTGCCATATTAGACTTGGTTAAAGATTCTGCGAATAAGGAGTCACTACCTACTTTTAGCTGTACTTCCATGCATTTTCCTCTGGTTACACATAACGCCGCGTTAAGTAGTGAGTAACGCCACCACCATACTTAAACCATTGTGCCGTAAACACTAAAGCTGAATCAAACCCAAAATGCCGAGCGTTGCGAATCTGTCTTAAACGCTTTGTTATGCCGATACTACCAACTACCACACAACTGGCTCTCACAAGGGCTACCATCATTGTCACCATCAATTTTAACTCCGGGACAGTTTGACAAGTAAAACTTGGCTTCATCACAAGATACCATCTGGCTGCAATAAGTTTTGCCTTGGCAGTTAAAGCCCATATTTTCATATGCTGGATTTAACTTTGGCTCTATTACAAAGATATATAAAACTGCACCTAAAAAACCAACAATAAGTGCAAGGAGTATAATTGAAAAAGGGTTGCTTTTTTGGGGTTCGACACCAACCAACTGTGCAATCGAAGCGCTTGGCTTAGAGGTATTCTCCGCAAGTTGAAATTCTACTTTATCTCCAACTTGTGGTCGGCGAAAACCCTTTTTGAATTTGGATACATGAACAAAAATGTCACCATTGAGATTGTCAGACTTTATAAAACCAAAACCTCTATCATCAACCCAGCGAACGATTTTCCCTTTCATATATCCTCCATTTTCTTATAGCGGCATAACGCTTTCTATACGGCAATTTGCCTCCTTTCTAGCAGGCTACCGCCTTCTTTCTGATCAAAAGCGCTATAAATCGTAGCACCTATATGCATGAAAAAAATAGAAAAACAGTATGAATATGTGTGGTCGCGCGCGCAATTAGACGGCGCAATGCACGCTAATTGCAAAAGAGGTGATAGATTTAAGGGGCTGTATAAATAAACAGGTCAATTTTATCATGAAAAGTCAGTTTTTACTTAGTGTAAAAGAGCACATGCTTACTCGTCATTATGCGAATAAAACCATCGAAAGTTATCTATTTTGGATAAAACGCTTTATCACTTTCCACCAGCTTGCACACCCTTCGACACTAGCAGAAGATGATGTCGTTCAGTTCCTGAGTTACTTAGCGGTAAAAGAAAAAGTTGCGGTAAAAACGCAAGCTTTGGCACTGAACTCAATATCATTTTTATATCGTGATTATTTCAAAACTCCACTATCACTTGATATGAGATTTCAGAAATCTCTGACCGAAAAGAAACTTCCCGTTGTGTTAACCAGGGAGGAGATCCGACGATTTGTTCAACATATCGACCCGAGGTATAAACTCCATATTCAGTTGCTTTATGGCTCAGGGCTTCGAGTCATGGAGTGTTTGCGCTTAAGAGTTCAGGACATCGATTATGATTATGGTGCAGTTCGTGTTTGGCAAGGAAAAGGAGGTAAAAATCGTACCGTAACGTTAGCAAAAGAGCTACATGAGCCGCTTAAAGCTCAGGTTAATTTAACAAGAGATTACTATTTTAAAGATAGACACATGCCTGGTTATGCGGGCGTATACATCTCTGAAGGTTTACGACGTAAATACCCAAAAGCGGAGCTAGATTTTAACTGGCACTTTTTATTCCCATCAACAAAGTTAAGTACAGATCGGGACACCGGAGAGCTCAGAAGGCATCATATCAATGAAAGTGCAATACAAAGAGCGGTAAAGCGCGCTGCAACGGATGCGTGTATCGAGAAAATAGTAACATGCCATACACTCAGGCACAGCTTTGCCACGCATTTATTGGAGTCTGGTGCAGACATTAGAACCGTACAGGAGCAATTAGGACACACTGATGTAAAAACCACCCAGATTTATACTCACGTTATCGAGCGCGGGGCTGGCGGCGTGTTGAGTCCATTATCCAGCCTTTAGAAAAACAAAGCCACCTCGAAAAGGTGGCTTTGCAGTATAACTCGTTATTGGCGAACACCGAGTTTCACATTGCCCTTTGAGTCAAACCAAAACGCTTGTGAACGACGACGTCCAATCAATATTGGACCATCATCATAAAAGAGAAAGTTCTTCCAATGCTTTTTAAAAATCGACCACTTAGTTTCGATGACATTGTACTTCTCGTAGCAAAAGTAAACGGTCACATCGTCTTGCCAATCGATATGTGCTTCTACTTCCGCTGGCATGTCCGGATCATCCAACTCCCACGCAGCCATCCAATCAACGACTTCAGACCAGTTCGCCTCATTCATTGGCCAATCTTGGGAGCTAAGTCGATCCATATCGGGGCTTTGAGTACTAATATTTTCTTTCCAAAATTGTGCTGAACGAGCTTGGCTCATCGGCTTAATAAAAGCCAAATCTTCTTTTGGCACAGGCATCGACTGATGCGTAAAAATCCATTTTCTTTGGTATTCATCCAAAGGCAAATAAGACATTCAGTCTCCTTTATTACGATTTCAGCCAACCTTTCTCTGTGGCTTCTTCTATCAACTCTTTCGCTTTGCCCCATAAGGTAACAGAGCCAAATTCAATTCGTTTATTAATGGTAAGTGCTTGTTCACGAGAAACGCCATGCTCCTTCCAACTCTGACCATTATTATGGTAGTTCAAGAGCATTGGAATTAACCGATCGAGTGCTTTTGCATACTTAGCATCATCGGTCTGCGCGGCTTCAAATTCATGCCAAAGCGCCAATAACTCTTGCTCCTGATCGCTGGGTAACATACCAAACAAGCGTTCTGCCGCTCTAATTTCTTTTTCTGCCTGCTCTTGAGACGCGGCAGTATCATAAACAAAGGTATCCCCCGCGTCGATCTCTACTACGTCATGTATCAATAACATTTTCATCACTCGGCAAATATCAACAGGTGCATTTGCATGCTCTTCCATC
The DNA here is from genome assembly GCF_020515785.1 of Vibrio sp. E14. Taxonomy (NCBI): domain Bacteria; kingdom Pseudomonadati; phylum Pseudomonadota; class Gammaproteobacteria; order Vibrionales; family Vibrionaceae; genus Vibrio; species Vibrio sp. E14. The sequence goes on from NZ_JAHPJI010000002.1 coordinate 11,616, forward strand.
AATATTGCCATCAGTGCGACATGCCAACTATGCTCACCACTATTTTCGAGACGCCCTTCAGCACTTTTAACTCGGGTTCGGCGCAAAATACTTTTGAGTTTATCGAGCTCGATTACAAGTGCTAATTGCTTTTCCAATCGCTCCATACTATCGCCCTTCTGGTTGCCAATTCGGATTAATAAGTGACGTTAGAACGTGGTCTTGCCATTCACCATTAATCAAAAGGTAATCTTTTGCATACCCTTCTCGATTGAACCCTACATGCTCTAGCACAGATTCACTACGTTTGTTGTGAGGCATGTACCCGGCTTGAATACGATGCAGTTTCTGAACGTTAAACATGTAGTCGCAAGCCATAGTTAATCCACGACGCATATAACCATGCCCTTGTGCTTTTTCAGCGAGAGAGTATCCGACGTTACAAGAATAAAAAGGGAAACGACTCAAATTACTAAAGGATATCGTACCTAGCATTTCACCCGAAGAGGCTCTGACCAAGAGGCAATAATACCCCAACCCCATTCGATGCAGCTCATTGAGCTTGATAAGCTTTTGCAACCAACCGTTCACTGAGAAAAAAGCCTCTTCACGTTTCGGCTCAAACGGTTTCAGGTATTCTCGGTTCGCTTGAAAATACTCGGCAATCATATCTGCGTCAACGATTTCAGCGGTACGCAGAAGCAAGTCACCGTCCAACTTATGAACGGCGATAGATGAGCTGTTATCTTCCATTACAAATGATTAATTCCGTCTTTTCGTTCAATTCGATTAATTCTTGCGGATACCGTAATCACGCAGTTTATTAGCGATTGAGGTATGCGATACATTTAAGCGCTTAGCAAGCTTGCGGCTTGATGGGAATGACTGATACAAACGCTCCAGAACCTGAGATTCATAGTCACGCATGATCTCATCCAATGAACCGTCGATGTTAAGAGTCGCACTACCAGCACCGAATGATTGAGGCTGAGGTAAATTGAAGTGATCCGCGTTTAGTATACCACCATCCATTTCTGTGAGCGCTCGAAGAACCATGTTATCGAGTTGGCGCATGTTTCCTGGCCACTGATAATTTGCAAGGGCATCAACTAGACCATCATCAAACTCTGGCTTATCAAGCCCAAGCTGTTGAGCATGTTTCGCCACAAATAACTCAAGCAATGGCGCAACGTCGTTTGAGCGCTTACGTAACGGAGGAATGCTGAGCGTAAGTACGTTGAGACGATAATACAAATCTTCACGGAACATTCCTGCCTCAGAAAGTTCGGCAAGGTTATGTTTTGTTGAAGCGATGATGCGAACATCGACATGCATCTCATCTTCTGCACCGACACGACGGAAATTACCATCCTGTAGAAAACGTAACAGCTTGATTTGAAGATGCGAACTCATTTCACCGATTTCATCAAGAAATACCGTCCCGCCATTTGCTTGCTCAAAGATGCCTTTGTGACCTTGTTCATGATTAAATGAACCCGGCGCGTGACCAAAAAGTTCGGTTTCTGCTACATCGTCAGGCATCGAAGCACAACTCAAAACTAGGAATGGCTTGCTCGCACGGCTAGAACGGCTGTGGCAAGCTTTAGCAAGCATTTCTTTACCGGTCCCTGTTTCGCCCTCAATTAACAGTGGCTGGTCAAGCACAGACAGCTTCTTAGCTTGGTTCATTAGCGCTTTATGACGGTTCGATATACCAACAAAGTGCTCAAAACCCAGAGGATTATGCAGCGGTAGCGCTTCTTCAATTCTTGCGACTTGCTGACTAGAGCGAATCGTCATTAGAGTACTCGCTAGAGTCGAGTTTTGCGCTTCGTCTCGGATATAAACTGGCATCAACTCAAGAACATAGTCCAAGCCATCAATCACAAGGTTTTCCCGCGTTCTGCCATTCACACCTTCAGACCAACGAGAGAAACGAACACTTGGTAACAAAGCACCGATTTGAGTGCCAATTACTTCTTGCTTGTGAAGACCAAGCAGTGTAAGTGCAGACATGTTTGCCATGTCTACGGCACCTTTAAGGTCGATGGCAAAGACCGGATCGGGCAAGTTATCAACTAGCGAAAGCAGCTCCGTATTGTGGCGCTCCATCGGCATAAACTGGATTTTACGTACGTCTTTCACCCCCGGAATACGGCGGATTTCAGCCATCAGCTCACTAAACGTATCAAAATCAATATCTGGGCAATTCAAATAGATAATACCGCTAATATCGATTTCGATACCACGCAAGTCGATGCTTTTAGACGCTAAAATATCGAGCAGTTCTCGGGTCAAGCCGAGTCGATCTTCACATAAGACTTCAAGACGCACTTAAAATATCCCAATTCACAACTGTCAGGAAAAGTTGACAGTAGTTTCTATCATGCTTGGAATCGCGTCAAGCAATCCTATCCATCAAAGTTGATATTCGTTACGGTTTCATCGTAATTGATGCAACTTTCGCCGCCACTGCCTTGCGTATGGTGCCCAATTTAACCTGACGGTCAGGATACCATGGTAGTGGACGCAATAAGGTCATCGCTTTCAAGCCCAAACGTGCCGTTAGAATACCAACACCTAGCCCCTGCCCCGCACGAGCAGAGACTTTGCCAGCAAGGTCCATCGACATCAAGTCCATACTGGCATCAATAGCCAGCTCACTGGCACCAGCCGCCGCCATATTGACAAATACCGCTTTTAGTAGCTTGATGCGAGAGGCGTAACCTAGCTCTACCCCATATACTTTGGAGAGGTTGTCGATCATTTTGAAATTTCGCCACGCCACCAGCAACATATCAGCGGCAGCCAGAGGGCTCACGGCGACCAGGGCCGCACACTCGGTTGCGTGCTGCGATACGATTTTCGTTGCCAATTTGTCTTGTTGGCTCACGACCATCGAGTCATACATATCAAGGATTTCAGCATCACTATGAGCAGGGTTAATGCTGTTCTGCCAACGATCAAAGCCCGGGTTCTCTGCCATCACGCCACTTTGTTCTGCTACATTTTCGCAAAAGGCTTTCCCTTTCCCCACACTCTCACTACTAACAAGCGCTTCTGCTTCTTCTTGAACACTAAAATGATTTCGTAGTTTGCGCAGTTTCCAAAGCTCTTTACCCATCGCCCCTAAACCAAGCGAAGCGATCGCAGCAATAAACCCCGTCCAGCTTAAAGCCAGCCAATCAGAAGTTTGAATTGCGGTTATAACCGAGTCCACCGCTTGCCAGCCAACCAAACCAGCAAAGGTGGCAAATGCGCCAGTCGCAAGCCATTTTCTGCCCGGTTTTGGACGAATGACATGCTCGAGTTGCAATTCCTGTTCGGTCTCCTGGCGCTCTTCTTTAAGTTCAACAGGTACGAATGTTTCTTTTTCGCCGAATGTTTGCTGCGCCGTCAACTCCGGTTGATTCGATTGCTGCTCTTTTTCCATCGCCTTTTCAGAGAAAACTTGTTTTTGCTTCAACTCACTCATTTCAATTTATCTCCAATCAGGTAATCCAGTGCTTTGTCTAAGCGTATGTGCTTCACTGGCTCATCATTCTGTGAGGGCATTGGACGGAATGACGTAAAATCAAACCCGTTGTTTTGCCAATAAGCCGCATTTGGTAGTTTTTTCGGCACTTCTCCCGGGAACATCGTCATCGGCTCACCATCCAACGTCGTACCCTGTAACGCCGGAATCGTCTTATCTCCAGAAGAAATAAATCCCGTCGTGGTTGATTGGATAGAAGCAATACTCATGCAACTCATCTCGATATTCTCGTAGGCTGCGGTTTGCCACGCTGGATGCACCATTTGTTGTAGCAAAGACACTAAATTGGGATGCTGATCGGGCGTTATGTGATCCGCTTTTGTGGCAGCAAACAGCACTTTGTCGATTTTTGGTGAGAATAAACGGCGCAAAAAGCTACTACGACCATAACGGAAGCTATGCATGATCTGCTCTAGCGCTTGGCGCATGTCGTAAAACGCTTCATCGCCGGCATTGAGAGGCTGCAAGCAATCCACCAGCACAATCTGTCGATCGAAGGTCGCAAAATGATGCTTATAAAATGCTTTCACTACTTTCTGTTGGTATTCCTGAAAACGCGCTTCGAGCATCGCCAAGTTGCTGCCCTTAAGAGCCTTGCTTTCCGAATCAGCACGACACGGGAAAAACTGTAGCACTGGCGCGCCTCCGAGCTCACCAGGTAATACGAAGCGGCCAGGCTGAACCCAATGAAGACCTGCGTCTTTACAGGCATGAAGGTACTCGGTGTATGTATGCGCAACTTTCTCGAGTAGTTTCTCGTTCACTTCAGCAGAAAGATCCACCTTTTCTAATTCAGACAGCCAAGCTTTGGCTAAATCGCCACGCTGGCCTTTAAGTGCATCAAACTGAGTTTGCGACCACGTCGCAAAGTCCATGTCCAATAACGGCAGGTCGAGCAGCCACTCTCCTGGATAGTCGATAATATCAACATTTAAAATTGCGGTTTTACTCAACAGCTTTTTCGTGGTTTTATTTGGTTTGTACTTGAGCGCTAAGCGAATCTCACTCACATCCCGTGTTGGTACTGGCCATTGAGGTGGGGTCGCATGGATCTGGCTCATCGCTTCGTCGTAAGCGAAACGTGGCACCATCATATTCGCTTGAGGTTCACGCTTCGCTCCAATAAGACGCTTATCTCTGGCTGCAGTCAAAAGAGGCAAATTATCATGGGTAGCGGTATGGAGGAACTGATTCACTAATGACGTGATGAATGCCGTCTTACCTGCACGAGAAAGTCCGGTGACGGCAATTCGAACATTGGAGTCCATACCTCTGTTGATAAAGTCATTGACTTCTTTCTTTATTCTTTTCATTGCGCTTCTTTATCTTGCTCCGCTCTAAAACAACGTTATCAGCAACTTCGGGTATTAATCTATGAATACTTACCTTTTCATACTGAACTCTATGAGTCTAACTTTATATACCTTAATAAAAGATGAACAAAACATTCGCTTAAAGCAGGATGAAAAAAGAAAAGCCCCTGAGTGGTTCAGAGGCTTACTTAATCAACACTAAAGCATTAGTGACCCTATTTATGCTGATTACTGTGTTGAACAGAAACCTGCTTTCTTTGAGTCTAGTCGTCTTCGATTAATTTATAGATAACAAATAGAGCGATTTCTAAAATCAGCCATAATACACACGTGATGGTCACGTACTTCTCATCAAAGATGCTGATGCCGTGAAGGATCAAGTCGTAGCCAACAAAGCCACCTACCACTACAGCAAGAATAATTTGTAGAATCTGAATAAAACGAGGCATGCCGTCTCCTAATTATTGTTCGCATAACGTTTGATTGCTATGCCCTGAGGTTTATATCTACATTATATAGACAAAAAGTGCAGTTTTCGCTGCACTTTTGTCAAATGTTTGCTAGGTAAATCAGCACCTTGTCACATTCTCTCTACTGAGACAATGTAAGATTACCGTTTGCCTTACGCTTCCATCTCTTGGATTTTCACTTTCCAAGTGTCAGGACCGATTTGGTGCGCGTTAACGCCATTTGAGTCTACAGCCACTGTTACTGGCATATCTTCAACTTCAAATTCGTAAATCGCTTCCATACCTAAATCTTCAAATGCGACAACGCGAGCTTTCTTGATCGCTTTCGCTACAAGGTACGCCGCGCCACCAACAGCCATTAGGTAAACCGCTTTGTGATTCTTGATAGATTCAACCGTTGCAGGGCCACGCTCAGCTTTACCGATCATGCCCATGATTCCTGTTTTTTCGAGCATCATATCGGTGAATTTATCCATACGCGTTGATGTTGTTGGGCCAGCAGGACCAACGACTTCATCACCAACTGCATCGACAGGGCCTACGTAGTAAATGAACTTACCGTTGAGATCTACGCCTTCTGGTAGACCTTCTCCATTGTCTAACATGCCTTGAATACGTTTATGCGCAGCATCACGGCCAGTCAGAATTTTACCTGATAGAAGAACGGTTTCGCCTGTCTTCCACTCTTGTACTTCTTCTTTAGTAATCGTGTCTAAGTTTACGCGACGCGTGTTTTCGCCCGCTTCCCAAGTAATATCTGGCCAATCTTCTAGTTTAGGTGGAGTTAGCTCTGCTGGGCCGCTGCCGTCAAGCGTGAAGTGCACGTGACGAGTCGCCGCACAGTTCGGTATCAAACAAACAGGCTTAGAAGCAGCGTGCGTTGGCGCCGTTTTGATCTTAACGTCGACAACAGTTGTCAAACCACCAAGGCCTTGCGCGCCGATACCAAGTTTGTTCACGCGATTGAAGATATCAAGACGAAGCTCTTCTTCTGCGTTTTGTGGGCCACGGTCAATAAGCTCTTGAATATCGATGTGTTCCATTAGAGATTCTTTTGCCAATACCGCTGCTTTTTCAGCCGTACCGCCAATACCAATGCCAAGCATGCCAGGAGGACACCAGCCCGCGCCCATTGTTGGTAGCGTTTTCTCTACCCACTCAGCAATATCGTCAGATGGGTTTAGCATCACCATCTTAGTTTTGTTTTCACTACCGCCGCCCTTCGCTGCGATCTGAATTTCAACTTTATCGCCCGGAACCATGTTGATGTGTACGACAGCAGGCGTGTTGTCTTTGGTATTAATACGTTTACCGGCAGGATCCATAAGTACTGACGCACGCAACGGGTTGTCTGGGTTCGTATACGCTTGTCGAACACCTTCATCTACCATCTGCTGAACCGTCATGTCGGTTGAGTCCCATTGCACGCCCATACCGATGTTGACGAAACACGTCACGATACCAGTATCCTGACAAATTGGTCGGTGACCTTCTGCGGACATTCGGGAGTTAATTAGGATCTGAGCAATCGCGTCTTTAGCGGCTTGGCTCTCTTCGCGGTGATAGGCTTTTTCAAGAGCTTGAACAAAGTCTAGCGGGTGGTAGTAAGAAATATACTGTAGCGCATCAGCGACACTGCTGATCACATCCTGCTTGCGTATTACCGTCATTACATGCCTCGTTATAGTTATGCTTCCATTATTGGCTTGGCTTCAATCGTGTTTGTTGAGCTTATTGCTCTTTTGAGCTTCGTTTTTTATAAACAATTGTCGAACGGCTGATATCGACACACGAAACGCTGAAGTCGCCTACTTGTAAACCATCTCAAAACCCTATGAATAGAGGGAGTTTGGCTATACAGAGGAATATGATACTCTTGCTGCCCATGACATGCCATGCAGTGAACGATCTCTTTGTCACAAATTACACAAATGAACAACATGGACAATCAATTCATTGATTTTAAAGCGCTGGAATACGCACCAGAGTTTGCTCTTCACCTCTTTTCTCGCATTCAACACCTGCCTTGGGCGATGTTGCTGCGTTCTGCATCAGAAACGCATATCGATAGCCGCTTCGATGTGTTGGTTGCCAACCCAATTGCAACGTTAGAAACCACTGCCGAAAGCACACAAGTTGAAACACCATCGAATGCCTATTCAACTCAAGATGACCCATTCGCGCTGCTTCATCAGTTGCAAGAACAGTGGCTTCCTCACGTTGAGTTAAATAAAGAATTGGATTTGCCTTTTGTCGGCGGAGCGCTCGGTTACTTCAGTTACGATTTAGGTCGACGCGTAGAAACAATGCCAGAACAAGCCGAAAAGGATCTCAACACGCCCGATATGGCGGTAGGTCTGTATGAATGGGCCGTCGTTGTTGACCACAAGCTTAAAAAAGCATACTTAGTCGGTCAGAATATCGAGCTAGCTTGGCAATGGTTAGACAAACAAGAAGCGGAGCAAAGCGTAGACTTCGCTCTGTCTGGCGATTGGCAGTCAAACATGACGAAAGAGAGCTACGCTACTCGCTTTGACAAGGTGCAAGAATACTTGTTGAGCGGTGACTGCTATCAGATCAATTTGGCGCAACGCTTTAACGCACCGTATCAAGGCTGTGAGTGGCAAGCGTATCTAAAATTAGAGTCCGCCAACCAAGCGCCATTTTCCGCTTTTATCCGTATGCCGGAATCTTCGATTTTGAGTATCTCTCCAGAGCGCTTTTTAGAACTCAAAGATCGCGTCATTGAAACGAAACCAATCAAAGGTACTCGACCACGCAGCGAAGATCCAAGGCAAGATAACGCTAATGCCCATGACTTGCAGACAGCGGAAAAAGATCAGGCAGAAAACCTGATGATTGTCGATTTGCTGCGTAATGACATTGGTCGAGTTGCATCACCTGGTAGCGTTCACGTGCCAAAGCTGTTTGAGATTGAAAGCTTCCCCGCAGTGCATCATTTGGTGAGCACCATTCGTGCGAATTTGGATGAACAATACTCTCCTGCAGATTTGCTGCGAGCGTGTTTTCCAGGCGGTTCAATTACTGGCGCACCTAAAGTTCGCGCAATGCAGATCATTGAAGAATTGGAGCCGCATCGACGCAGCGCGTATTGCGGCAGTATTGGCTACATTTCTCGCCATGGTCGTATGGATACCAGCATCACCATCCGCACTCTCGTAGCGGAGAATCACAAACTGTACGCTTGGGCAGGCGGCGGCGTCGTTGCAGATAGCGATTGCGCTTCTGAATATCAAGAAACGTTGGATAAGCTCTCAAAGATTTTGCCAGCGCTGCAATAGTAGGTTTCGCCAAATGGCAACGGCCTATGAATCCTGCTAACGAAAACAAGCAAAAACGCCTCCAGTAAGGATAATGCCGCTCGTTTAACAGCGAGTGGCATATTTCTGCATCTCGTCATCCTGTACCGCGACGAAGGAGCGTGATACAGGCTCTTCTATCCGAGCACTTTATGGTCAAATTTGTTTCATTAGTCGCTCAGCATGCTGCTATTAGATTCCTAGTCTCGCCAAGGCTCGCTGGAATGACACAAGAAACATCGTTAAGCGATCGGCATTATCCAGTGTGGAGCGTTTTTTGTGTGTTTTATTTACAGGTACTTTGGCTTTTAGCCGTTGGCTAACAAGAATCCGTTTTTTAAGAGGCAGCGTCTACTGCTCAAGCCACTTACACATGATCTGTTCAATATCGGTTGCGGTGTACGGTTTAGTGAGGATGTCGTCCATGCCTGAATCAATGCACTTTTGACGCTCTTCGATGGTAGTGCCAGCGGTTAATGCAATAATAGGATGAGTAAAGCCACTCTCTCTCAGATACATCGTCGCCTCATAACCATCCATTTCTGGCATTCGGCAGTCCATAAATATCAGTTCGTACTCTTTGTTTTTCACCGCTTCTAAAGCTTCTTTCCCATTGGCTTTTAAATCAGGCGTAATGTCGAGTTTTTTCAGCATTTGAGTAACTATCACTTGGTTCATTCTGATGTCGTCAACCACCAGTATTGAGCGTCCTGCCAAATCACTTCGCTCTATGGTAGCTAATTCCCCCTCAGCTGCGCCTTGGGCTTGTCCCTCCTTTAGAGGAATAGAGACTTTAAAGGTGGTACCTTTGCGTTCTTCACTTTCAAAGCTAATCTCGCCCTGCATCAAATCCACTAGATTTTTACAAATCGCAAGGCCCAAACCTGAGCCTTCAAAACTTCGCTTCGCCGAGCGATCTACTTGCACAAATGGGTCAAATAATGAGGGCTGCGCTTCTATCGGGATGCCAATACCCGTGTCTTCAACCTCAAAATGCGCAATACCGTTTATCCACTCCACTCGCAGCACCACCCCACCCAAATGAGTAAACTTAATAGCATTTCCCACCAAGTTGACCAAGATCTGTGTAATTCGCTCTAAGTCACCAACTAAAAACTCGGGAATACCGAGCTTTTTATCGATGGAGAAATGAATTCGCTTTTCTGCTGCTTTAGCTGAAAATACGCCCATGATGGCTTTTTCAAGCTCTTCCCAAGCAAAGACCTTATCGATGATTTCCATCATACCGGCATTCATCTTGCTGAAGTCGAGAAGATCGTTAATGATGACCCTCAACAAGTCTCCCGATTGAGTCAAGTTGTTTAGGTAATGGCGTTGCTCTTCACCTAACTGTGTTCGACTTAGTAGTTCAGCACTACCTAATACGCCATTAAGAGGCGTACGCAACTCGTGGTTAATCATGGCGACAAACTCTTTCGTCGCTTTTTCCGATTCCTCTGCCCGCTTTCGCAGCTCCACTTCTCGCTCTAAACTCAAATGACGGCCAATGACCCCATGAACCAAATCCGATACCAGCTCCATCTGTTTGGAAATAAAAGACTGATCGATTTGATCCAACTGAACAGAGAAGATCAACTCCCCTACTGTTTGCTTGTCAATGATGATAGGCAAATGCAAGTTCTCCCCTTGCCAATTGGGGACAGTCTTAATCGTATTCTCATGGCGAAGCTGTAAATGACCAAAATGATGTCGGCGCAAAGAAGAGAGTTTTGTGGAATCAAGATGTAAGTAAGCCGCAGAAATGATTGAGTTCGAAGTGAGCTGTTCAATAAAACTGGCAATCATGGCTTCATCAAACGTGCTCGACAAAAAAGTTCGACCAAACTTAATCAGCGTCGCGTCAACTTTCTCTTCGAACTCAAACTTGCGTAAATCCTTTTTTGATTTCAACTCAAGCTTTTTCAAAGCAACACTTAGCTGTTGAGTAGATTCATAAAGTTCGAAGCTCTTCTGCTCCAATAACCGCTCAGCTGCTTTTCTTGATTCGATTTCTCGTTTGAGTTTCCTTTCTAGCGAGGAACTTCCTGTCATATCGTTCTTATTGTGCCTCTAACCAAAAGCGAACCTGGCTACCATCTTCTGACTGGTTTTGGTGTTTGATATGAATAACTTCACCAAAGTGCGCCGCGCAGCCTTTTATTAGACCTAAACATACGTGAGACATGCACCGCGCACTTCGATAATCAAACACCATGTTTGATTGAGTCTCGCTGATAAAATCAAACTGAGGAGGATTAGCATCTGGGTAGAGCTTTTTGACCTCGACATGAATAAAATCTTCAACATGGCGAACAAATTGAAATGTCGTTTCACACTGCTGCAAACTGGCATGACTAGGAATCGAGCGAAGTAAATTCAAAAAAACGCACTCTCCAAATACTTCTTGCAGTTGTTCAGGTGGAATGCCAGATACTTTACTGAGATTCACAATCAATTTAACCAAGTCTTTATGATCGTAACTGCCAACCGCCGTATAAATCCCTTCGTCATTAGAAAGGTCGAGCACTTGGTCTAACACATCGAGACCAAACTTCTCTTCCACTAACTCCATGAACTCGGTGAAAATAATCCCTTTCATTAGTCAATACTTGCCTTATGGTGACGTCTTAAAATAAAGAATGGTTTATAACCTTATAAGTTTCAAATTATTATATCCAAGCAGAGTGAGACACACGACACAAAGCAGGGAAAGACCAATGGCCGTACTTTGGTATTGCCGTACTAATACTTTAATACCGTACCAACGGCGATAGCACCACGCCTCTTGCGGCCATTGAGTATAATAAATAGTGGTTAGGCACAATAAATAAGGATTTGGTTTGGTTATCGACAAAACTCAATTACTGCAAAACTTTCAATTTCGGCTTCCAACGGGTTACCACAAAGAGTCCCTCGCGCGACTGAAATGGATGAAAGGAAAATCACTGCGAGACGCAGCGGTCTTAATTGGTTTTGTAGAACGCCCGGAGGGGCTACAGGTCATTTTGACAAAGCGAGCAGCGCACTTGCGTCATCATCCGGGACAAATCAGTTTCCCCGGCGGTAAGTTTGAGCAGGAAGATCATCATCTAATCAATACGGCATTAAGAGAAACCAAAGAAGAGGTCGGTATAGAAGATGAACATATTCATGTATTTGGCCAGCTTCCAACATTGCCAACGATTAGTCAGTTTAATGTGACACCTTTTCTGGCCTTTATTTCTCCTGAGTATAAAACGCATATTGACCCAAATGAGGTGGAGTCTGTTTTTGAAGTTCCTGCCAACCACATTCTGAATCCGAAAAAGTTGTACAGCACCAAGTTTGACCTAAAAAACAGCAGTCATCGTGTATTTGCTATCCCATATAGACAGCATTTCATCTGGGGCATGACCGCACAAATCATCGAATCAATGCAAAAACATATCATTTCACATTAAAAACTTCTGATATCGGTATTTTTATGGATGCGATCATCATGCGCATCAATATTAATAAAACGTTGCTTCATAAACATTCATTCACATTAGATTAATTTGCCGTTTTCACCGCAAACGCTTGCGGTGAAATAAATTTATACAAACAGCCCTATCGATAAGTTTTTCTAATTTTACTCATTAGCAGAAATCACGAGTAGCACATCATTTTCGTGATAAAAAGCAGGTTTTTGACATATCATTCAATAAGCGTAAGCAATAAATGATTTAGATCTAATTTTCCTAGTGTAAAATCTTGCAAAATTACTCCCGACTTATTTCCTGTTCCCAAAATGAGTAACTAAAAAATGAATACAACTACTTCTGCGGTTTCTACCGCACAATCGTCTAGTAAGTTTTCTTACAAAGACTTTACCTGGTGTCTGTCCCTTTTTGGTACGGCAGTAGGTGCCGGTGTACTATTCCTTCCTATTAAAGCAGGTGCAGGTGGCTTTTGGCCATTAGTAATCCTATCCCTAATCGCAGCACCAATGACTTGGTTCGCACACAAATCTTTAGCTCGCTTCGTTCTTTCTGCGAAAAACCCAGAAGCGGACATCACTGACACAGTAGAAGAGCACTTTGGTAAGACTGGCGCAAACCTTATTACGTTCGCTTACTTCTTCGCTATCTACCCAATCGTACTTATCTACGGTGTTGGTATCACAAACACGGTTGACTCTTTCCTAGTTAACCAAATGGGTATGGAATCTATTCCTCGCTGGCTACTTTCCGGTGCACTTATCGCTGCAATGACAGCGGGCGTAGTGTTCGGTAAAGAGCTTATGCTGAAAGCAACTTCAGCGATGGTTTACCCTCTAGTGTTCATCCTACTAGCGCTGTCTGTGTACCTAATTCCTGGTTGGAACACTTCAATGATGGAAGTATCACCTGACTGGGGTGCAATGCCAGCTATCGTATGGCTAGCAATCCCTGTTATCGTGTTCTCTTTCAACCACAGCCCAATCATTTCTCAGTTCTCTAAAGAACAACGTCGTGTATACGGTGATGACGCAGTTAAGAAAACTGACGCTATCACTGGTGGCGCAGCGATGATGCTAATGGGCTTTGTAATGTTCTTCGTTTTCTCTGTTGTACTTTCTCTGTCTCCAGAGCAACTAGCAACAGCACAAGAGCAAAACATCTCTGTTCTTTCTTACCTAGCAAACGTTCATGAGTCTCCACTGATCTCTTACTTAGGTCCACTGGTTGCTTTCGCGGCTATCACTTCTAGCTACTTCGGCCACTTCCTAGGTGCGCATGAAGGTCTAGTTGGTCTAGTGAAATCTCGTTCAAAATCACCAGTAAGCAAGATCGAGAAGATGTCTCTTATCTTCATCGTAATCACAACTTGGATCGTTGCTATCGTTAACCCAAGCATCCTAGGTATGATTGAAACAATGGGCGCACCGATGATTGCGGCAATTCTATTCTTGATGCCTATCTTCGCAATGCAAAAAGTTCCAGCGATGGCTAAGTACAAAACTTCAGCACCTGTGCAAATTTTCACAGCAATCTGTGGTCTTGCTGCCATTAGTTCTGTAATCTACGGCGCTCTTTAATCATCCCTGCCCTAGCACGGTATGATTAATCCAAAAATATAACGATAAAATTAAGCCTCCCAACTCCCCTTGGGAGGCTTTCTTCTGAGGTAATCGATATGATTAGTGTTTTTGATATCTATAAAATCGGTGTTGGACCTTCAAGCTCACACACTGTAGGCCCAATGAAAGCGGGTAAAGAGTTTATTGATGATCTTCGCGCAATGGGAAAACTGCGCGACATCACTAAAATCACCGTTGACGTTTATGGATCACTATCACTGACAGGGAAAGGTCACCACACAGATATTGCTATCATCATGGGTCTTGCAGGCAACACTCCTGAGAAAGTTGATATCGATTCTATCCCGGGCTTTATCGCTCGCGTAGAAGAAACTGAACGCCTTCCTGTTGGCATGCACTGTCACACAGTATCGTTCCCACGTGAAGGTGGAATGAACTTCCACAAAACAAACCTTGAGTTACACGAAAACGGCATGCAAATCCACGCTTGGATTGATGACGAAAAAGCGTACTCAAAAACTTACTACTCTATCGGCGGTGGTTTCATCGTTGATGAAGAAAACTTCGGTAAAGAAGTTGAGAACCCAGTAAAAGTTCCTTACCCGTTTACAACGGCAGAAGAGCTTGTAAAACAATGTCATGAAAGCGGCCTATCTATCAGTGCGCTAACCATGAAAAATGAACATGCGCTTCATTCTGACGAAGAAACTCGTACTTACTTCGCAAACATCTGGCGCACAATGCGCGAATGTATGGATCGCGGTATGAACGAAGAAGGCATTCTGCCTGGTCCACTACGCGTGCCTCGTCGTGCGGCAGCACTTCGTCAGCAACTGCTTACTTCTGAAAAAACAACGAACGATCCAATGTCTGTTGTTGACTGGGTAAACATGTTTGCTTTTGCAGTAAACGAAGAGAACGCAGCAGGTGGTCGTGTTGTAACTGCGCCGACTAACGGTGCATGTGGCATCATCCCTGCGGTACTGGCTTACTATGACAAGTTTATTCAAACCGTAACTGAGAAAGACTACATCCGTTACTTCGCAGCTTCTGGTGCAATTGGCGGCCTTTACAAGCGTAACGCGTCTATCTCTGGTGCAGAAGTTGGCTGTCAGGGCGAAGTTGGCGTGGCATGTTCTATGGCAGCAGCTGGCCTTGCTGAGCTTATGGGTGGTAGCCCAGAGCAAGTATGTATGGCGGCTGAAATTGCGATGGAGCACAACCTAGGTCTAACTTGCGACCCGGTTGCAGGTCAGGTTCAGGTTCCATGTATCGAGCGTAATGGTATTGCAGCTGTAAAAGCAATCAACTCAACTCGTATGGCACTGCGTCGTTCTTCTGCTCCTACTGTTTCTCTAGATAAAGTTATCGAAACAATGCTAGAGACAGGTAAAGACATGAACGCGAAATACCGTGAGACTTCTCAAGGCGGCCTAGCAGTAAAAGTTATCTGTTAATAAGCCTTGCTGAATATCGACGAAACCCGAGCCGCCGCTCGGGTTTTTTATACCTCATTAACTATGAATAATGGGTTGCTACGCCCAGCATAAAAAAACCTAAAACCTTGAATATATCCAATTATTATGGATATCCCCGTAAAAAATCACATCCCTCTCCTAGCTTTATTGATAACGTAGCCAAAAATTAAACTTGGAGCACACCAACACATGATTAGGTTTGAAATTGGAAACCAAATCTGCGTTTGCTTGTCCGAAAACGAAATATCTTTAGAGCTCAATCAATCACTCCACCACTCCATTCCTGTCAACCCAAATGAGTACGCCATTCTGTCAACCATCGCCAAATACGGCAGCTTAAATACGCCAATTAGCCAGCGATTGATAGAAAGCAAAATCACTCAACAATACAAAATGACACTGCCTGAAAATGGCTTTAAAAACGCGGTGGCCGCTCTAAGAAAGAAATTTCGCAAGCTCACGGAAGAACACGTAACCACAAAAAAAAATATTATCGAAAATATTCACCGGACCGGATACTTCATCCCTTTTACTATGCAAAACAACCATCAGAATGGCATCGACCATCAACACAAGATCAATCAATACACAACAAACAGCCTTGGCAAAGCCCTTCGTATTTGTCTGCGTAATAAAAAGATCTATTCAGATACACTGTGGGTCGTGTTGCTCACAGCGATCATTTTCTTTGCCATCTGTTACTACGCGATAAACAGCATTGTGAAACATAATTATCTGGATAACGCCTTCCAAATTGCAGAGAATCTTTCCCAAAAGAGCTGCTTTGCTGATGAAAGAGAATTGAAGTCGCTCTTTGATAATGTAAAGCTGGTCGAATCGAGCATGATGCTAGACCGTTTCAATATCCGGTGTTTAGTCACCCCCGAAACCGTTGTCCCTGTCAGCAAAAAAGCATTTGAAGAGTGGAGTTATAATAGCAATTATACGACCCAATCATTTGACTTGAATAACGCAACCGTTTTGGTTCGTGTCAAAAACATTAACTTATCCGACAACGTTGAAAATCATATTTCGCGTTTTTTTCTTTCCGGCATGAAGCTATCAACCAATACAGGGACCTCTTTAGAAATTGGTAACACCAATGAACGCTTTTTCAACTATCACGTGAAGAACAGCGGCTATAAAGAGGTGTATTACATCTCTGGCCCGTTTCAAAGCATCATTTTATTAAGCTTGCTGTTTCTAATAATACTGCGCCATCGCTCTCTACAAGCCTTTATGGCTTATTTGTGCGCAATTCGACAATTTAAAATCAAACTGGAGCCGATTTATGACACTTCAGCGCAAAAGATTGTGCATTACGAAGCGCTCTCGCGGTTTAAGGTAAAAAATACGCAACGGTTTATTGAGACACTGATCCGCAATGGGCTGCTCCTAACTCATACCTTAATGGTGATAGAGTCCATCTATACTAAGCACAAAGCCTTGCCTATTCCTATCAGCATTAATGTTTGTCCTTCTTTGCTGCGAGGACGCAACTTTTCAATCCTACACAGAGAACTATCTAACCGAGATTGTCGTTTGCTGACGATTGAAATCACGGAAAATGCATCGATGTACTATACCTCCGAGATTTATGGCAATGTCGCGAAACTAAAAGCACTGGATTGTAAAATCAGTATCGATGACTTTGGCACTGGCAACAACAACGTGTCGCTCATCAGTAAAATCAATCCAGATTATTTGAAAATAGATCGGGAGTTTGTGATTGGTTTAAAGTCGGACGATAAGAAAGTGGAAACGTTGCGTCAGTTAATCGCCATGGGAAATACGTATCGCTGTACAGTCATTGTCGAAGGCGTAGAAACCGCCGATAGCGCTCACTTACTCACAACATTAGGTGCCTATATTCACCAAGGTTATTATTATCCTCTGCATTTCTAGCTTTTCTTAACCTCGTGAGTTACTTAAACTAGAGGAAATACTCTATTAAAGTTCGTGGCGGCATGAGGATATGCCGCCAATTTGTGGTTGAACGATGATTGCTATTAAACCCACCAAACTGAAAGATTTTTCGAGTTTGATGCAATTGGATGTGCAGGAAGAGCAGAAAGGATTTTCTACGCCGTTTGAAGTGGCTTATCAAAAACGCAATAAGTCTGAAGCGTTCTTTACGATTTATTCTGACGATCTATTAGTTGGCTATCTTGTTATCGATAAAGGCTTCTCCCAACATGCGCCCTTTGCCAAAAGGCACGAACTGGGGCTCAAGTACTTGATGGTTGATCAACGTTTCCAACGCCAAGGGGTTGGGAGTGAAGCGTTACGCAAACTGTTCGTTTACGCGTATACCATTGACCCTGAAAGCAACTCTCTTTGCGTCACTGTGCCACAGAGTCAGCAATACGCTATCAGTTTTCTTGATGCG
Source organism: Vibrio sp. E14 (assembly GCF_020515785.1). NCBI lineage: Bacteria > Pseudomonadati > Pseudomonadota > Gammaproteobacteria > Vibrionales > Vibrionaceae > Vibrio > Vibrio sp. E14. Next base: position 29,141 of record NZ_JAHPJI010000002.1, read on the forward strand.
TGTGGATTCATCAATACAGAGAAAACAACGTTTGGTGAGAACGAAAAAGAGTGGATTTTACGTCATCCACTGAGCTAGCAAGAAAAGTATAAAAAATAGGGAATATCCAGATACAACAAAGGCAAGCTCATGGCTTGCCTTTGTCTTCAATGCTCAATAAAAAGTGACTTATTCACCTTTGTAAATACAACCGGCTGTGCACGTCTCTTTGATTTCAACTTTACTTAGCAACGGTAAACTTGGCTTAAGCTGTTGCCAAATCCATTTTGCTAGCACTTCGCTCGTCGGATTCTCCAAACCTTCAATGTCGTTCAGGTAATAATGGTCTAAACGATTGTAAATTGGTTTGAATGCCGCTTTGATTTCAGCGAAATCCACTACCCAACCAGTATGCGGGTCTACCTCACCTTCTACATAAAGACGAACTAAGAAAGAGTGTCCATGCAAACGACCACACTTATGGCCTTCAGGTACATGTGGCAAGTGATGTGCCGCTTCGAACATAAACTCTTTGTATATTTCTGACAAATGGGATGACAACTTCATAAACCTCTGTTTTATATAGACTTTTACAGCAATCAAATAGTGTGTACATGAACTCATATACACGCCTATATACACACTGTATTTTTTCGTGCTCCCCGATATACACACAAATCGGCGTGATTTAAGAAAAGGATCGGGCAAACACGAAACGATAATGTGGTCATTATCGTCGGCTAAGAGGCAATGCGCAAGTGAGTTAAACTGATATACACAACATCCGGCCACCAGCTATACACACACCAAAAAGCACAAAAAAAGGGAGCACTTTCGCGTTCCCCTTTAATCAATAAATTAGAATCATATCTATCAGAGATAGTGGCCGGATTGCCACGCAAAGCATATCTGTTACGACTCTTCTTTATTGCTATTGTTGATAAACTTGGCTGCTTCAAGCAGCTTGGCCGCCTTCATCACTGTTCGCTGAATAAACTCCTTCGCAGCTTCATCCAAAGCTTCACATTCCATAAGCGTAGCGACCACTCTAAGGTCATTTGACGTATATTTCATTTTTTTCTCCTTAAAAGCCGAGTGGTTTACTGTCAAATAATTTACCAAAGAATTAGCAAGTTCTAAATAATGAAAAACAAAAATAGATTGGCTACCGACATAAGTGAAATTACTTAACGAAATATGCGTCTAATTTCGCGAATTTCATAACAAATCGGAAACGCGCATAAGCTACCAGACCACTGTTTATATATCCAGTTCTTTATAGCTATTTAGAGGTATTTTTTTATACATATTTGATAAAAAGCAAAAAGCCGCAATTTAGCGGCTTTTTATGGCATTTAGATGTTTCTTAGCGCTCTGAAACGGCATATTCTTCGAATTTCGGCTATTGCTGCGCTGGTGGAATCACCCTTGATTTTCTCATAGATACAGTCATCGGTTTGGGCTGCAATTTTGGCTTGAGCCTCTTCTATTTGACGCTCAATTTTGTCGCGATCAAGGTTAGTAACCAAATCACCATGAACACCCAACTCAACCTCATAGAACTTGCAAACCTTATACTTTTCGATTTGCTCTTTTAGCTCCACCTCACGCATTGCACTATTAAAGTCAAGTTCCGACTTACCAAAGCCATGCATTTCAGCAACTTTGGCTCTGCCATATTCAAGCGCTTCTTCATCCGACAAACCATTATCAACACCTTGCGCAACATTGATTTTAAAGTCACGCGAGTACAGTTTGCTCTCCATCAAACGTGCATAATGATAATCATACGGGTTTCGTTGTTCCGTTACCGTCGGGCAACGTGGTAGTTGCGCTGCGGTGGCGCACGACGCGCCACCAGCTAAACCCAAAATCATTGCTGTTAAAATGCTTTTACTAGCGATCATTTTAGATCTCTCCATACTTCTTTTCTAAGCACTCCATTAATGCTACCAACTCTGTTGCTCTTGCAGCAACTTCATATATTTTTGATTATAGTGCGCACCATTCTGTGATTTACTCGCCATTTTGAAATGTTGCTTCACCGAACGGCTTAAAACTTCGTTGGTGATCGGGTTTTGTCGGCCCCATTCCGAGCGGTTGAACTCACGGATATTGTTAAGCACGCTTTTACGTCCATCATTGTCCTTAGTGCGTACCGCCAGCCAGTAAGCATTCATTAAGCTTTGACGACGGCGAGTAACTTGACGTTCGTAGCCTTTCAATGCGCTGTTTGAGTCGTACTGCTGAACAAGTCGAGCCGGAGTAAAACCAAGCGCTTGTTGAGCATGTTCAAACAATGTCACATCATCAATGATAATTTCACCATTTCGGTTTGTGACAGTGCCACCTTCTGAAGCGTATCGCGCAGTTCTAAATACGTCCTTAATCCATTTTGGAGTCATGTATTCTACGCCGCGCAAATACTGGCCTTCTGTCATGTAGTCCAAACCACGCGCCCAAGATACAGCAATACCAAATGATGCACCTGCCGCCTGTTGAAGAATGTTTTCAGCAACACCAACGCTATCTTGTGCGTCTGATTCTTGTACCCAAAGGCGAAGCAAATCAATGTTGATTCGGCTTGAAACGTTAGGCATTGAACCGTAGTACAAGCCTTTCGCAATATCTTCACCGAACGTCTTAGAAAGTAGCGATTTTAGCTCTGTCTCTGCATCCCAAGGCTCATTGTCATCACCTGCCACTGCATAGGCCATATTAGCAATTGCCGCGATTGTAGCGACTGGTAGAGCGTTTAGACCGCCAATGGCAAACGTAACGGCAAACGTGCCAAGCAACTGCTTACGCGCTTCCTTTCTCACCTCTGGCGTTTCGCCCTTAATTGAATCAAAGAAACGGCTAAACAAGTAGTAAGTCATGTTTTGGCTGTACTGCTTGAACTGCAATGCTACCGCCGCAACGTCACCTTGCATGAATCGAGCGCGGTTACGGCTCGAATAGTCAAAGTGGCTATCCCAAGTTGCTTTAGTTGCGTAATCAAGTGACTCTTGTTTGCTTAGTCCGTTCTTCTTCGCCATACGGTAAGCAGTGATAAAACAAACCTCACGGTTCATTACTTCGGCCCAATGGAAAGGCGCACCGATTAGTTGCTGTGCTTTCGCCCATTTACCCGTATAGTTTGACGACTCTTGCTCTGCCATACCTGTTAAGTCGGCCATTTGAGTTACGTCGATAGCACCAATTTTGATCGCGTGGCGTAACGCCTCTCTCTCTTCTTGGTTAAGTACGTCGCCCAAAATGCCGTTGGTCATGTCCATATCACCACGCAAGCCAGCTTTTGATTTTTTAGCAACGAACGTCTTAGCAAATAGGCCCGATAGACTTGCCATTTCCGCCGCTGTTTCCTTAAAACCAAAACGTGAGCCAATGTAAGGCAAAGCAATCTGCCAGTTTTGGGATAAGTTGATCATCGCTGACGCTGGTGAAATACCGATTTGCCAGAAGAACCCAAAACCAGTTAGCGCTTGCGCCCATTGTGCGCGTTGTGGGTTCATCATCCATTCGTGACGCTTAACCATTTCGTTATATAAGCGTGACGCCGAAACGTTATTGCTCTTATCCGTAGCAATCTTCAACTCTTCCATTAGATCGGTGAAGCGCTTCTCTGTTTCTAGTCGCGCTTGTTGGTTCGCTTGGCGAACACCCTGATCTGCTAGCACACGAGCCGCATCTTCTGAATAACCAGCCACACCTTTACGGTGAATGAATGATTTACGAATTGAACGATCAGGCATGGTTTGCAAATACATTTGGTAGATTTCATCAGTTAACTGATCTTTCACCTTGTCGTTAGTTTGCGCACCTGAGATCGCCTTAATAATATCGCTCACGAATGACGCGCTAGCACCGTTTAGGCCGCGACTCTCTTGGATTTTTAGACCAAAGCGCACTTGTCCAACTTCTAAGTTCGCATTCTTATCATCCTGAACCTTGTAGCCAGCCGCCTGAAGCTTTTTAACGTCTTTCATCATGGCGTTTTCAGTCTCATACATTTGGAATACACGCTCACCGCTTGGGTCAACGACATCGATCCAGTAGTTACCAAAACGCGCCAACGGCACATAGAAACCAAGGCGTGATTTTTCCATCATGTAACGATGGTAAGTGTTCTCACCTGCTCGTTTGTTACCAGCCATGGCAAGATCAGTAATGCGCTCTTCTAGCGCCTTATCCATTTCCTCGCGTTGGCTAATGTAGTGATCGCGCACATCGGTAAAGACTTTTTGAGCATCTGGCGAAAGCTGTAGGAACTTCTCGCGTAATGCCTTGTGTTTAAGTCTTAGTTTCGGCTCGTTCTTAATCTCACGCTCTAGCGCTTGGCGTTCTTGCCAAATTTCTGAACCACGTTTAGTTTGCGAACCACCGTACTCTTGGTAAAGCTTCGCTAGTGTTTTGAGTAGCGCTTTCTTCTCATCAGTTTGGTCAACATACTCTTTTGACGGGTCAACATCGGCCAACGTCGCATCGTGCAACAAACTAAAGGTAGCTTCGGCGTCTTGCGGCTTATCCTTACGGAACTTATTCATGGCATCAGCTTGTTTGTGAACTTTCTCAATCAAGTCTGTTTTGCGTGTAGTAAACAAATCTTTGTTGTTTACATACGACTCAAGAATGTTGCCAACCTCACGGCTTACTCGTTTTCTACCTACTTCAGCCATTTGGCGTAGGTTTAACAACGCCCAACCACCATTTTTAAGCGCATCAAACTGCTTGCTAATAAATGGAACGTTGATCTTGCCAAGCATTTGCTTGTAGAAACTCTCATTCTTCGCTGCCAGCGCATCAGCAATGCTCACAATTGGATCGCCTTGCTGCGCCAAATCCTCATCCATGCTTGAGATTGTTTGGCTAAAGCGCACAACGTTAGAAAGCGTGGTCATTCCTTTAGGTTTTCGAAGGTCGCTATCCACGTTGTTGATCATGTTGCGCACTTCGGAAAGCGTGATTTTCTCTGCACTCAAAATGCCAGAACGACGCAATGCACCAAGTACCCAAGACAACACTTTGTCTAAGATTCGTTGAGAAACACTAGACTCTGTTTCTGCAATCTTAGCGATCACCTCTTCCGCTTTTACGTCTTCCGGTGCGGTTCGATATGATTTATCAACCTCGGCAAAGATGCCTTTCAAAGAGTTAACGTTTCGTAGGCTGTTGACCTTCTTGGTTAACTGCGCTTGTTGAGCAACGTCTAGGTTTGCGTATAGGCCATTGTGAGCAATAAACTCATGCCGCAAAGTGCGGCGAACGTCAGCAACGTTTTCCAAGTTTTCTGCCACCAGCACAACACGGTTATCACCGGACAACCATGCGCCTTTAACAATCGCATTGGATTCAGTTTCAACCAGTTCATGCAGATCGGCCATAGTTGGCACAACCATTACATTCGCACCTTTCAAACCGTCGTATTGGTTAATCCAATCTTGAGCGGCTTGAGTAACCTTTTCAGGCGATAGGCTGGTGGAAGGCTTTTTGTTGACTTCGCTGGCCTTGCTGAAACGAATATCGTCGTACTGATCGTTCGCTGGTTTTTCAATGACAATAATCTTTGTTGCTACGTTCGTAGGGTTCAAGCTGTTCTTGAATGCGCCAGCGTCTAGGTTGATCTCTTCTGCACCAACTTCATCTAGGTAACGACGGAAGTTTTTATTTGTTGTGTTACCACGATTACCAGCCATTGAGCTAGTGATAGCAACCAACTTACCGCCATCTTTTAGCATCGTTAGCGCATGGTTGATGTGGTGAATATCTGCATCGTTACTAAATGGAGGATTCATAACAATGCGGTCATAGATTTCACCAGCGTTATATTCCAAGAAATCACCAGCAACAACGTTGTGCCCCTTCTCTTCAAGTAATTCGCTTAGAGTGAAAGCAAGTTCACCAACATCAAGATCTACGCCATTTAGAGCTGCAATTTGATCGGCAATGTGACCCATACCAGCACTTGGCTCTAGCACTTTCATACCTGGTTTAATATCGGCTAAATCAATGAGCTTTTTCACTTCTGCTTCAGGAGTTGGGAAGAAGTCATTAAACGCATTACGGTTACCGCGTACAGTTTCCTCAATCTTCTCTGTGAGTTTTTGTAAGCGTGTTTTTTCTTTCTGCGTTGACATTTTTCCGTTGTTCGCTTGCTCATATTCACGCAAGGCTTGGCGCAACGTGATATCGCCTTTAATACCCATGCGAATTAAGCGATCTTGCGACTTGAATAACTCGTTGATGTGCTCGACACGGTAAACAGTGTTTGATTTGCTACGCGCTAGCTGGCGCAATTTAGGAATAACTTTATCCCAACGCGCACCATTCAAGTTAACGCTCTCGTGCTCCTTCAAGCCTTTAATGTTTGCTCGAATAGATTTAGCCGTCATCTTGTAACCGTCTAGGTTTTCGATTTCTCGCGCAATGTATTCAAGTGACGCTGGGGTACTCTTCGGCGCTGGAAAACGAACGTAACGAGCAACCTGATTAAACTTAGTTTCTGGTTTTAAATGCCAGTTGCCTTGCTGATCTCGATACGCTAGTTTTTCTCGATCATCTTCAGGCATATCCCATTTAACACGGTTCATAACGCTTGTTAGTTCTTCAAGCTGGCTGATATCAGTCAAGTTGCCTAGCAGTAGGAACTCGCCAGATTCAACGCCATCGGCAATCTTACGCAAGATATTCGCTTGCGCCTCTTGCTTATCTGCTCGTGCCGCTGCGCTTGCTGCCATGGCTGCGCGACGAGAAGTATTAGTCAAACGCTGTGCGTTGTTTGACTCATCAGCTTTCGCCTGTAGTGATGCCGCTTTTTCGCGTAGAGCTTCAACTTGCTTCTCTTTTTTCGACTTCGTTTTCTCTTGATCGCGTTGTTTAACTCGTTCGCTTTGATCAACGTTCAAGCCGCCCATTACAGATAGGAAATCATCACGCGCTTGTTCAGATTTAAAGTCAAAACGAGCTGGCAAGTTTTTAGGTTTGTAAGCTCGTGCGTACCAACCGCCTAGCTGTTTCGCCTTGGCTCTCATATCGTTGAAAGTATCGCTATCAACTTCGCTAAACGCAGCGCCATAGCGTTGTTCACCTTTAGCTTCGTTGAGAACATCGACCTTGCTCAACTCGATAGTCCCGTCAGTTTCAACGGCCTTAACTTCAGCTTTTCGCTCTAGTTCGCGCTTTTCTTGCTCTGCTAGTTTGCTTAACTGATTTTCAGTGTATAGACGGTCAAACTCGGCTAGCTGCTGGTCATTGAAAGCATCAATAGTGCCGCCGTTAGCTCGTGCGTAGGCTTGGAAATCATCAAGTGTTTGAGGATTATCAAGAGCCTTTTTCTTGCGCTCGGCTTCCTGCTCACGCTCGATTGCTTGTTGTTTTCGTTTCTCAGCAAGCTTGTTGTAGTCAGCATCACTCATTTCAGAAAGAATGTTGCGCATAGCTGAAGGTGATTTAACTACAAACATTCCACCATCAGACTGAATAGCAGCAAACTGGTTGCCGATATCTTTAACCGCTCGCTTAACTAGATCGTCTTTACGCAAGCTTGTGTCAATCCATTGGCCCATTTGCGCAAAGAAATTGCCGATAGCTGGCTTCGTGAATTGGCTAAATTCTTCTTCTAAAGCCGGAACATCATCAATGTAGTTATCGATCAGCTCAATGGCCTCTTCCTTGGTGTACTCGCCACTTTGAAGCGCGTTGATAGCTTTTAGATATTCACGCGCTCCACTTGGGCGAGAACGGCCTTTTTTAGCTTTAGACGCATCAGTTTCGTTGCTGGTGGCCTTGCTAGATTTTGGTTTGCTTCCTTTTGGAGGCGTTGGCTCTGGTTTGTCGTCACTCAGATAGCTTTTTGCCAAGTCGATTGCTTTTTGGCGATCTGATTGATATTGGCTAGTGATCCAATTGCTGAATGAATATAAGTCGTGCGTATCCGCGCCAGCTTCTTCCATTGCTTTAGATACTGCTTTCCAAGCTGGTTCTAACTCGTAGCTCTTGACGCGATAAGTCGGGTTTTCTGCGTACTTATCTGATACAGCTTGAAGAGTATCAATGAGCGAAGGCTCTTGCTTATCTGCTTTTGTATTGGTTTTGCGCTCTTCTAATTTGGCAATATCACCTTCTAGTCTATTGATTAGTAGGCGCATGGCTTCGCCGTTCTCACCATTAGCAATACGAGCTTTGTAGTGAGCGATCTCAGCTTGTTTGTAGTTGATTAGCGCATCCAGCTCTTCAATGGTTGGATTAGACAAATCTTTAAATGGAGGAACCTTGGCCGGAATCTCTGGAATTTCCACATCGGAATCCGCATCTTCACCAAAATCTAGGTTCAAATCTTCCCAAGAGTTGGCGTCTAGGTGGCCTTGGTTTTCGTTGATAAACTTATCCCAAACCGCTTCGTTACCGCCTTTCGCTCGGTACTCTTTCCAGACTTCACCAAGCTCGTTGTAAGCATCTTGTTCGGCTTTTTCTGCTGTTCTTAGTCGGCTTTGTGCTGCTTTAACTCGTGGATGAGCCATATCAACACCACTACGATCCGTAGAATGTTGCATTTCAACTTCGTCTAAGTTCTCTTGAGCTGCTTCAACTTTCTTTTGAGCTGTCGAGATTTTAGAGAGTTTGCCCTTAGCTTTACGGCTGATTGTGGCCGGAATCGCTTTTAATTGTGTAGGTTTGTTCTCAGCTTTTTTCGCCGTAGAGTCGCGCTCTGACTTCACTCGTTCAGATAAGTGACGATCAGCATAATCACGCAGATACTTATCAAACTCTTTATGCTGTGAAGAAGTTAGATCGGCACCCTTTTTAATTCCGTTTTCGTCTCGGAACTCCGCAATACGATGAGTGATCCAAGACATATAGCCAGCATTGCTATTGATAGCTTCAAGCTCTTCCGCTTCCAAAGTATCTAAGTACGCTTGATAACGTGGGTTATCTGCCTTACCTGTTTTTGCTTTAGCAAAGCGTTCTTTTGCAATTGTCTGATTTACGTCTTTAGCTTTCTCTGGAGTGGTAATGCCTCGACGCTCAGACTCAAGCTCTGAACGTAACCATTTAAGATCTTCAGTAGTGCCTTTGCCGTCTTTGATTTTGTTTAGACGACCTAAACGAGCGGTAGTGCGTTGGCGAGAAAGGTCATTGTCACTTGCTTGGTATGCCTTCTTAGCGTCTGCAATCTCGCGATCCAAACCTTCCAGCTCTTCATCACTAAGTAGTGCGTCATATTTTGATAAGCGAGTTTTCAGAACGTCACCAAGGCGGAGCAAATCACCTAGCTTGCCAGTAAAGTAAATCTTGCCTGCTGAATTGATATATTTCGCAGCATCTTGCAAAACATTCATTTGTTCAGGCGTAGGCATTTGACCGCGATCAAGGCGTTGCTCAACACTAGGCCAAATATCAACGGCTTTCGCTGTCTTTTCGCGTTCTTCGACTAAAAGTGATTGGTCAACAACACCTTTGCTTTGGGCTTTTTCTGCTTCGCTCTGAAGGTAAGATTCATTGCTTTTTACAATAAGGCTTACATATTTATCGGCTGCTTGATTAGCTTTTCCAATAGCATCCATCAAGCGCATATCGCTACCTTTGCCATAGTCAAAAGTAGTAACCGGTTCCTCTTGTTCCGCTAGTCGGATTTGTACCTGTTTAAGCTCTTTATCTTGAGTGACGAAAACCGATCTCTCGCCAATAGTTGCGTTCCACTTTTCGACTTTAGGCGTCAACGTTGTGGTATTACCGCTGCGCTTAACGTCCACTCCATCAATACCTTGACCTATTTTAAGGGTAGGTTTCTTGGCTTTTTTGCTATCAGCTTGAGCGTTTACTTCTTTGTCCAACCAGTTCAGATCATCTTTTGTACCCTTGCCTTCCAAGATGTTCTTGATGCGTTGTTCACGGTTAACTTTCTGACGGCCTTTGATTGCGATTTCAGCTTGAGCTTTACCAAGTTGACGGCCAAGCTCTGAACGTTTTGCAGCTTCACCAGATTGGTAAACATACTCGTCGCCAGTCTGTGGCAACTCTTCACTGTATGACTCAACCTCTTGAGACTCGTGCTTATCAAATTTCTTTTGAATACGAGCATTGCGATTAAGTTGGCGCTGTTCGACCTCTTGGATTGATGCGGAAATAGGCTCTTGAGCAACTATATAAGGCGCACGATAACGCTCCTGCTCTGTTTCTACAGGATTTAGGTCATATTCATTCGCTAGCTTGGTGAATCGCTCATCACGATTAACGTCTTTAGGATTAACGTCAGACCATCGATCAAACTCAACTTGTGGCGCGTCATAAACTCGTTGATTCTCGATACCCGTTGCTAACGGAGTAACGTCACGCTCACCGTTTGGTTGATGTCCACCAGCAAACGAGTTGGTTTGAGCTTGTTGTCTCATACCTTGAAGAACACGCGCCTGATTACGTTGAAACTCTGGCGTTTCCTCAACGTTTGGTTGATAGCCATTGGTTCGAATGCCGCGATTCTCAAGTTGCTGTTGAGCATTGCGCTCTTGAGCTTGCTGATCACGCAGAAAACTCTCTTCATCAGTTGGGCGTAACTGATCGACTTGTTTTAGCTCTTCGGAGTTAATGACACGCTGCAAAGCGCTGATCGCTTGCTCTTGGCTCATGCTTCCGTCACGACGCGCTTTTGCAATCTGAAGCACTGCTGCTGGCGAGATTTCCATGGCGCGTTGCAAGCCTTGTTTAAAGTTTTCGTCTTGCGCTGCAATTTCATCGACAAAACCAAGCTCACCACGTTGAATTGATTGGCTCAATTCAAACTTATCTCGTTGAGCATCTTGAGAATGGTATAGCTCTGAATCTGCCATTACTTCGCCAGTTTCAGGATCAAACATTTCTGCTTGAGCAACTTCATTATCAACTGGTGATTTTTGTTTCTGTCCAATAGCACTCAAGAACTCATTGTAAATTGAATTCATTGAACGCTGCGCCGCTTGACGTTCTTCAATGGATAGATCTGTATTAAGAGTTGCCAAGTAACGGCTCATGTCTTGACGCAATTGCTTCGCGTAATCATTGCCTCGGTCTTGTTTTTCCCAAGTTTTGATTGCGCTGACAGCTTGCTGGCCGTCACGGATTAGATCGGCATGATTGTCTGAAGAGAACAGATTAACAGGCGCTTGCTCTTGCTGTTTTGCAGCTTCAGAAATTGGTTGTTGTGGTTGCGCTTGCTGTGGCTGTACTGGTTCCGGCTGTTGTGGCTCAACACTTTGTTGTGCTTCCGCTTGATCTTCCGTTGCGTGACGCTCTGCTGCTGGTGGCACTTTACCCATTGCAGCACCTAACGCTTGATGTGCTAAAGCCGTAGATTCGTTAGCATCAAAGCCCATAGAAAGAGCGCGGTTCTCAATCTTCGGTCTTAGAAGAGCCTCAATCTCTTGATCTGTTTTACCAACCGAGCGCAATTGCGAAATCACTTCTGGATTGATCGCTTGTTCAATCTTGGTTTCAAAGTTACGACGACGGTAACGACCAGCCACACCACTAGGCGCACCAAAACCACCACCGATCAAACCACCGACTAAACCAGACTCAAGCGCAGCCGCGCCAACGCCTTCGGAGTTGTCGCCTTCAACGTCCATCTTTTCGTTGGTATGAACGTTAGAGCGGTATTGTTCAACGCCACCTTGTACGGCCTCGGTGCCACCTTCAGCAAGTACACCTTTACCAATAGCACCTTTGATTGTTTTGCCTAAACTACCTTTTAGCAGTTTAACCATTGCCTGATCACCTACCGTTTCACCGATCAGGTTGACCATGCCTAGAGTAAGGTCGGTTTTAATCGAATCTCCAACCTCTTGGGCCAATCGAGTACGAGCGTTGTTTAGCGCCTCTTCATCAGAGATATTCTTATCCGCTTCTTCGGCCACATAACGCTTGAACTGTGGAGAATCCATTAATTCGTGATAAGGAATGTTCTCGATTTCTCGTTGAACATTTAAGGCTTGACCACCGTTACCAGCCGCCAAGTTTAGAAGTGCGTTAGTACCGACATTGGCACCTTGGGACACCGCAGCGCTTCGACCTGCCATTGACGCTGCTTTACCTGCTGCACCTGCTGGCAACATGGTTACAGCCATACCACCAAGCACATTAGATGCTGTGCCTAACCATGTACGCCAATCTTTAGCACCTTCTCCAAAGCTCATATCATCATTGATGATATCTTTCGCCATGGCTTCGCGCATTTCAGGCGATAAGGTTTCGTATTGCTCATTAGCCCAATTCTCTAATGAGCTTGCTGCCTTTTCTGCACCAACGAAATTCGCAGCACCAGCCAAAGTTTGCAAAGCGCCTTGTTGAGCCATATCAACAACGTCACCAAACGTTGATGTGTTTTGATTGCGTTCCCTTTCCTCAACTAGACGCATCGCCTCTCTGAAATCCATCGGTATCCCCTCTTATTCTGCATAGGAAATAGACAGGGGAAGTATAACCCCAACCGCACCGATTGGGGATTTTTGTTTACGTTCGATGAATTAACGATTAGCCAAACCTAATGCCATGTAGCGTGCGGCTGGTGGCGCATTTTTACGCTGCTCTTCTACTCGTTGAGCCTGAGTTTTTAAGTTATCTCTGGCGTTACTTGTTAGCTTATCGGCTGCGCTATAAAAGCCACTATAGTTAAGCCAATCCATTGCCTGTTGTTGCTCTTCAGGACTCAAGTTCGCTGCCTTAATTGCTGCAAGCTTTTCTTGATAAGTTCCATCAGAGTTTAGGATTTCCTCTCGTAAAGCCTCTAACTCGCCTTGATTTGACGGTTCACCTTCTGTCTGTCCGGCGGCCTTCTTCTCGCCATTGGTGAACTCTTGAGACTCGCTTATCAGCGTTTCATTAGATGGCTTTTTCTTGATGATATCTTTACTTTTAATCATCTCTTGAATAGCCTTATTTACCTGATCAGGCGTCGCGGCTGGGTTTTCCATTAGATAAGACTGAAGTTGCGCTTTGCTGCCCGCTTGGAACTCATAATCAGGATATGACTCAACAAACGCTTGCGCTCGTTTTCTTGCCATACTTTGCGCTTGTTCCTTGGTTAAGTATTGAGGATCATAACCTGTTAGTGGCAAATACATCATCGTATGACGCTCTAGTGCCTTCTCCCTTTCTCGATTCAAGCGATCAATTTCAGCCTGATAATCTTGTTCCTTATCGAACATATTGCGGTCAAGTTTGACAATCTGTTCGTCATACTTACTATTAATTCCGTTTTGTTCAGATAGCTGTTGCTTCGCCAATTGAGCCATTGAAGAAGATGAACCACTAGAGCCAGATCGACTAGAACGGCCTGAGCGACCACCATATACAACATTGCCATTTTCATCGAAGTTCAGAGATCGACCTGTTTGAAGTTGACGCCAGTTGTTCAACTCTTCACGGTTCAAATGCTGACGAGTATCAATCATGGTTTTCATTCGATTACTAAACTCCGACAATGGCACAACTAAGATATTGTCATCTGGCTTGCTTGTTCGGTTTTGAGTAACGGGAACTGTGACAGTTTTTCCATTATCAAGAGTTAGATCTTGCTCAATAACTGCCCCACCGCCTTGAGTGATTCGAACTGCCGAAACTTTTCTCTCAACTATTTGATGTTGCTTACCATCTTTATCTGTGTAGATCGTAGGTAAACCTTTTGCCTTGGTGATTTCAGGCATCAATGTTTCCACTGCATTGATCAACATTGGATCATTCTCTGCTGGCATTTCACCTTGTGCCATTTTGTTGAACAAAGTCGCCGCCTCACCTAAAGCCTTGCCAGCATCACTACCAAGAATGTTGTTCACATCAAATTGAGGGTTTTTAGCTACATAATCTGCAAACTCCGGCGTCTCCATTAAGGAAAAATCGCCGCTGGCAATCGCCTTATCAATCGCTGGAAGGAAGATTGTTTGAAAACCTTCTTGGCGTTCCATAAGTGTTTTCTTGTGGTTATATTCTTCCTGTTGCTGCTTAAATGTAAGCTCTGCTTGCGCCCACTGCTTTTCTTGTTGTTTTCGGCTTTTGGCTTGCCAATCTAGTTCATCTTTACGCTGTAACTTTTGTTGTTCTCGATCTTCAAGCCCTTGCTGCCAACGAATATCTTCTCGCTGTCGCAAGATTTTCTTTCGTTCTCGGTCTTCGTTGTGCTCCTGTCTCCACAACTCACGATCTTGCTGGCGGTTGTGTAGGTCAATTAATCCTGCACCAACTCGAACGCCTTCATTAAAACTACCAATAACGTTTGCCATGAAAAACACCTCTAAAACAATGACGCAGCTAAACCACCAAGAACGGCACCAATCGCACCACCAGCAACAGTACCCACGACAGGCACAACACTACCGATTGTTGCACCTAGAGTTGCACCAGTACCGATACCTGACGCAATACCTTGCTTGTATTGTTGTTTAAGCTGCTCGTTCACTTGTTTGCGCTGTTGTTCTTGGTTAGAAAGATTTCTGTAAGTATCAAGCGAACTTCTCGCGTTATTTCGACCAATATCAATTAGACCGTATCCCATATTAGCCACCTACACTCCACCAACTGAGTTAATTAAGTTTCTGCTTCCTGACGAAACACCCGTCATTAATCCGACTTGTAAATCGTTTATGGCTTGGCGAGTGTTGTTATTAGTTGAAGCTAGCGCAAGCGCATTATTCATTTCCAAGTTTCGTTTTTGCTGATCAGTTCGAAGATCACCTAAACCATACTTTCTGGTTGCATTTGCAGCATTGATATTGGCTTGTTCTAAGTTCTTCGTGGCATTTGCGTTATTTCTATCTAACTGCTTATTTAACAAATTATCGGTCATAGCAAGATCGATAAGTTGATTCTCATATTGTTGGAAGCGCTTTAGATAATCTTCGTACTGCTTTCTCGTAAGATTCGCGTATATGTATTCAGGATTACCATAAGCGTTAACCATCATGTTTGAAAGATTATCGCTTTTAACACTGGCGGTTGGAGAGGTTGTGGCTGGCGCGGCTGAACGGCCAGTATTTGGATTGTAATAACCTAATTCACCCTCTTGAGGCATGATTATTTTCTCCTAACGTTTAACTTAAACCGTATGAACTAGCGCCGCCCATTGGCGCAAAGCCATCGTCTGATTTCATACTTTTGTAAGTATCTGGTTTGAAGTAATTACTTAATCCCTGTCCAGCGCTTGATAGCATCTCTTTGCCTGTATCGGTGCCAGTAAGTAAAGAGGCACCAGCGCCAGCAACCGCCGCCGGAATAGATACGGCGTTAGCTTCATCAATTGCAGCTTGGTTGGCCTTACGCGCTGACGCCGCCGCAATATCGTTAAGCCCTGCCGTGGCTTGAGTCGCCTGACCTCGCCCCATTGCAACTACGTTTTGAAGATTGCCAGTAAAACGCTCGGTTACGTTGTGTTGGCCTTGCGCAGTAGTTTGCACCTCGTTGGCATTAGAGCCTGAGATTATGTCGTTTGAAGCGCTAGACGCCTTACCTGAACTTGGATTAAAGCCAGATGCCGACAATTGTTTTTGAGTCTGATTGACAGCCGAACTCGTTGCACTATTCGACGTTGTATTGGCCGCTCCTGCTATTTTTTCGTAGTTTGCCTCGTCCCCCATTTTTTCGGTTATACGCATATATTCGTTTTCAATTGGAACAAACACCTCTTGATATCTATTCCACTCTTTAGCTGCTACTTCTGCTGCTGCAATCTGATCGGCAGTTGGTTTTGCTTTTTCTGGCCCTTTACCCATTGTTTACCAGCCTTTTCTCAAACCTGATTAAACCTTGCTCATTGTACCCTACTTTTTTAAATCCGTGAGCACGCCAAAGCCTGTACACACCTGCTCTTCGAGCCAATGAAACAATCTTTTCTGCTCCCGCATCTTTAGCAAGTTGATAGTACGCATTGATGTAATCTGATATGCCATGTCCGTTATCAGACCATCCAAAAACCACATACATAACTATCTCGTTATCTTCGTGCGTCACCTCCAAAACTGCGCCACAACGCTCACCAACAAACAAGTGTGCATCACCATTATCCAACTTACTGATCACCTCTTTCGGCAAATCCGGCAAATCATCACGACCAGCCACGTAAACAAGCTTTCTCACAAGCATGTAGATATAATTGTTGTGATCAACTTTAGCGAACCGCACTTTTTACCCCTGAACGATCTAGAGCACCTTAACAAAATGGCGCAATTCCAAAAGCACTAAACCTAAGCTTTGTAGGTGAGCACTAATCCAGATGAGTTCCACACATGCCAAGAATTGTTTTCGTGGTTTCTTGCGCGCAAACTAACCTTATAAGCCTTACCAGCCGGAAGACTATGCCGCCAGATCGGTGAGTTTTGAGCGCTCATACCACCAACATCTTGACTATGAACAACCTCATCATTAATTAAAAAATCAAACCATGCACCGAACGTAGTCACATACACACTCCCCCAAACAACCTCACGATCCCAAGTAGCCATTGGAATATTTACTGAGTAGAGCGTCTGAATTAGTCCTGTAGTACTTTCTGTCTTCATAACCGTGTACGGATAAGGTTTTATTACATCACCAACGATCTGATTAACATTGAGACGACCTTGAATATCGCAAGAATCAGTAATCGTAACGTTCCTTAGCACACCAGAAGTCGCGGTAATTTTCCCCGAAACATCAGCATCAACCATTTTTGCCACACCAGCCGCGCTCACATAGAACTTGCTGTTCGGGTCATTAATCGTTGACGCTCGTAACGTTACGTTTGCGATCACTGTATTTGCTTGCACGCTTGTTGCCACTACATCGCCAGCAACCAGATCTCTAATGTCTGCAACCTTGATTGATGCAGTGTCGATTGCGAGTACATATTTTGGCGGAGCTGTACCAACTTGACCGCCGTTAACCCAATCCTGATAGGCTGGGTTTTTGATAGTGCCAAAAACCGGAACGATGCTGTTGCTACCTGTACCACCAGTATTCTTGTCGTAAGCGACCTTAAACCCTGCGTTCTTAACAACAAATTCTGCGTTTGCTGTGCTCGTATCAGTGGAAGACTTGGCTATAAGAGCAACACTAGCCGTCATTCCACCTATGCTTGTTTTAACGCCCCACAACGCAGAATAGCCATCATCAAGATCGGCCAATGCTTCACTAATCTGTGTGACTGAAGATGAAACGCCGTTAACCGTTGCATTAACTTTTCCAATCTCGGTACTAATCGCCTGATTGGTTTGCGCCTTTGTGTAGTAGTTCTTGGATAGATTCGAGCTAACACCGTCAATTGATGATTGCAATGTCAAAGCAGATTTAGCAATGGCCTGATCGGTTTGCACTTCAGTGTAATAGTTGTTGGCTAAGTTACTCTCAACCTCTCCAATTTTTGAAGACAATGAATTGGTTGCAATATTGATCGCCTTTTCAGTATCAACCCACGTTTTATAGTTGGTTGATAGATTGCTCTCAACTCCTTCAATTGACGCTGACAACGACGTATTTAATTGAGAAATTGCTGACGTTAGCTTGGCGTTCGTCGCGTAGTTTTGCTCAATGCTTGAAATCGAATCGCCTAACTGAGTTTCGAGATCTAACTTGGCTGTAGATATAGCCTTATCAAGCTCAACTTGAGTCGCAAACTCTTGGCCTACCTGCGCAAGAATTGACTCCCCATTAGACTGAATTTCTGACTTAACAGACTCTCTTAATGCCGATAACGCGCTATCAACTTCAACCTTCGTTGCGTACTCTCGTTTGATCTGAGCAAGAATTGATGTCTCGTTTTCCTCGATCTGAGAAGTAACCGACTCTCTTAAAACCGCCATTGCCTTATCGGTTTCAACTGCTGTGTAGTAGTTGGTTTCAATCTCGGCCCTTAATGTCCGGTTCTCTTCTCTGCGAAATGCGCTTTCCTTATCAACGGTTACAGCGTTTTGCATAGCTGCTTCCGCTAATAATACGTCGATATTCTCAATAGTTTCTGCGTCTGGAATGGATGAAAAATCAATGCCTTCTAATGCCTCCGGTAAAGGAATTAGTTCGGGATGTTCTTCCATCTCCTTAATGATCAGGTCAAGATAATATTGAGGGTCAACAACGCTCTTTGCATGAGTACCATTAATTGAGTTAATCGCTGAACGTTCGCCTTTTAGGTTTACGAACTTGATCCAATAGTAATAATCACCTGTAGGCTCAATCGGCAATGACGCAACACTAGAAGGAGTTGTTTGCACCACAATCGCATCTGCAAAAACGTTTTCTCTTGCCTGATAAATTTCGGTGTAAGCATGGCCTTTATATGGCGCGGTATCCCACGAAAGTAGTGCGATACCAAAGCCAGATTTAACCACTAAGTTTTGTGGTGTAGTTGGCGTCTGAACTTCCTCACCAACAATCGGATCACCACTACCGCCGTCCGAACTTGGGATATTAATTGTGCTCTGTAATTTGCCGTTTCTGTAGTCAGCAAAACCAAGCTTTTTCATATCTTCCCAAAGGACGGCTTTTTTGCCGCCCTCGCCACGCATACCGATCAACTGTTCCAAGTTGTCGGCAACTGCATCCATTACAGCGTCACTTCCTTTCTTGTGGGGAATAGATTGGAATTTACCCTTTAGCTTTTTGCCGCCTTGTAATGTACGAACTGCCATTTACCCGTAAACCTCTGCCATACTAGAAGCAATGATCACCTCTTCTAATATTCCAGTGCCATAAACTTCAAATTGCCATGAGTTGCCCCTTGCTGGTGGAATGCGTATAGGTCGATCAGTTAACGTACCTATCTCGTAATCTTTGATGACGACTCCATCAACGATAATTTTCATTCCAACCAATGCCGGATCTTCCGCTCGGATATACAGCGTACTAAGTGTTGGATACATGGCGTAATACTCTTTAGAACGCCAAACATACGCTTTAGGTTGGCCCTTGTTCCATTCAGCCAATTTTGTTCCATCTTCGCTTCGAACATAAAGCGTACCTGTCACTAAGTCAGTAAATCCAAGGTTTGAACCTATAGAATGGAACGTAATACCACCCGTTTTAGGGTCGAATATGAACGACTTATCAAGCGCCTTTCCGTAAAAAGCCAAATACTTTCCATCGTAGTAGTAAGCTTCAATGGTTTCTGGCTCCAATGCTTCCCACTGCTTAGAGTCAATAATATCTTTGGTAATTAGCTCAACGTCTTGACCAGTGAACGCACAAAGGCCATGAGGAGACGCATAGATAATTAGGTTGTCGATATTTCTCATAGAGCGCTTGGAAACACACGCTTGCATAGACTCAAGCTTTCGCCCACTAATCGCATCACTGGTGATACCTTGGAACACCCAAGGGTAACCTTTCGTGCCAACCAATAGCATATTGCTCACTGATTCCATTGCTACGATTTCGTGCTCTGTTGTGAGCTGATAATCTACAGGCCATGCGTGAAGTAAATACGGCTCACTAAAACAAACAGTTCGGTCATAGCCACCAGCCATAATTCCGTTAGGCATTAGGGTTAAAAACCGTAGCTTTTTGTTAGGCATTTCGTATTTTTCACTTTCCAACGGGAACCCAAGATCATCGGCTGACTTATCATCCACAAACGTATTTTGTGAAATCGGAATTTCCCCAACCAGATAGAAGTCAGAAACACCACCCTCTGTTGACGTTCTATAGATTCGACGTTTAGTGATATTGCCGGATAAAGCACCTTCACTGTGAAATGTCAGCGTAACCGTACTCTCTGGGAACTTAATTTCAGCTTGATTGCTGATCGGAGATTGCGCCCCTTCCTCTTCTTGTTCGCTAACAAGCGTGTAGACATAAAAACGAGTTTCGTCGTCGGTTGCTTCGTCTTCTTCTGGCAGAGGATCTGGAGCATTTACTTTTGCTGTCACGCCATGCTCTGGCGCTGGCACTCCTAATGGATAAGAGTCAACGGGAAGATCACCAACACCATTAAATATCTGGTTATTGGTAACGCGAACTCCGGTATCACTTGTAAAATAAACACGGTTCCAAGGGTCACCAACAATTGGCGACACAACCACATCAACATCAGTTTTCCACTTGAACCACCAATCTAAAAACTTATAAACCGTTTTATGGCTTTCCGTTAAGCCTTCAGTAGTGTCCTTCAAGCCAAGGTAAGGCTGAAGGTTTCCAACCGGAAACTGACAATCTACCGCTTTTGTAGCGTATTCATTTGGTAGGAGTCTCGGCGTCTGTTTTGGCCGTTCTCCAAAGAAAGTAGCGACGTTAATTCTAGGCATTATTTACCTGCTCTCTCTTTGTAATCAGCAACGGCTTTCAAGCCAGCAACATCAGCCTGTAGAGCGCTTATATCTTGGCGAATATCTTTTACATCAGTGCCAATGTTTTGTTGAGTCGTCTCGATACTGTTCAAGCGATAATTCATCACATAGCCAGTCCCAACTATCGAAGCACACAACATCACAACGCCTAGTGGATTGTTGTTTAGTAACTTCTCTAACATCTTTCGCCCCTTTCAATTCGGGGCACTTTCGCACCCCATCATAAACTGCAATGCTTGACCAATAATAACTCGGAATAAAAACACTTTCTCGATTGAAAACAAAAATCACCAATCGAAAACATTAGATTTCTAAAAATTCGAATGGAGTTTGCATATCCCCCTCTGTCCAAGTGGCATATTGATTAAATAGCTTTTCTAATCGAATCGCATAAGCATCTTTAATTTGTTGGATTTGATTGTACGTCAGTTTTACAGGTTCATTATTTGCTGCAATCCAGACCGTCTCTTTATCCAGCATATTATTTCGCTCTGCATACCATAGGGTTTCATCCATGTTGTTCCGGTCAACTTGGCGAACTTGGAACTCATATCCATGAATAAAGATGTTTGATAGTTTTATTTCATCTCGCAAAGCTTGCGCCTTGTTCCGATGAAACTCCGCGATCACATTGTCAGGCTTTCTCTCGACAACTGGCGTCTTGGTAACAGTAAACTCTTCATCATTGACCAAATAATCGTATTCACCATTATGAGTGTAATAATTAGCGTCGTATGACACTTCAATCACTTCATAAACGGCGCGGCGATTTTGCATATCGATCACTGGCCGCGCTGGTGGCAACGTGGCAACTTCTTCACCATCTTCGCCAATAGTGATTTCAGGAACAAAGTTCTCTACATCCACCAGCCATTGAAGATATTGATCGTGGTTTACTTGAAAATCTTCCCAAGCAATTGCTCGTTCAAGCTCTGGCTTAATAAGTTGCTCCCAAGACTTACCCTCCCAGCGTCTTTGGTTTGCATCCTGATAAGTAATTACTTCAGGCTTATTAAGAACGATAACCGTGTATTGCTCGGTTATAGGGGAAGTTTCCTCCCACTCTGTGTAGCCAATCACTCGTTCTCGAACATCTTCAGCATAATAATGCCGGATATTCTCATCAATATCGGTTAGAGCTGTGTAGTCGGTATCAATGATCATAAATCCACCCCACTAACTTGAGAACCAGCACGAGCTTTGTTCTTCGTGTAGCCGTATGGAATTGCTAGCTCATGCGTACCATATAGACATAAATCACCATTGAGATTCTTATATGTCCCAACCTCACTTACGATTCGCAGTTTTCCATCATCACCCCATAAATCCGACTGTGAACCATATACGACCAAAAAAGGATCTCCCGTTGGAGCTGTGATATACACAAAGCCTTTTCCGTTCTCTAACCACACATCCCCCCAAGACGCAGTAAAAGACTTAACGCAGCGAAGCAACTTATTACCCAAAGCATTTGTAATACTTGGATCGGTTAAATAAAGCTGACCAGCAACACCATCAGTCGCAGTGTTAGTGGACGTAATTTTGGTTACATTCAACGACGAATAGCTACCAACCCAAATCAACTCATTGAATGATAGATTTAAATTGGCCTGTTGGTTGTTTGAACTCTGACTCCACAACACTTTGATTGCTGAATCATCATAAGCTGGTTCACCTAGTGCAATACATTCATGCGTTGGCGAGAAATCAGGGTTACTAGCAAAATATCCATCAAGCAACGTACATTTGTTCAGCTTCACTGTTTGGCTGTGTGGATGCTTCTGCGAGTAGCCACTAACAACTTTGTTTATAAAACTTTCCCGTAATAATCCACCACGAGTACGATCATTAAACATCGTTGCGTAAACATCACCGACGCCATTAGCGCCATTTAATATAGGCTTGATGTTTGCTGATTTAGTAAGTTTTGCGCTAGCAGTATAAGAATGTAATGCAACGCGAGTTGATGGAATTGCAGAACTGTTATCACGCGCATTTAATGATGAAGCGAACGTATAAGTTCCGGTTTGCCAAGCTGCGTCACCGTCGCTCCAATACATTCGCAGATCCTTATCCACCGCAACGTGAGTCATCGGAAATTTATTTGCCACCAATGTATTGTTTGGAACAACCGGAATCCAGCCACCAAGCCAACCATTTGCTAGTTCAGTTTTAGCCAAAATGCGCTCTGGCGAACCAAGCACATCAATCATATTAAAATTGCCAGACACTGGTATATTGGTCGGTGAAGTGACGACTACGTTGTTACTGACAGACTTCCAATAAGATGAAATATCGCCGTACTTAGAATCGAAATACACATACTGCCCGTGTCCATCTGTGGCTGCGGTTACCACTGTGTAACCATTTACCTTGAAATCTCTAGGATTCCGAGAACCAATGAAGTCATCAATTCCCTCAATCCATATAGCAGTTTTACCACCATAAAAATAAGGCTCTGTACTTGTTCGAACGAACAAATCACAACGAGTAGCAAACTCCTTGCCACGATAAGTACCATTCACTACCTTCTGGAAAATCTTCGCTGCTTCTTCTTTGCTGCTCATATCCCAAGCACTCAAACGATAATCAATTACACCACCTTGACCACTTGCGTAGATAGCATCGTATAAACGGTCATCACTACGACCAGAGGGTTTGGTACTAGTTGAGCCAATGAAGCCTGTCTCCAAGCTTGAACCTGCAATATTATTATGAACATCTCCGTTATTGTAACCACGGAAACAATCTAAAGTAGAAGTAACACCTCCAATGGTAGATGAGCCACCAAACTCGTACCAGAAGTATGCACCTGTAACTGTGGAGGAACCCCCGCTTGCTGCCGCAAATGCACGAGTACCCATAGGGTTAAAACTAGGATGATAAGCACCTTTGTTTAATCGAGGAACTACACCGCAAACATAGAAATAACACTCACCGTTTACTGCGTAAGAACCATCTGAAGCATGAGAGAAACGAACTTTATACGCGCCCAAACTTTCATCTGGACGAATAGGCTCAACGTTGCCATCAAAAACGCCATACCCAAGAGCATTATTAGGTTTACCAAATGAAGTGCCATTACCTCCGAGTACATCTTTAATGCCCTGTGGATTAACCACCGAACAGTTACTAAACACGCCGTAGAAATGTAAATAGTGTTGTGTTGCATCGACAGGGCTAAAGCCTTCCCAATCCCCATTACCTGCACCTGCAATAGTTCTCTGACGCACACGCCATTGAACAAGTCGTCCATCATCAAGTAAATAAATGTTGTGTTCAGGATTAGAAACTAAAGCTCTCTTCTGCTCATCCGTTGCAGCCCAAAAGTCAACGCCTTTACCTTTTGAGCCTGTATCACCATCAAAAGCGGCATAATAAGTTACAGGTCTATTAGAGCCTGTAGTAGCAATGCCTTCCATTGTGGAAGCAAGCGACTGAATACAACCATAAGGGTAAACAAATGGATTGGCCTTGCTGACTTCCTCTAAGAAGAACTCAAAACCAAACATATCAACACGCTCCGTTACTACCTCTTCGGTTACCTTTTGAACTGATAGGTATTTAAACGTACCCTTAAACGAAGCTCGTGCTTGGTAGTGCAACTGAAGCTTTGCGCCCGTCCAAGCGCTATTGAATGTAAAGTTAACCTCAAACGCTTGAAGTCCAGTGCCTGTTGTTGATTCAAATACGATACCGCCACCTGCATGATCACGAGTATATAGCCGCCAACCACTACCTATATTTTCAACATTAACTACACCTTTAATTCTGTATGTAGAGCCAGCCTCAAATGATGTGTAGTTATCGAAGTATGCTGATTCTCCCGTTTGTTGCCCGTTGACATACCCACCAGAACTGCCAAGAGAAAGGGAGTTGTTTACGTTGCTACCGCTAATACCCCAATTAGATGTACCGTTTCTAAAGTCGCCATTTTTACAATCTCCCTCAAATGCACGAGCAACTGCTTCATTACTATTAGCAGCAACATCCCCATACTTAGGATCAGCTTCCTTAGACAAATCTAGATTAACTTTACCAGAACCACGACAGTTACCAGTGGAGTCATAAACAACTGCGCCGTTCGGGGCTTCAGGAAACTTAATCGAAGCCCTTGGTTCAAACGCATCGTTGATATTAATCAGTTGCGAAATAAAGCCTGCGATATGCGTAACGGCATGGTTAGTTTTTGACGTTCCTGAAGCATTGGTGACCTTACCTATTCTTAGGCTATTTGGTGAATCTAACTGCGACCAAAGCCCCTCATTGACAGGAACATAATTACCAGAACTATAGTGACGACCAAAATCAACGAATCCACTAGCCGCAAACTGTTCACTAGCTAGCATTCGTGCTGCTTTCATGTTTGCTTCGCTTTGGCAATAGATTTGCCAACCAACATAACTACCGGATTTAATCTCTTCCGCTACTTGCTTTGTTTCATTCGCTAAGGCTTCAGTTTGCGTTTTCAGGGTTTGAGCATCGGTTTTACTTTGTGCTGCGCTTGTAGCTGAAGCAGCCGCTTGAGTAGCCTTTTGTGTTGCCGTTGATGCTGCTTGTTCGGCGCTCTGTTTTAGTGAAGTCATTTCACTAATTGCTGCGGTTGATTGCTGCGAAATGGCTGCTTTTTCTGTGGTAGCTAGATCCGTGATTTCGGTTTTGCTTGCACTAACTAAGGTGTTAATTGCACCCTTGCTCGTATCGGTAAGTGACGTAATGCTATTAGTGCCACCAGCCACTAGATCTGAAATTTCACCCTTACTCGTTGTCGTAAGAGTCGTAATATCTTTCTTGCTCTGAGTAGCAAGAGCCACAATGTCACTTTTGCTTTTGGTAGCTAGCGCCGTTATTTCACTTTGACTCGTAGAAGAAAGTGAAGAAATGCTGTCCGTTCCACCAGTAATAAGCTCGGCAATATCGCTCTTACCAGTAGTTACTTGCGCAGAAATCTGGCTCTTACTTGTCGTAACCAGTGTTGTGATTTCGCCCTTAACGGTAGTCGCTTGCGTAGCAATAGCCGTACTAATAGCAGTAGCCTTGGCATCAATTTCAGTTTTTGATGTACTTACAAACTGCTCAATATCTGTTTTGGTTTGCTGAACTTGAGAGGCTTTTAAATCCACATCGCTTTTTGCTTTGTTCACTAAAGCCAACGTATCCGCCGCATCAGCCGCATAGCTCTTCGCTGAATACTTGCCAGGTTCAACTTCGACACCTTGCGCCGCATTAGAGTATTGACGAACAAGATCTAGAGCTGCCTGTGTATTAGCTAGATCGTTTTTAATACTTTCAGACTGAGCGATCAGGTTTGTGATATCTGACACCAGTGTTTGAAGTGGCACAACCTCTATAGTTGAGCCGTCATCGGTGTGAATAAGAACCTTGTCAGCCGTTGATGTGTAATAACCTCGAAGGTCATCAAGCAACACTTGTTTTGAGTTGATAGCCGCCGCGACCATTGCGGCCACACGAGTTGCAATAGTTACTGAAGTATTTCGAATGATCGCATACTCACCATTTGCTGGTGGAACGCCAGTAAATGGTCTGAACAGTGACAAATGTTCGTTATCGGTGATCGATTCGACCTCATAAATACTGCCAGCTATGAACATGATATCGCCAGCTAGCGGTTTATTTCCGGCATCAACCCATAACGTACCAACGCCTACAACCTCTTTTGAGCCGTCGGTTACAGTTACCGTACCTCTTCGATACCAGCTACTACTCATTGTGCTCTACTCCAATTAATTAGCGTGGTTGGTTTTTGATATCAGCGCTCTTTTGTTGAACGATGCTATCTGCTTGGCTCTTGTCGCCTAGCATTGTTCTAAAGGCGTTTAATGCTGTGGTTGCACGAGCGGCGTTAGCGGTAAACTCCGCATCCTCACTAAATGCGCGGTAGACAAGCCACTCAATGATTGCGTTGTCGTACATCGGGTTTAGTTCGCATTTGGTTTCAGAGTCGTAATCGCTTTCAGTTATTGGCGTAGGCACTTTTGCAAATACGCACTCAATGGTTGTTCCAGAAACTACCGGAGGATACATATAAAACGTGGTTGGATTTCGGTCATCGTAAAGCCACGCTTTGGCCGTGCTAGCAAGAGGCTCTGAACGCCATTCAGGGCGATAATCATCAAGCATCTTCAAATCCACATTGCCAGAAATGGCCGCGCCGCCTTTATTTCGCAGAACATCAACAACAAAACGAGCACCTACTGGAATTGTCTGAGTTGAACCCTCAACACAAACAAAGTCCTCATTGGCCGTTAGCGCATCAGATCGAATTGCTAGGATTGCTCGAACTGCCGAGTTGAACGCATCAACCCAAAACGCTTTATCCCAACGGATCATGTTTTTATCGACAACGAGACGAGCTGCCTCATCGATCAAGTGTTTGACCGGAGTGTTATTAGCAGACATACACACCTCTAGTAGAAATTGTGCTTGCGCACTTTGTTTTTGAATGAATTGAAGTTGTCTTTGCTTAGTCGGTAAGCGCAGCGATAACCCTCTATAAATTCACGCTCGTACATCAACGCGAGATCAGGGTTAAACCAATTTGTACCAACCTGTAGTCGGAGGCGGTAAGCAGCGCCAGCCGCTAGAGCTTCGCCGTAATTTTCAACTAGGTATGAATTAAGGTTGTTCTCATCGAAATTTAGCTTTGGTTTTAGTACCGCCGTAACGGTCACCACATCAAAGTGATTCGTGAATGTGAACTCGTTGGTTACAGGATCAAAAACGTAGTCGTCATTGACGTAAAGCGGAGAACCGCAATTACTCACTACGCTGTCAATTTTTAGAATTGCTGAATCGGTAGGAATGCCAGCAACCGGAATTTGCACACCAGACACAACGGCGGTCAATTTGACCTTTGTTTTTAGGAACTCTGATTTCTCGCAAAACTCGCGGTAAGAGTCGCGCAAGGCGTCATCCATCATGATATCGACAACGCCAGCGCAACGCTGACGCACTAACCGATATAAATCAGATAGTGCGCTCATCATTAAGCCTCTGGAATACCGTGTTTAGCGTGTAGCTTGTCACGCACTGCCATGCGTAGAGCTGACGCATGTGTTTCGCCTTCTGGAACTTCCAACGCTAACGGATCAATCGGAAGCTCTTCTGCTAGGATAACGGTTTCAAGTTTCGCCTTGGTGTATTTGGAAATGTTGACGACTTCACCATCAACCATAACGAGCCAAGTGTTTGCTTTCTCTTCTTCAGCTTTTAGTTGCGCCACTTGTTCCGGTACGCTGGTTGGTTCGCCACGGTTAAAGTAGTAGTCACGGCCAAGCGTGTTTACTTTTTTAATTGGCTTTTCACCGATCCAAACAATTTTCTTTTCTGCTGTCATAGTCAATACCCTTATGTGTATTCGATGTGTTGAGCTGCGGCCATTGCCACGGAACATATAAAAAAGGCCAGCCAATTATCTGACTGGCCTGTTTTTCAACAGAGTGGACTATCTTAGATAGTGCCGACTGAAGTGGTGTAAATCGCTAGACGGATCTTGTCTTCCGTAACTGCGGCACCTGCGAACGTTAGAACAAGACACTTATCTTTTTCAGCAACATCTTCTGACGGAAAGTATCCAGCCGCATCAGACGACAACGCACCTTTCGGAACTTCCGTGGCCGTACCGATCACATCTTCTAGCTTGGTGCCAACTTGAGGCGCATGAATACCATCACCTAGCAGCACTTCATTAAGCGATGCTTGTGCAGTCAAACTAGTAACCGCTTCGCCTTTGGTAAGAATCTTAACTTCCACCAGCTTCACGCCAGCCTCAAGGCTTGCTGCGATAACCGAGTCACCATCAGCAAGTGCCGGAACTTCAGCGAACATCACTGAAAGGTTACCGTGAGTACCGTTGTAGACGTTTTGCTTAACAGCTGGTGATACTTTAACTGCCATTGCAATTCTCCTTTGATTCCGATGAATAAAGGCTGGCTAGATAGCCAGCCAGTCACTTATTACTTAGATAAACCGCCAACGGCTGTATCTAGCACCATTACGCCGTAGTCATTGATTCGGCCATTCTTCTCTTGGAAGCGAACTTTCTTAACGCCGCTCATCCAAGCGATAGACGTTTCACGACCGTTGCCGTGGTCAACCTTCTCGGTGTGCATAGAGAACTGAGCACCGCTTGAAGATTTACCGTAAGCCACTGCTAGCGCTTGGCCGCCAAGTAGGATTGCGCGGTCAATTACGGTAGCTGCTGTAGCTTCAGTTTCAGTGCCGTTGCCGCTTGCTGCGCCAACTTTCACTTTAGAGCCAGCATTGAAACGTACTGGTTTGCGGTATTGACGAACCAAGATATTGCGCCACATTAGGCGGTCACCTTGGAATAGTGGATGCTTAAAGCCTTGCGAACGGTTAACCGCATTCGCGATCAGCTCTTGCACTTTGCCAGCACCTTGAACGTCAGCCCATAGGTCGGCCCATTGGCGCGGAGTAACAAATAGAACGTAGAAAGGCGATTCACCGTAAAGCTCATCTGCTTCGAAGCGGATAGGCTTGATTGGATGTGCCATTTCTTCTAGGTAAAGCGCAATTTCATCGATCTTCGCTAGGGTTAGCGTGTCGGCTGCCACGATATCTGCAATACCTGTTGCGTCACCACCGAAGAAGTGGCGATCCGCTGTAGGAGCGGTAACAGGGTTAACCATGATTTCACCAAACATTGGATGATCCGCAGTTGGAACAATCATGTCGGAAGGCATGAAGTCACCACGCGCACCAGCTAGGTGATACGTTGCGATTTCATCTTGTAGATCGTTGAAGTAGTTACCAAGCATTGTACGAGCTACTTGAAGTAGGTTTTGCTTGGTGCGTTGTTGAGCCATCTTACCGCCTGAATCGACGTTATGACGGCCTTGGTTAATGACTAATTCAAACTCAACTTTTGATAGAGACTCGCCACGACCTTCGATTTTTTATCGCCCATCGTTGGCATACCGCCCAAGTTGTGGAACAAATCCATTTCAACTGTGTCACCAGCCTGTTTTGTAAGGTCGGTGATCATTACAACTGGCGCACCAGCTTCAGTTTGAGTTTTGTTTCGGTTGCGGTCTGCTGGCACTGCCTTTGGAGCTTTACCAGTTAGCATGTTTACAAAAGTGTTTTGGCGGCGCGTATGAGTAAACAGCGCGGCACCAAACGCTTTAGCAGCTTGAGCTTTAGTGATAGTAGTCATTATGAAATCCTCGACTAATCTAGAGCTATCACCGCTTGAGCTAGGAACTCTTCAACCTTCTCTGGCGACATATTGGCAAGTGATTGCTCAAGCGCTAGTGCGTCTTGATTCAACAATGCCTGATTAGCTGCCGCCGTAGTGTCCAGTGAAGAACCACCTAGACTAGACGGTGAATTAGGTACAACGGTTTGTTTTTCTGCCGTTTGTTGAGGTTGCTGCTGGCCTTGCTCGGCTTGTTTCTGTGCCTTTTCAGCATCAATTGACGCTTGAACCGGATCACCGAAAGCGGCCTTCACTCGGCGTTGCACTTCTGCAAAGCGTTCTTTTAGTGGCATGGCTTGGAACGCTGGATCATTCTTGAGCTTGTTGTCGATAACTAGGGCCATATCCCAACGGTCACGGTCACTCGATTCCCAAGTGCGAAGTTCTGTTAGTTCGTCAGCGTTTAGCGCGTTAGTAACTTCGTTAACTCCGTCATTGGCTTCTTGTTGAGTGGTCGCTGCCTTACTTTGAAAACGCTTAACTAGCGCCGTTAGTAAATTTGCTGCCGTTTCTGGCAACTCATCACGCAGCGCATTGAGTGCATTTTCATCGTTCAGCAATTCCTCAGGTAGCTTTTCAGGCGTAATGCCAGCTTCTTCTAATTGCTTGGTGTATAGCTGTAGTTTTTCCTTGGCGGTTGTAGCTTCACTTAACTGTTGCTCTAGCTCCTGCATACGGCTTGACGCTTCGCTCGCCTGATTGCGAGCCTTTTCTAGAACTGCATAAGGAATCGTATGTTTACCGTCCTTACTTGCTACCGCTGCATTGTCTGGATCAACTTCAATGTAGAGCTTGCCGTCAATCTCTCGAACCCAATGCTATCTTTGGCCGCATTCGTTTTAGGCTCTTGGCCCTGTTCTGATTTATCTAGGTTGGCGTCACCTTTTGGCTGAGTAGTGTCAATAACACTTGGTAGTGCCTCATCTTCCTCGCCTACGCCCATTTCGTTATCAGTCGAATGGTTGTCTTGGTCATTTTCACCGCTGAGAACGCCCAAATCGTCATCTAGGTCAATTTCATCTAGCAGTGCGTCAATGTCTTCGACGTTGCCAGTTAATAGTGCTTGGTCAAGTTCTATAGTCATAATCCCCTCATGTGCGCTTATCGCTGCGCTTGCGTTTGGTTTGTGCTTATCGCCGCACTTGCGAACAAGAAAGCCAGCTAACGCAATCGCGCTAACTGGCTTTTTTATGTTCTCGTGTTGCGTTAGTTTTTCGCCGCACACTCAATTTGCTGATAAATGTACCACAAATTTACGAATGCAAACTAAAAATTAACGCTCGATGATTATCTAGACGTGGCGAGTCTCACCTGATTTAGTAAACAACAGGATTGCATTCTCTGGTGCATCTTCTGGTAAGTTGAACACATCCAAGTGCAACCAGCTCACACCTTCTTCCATTCTCGTTAGATAAGGGAATCGGTCTTTGTGTTTAATAATCAAATCACGCAACTCTTGAGCCGTGTAATGATTACTAATTAAATCAACAGCTTGCCCTCTGCCATGCGCAGAGAATGGAGTGAAATGTTTGTCACTCGCAAGTCGCAAACCTGAGTAACCACGAGATCCACCAGCTTTCCAGTTGTTACAGATAAGCGCCGCTTTCTTCGGATCGATTTCACTAAGCAGCGTTCGCAGCTCATCAATGGTGATCAGCAATCGAGCATCCATACCAAGCATCGCCTTTTCACCACGCGCCTGATAAGCAGCTTTGCTCACAAGTTCCCAAGTCTTGAACCATTTAGGTCGATAGCTTCTTAGTCGTTTGTCATACATGGCTTTTCTCTCCAAACAATTACGTCTTATGCGCTCATCTTTCTGTAAGCTTCTAGCTTGTAGATCTCTTCGAATGTGTTGTTAAAACTCACTTGTCGGCCAATCTGGTCACGCCAGTTTTCAGGGTCGATACAAGTTGCTGGTTTACCAACAACAACAAAGCCGCCTTTCATCTTGATGCCGCAATACATGAATTTATTACCTGCAAGCGTGACGGTTTGAAAATCAATCTCTTCAATTCGATCAACAATGTCTTGAGGCTTTACACGTTTGCCAGTGCAACCTAGCTCTTCCATCATTTCTTGAATTTCAGTATTCGGCTTAAACTCGGCTGGTAATTTCATTTACTTACCCCCCCACTTCATAAACTTCATTGGTTGCTTTGTTCGACCTAAGCCCTGCATCATCGTTGAGCCTAGCCAAAACACGATAGCCGTTGAGAACGCGCCCATTACCTGACCTGCGATCATGATAATTAGTTGCTCGTATGATTTTGGAACCGTCCACCAAAACAATGAGCAAAACATACCTGACACCATGACACACAAGATCAGAGTTAACGCTGAAGGCATCCAGTGATCGCCGTGTGCGTCTCTCGCGTCTTGTGTGTCTGTTAGCTGCATAGATAACTGGTTAAGCGCCATTTCTTGCAACTTAACTGCGTGTTGATTCTGAAACTCAATAATCTTTGTTAGAGCTTCAGGGTTTTCTATCAGCTCTTTGATAACGGCGTCCGGTGTATCTTTGACACCAAGAACGCCAGCGATCAGAGTACCTATTGTTTTACCAGTGGCACCGCCAAGTAATGAACCAACCAAAGGGGCGGATTCGCCCACGATGTTTTTAACTTGTTCCCACACTTCTAGTTACCTCTTACATTTAGATTTGAAGGTTTAGCAATTGCTGGTCGATGTTCGCTAATATTGCATTAACTGTGCTATCTGCTTGTGCTTTGACTTCTGCGACCTCCTGTAAAACTTTCGCAGTTTCGGCCTCAACCTTGTTGTCTTTAACGTCTTGGCTTTCTGCATCACGTTGTAGTTTGGCAATCTTGGCCTGTAGTTCTTCAACCTTGGCCGCGCCTAAAGCAACCTCGTTTTGTAGCTGCTGCATTTGAATTTCAGCCATTTCTTGCTGCTTGCGTTGTTCTTCCTGCATAGCTGCTTGTTCTTCTGGCGTCATATCTTCCGGCGCTTTTGGAATGTTTAGAGTTTGTCTGATACGGTTCAGGATCTCTTGCTTGTTAGGTACATCCATTAACTCGACAACCATATCTAGCGTTGCCATTTGAATTTGTGGTGGCAACTGAGCAACTAGCGCGGTTAGTTGTTGAGCCATTTGAGCGCGGAATGTGGCAGTTTGCTGGATTGGAGCTTGAGCAATATGACCTTTCCAACGCTTAACGTCGTTGGTCACTGTGCCGTCGTCATTGGTCACGTTTAGGTGAATGACTTTTCGCTTATGAGCGTCTTGCTTGTTGATAGTTACAGCGATATTGCTTTGCTTCGCTAGGTCTTCGATTAGATAGGCCATTAACAGATCAGCTACTCGTGTTCTCGAATAGTGATAGTTGTCATTGATCTCTGCTAGCGTAGTCGCGCCTTGTTCCACTAGCGAGTTAATAGCCACTCCGCTGGTGGCTGAAGAGTCTTGGCCCAACATTGCATTGTAGATACCAGCAACGTCTTGGGTTTGCTTCATTGAGTCCTGCATAACAGTAAACTGCTGACTCGCAATATTGAAATCTTGCTGAATCTGGATAGCTTCACTGATTGATTTCTTGTTCTTGCGATCAGGGTTTAACTCAATGTAACCATCTGCACGTTCGACCTCTTCGAGCAAGTCTTCGCGGCTCATATTGGTTGCGTCTTGGTCTGCAATGACACGTTTAGCTTGTAGCAGCCACGTAAGCTTCATACGACGATAGTTGATCTCATCTTGAGCACTAATCATTCGGCTTACAACACCATAAGGTTGGCCGGATTTATCCATTCGATAACCGAAGAACGGAACAATTGGAAAGTATCCGCTCGGTGCAACTGATTTACGATCAATGATTCTATGAATACCAACAAACCACGCTTCGCGTACTGCTGACCATGTAGCAATTCGTGGTTTAAATGTACCCATTTTTACGCCAACGGCTTGAGCGATATTATTTGGATTGTATTCAACTGTTCGGCCATTCTTTAGGTCGATGACATAACCGCGTCTAAATGTACGGTAGTAGATAACCTGTAAGCAGATACGGCCACGCGCCTGATCTAACCATTCAGACGTATTTCGATCCCAACTCTCAAATTCATGGTAAGCAGCAAGCAAATCTTGGTCTTGCTCTTCGTAGCTTTCAAGGTTTGCAAAGTCTTCCCAATTATTCATTGCTTGGCGAATGATTTCGGCGTGTTCAGGGAAATGAGCAATAGCCTCGTCAACGTCTACCCAACGTTTACGCAGCAACCATCGAGCATCAGACAAGTCGGCCTCTTGAGCGTTCCAGTCCCACCACATTTCCTGACGGCGAACTGGCTTGATGTTGTAGCCACCACCATAGAAAGGATCGTCATTTCTGGTAACTTCTACCCAACCAATACCAGCTTTAATTTGTGAAGCGTAAGCGTCGGCATTAGCGCGATCAGCTCGTGCAAGTCGCCACGCATCTTTAAACTTCTCCTGAAGTGCATCGCGTAGCTCTTCGCCGTCATCGTCATCGGCTGTAAGTACAAGATCAGTTCGTGTTCTTGCTTCCATACCTAAAACGGCGTCAATAGCTGGCGCTATTAGGTTATTGATAATGATCGGTTGTCCACGTTCTTCGTAGACTTGTTTTACTTCCGGCGCTAGTTGGTTGCCGTCGTAGTAATCACAACACTTTTGCGCTGGGTCGCGCCAGTTTGGTTGTGCTTCCACGTTTGAGACTAATCGGCGTAATTGAGCAAGGTTAAAGCCCTTGCCGTCATGCTCCGCATGGTCTTCATTCCAAGCCATAAATTCTCCCCTCACTTAGTACGCCAATCGCTTGATCGCTTGGTGCGTGGCTGTAACTTGGTCATGGTTCTAGGCATTCGAACAACCATTTCTAGCGCAATCGCATAGCTCATCACTTGGTCATCAAATGCGCCTTCAATTGCGTTCATGCTTCCTTTGGAGTCATAAACGTAGGTATTCAGCTCTGTAACTGTCCCGATCCATCGAATGCCCGACGTATTATTGCGCAATTGCTCATTTAAGTTTGAAATAATTATCGGCTTGGATTTACGAGTGGTAAGCCAGCCTAATCGTCCTGTTTCTTCGTCCTCGTCTTCCTTGTCGTGGTGTTCTTCTTGGTAGATTCTGGATATTGGATAGATATCGCGTAGAACGTTTAAAACGGCGTGGCCGTGGTTGTTTCGTTCTGGCGCAGCGTAGGCCGCTCTGCCGTTTTTACCTGCGTACATCTTTCCAATGATTGCGATAATCTTTGCAAACTGATCTGTGTCGATATGACCAAACCAATGAGCAACTTGATTGCCAGTTTCGTCCAGCACATCAATTGAACCTCTGTCCCCATGTTCCAGACCTTCCGCAACGTCAGCGCCAAGGGCGTAATCCTTTTCTGGATCAGGCAATTCCCAAATAAGCAAATAGCCCTGTAGTCCGTTCTGCATGTTCTCGCTTTTACCTTCACGGTTTACGCTATCTCGAACATCAAACATTGCGCCTGTCTCTGGATTAACGTCATAGACAAGCAACGGCTTGGAGCAAGCTGACTCCGCAGCCATACAGGAAGGAGCGCTAAATACACGACGGCCTGACGTTAAGAACGCCTCTTGTGGTGTACTTGGATACTCTTGTTTTGTGTACTCTTCGTAGTGGTTATAGGTTTCGACATACCACTGCTTTTGCTCATCCGTTAACGGTCTACCCAAGTGACGGATCACGAATGGCTCAATCGACTTAAAGTATTCAATAAAGTATTTGGATAGCTTCAATCCGCCTAATGGCAATGGTGAGTAATATCTAGGATGAGTGAACCAAGGAATGAATCTAAAGTGAAAGTCTTTAGCACCCAACTTCACTCCGCTATGTGCTCGTTCCTCGGCTTTCTTACACAACTCAAAAAAGAGTCCTGCCGCGCCTTCTGCCGTCGATTCAA
Source organism: Vibrio sp. E14 (assembly GCF_020515785.1). NCBI lineage: Bacteria > Pseudomonadati > Pseudomonadota > Gammaproteobacteria > Vibrionales > Vibrionaceae > Vibrio > Vibrio sp. E14. The sequence continues at coordinate 64,546 of NZ_JAHPJI010000002.1, forward strand.
TAAAGAGTTTGCAACCTTCGTGAACAGTAGGCATCGAACCTGTTTGGATCTCTTTGGCCTTTTGTGGGTAACCTGCACAAATACGGCCCAACTCTGAAATATGTAGAAACTGCAACGTACCGGAACGGAATGACGTTGCAACACGGATTCGTGAACCATTGGAAAAACTGAGTCGGCCACCGTTAGCGCCACCAGCTCGTTGAACTACACGAATGCGAGAACGCAAGTAATTAGGCAAATTGTTATATGGAAAGACAACCTTTGTCTGGAAGATAGCGCCAGCACTTTCCAAATCCTGCGCGATAATACCTGCGGCATAGTTCTTATTGAATAAACACGAGTCCAGCGCGTACAAGTCGATAAAGGTACTAAAGCCCAACTGACGCGCTTTAAGAATCAATTCAAAGGTATGGGCTGTTTCAAAGAGATCTCTCTGAGCGTCACGCATTCGAAACGTGACAACGCGACCTTTATCATTCTCTATCTTGTAAAGGTTGTTTAAGCGCCATTCCTTACAGGTCATATAGTTCCTGAAGTAACGGCGCTTCTCTGGCCGTGAAAGCGCTTTGAATTGCTGATCGGTAAGCGCTGGCATAACTAGGTTTATGCCACGGCCATTAATAGAATCCTTATACGGCTGAATACCATCATTCATCATCGTTCAACACTCCACCTTTATCTTTGAAGCGCTGAATGATTTCATCGTCATCCAAATCTTGAACTTCATCTAGCAACATACCTAGATCATCATCGTCGCCTAGACCTTCACGTTGTTTCTGGTCGAGATCATGACGAGCAAGCGCAGCTTGAGCCTTAGCCTTGTCAGTATTCGCTTCGGCCAACGCAATGCCTTTGCGTTTAAGGTTGGTATCAACTTCGACTTGTGTGGTTTGAGCGATAACCTTGCTTATTGCTCGATTGGTTAATCGACGGTTCGCCATTTGGCCCTCTAAATACTCAAGCTTTCCGGTGTGGTGGCAAACCATGCCAAAACTCGACTCGATTCGTTTCTCAAGTCGATCAATAAACTCCTGCTCTAGTTCTGTAGGTTTATCACCACGCTCTTCCAGCTCTTTGAGGAAGTCGGCTAATTCATCTTTGTATTGCGTGTAGCACTCAAGCGCCTGAAGAGCGGCAAGCTTATGCACTTCTAACTTAAATTCGTCATCGACTTGATGAGAGTATTTAACTAGGTTGCCAAATGCTTTAGTCATCAAGCCATGCACGAAAGCGTTGCTATTTCCCTTTGGAGCGCCAGCGCCAGCTCGACGGCCACCGTGTCCATTTTTGGCACTTGATTGATTCGCGGTTTTCTTGCGTTTGATTTTGGTTTTGGGCGGTGTGATCCCTTTGGGTTGTAATTTTTCGCCCTGAACTTCTTCGTTGTTCGCGTTCTGTTCGCTTGGTTTGTTCTCTTCTCTCTGTAACAGTTTGTTATTTAAGTATTTTCTTGCTGTGGAGTAGACTAAACCATTGCGAACACAAAACGTCTTAACGTCAACGCCAGTTTCTTCGTGTTCGCTAAGGTATTGTTTTTTTAATGCGTTCCCAATTAATTCTCGCCACTTCTCTAACTCCGAGTGTTCAATTGCGTCAACATATTATCACTGTTCAATGCTAATTATTTCCGTTCGATGACAAAAGGCACGTTCTAACCAACCTCTAAGCTGGCCTAAGTTGTCCGATGCAATCTCAATAACAATCCAGCCTAAAAGCTGCGCTTCGTTCATCTTCTCTCTGTCGTTTGCAAAGCCAACGCCGCGAGTGTGACGCCCATTTGAATGAGTACCGCCGTGAATCTCCAAGGCAATCTTTAAGTCGGGCCAAGCGTAATCCATTCGCCATTTGCGAGTCGGATGAAATAGAACTTCAGTTTGATATGGTGGCAAGCCGATAAGGTTGCGCTGAACACGCGCATGTAGCTTCTGGTAAGCCTTGCTAATGTCCCTTTGCTGCTTGGTCGGTGTTTTGGCTTGGCTTTCGATAAAAGCCTTTCCTAAGTGTCTGACGGGGATATAAACGGCCATATCTGTTCTCACCTGTGAACTTTATGACACGAATGATAACAAAAAAAGCCAGCGTTAAAGCTGGCTTGTTTAGTTTAAATACATGTTCGAGGATTATTTTTTATTTTTAAATACATCTCGTTTACGAGCGATGAACACACCCATAAAAAGAATGGCAAAGTATTCCACGATTATTAAGATGCAATTGAACATTTCTTGAGTCATTACTTCAGCGTTCATGCTAACAACCTCCCGAACAAACAATTACTCTACATCTACATGGTTCATGTGGAACTCAATCAGATATTCCTCATCTTCTTGGTAGAACTGCAAAGAGTAGTCTGAGCGTTCGATACATTTGAATTTGCTGTTCTCTTCCATATCCGGCGCGTAAAAGTCGTATTTCTTGTTTAGGAATGCTTTCACTCTTTCTTTGCTAGAGAAGTAATTAGTATGCGTTGATAGCGGTTCACCTCGATTAGTAGAAACGCGCACCACTTCATAGATAGTAATGCCTTGGCGGTATTCTGGACGCTCACACTCAAACACTTCTAGGCGGTTTTGCTTCCAAGCAAGGGCTTTGATTGCGTTACCCTTAACGGCTTCCAATGCTTCACGCGCTTCGTTCTCTGAATCCCAAGAACCACACCAGCAGTAAGCAATGTCTAAGCAATCTTGTTGGATTGGTGACGCTTCGTTGTAGAAGTTACAAACGGCCTTTGCAGTTGCCTCAACGCCAGATTTAGAAAGATTCATTAGTAGATTGCCTGTTTGCGCCACCAGCTCTTTAAGATCAGCAATAGCAGCAGTAGCAAGTTTGATTTGTTTTTCTTTTAAGTTGGTCATTTTGGTCATCCTCGTGTCGAAAGGTGCAATTTTGTTTGCATGTAAAATATAGCCCCGACGTTTTCGTTTGTAAACAAAAAGAAACGAACGAAAACAAAATATTTTTTGAGGATGATCAAAAAAGGCCGCTATTGCGACCTTTAGGCATAAAAAAACCGCCTCGAAAGGCGGCTTTTAATCATCAGTTTTATAAGAACCGGATGCAGTAATCCACTAGGGTTTTCTGCAAATCTTGCTTATCACTAATCAAAACCATGGCGTAAACCGTATCTGTCGCATCGTCGTATTGATAGATAAGTTTGAACCCATCAAAACTAAACTGACGAAAGTGATACACCCCAAGCTGAGTTAGCTCATAACAAGCCGGATATATGGCCGGATTGCTCTCAACGTTCTGCTCGAACGTCTCAATCAAATTTTCAATTCTCTCTACTACGCTAGTGGAATCATTCCATTGTGAGTAGTAGTCAATACGTTCTTCTGCTGTGTTAGCGAACGTTTCCGTATAAACAATATTGGCCATCTTATGGTCACCTTATGATTTCTTGGCGGCCAACCTCTCCTTAAATGAACTCGATGACATCGTGCGGCCTTGAGCTACGTCCTTGCTACTGATAGTAACAAGCTTCATCAAGGCTACTGCTTGATCGCGCTTTAGTCGTTCTTCGTATGATTCCACCACATAAATCGGCTTACCGTTTTGTGTGATCGTCATCGCTTCATCTAGTGGGAGATCGGCTGCATTTTTCTTTAAATAGCTTACCGTCTCAGTTCGCATGGGTTTCTTCCTTCGGTATAAGAATGTAAACCAGCTAAATTTAAAAGTTAGTCTGGGTTCATTTGTTTGCGTTACTAACTATACACCAAAATCTATATTAGCCCAAATTTAAACTAAATTTAGCTCACATCCAACTCGGATTGATCGATTAAGTGCTCTTTATGCTTATTAACCATAAAACGACTACTTGAAGGAGCTTTTGCAATAGGCATTGCAAACTCATTTATGCCCTATTGTTGGTTATCACTGAAGCGAATTAACTTCATTTGGATGAAGTCTCCCTTACCGACAGCTACCCAAGGTCGTCGAAGTAAGCTTTTTAAACTATCCGTCATTTTGCAATTTAATATCCATCATCTCTCATTAACCTATTGATTATCAATTGAACTGTAATTGGAAAGATTGCATTATAGGAGTATGGAAGACGGCTAAAATCCGTATATAGAAAGCGTTATGCAACAGTAATTAATAATGGAGAAAGTAGTGATTGTAGTTACCACTAATGAAATACATAAAAAAGAGATTTGTGCTTATCATGGTGTTGCAAAAGGGGTCGTTACTAAGAAACCTAATTTAAAGCAAGTTTGGAAGAGTGGGATGACTTTCACAGGCAATAACGACGACGCCTTGACGAACGTATCAGAAGAAGCCAGAGAACAAGCTTATGGCTTGATGATAGAAGACGCAAAACGGTTAGGTGCTAACGCAATTATAGGTATGAGCTACGACTCGGTTTCAGCACAAGAAGGCAGAGTTGAGGTAGTTGCATATGGTACGGCTGTAACGGTCGAGCAAGTTGCATAACAAAGCGTTCAAGAAGGATTTGGCACGCGTGGCATTTCAGTTTGCGGCAAGTTTAGTGGTTAAGGTGTTATGCGGTTACTTTTGTATTGCGTGCCTACGCCCCTTAACGCGACGTTATGTGCTTTAGGGTAATAATGAAGAATAACGAAAAATTCAAAGAACAAGTTGAATCAGTAATGAAAGAGCCAATGGCTGTTGAACCTACTGATTATGAAGAAAAAATAAGGCGAAACTTGATAATCGCTTCAAGCATTACCTTAGTGATGCTCAAACTTGGGCTTATGCCCGCTGCTGATTCAAGGTTTTTAGGGGGAATGAAGTTTGACAATTTAACCCCTGATACAATCTATACGATTCTGTTCGTTATTGTTGCATATGAGCTTGTCCATTATTCATGGCTACTAATCAACAAGTTTTCATATTGGAGAATTAGACTGACAGGAACCAAACATACTGAGTTTCGAGGGAACAGAGGCTCAATGGGAAGTACATATGAGCGGCTTGATTTTACGGGTAAAAGCGAAAATTCTAATCTCTATGTTTGGATGTTAGAAAATAACTCTGCTTCGAATTCAGCTATTGAACAACTCAATAAACACTGGTTGGAAGTTGAAAGTCTTTGTCAAAACATAAAATCAGATTCCTCCGAACAATCAAAGCTTAATGACTTGTTAAAAAAATTGAATGATATAGATAATACTATTAAAGGTTTGGAGCAACACCTTACGAACATTCGTATTTCTGCTTCACTACATAGATTTGATAATTGGTATCATTTTTTAGTTCGTAGCCAGAGCGCTAGGTGGCTAATTCTCGATGTTGTTTTACCTGCTTCAATCGGTATATACAGTTTATATTGTCTAAGTGATGCGTTATTTTGAAAACGCACATAAAAAAGCATTTAAGAGTGATTCCCAACGCTTAGTATTTTTGGTGATATCGTTGGGTTTTGTGTTTACGGTTGCATGGTTTAGTTTCGTGGTAGCGTTGCTCACACCTTAATGCGGCGTTATATTTAATGGAGAATCTGATGGAGTTACCAGCCACGGTATTTGTAGCCGGGGGGGCAATTATAGCTTCTTTAATAACAGGGCTAATTACGTTCACGAATATACTGATATCAAAGGATCAAAAAACGTCAGAATTCAGACAAGACTGGATCGACCGCGTAAGAGGTGAAGTTTCTTTGTTTACGTCTTCGGTGGCTGATTATACCTCCCACCTTGTAGCTAAAAAGGAAGATCCTGATGCATTAGATAAATTCTATGATGACAACATAAAATTAACTGGTGAAATAACTCGTAGCTACAACTCGCTTAGACTTCATTTGAACAAAGTCGACGATAAAGAAATAGTCGATATTTTAGGCGATTTGTATGAGTTCGCAGCAAAAGGTGAAATCGACTTCGAGGTCGAAGATGTTACAAAAAAAGAAAATGAACTCATTTCTCTAACACAAGATATGTTAAAGAAAGAGTGGACGCGCGTTAAAGCCGGTGAAAAAACATATCAATTTATGAAGTGGTTCGGGCTCTTTATGATTATTGCTCCACTTTTAGTCATTGCTATGAATTATCAGTATATTGCTACATTTTGGGCACCGTAGTTAAAAATATAACAAACTGCTCAAGAATTATTCGGCACACAAGGCTTTTTAATCTGCGTTAGTTTTAGTGGTTACGCCTATATACGTAAGCACGACCCTCACACCTTAACAATGCGTTATGTGCAAGGAGCAAAATGGAAACTTTAGAAATAGCGAACAAAATGTATCAATACCTAAGTTCGCTGCCAATTGCAGGGAAATACTTTGCTGACAATACTCCTATAATCATAGGTTTTTTGGGCATGTGGTGTTTTGGGCTTTTAATTGCTCGTGTTACACCAGTGCAAACGCTTATCCGTCGAACTAGCGAAGAAGCAAATGGTGATTTGCAAGAAAGTGATTTGATTCTTCTATTACCACTAAATTGGCGTCTACTGTTGTATAAAATCATCTTACCATTGCAGATTCTAGCTGTTTTCATGCTGGGCTTTTTGGTTGTTATCGTTGGTGGTGGTTTTATGGAAACGCTGTTTCTGGAATCATCAGCCGAGAAGTTTTCCAAGCTAGCAAACTCATTTCTATTTTTATTGTTTATTGGTTGGATTTGGAATTTACAGAGGTTGTACTTGTTTCAATTGGCTAGATTTATTCGTTGCAATCGGGATAACACATAACAAAGCGTTTAAGACAAATTACCACCGCTTGGCCTTTTCGGTTTGTTTTTAATTTAGTGTTTACGGCACTATACTTTAAGAGCAGTGGTCTACATAGCTCACCACTTAGCACCGCGTTAGGTTTTAAAGCACAATCTAAATGATCAATAGGAGGTAAGCTTGGAAATTGATAAGGTAAATCTTACGAAAATTGTCCAAGATTTAGGTGCAGATCTTTTAGGAGACGCTGAAAGTGAAGCCGCCAAAATGTTTAGGCGCATAACAGATTTCAGACAGACCATTACCTCTGAGTCTGATCGTGGTTGCGCTTTAATGGCAGCGGCGTATATAGATGAACGTTTAGGTGAGTTGTTACGTTCATATTTTGTCGATGATTTAAAAGAAGTCAGTAAATTGTTCGAATTCAATGGTGCTTGTGGGACATTCTCGTCCAAAATAGCACTAGCTTACGCCTTAGGCCTTATTTCAAAAAATGTACGCTCAGATCTGACTCTATTAAGACGAATTAGAAATGACTTTGCTCATGTATCTAAGCCAATTAGCTTTGACGAAAATCCTATCATATCTAGGTGCCATGAACTGAAGTTGTACCCTCACCCCAAAGAAATCCCACCTCGCTCACGCTTTTGTCGTTCGATGATGATAGCCGTTACACAGATTGAAACTACACGGGCCGATTTGGAAAAATGCACCGTAAAGGAAGACTATAATGGTGAACATTCAGCCCAACTAGCTCAAGCCTTTACGACAAAACTTGATGAGGTCCTAGGTACGGATTTTGCGGAGCGGTTATAAACCAAACAAAAATATTTAAGAGTGATTCGGCACGCGTGGCACTCTTGTTAAGCCTCAGTTTTTAGTGTTTAAGGTGGTATGCGGTAACTTCGGTATTGCGTTGCTCACACCCTAACAGGACGTTAGCTTTAAATGTGGAAAATAATACTGTGTTAGATTGCATTTTCAATTTGATTTTAAGCGTAGTTTCTGGAATTTATGCAGGACTAATAGTTTCACGGTTTGTAAAATTTGAGGATATTAGAACAGAGGTGAAGCGAGTTGTTCATGACATTGACTTCATGAATGAAGGTCCAAATGGAGAGATTGTCATGATAAATGAACCAAGAATTAACGACTTACACCATTGCATGTCAGAGCTATTATACCTAAAGCACAAAAATGCAGCGAACATTGTTGGAAGTCTAATCGACGCAATCAGTAATGCTAAATCCCACTCGGGGAAACCGACTGGTGATGTCGGTGATTTTTACCAAACATGGCAAAGCATGGTCAGAAAGATGACTCCGGATCTTAAGGTATTACTTAGTCTGAAACCCAAGGTGTAATTAATAAAGCTAACAAACAATTTAATAGTGATTCGGTACGCGTGGCATTTTTACTATACGTTAGGTTTAGTTTTTAGGTAATATGCTTGGGCTTCGGTGTTCCTCACACCTAAAAACGGCATGATACTATTTGAAGGCCGTGGTGGAACATCAGTTTAAATTTCGCATCGGAAGTCGGCTCACTTGATGTCCAGTATTAATGGTTACACAGTGTGACCCTAGCCTCGCTAAGTCTTCAGGGAAAGAACAGCGTACACACACGTATACACGGTATGTACGCTCTACATGCATTCTTTCACACGCAAATAGACATGGTTTTTACTGAATACTCAATCTCGGTGGCTGATATTACTATCGTTCCAACATGGAAAGTTTGTTTTCGATATCTTTGGCAATGACTTGCAGCTTGCTAGAAAGCCGTGATCGAATGATGCACATAAGAATCTGCTTATCTTTTTTGTACCAAGTGTAAAGCGTATTACGGCCTCGCCCCGACTCGTCCTCAAGGTCGGCAACTGTTAAACCAAACTGCTTTAAATACTCCGCTAGATCGTATCCCATAGGCTCACACCGTCTTTAGATGCTCATTACACTCTTTAATAACGTCCACCAGCTTCTCTATCGTTAAAGAGCTGGCCGAACGCCCCTCAAATTCAGCAAATAACTCATGCAATACCATGCACTTTGTTTGCTGCTTTAGAAACTTTGCTTCGTCTAGCATTCGGGTAAGACGCTTGATTGCCTCTGCCTTGCGAATAACTAACTGAACCGCGCTTAACTTAGGCGCACTCAAATAACCGATCACGGCACCTAAATCGCGCTCTAATTGCTTAATCTCACTCACGCTCATCGGTTTTTGCCTCTTCTTCGATATATTCCGAAACAGTCTCGCTAAAGAACACCGTGAAATCCGCACGAAAATCACTAGGAACGTCGCAACCAAGCTCCATAACGTATTCGCAAGCTTCCGAGAACTTAGGGCAATCTGGATACATCAGAATGATTTTAGCCAGTTCAAAACACGTAATTTCTGCGTTTTTTTGACTGACGGCATGATTAACAAGCGATTGCCAAGCAATGTGATTCATCACTGAGTAATTGCAAAACTGCGGCTTAGTTTGAATGGCCGCTTTAACTAGAGTCGGCAACGTTCCGGTGCGCTCTGCAATTACGTTCGCCAGAATGGTTTTCATTGAGTCGCAATTTAAGTCAAACCATAGGGCGTCAAGCTCCGCTTGGTCGCTGTAGGCTAGTTGGACGTAAGCGCTTGCAAATTCTGGATTATCAAAACCAAGTTCGTCTTGAAAAACAATGGTCGCTGCGTCAATGGTATTCACTACTTTCTCCTTAGCTGTCTTGCTTACTAACTTCGCCTAGTTCGGCCTCTTCCGGTGTAACTGCGTCGATAACAGTTATCTGGCCGGACTCTTCAAGCAACTTACTGAGTCGGGCCACTTCTTCTTGTAGTTCTTTGATTTGGCTTTCTTGTTGCTTGGTTCGGAGTAAGTAGTAATTCGAGTTAGCGATACCAAAAGAAATGTTTTCCATAACGATGTTCGATACATCCTCATGGTCATGTAGAAGAGCCAAGGCTTTAGCCGCTGCTAAGGAACAAAGCTCACTAACGCTAACAGGTTGCAGCGTGTTGGCTTCCATCTGTTTAAGTAGTGATCTTGATTTCGAAAGAATCCCCTCTGCTAGTAGCTGTTCTTGCGTTGACAGTACAATCTCGCGTGTCATAGCTGGATATTTCCTCGTTGTTCTCGTAGATAGTGACAGACTTGTACGAACCGACTAGCTTGGCTAGCCGGATCATAAACTCATCAAGGTTTAAGCGTTTCGCATCAGTGAATACGATTTGACGAGCTTGAAGTAATTCGGATCTTTTCTGCTCCGTCGTCTTTTGATTCGTCGCTTTCATTGTGGTGTTCAGAATCCTTGCATTGGCAATCTTCACAATCGCACTCTGTAAGTTTCACGCTGCTCAAATCCACACCTGCCATCTTTGCAAGAGCAATAGCTGTTACCTTTGGAAGAAGTTGAGGCATAAGCTCTTTGATCACCTCGTTCAAAGCACAACCGATGTGATCAGCGAGATTATTGTTAACCGTAGGAAACTGTTCGTGTTTAATGCCTAGACCTACTCTTTCATCATCCTGAATCTCTGGATTAATGGTTAAGGCGATTTTAAAACCGTCCCTTTGCACAAACTCTTCAAGAAAGTTCATTAGTTCTGGTCGTGTTTTGCTGTTTAGCACTTTTTGGTCGGTCATTTGTTCATACCTATTTGTTGAATTAGCCACAAAGGGCTTAGAAGAAAGCCGCTCGTCATAAGCAGCGTTCCAATCAAAAAAATTATGGTCGATGTCTTACTTGTTAACTTTCGATTCATAGAATCATAGAACGACAACACCGAAATCATAAAAAGAGCGTGACCAACAGAGAAGATCACGAATCCAAACAAAACAACAATCAAGCCTATTTTCCCCTGTGTTTTGTCTGGTAATACCTTGCGTCACTTTGTGTTGCGCCATTGTGCCATAGCAATAATTTCTTTTGTTGGCGCTAGCTGGTGGCGACCAAATGGGATTTTGTTTTGTCGCATTATCTCGATGACTTTAGGAACTAAGTGGATACTTAGCCCTACTACTCGGTAATGCTCAATCTGTGGAATTGCTCGGCCTAGCTCGAACGCTAGGTACTCAACTGCATCTTGCTCTGAGCAATGTCTATGGATAGAAAGGAGACGAATAGCTGCGTTAAATCCTATTGCCGCGATTTCATCTCTCGGTGAAATTTTGTTTTTGGTCATGTCAGTCATACCTTGCAATATTCATTGAACAAAAATAATTGTATCCGTTCGATGATTATACAAACAAACCTAAATATTGGAATTTATGTTTTCAAAAATGTTGCGTTGCTTCGCGTCCTCTCGCACCAACTCTTCAAAGCTCCATATTCCGGTAAGCTCTCCAATCTGATCGAGCGCTTCTAGTGGCAATTTAGACCACGCATATTCCACCAGCTCTAAATCTGTACCAACCTTGTTGAAGAATAATTGCTTGCGACTACCTAGCGGATCGTGTCGCACTGGTTCGCCTTCTGGTATTGGGTTGCCGCCAGTTGCGCCTCGATGGTGAACGGGACAAAGGCCATAACCAAAAAAGTGAGCTAGTGGCTTAACCGCACCTTTCTCACTCGAATGATGAAACTCAACGTATTCCAACGGTTCAGGCCAATCATTCGGGTGACCAAGCTTATCGCAAGCTATACAACCACAACGTTGAATCACGGCCTGTCCATAGATCTGTTCTGCCTTTGTCGGTTTGCGACCTTTCATTGCTCTTCTCCTGTTTTCTAGGCACAAAAAAAGCGCTGCATTCACTGAATGCAACGCTCTAACTCAAAAGCGATACTCTAAAGCGTTACTGTTAACGCCTCGGCTTGTTCTTTTAGATCTTCAATCATGGCTCTTGGATAGGAACCAAGCTCCTGAATGTTGATAGGCAGTAACGTATCTGCGTCAACTCCTAAGTGATCGGCTATAGCGGCCATTATTTTCTTAGTTGAGTAAGGCTTCATTCTCTGGCTCAAAGCAACTTGCTGATAGCCAGCTTGCGCAAACACGCCTTTTTTGTAGTAGTGATAAGTGATCAGGTAGTAGGTTAATACTTGGTTCGGATTACTCATCTAATGCGTTCCCCTAAATAACTGCTAATGTCTCTTGGTATTTTTTGAATAGTTCTAACACTCGCCCTTTGGCCGCAAATCGCCCTAACTGTCCACCAGCAAACCATAATCCGGTATCTGATAGTGAGAGAAGTTGAATTTCTTTCTTGAGCGCGGCTTTAAAGTCCTCAATGAGCACCATCTTAGTGAGAACGGGGAACGTCCCACTATTCACTGTGATTGGTCTAGTTGGAACGTCATAAGCTTCCACTAGCTCTTTAGCCTTTTGATTGGATAGCCCGTAGTGAATACCCAAACCGGAAACAATCGCATATCCAGCCGGAATAAAATTGCGCTCTAACTCGTCAATTCGTCGATGAGCGTCGTTGGCCGTTTCAATGGCCTGTTTGGTCTGCTTCTCCTGTTCAACTAGAGCCTTTGCTTGCTCAAGTAACCATTCCGCGCTTGTTCGCGGCTGTTCGGTCAATGAATAGGAGCCATGCTTTCGAATTTTTGGTAACACTTCGTGAGTGATCCAACGCTGAAACGGCTTACCCTTTGGCGCTTGGCTGGAAAGAATCAAGTCATACATACCAGCCTCGTTTATTACCGTAAGCCGTTGATTTAACTCTAACGTCGAGCAGCTCGACGTTGAAAATTCGGCCATTAATTGCTTTAGCGGCTTCTTATCTTGTTCTGAAACATACCGATTAACCGCATCACGAGCGTTCACAAGTCCAAGCATTGCGCCGACCTCGTTCCCGATAAACCAAGGATTGTTATCCATATCAATGATGACGGTCAGATCCCCAAAAATAGGTTTGTTGAATTTGGTTATGTTCATCAACGTAATTCCTTAAAACATGGTTCTTTTGGTCATACCCTGCTTACACACGAACACGCACTATTGGCTTAACTTCAGTCATGCAATGAATATCAATAGAGTCGCCTTGCGGCGGCTCATAACACACGACTTTGAAATCATTCGGATCTACTGGCTTTTTAGGTCTAATGAATTGGCTATATCTCTTCCCGTTAAGCTTGAAATCGTACTGATAAGGCAAGTCTCGTAATTTCATGCCTACCTCACCAATTTGAGTGATTTCAATCTCGCAACGATTACGCCAGCTAGAAAGTAAATCATTACCGTAAATTCGATGCCGAACTTAGCCAGCATGTAGATCGCTAGTGCGCCGTGTATCGCTACTAGAACGGTTTCACTAAAACGCATAACTCACCTAGAAACGAAAACGATGCTTGATTTGTTGAATGTTGTGGAACACTGGCAAGTGAAGCTTCTTTGCGTAAGCAACTTCAGCGAATGCGCCAACGCTAGTTTTCCAGTTCGGCAAGCAATAAATCGCGTCAACTTCACGAATCATTGCCATTGCTATATCCATGTACCCTTGTTCGCTTAATCCTTCTGGCAACATCAGTGTGTGAACGGGAACGTGACCGATGCACTGAATCTTTAGGGCTGCGCGTTTAAATTGCGCTTCGCTATCAGGCACATCGGTAACGCCACCAGCGATATAAATCTTCATCCCTTAATGCTCTCCATTTCGCGTCTAAGGGCGTTGATTTTTAGCTCAATACGCTCAATTTCTTCGGTACTGGATTCTTTAGTGATTTGATGTTGCAGCTCGGAAATCTCGCGTGGGATCTCTCCTACTCGCCATAGATAAAAATCAAGCTTTTCGATTTTCTTATGTCGGATAGCTTCTAGCTGGTCTTTGTCTACGAGCTGGTAGATCTGCGCTAGCATGATTTCAACGTCAGCAATTTCTTCCATCACTTCAGTGATCGAGCCTTTGCCTTGTCGAAAGTGGTGGTACAGGGCAACGGCCAATTCATTTAGCTCTGAAATGGCTTGTTCAACTTGGCGTCTGCGCCCCATTGTTAACAATACTTGGCAAGCTTTTTGGTCTGGCAATTTGGTCATTGATTGTTACCTTGTGTTTTGTTTCGAAAACAAATATATGATCGAAATTTACGTTTGTAAATTTAACGGGCCGAAAATTTAGATTCTTCTTTTGCGCGGTGAAGAGCCTCTAAAGCAACATCAAACGCTTCAATTTCCATTCGCCCGTATGAGTTACACGTATTGCCGATCATGCTAGCCATGCCAGCTAGTGTTTTTAAGTCCTGTTCTAAGTTCTCACTCAATACTTTGAAGTCTCTTTGCTTCGCTAGCTTGTGAAGGCGAGATACGCTCAAGAATGCGTTGCTGGTGGCTTCTAGGTAATTCACTAGCGCTTTAGCAAACTCCTGATCCATTGCTGGCACATCGTTGTTGATTGCGATTTCTTCAAAGCCGTACTCGTGCATTTTGGCGATCAAAATCTTCATTTGCTGCTTGATATCGTTCATCGTTTCATGGCCCTTAGTTGGTCAATTCGATCAGAAAACTCGTGTCGTTCTCCTGAACGTCGATACTCTTCTCGAACCTTGTCACTTACCGAAACTCGACTGTGTACTGGTAGCGCTTTTAGCTCATCCTCTGCAAGTCTCAAGCGGCCAGCTCGTTCTTTAGCGTCTGCATCCCGTAGATACTTGATGAAAAGTTCTAACTCTCCACCAGCTCTAGCTCGTTTCAAATCCCAATCACAATTTTGTGCTACCCATTTCTCGGCTCTCCCCATTGGCGCACGATTCAAAAATCGGTCATAGGCTTCGCGGTATTCCGCTTCGGTTCGCTGGTTAATCTGAGTCATCAACTCACCAAGCGATGGAGGGAAGCGGTTGCCGTTGGATAGTCGGTCAAAGCAGATCGCTAGTATCCGGTTAAGTTGCAAATCATTCAGGGTCGAAAGGAAGTTTCCCCATGCCGTAGTAATCACTGCGCCATTCATCGTTACCCATGTCTTGCCGTACATTTCCGTTAGCGTGTCCCATAGGGCTGTTAGCTTGGGATTCAATCCATTGGCGCTGTTGTTGTACTCGTGCAAATATGATTGCTGGCGATTGGTTTGGGTAAATCCGCAACCATTCAGGGAAGATTGACTGATCGGCATTCTCGCCATAACCGATTCCATTGATTTCAAATTTCTGTCCATTGTCGATACCTCTTAGATTCGTGTCGTTAAGCAATTCATCTGTCCAGCGTTCGTACTTGATGTAACGTTCTGGATGTAAGCGATCAAAACCTTGTTGCTGCGCTGCATTGCGTCGCTTTACGTCTTCAGCGAGCATTCGTGCAAACTCGTAAGGCTCGGCCTTTAGGCGCTTGATAGCTCGCTTAAACTCATTGAATGCTTGAATCTTCCCAACCTTTCTCATTCCGGCAGTCCAGAAAATTGCAAACGCATCAGAAAGCAATTGGTCTGAATCGTCAGATTCGGACGAAGTATTTAGATCAGTATTTAGTTTAAGATCAGTATTTAGTAGTGTCGTATTAGCCGGATCTGGCTTTTCCGTAATACGGCTTTCACGGATTAGGCTTTTTGGATAGTCACGCACTTCATACCAGGTTGAACCGTCAGCCTCTTTGTGGCGAAGGCAAAAGCCACGCTCAATAAGCTCTTTTAGTATTACGTAAACACCATCACGCCCCGTTTTCTTCATGGTTCCGGTGGTTACTTTCTCTAAGTGGGACACTTTAACTTCCCAATCATCAGGTTTTGACAACAAGTAACTAAGCAATCCCATAGCTTGAAAACTCAAACAATGGTCTGCATAAACCTCGTTGCAAATCATGGTGAAGTTGCGACTTGCACGTTTACGCTTGATCGTTGCGTTCTTATTTGGTTGTGCCATATAATTACCTCGTCACAGCACTAACATTTGGTGCAAACTTAAAGACCGCCGCCTCACACGGCGGTTTTTTTTACTTAAAATTCACTATTTGTTCGAATGTCTTTGTAGATAGAGCTTGCGCGTTCAGCCTGTTCTTCTTCGTTGTATTCGTCTTTAGGTTCAGTCAAACCACACTTTTCAACTAACGCTTGTCTGAGTGATTCAAGTTTCTCGACTGGCACTCCCAATGCGTTGCTGAGTTCATCGACCTCTTTCCACCAGTTGAAACTTGTCGCGCTCAAAACGCAGTAAGCTCCTAACTCTTCAAGCGTCAAACCACGCTTAAAAATCATCGTTGGAACGACAGCCATGTTGTTTAGAACGAAAAAGCGATTTTCAGGAATGTTCATGGTTACCTCTCAATGTGCTTTGGTTGAGCGTGGCGACACTGAGCTATTAGCGCCACAAGTGGGTGGCTGATAGGAAATAGCTCCCACGCTCACCAAAACACACTTTTAGGTTATCTACCGTTGAGTGTCGTCAACATTCGATGACCACAATCATTGATCGTAAACAATGGAATTGTCAAATAAAAAAAACTGGACCAATAATCGACCAAAAAAAAGAATTGGTTTATACTTGGTGTGTGAATTTCACATACATATACAAGCGTAATATTTAAACATCAAACAGGGGGCATTATGTCTATGTCTGTGCTTGCTCGGAACATCGAGCAGAGGAAACGGGATTTAAACATAACCAAAAGCATCGACTTGGCAAAGAGATCTGGTGTAAGTCGAGCGGTGTTAACCAACATCAAATTGAATCCAGAAAAAAGTATCATGCTTGATTCGGCTATCAGGCTAGCAGATGCCCTTGATTGCCGTCTTGAGTGGTTAGCTACTGGTGAAGGTTCGCCAACGGCTGACGAATACAAAGAACTTTCTCGCATTGAACTAGGTGCACCCCTAGTATCGTTAAACTCGTTCGTTGATGTTGACCCAGATGAGTTTTTAAAAACAGGCATTGCAGAACACACTCAAAGATTCCCTTGCCCTAGTGGAAACTCAAAGAGTCAATTCGTTGTAAAAGTGAATGACCAAATCAAAAACTATCCTGCTGGTGGCTATTTGTACTTTGACATTGATAAATCACCAGTGTCTGGTCAATTGGTTGTAGCAAACACTGGTAACAACGTGGAGATCATGGAATACCAATCCGCACACGGTAGGCAGTTTTTGAAATCCATGAATGAAGAGTTACCTCTTGAATTGCGTCTTGTAGAAATCACTGGTCAGAAATTAATTGGCACTTTCGCTGCGTATGCGATATTCTAATTTGTGGTGATAGATATCACTCACAATCAGCTTTTAAAAGGATTTCCCTCGCTATGCGAGGGTTTTTTTTATCTAAAATTCCAAATCAATCAAAAACGAAAACAATAATTTCATTTTTTATTGTTCTCGATCACTTCCAATATTTTCATCGTTAAGTTAATCTTTGCATCGTTCGGAAACAAACAGATAAAAATAAAACCGCCCATTTCTGAGCGGCTTTATTCACAAGGTATGACCAGACCATTTAATGGTGTGACCGTGTTGAAGCGGCGACCAAACCGCTACAACGCAGTCATAGTATCACAAAAGATGAGTGAGTAAACATGACTATTGACGAAGCAAAAATGACTGGCGAAGGAACTGCCAAAAAAGACCCTCAAATGGAACGTGTGACTAACTTCCCTGAGTTTATTGAGCGTGTAGAAGCTGGCTCGATTGCTAACGTTCTTGGTTTAGCCACATCCAACGTGGCGCTAGCCGTCTCTAACTCCGGTAAAGCTGGCGAGATCATCTTAAAGCTAAAACTTTCACCAGCATCTAAAACCGACCCGTCGATTATGAATGTAACCACGGCGATCACAGTTAAAGAACCGAAAGTAAATTACGGCTCGAAAGTCGAAGATTTCAAATATGAAACCGTGGCGTTTGCTGGCTTCGGTGGAAAGTTGAGTTATGACCGCCCTGCCGTTGGCGTCCACAACCAGCTAGAACTTCCGGCTGGTATTAACAAACTAAGCGTTGGCAAATACTAAGGAGTAAAGAGAAATGTCATTTACTAAAGAATCAATTCAAGAACTTGTAAATAAGGGTAGCGTTCCTGAGTTTATTAAAGCTATTGAAGCTAAAAATACGCTTTCCCAACTGATTCTAGTGCCTGACAACTGTTCCCTAAAAGATTTGGAACAGTACCCAGAACACCGCAATAACTTGCGTGGCGAGTTTAATACAATCTTGATCACTGAGTTTGCGAAGTATGCAAAAGACCACCAGCTAGAAGGCTCAAAGACTTTTATTGATGCTGATTCAATGAAAGCTAAAACAATCTTTGACGTTGGTACTAACGACAAAGCTGGTCATCAACTTCACAAGGCTTCAGTATCACTAAAACGCACTGCACCATTTAAAGCGCTGCTAAACATCGACGGCGAACGCATGGAACAACGCGATATGGCTGAGTTCTTGGAAGATTGGAAAGACTACATTTCTGCGTTTGACTCAAACGGCGAACAAATTGAAATGTTCAAAGCGATTGCGGCTGTTCGTGAACTTGATTTTGAACACACTCGCGGCTCAAACCGACAAGTTAGTGATTTCTCTCAATCACAAAGCGAATACGAACGTATTGCGACTAAAACTCGTGAAGATCTTGTGCTACCTGCGGCATTTGTATTCACTTGCGAACCATACTCTGGTTTAGGTGATTTCCACTTTGATTTGCGCCTATCAATAATTCGAAATGAACTTTTAATCCTACGCATTAAACGCATGGAAGAGATTCAAGAGAAAATGGCTGAGAAGTTCCTTGAAGTCGTTAAAGAAGAGTTCGCAAACCAATCGGTAGCAATGCCGACTTACATCGGTACTTACTAATGAGTAATGGTTCCCTCGTGAGTGAGGGAACCAAATCAGATAAGTTGTATTCACAAGGTAGACCAATGACCAACCAAACCCAACCTGTAGACGTTGCTGTTAATCACCTTCTGAACATGGTTCAAAACCAACTTGGTAACGTCCTTTCTCTTGTTGAAACCCAAGCACAATTAGTTTCTGAATCTCTAAACTACGAAACCGATCAGTACAACGAACTAATTGATCGAATTGAAAAGGCCGAGTCTGAACGCGACACGCTTGAACTGAAAGTTATTGAGCTGACCAAAGAGAACGAAGCAATTGAACTAGACCACCTAGACAAGCTCAACAAACTACGCAGCGAATTTAACTTACTAAAAGCAAGAACGGCTGATCTTCCTGCACTAAGAGAAGAAGTTAAGCGTTACCGTGAAATGAATCCAGACGCCTTAAAGCAACGCCTAGCTAAATCACGCGCAACTGCTGACGAGCGCTTAAACACAATCAACCGTTTAAAGAAAGAATCAAGCGACTACCGCAAAGAAAATATTCGTTTGAGAAAGGAAGTAACCCAACTAAGTGAAGCGGCTTTAGAAGCAACGCACCTATGCGAAGAGTACAAAGCTCGATTGCATTTCATTGATGGTGACGTAGAAAAACCATACGTTGGCAAAGACGGTTTAGAGCTATTTATATATCGCTATGGCTACCCTCTGGCATTTAAGCCATTAGTTAAAAACATTAATGTCATTCGCGACTTAAATTTTCATATTGAATTGCGTTCAAATTGGGCGGTTTGTTGTATCGTGAGCGTGTCTGATTGGCTGATCCCCCTTATCCCTACAGTACACGAGTTTGAAGGCCGTATTCCTTCAGAGCTGTATGTGGATCTTCAAGAGATATATACAAACGCTGCTGAAGTTAACCACCAGCATCTAATTGATCGAGTGGAACACTTCAAAGAAGTCACACTTGAATCTGTTTACGACGGTGTAATCACCGAACGAGAATTAAAGCTTCTGAACGATGCAAATTACTTCTCCGTTTACAGCGTAATGCACCCAACTGATGAGCAACTAGCAAAATCAGTTAAGGGCGTTAGCGAAACAAGTGCGTCAAAAATCCGAGCAGCAATTGACGAAAAGATCGTTCAACCTTGGGAACGCGAGAACTGGACGAAAGAACAAGTAAACGAGGTTCGTCGCAAGTGAAATACGATGTGATTTATGCCGATCCGCCTTGGCAATTCAGCTCAAAAAGAACTGGCGGTTCAATGAAAAGCGGCGCTTCACAAAAGTATCCAACAATGACGATAGACGACTTAAAGAAAATGCCAGTTGGTGAACTGGCATCTGATAACTGTTATCTGATCATGTGGTACGTGAACGCCATGCCTAAAGAGGCCTGTGATCTTGCTGAAGCGTGGGGATTTACCGTTAAAAACATAAATGGATTGGTTTGGGGAAAAGAGACTGTTAACGGCTTACCTTTCTTTGGTCTTGGTTACCACACAAGAGCTGGAACAGAATCGGCACTAATCGCGGTTAAAGGTAAACCAAAACCAGCAAGTCGCTCCGTTCGCTCGTTCTTTACGGCACCCGTTGGCGAACATAGTGCCAAGCCACAAGAAGGCCGCGACAAAGTAGAAAAAATCGCAGGACGGTTCGCTAGAAAGCTTGAGCTTTTCCATCGAGGCGAACCAAGAAATGGTTGGGATGTATTCGGCAACCAATCGGCACCAAGTTTAATTATAGATGAGGTTGGATTCAGAAAACCATACTTAGCGGAAATTCAGCTTCAATATGAGGAATTAGAAAAGTGGAAGAAAAACTAATTAGTATTGAACAATTGCTTGTTAGATATCGCCCTTTTGCAATGCGCGATGGTGAAAACTTCACAAAACGTGGCCTATACAACTGGCGTAAAACAAAGGGATTTCCTGAACCTGTAATCTCTTCACCGAGACTCATTTGGAAAACGGAAGATGTCTTAAGGTGGGAGAAAAATCAAGGTTACGACTTTTTATAACATCTTCTAACTTGCTGTTATATAAGGAGAGCGACAAAGCTATAGCGAATGATATTGTATTGTACTTAATTTGGATTAAGCTTTTACAGCATTCACCCAGATTCCGCCCTCTTTGTGGGCTAACAATGTACCAATAAGGTCTCGAAGCTCAATTCTATTTGTACAAAATGGAGCGCAGGAGGATGCTGATATTTTTGCACCTTTTAATCCACGCATGAAAACAGTTTCCATGCGTAAAGTACTATTACTTTCGTTTATATATTTTATATTGAATGTAGGCATATTTTTCTTAGTCTTAGTTATAATTTATTTTAATACTTTAATTTAAATGGAGATATTTTATGTTCTTTGAGTAATAAATAAATTGTATGGGTTTAGAGGAGATGAGAGTAGTAGAGGTGTGAATACACCTCTACAAATAATTTTATGCAACAACTACATTTGCAGCTTGCAAACCTTTCTGGCCTTGCTCTACTTTAAAGTTAACCTTTTGGCCCTCGGCTAGAGTTTTAAAGCCTTCTGAAACAATAGAGTTAAAGTGAACGAATACATCAGCACTACCATCATCTGGTGTCAAAAATCCGAAACCTTTACTATCGTTAAACCATTTTACAGAACCAGTTTTATTATTAGACATATGTTGTCCCTTATTTTAAATATAATTTACGCGTAACTTGCGAGAGAAGCACTGAAATCTTGAATTATTTAATGTTTATAATGAAGCTAGAGAGGGAAACTCTGAGGATAACAATGAAGGAATTCTGAGGGCTTAACTTAAAAACTTTATTTTTCATTTAATAACTCTGAACTACAACAGAGCAAATTCAGTATCACTAGTTCCGTGTTAAATGTAAAGCTTTATTTTTCACCATAGAGAAAAATAAACATAAAATTACAAAAAACCATTAAGCATCAATCACTTTATGCAACTAGCACTCGCAATCTTACATTCATAGGTTCTAGGTTCAGTGCTAACACCCGTATTTTTACGTGTAGAATCTGTAGACTAATACGCTCAAAAGAGCTCTAAATTAATTACTCTCTTTATAGTTAACTACAGCGTCGTGATAGACTCTCATAGCGTCTAACTGTTGACTTAAATACTGACCTTTGTTGTAGGTTTTCATTTCACCAGCCATTTCATGTCCTAGCATCTTCTCAGCGATATAAGGCTCAATTTTCAAATCACCAAAGTGTGTGGCTAAGGTGTGTCTAAATACGTGTGGCGACCAGCTTGGCAACGCTAACGCCGCTTGCAGCGGTCTAAAACGACTTTGAAAGCCTTGCACTCCTAACTCCCTACCCCTGTTCGAGATAATCAAGTTCTCAGAGCTTGGATGAAGGTTGTATAAAAACTCAAAGTAACCAATTAAGAAATCTGGAATTGGACGAACGATTAAACGCCCGTTCTTGCTGTTTTCTGGTGGCACTTTCCAAGTTCTACCTTTCAGGTCGATGTTAACTTTCTTGGCCGTTCTCAGTTCTCCGCTACGCGCTCCGGTAAACATGAGAATCAAACAAGCTGCCGCAAACTCAAGAGGATATTCACCAGAACGGCAATAGTCGTAAATTTGCTTGAGTTCTTTGAATGATAAAACCCTATCCCTTGGCTTTGACGGCGTACCAACAAAGCGGCTTTGAATGTTGATCAGTTTGTTCTCTTCAATAATGTCTACAGCCATTAGGTATTTGGCACACTGCTTTAATTCTGTCAGCAAGCGAACTGGAACAGTTTTACCTTCAATAGTCTTAATCACGTTGATCCAATCAACGGTTTTCATCTGCTCCCATTCATTAGAGCCAATCTTGCTAATTATGTGTGTATATAGCGCGTTGATAATTAGCTTTGGATATTTGCGTCTTGGGATCAATTCTTCATTAATCCAAAACTCAATACACTCTTGAACGGTTGAGATTTTCTTTTTGGCTTTGTTGTTTCGCGGATCTAAACCTTGCTCAAGCATCTTTTTAGCTTCTCGGTGAATATCCCTAGCTTCTTTTAAAGAAACTTGAGGATAAGTGCCGATTGTTAAGATTGCTTGTTTCCCCTGCCAGCGGAAGCGATAGAAAAAGCTAATTTTTCCGCTCTTATAGAAGCGCGCAAGTAGGCCGCCGCCGTCGGCTAAATCTTGGTGTGGTTTGTCTGTTGGAAAGTTATTTTTGGACTTTAAAGCCCGTTCGGTGATGGTCATAGTCTACCCTGTCATATACACAATATATACACACATTACGTTTCTTCAGGCATTTTTCCCATGTCACACGAGGAAACACCATGAAGCTCGCAAGCCCCGTATTTATTGGCTTTACATGATAAACGATGTAGATTTTGGAAGCTATTAGAAAGCCGATGAAACTAAAACATATTCCCTTTGTACAATTCTGTTTTCATCTTGATTCTCAGGCTTTAAAAAGACACGCAATACTAAGGAATTCACTGCTAACAGACAAGTGCTACTCAATACAAGCGTAGCAAAACGCCGTTTGTTCTCAGCGAAAATAATTAAACCTTTGTCCTGATCGTCGTATTTCTGTCATGCGCCAAACATTTGATTACACAGCACTCACATCACAATTACATATCCCCAACATGAGTGGGGTCACAATCATTCATTTCGTTGATCGCAGTGTGCATTTGTGCACATTAAGATTGTGCAGTTCGTTCCAATTACACTTATAAATTTATGCGCTCAACTATCACTTTTAAGCTCTTGCTCGCGTTAATTGCCGTCTTCAGCTGTGTTCTGGCTGCCTCTACGGCTTATCAATACCATCAACAAAAAACCTTAATCAATGATGTTCTCAGTGAACAGCTTCATGATAAGGCTAGTAATTACTTCGATAGCCTAAACATGATGATGCTAACAGGCACCATGTCGCAAAAAGAAACTTTGCGAAAAAAAGCACTCGCTCAAGAAGGGATTGAAGAAGTTCGCGTGTTGCGGGCCGATACCGTCACCAAGCTTTACGGACCAGGACAAGCAAACCAACAACCGGTCGATGATATTGACCAACGAGCTTTAAATGGCGAACTGGTCATTGAGCCAATTTCAGCCAATTGGGGGAACGGACTGGTTGTCGCGCTACCAATGAAATCAAGCGAAAATTATCGTGGCACCAACTGCGTTTCTTGCCATATAGCACCAGAAGGCGAAGTATTGGGCGCGATTCGTTTGGAATACAACATGAACCACGTCAATTCAATGATCAATAAACAGGCAATGTTTGCGATGGGAATAATGGCCGTTATCGCTTTTGTTGGTTTTATTATAACGATGAGTTTGATTCGTAAGATCATTGTTCGCCCAATACAAAAAACGTCGCAATTCATGGCGAATGTGAGCCATAGTAAAGATCTATCTCAACGACTTGTTCATCACCAAAAAGATGAGGTAGGCCAACTTTCTACCGCGATTAATTCGTTTATGGATACGGTATCCGAGAGTTTAGAGCGTGTACAAGACACCTCTCACTCTCTTGCCAATTCAGCCAGTCAGTTAACGGATGTTGCACAATCAACAGACAAAGCCGCCAATAATCAACAATTGGAAACCAGTGACGTACAAAGCAACATCACCGACATGTTGCAACAACAAACCGCCGTTGAAGACTCGACCAATAACGCCACAGCTCTAGTCAACCATACCGTTGATGTTGCCACTCACAGTGCAAGCCAAGCACACAGCGTAAGCGAAGACATCAAACACTTGGTGAGCAATATTGACGGCGTGCGGGAGAAAATCAGTTCGTTAAACCAAAGAACCGAAGAAGTGTCGTCCATTCTTGGGGTCATTAAAGGCATTGCAGAACAAACCAACCTACTCGCGTTGAATGCTGCAATTGAAGCCGCCCGAGCCGGAAAGCAAGGACGCGGTTTTGCCGTCGTCGCGGAGGAAGTGCGTAACCTAGCTTCTCGGACCGCCGAAGCCACGGGCAACATTGAGCATATCATTTCTCAATTCCAGCAAGGGAGTGAAGAGTCCTTAGCCTCTGTGGATACTGTCTGCCAGTTTGCTCACCAACGTTCAGTCGATGTCGAGACACTTTCAGTCACGATGCATAACGTTGTCGATGAAATGCATCAAGTTCTGAAACATGCGGAAAACATTCAAAGCCAGACGCAAACCACATCCGACGTCAGTCAGCGTATTCAATCCAAAATTGATGTGATCACACTGCATGCTGACGACACATCGCAATCAGCATCGCACACGCGTGATATTAGTGTTGATTTAGAGCATCTATCCGAACGTTTAGAGCAATTACTTAACCAATTCACACTTTCAGAGCATCAAAGAGTGAATAAATAGAGAGATTCTCCCCATCAAAATGAATATAAAGGTTGATGCGAGCGAATTGACAGGTAATATGTCTCGTTGAATCTGTAAAATGCTACCCAACTCAGCACTTAGCTTGTTTTTTGAACAAAAATGTTATTAGACAAGCACTTTAATAAGTGTTGGGTTGAATTTTTACCTCAATGGAGAATATTGAAAACATGACTTACGCGCCTGTATCAGACGTATTGAAAGGTCAGCTAGCAGTAGACAGCGAAGTGACTGTTCGTGGCTGGATCCGTTCACGTCGTGATTCCAAAGCTGGAATCTCTTTCCTTGCCATATATGACGGCTCTTGTTTCGACCCGATTCAGGCCGTGGTCCCAAATAATCTTAATAATTACGAAGACGAAGTACTAAAGCTAACGACTGGCTGCTCTGTTGAAGTAACTGGTAAGATTGTTGAATCTCCTGCAAAGGGCCAAGACTTCGAACTTGCTGCCACTGGCGTTAAAGTGGTTGGTTGGGTTGAAGACGCAGAAACTTACCCGATGGCAAAAACTCGTCACTCTATCGAATACCTACGTGAAGTTGCGCACCTACGTCCGCGAACAAACGTAATCGGTGCGGTAGCACGTGTACGTAACTGCCTATCTCAAGCGATCCACCGCTTCTACCACGAGCAAGGTTACTTCTGGGTATCTGCGCCGTTGATCACTGCCTCAGATGCTGAAGGTGCTGGTGAAATGTTCCGCGTTTCTACGCTAGACATGGAAAACCTACCTCGTACAGACGCTGGCAAAGTAGACTACAACGAAGACTTCTTCGGTAAAGAAACTTTCCTTACGGTATCTGGTCAGCTAAACGCGGAAGCTTACGCTTGTGCACTAAGTAAGGTTTACACTTTCGGCCCTACTTTCCGTGCTGAAAACTCAAACACAAGCCGCCACCTAGCAGAGTTCTGGATGGTTGAGCCTGAAGTTGCGTTTGCAGAACTGGACGACGTTGCGAAACTGGCTGAAGACATGCTTAAGTACGTATTCAAAGCAGTACTTGAAGAGCGTCGCGATGACCTTGAGTTCTTTGCTCAGCGCATCGACAAAGAAGCCGTTAGCCGTCTAGAGAACTTTGTTTCTTCTGACTTCGCACAAGTTGACTACACTGACGCGATCCAAATCCTGCTGGATTCTGGCCGTGAGTTCGAATTCCCAGTTGAGTGGGGTATCGATATGTCATCTGAGCACGAGCGTTTCCTAGCGGAAGAGCACTTCAAAGCGCCGGTAATCGTTAAGAACTACCCGAAAGACATCAAAGCATTCTACATGCGTATGAACGATGATGGTAAGACGGTAGCGGCAATGGACGTTCTAGCACCTGGCATCGGTGAAATCATCGGTGGTTCTCAGCGTGAAGAGCGTCTAGACGTACTGGATGCACGTATGCGCGAAATGGGTATCGACCCTGAGCACATGAGCTGGTACCGCGACTTGCGTCGTTACGGCACAGTGCCACACGCAGGCTTTGGTCTAGGCTTTGAGCGTCTAGTATCTTACGTAACAGGCATGGGCAACGTTCGTGACGTGATTCCATTCCCACGTACGCCTCGCTCTGCGAACTTCTAATCACTTTTTAGTGAGACAGAATTAGAAAAGACCTCCCTAGTGGAGGTCTTTTATTTTGTGCTCAACCGTCAATACCATCTGCTAAGTAACTCAAGCTTGAGTTAGTCTTCTTCCTTATCTCTGTCCGCTTTTTCAGCATACTTTACGCCCACAATACATAAGCCAAACATTACGAAAGGGATCACGGCCGCGGTGTACTCTGTCCATGCCATATGAGAGAAAGACTTCGCCAAAATGAGATGCGCAAATACCAGTAAAAACGCACTAAAAATAGCAACGGCGATTAACCTTAACTCATGTTTAACCAACTGCTTTTTCATCTTAAATCCTGCTTAATCGTCCAAGGTCTGTCGACCTGAATAATGATTGAAGCATAATTTTCAAAAATGGCGCTGATACAGTTGGAGCAAAAAAACACTAAGCAGTTTAATGAGTTTCAATTCTGAGTAATTCGCGAAGCAAATCACCTAACCTTTTGATAGCACGTTCCAAACTCGTTTCTAAAGGAAGCGATGTATTCAGTCTTAAATAGTTTTCGTATTGATCACTTATCGAAAAGAGTTTGCCATAAGCGACGGTAACCTGCTCAGACAATAGTGCCTGATATACCGCTTTACTTGATATTCCATCTGGCAATTTCAGCCAAAGAAAGTAACCACCATCAGGACGTAGATAGGTAACCTCTTTAGGTAGGTGCTTTACAAGTAAATCCACGAAGTCAGCTTGACGTTGTTGCAGTGTCTTACGCAGCTTTCTCAGGTGGTTGTCGTAACTGTCGTTTTGTAAGTAATGTGCAACCCCCTGCTGAATAGGGGCACTCCCAGATAATGTCGATATTAACTGGAGCTTTTGAATAGTCTCGTTAAAACGCTTATTCACCACCCAACCCAAGCGGTATCCAGGGCATAAACTCTTAGAAAAAGAACCACAATGAAGGACACGCTCTTGCTCATCAAAGCTCTTTAATGAGTTCGGCCTTTTGTCAGAAAAATACAGCTCAGAGTACACATCGTCTTCGATGAGATACACATCATATCGATTGGCTAACTCAACAATGTATCGTTTGTGTTCATCAGACAAAGAAGCCCCGGTTGGATTATGAAAGTTCGTCATTAACCAACAAGCCCGAACATCTTCATTGGCAAAGGCTGCTTCGATTTGTTCAAGCGAATGCCCACTCTCATCATCGACACTGATTTCTATAGCCTTGAGCCCTAATCGTTCTACCGCTTGAAGTGCGCCATAAAACGTTGGGGATTCGACAACGACGGTATCACCTGGTCGGGTGACCGCTTGCAAACTCAAGTTCAATGCTTCTAGCGCACCGGAAGTAATAACCACATCATCATGGGTTAATGATATCCCATGATGAATATACCTCTGAGCGACGAGTCGCCTTAACGACTCAGCACCAGGAGGTAGGTTGTCTAGCAACTTATCCGGCCCCATTTTTCGTCCCGAGCTGGCCAAATTACGGTTAAGCGACTCTAAAGGAAACAAACACGGATCCGGAAACGCCGAGCCTAAATGAACAACATCCGATGTTGCTTGGTGCTTCAAAAACGAATACAACTCATCATTCAACTTAGTGCATGGCGTATTATTGCTTTTAATTCCATTCGTATTGGTGAGACGTTCAAGATCGGCAGTCACATAGTAACCAGATTGAGGCTTTGCTATCACCCAACCTTGCGCCTCTAGCAATTGATAGGCTTGTAATACCGTACCTGCACTTACGGAATGATTGCGGCTGGTGACGCGTATTGAAGGCAGCTTCTCCCCTGCTCTCCAAGTATCTTGCTGAATTTGTGCCTTAAACAATTCGGCCAATTGACGGTATCGATTCATGTATCCCTCATTTCACTTGCAGCCGCACCATAGCATACTTCGCGCCAGCATTCTGATATGGCAGTAGTCAATTTAGCAACGTAATTTATCAAGCTTGTTTATAGCAATTTCGACGACGAAGTGAGAATTTATGTTCCATACTTTTACTGATACGTCCGAGTGGTCTTAAATCTTTGCCTTGTCCGAAAAGCAAGGCATTCCACGGAGCTGAGAGTGTTAAATCCACTTAGACATCTATCTTTTAAGCCGGGAGGAAGCGATGAAAGTATTTACAATGGACGATCTCTCTTATCGCGGGAAACATAAAGGTGTACATAGCTGGGACCATCCTGGCGGCACAACCCCTTATTACTGGCATCCTGATTGGTTGCATATCGCTGAAGATGCTTTGGGTGAACACAAAAAGGCTGACCTTGAAGTCCCTGACGGAGAGGCCGCAACAGAAGAGCATGCAAAAGCGGCGATTCTCAAACACTTGAATGACGAGTAGTTTAGGCTCTATCACCGTTCAAGAATAGCGTTAGGCAGGCGAATCCATCGTCGTATGCTTTAAACGCAGATAAAGCCAAAACCTGCCAAATAATAAATTCTTCTGAATGAGAAGTACGCATCGTCTGTAGCTATCGAATGACAAAATAAGTCGATAGTTATCACATTAATTTTCATTACATCTGTTACATTTAGATAGTAATGGTGATGCACACCTCAACTCATGGATTATGAGAGAAAACAATAATGGCGAAATACAACGAAGAAGACATTAAATACAAAGGTGAATCCAACGGCGTACATTCTTGGAGTTCACCTTCCGGCCAACCTTATTATTGGCACCCAGATTGGCTACACGTAGCGGAAGATGCGACGGGCACACACCCGAAACAAAAGCTTGACGTCGAAAAAGCGGAAGTCCCAACAGAGAAGCACGCGTTAAAAGCAATCTTAAAGCATATGAACGACTGGGCGACTGAGAAGCTTTCTTCTAACCCAGACATCGAAACCAATGCGGTTGAGTCTGAAATCGATCTGAAGAAATAACATCAATCGGCCTCTATACTTCTTACAAGCAAACGCTCCAACTTTAGTGGGGCGTTTTTGTCGCAACTAGTAACCGCCACTCCACGTAAATCACTAACGCAAAGCACTAAAGTCAAACGATTGGTACGTGAACAAAACTTCATCAACCATGGTATAAATCCCCTTCAAACTCTGTGCCTACCAAACGTTTTCATGGCAAAAACTTTAGTTATGTTATAATTCTGTTTCAAATCGCAACTTTTTTAGGTTTTCTTTTCAGTAACGGTTGTAACCAATATTGCTGAAAGGTATAAATGTTAGCACACCCCTTCGATTAACATGGATGAAGATTATGTTTGAAAAAGTAGTTGCCGCTCCGGCTGACCCTATTCTTGGCCTTACTGAAGAGTTTAAAAAAGATACTCGCGCAGACAAAATTAACCTTGGCGTAGGTATTTACAAAAACGAGCAAGGCGAAACTCCCGTTCTTGCAACAGTAAAGAAAGCTGAAGCAGCGCTTGTTGAAACTGAAAAAACCAAATCTTACCTAACTATCGAAGGCACAGCAGAGTACGGCATTGCAGTACAAAAACTGCTTTTCGGCTCTGATGCAGAAATTGTAAACGAAAAACGCGCTAAAACAGCTCAAGCTCCAGGTGGTACTGGTGCATTACGTGTTGCTGGTGAGTTCATTAAACGCCAACTTGGCGATGTAAAAATCTGGATCAGCAACCCTACTTGGGCAAACCACAACGGCGTATTTACTGCCGCTGGTATCGAAACGGCACAATACAGCTACTACAACGCAGAAACAAAAGACAAAGACTTCGATGCAATGCTAAACGATCTGCAATCTGCATCTGAAGGTGACATCGTGCTTCTACACGGCTGCTGCCACAACCCTACTGGTATCGATCCAACTGCTGAAGAATGGGAAACATTGGCGAAACTTGTCGCAGAGAAGAAATTGCTTCCTCTATTTGACTTCGCATACCAAGGCTTTGCTAAAGGCGTGGAAGAGGATGCTGCGGGTCTTCGTACTTTTGCTAAGTACAACAAAGAAATCCTAGTCGCGAGCTCGTTCTCAAAAAACTTTGGCCTTTACAACGAACGCGTTGGTGCCTTCACGTTAGTAGCGGAATCAGAAGAAGTCGCAACAACCGCATTCTCGCAAGTTAAAGCCATTATTCGCTCTATCTACTCTAACCCACCAGCGCACGGCAGCGCGGTCGTGACTCACATTCTTGGCAATGCCGAAATGCGTGCGGAATGGGAAGCTGAAGTAGCAGAAATGCGTGACCGTATCCAAGAGATGCGTGAACTATTTGTAGCGACACTAAAATCAGAAGGTGTGGACGCAGACTTTAGCTTCATCGAACGTCAAAATGGTATGTTCTCTTTCTCTGGCCTATCTAAAGAGCAAGTAAACCGTCTGAAAGAAGAGTTCGGTATTTACATCGTCGGTTCAGGCCGAATCAGTGTTGCTGGTATGACGAAGTCAAATATGGTTCCTCTATGTAAAGGCATTGCAGCGGTTTTATAATCGATAGTCGCATACTTTATTAAAAGAAAAGGTCAGCATAAGCTGACCTTTTTGTTTTTATTTATTGCCAATAAATGAACCGGTCCGCTAGTAGACAAACTTCAAACTCAGCCCCACTTCATTGACATAATCAGAGCTTTCACCGCTGTAATCGGTATCTCTAAACTGATAAAAAAGACCGGTACCAATAACATCATGCCATTGGTAGTTAAAACCTATCTTAAAATTGTTCTCATCGACGATATCACTGCGGTTAACTTCCACCTCGGCCGTCGCAATAAGTTTTTCACTGAATAAGTAATTCACCCCAACGGTGATGGCTTGAAGCAGTTCGCTATCTGAAGATAACGTATTATCCGTTTTGTCGTCCGTCGCTTTCGCTTTGATTGCACCTATTCCATATTTACCGTAGATATCGAATTGATCCGTAATCCCATAACGATAACCACCACCAAACAACAAACGGTCAATGCGAAGAGTAAAGTCGTCCGGATGGAAAAACTGCGCTGAGTAATCGACATTAAACAACCAGTTCTCAGTAAATAAGTAATTACCACCGAGTCCAATTGTGGTCGCGTTCGAATTATCTAACCACTCTTCATTTGTGGTTCCGGCACCCACATCCAAGTGAATGTGTTCATACCCAAATTTTTCTGCTTGGTCCATGACCGCCGCGCTAGTTACTGCTGGCAAAGCAGCTAAAGACGCAAGCAATAAACTTCTCACCATTCGACTTCCTTTCATGAGAATTATTTAAACACTGCCCCCAAATCACCTTGAGTGGCTTAGTTCAACAAAAATAACTTAGTTTACAGACGCGGTAACGATTTGAAATCTGCTATGCCTCTAAATCAAGCATTGGCCCAAAATATATCGACCACGTCCGCTCACCTTTTAAGTGACTATATAGTAGTAGAAATGCCGATTCCTTATCGTGCGATATGTCAGAATCTTATGACTGAGTACGAAAATCACGGTTCAGATAAGACTCTGTTTTAAAACTAAGTTAAGATTACTTTATTATTTGCGAACTAAAAGGCACCTTCGATGGATGCAGAACTTCTCGAGATTTATAACTTTCTCGCCAAGTACCCCCCGTTCAATGAACTCCCTGAAGAAACACTAAACAAGGTGACAGAGAGCGTCGAGATCTCGTACTACCGAGAAGATACCCCAATCATCCATTTTGGAGACTATATCCAAGATCTCTACGTGGTGCGAAGCGGTGTCGTAGAAGTTTATCGACGTAAAGGAGAGCTTTATAACCGTCTTGATGAAGGTGACCTCTTTGGTCAAATGGGAATGCTAACCAACAACAAAGTACGCTTTCCAGTAAAAGCCATTGAAGATACTCTGCTCTATTGTATTCCTGGTGACGTTTTCCAAGAGATATACGACAACTTTGATTCCTTTGCAGACTTTGTCGAAGTGGAAAATAGTGCTCGTTTACGCCAAGCCATTTCAGAAAACAAAGATGCCAATGACCTGACGACATCGAAAGTGAAAACCTTGCTGACTGGCGATGCTCATACGATTGATCGTGGTCAGACAATCCAGCAAGCCGCGCAGCAGATGGCGAATGACAACGTATCTGCTCTACTTATCGTCGATCCAGATTTCGTTCGTGACGAAGATGACCCACAGTCTCCGGTACTTGGTATTATTACTGACCGTGACTTGTGTACCCGTGTGTTAGCCGAAGGCTTGTCTCTACAGGACGATGTATCAAGTGTGATGACCACTGAAGTCATGTCTCTTGATCACAATGCCTACATCTATGAAGCAATGTTAACCATGCTGCGTTACAACGTGCACCATCTGCCTGTGGTTAAAAACCAATTGCCTATTGGTATTATCGAAACAACCGACATTGTTCGTTATGAATCACAAAACTCGCTCTTATTGGTGAGCAGCATTTTCCAACAACAGACCATCGAAGATTTGGCAGTTGTTGCTGAAGAAGTAAAAAGCAGCTTTGTACGCCTGGTCAACGAAGATGCCAACTCACACATGGTGGGCAGTGCGATGTCCGTAATTGGTCGAAGCTTCAAACAACGTCTGTTAGAAATGGCTGAAGAAGAGCTTGGCCCACCACCAATTCCTTATTGTTTCCTTGCACTTGGCTCAATGGGACGTGATGAGCAACTGTTGGTGACTGACCAAGATAACGCCATCATTCTAGATGAGACCTACCAAGAAGAGAAACATGGTAAGTACTTCGAAGCTTTAGCAAAATACGTCAGTGATGGATTAGATGCCTGTGGCTACAAGTATTGTACGGGCGATATTATGGCAACCAACCCATTATGGCGCATGACTCGTTCAGAGTGGGAAGAGTGCTTCGCTGACTGGATTGATAACCCGAACCCGAAAGCGCTACTCAACGCGTCCATCTTTTTCGATTTGGATGGCGTTTACGGTCGCTTAAAATGGGCAGAACAATTAACCAGCTTTATTGTTCGTCGTGCGCGTAAAAACAATCGCTTCTTAGCCTGTCTGGCTCGCAACGCACTTAACCGAACGCCGCCACTTGGCTTCTTTAAAGACTTTGTGATGGAGAAAGATGGCAGACACAACAACTCCATCAACCTCAAACGTCGTGGTACGGCTCCTCTGGTCGACTTAATTCGCGTTCACTCTCTGGCGGTTGGCTCACGCGCACAGAACTCGTTTGAGCGTCTCGACGACATCATTGATGCTGGCATTTTGCCAAAAGGTCGTGCACAAGACTTAAAAGACGCACTAGAGTTTATTTCCATGGTGCGTATTCGTCACCAAGCGACGGACGTGGAATTAGGCATTGACCCAGATAACAATATCGAACCAGAAAATCTCTCTGAATTTGAACGTCGCAACCTAAAAGATGCTTTCCAAATCCTAAGCAATGGTCAGAACTTCCTTAAGTTCCGCTACCAAGCGAATAAGAGCTTTAAGTGAGGTTGAACATGATCAAAAAGCTCTTTCAGAAGCCAACCATTCAGTGGCCAACGAAATTTGAACAAAAGTTGGAGATGGCTAAAGATGAGAATTTAATTGCGTTTTATAGCAATAAACCACCTGCACCAGAGACCCCCCTGTCTGAGGTGGAGTTCGTCGCGCTAGATTTCGAAACGACGGGGTTGAACCCCGAGAAACATGACATCATTACCATTGGTTTAGTGCCGTTTAACTTGAAGCGGATTTTTTTGCGCAATTCACGTCATTGGAAAGTTCGCCCGCAGCGAGCACTCGATGAAGACTCGGTAATCATACATGGTATTACTCACAGTGAATTGATCGATGCACCTGACTTGGGCGACATCTTAAGCGAGCTACTACCATGCTTAAGCGGAAAAATCATTGTTGTGCATTATCGTCGTATCGAGAGAGAATTTCTGGATAAAGCACTCAAAAGCCGTTTAGGGGAAGGAATTGAATTTCCAGTGATAGATACGCTGCATCTTGAAGAAACCATTCAACAGAAACGCTCTGGCTCACTCTGGGAGCGTTTAAAAGGGAAAAAGCCAGAATCGGTTCGGCTAGCGCAATCTCGACGCCGTTATGGTCTGCCAGACTATACCCCTCACCATGCATTAACCGATGCAATTGCTACGGCAGAACTGCTACAAGCGCAAATCGCCCATCATTATAGCGAAGAGCAACCGATCAGTGAGTTCTGGCTATAACGTCTTGCTAGCTTAATAAGCGTTCAAAAAAGGAGCCAAATGGCTCCTTTTTATTTAGGTCGGTATCCGATTACAGCTTAAAGCGTTGAATCTCTTGCTCTAATTCGTGTGAAAGCTCAGATAGGTGGGCAGCTTGTTCTGCTGCTTGATGAGCTTCTACAGACAGCTCGTTAGAAACGTCACGAATGCCTTCAGTATTACGCGTGATCTCGGTTGTTACCGATGCTTGCTCTTCTGCCGCCGATGCAATCTGCGTTGCCATGTCACTGATGCGCTCAACAGCAGTATGGATTTGCGTCAAGCTCGCTGCAGCCGCGTTTGCATCATCAACACTGGTGTCAGCCAGACGACGGCTATCACCCATGATGCCAACCGCTTTCGCTGTTGTGCCCTGTAACATCTCGATAGTTTCTTGAATCTCTTGCGTTGAAGCATGAGTGCGTTGGCTCAATACGCGAACTTCATCCGCAACCACAGCAAAGCCACGGCCTTGTTCACCTGCACGTGCCGCTTCAATTGCCGCGTTAAGTGCAAGTAGGTTAGTTTGCTCAGCAATACCTTGAATCGTTGATAGAATCGTATTGATGCTATTTCCGTGTGCTTCTAGCTCTTGAATCACATCAGTGGCAACTTGAACTTCTTGCGCCAAGTTCTGGATAGAACCTTGCGTCTGAGTCACTTGGCTAGAACCGTGTGAACAAGCTTGAACCGCTTCCTCTGAGTTACTTGCCGTGCTATCTGCATTACCTGCAATTTCTTGTGTCGCTGCAGCCATTTCGTTCACAGCCGTCGCCACCATGTTGATTTCATCTTGCTGGTAAGAGATACGCTGACTACGCTCTTCAGCTTGCTGTGCCGTCGTGCGTGCTTGCTCTGAAAGCGCAGATGATACGTGGCTAAGCTTGGTCACCATCGTGTGCATGTTGCCAACAAAGCGGTTGAAGTTTTCAGCCAGTTTACCGACTTCATCATCACTGCGTGGTTCTAGTCGTTGCGTTAAGTCACCTTCACCAGATGCAATTTCCTCAAGTGCATTTGATACGCGGCTCAAGTCACGGAACAAGAAACCAACCAACCAAGATACCGCAAGAATAACCACAATGGTGATCATCACTGCAGTGATCAATAGGTCACGTAACAATACCGCATGCCCAGCTTCTTCCGTTGCGCGATCCATTTCAATCGCGAACATCCAATGCGTGCCAGGTACTTTATTAAAGTAGTAAAGCTTCTCTTTACCTTTGATTACCGTATCTTCGATACGACCTTCATCTGCAGCGCGCTCGATTGCCTCTTCTGAAAAGTCTTTTAGAACACTGGTGATAGGCTTAAGCGTTAAACTTTTATCTGGATGCGCTAGGAACGTACCTTCGTTCATATCGATTAACATCGCATGCGCATTTTCACCTGCATCTAGGTTAATCACGTCGCTGATAAGCTGATCGATCAGTACATCTGCACCAACAACACCAACAAACTGACCATTTTTCATTACTGGCTCAGCAATGGTTACAAGCAGCGCGTTAGTGATTGCATCTTGATATGCAGCTGTGATGATCTGCTTACCTGCGGCGTTAGCATCTTTGTACCAAGGACGAGTACGAGGATCGTAATCAGCACGGTTACGCTCTGGGTGAGAGCGATACATATCACCGTTTGGTGTACCAAGGAAGATGTCATCAAAGCCACCAGCCTTGCGAGCTTGTTGTAGGAAAGGGACAACGTCTTGCTCTGTCGAGTAGTCGTTGAATGCAGTAGCAATATCTTTACGGATATTGACCCAATCAGAAATTCCTTCTGACGCAGTAGTACTTAGACTTTGCGCACGTGAATAGACACCTGAACGAGTCTGATCAAATAATTGACCAGCCGACAACCAAGTAAGTGCTGTTGCCATCACAACAACAGCAGAAAGGCTTGCGCCAATAAGCTTTTGTTTTAATGATAATTTCATATTTATAGTTTTTGAGTTGGGAGAACAGTTAAGGTGTGTGAATATTACACACTTTTTCACGACTATTCACTAATTTTTAAAAAACAAAATAGCACATTAACTCTTTGTAAAATATGAACTTTCATGTGTCATTTTTTTGTCTCACCGTCATAAAAACCGCACAAAAAAGCCAGCAAAATGCTGGCCTTTTGATTACTTGTTACTCAGACTGATTTATAAAATGCCTGAGTTATTGACGTTCTGTTCTCATACCCATCAATAAGCTCACACACATTGCAAGCAGAATGAAGGTAAACGGTAGTGCTGTAGAAATTGCACCTGCCTGAAGCGCTTGAACTGCTTCTGAGCCACCAATCCACAGTAGAGCAACCGCAATTGCACCTTCCATAAATGCCCAGAAAACACGTTGAAGTACAGGAGCGTCGACTTTACCGCCCGCTGTGATGCTGTCGATAACAAGTGAACCAGAGTCAGAAGACGTGATGAAGAACACAAGTACCAACACAACAGCAATGATTGAAAGCATGCTACCAAATGGAAGAACATCGAACATTTGGAACATAGCAAGTGAAACGTCAGTCAAACCATTCGTGCCCAACTCACCTACTTTATCAACAACTTGCTCGATCGCTAGACCACCAAATACTGACATCCAAATAACAGTAACAGCGGTTGGAACCAGTAGAACGGCTGTAATGAATTCACGAACGGTACGACCGCGAGAAACACGCGCAATGAACATACCTACGAATGGTGACCATGAAATCCACCAAGCCCAGTAGAATACTGTCCAGCCTTGGAACCATGCCTCATCTGTACGACCAAACGGGTTACTTAGCGGAATAATATTCTCTACGTATGCCATAAGTGTGGTTGGAATCGAGCCTAAACTCGCAGCCCAACCGATAAGACCAACAAGAATCAGTAGCAAGAACGCCACAACCATGTTGATGTTACTAATGACTTTAACGCCACCATCAATACCACGTACGACTGAAACAACAGCAAGCAAAGTTACAACGGTAATGACGACGATTTGTAGGCCAAGGCCTGGCTCAACACCAAATACGTGATGAATACCACTTGCCGCTTGTTGTGCACCTAAGCCCAGTGACGTTGCAAGACCAAACAAGGTCGCAAGAACGGCTAAGATATCCACGATATGACCAGCCCAGCCCCACGCGCGATCACCCAGAAGTGGGTAGAAGATCGAGCGCATAGACAGCGGTAATCCTTTGTTGTAGGCAAAGAATGCTAAAGAAAGTGCTACAACACCGTAAATTGCCCATGGGTGAAGACCCCAGTGGAACATCGTCGCACCCAGTGCCAATCTCGCTGCTTCTGGTGTATTTGCTTCAACACCGAGTGGCGTTTCATACCAACCAGTGAAGTAAGCGACAGGTTCTGCGACACTCCAGAACATTAAACCGATACCCATACCAGCCGCAAATAGCATTGCAAGCCATGACATGAACGAGTAATCGGCAACAGCGTCTTTACCACCTAAGCGGATTTTACCCATTGGCGAAACGATAAGTGCCAAACAGAAAATAACGAAAATATTACCTGCAATAATGAACAACCAATCGAATGAACCAATGATCTTCCATTTCAGCCCATCAAGTGCCGTCTTTGCGGTATGTGCATCTAGAACTAATGCAGCGACAAGAAACAGCGCAATTAAACCTGCACTAATACCAAAAACTGGGTTATGAACATCAAAACCCCATTTTTGAACGTTGTCTTGACCTACCGTATAGTCGGTACTATCGATACTGTACTTATCTATACCCTTTGTCATCGTTCCTCTCTATTTTTGTACTGTTTTTACGTACCAAACAAAAAAATCTTTCGAACACGATACGTTTTACATTCCGTGAAGGCGCAAGATCCTATCATTTGACACGTTTTTGTCTATCTTTTTGCTATGAAAAAATCCAATAACTTACTTTTCACTCAGCAATTTCCGCCTTTAAAAGGATAAACCACTAGCGCAATAGTTAGACCACAAACATTTATTGCTATAATAATTTTAGGTCTTCTTATTTTGTCTACACGACGCGACAAAATGAAATTGGAGACACTACTTAAAATTGTAGTGGTAATTTTTGATTCCACCCCTTTAAATAAGGGCGCATTTAAGTTAGTGTCGCCTCGATAAATGTTCCCTACAGACTGGATGAATAAATTGGAAAAGTACGAAGAAGTATTGGTCTCGATTCGTCAGATCATCCGCGCTATTGATTTACATTCTAAAAAGCTGAGCAAAGAGTCTGGATTGACCGCTCCACAGTTGATTTTGATGCGTGCTATCAATGAGTTAGATAATGTAACGATTAAACAGTTGTCTAGCCACACTAACATGAGCCAAGCGACCGCAACGACCATTCTAGATAGACTAGAACGAGGCCAGTTTGTTGAGCGTCAACGCAGTGTTCAAGACAAGCGTAAAGTGCATGCTGTACTTACGAGCAAAGGCCAAGAAGCCCTAAAGCAAGCACCAACGCCATTGCAGGAACACTTCATTAATCGATTCCAAAAATTGGAAGAATGGGAGCAGTCTCTGCTGCTATCTTCCGTTCAACGCATCTCAACAATGATGAATGCAGAGGATATCGATGTCGCTCCAATGCTAGAGCTTGGCAGCATTACAAAAGTCGATTAATTTCGCTCTCACGTGCTCGCTTTTTGCGGGCACTACTCTCCTACTCCGTTAACCCTGTTTCAAACGCATATTTCGCTAGCTCTGCCGTCGAATGTAAATCCAACTTGTGCTTAATGTTGTGGCGATGCGTCTCTACCGTTCGGTAGCTAATGTTAAGTAGTGTGGCGATTTTCTTACTGCTGTTTCCTTGAGCGACTAATTTAAGCACCGCTTCTTCCCTACGGCTAAGTGGATTCGTTTTTTGAGTGGCTGGCACCACCTCTTGGGTAAAAAGCGTTTGTGTGACAGACTCGCAGAAATACGTTGAACCTTGATTCACCGTTTTTATTGCTTGCACCATTTTCTCGGCCGAGATTTCCTTGAGCATGTACCCTACTGCGCCAGCTTGCATGACCTTCATGATGTATTCACGGTTATCGTGCATGGTCAGCATAAGTATTTTGCTTTCTGGTCGCTCTTCTTTAATTACCCCAGTCGCTTCAATACCGTTCATTATCGGCATGCTAATGTCCATCAAGATGA
This sequence comes from Vibrio sp. E14, assembly GCF_020515785.1. NCBI lineage: Bacteria > Pseudomonadati > Pseudomonadota > Gammaproteobacteria > Vibrionales > Vibrionaceae > Vibrio > Vibrio sp. E14. The sequence continues at coordinate 103,988 of NZ_JAHPJI010000002.1, forward strand.
CATCAGGCTGAAGGTGCTTTGCGACTTCTATCGCTTCCAGCCCATTGCTTGCCGTACCGACCACTTCAATGTCAGGCTCTAACTCCAAGCGAGCCATGAAGCCATCTAAGACCACTTGATGATCATCCACAATCACCACACTAATCGGTTTATCCATAAACTAATTCATCCAAATTAAGCAGCACGGTAATCTCTGTTCCTAAACCAAGCTCACTCATCAGTTCAAACTCACCACCAATGAACTCTACACGCTCTTGCATGTTCCTTAACCCAATCCCTTGTTGGTGCACTGCTTGGTTAACCACAAAGCCAACACCGTCGTCACGTATGAGTAATTGCAGCATATTGCCCATTTTTTGCAAAGTAACCGTCACTTTTTTCGCTCTTGCGTGTTTTTCGATATTGTTCAAAGACTCTTGAGCAACACGATACAAGGTCGTCGCGACTTCCGACGTCAGTTTGTACTGCTGAGTATCAAAATTACTCTCGATATCAATCCCAGAGTGAGAGTGAAAGTCTTGCAGTAAAGTGGTCAGTGCCGCCTCTAAGCCGATATCATCAAGGGCGCTAGGGCGAAGTTGATGAGAAATATGCCTTACTTCATTTATCGCGGTGACCAATGAGCGTTGCGATTTATCTAAGTGGGATTTGAGTTTTTCGTCTTCCAGTCTATGACTCATTAAATCCAAATGACATTTACTAGAAACTAACAACTGGTTGATTCCATCATGCAACTCTCTCGCTAGATGCTTTTTCTCATCCTCTTGAAACATGACGGTTTTATGTGCCAACTCTTTAAGGTTTTTATCGGCAAGACGGTGTTCATGCAGATTGATCGCTAAAGTGAGAACGATAATTACAGCAACGGTCACCGCTAAGATCACGACGACCGAGAAAAAAGTCGTTTCGATATTTTTGTTCACCGCAGCACGCATATTGGCGACTTCTTGACTGACGTCCTCAATATAGAGCCCTGTCCCTATCATCCATTCCCACTTATCGAGCCATGCGGCGTAGCTAAGCTTTGGGACGACCTCACCCGTAGATGGCTTTTGCCACAGGTACTGATGAAATCCACCACCTGATTGAGCTTGATACAACAAAGCTTCGATTAGACGATCGCCATTCTCGTCTTCAAGATAGAGTAAGTTCTCCCCGACTAGCTCTGGAAGAACAGGATGTACAAGGTTGGTGCCGTATTTATCGTAAGCAAAAAAGTAACCGTCTGCTCCGTAGCTTAAACGGTTTAAAATCGCTTTCACGCGTGTTTTAGCAACGCCCTCTTCTAAGGTTGGATCGTTGTAAATATAAGAAATGGAGTCAAAGGCGACGTCGACCGTGTCTTTGAGCGCCGCCTCTTTTGATTGGATCAGGTTTTGATGAAAGATCTCTACCTCCCTTTTGCCAAGAGTCTTGGTTTGATAGATAGAAATCCAACTGATACTCGCTGACACCAATACCACGGGTATCAATGTCAGCAGAATTAACTTTGCTTTGAGAGGCATCCCTTTCCTCCATGAAACGCTGCTTTACAGCTCACTATCTTAGCAGCACAAATAACTCGACTTCGTCCGCCTAGACATAAATAGCAGCTTAACAACTTGTCTCAAAAGGTAAAAACTCTCAGTTCACAAAATCTCTTTTATTATCGAGTGATCAACTCATGCCATAAAAGCCTGGGAAAAACAGCAAAGAAGCCAACACGACAATTTGAATCGCGATAAACGGCATCACACCTTTGTAAATATCTCGCGTAGTGACACCTGCTGGTGCGACGCCTTTTAGATAGAACAAACTAAAACCAAATGGCGGTGTTAGGAATGATGTCTGTAAGTTCATTGCGATAAGAATCGCAAACCACGTCATGTTGATACCCATCAACTCAGCGACCGGCGCAATAATTGGCACGATGATAAAGCAGATTTCAACGAAGTCGATAAAGAAGCCTAAAATCAGAATCACCACCATGGTAATGATGAGGAAGCCCCACTTTTCTCCAGGTAGTTCTAGCATCCACTCTTCGACTAGATAATCACCGCCAGTGTAGGTAAATGCCATTGAGAAGGCGGTTGCCCCTAGCAAAATAGCAAAGACCATTGCGGTTACTTTAACGGTTTCTTTCGATGCATCATAAATCATCGACCAACTAAACTGCTTATACAGTAACGACAGAACTATCGCACCAGCGCCGCCCAGAGCCGCTGACTCTGTTGGCGTTGCAATCCCAGCAAAGATTGAGCCCAATACCACAATTATCAGTGCTAGTGGCGGTAAAACGGCTTTCAGCGCAGTGAACACTTCTTGCTTTCGACTGATCGACTCATCGCGCTCTATCGCCTGTGCGGCTTGAGGGTTCAACTTCGCGTAAATAAGAATGTAGATAACATAGGCGCCGACGAGCGTGATACCGGGCCAGATTGCAGCTTGGAATAAGTCCCCGACCGGAACGCCGAGTACATCCCCTAACAAGATCAACACGATAGAAGGCGGGATAATTTGTCCCAAGGTACCAGACGCACAAATAGTCCCGCACGCCAAGCCTTTGTCGTAATTGTATTTAAGCATCACAGGCAATGAGATCAACCCCATCGCAACAACCGATGCGCCGACTACGCCCGTTGACGCGGCAAGTAATGCACCAACTAATACTGTCGAAATAGCAATACCACCACGGACACCGCCGAACAGACGTCCCATTGACTCAAGCAGTTGCTCTGCAAGCTTCGTCTTCTGAAGTACTAGTCCCATGAAGACAAACAATGGTACGGCCATTAGCACCGTATTTTCCATAATGGATTGAATACGATATGGCATGAAAGCAAACATCTCGATGCCTTCAGCCCAAACACCAAAAATCAGTGCAATACCGCCAAAAGTAAAGGCAACGGGGAATCCCAATAAAAGCGCAAAGAGCGCGACAAAAAACATCACTATACCGATCATAATGACTTCCTTTTACGACTTACCGTTATTACCGGCATAGATAAGATGAGGGTTAACAATCTTGTTGATCGAATGCAGCAGCAGTCCAATGCCACTGACTGCCATAAAGAAAAATGATAGCGGAATCATCGCTTTGATGATCCAACGATATGGCAATCCGCCTGGATCACCAGACGTCTCGCCTAGCGCGTAACTTTCTTTGGCGAAATCGACACCAAACCAAGCCACCAGTAGGCAAAAAGGGAATAAGAAAAATAGCGTGCCTATGATGTCGATGATGGATTGTGCTTTGTAAGATAAGCGTTCATAAAAAATGTCAACGCGAACATGGCCACCAGACTTAATCGCGTAAGGCACACCAAGCAGAAATACGGCGGAGAATAGATGCCATTCCATTTCTTGGAATGCAATGGATACATCGTTGAATACATATCGCATCACAACGTCGTAAACCACATTCACCAACAATAAAATAAACAGGATGCTGGACAACCATCCGAGGAAATCGCTAAAGCGGTTAAATAATCGCTCAATATAAATAAGACTTCTCATTCCGAACTCCGTGGAACGTTTGGATACGCTCCGCTATGGTGCGGAGCATTCATTATGAAGTTTTCTTGGGCTTCGTTCGCAGGCTAAACCTCTCGGCGTCGCCTGCGTCATAACGTTATTGTTGAGCTTGACTGTTTAAGTAAGCTCGGTGTGAAATGTCTGACCAAGGTCGAACTTGATTCATGTAGTTCGCTTGCGACTCTTGAATCTCTTTCGCCAAAGCATCTTTTTCTGCGTGCTCTTTCAACAAACGATCGTTTGCTTCTCGCAACGCAGCCACTACTTCAGGCGGGAAGTCTTTGACTTCAACATTTGGGTATTCAGATTTGATAGATGCCCAGTTTTTGCCACTTTCGTGTTTCGATTGCGTGTACATATCGTAAGCGGCGGTTTTCATTGCTACTTGTAAAATCGCTTTTAGATCATCAGGTAGACGGTTCCAAGTACGCTTATTAACAAGGAACTGAAGCTCAGTTGCTGGCTCATGCCAACCTGTGTAGTAGTATGGCGCGATTTTGTGGAAGCCCATGCGCAAGTCCAATGATGGACCAACCCACTCCAAGGCATCAATTGTGCGACGCTCTAGAGAGGTATATAGTTCACCAGGGGCGATATTCGTTGGTTTTGCACCTAGCTCTGCCAAGATCTCACCAGCAAAACCTGGGATACGCATTTTCAAACCCTGCAAATCCTCGACGGACTTGATCTCTTTCTGGAACCACCCGCCCATCTGAGTATCGGTATTACCGCCAGGGAAAGACATCAAATTATGTGGAGAGTACACCTTCTCCATCAGCTCCATACCACCGCCGTAGTAAAACCACGCATACTGCTCAGTTGGTAACATACCGAAAGGCATAGAAGTGAAGTAAAGTGTGTTTGGAACCTTGCCCTTCCAGTAGTAAGACGCCGAGTGGCCCATGTCGTATTGACCAGACTTAACCATATCAAACACCCCAAAAGGCGCTTTGTGCTTGTTTGCGGAATCAATACGGATTTGCAGACGCCCGTTGGACATCTCCTCTGCCATTTTTGCCATGTTTTTTGTCGCATCACCAAAAATCGGGAAGTTAGGTCCCCAAGTTTCAGCAAGCTTTAAACGATAGACTTTTTCAGCAGCATTTGCAGAAGTCACAACGAATGTCATCGCGGCAACGACAGCGGTTGTTTTGAGCACTCGTTTTAAAGATTTTTGGATTAGACTCATCGTTCACGTCCTTTATCACCAAGGTTATTGTTGTCATCCATTTCATTAGGATTGGCTGTATTCGGTATAAAAGATGTAACAATGTTGTCGAATGCGAAATGGGCATGAACACGGAAGCGAGTAATTCATCAATAAGACATTAGCCTTAGGTATTACGTATAACTACGTAGGATAGCCGTTATACAACAAGTTTAACTATCATAAAATTAATGAGTTACTTTTCCCTTAACGATGCAAAAGAAAAATGATACGTACGTACTTCTCTGCCAAAAAATTTACATAGTATTTAAGAAAATGTGACAAAGCACTTATTGGCAGCGTTAAAATCAATACCTAATGGATTATTTTCAATACGAAGATAAAAAAATACCTCGGCATTGGCCGAGGTATTCAAGCTAGAACGGTAGCGGTAATTAAACTGCTTTGTAGATAACTTTGTTACCTGCTAACTGCTCTTTTTGAACTAGGTTTTCTTCAAGAAGCTTCTTCAGTGCGCCAGTAGCCCATGATGCCGCTTTAGTATCTTCTTGACCTGCAGCTAGACCAATGCCTTTAGGGTTGATACCTTCAGCATTTGCTACAACGATGTCTAATACTTGTTGTTGCTTAGGAGTAAGGGCAACATCAACTGTTTTCACTGCAGCTACTTTTTTCTCAGCTACTACTTTCTCCGCAACAGCTTTTTCAGCAACAGAAGGTGCTACTGCTTTTTCGGCAACAGGCTTCACTGCTTTAGGTGCTGCAGCTAAGTTTGCTACTGTCGCTTTAATGCGTTTTTGCAGTTTCATCTGCACTTTACGCTTATGAGCAAGTCTCATTGAATATTTCTCCAGTTCACTGCATCTCAGCAGGGATGAAAATTTGAAGCGCGTTTTATACCAAAATTCACAAGCAATTTGTAGGTTTTAGCGGCGAAACGCGATGAAAAATGCGCTCAAAGCATAGAACGTCTACTATTTAATCAGATATTTTATGAACGGATTTATTGAATACTGGGTATAAAAACAGAGGTTTCTTTTATTTCAAATGCAAGTCAATGCACATTTAGTCATCCACGCATTTTTGATCAAGTATTCGATGAGGTTATAAGCATGGAAACGCTGCACCTAACAAATTCACATTTCAAACCCGACTCCCCTATCAACAGAATACTTTTGTTGCTCGTTGCACTGATAACCCTGTTTTTGGTTGTCATTTCTCCGGGATGGAAGCAAGCCATGTTGTCGGTCATTTTGATGTCTGCAATTGTTGGTTTCGCCATCTTGATGATCAAAAAAAGCCAAGTCACTTTTACGCTGACAGCTTCTCACTTCCAACAACATCTTTTTAAAGGCGGATGGGTCGTCCGATGGCGAAATATTGAGTCAATAGGGATTTGTAGCTACCAGCAGGAAGGGTGGCATCAGCCGCTACCTTGGATTGGTATTCGTCTAAAACACTACTCACCTTATTTGGATTCGATCTGCCCTCGTATAGCGACAGAAATTCTCCTTAGCCAACGCGCACTACTTTATTTAGGTGCGAAGCAGAATCAGTGTGAAGAAAAGTTTGAAGATATGGTGCTTGATCCTAAGCCATACATAAACAGCAACGGGGTTGAGTATAAAGGCTTGCTGGCGATGCTCGCCAACCGTATGAAATATCAAAGAGGATTTTACGGCTACGATCTGTTTATATCAGCCAGTGACCTAGATCGTGAAGCAGAGGATTTTGTGGGACTGACTCGGCGATACTTAGCTGCCGCCGAGCCAGAATAATGCTTAGTACACGCGCTTTTAGTAAAGCGGCATCTCGTCAGCAACAAACGGGTTAGTTTTACGTTCGTGACCGAAAGTCGATTGAGGGCCGTGACCAGGGACAAACGTGACATCATTGCCTAAAGGCCACAATTTCTCTTTGATAGAGCTAATCAAGGTATTGAAATCACCTTGTGGGAAGTCAGTTCGGCCAATGCTACCGTTAAACAATACGTCGCCCACAAACGCCAATCGCGCTTCTTCACTATAAAGAACAACGTGACCAGGGGTATGACCTGGTGTGTGGAATACCTTTAATACTTGATTACCAAATGTGACAGTGTCACCCTCATTTAACCATTTATGCGGTTCAAAGGCTTCAGTCAATGGGAAACCAAACATTTGGCTTTGCCCTTCTAGACCTTGTAGCCAAAAATTATCCGCTTTATGAGGACCAATGATCTCAATACCACCAAGCATTGCAGCCAGCGGCTCTGTTCCGCCAACATGATCTAGGTGACCATGGGTCAGCACCAAGTTGACGATCTCGATGCCAAGCTCTTTAATGAGCATAGCAAGTTGCTTTTCGTCACCGCCTGGGTCAATAACGATGCCTTTCATCGTTTCATCACACCACACGATAGAACAGTTTTGAGAAAAAGATGTCACTGGGACAACTTGGTATTTCAGAGCCATAGAAAACCTATTACCAAACAAATTTGCGTTAAAACTGGCGCAACTATGACACTAACCCCATGCGACTTCAAGACCTGCTGAGGCTTGCTATTGACTTACCAAGAACGCACAGCACCTGTGTCGATATGGACAAAGTTACTACTTGGATAATACCCAACACCACCAGCTTTCAAGCTAATTGCTGCATCGCGTACAGTAGACAATTTCACTCCATCAAGACGGAAGTCTATGGCCTTACCTTCCATATGAAGACTTTTCTTTGCCACTCCACTAGCCCCTTTGCGCAGGGACGCATTGGTCAAAGGCGAACGGTAACCAGAAATTACAATGACTTCTGCATCTGTACCGATCAGCTTTTGAATCTGGCTGATTTGATCGAACAAGCGTCGATCCATCGGATGAACTTCGTTTCGACGGTGATCACGACAAAACTCATTCAGCTTTTTTAGTTCATCATCAAGATAGCGTTTACCATCGAAATAGCATGTTTCGAGGAGCTCTCCAGTATTAAGGTTGTTCATCGCCAACTCACGTGGCTCGTCAGGGAATGAAGCCCATGAAATCGATGGCAAGGCAGATGCCAATACCACGCCACCAACGGTCATTTTAAGGAAATCTCGGCGGGAAAAATTACGACTCACCATTTCAAAAAACAATGCTCAACAACTAAACAAGTCGCGGACATTACCCAAACACCTTTGTCACGTCAAACGCATAAATCGCTCCACCCTAATTTTAAGATGTGGTGATTGACGCTTAATTATTGAGCAAACAGAAGATTCTTAGTTTTGTAAATTTTACTTAAAGATTTCAACTACGGTGATCGTATTTATAGATATCATCTCGGTAGTAAAGTGTTCCCTCTTCTAGCCATGCGGTTTGATAAATAATGTGCACTTGGATGCGTTCTCCTAAAGGAACCGACGTGTTAGAGCGACGCGTACTTTCCCGTTTTTTCGCTAAGCGCTCTTCTAGTCCCTGAGTTTTGAATAAGAGCTCCGCCAGTTGGTCGGCATGTTCAACGCGGACACACCCGGAACTGAATGCGCGTCTATCTCGTTCGAACAAGTTTTTACTTGGCGTATCATGCAAATAGATAGCTTGGGGGTTTGGCATATTAAACTTATACAATCCCAATGCATTGTGTAAGCCCGATGCCTGTCGCATACGATAAGGAAATGTTCTCGGATTCACCGTCGCCCAATTGATGGTTGTAGGGTCAATAATTTCGTTTGACGTCCAAGACCGGATGATTTGAATGTTATGGTTAATCAAATACATCGGATTACGTTTCACTTTAGGAATGATGTCTTTCACCATTATGGTCCATGGCACATTCCATGTGGGGTTGAGAATGACGGAGTCAAGAGTCCCCGACATGATTGGTGTTTTTCTTGAGGCTCTGCCAACCACAACTTTAGACTCGAACAACGGTTGACCATCGTGCCAATACGTTACTTCGTATCCAGGTACATTTACAAAGACAACATTATCTCTGTCTTTGGACCAAATCCTTGAACGTTCTGAGTTCAGCGCCAATAGATGCAATCGTTCTTGAGGAGAAAAGTTGATCCATCGAATGGTATTCGGGCCAATCACCCCATCCTCTTTCAAGCCATGAATACGCTGAAACTCTTTCACCGCTAACTCTAATTCTTCATCATACTGTTGGGTCGTGATATCTAAATACGATACATCCACACCAACCACTTCCATACGCTCAATCAGAAGCGGTTTATTTTCTAATTGGTCACCGACACGGGCAAGGCCCGTTTGTTCATAGATTGGATATTGATACTGAGCGTGCTCGGATAAAGAGGAGTAAGCGGAATAAAAAGCTTCGTCCGTTTGTAAAGGAGAGCGAAGGCTTGCTAAGAATTGACTAAGTTTGTCTACCGTAATTTCGTTACTCAGTACGGACAAAGTATCGATGCTAGGAGCAGGTAAAATCACGTGGGCTTTGTTAGCAAATAACCAATTGATACCTTCTTCAGGGAGCTGCTCGAGATAGCTGAGATACATCAAGAGTGAATCTGTCATTACCAAATCAAAGTCGAGGTTATCTCCCTGCCATCGAACTTGGTTTATACGATGGAGTTGATTCTCGAATTCGTCCGTGACGCCAGCAAGAGCAACCAGGTTTACTTGAAAAAGAAACTGCTCAATATCGCTTTCATTTTCCCAGTTCAAACGGTAATTAGTACTTTGATAAAGCTGGTCAATCACCTCTGGATAATGGATCATTTTTTCGACAGACAGCTTTTGTACCGCTCCCTCTTGCTCTGTTTGTGCAGAAGCTTCGAGAGAAACGACGGTAGAAAAGCTGAAAAACGGCACCATAAGTGCCGTCATGATTAAAACCCTAGCAAACACTGAAACGATCCTTGCGCTACTTGCCATAATGAAAAGTATGGCAAATATCTCACAGCTTGCAGGTTTAAAATTAAGAATCTGATGTTGAAATTAACATCAAGTTTCTTTATCTATTTGGGTTCAAACAATCTTTGACCAATGGTTATCCCATTGAACACCACTAAAAGAAGCGCTTTTATGTGTCGTTGGCCTTTGCTCAACCACTTTGCCAGCACCAGAGCTGACTCGGAACTCATCGCCATAGACCACAACACCAGAGGCGTCTGGTAACGCACTTAGTTCTACCAATTTCCCTGTAGATTTAGACCATATCCCATAACAACTGCCTGGAGGAGAAGTCGCAAGGATCCATTCATCCGTCGCCGCGATACTCGCGACATAGTGATTAAATCTCGCCCACTCTTCGGGTTCCGCATGCAAAGATTGCATCACGCCTCCACGAGTGTGCATCGCAAGTAAAGCTGGGTATTCATCCGGCTCTCCACGATATTGCTGACCACACAGTACCGTCTCTGCACCATCATGCGCTAAATGACGGATGCTCAACTTATGATCTGGTAAAGAGACTTGACCCAACAGCTCACCTTCTTGTGAAAGGTAACTCAGGCTTGGTCTCATGCTATCTAGATTGAGCGGTTCACGGCCGTTGGTGTGTACGCCACCGACGCCAATCGCTAATGCGCCATCAGGCATCATGATCACTTCATGAGGGCCGAGGCCAAAACCTGTTAACTCATCGATCTTTTGATATTGCTTTTGCACATCATAAACACCGATGATCCCACGGCTTGTGCCCCTTTCCCCTTCTGTAGCAAATAGCAACATACCGTCATGGGAGTAAACACCATGACCATAGAAATGGCGATCCGGTTCTGCTAGCTGCAGCTTGATCATCTGCTCAGAGCGATAATCAAACACCATGAAGAAAGTACCCGGTCGACGACCAAAGACCACAGCGTGACCTTGTGGGTTGGTCGCCACACCATGACCACGCTCAGGAATCGGCAACGAAGATAGCGGCATACCATGCTCATCGGCCACTACCGCTGTGTATTTATCTCGGCCGATGATTGAGCAGCCAATCAACGCTGGTTGACGTGAACGTGTTGAAGTACAACCAAATGGCATCATAGGTGCGGCCGCACCAAAGAGAGCGGCTTTCAGTAAGGTTCGGCGGGTTTGATCAGTCACCATCGGTTGCATTAAATCCTATAACCACGCCAAGCTCAATCGCCACTTCTTCGTGAATCAAGTACTTCAATTGCTCTAGCTTGTTGTATTGAGCGAGTACCATGCGGTAGCCTTCTTTACTTTGTAAAGCCGTGAACAAACTCTTATCTTCAGGCCATGTTTCCAACGCCATTTCAAACTGGTGAACAACACGGTCAGCGAGATCTGCATGGCCTTGCTCTCTTAGTAGCGCATCTAGGCCATTTCCGTTAGCAAAGTACAACGCTTCCATCCCTTGAAGGTTGGCTTTTAAGTTTGAAAGTGAGGTCTCTGAACGCCACGATTCTGAAAAATACGGGCGAGGCTTACCAATCTTCGCTAATGGACGACTCAACTTCTTCATGCTGTAGTCAAGCTGATTAGAGAGCAGCGAAATGTACTCAGATTTCCATTCCGTCATCTCTAACGACTTCCAAGGATTTTGTGCCCAAGAGTCTGCGATGATCTGCGCTTTGTTTTCTAGGTTTTCAGCAATTGCAACACCTGTCGTACAGGTATTGCTGTTGCTAGATAAGGTCGACGCTTTATCGTAAAGCAGCCATTCGAGCGCACCTAAACCTTGCACAGTGACACTTTGCGTGGAGATCTTTTCCGCACTCCAAACTTGGTCAGATTTCGTCAGCACAGACATTTTTCGGCCAGTGGTGTTCTTTTTATCTGGCCAAAACTGGATATTCCAACTTTGCTCCAACGCCGTAGCAGGGCCACGCTCTTGACCTTGTAATGCCATCCACGTCAGCATAGTTTGGTGCCATTGCTGTTTTAATTGCGCATCATCTTTCGTCTCTGATGTGCAGTAATCCGCGAAGCTTTGTTCTAGTTCTGTGGTTTGCGCTAAAAATGTCTGCGCAGATTGAAACTCAACTTCATAGACCGCTTGAGAAATATGACTTGTACTCTCAGGCTTGGCAGAGCTCGAACCGACTGTCGATTGGCAACCAATCAAACTTAACGTTGCGGCAATCGCACTCACTAACAGTGTTTTTTTCATGGTTGCTTCCTTATAGAGAATTCAGAAACGCAATCAATGCATTACGCTCTTTTTTGTTCAGTGCTAGCACGTTTTGTTTGGCCGTTTCCGCTTCGCCGCCGTGCCACAACACCGCTTCCATCAGGTTACGGGCGCGGCCATCATGTAAGAAGTAAGTATGCCCGTTTACTTCTTCGGTATAACCAATGCCCCATAGGGGTGCCGTTCGCCATTCACGGCCGTTTGCTAAGTACTCAGGACGGTTATCGGCTAAACCTTCCCCCATGTCATGCAGAAGCATGTCTGTATATGGATGGATAAGCTGCTCAGAAAGCGCTGGTAACTCTGGTCGCTTCGCCGTTTTGACACTGGTCTTATGGCAGCTTTCACAGCCAGAAGCCGCAAAAATTTGCTGACCGAGTTTCACGCTAGGATCGTTCATATTTCGGCGAATAGGTACGGCTAAGTGCTGGCTGTAAAACTCAACGAAGTCGAGAATATTTTCACTCACTTCTGGTTTGCCGCCATTTGGCATGTCGTCACAAATACTTTGTTTCGAGGTACAGTTTTCATTGGGGAATAAATGGCTCGTCAGCCCCACATCACCATTGAATGCTGCTGCATTTTGCTGCATTAACGTCGGTTGTCCGGCTTTCCAGCCAAAACGACCAATTGAGAAGTCGTCCTTCTCAATCTCCCAAACCTTGTTTACTTTGCCTGAGATGCCATCTTTGTTGGCATCTTGTTCATCAACCCAAGCCAGTAGCGTTTCGTCAGGAATACTCTCTAACAAACCAAGGCCGATCATTGGCGGTGCAACACGCGCTGAAAATTCCGTATCAGGGTGCATATCGCCGTAACCTAGATCGGTAATATTCAAATGAGGTTTTCTTAGTGTCACTGTCGTGCCGTCTTTAAACTTCACTGGCACATCGGTGTACGTGATTTCGATTTTTCCTTCTGGCGTTTGATCTTGCAGGGCAAAGTCTTGGAGCTGGCCGCCATAAGTCGGCTCAGGTATAACGCCGTCTCTGATGTACTCTGTTTTTTGTTCTGACGTCATCGCAGGGATGCTCAAACGCACTAACATGGACACCGCATGCAAATCCTTTTGCTCAGGAGGATGACCACGACCATCTTTGATGTGGCAGTTTTGACAACCATTTGTATTGAAAAGAGGTCCCAAACCATCTCTGGCATCGGTAGACGCTGGCGCTTGTACCCAAGGGTTGCGGAAAAAACTATTACCCACGCTAAAATCAAGACGTTTACTCATAGGAAGGTTCGCGGCAGGAAGAGAATACGCGTTGGCGCCTTCTTTTTTGACGCTCGTTTGTCCACCAGATTTCACATCATACGCGATAGCAGTAGAAGAAAAGATCACGGCCAAGGCCGAAATTAAGTAAGGCTTCATATCATTGCTCTAAAACACAACAAGAGGGGTGGGATAACAGCGAGTTAAAACGGTAAAGGGCTCAAACGAGCCCTTTCAATTATTTTTTGTACTTTGATTAAAACTCGTGGTCTGCAGTATCAGGGCTTAGGCTATCAATACCAATGATACCCGCAGCACGTTCAATTGAACCGGTTTGAGCAACCAATGACATGATGGTGTCATTCACTAACGTGTTGCCTTGTGCATTACCCGCTGCAATTAACTGGTCGAAGTGTTGGTTGTTCTTCTCCGCAGACGTAACCAATTTACCAACTTGATTACGCGTAACATCAAACTGCTTCTGGATCTCTTTAGCTGCTTGTTTGTCTTTTTGAGTCACTAGGTCAGCAATACTCGGACCAGAAAGCAATGTGCCGTCTTCACGCTTGTAAAGACCTGTGTAAACGTTATAGATGCCCTGCTCGTTGTAGTAATGAGAGTTGTGCGTATTGTCTGAGAAACAATCGTGCTCATCTTCTGTCGAGTTTGCTTCCAACGCCACCTTCATACGCTCACCAGCAAGCTCACCTAAAGACAATGAACCCATACCGAACAACATTTTACGTAGGCCATTATCCGCAGAATCATTAAGAAACGTTTCACGGTAGTTGCCTTTCACTTCCGCAGACCACTGTTTTTCCATCCATTCAAGGTCTTGAACCAGTAGATCGGCTGCCGCTTTTAGGTACTCACCACGACGGTCACAGTGACCATTCGTACACTCAGAACCGACAACGAAGTCTGTGTAAGCGCGCTGACCTGCGCCTGCGTTTGTGCCGTTTAGGTCTTGACCCCAAAGTAAGAATTCAATCGCGTGGTAACCTGACGCAACGTTTGCCTCAGAACCACCTACTTCGTTGAGATCCGCTAGCAATTCTGGAGTAATGTTTGAAACGTCTAGTTTAGAAGCACCAATCTGTAAACTGGTGTTTGCGATGATGTTTGCAGCAGCGCCTTCGTTACCGAGTTCATATTGGTAATCTGTCGCTACGTAGTCAATTAGGCCTTCATCAAGTGGCCATGCATTTAACTGCCCTTCCCAGTCATCAACAATCGCGTTACCAAAACGGAATACTTCAGATTGTTGGTACGGAACGCGAGAGTCTAGCCACGCTTGTTTTACTTCTTCAAGCTTATCCGCTGATGGCGATTTTAGGAATTCGTCGATTTTTACGTCGAGCGTTTTCGCCGTTGTCACTGAGTCAGCAAAGACTGCATGTGCAACGTCTGCATAATGTTCAACGACTTGTTGTTTCGTTACTTGGGCAGCAACGGTAGAACCACTGGCAATGAGGAGTGATGCAGCAATAGATTGGACTAAAACTGTTTTTGCATTCATCTGAAGCATCCTTGTTGAGCAATTTATTTGTTTTATTCGTAGTGCTAATTATTCTTATTTGCACTATTAGTCACGAGATAATACAAATTTACAATTTATTTTCAACTCTAGATACAAAAAAAGCCTCATCATTGTGAGGCTTTTAACATGCAAAACTGATAATTTAATAAATAAAATCAGAATTTTAGATTGTGCTTACCATGAGAAACTTTTGCTTTTAGGTAGCTTTCATTACCATCTTTAATATGTGCAGAGGTATTGACAACCTCAACAATCTCGATGCCGTATTCTGCTAATTCACGGATTTTCTTAGGGTTGTTGGTCACAAGGCGAATTTTACTTACACCTAATGCTTCGAGCATTTGCGCTGCTTCAGTGAAATCACGCAGGTCATCGTCAAAACCCAAATGGTTGTTTGCTTCATAGGTGTTCATACCTTGGCTTTGCAAACGGTACGCATCAATTTTGTTGTATAGACCAATACCACGACCTTCCTGACGTAGGTATAAAATAATACCGCCAGATTCGCCCATGCGTTGAATGGTTTCTTCTAATTGCTCGCCGCAATCACAACGGGATGAGTGAAAAACATCACCAGTAAGACATTCTGAATGCATACGCACCAAAGGCGTTTCTTGCGTTTGATCCGCTTGCCTAAAGATAACTGCCACATGCTCTTTATCTGTCTTCAGGCCACGAAAAGACAGGATTTCAGCATCGATATTACTTTTAGCCCCGACTTTAAAATCTACTCTGGCACGTACTTCCGCCATATCTATACTCACTCGATTTATTGCTTGATGCGCTTGATGCGTTTTCGTTATTGCATTCATGGGATTCACTCATTGCTCTTCAACTATGGGGATTGATACCGCATTTTTCAATATAGAGATCACAATTGAGAGCAGTTATCCCCTAAAGACAGCCAAAGAGAACAACTCCCCGCGCTGACGAATTGTTATAGTATAACAATTTTGAAAAACTACAATAAAAAACCCCAGACAAATTTTGTCTGGGGTTGATAATGAGTTGTATGTAGGGGTGATGATTTAATGTGTTTGGCTACGTTTCCAAACCGTAAGCTCTATCCATACCGCTTCGAGTTCTTGAATTTCTTCTTCGGTTAATACGGCAAGAGACGATGTAACTTGAGGCAGTTTCGAGGTTTGCAATGCACGAATCTGCGAATAAAAGTCTTTTTTTAACTGTAATATAACTGAATCCACTGCGTGCACCTACTTAGTTCTTTTATTACTTCTCCAGCTCAAATCGTTGATTTTCTTTATACTGGAATCTTCATAAATTCGGAAAAATGATAACATTCTGTTTGTTATCTGCACGATTTATTTCCCATAGTGGAATAGTGGTCACATTATTGACGCTTTATCATTTTGATCGAAAATAGGATAAAAAAGATCAAAAGTAATAGAGGAAAGATCCACAACGCCGCTGTCGAATAATTAAATGGTGGCTGATACAAAACGATATTCCCATATCTCTGAACCAAATAATCTTTTACCTCTTGATCCGTGCTTCCTTCGTTTACCATCGAGTACACTTTCAATCTTAAATCTTTAGCGGCTTGTGCATTAGATTCAACAAGGTTTTGGTTTTGACATTGCGGGCATCGTAAAGCCTTGGCTAATGCATTTGCTCTTTGTTGCAGTTCAACGGAATGAAATTCAAACAGATCAACATGCTGCGTAATTTGCTCTGCTTTGACCCAAGAAGAACACAAAGAAAACAAAACAATAATGAAGTAAGCATATTTAAAGTGAGACATTAAAATACCCTGAAAATAACGAGTTCCATTTGTCTATTGTTAACTTACCTCTATATTTGATCAAAACATTGCCATTTTGATCAATTAAGTAAGTTTCTGGCGTTCCTATTACACCAAGTTCAACCGCCAGTTGCCCATTAGGATCGGATATAACTTCGGTATATGGATTGTGTGAAGAGCTCAAATAGCGTTTAGCCGCGCTCTCTTTATCTCGATAGTTAAGACCAACGATGGGCACACCTTGTCGAGCTAAGTTGAGCAAATCATCATGTTCTTGTTTACAAACCCCACACCAAGACGCCCAAACATTCAATAGCACATAACCTTGATTTTCTAGTACTGCATCGGTGATTCGATTGCCTGAAATGAGTGAGTAAGCGGTAAAATCAGGGATAGATAACATACGATTTTGTTGTATTTCTACGTTTGGTCTATCGGATAATGCCATTGTCGCGGTGACAAAAAAAATCGCAACTAGCAATATGAGAACGATCAGTTTAAGCGTATTTTTCGATCTCATTACCTTTTCCCCTTAGATTCATCATACTCCCCAAAGAACTTATTACGATTAAAGCGCCACCAAACCATATCCACCATATGCCCGCGCGATATTGCACTTTAATTGCGTAGGCGCTGTTGTCGAGCTTGTCACCCAAAGTGATGTAGTAGTCTCCATGCCATAGTGATCGAATAGCGGGCTCGGTCATATTCATCACGCGTACAGGGTAATGCCGTTTCTCGGGTTGAAAGTTCAACGCCTTACCGCTCTCCAAATAAAGATCAACACTTCCCTGTTCTGCGGTGTAGTTCGGCCCAACTAACCATTCAATTCCATGATAATCAACGGTGATACCCGCTTTTTGATACGAGCTACCAGGCTCTGCCCGTAAGTTGTATTCATACGAATAGTCACTATTAAATACTGCTCCGCTTGCAGCCAACGCAAAGCCAATATGAGCAAGAAGCATAGGCATTAATTTGCTCTTGTTTTCTGCATAAAACAGCAAAAGCAAATGAGAAACCACTACCCACGTCGCTAATACCAGAGTAATCAAAGTCGTTATATGAAGCTCTTTTGTAGTAAAAACGAAAATAGTACTAACCGCAATAACATGAATACCGACAAACCCAATGGTTTTAACGGCATGAGGACTGGCTCCTTTCGTCCACTTCAACACGGGCATAAAGGCGAGAAAGGTCAGAGCAACTAATGTAAGGGGAAAAACGAGGCTGTTAAAGTAAGGTGCCCCAACGGATATATTACCCAAGCCAAGCAGTTGATAGAGCATTGGGTAAAAGGTACCGAGGAAAACAATCGCCATACAAACAACGAGAAGTCCAATAGCGATGTATACCATGTAGGCACGACTTATTAACGAATCGAGCGTAAAACGAGGAATATGTAGCCCTCGCACAATGAGCACACCAAAAGTGACAACCACCAAAACGCTGAGAACAGCAAGAAGTACTACACCTTTGGTTGGATCAACCGCAAACGCGTGTACTGAGGTTAATACACCCGATCTCACCACAAATGTGCCGAGAATACTCAAACTGAACGTCGCAAAAGCCAATGCGTAGGTGCTCCAAATTGCTCCTTTATTACGCTTCGACAACACACCGCTATGCAGTAGTGCGGTACCCACTAACCAAGGCAGCAAAGACGCGTTTTCTACCGGGTCCCAAAACCACCACCCGCCCCAACCTAATTCATTGTATGCCCACCAAGAACCGATCAAAATTCCAATTGTTAGCGTACCCCAAGCAAAGAAAGCGGCACTACGGGCAACACCATACCATTCATTTATAGGTCGCTTCGCTAATAACGCAGCTAAAGCGAACGCCAGTATCGCGGCATAACCAACGTAACCCAAATACAACAGCGGTGGATGAATAATAAGCCCGATATCTTGCAACATCGGATTGAGATCTCGTCCCTCCAACGCTAGCGTCTGAGCATACTCAAAAGGATTGGACGTGGTGAGGGTAAACCAAGCGAACATAGCAATAAGTAAGTTCATGATACCCAAGCAATCGCCTGTATATTGAGTGCAAACTGGCGACTTGATAGCAATAAAAGAGGCCCATAAGCTCAACGTAACCACCCAAAACAACATAGACCCTTGATGGCCGCCCCAAGCAGCTGCAATCTTAAACGCGATAGGTAACTGGCTGTTCGAGTGTGTAACCACATACTCAAGCGCAAAATTATCCTGAATAAAACAGACTATCAAAAGCGCCAAACAAACTAAGGAGGCTAAGCTGATAATATGAGACGTTGCGGTTTGGTGTGGCAACACTCCCTTCTTACTCAGCGTAAAGCAAACCCAATGCAGCAGCGTCGCACATGTCGATGCGACAGCCACCAATATCAACAAAAAGAAACCGAGCTCAGCCTCCATTTTGCCTCCTTACACGATGGTCATTTGACCAGCATAGAGAATGAAAGTACGCAGCATGAGTACGCCAACCAAACTCAACGTTGTGACCGCAAAAACGTAACTTCTCCTATGACGAACTTCAGAAGGCGTCAACCAATTAAGAGTCAAAGGCGTTATCATGCCGATGAGCACCACCCCAACCCAGAACCACTGAGCCCAGAATCCACTCGAAATGGCATTCCAAGCCGCGGCTTCATTTTGCCCGCCACTAAAGATAAGCCCAGTAAAGAATGTTACTAAGACAAACAGCTCAAACAATACCACTGGGCGTTCAAATCCGTGCACCCAAGACACACTAGGGCTGCTGGTCGACTCTTTAAACACCAAGATGCCGAACATCAAACATGCTGCTGCGCCAGATGACAAACTAGAGAATAGGAATAAGATTGGCAGTACTGGATTGTTTAGCATTGGGTAAGTCTTCAATGCAGACAATAAAAAGCCGGTGTATGCCGCAAGCACGATGGCTAAGAAGCCCAAGAATAATTCAATTGCGTTGTTGGCTTTCCCCGCCTTAATCAAAATGCCATCAGCAAAATCCAGCAGTTTGCTTGGTAACTTCCCTTCACAGAAGCTGATGATTTGATGGCGGAAGATAACGCCGATCCAAACAAACAGCACTAGCATGTACACTTGGAACAAGATCACGCCCATCGACATCACGGAAGTCGGGTTGTAGTAAATCATGATCTTCCAAAACTCAAGCGGTTTAGTTAAGTGGAAAATCAAAATCACTAAGCCAGAAATAATGCCAAATGGCGCTAGCCAAGCCATTGCTTTTATAATGCCATTGTTTGCGGGATCACCTTCAATCACTTTGCGTTTTAAATAGATAGAAATCATCACCGCACCTGCTGACATCCCTGCGAGGAATAAGTAAATCGCAATAATCCAATCCCAGACTAACGAGTCAAAGTGGAATGCACTTTCGAAGCCGTTCATGATGACACCTCCCCTTTGCTATGCGGAATTTTGTACAGTTTAGGCTGCGTACCTAAATGCGATTTATCGCGATAGACAACATGGCTTTCAATGGCTTTGCTCACCTCACTAGTTGGGTCATTCAAATCACCAAAAATGAGAGCTTTTGTTGGGCAAGATTCCACGCAAGCTGGCTGCTTACCTTGCGCTAGGTTGGTATCACGGCAGAAGTTACATTTATCCGCAGAGTGATCGACTGGATTAAAGAAGCGCACTTGATAAGGACAAGCAGCAAGGCAATAACCACATCCGACACATTTCTCTTTGTGCACATCCACGATGCCGGTCGCTTCATCTTTGTATGCAGCGCCTGTTGGACAAACGTATACACATGGAGGGTTATCACAGTGCTGACAGGATTCGCGAGTAAACTGGTATTCCACATCTGGGTATTCGCCAATCGGTTCACTGCGATGAATTTTAAGTCGCGTTACGCCTTCAGGGACTTTATTTACTTCGCGACAAGCATCAGTACAGGCGGTACAGCCAATACAGGCATTTTCATCATGAACCATACCCATGCGCTTCGCCTGTTCACTGTTGCTGGCATAAAGAGAGGAGCTAACAACGGAAGTGCCTGCAACGCCTGTAGTTAAAATCAACGCGCCGCTGCCGGCTAAAAAGTTTCTTCTCGAACATTTCATGCTATCTCTCCTCTTCTTTGGCAAGTTCAGGTTCGACGGCAAATTCAGAGTGACAATCCACACACTGCTTGATCAGTTGTTTTCTGTCGTACGACAACGCTTTGGTTTTCGCTGCGTGTACATCGTGGCAATTTGAACAACTGAGATTCTTGGCGTGCACATCGTGCGTCCAATGCTTTTCTCTTAACTTAAGTGGCGCGTGACAATCCACACACTGGCTATTAGCTTTGAGAATCAAGCTTGGGTCAAGGGACACTTTGTCGTGCACCGCTTTCGATTGCGCAGCAGAAAACTTAATCACATCGGGTGCACCTTCACGGTGATCAGGGCCGATGTTGCTGTGACAGTTAGTGCAATTGAGCTGCTTACCTTGACTCAATAACGCTTGCGAATCATGCGATAGATTCAGAGTATCTTTAGCATCCTTATGACATTGAAGACATTTATAGTCTCGGTCACGGATCAACTCGACTTGATGACGCTCAGCTTGAGCACCTTCAACTGGCTCTGAAGAAGTCGCATGGGCGGCGGTGAAAAAACCATAGATGGCAAAGATGAAGAGAAATTTCAGCATTGTCTCTATGGTCAATTTTATATTGCCCATATTTTTCTTTCCTTAGCTCGATAATAATTGATAACTCTTATCAACTATTATTTGAGCAACAATTAATTTCCTCTGAAGATATTTTTACACCTTCAAATGACATCAATTCTTATTTTGGAAAGCCACAACGCTAAACCTGTATTTATAATACCTCTATAATTCCTAAGAGGTAGAATCACATGTTCAAAAAGCGACCTTAATCACCTTATTTTTAGAATGGTTATACCCATAACACGCTGTGATTAAAGGGGATTACAACATACCACTTTAGGGGTATATGAACTTAAACATGATTAAGATCACTAGCATAAATTGATCTAAAACAAGGCCAATTTCGGTCACTATTTCATCTATTCAATTCACTATTAATATTAACGATAGATCTCCGATTCTTATTTGGAATAGCTCCTCACAACGCTGCTAATAAAAACGAATATGGAGATAACACCGTGAGCATAAAACACTGGATGAGCGCACCTATCGCGGTTGCGACCTTATTCGCCAGCCAATTATTTTTGGTTGGTGCTCCTTTGGCGGCAGAGGATACTGGTCTCATAGAGCCTCGCAATGATACCTTTGAACAAAACCATCCTGACCAATATCACTCTTGGAAAGCCACATCGGAAAGCGAGCATATTGAAGATGCCTTAAGTGAAGACCCAAACATGGTGATCTTGTGGGCTGGTTATGGTTTTGCTAAAGACTACAACAAAGCGCGCGGTCACTTTTACGCGCTTGATGATGTGAGGCAAACCCTCAGAACTGGCGCACCAGCAGACGAAAACTCCGGGCCAATGCCGATGGCTTGTTGGAGTTGTAAAAGCCCAGATGTCGCCCGCGTAATTGAAGAGCGCGGTGAAGACGGCTATTTTGAAGGTAAATGGGCGCGCTTGGGCTCAGAAATCGTCAACCCTATCGGTTGTTCCGACTGTCACAATACGGGTTCTGAAGCCTTCAAGAAAGGCGAACCCGCACTGGCACTGACTCGCCCATACGTCGAGCGTGCTTTTGACACCATCGGCAAAAATTTTGACCAACAATCTCGCTTAGATAAACAAGCGTCAGTCTGCGCTCAATGTCATGTCGAGTACTACTTCACAGGTCCGACTAAAGCAGTCAAATTCCCATGGGACATGGGGACCAACGTCGCTGATATGGAGAAATACTACGACGCGTTGAACTTTAAAGATTGGACGCACGCCGTTTCTAAAGCACCAATGCTTAAGGCGCAACACCCAGGTTTCGAAACTTGGAGAGCGGGTATTCATGGCAAAAACAAAGTGGTGTGTGTGGACTGTCACATGCCTAAAGTAACCAAAGAAGACGGTACGGTATACACTGACCACAAAGTGGGTAACCCGTTTGATCGTTTTGAAGACACCTGTGCGCAATGCCATACTCAAACCAAAGAGCAGCTACAAGGCATCGTTTCGACTCGCAAAGCGCAAGTACTAAACATGAAGCTAACCGCCGAGAAGCAAATTGTGGCAGCGCACTTTGAAGCTGGTGCAGCATGGGAAGCAGGGGCAACAGAAGAAGAGATGCAACCTATCCTACAAGATATTCGCCATGCACAATGGCGTTGGGACTACGCGATTGCTTCTCACGGTGTTCACATGCATGCTCCTGAGGTAGCACTTGAAGTACTCGGTACCGCAGTTGATCGCGCTGCTGACGCTCGTACTAAGTTAGTTCGTTTACTGGCAACAAAAGGTATTACTGACCCAGTTCAAATTCCAGATATCTCGACCAAAGCAAAAGCGCAACAAGCACTAGGTATGGATATGGAAAAGATGAACGCAGACAAGAAACACTTCCTAGAAACGGTGGCACCAGAATGGGATAAAGCAGCTGCTGAGCGCGAAGCAACGTACTGATCAGTATCGATTACACTAGGTTAAATGGATAAAACGAAGGGCGCACGTTGCGCCCTTTTTGTTTGATAGAAGGCAGAGGAAAACAGATTAGCGACGAGGAAGTCTCGGCCTAGGCTGAATATGTGGACGTGTTTTAGGCATCTGCACATTTGGGCGTGTAACTGGGCGTTGGATCTTCGTTTCCGGCAATGCTTTTCTTTGTTGAAGCTTTTCTGCCACGGCTTTGTCTTGTAAAGCCGTAGGCTCGATGCGCTCGGGGCGGTTCTCCCACTTGGTTTGAATCTCCTGCTTTTGCTCGTCAGGCAGCGATTGCCAATGATCGTCAAGCTGTCGCTTCATGTTATCGATGTTGGCGGACATATCATCGTCTTTCCAATCTTCGACTTTGTCTTTGATGGATTGCTGTTGCTCTTCATCCAAGCCATTCCACCACTCTTCTAGTTTCTCTTTGTATTCATCGTCGTTGTCGCAACAACCCGGATAGTAATAAATCCAGTAGTCGTCATGATCGTACCACCAAGGGTCGTAATAACCGGAAGAGTAATAAACCGTAGATGAGGTGCCAGAATGTTCGGAAGAGCTACAACCCACTAACACGGAGCCGCACAGCACCACAAATATTCCGAACGCTTTATTCTTCATTCGTCCCCCACCTTTCTTCTACTACTTATTAGAGTCTACGCCTACAACAGCTCTTTCGCTTTATTGATCGAGTTAATAATTTGTACTCGATCTAAGCTTGGATCGTTCGAGTCGAGTAATAGCACCCAAGTATCAATGGCTTCCTGAAAGCGGAATGACAGAAAATGATCATTGGCAATCAACGACAAAGCCGCTTCATTATGCGGTTCTATCTGCAAAGCTTGTTCTAGAAGCAAACTGACTTCTTGCGTCATTGATTGCTGGTGAATGTAGTATAAGGTCGTTGCTTTCGCAGCAAGTTGCGTGGCACCGACTGGCTCAGTTAGTTGGATGGCGTAATCAAAACAAATCAGTGCGCCATCCAGTTCTCCCTCTAGCAGGTAGCCCTGCCCTAACTGAAACCACAATTCGGCATTGTTTGGGTCTTCACGTAATTGGTCTTGAATTTCCTGCATGATATCGCGAGCAGTCATCATTCGAGAGACTTCAGCTTGAATAGGTTGTGGAGGAGATTGACGCAACAATAAGAAGCTAACGCTGGTTAACACTAGTACCAAAGCACAAAAACCGAACCATTGTGCCGCTCTTACTCTTGAAGCGCTGAGCGATAATACGACGACGAATAATCCCATCAAAGTGATGGCAATGAAAAACCAAACAGACATAACGCGCTCCCTAGACAAACTGAGTATTAGTGTACTGGTTTAATGCTTGTATTGCGTTGATACAGGTACAAAAAAGCCGAGCAACTGAGGCTCGGCTTTTTACATTAGAATAGTAACGAAAGATTACTCTTCGTTACCTTCCTCTGCATCATCAGCGGCTGGCGCTTCTGGAGTATCTTGCTGCGTATTTTCGTCTGTTGACTCTAACGCTTCTGCTTCTTCACCAGCAGGCAGCTCTTCGTCATCAACTTCTTCAATACGTTGCAAACCAACAACAGATTCGTCTTCCGCAGTACGGATAAGCGTTACACCTTGCGTGTTACGACCAACCTGGCTAACTTCACCCACACGAGTACGTACTAGTGTACCAGCGTCGGTGATCATCATCATTTCATCACCTTCAACAACCTGGATAGCACCAACTACCGGGCCGTTTCGCTCAGAAACTTTGATAGAAACGACACCTTGAGTGCCTCGACCTTTTGTCGGGTACTCGCTCAGCGCTGTACGTTTACCATAACCGTTTTCTGTAACCGTTAGGATGTCGCCTTCGTGCGAAGGAACGATAAGTGATACAACTTGGTCATTTTCAGCCAGTTTCATACCACGAACACCAGAGGCAGTACGACCCATAGGACGAACACCTTTAAACTTGATCTCTGGCTGACCATTCTCATCAAGAACTGGCTTACCATTTTCGTCAAGTACTGGAATTTCTTCTGCTTCTTTAAAGCGAACCACTTTACCCGCTTTAGAGAACAGCATGATTTCGTTTTCGCCGTTAGTGATATCCACACCGATTAACGAATCGTCTTCACGTAGGTTTACCGCAATCAGGCCATTTGAACGAACATTTGCAAATTGGTTCAACGGCGTTTTCTTAACCGTACCGTCACCTGTTGCCATGAAGATGAATTTGTCTTCAGAGAATTCATCAACACGCAGAATCGCGGTAATGCGCTCACCTTCTTCTAGTGGAAGGATGTTCACAATTGGCTTACCACGAGCAGTGCGGCTCGCTAGAGGCAATTGGTAAACTTTCAGACGGTATGTTTTACCGCGAGTAGAGAAACACAAGATGTTATCGTGGGTATTCGCCACTAGAAGACGCTCAATGTGGTCTTCATCTTTCATCTTGGTCGCACTCTTACCTTTACCACCACGGCGCTGTGACTCGTAGTCGCTCAGTACTTGGTACTTAACGTAACCACCATGCGATAGAGTAACCACAACGTCTTCACGCGCGATCAGCTCTTCCATGTCGATATCATGGCTCGCAGCTGTGATTTCTGTACGACGAGCATCACCAAAGCCATCACGAACCGCTTCAAGTTCTTCGCGGATCACTTCCATCAAACGCTCAGTGCTCGCAAGGATATGCATGAGTTCAGCGATTTCTTCTAGAAGTGTTTTGTATTCGCCAAGAATCTTCTCGTGTTCTAGACCTGTTAGTTTATGTAAACGTAGATCTAGGATAGCTTGTGCTTGTTGCTCAGTCAGGAAGTACTGACCATCACGAATACCATATTCAGGCTCTAGCCATTCAGGGCGTGCAGCATCTGTACCAGCACGCTCTAGCATTGCTGAAACGTTGCCTAAATCCCAACCACGAGCGATAAGGCCAGCTTTTGCTTCAGCCGGTGTTGGCGCCTTACGGATAAGCTCAATGATTTCATCAATGTTGGCAAGCGCTAGCGCTAAACCTTCAAGGATGTGGGCACGTTCACGCGCTTTACGTAGTTCGAAAATAGTACGACGAGTCACAACTTCACGACGGTGATCAACGAAGCACTTCAACATATCTTTCAGGTTGAATAGCTGTGGTTGGCCATTGTTTAGGGCCACCATGTTGATACCGAAAGTGGTTTGCAACTGAGTCTGAGCGTATAGGTTGTTTAGAACCACTTCGCCCACAGCGTCGCGCTTACATTCAATAACAATACGCATACCGTCTTTATCTGACTCGTCGCGCAGTGCACTGATGCCTTCAACTTTCTTAACTTTAACTAGCTCAGCGATTTTTTCGATCAAGCGAGCTTTGTTTACCTGGTATGGGATCTCAGTGACGATGATGGTTTCTTTACCATTCTTCTCCACTTCGATGTCCGCTTTCGAACGCATGTAGATTTTGCCGCGACCTGTTTTGTACGCGTCTACAATGCCTTTACGACCGCTGATCAGCGCCGCCGTTGGGAAATCAGGACCAGGAATGTAATCCATTAGTTCATCAATAGTGATTTCTTCATTATTGATGTATGCAAGACAGCCATCGATCACTTCGCCAAGGTTATGAGGCGGGATGTTGGTTGCCATACCTACTGCGATACCAGAAGCACCGTTAACCAATAGGTTTGGAATTTTAGTTGGAAGAACCGCAGGGATCTGCTCAGTACCGTCGTAGTTTGGTACGTAGTCTACGGTCTCTTTGTCTAGGTCAGCCAATAGTTCGTGGGCAATTTTTGCCATTCGAACTTCGGTGTAACGCATTGCCGCAGCAGAGTCGCCATCGATAGAGCCAAAGTTACCTTGACCATCGACCAGCATGTAACGAAGCGAGAACGGTTGAGCCATACGTACGATTGTGTCGTACACAGCACTATCACCGTGTGGGTGATATTTACCGATTACGTCGCCGACAACACGGGCTGATTTTTTATATGGTTTGTTCCAATCGTTGCCTAGTACGTTCATCGCGAATAAAACGCGGCGGTGTACTGGTTTTAGGCCATCACGCACATCTGGAAGAGCACGACCCACGATGACTGACATCGCATAGTCTAGATATGAACCTCTAAGCTCATCTTCAATGTTTACGGGCGTGATCTCTTTAGCTAAATCGCTCATAGAGCCATTATCCCTCTATTATCTGATCGTAATTACGATACGTGTAAGGTGCAAAAATATAACACACAATTCATCACTTCGGCATCACTTTCCCTCTCCTTTTATCAGGTTGTGAGCTTGGTTATGAATCAAATGTCGAGAATTTGCACACTCATCCCATATCTTTCTGATTAGTGGTTATATTTCGGTCAATATTGAGCAAAATCGGACTCTGTACGTATGGAACTTAGTTGAAATCGTTAATCCCAATATATCCACACAACGTCAAAAATGCCGGTTTTAGAGTATTGTCACTGGCACTAGTTCAAGGATGAACCAAAAACATGCAAGCCCTTTCAAAGTTACAGGAGCCTGTTGTTGCCGCACCAGTGAGCTCTGTCATGTCCCTTCACTAAGCACGTCGAGGTTGTTTGGTTATAAAACGTTGGAGTATACTGACGCCCTCTAAAGGACTCAGATTGAATGCAATAAAACCAATTATGACTAAAGCACAAAACGTCGACCCAAGTGAAATTAAGAAATTCGAGGACATGGCTTCTCGATGGTGGGATTTAGAAGGCGAGTTTAAGCCGCTTCACCAAATTAACCCACTTCGTTTGAACTATGTACTTGAAAAAGCAAATGGCTTGTTTGGCAAGCGTGCACTTGATGTCGGCTGTGGTGGTGGCATTCTTGCTGAAAGCATGGCGAAAGAAGGCGCTATTGTTACTGGACTTGATATGGGCAAAGAACCTTTAGAAGTCGCACGACTACATGCATTAGAAACAGGTACTCAACTGACCTACATTCAGAGCACAATAGAAGACCACGCTATAGAAAACGCAGGGACTTACGATGTCGTGACTTGTATGGAGATGCTTGAACACGTTCCAGATCCTCTCTCCGTTATCCGCTCTTGTGCTGCGCTAGTAAAACCTGGTGGTCACGTGTTTTTCTCAACCTTGAACCGAAACATCAAGTCATACTTGTTTGCTATTGTCGGTGCAGAGAAGCTTCTTAAGATTGTTCCTGAGGGGACTCACGAGCACGAGAAGTTTATCAAGCCTGCCGAAATGATGAAGATGATAGACCAAACAGACCTAACGGAAATGGGCATTACGGGCCTGCATTACAACCCTCTTAATGACAGTTACAAACTCGGCCGTAATGTAGATGTAAACTACATCGTTCATACTAAAAAATACTGAACGCCGTTATGTTAAAAAATGCGTTTTGTGATTGACATTTTTTGTAGAAAATGAATCGAAAGCGGTAGCACAAAGTTGCCGCTTTTTTTGTCTTTTTATGCCTAAAATTCGTGCTCTAGATTCCATTTTAACCAACCTATTTTTCGTAGATAAAAACGGCCAAAGATCAAGGAAAATATTTTTGCATGCGGTTATTTCTAAACCGATCTCAAAACCGTGCTTTTAACCATTCAAGTCTGCCCTTTTCTCATCGGTTAGTGTTCACTTACTGATTTTTTTCATTTTGTCAGTTATCCACAAGTCATCCCCGATCTGTACCTTGATAAATCAGTGTAATAGCACTATCTTGTAACCCGCAAACAAATGAACCCCTATATGTTGTGTTTAAGCGACAATATATAGATAGACTTTGATCACAAAGCCGCCGCAAGCTTTACTCATATTGCACATAAACAAACAAAAATACGGCTTTTATCAGTTTTCTTAGGGAAATAAAGCAGAATGAACCAACAACTTACCGTCACCAAGCGTGATGGCCGTAAAGAAAGTATCGATCTGGATAAAATCCACCGCGTTATCACTTGGGCTGCAGAAGGTCTAGATAATGTTTCGGTTTCTCAAGTAGAACTTCGCGCTCACATCCAGTTTTACGACGGCATCACAACGACAGATATTCACGAGACAATCATCAAGTCTGCGGCAGACCTGATCTCTGAAGAGACTCCGGATTACCAATACCTAGCTGCTCGCCTAGCGGTATTCCATCTGCGTAAAAAAGCGTATGGCCAATACGAGCCACCAACGCTTTATGATCACGTGTCTCGCCTCGTCGATATGGGTAAGTACGATCAACATATTCTAGAAGACTACACAAAAGCAGAACTCGACGAACTTGATGCGTACATCGACCATAAACGCGACCTAAACTTCTCATACGCGGCAGTTAAGCAGCTAGAGGGCAAGTACTTCGTACAAAACCGTGTAACGGGCCAAATTTACGAAAGTGCTCAGTTCTTATACATTCTTGTAGCAGCGTGCCTATTTGCGAAATATCCAAAAGCAACGCGTCTTGATTACATCAAGCGTTTCTACGATGCGACATCGACATTTAAGATTTCTCTACCTACGCCAATTATGTCTGGCGTGCGTACCCCTACTCGCCAGTTCAGCTCATGTGTTCTGATCGAGTGTGGCGACAGTCTTGATTCTATCAACGCAACAGCAAGCTCGATTGTTCGTTACGTATCTCAGCGCGCTGGTATTGGTATCAACGCTGGTCGTATCCGTGCATTAGGCTCAGAGATTCGCGGTGGTGAAGCGTTCCACACTGGCTGTATCCCGTTCTACAAATACTTCCAAACCGCAGTAAAATGTTGTTCGCAAGGTGGTGTTCGTGGTGGCGCAGCGACTGTATTCTACCCAATGTGGCACGGCGAAGCTCGCTCCCTAATGGTGCTTAAAAACAACCGTGGTGTTGAAGAGAACCGTGTTCGTCACATGGACTACGGTGTACAGCTGAACAAACTGATGTACCAACGTTTGGTTGAGGGTGGCAACATCACACTATTCTCACCTTCAGACGTACCAGGTCTATACGACGCATTCTTCGAAAACCAAGAAGAGTTTGAACGTCTATACGTGAAGTACGAGAACGATCCTTCAATCAAGAAAGAAACGGTTAAAGCGATTGAAATGTTCACTCTGCTAATGCAAGAGCGTGCATCAACAGGTCGTATCTACATTCAGAACGTGGACCACTGTAATACTCACAGCCCATTTGATTCTGAAGTAGCGCCAGTTCGTCAATCGAACCTATGTCTAGAAATCGCACTGCCAACGAAACCATTAACTAACGTTGAAGATGACTCGGGCGAGATCGCACTATGTACGCTTTCTGCCTTCAACCTTGGTGCTATCAAGTCTCTAGATGATTTCGAAGAGCTATCTGATCTTGTTGTTCGTGCGCTAGATGCACTGCTTGATTATCAAGATTACCCTCTACCAGCGGCATACAAATCGACGATGAACCGTCGTACGCTAGGTGTTGGTGTGATCAACTTCGCTTATTACTTAGCGAAACATGGCGTGAAATACTCTGACGGTAGCGCAAATGGCCTGACTCACCGTACGTTCGAAGCAATGCAGTACTACCTACTAAAAGCATCGGTAGAACTGGCGAAAGAGCAAGGCAAGTGCCCTTCATTCGACGAAACGAACTACGCGAAAGGCTTACTGCCGATTGATACGTACAAGAAAGATATCGACCTAATTTGTGACGAAGCGCTGCACTACGACTGGGACAGCCTACGTAAAGAAATTATGGAGCACGGCCTACGTAACTCAACACTGACTGCGCTAATGCCTTCTGAGACTTCTTCTCAGATTTCAAACGCAACTAACGGTATTGAGCCACCACGTGGTTATGTTTCAGTAAAAGCTTCGAAAGACGGTATTCTGAAGCAAGTTGTACCTGAGTTCACTGAACTTAAAGACAACTATGAACTGCTTTGGAACATCGGTTCGAACGACGGTTACCTACATCTTGTGGGTATTATGCAGAAGTTTGTTGACCAAGCTATCTCTGCTAATACTAACTACGATCCGTCACGCTACGAGACTGGCAAGGTACCAATGAAGAAACTACTTCAAGACCTGCTAACCGCGTACAAGTTTGGTGTGAAAACGCTTTACTACCATAACACTCGTGATGGCGCAAAAGATGAACAGAAAGACGCTGTTCAACCACAAGATGACGATTGTGCTGGCGGCGGTTGTAAGATATAACTGGTGTGTTTTTATATATGTAACATTTTTTGTGGTTAACTAAAAAATGTTTTTATTAAACAATTACTTATAATGGCGTCCTTGTGACGCCTTTTTTTTATTTTAAAGTGAAAATATTTCACGCTACTTGAATATGTAACATTTAAGATATAACCTAAAACCCATAAGGATATTTCACCTTACATGGATATGTAACATCGCTTATGAGATACAAAGTCAAAAACATTCGTCACCCTAAATATGATAATCAACTCCTTCCAATGCTGGTTGATACCGAGGATTGCGACTGCCCACTCCCATCGGCTGCGCTATGGGGATTCGATTTGTGGCATAGCAAACCGCTAAATACAGTAAAAGCGCGATTACGTGACTTAGCTGTTTTCTATGAGTATGTCGATAGACATCATCCCTCATTTTTCGAAGATGCCGCAGCCATTAAAATTCTCAGCCATCGGCAAATTACGGCTATAAGCTCAGCTCTATTAGTGAATTACAATTACACTGTTGATGATGGTGTAGTGGTCAAACCGTCCACCTTTAATCGTCGAATTGACTCTATATCACAATTTTTAAGTTTTCATTATTCTCGTTATGTTAATAGATTGAATGACTTGGAACGTATGGATGACCGACAAAAACATGTTTTTGCGATGATCGGACGGTTTAGGAAAAAACGCTACTCCAAGACAGAGATAGAAATCCATACGAACCAAGCTAAGTCATTATCAGTCGAGGAAGTGAACATAATTAGGGATATTGTAAGACCCTCGACTATAGACTTTTTTAATGAAGTAAACCCTTTTAGCCCAGAACTTCAAAGAAGAAATGCTTGTGCGATTCTATTACTCATTGAGCTAGGTTGCCGTGCTGCTGAGCTAGTTTTAATTAAAAACAACGACGAGCATCTGAAACTAACAACCAATCCAACTGTGGTGATTACCACAGAAGATAAAAACAGTAAAAGTTTTCGGGGTCGAGCAGACGGAGCTTCGCATAAAACCTTAGGGCGAGAATTGCCCATATCTCAAGGTTTGTCGAACTTAATTATTGATTATATTGAAGAAGATAGACCTAAGCTACGTAAACCATTTAATGATCAATTAACAGACTACCTATTTGTAAGTAAATCAGATGGGGGAGCAATGACTACCGATGGGCTATCATATTTGATCGACAGCCTTTATCGAAAAATGCCTGAACTGGTTAACACTATTCATCCTCACCGCTTACGAGTTACTAAAGGGATTGAAGTTCGCGATGCCGTTGATAAAGATTATGAAGGTTCCAACTCTCCAATGACTAAATCGGGAGATATGCAAGATACATTAACGACTTGGGGCGGTTGGTCTTCAACCAGTAATATGCCTAAGCACTATACAAAAGGGCTTCTACAAAGAAAGCTATCTGAATATTTAGCAAAGAGTGAATAAATATGGGGCATGCGGCTACACAATATTTATCAGAAGATTCATTTGATCCTTATTCTCAAGTATATGATTTCGTCTCAAGCTTAAATGGTGATTGTGACCCTTTCCCATCTCAGATTGAAACTTATTTTGGACAAACTGTTCAGTTACGGGATCTAAGTGGACGTTTGTTGAGTAGAATTCAGCTAATCAACGTAGGTAAAGGCCATGATTTTTATAACTTAAGTGATCATTATTCTGGCGATACTTACCTCGACTACATCGCTGCTAAATGTTGGATAGATACAGCAATTGAAAGATCTCCAGCTTCAA
Organism: Vibrio sp. E14; assembly: GCF_020515785.1. Lineage (NCBI taxonomy): Bacteria > Pseudomonadati > Pseudomonadota > Gammaproteobacteria > Vibrionales > Vibrionaceae > Vibrio > Vibrio sp. E14. The sequence goes on from NZ_JAHPJI010000002.1 coordinate 136,660, forward strand.
TTAATCATATCTCCGAAGGTTTTAACGTATTACAAGGTATTAGCTTTACCGAAGATACCTACTCAAATGAAAGAAAATTTGCGAAAGAACTAGGCAGAAAACTATCTTCAGTTATCCTCAAAAATAAGGATAATCAGCGAGCTTTCTTATCTATTAGACAATTTGTTAAGTACGGTATCGCCAATGATTACTGGGGCTTTACAGATGAGTTAGAACTAAAAGTTTCTGAAGTCGCGGTTAAAGCGATTGGACGTAAAGAGCGCGTATCTATGTTAGATCATGAATATGGCCCCTTCACTCGCTCAGAAATTTCTCAAATAACAACAGCAATACAGGATGAAAAAGTTAAGACTGAGTTTCGCGTTTTAGTTGGATTAGCCAAAAGATTTGGACTTAGACCTATACAACTAGCTTTACTACGTGAAGACGATATTTATTACGATAAAAAGAAGCTAGCTTGGTATATTCTGATCCCACGAGTAAAGGGGCGTGCCGCACAATTGCGTAGAACCGAAGGGAACTTTACTGTTCGCGAATTGCCAGTAGAGTTAGCAGCAGAGATTAATCAATTAATTCAAGACCATTCCAACTTAGTTGAAATGGATGCAGACGGTAAAGAACTTCCGAGACCATTATTTAAAGCAAAAAAAGTTAATAGTGAATTCTTAAAACATAAGCTATTGGCTCCTTATGCATGGCATGTCAACTCAAAAAGAATCACTTCCACATTTGGCATTGAAATTCCTCAACTATTGCAATTAAAGTCTGTGTATTGCAGGGATGAAGACGGTAATCCTTATCTACTTAAAATGAACGCCTATCGTTTCCGTTATACGTTAGGCACTCGCATGGTGATGGAGGGCAAGACACCTGAAGAAGTTGCGTTAGCTCTAGACCATTCAACAACAGCATCAGTACAGCACTATTTTAAATACAATCAAGATCTTATTGATTTTATCGATGATACGTTTGAAGTATCTACTGCTCTAAAAAATGCCGCTTTACGATGGCAAGGTTATTTTATCGATGAAGACGATAATCTTGAAGGTAGCCTAATTCGTGTATCGGATGTTCTCTCTATTGGGAAGTGTTTAAAAAAGACCTTATGTGAATATCATCCAACAGTGAGTTGCTATGGCTGTAGCCGCTTTAGACCCTTCAAGGACGCTAATCATCAAAAACAACTAGAAGTAATCGAGAAAGAAGTCGAATTTGTCAAAAATAATTCAACAGGAGCGGTTCAACATCAGTTAAGCGAAGCATATGAAGGTGCTTTACAAATTGTTGAAGCTCAAAAAATTATGAGGGGTGAAAAATAACGATGAACCCTATCGATTTTCGCTCTCAAAAAGTAAAGAAGGCTCTACAAACACTAATAGACCGTGTTCATGAAGAGAGGAATTTAGCACAAGTTGACTTCGACACATTAGTGTCGAAAGGAACCATAAAAGGTCAATGGGATGAGAGCGGTTGGCAGTATCGCGGTCGCACTATCTATTTTAGAGGATGTCTTGATATAAATGGAGCAATCGTTACTTCCCATACAAAAATTGAAGATAGCGTCTTGATGCAAGGGATATGGGGAGACATATATCGCCTTTTTACACTACATAGTATTAAAAAACACAAATCTGGAAATGAACGAACTATTCCAGGCTTACTTAGTCGTATCGCCTGGCTAGGAACTTCACTAAACTTTGATGAAAACGCATTACTATCAATGGATCAAAGTAAAATTGATGCCCTAATACCATTACTACAAACCTATTATGAAAAGCCCAGAGGCACCTTTGAGCGTTATAAAGACTCGGTATCTTTTATCAAGAATTTTGTAGTTAAGAAGAGCTTTTGTAAGACCTTTGTGCCTAAAGTTAACATGAAAAACCCTGCATTGGAACGTAATGACGTAACCACGAATACAAAAAAGGAAGCTCATAAAGAAAAACATGTTGAAGATATTGGTCTGTACTTTGGGCGCATAAAACAAAAATTTGATGCGGCTAAACGCCTTGTCGAATCAGGCGGTACACCAGAATACTTTCAACCAAAAGATGGATATGATGAGCTTAGATTGCTAGCTACACCTTTTATGGAAGGTCTAGGGCTACGTATCGGAGAAGTACTTCGTCTTCACAAAGATTGCCTTGGGTTCGATGAAGACAGACAGCGTTATTTCCTCAGAGTGCCAGTCGAAAAAGGGGAACTTGCTTTCGCTAAGTCTATCCCTAAAATTTGGGAAAAAGTGATAGTAGATGCCCATGCAAGAATCCTTGAAATAACAAAGCCTCACCGAGACTTTGCTCGTAAAGTTGAGCAAGAAGGTGCACAAGCATTTATAAATTCATTTACCTTTCCAGATCGACCTGAGAATTTTGAGAATGCTCTCAAGGAACATGGATATGACCCCGATCTTCATTTTGCTCGTAGTGAAATAGGCACAAGTGGTGACATACATGTTTCGGGACTAACCGTAAGTTTGTTGAGAGAAAGTAAAGCTATCCAGGGTCGATACTCACAATCAATTGTCGGTAAATTAAAGTGTAAGTATGGTGACGAAAGAGCCGCAAGACAAAGAGTCATTATCTCAAAAGAAGAGCTTAGCAAACTTTGTTTGAAAGAGTATGAAGACACCAAAAGGATGGTGTATCGAGCTAATGATAACGTTGATGCAAAAGAAGAGATTGTATCAACCTCCTATACAATTGATATGCCTTTTAGTGAATTTTTGTTTATTGCTAAGAATGATACTTTTGACGCAGGGACAAAATCTCATGGCTTAATTCCATGTCCTTTGACATATAGGGCTTACACTCGATGGATAAACAATGACGAAAAAGGAAGCCGCCATAAAACGATATTCGAAAACTACGATATTAAAGATGAAAACGGTGACGTTGTTTCTTTGAATTCACATCAAATACGCCACTGGGTTACTACAGCCCTAATTCGGGCGGGAAAAAACGAATCAGCAATTGACCTATGGATGGGGCGAACGCCTGGACAAACAAGACATTACGACCATCGAACAGCGAAAGAACGAGCTGAGGCAATGCGTAAACGGTATATGTCTGAAAATCCACCCGATGATGTTCTGGGCAGACGCATAAAGCGTATGAGAAATAATAACGTTTCGCTAGATGAAATAGAGACAGCTCTAAATCACACCATGTCTGCTGTTCATTACACCCCTTGGGAACTTGCGACAGAGATTTAGACGTATCACCGTGTCAAAAAGGAATGATGTGTCTACGGGGTAATGATGGTGAAACATGCAATCATTTTGGAATAGATCCAACCGATAAAGAAGCTCTAGTTAATATTCACAATACAAAGGTTCATTATGAAAATCAGCTAAGTGCGCTATTGCCAAACTACGATGAGCTTTCATTGAAACTGAATAACCAAGAACCTCTAGACCAACATGTACAGTTTTGTATAGACACGATAAACGGTTGCATTGCTGCACTAAAAGCCTATGAAAACGCAGAAAAAAATGAAGCTCATAAAATTCCTATCGTTCAAATATTTAATCCAGAGAATATAAAAGATGAGTAAGGCTCCAGAGTGGCAAACTATTGCGCTGAGTAGTTTAGAGTTTTTTATTAAAAACCCAGAGTATAAGCACGAATTTGGACATGATTACATTGCTGACAGATGTGGTGTAACTCGTATGACTTTGAATCGCAACACACCATATATGAAGCGGTATAAAGAAGTCAGAGAATTTCTGCGAGGATATAAAACCGTAGATCCTTCGCAAGGAGCAACGCCTATTGATGGCTACAAGGAAAAGTATGAAGCACAAAAGGAAGCGAATCAGGAATTGACCCGTAAGATTGAAGCCCTTCAATTACGCTTAAATGACTGTTATCAAATGCTGGAAGATCAAGGTATTGACCCTGAGTTTATTTATCCGACAAAGCTGAAAAAACATAAGGAAAATTAATGGCGAATCCTCAAGCAGAAGTTAATTACCAAAAGTTCATAACATTTGTGAGAGAGCGAGAATCTGAGGGAGATTGGGAAGATTATCGCTCTAGAGACAATCACAGTTTGAACAAACAAGCTATCGCTAAAGAATGTGGCTTTGACAGGAAAAGAATTAATGAAAATTCTAAAATCATTGAAAAATTTGATGAAGTCGTCACTGATTTATTAAAGAAAGGGATACTCACCAAGGATTCAAGAACTGGTACAGACAAGGTAAGTGAAAAATCTGCCGCTATCTCAAATAGTGTAGATAAAAAGACTCTGAAATTTGCTCAGGAATGCAATGCTGCACTAGAACAAGAACTTAGCGAAACCAAAATTCAGCTTCAAAAAACTGAAGAAAAACTGAAGCATCTAGAAGTGATTGAAAGCTACATGATGGAAACAGGACGCTTGTAATGGAGCAATTCTCTGGTGATGTGCAAATTCGTTCCATTCGTAGTAAAGGGGCAAAGGGAGGAATTATATTTTCTGCTGTAACTCTTTGTGATAGTCCCACGCGTTTTGTCATTAAAGCTGGATTTGATGTAGCACCCACTCCTTCAATATTCAAAGAAAAGCATTTTTGGCATGTCGAAGGCACCGTAGAAAAACAAAAAATAACGTGGAAAGATGGCACGTCAAAGGAAGAAAAAGTCATAAAACCCACAAAGATATCTTTTGTTAAGGCTGCAAACGAAAATTTAAAGAGACTCCTGTCAGAATCCAAAGTATTCAAAGGGATAAGTGGAGTAAAGGCTGAAAAACTAGTGTCCTTTTATGGCGACGAACTATACCAAATTGCGGCTAATAATGATGCTGATAGGCTGACCCCAATCTTAGGCGCACACGTTGCTCAGACGTTGATCGATGGTCTGAATGCGTATCAAGAGTTACATTGTCTAAAGCTATTAGACGACTTAGGTGTACCAGCATATGTGGGTGAATCTGTCTTAAAAATATGGGGGCTAAGTGCTTATGACAAGATTAAAGCTAATCCCTATGTGCTTGTAATGTTTATGGCGAGTTTAGAAGCCCTGGATGAGTATGCAATAAATCGGCTTGGCTTTAAATCTGACTCCCCAGAACGCCTTGTAGCGTATGCAAAAGAAACACTTTATGAAGGATTCAAATCAGGTAACACGTGCCTACCGCTTGCAGAATTAAGGCAGAAACTAAGAAGAAAAATTGGTGACTTAGCCCTGACAGCTATTGATATCTCGATTGAAGATAAAGAAGTAATTGTTGACGAAGACATAGCGCAGGTCAGAAGCATGGATATCGTTGAATCAGGTGTCGCTTCAATAATATCTAGTCTTACTAAATATCCATTAAATCCAATTGTTAGCAAGCATATTGATGCCATTATTGCGCAATACGAATCACGAGTTGGTTTTGAGCTTACTGAAGAGCAACAACATGCAGTATCGATTTGTACTGCTGCCAGACTATCTGTCCTGACAGGCGGTGCTGGATGCGGCAAAACAACCGTACTTGAAGCTATCTGTTTCGCATTGGAAAGTTTAAAACTGACTAGCAAAATCTATTTGATGGCATTGTCTGGAAAAGCCGCCATGAGAATTACGGAGGCTACAGGACGTCAAGCCATGACAATTGCAGCGTTCATGTATCACGTCAATCAGGATGACATTCCAGAGGATGCTACATTCATCATTGATGAAGCGTCCATGATAGATATTCTTTCTATATATCAATTACTAAAAAGAATTCCAAGTAATGGGAGAATTATACTGACGGGAGATGAAGAACAGTTACCACCAGTCGGAATCGGTCTTATTTTCCATGCTCTCGTTGGTGTAGAAAATATTTTCAATCCTAACCTGACATCGGTTAAGCGACAGTCAGACGCCTCTGGCATACCTACGGTAGCAAACAAAGTGAGATGCTATCCAATGACGAGAGAACCCATCCCTTTCGCTCCCTATAAAGGTATTGGGCAAGGCGTTAGTTTCGTTCAGTGTAGCAACGCAGATATTGAGACAGAATCATTGCGGCTATACGAAGAATTAGGTGGAAACGGTGAAAATAATGATGTCCTTCTCTTGTCTGCAATTAAATCCTCCTCAGGCGGCGTTCTAAGCCTAAATACGCTCATACATGACAAGTTTTCCAAGGGAGATGCTATAGAGTTTACAGATACCGAATATGGAACAGTACAACACGCTATAAATGGTAGCACCTTGAGGGTTGGTGAGCTTGTCATGTATACAAGAAACGATTATTCCAAAGGGATTAGAAATGGCTCTATTGGTAAGATAATTAATTCAACCAATCAAGGTGTTTTTGTGAACTTTGAAGGTACACAAGTAACATTAAACCCATTAGAATTAAAGCACTTAGAGCATGCATACGGACTAACAGTTCATAAAAGCCAAGGTAGTCAATTTGAGCGTGTAATCGTTGTGATTAAAAAGTCTAGAGTCATTGATAGACATCTAATATATACAGCGTTAACCAGAGCCAAGCACCAAGTCGTTTTTGTTGGAGATATGTCGGTTCTATACGAAGCTCTTCTTATCTCAAAGGCTTTTAGCCGCCATACAAAGATATCAAAATTTATAAGTAAAGCATTAGCAACTGACTAGTGCCAAAGGGAAAGCAGAAACTGTCTAGGATTTATTAGGATGTATGAAATTACTTTAACCACACAACTCATAGCCATTTTTACTGCTTTCGCTGCATTCACGATGCCTATAGCGCTAGAGCTGATCAATCGCGTTAAATCGAAGTTTGGTTCTCCTTTTTATGTCGATACCGTTGAAAAAATCTTAGGCTTTAAAATCACAGGATTTATTAAACAGCTATTTATTTTTATCCTTATCTTCACTGTTTACAGCCTACTATCTTCCGTAGCAGACTCAAAGCTAAACAATATTAATGACTATTTCATCATTACTGAAATGTTATTTTTCTCTTGGTCAATAATACTTCTCTATAGAGAGTTCACCTTTTTAAGAGTGGTTTATGAAATAACAAAATCTGATTTTTTAGTTGAAGAATATATATTTAATAAATTAAAAAATTCGAAAGCCAATGAGCCAATTCAAGAAGAAATATATGATTTAATGAATATGCTTATTCAGATAGCACAGTATAATATAGAATTTTCTAAAGTTAGCATCCAAAAGAAAACACACAGTAAAATTATCAAATTCATTGATGATAGTTGCAAAAACAATGAAGATAATATAAACATGGACATCGTCGCTTATTTTTTAGAACAGTTCCCCAAGATCATATCACGTAGCGATAAATGTGATAAAGAAGAAATATTAACAGCACAGCACTCTTACGCCTTTCAGTTAGTAAACTACTTAGAATCAAAAAATAACAACTCGAAGAATATATCAACGACTAGTTTGTACTTTGAAACATCTAAAGAACTTAGTAGAAATGAAGATTCTTTATCTACTGCTGACTTTTTAGTATCTGTATCTATCTTCTTGATAAGAAAACCTGCCACTATTTATTTTATTGATAATTATGTAAAAACATTACTGGATTTATTAATTGATAAAAAACCAGAACTGGTATGTGTTTTAATGGAAAACTATAGAAATATACACAACTTTGACAGCTATTTTTCTGATGAAATGTACCATTTAATGTCTGAATATTTATGGAAAGAAACTCCCTATCCCGACAATAAGTTTAAAGATGTAAAACATATAATAAAAAAATTTGAATCAGACTTTCTAATAGAGAGAACAGGTGAATTCCATGAAGAAGTTCTAACCTTCTTAGATGATATCAAAAATAGTAATTGGTTCCAAAGTGCAAACATAGAAGAAACGGCTAAACTTGAAAGCCTTATCGATGACATAAAGCAAGAATTCATCAAAGGACTAGGTATCTCATTAGCCAAAGCTCTGGGAATACGTGCAATATCAAGGTTATCAGAAAAACACAATTGGAAAGAGATTTTATTATGCCTCAATTATTTCGACTTTTCTGGTACTGATGTCCATATGCTAGGGACACGGATTTATCCTAATTCATATAGCGAAATCATTTCATCATTGGTAAATTCTCTGTCATTCAAGCACCTATCTAGTGTAAGAAAAGATGACCTTAACTATATAAAATCCATTCCATTATTAATTATGCAGCAAATATATTCTCACAAAATTGGGGATACAACACCTAACTTTGATGAATTAGATAAAACGGAAATAGATCTAAGTAATTTAACGCTTAGAGAAGTTAACTCATGTAAGAAGAAGTTGGAAAAGGCTAGGTATTATGCTAATTCCGAAAATTATGCTTATGCATTTTGTGACTTTCACAACTTACATAATGAGACTTATAGCATTCACGAATCTTCGTTAAAAACTCTAGATTCTCTAATTGAAAATATAAATGATAAAATCAAATACATTGAAGAAAAGCAACCTATATCTAGACATCAAACAAAGAGATTTGAACAAGAATTTATTGAATCAGAATTAAATAGTCTGGCTCTGATGCCTTTATTGAAATTCTATGAAAAAAGTAAAAAAGAGAGTAAACATAAATATGAATACAAAGAAACCTTCGAGCGCAAGGATTTCATGGAAGATACAGGGACTCATTTTTCTTTTAAGCATTCATATATTATGAAAGATATACATACAAAGCTATTATATAATCTTATCGTTAAGAAAGGAAAATTAATAGAAACATTTATTCCAGACGAATTGCAAAGCGGTGATTACCTAATAATATCATCCGCCGATAGAAATGATATGAGTGAAATGACAGGTGCAAGCCTGCGAAATTATAGTCAAAACAATAACTTCACATTATTAACACTGCCGTACCAATCGAGTTTAGGAAAATATTATATTTATAGAGAAAAACGAGATGGCTCACTTTTAACTCTAAATACAAACTGTACTTCTGAGGATATTAATGAGCTTTATCGTAGTACTTTAAACGTAGAATTTAATGATATTAATGGTTCTATTGAGGTTATAAAATCAGCTAGTATAGAATTAAATTTTTAGCATTATTGTTCCAGTTATAAAACCCTTACTAAAATCTATTACTGAGCTTTTTTCTAAAAACTTGGTTGTTTTTGAGAAGAAGCGATAACATTTTTCCGTAGAAATATACAATATAGACTAAGTAAACCTACCTATTTAATGGCTTAAGAATCACTAATCCATTAATGGCGAGATCAGCTTCCTCTATGACACCAACCTCCTCACTGACGTCACGTTTTTGCGAACGGTGATGGGAAGGTCAAAAAGCGTGCGGCTAACTGAAATTGTAAAATCTTGCGCAAACAGCATATCACAGCAGTCACATCTTAAAATCATGAAGCAAGTTAGTTCCATGACTCCTAGAAATAGTGCTATCTCTAGCTCAGCACTTTTCTAACTTCAAACATGTAACATTTTGTCCTATTGACTGACGAATACTGACGTTTGTCCTCATCGACATTTGTGTAACATACCTGATAGAGATTAAATCTGATTTTAGTCAAATTATGTTTATATTATGGGTGAGGTTCATGTTACAATGAGAACATTATACATTACCTTGCTGCTATAGGGTTGTAAGAGGTAGGCTGGATAGGTTTAATTATTTGTTGCATATGGGCTGAATGACATGAAACCGACCCACCCACTCGATGTTACATTCAAAACTCGCAGCATAACAAGATTTAATCTACCCGCACCTAACACTCCGTAAAGACAGACTATCGATAACCTCCCCTTATGGGGAGGTTTAAAAGGAATTGAGGCATTATGGCTTACAGTACTTTTAACCAAAAAAAGAATGACCAGTTGAAGGAACCAATGTTCCTAGGTCAATCAGTAAACGTTGCACGCTACGACCAACAAAAGTTTGAGATTTTCGAAAAGCTTATCGAGAAACAACTTTCTTTCTTCTGGCGTCCAGAAGAAGTAGACGTATCTAGCGACCGTATCGATTACAACAAACTGCCAGATCACGAGAAGCACATCTTCATCTCTAACTTGAAGTACCAAACGCTTCTAGACTCTATCCAAGGTCGTAGCCCTAACGTGGCACTGCTGCCGCTTGTGTCTCTGCCGGAACTAGAGACTTGGATTGAGACTTGGTCTTTCTCTGAAACGATTCACTCTCGTTCTTACACGCACATTATTCGTAACATCGTGAACGACCCTGCTGTGGTATTTGATGATATCGTTGAGAACGAGCACATCCTGAAGCGTGCAAAAGACATCGCGCACTACTACGACGATTTGATTCAAGCGACGAATGATTACCATCGCTACGGTGAAGGTGAGCATGTCCTTAACGGTGAAACGGTTAAGGTTAGTCTGTACGATCTTAAGAAGAAACTGTACATCTGTCTGATGTCTGTGAACGCTCTAGAAGCGATTCGTTTTTACGTAAGTTTCGCATGTTCTTTCGCTTTCGCAGAACGCGAACTAATGGAAGGTAACGCGAAAATCATCAAACTGATTGCACGTGATGAAGCGCTTCACCTGAACGGTACGCAACACATGATCAACCTGCTACGTAACGGTCAGGATGATTTCACTTTCATGCAAATCGCAGAAGAAGCAAAACAAGACTGTTTTGACCTATTCAAAGAAGCGGCTGAGCAAGAAAAAGAGTGGGCAGAGTATCTATTCAAAGATGGCTCGATGATCGGTCTAAACAAAGACATCCTAAGCCAATATGTTGAATACATCACCAACATCCGTATGCAAGCAGTAGGTCTACCTGCAGCTTATCCAGAAGCAACAACCAACCCAATCCCATGGATTAACGCTTGGTTGTCTTCAGATAACGTTCAAGTTGCACCTCAAGAAGCGGAAATTTCTTCTTACCTTGTGGGTCAAATTGACAATGAAGTTCGCGCAGACGACTTCGAAGGATTCGAGCTGTAATGGCAACACTCAAAATCAACAAACTCATCAGTATTGAATCCAACCCTTCCAATACAATTTTGGAAACAATGGAGCAAGGTGGCTTATTACCAGAATACAACTGTCGTGATGGGCACTGTGGCGCTTGTCGCTGCAAGTTGGAATCTGGTGAAGTGGAGTATGTTGGTTTTGCCATGGCTTACACGCAAAGTGATGAGATATTACCTTGTATCTGTAAAGCAAAATCGGATTTGTCACTCAGTGGCGTTAACTACGCGATGAAAGAAAAGCAGCGCGCATAACGTGACTCGACGGTATAAAACGCAAAAGCCAAGGTGATTACCTTGGCTTTTTTGTATCTACGTGTTTTATCTCTCAGGCTGTTATAGGTCTCTGGTTATAAAGCACTACCTGGGAGATGCATCTCTTTAACTTTCTCTAAAAATGCATAATGTGCAAACATCGGTTTACGTTCTAGGTAGCGACGCAACAAGTCTAGTGCTGCCGTACTGATCACTTTAACTTGGTCATTACGCGGATACTTTTTCGAGAGTTTATATAATGCTCCCCACTCGCCTGACGGTGTCGATAAAGCGACGGAAAAAACACCCTCTTCAATATGGCCAGTGACGAGTGATAAATCCGTCCCACACTTCTCTCGCGTCGCTCCTGCCAGAGCAAACGTTTCTGCTAATGGGTCTCCGCTGTTGCTCATCGCTTGAGTCTGGCTTGGTAGTACCCAACCATGTCCAAGTTGCCTTTCAGCGTTTTCATCACTATTTAACCAATAAGTTAAGTATCCACCACTGCTTTTTTCGGAAACCGACACGGTTAACTCTTTATCCATCAACAGCTGGCCGACATTTTCAACCATAGGTAAATCAATACTAACGGTATTGCTTTCAAGATGCTTATTGATCATCTGTACCAACTTCAAACGTTGTTCAAACTGTTCAGAAGGGCCAAAGAGTTTCACTTCTATAAAAGGTAAGTAAGAGCGATAACCAAGCTCATACCCTTGAGGAAGTTTTAGCTGATCAAGCTTGTCCGAGATGCCGGATTCGGAAAGGCCGAACGTATAGATTCGACTACAACATGAACCTTGCACCTCCGGAAAAGCTCTTCTCAGATCAGGCAAAATTTGCGTCTCTGCCATAAGCTTAAATTCACTTGGCACACCCGGCGTAAAATAAAAAATGGCATCATTAATCAGCATCTTGAAACCACAGGCCGTGCCTATCGGGTTATCCAGAATCTCAGCCGTTTCTGGTAGCATGGCTTGTTTTAAGTTACTGTCTGGCATTGGGATGCCACGTCGAGCATACAAACTTTCTAGATGCTGCAACCACTCTTTGAAAAGCACGAGTTTACACTCAGCAGCTCTCGCGGCGGCGGCCGCACTCATATCATCGGTCGTTGGCCCTAAACCACCATTCACGATCACCACGTCATTGTTGAAGCTCAACATTAAAAACTCTTCAACCAAGCTCGACAGGCTATCACCAACCGTTGAGCGCTTTGTTAAGCCAAATCCATGTTGATAAAACAGGCTAGACAACCATGCCGCATTAGTATCAACAATATCACCGTGGAGCACTTCCTCACCGGTACTAAGCATTGCTATTTTCACAACTGACTCCTGAACATAAGCACAATCCTATTATTCGTTATAGTGCTTATTTTTCTTTTTATTTGGACGAATCTCGACGAGATATATTGGGACTAAATAAGGATCAAGTATTTAAATGGTTGATGTTTTGAGGGATAATTGCGAGCCCGATCATCACACCATCAACTCGGAGACCTTTGTGTCAAAATCATCCATGTTCAAGAAAACTCTAACTGGCCTTTTCTTGACTTCGTCAGCGCTTGCGCACGCAAGTCAGTACGATATGACCAGTCATACGGAGTTTTCTTACACACCTGATTGCTTGTCAGGTTACTGCGAAACGACGACTCTGTACACCTTCGAGTCTCAAAATCGCGGTCTTATGTTTGAACAGAATGATGATGATTCATTAAATCTTGATGCAGGGCTTCAGCCTAAACATCTCATTATCCCTCAAGATAAAGACTGGGATTACCTCATGGGTCAAACCTACACCATTCTTGGCTTGAGTATCGCAACCGTTGGTATGATGACTTTCCTTCCAGAAAGTATCACTAAGTGGGACGAAGAAGACCGAGACATGAGTAAGCTGGGTCAAAAATGGAAAGATAATGTCTCTGACGGGCCTGTTTGGGATCGTGATGAACATGTCCTCAACTACATCATGCACCCTTATTTTGGCGGCGTTTACTACACAGCCGCGCGCCACGCTGGCTATAACGAGTTTCAGTCGTTCTTGTACTCCGCAACCATGTCAACGTTCTTTTGGGAGTACGGAGTAGAGGCATTTGCAGAAGTGCCATCTTGGCAGGATATTTTTATCACACCATTCTTTGGTGCTGTGGTTGGCGAAATGATGCTCACTGCTGAGCAAGATATTGTAGCAAACGGCGGCGAAGTCATGGGCTCTGAAACCGTCGGTGATGTATCACTCTTCTTCCTAAACCCTGTTGGGCATATCCATTATTGGGTAACCGATGCGTGGGGCGGTAGTGCAGAGCTACAATTTAATTCATCACCTTGGTTTGGTAATCAAGACGTCGCAAAATTCGCAATGGACGCAGGCGCCAACTACGACAGCCAATTTTACGGTGTCGAACTAAAAGTAACATTTTAGCCTTGACTTGAGTTGATACTCAGTAGAAAAGCAGCCTTATGATGGCTGCTTTTTTGTGCCCTAAACATCGTTTTAATTATTTGCTTCACGAATTAGTGTCAAAAATTGACTTTCATCAAACATAACCCTCTCCTAGCACCTACACTAAATAAAAGGATTTATTCCAATAACTTAAGTAGCACGTTTATTCGTACTGCGTCCAAACCTTATTCCAGGAGGGGACATTATGAACACCGTATTTATTGTTAATTTTGTCGGACAAGCGTCACCCGCAACTATCAAAGAACTCGCAGCAATTACTCATGAAAATGGCGGTAAATGGCTGATAAGCAAAGTAAACTTTATTGAAGATCAAGTTGCAGGTGTCATCAAAGTAGAGCTTCCAAGAGAAAATGCCGACATCGTTAAAGAGGCGTTCTCTTCATGTCAAACTCTTGTGGTTAGGTTCGTTGACTCGGATCCTCACTCGCATCGTGAAGACACTATCTTTCAGCTTCGCTTAGATGCCAACGATAGAGCAGGTATTGTGAATGAAATTACTCACGTTCTCGATAATCAAGGCATTTCAATTCTAGATATGGATTGCCAACGCGTATTCATTGCAGGCGGCGGTGGGGTAAGCTCCAGCTTATTCAGCGCAAAAATGGCGATTAAATTGCCTAGCGAGCTAGAGATTGAGGACGTGGCTAATGAGTTAGAATCTCTGAGTGAAGACACTCGTGTAATTGTAGAAAGCTAACTGCATACCTTTAACGCTTCCCCAATAAAAAAGAGCAGCAATTCAGCTGCTCTTTGTCGTTCTAATACTCAATACGTTTTATTTCACCGACCACTGAGATAGTGAACGTTTGAAATCAGAGTAGTCAAATTCATTCAGTTTTTGAATGTCACCATTCGAGCGTTCACAGTAAACCGAAGGCATACGTAGACCGTTAAACCAGTTCAGTTTCACCATGGTGTAACCTGCACTATCTAGAATGTGCAGACGCTGTCCGATCTCGAGAGGCTGTTCGAAGTTCGCCACGCAAAACTGGTCACCAGCTAAACAAGAGCACGATCCAATCACGTATTCATGTTCACCGTTTTCAGATGCTTCAAGAATTGACGCTGGCTCGTTGTAGATAAGCGTATCCAAACGGTGGGCTTCTGTTGCCGAATCGACAATCGCCGTCTTCTTTACATTCTCCACAATATCAACCACTGTTACGACAAGATCGGTTGTCTTAGTGATGATCGCTTCACCCGGCTCTAGATACATTTGTACGCCGTGTTTCTCTGAGAATGCTTTAAGCGCTAAACCCAACTTCTCGATGTCGTACCCCGGCCATGTGAAGAACACGCCGCCACCCATGCTTACCCAGTCCAGCTTATCTAGGTACTCACCAAACTGCTCTGAAATAGCATCGAGTAAGCCGATAAACGCATCCACGTCTTTGTTCTCACAGTTCATGTGGAACATTACGCCATCAATACCATCAAAAATTTCCGGCTTGATGTGATCAGCCTGAACACCAAGACGAGAGAATTGACGAGCAGGGTTTGCTAAGTCTTGCCCTGCGTAGCTCACACCTGGGTTTAGTCGCAAGCCAATCGATGCTTTACCTTCGACAATATGACGATAAGCCGCTAGCTGTGACTGAGAGTTAAAGATCATCTTGTCACAGATGTCCGCCACATCGCGAACGTCATCTTCGCTGTAACCCACACTGTATGCGTGTGTCTCACCACCGAACGTTTCGTAGCCAAGCTTCACTTCAAACGGGCCAGAACTTGTTGTTCCGTCTAGGTAAGGCTTGATGATGTCGAATACACCCCATGTTGAAAAGCACTTCAGTGCTAATACAAGCTTCACACCAGAGATGTCTTTTAGCTGTTTTGCTTTCTCTAGGTTCTCAATCAGCTTGTCTTCATTGATCATGAAGTATGGCGTTTTTAGTTCGTTTTGTTGCATTTTGATACCTTACGTCCCTTCGCTTTAGCAAAGGCACTATAAAATCGAACAAAGCCGACGCAAGTGCATCGGCTTAAACGTACAAATAAGAGTCGCTAAATTCTTACTTCAATTTATGGATAACAGGTTGTCCTGGCTCCAGTTCTTGAACATGCCAATCTAGACCAATCGATGGCATGGTTTCTAGGAATGGGTCTGGATCTAGCTGCTCCATGTTGAACACGCCTTTGTCTGCCCACTTACTACGGAAAAACTGCAAAGCCGCGGTGATCGCAGGTACGCCAGTGGTGTATGAGATAGCTTGGTGTTCAACATCTTCGTATGCAACTTCGTGATCTGCGTTGTTGTAGATGAACACACTGCGCTCTTTACCGTCTTTCTTACCTTGAACCCAAGTACCGATACACGTTAGGCCAGTGTAACCAGGTGCGAGAGATGTTGGGTCTGGCAGCAACGCTTTAAGCACGTGCAAAGGTTGAACAACCGTGCCGTCGTGCAGCGTTAGTGGATCTGGGCTGAGTAGACCGATGTCACGCATCACATTGAAGTAATTTAGGTAACGGTCACCGAACCCCATCCAGAACTCAATGCGTTTCGCCGGGATGAACTCTTGCATAGATCGAACTTCGTCGTGCGCCATTGAGTACACTTTATGTGAACCACAGTTCGGGAATTCAAACTCAAGCATACGTGAGTGACAAGGTACTTGTTTCCACTCGCCGTTTTCCCAGTAGAAGGAATCACCTTGAATCTCAAGCATGTTCGTTTCTGGGTCAAAGTTAGTTGCGAACTTCTTACCGTGGTCACCTGCGTTTACATCCATTACGTCGATAGTATCGATTTCATCGAACAGATGCTTCACCGCGTATGCAGCAAACACCGATACTACGCCCGGATCGAAACCAGCACCAAGAATACCTGTGATACCCGCCTCTTCAAACTTCTCACGGTAGCCCCACTGCCAATCGTAAGCTTGAGGTACTTGTTGGCCTTCAGAACACAAATCAACCGCAACAGATGTATCAAGGTATGACACTTTAGCTTGGTAACATGCTTCCATAATAGACATGTTCACCCAAGGAGGACCCGCGTTGATCACTAAGTCAGGCTGCACTTCTTTAATTAAAGCAACTAAAGAATCTACGTCGTCCGCGTTTACCGCACGAGCTTCTAGTTTCTTAGTTGAATCTTTCAGATTGTTTTTCTTCTGAATCGATTCGATGATTTTCTCACACTTACCTACGGTACGTGATGCGATTGTGATATCACCCAGAACGTCGTTGTTTTGTGCTGCTTTATGTGCAACTACCCAGCCAACGCCGCCTGCACCAATCTGTAGAATTGCCATAGTTTTCCGTTACCTTTGTTAAACTAGCTCTGCCGCTAGCGTATTGATTTTTGAGAGCAAAGATTCAAAGTCCGCCGTCGTCAGACACGGGTTCAAAATCGTAAATTTAAGCGCGGTTTTATCGTCGACAATGGTTTCACCCAATACCGCGATACCGCGTGTTAACGCTTCTAAGCGCAACGTTTTGTTCAGTTCGTCAAGATCCGCTGATTCATGTGTCGCGCGGAACAGAACCGTAGATAGTGATGGTTCAGCCAACAACTCAAAGTGTTTGTTATCTCGAATCATGTCCGCAACTTCAAGCGTCTGATCAAGTAAATGATCGTACATATCACCTAGGGCTTTTGGCCCCACGCTTTGCATCGTCATAAACACTTTTAGCGCATCAAAACGCTTAGTTGTAGCAATAGACTTATCCACCAAGTTCGGTAGTTCGTCGTGTTCGCGGTTCAAGTAGTCTGCATGATGAAGCAGGAATTTAAAGTTAGACTTGTCATTCACCAACAGCGCACCACAACTGATGGTTTGGTAAAATAACTTGTGGAAGTCTACGCTGATGGAGTGTGCACGCTCACAACCTTTCAGACGGGCTTTTTGGCTACTTAGAATCAGAGCTCCACCGTATGCACCGTCGACGTGCATCCACATGTCATGTTTCGCTGCCATATCGGCGATAAAGTCTAGGTCATCAATAGCACCGTGATCCGTTGTGCCCGCTGTGCCGACAATTGCAAATGGGATCAAACCTTCTGCTTTTGCCTGATTTAGAACTTCGTCTAACTTAGTGACATCCATCGTTCCATCGGCATTAGCATCGACGGTCATAACCGCTTTTTCACCCAATCCCATCCAAGACGCTGATTTTTGAACCGTGAAGTGGGATTTTTTCGAACATACAATACGCAGCTTGTCTGCGTATTCAGGAAGGCCAAGCTTTTGAATTGAGTGCGCACTGAGTTTGTCAGCAATCCAATCACGCGCAAGCATCAAACCCATTTGATTACTTTGCGTGCCGCCGCTCGTGAAGATACCGTCCGCTTTTTCACCTAACTCGTATTTATCGCATAGCCAGTTCACAACTTTCTGTTCAACATAAGTCGCTGATGAAGCTTGATCCCATGAGTCCATTGATTGGTTCAAAGCCGCAATCATTGCCTCTGCGGCAATAGCAGGCATCAACGGTGGAGTATGAAGGTGAGCGATACAATCTGGATGTTGAGTAAAAATCGCGTTTTTCGCGACCAACTCGGCTGCATCATCAATAACCGTTTTGAGAGGCGCATTTTTATTGTCAAGATCAACAGCATGGATCGCTGCTTCCAATGCTTTTGGATCCATACCTGAGTATGGTGCAGCAACCTGTTCAAACACTGATTTCATTGCTGTCGTAGTGTGATTCATCACCGAAGCAAACTCATTGCTGCCCAACTCTCCAGTGTGGATGAAATGCTTCTTCCATTCATCTTGTGGCTGAGTTTCGATGTGACTACCGCCGGCTGCTAAAATCGCGTCTTCAAATACACGTAAAGCAAAGTCGATTTGCTCAAACGAGATGATAAGAGGAGGAAGGAAGCGAATTACTGCACCTTCACGTCCGCCTTTCTCAACGATCAAGCCACGCTCAAGTGCTGCGCGTTGAATGGAAAGAGTGAGTTCACTATCCGCTTGAGGTTCGCCAAATTTATTGAGCTCACCGTTTGGATTTTTAATCTCCACACCAAGCATCAAGCCTTTGCCACGTACTTCTGCGATACAGTTCACGCGCTTTTGAATGCTTTCAAGACCATAGCGCAAATACTGGCCCGCAATATTGGCATGCTCAACCAGATTGTCACGCTGGATGATTTCTAATGCTTTCGCACCAGAGACCATGGCTAACTGATTGCCACGAAACGTACCTGTGTGTTCGCCCGGCTTCCAAGTATCATGCTGCTTGTTGATAACCAATAGCGACATTGGTAAGCCACCGCCAATAGCTTTTGATAAACACAGGATATCTGGAACAATTCCCGACTCTTCAAATGCGAAATTGTAGCCAGTTTTACCAACACCACACTGGATCTCATCGAAGATCAGTAAGATACCGTGTTCATCACAAATACGACGTAACTCTCGCAGCCAGAATGCTGGCGCAGGAACAACACCACCCTCACCTTGCACTGGCTCAACGATGATCGCAGCAGGCTTCATAATGCCCGATTCATCATCGTTTAAAAGACGATCGATATAACGAATGCTTGCTTTCGCACCTTCATCACCGCCAAGCCCAAATGGACAACGCAGATTGTATGGGAAAGGCATAAAGTGCACATCTGACATTAAACCAGTTCGACGCGCTTTCGTACCTAGGTTGCCCATCATGCCCATTGTGCCGTTAGTCATACCATGATATGCGCCACGAAAAGCAAACATGGTGTTGCGACCAGTAGTCTGCTTCGCGAGTTTGATCGCGGCTTCAACTGCATCGGCTCCAGACGGACCACAAAATTGGATAACGCTGTTCTCACTTAACTCTTGAGGAAGAAAAGATTTAACAGATTGAATAAACGTCGTTTTTGCTGATGTTGCAATATCTAGCGTCTGATATGGCAGACCCGAATCTAATTGCTCTTTCAGAGCTTGGTTGATTTCAGGATGGTTATACCCCAAAGCTAGAGTGCCCGCCCCCGCAAGGCAGTCTAAAAAGAGCTGTCCACGTGTATCTTCAACCAAGCAACCAAAAGCTTGTTTGATTGCGATTGGCAAGCGACGTGGATAAGAACGTACTTCAGATTCATGCTCAGCCTGATCAATCAATACTTGATCTGGCGTTAAGTCATACGTTCCCTCAACGATAGGAACCTGAGACGAAAAAATGTTTGCGATATTGCTATCGACTTCAAAGGCAGTGCTCATACTACATAATCCCTTGAATTATAATAATTCTATATCCTGTATTAATAATCATTGGAATGAAGTTACAGGAGGTGTGTATACCCCTCCGCATTTGTCAGTGCAAAATGACAAATACAGATCATCTGCCACGATATTCGTGACTTTATATGTAAAAGGGATTAATCAAGGTTCTGTAATGCACCCGTTTTGTAAAACAGGACATTTCGGCAGTATGAAGCTGATTAGTGTGTGTTTATTCAAAGGTTTCAATGTTGGGTTTCCCATTAATATGCCGCTTTTACAGCATTAGTATCCCGTCTATCGACAAAAGGCTTTGCCGATACCTACCCTACGCAGTGTCACAATCAGCTTGAATGGTCACTACGCGTATCCCCCAGAGATCAAACGTTGTTAATTACGCTCCGAGATTGCGCGCGAATTTATCACAAAATAAAATCTTCTGGCAACGATTTTTCATATTAGTAACAGTGACGCAAATCACAACAAAGTTCCCCCTAGTGATATTTGTACATTCATACTCATCTACAACGCTTTTCTTCTTTTCTCAAATACCTGTTATTTAAACAAATATCCTTACAATATCAGCGCCATGAACCAAAACGGTTTATGAACATACCACTCTTTAATCGTAGAACATTATTTTCAGTATCCAAGGCATTTAACAGAGCTAGTATTTACGTTACTGCTCAGCCTAAATCGATGAGTCTTTATTCACAGAACTTTGATTGACTAAACTTAAACTAGTCGGATAGGTATGGCCATGAAGTGACGTTGCTATGGCTAAAATTAACAAGGAGTTAAGTTAGTAAGCTGAAGGAGCTCAGTGCTTAAAGAAATACATCGCGAAGAAGAAATTTAAGATTTTAAGAAATACAAAAAAGGCCCAGCATTTTGATGCTGGGCCTTAAACCTGGAGCGACACACGAGGTTCGAACTCGTGACCTCAACCTTGGCAAGGTTGCGCTCTACCAACTGAGCTAGTGTCGCATTTAATATGAGATGGTGCCCCGGGCCGGACTTGAACCGGCACAACGCGAACGTCGAGGGATTTTAAATCCCTTGTGTCTACCAATTCCACCACCAGGGCACACAAATATTCTTTGTGATGCCTTTACAGAAAAGTAAAACACCATCTGATACCGCTAACGCCATATCAATAAAATTTGGAGCGACACACGAGGTTCGAACTCGTGACCTCAACCTTGGCAAGGTTGCGCTCTACCAACTGAGCTAGTGTCGCATTTATTCTCGAAAGCCATTCACTCTCAAAAGAATAAT
The DNA here is from genome assembly GCF_020515785.1 of Vibrio sp. E14. NCBI lineage: Bacteria > Pseudomonadati > Pseudomonadota > Gammaproteobacteria > Vibrionales > Vibrionaceae > Vibrio > Vibrio sp. E14. The sequence goes on from NZ_JAHPJI010000002.1 coordinate 157,693, forward strand.
GGAGGCGCCTCCCGGAGTCGAACCGAGGTCCACGGATTTGCAATCCGCTGCATAGCCACTCTGCCAAGGCGCCTCATTTGTGAATAAAGCTAAGCTTTTTCACCCCCCTTTTGAGCTGCACTCTCTTGGGTACGGGATGCATTCTACGGATTCGAGCGATCGAGTCAACACTATTTTTATTTTTTTAAATCGTTTGACTAGAATTTGTGCGAAAGACGGTAGATTGCTTAGTTTTAATACTAAAAATCGCTTAAATACACTTGTTTATCATAAAACTTTGGCTACGCCTTACACTGCTGGCCGTGCGTTACGTGTATTGAAGCGTTAACAATCAGGAGACTCGCTTCTCTGAGACTCTCCAAGGGCAAAAACAAGACTTAGATCACATATGGAATTCTATCGAAACAGGAACTCAGATAGAAATTTCAAGCATGGCCGTTAGCAAGCATTAAAAAACGTGAGAAGCAAAGAAATGCTGTAGATTATCTTAGATACAAAAAAGCAGGCTATTAAGCCTGCTTTCTAACATCAGAATTTAATGGTGCTCTTCATTCAACAGATCGTCTTTCGCAGCAGCTAAATATTGAATCATTGACCAATATGTCAAGAAAGTTGCCACATACAAGGCCGCAAAGCCTAGCCAAACCATCCATTCATCGTAACGCCATATCAACACCCATAAGGCGAACATTTGCGAAACAGTTTTTACTTTGCCAACCCAAGATACCGCAACACTCGCTCGCTTACCGATTTCAGCCATCCACTCTCGCAATGCTGAGATAATGATTTCTCGCGCGATCATCGTTACCGCTGGAATGGTCACCCAAATTGAATGGTAATGTTCCGTGATTAAAATCAATGCCGTTGCCACTAGCACTTTATCAGCAACAGGATCAATAAACGCACCAAAACGAGAAGTTTGGCCAAGTTTACGGGCCAACATACCGTCAAGCCAGTCAGTAAAACCCGCTACCCAAAACACCATTGCTGCTGCAAACGGTGCCCATGAATAAGGCAGATAAAAGACAACCACAAAAACAGGGATTAGGAACAGTCTAAGAAGAGACAGAATGTTCGGGATATTCAAACGCATTTTATTATTCTCTTACACATTGCGGCTTAATGTTGCGCGATTTTCCTTATTGTTTCAATGCTTGGAAAATAATTTCTGCTAAAGAGTGACTTATTCCCGGTACTTTGGCGATTTCTTCGACACTTGCACGTTTAAGTTCTTGTAACCCACCCATGTACTTGAGTAACGCCTGACGTCGTTTAGGGCCAATTCCCTCAATCCCTTCAAGTGCACTCGTACGTCTGGTTTTACCTCGCTTAGCACGATGCCCCGCTATAGCATGGTTATGGCTTTCATCACGAATATGTTGAATAAGGTGCAGCGCTGGAGCATCGCTTGGTAAATGAAACTCGTCCCCATCGACTGTAATCAGCGTTTCTAAGCCTGGTTTGCGAGTGACCCCTTTCGCAATACCAATCATGATGGGACGCTTTGGCCAATCACCCCAATATTGCGAAATAATATCATGCGCACGATTTAACTGACCTTTACCACCATCGATAAAGATGATGTCGGGAATTTTCTCTACGTCCAATTGCTTCGAATAGCGGCGCTCCAACGCTTGTCCCATTGCAGCGTAATCGTCACCACCGGTAATCCCAGTGATGTTATAGCGACGATACTCCTGCTTAACGGGGCCTTCATTGTTGAACACCACACACGATGCAATCGTACTTTCCCCCATGGTATGAGAGATATCAAAACACTCCATTCGAGCAATAGACTCCAGCTTCAATGTTTCGCGAAGCGCATGAAAACGCTGATTAATCGTCATCTTGTGATTGATTTTGGTGGTAATCGCCGTTAGTGCATTTGTGTTCGAAAGCTTGAGATACCTTGCTCGAGAGCCAGTTGGCGAGGTATGGAAATGAACCTTACGACCTGCCACTTCACTTAACGCTTTCTGTATTGGCGCAATATCTTCTGCCAACTCTTGATTCAAAATAATACGAGAAGGAATCGTGCGCGCTTCGTTATGGCTCAAATAGTATTGAGTCAGAAAACTATCGAACACTTCCTGCTGGCTTGTATTTTGTGGGATTTTCGGAAAATGGCTACGGCTACCAAGCACTTTACCTTGGCGTATCATCAGGATATGAATACACGCAATACCATTCTCCTGAGCAAACCCTAGTACATCCATATCATCCATGCTGTCTTCTGAGACGTACTGCTGCTCTTGAACACGTCTAATCGCTTGGATTTGATCGCGAAATTTAGCGGCATCTTCAAAGCGCAATTGCTGACTGGCAACTTCCATTTTCTCGATCAGTTGTTTGAGTACTTGCTGGTCTTTGCCTTGCAAAAACATGCGCACAAAGCCAACCAACTCTGCGTATTCTTCATCAGAAATGATGGTATCAACGCATGGCCCTGCACAACGGCCAATTTGGTACATCAAACATGGGCGCGTTCGGTTGGAATAGACAGTGTCTTCACACTGGCGCACAGGAAATATCTTTTGCAGCAAATGCAATGTTTCTCTTACTGCACCAGAATCTGGGTAGGGGCCAAAATATTCACCTTTGCGCTTCTTGGCGCCACGGTGGATAGAAAGCCGTGGGTGCTTATGACCACTAATAAAGATATAAGGGTAAGACTTATCATCTCGCAACAACACATTGTATTTCGGCAAATACTGCTTGATGTAGTTATGCTCTAAGATGAGCGCTTCTGTCTCAGTGTGAGTCACTGTGACGTCTATTTTGGCGATATTACTGACAAGCGCGCGAGTTTTCTCACTGTCTACTTTTTTTCGAAAGTAGCTTGAAAGGCGCTTTTTTAGGTCTTTGGCTTTACCTACGTAGATTACAACAGCTTCGGCGTTGTACATTCTGTAAACGCCGGGCTGATGAGTTACTGTCTTGAGAAAGGAAGCCGAATCGAAGGGAGGATTCACACTAAAGGGTCTCGGTGTCCAGCATTCCGTGGCGGATCGCTAAGTGAGTTAACTCAACGTCACCATTAATGTCCAATTTACTAAAGAGTCGGTAGCGATAGCTGTTGACTGTCTTTGGACTTAAATTAAGTTGCTCAGAAATATCCGTTACCTTTTGGCCTTTGGTGATCATAAGCATTATCTGCAATTCACGTTCGGATAAGTCTTTAAAAGGGTTCTCAGAGGCTGGAGAAAATTGACTCAATGCCATCTGCTGCGCAATCTCTGGTGAGATGTAACGCTGCCCACTATTAACTACACGAATCGCATTCACCATTTCATCAGGGCCAGCACCTTTAGTTAAATAACCAGACGCACCTGCCTGCATCACCTTGGTTGGAAACGGGTTTTCTGTATGAACGGTAAGTACGATGATTTTCACATCAGGATTCACGCGAAGAATTTTTTTAGTGGCTTCCAAGCCACCAATTCCTGGCATGTTCATGTCCATTAAAACGACGTCAGCATGATTACTGCGACACCATTTTACTGCATCTTCACCGCTGTCAGCTTCTCCTGCTACGTTCATTCCACGGACGTCTTCAATAATACGTCGTATCCCTGTGCGAACCAGCTCGTGATCATCTACAAGGAAAACATTTATCAAACTTGTATCTCCACACTTTGTATTGGTTCTGCACCCACATAACCATTATTTGTTAAATGTGGATATCAGTATGACTGCCTATATACTAACGTAATCGACAAAAAATTGCTTTCTATGAATATGTGCTGAAACGCAAACTTTAGCAAGAACTTATTCATAAACCACTCTATTATTTTAGAGCGTGATGAGCAGAACCGAAATCTAAGAAAAGACAATTAACAACATTAAGTACAATAAATCAAGTAACTAGGTTTCATATTGCCCAGAGAAACACGCTATAACTTAAAATGACACTGCCCCTCTTGCACCAAAGGCTAACTTGTAATCACTAATTCCAGCAAAAATTTGAACCGTTTTCTTTACTGGTTATTTTTACAGTTCTTAATGTTAAACTAGCGTTCTTCAAGTTTTCTAAGGTTTCTCACATTTGAATATCCAACAAGGCTTTCTGCTTACTCGACAGGCACGAGACATCAAAGGTCAAACTCAAATCGAGCTGTGGCTTTCGACAGAAGCAGGTCCTACTCAGTTACTTATTAATGGTGAGAAGCCAGTATTTTTCATCGCTCAGAAACACTCAGAGCAAGCAAAAACACTCGCGCGAGAAAAAAACATACCCGTCGACATCCGCCTTTTGGATCTCAAAACGTTTGAACATACGCCTCTTGCTGCCTGCTATACCAATGTAACCAGAGACGCTCTCGCACTCAAAGACACATTCGCTCAAAAAGATATCACCACGTACGAAAGTGATATTCGCCTCGCCGATCGCTACCTCATGGAGCGTTTTATTAAAGGCAGTATTGAGTTTACAGGCAATGTGACTCGTACCAATGGCTACCAACGCGTCCAGAACGCAAAATGCCGTACGGGGCAATATGAGCCGAAGTTAAACGTTGTCTCGTTAGATCTAGAATGCTCTGAGAAAGGCATTCTTTACTCCATCGGATTAGACAGCGTCATGGATTCCCGCGTTATCATGATCGGAGAACCAGAACCTTCGGAGACACCGATACAATGGGTTAAGGATGAAAAAGCGCTTCTAGAAGCACTCATCGTTTGGTTTAAACAATTCGACCCCGATGTCATTGTCGGTTGGAGTGTCATTGATTTTGACTTTCGTCTGCTACACAAACGAGCAGAGTGGCACAACATGAAGCTAATGCTTGGTAGAGCAGACCAAGCCAGCTTTTTCAGAAGTTCATCTCAAAGCCAACAAGGGTTTATTTCCATTCCCGGGCGAGTTGTAATGGACGGTATCGATACGTTAAAAACGGCGACTTATCACTTTCGGTCTTGGTCATTAGAGTCTGTATCTCAAGAACTCTTAGGGGAAGGGAAAGAAATCCACAACGTTCATGACCGCATGGATGAGATCAATCGTATGTACCGCTCCGACAAACCATCGCTGGCTAAATATAATTTACAAGACTGCGTGTTAGTGAATAAGATTTTCAATCACACTCACCTGCTCGACTTTGCAATTGAACGCTCTCGCCTCACTGGTGTAGAACTGGATCGTGTAGGCGGTTCGGTTGCAGCATTCACAAACCTATACATGCCTCAGATACACCGAGCAGGCTACGTTGCCCCAAACCTACACCCTGAAAATTGGATTGCGAGCCCCGGCGGTTACGTGATGGACTCCATCCCTAACCTATATGATTCCGTTTTAGTATTGGACTTTAAGAGTCTATATCCATCGATTATTCGCTCTTTCTTGATTGATCCTATGGGTTTGGTTGAGGGGTTATTACTCGATATTGGAAAAGAAGATAATCAGGCTGTTCCTGGCTTTCGCGGTGGACAGTTCCATCGTACGAAACACTTTTTACCAGAAATGATTGAAAAGCTTTGGGCAGCACGTGATGTTGCAAAGAAGAACAATGAAAAAGCTTTTTCTCAGGCAATCAAAATCATCATGAACTCGTTTTATGGCGTACTGGGGTCATCGGGATGTCGTTTCTTTGATACTCGGTTAGCTTCTAGTATTACCATGCGCGGACATGAGATCATGAAGCAAACTAAGGTGCTGATTGAGGAGCAAGGCTATCAAGTGATTTACGGCGATACGGATTCCACATTCGTGTCGTTGAATCGACCATACAGTCAAGTAGAAGCTGACGCTGTTGGAAATCAATTAGTTGATTACATCAACTCTTGGTGGCAAGAACACCTGCGTTCTGAGTACAACCTAACATCTATGTTGGAAATCGAGTATGAAACCCATTATCGCAGATTCCTTATGCCAACGATTCGTGGCGCAGAAACTGGCTCGAAAAAGCGCTATGCGGGTTTAATCGGTGAAGGAGAGCAAGAACGGATTGTATTTAAAGGGTTAGAAAGTGCCCGTACTGATTGGACCTCGTTAGCACAGAAATTTCAAAATACACTCTATAGCATGATTTTCCATGGTGAAGATCCAAGCGACTATGTCCGAGAGATGGTTGAGAAAACTAACAACGGTGAATTTGATGAACAGTTGGTGTATCAAAAGCGACTGCGCAGAAAACTGCATGAGTATCAGAAGAACGTCCCGCCACAAGTGCGTGCAGCTCGTTTAGCGGATGAGATAAATGCCAAGCTTGGACGCCCATTACAGTATCAAAACAAAGGACGAATTGAATACATTATAACCGTGAACGGTCCTGAACCTTATGAGTACCTCAATAGCCCGATTGATTATCAACATTACATTGATAAACAACTCAAACCCGTTGCAGATGCGATTCTCCCTTTCATTGGGACGGATTTTGACAGGCTTTCAGCACCACAAATGGGGTTGTTTTAACCGATACGAAACTCTGTTTTCTGGTACTGTTTGACTAACCAATCACCAAACGCATCAATTAGCCCGATAACAGAACGCTTGGGAATACCCCGGCCAGAAAGTAAAATTTCTAGCCGCTCGATCTCAAGCTGCTTTTCAGGATGATAAGTTAAGAATACCTTGCCACATTGTATAGGGTCATCAAACCAACGTTTATCTCGATACATCACCAAAGAGTATGACGCTCTTAGTAACTTTTTAGCAATCACGCGCTGGGCGGCCACCTGCTCTTCTATCGTCTTCGCTTGGACGATTTTTTTGCGATACACCGTAATCCAATCTTCCACATCCATATTCCAGTGCTTAGCAATTTCCCAACTTGGGACGTAATCACCAAAACAGTCTGCTAGATCATCACCATAAACACAGACACAGCAATGCTTAAGCATAAAGCCCCAAGTGAAAATACTATCTAAATTAGCTACTTCGCTCACTAAGGCTGTACGGACCGATACACCATTAACTTGAGGGTAACTCTGCTGCGCACGCCACTTAATTGTGTTGAGCAAAGTCGCGCGATTGTGCTCAAAGGATGATTGAGTAACGACAACCAGGTCTAAGTTCGACCTCCCAGCGACCGCTGTTTTGCGAGCGACGCTACCATACACATAAACGCTGTGTAAGTTTTGCCCCAGTCCACCTTTGAGACAAGCGGTGACTTCTCTAATTAAAGGCGCAAACTCTGGTTGAAATGGTTGTTTAGGATCGATAACAGGCAGAGACATGACTTAAAACGTGATCTCAGATGGTTCAAGAAGTTGAGCTATATGTTCTCTTAGCCGACTCACTGAATCAAGTCCATTCAGGTGTTTAGTCATGGGAGTAACAACAAATTTCTGCAATGAATTTTAATGCTAGGCGGCTAACTTAGCGCTATAATCACCGAGTTTTGCTTAATAAGTATGAATAGGAATATACAATGCCAAAGGCAAGTGAAATCAAAAAAGGCTTCGCAATCGAGTCTAATGGTAAAACTCTTCTAGTTAAAGACATCGAAGTAACGACTCCTGGCGGTCGTGGCGGCGCTAAAATCTACAAAATGCGTTGTACAGATCTAAACACGGGCGCACGTGTAGATGAGCGTTACAAGTCTGATGACGTTGTTGAAACGGTAGAAATGAACAAACGTGCAGTTGTGTACTCATACGCTGACGGCGATGAGCACATCTTCATGGATAACGAAGACTACTCACAATACACATTCAAGCACAATGAAGTTGAAGACGACATGCTGTTCATCAACGAAGATACACAAGGTATCCACATTATCCTTGTTAACGGTGCTGCTGTGGGTATTGAACTACCATCTTCTGTTGAGCTAGTGATTGAAGAAACTGACCCGTCAATCAAAGGTGCTTCTGCATCTGCTCGTACTAAACCAGCACGCTTCGCTTCAGGTCTTGTCATCCAGGTTCCTGAGTACATTGCAACTGGTGACCGTGTTATCATTAACACAGCTGAACGTAAATACATGAGCCGAGCATAAGCATGTCTGATTTGATTTCTTACGACGACGTCATCGACGCAGCGTACGACATTTTCCTTGAAATGGCTCCAGATAATCTAGAGCCTGCTGACGTGATTCTGTTTACTGCGCAATTTGAAGATCGTGGTGCCGCAGAACTTGTTGAAACTGGTGATGACTGGGTTGAACATGTTGGCTTTGAGATCGACAAAGAAGTATATGCAGAGGTTCGTATCGGCCTAGTAAATGAGGAAAATGACGTTCTTGATGACGTATTTGCTCGTATGCTAATCAGCCGAGACCCTGAACATAAGTTCTGCCATATGCTTTGGAAACGCGATTAACGTTTCTTCATCATGAACAAAAATACCAGCCTAGTGCTGGTATTTTTTTATCTGCTGTTTTGTTTAGCTGCGATATTTGTTTATCCAAACACCCTTCTCTATATCGGCTTTAGATCCTTTCGCTATGTAACAGATAAGAAAAAGGCTTGCCGAATTGGCAAGCCTTTCTGATGTTTTGCTATCGATTAACGATGCTTGTTACGTGCGCCTTGGTCACCAGCAGTCTTCTTCGGCTTACGACGAGAAGGGTTGTTACTGCGACCTTTTGGCGTGTTAACACGCTCTTCATGGCGCTTAACTGCGCGACGAATTTTTTGGCTGCGTGCACGCTCACGTTTGCGTGACGTGTTGTCTTTGTTCAGATCAAGCATGGTTTCTTTCTCTGGACGAAGCTCTACAAGCTCACGCAAGTAGTTTACTTCTTTCAGGTCAAGCTCCATCCAACCGCCACGAGGCAGTTTCTTGTCTAAGAAGATGTCGCCGTAACGAACACGTTTCAGACGACTAACGGTACACTCTTGCGATTCCCATAGTCGACGAACTTCGCGGTTACGACCTTCGTTGATAACAACGTAAAACGTGTGGTTCATGCCTTCACCACCCGCGTAAACAACATCTTCAAAGCGAGCTAAACCGTCTTCCAGTTCAACACCTTTTACTAGATTACGAACTTTCTGTTCAGTTACTTCACCGAACACACGTACTAGGTATTCACGTTCAACTTGGCGGCTTGGGTGCATTAAGCGGTTCGCCAGTTCACCATCCGTTGTGAAAAGCAGAAGACCAGAAGTGTTCGCATCCAGACGACCAACTGAAATCCAACGAGAGCCACGAATTTTTGGCAGACGATCAAAAACAGTACGACGACCTTCTGGATCGTGACGAGTACACAGTTCACCCTCGGGTTTGTAGTACGCAAGTACACGACAAATCACTTCTTCTTGAATCTTTGCAGAGACAATGTGACCATCGATACGAACTACGCTGCTCTCGTCTTCAAGTCTTTCACCAAGCTTAGCGACTACACCGTTCACGCTAACGCGACCAGATTTAATTAACGATTCAATCTCACGACGAGAACCGTGACCAGCACGTGCTAATACTTTTTGTAACTTTTCGCTCATTTATCTACCTATGTGTCGTCTTCACAGACGTCTAGACCAGGATTGGTCTGTATTTTGCTAATTACCCATTTCAGTGGGATTTTTCGGTCCGACATTATACGTAACTTTCTCAGTTAATGTAAGCTAAATCGGCGCCATTCTCCACACCCAAAATTCACTTTAAAACGTCGAAAATATTTACTCTATTCTGCAACTTTTTTCCTACTTAATACTGATATTGCCTAGCGAGAATCCCACTAATATCGGTCTTCCCGAGCCACTTTAACCGTGCAGTACCTGATAAAATTGTCAGGGTTACAACGATAACCACTTGGGGTGTGTTTACTGTTCGTGTTGCTTTAAAAGCAACGAAGAATAAACAGTCCCAGTTTGCTGCTAAGTAATACCAATCATCGTGGATAAATGAGCACTCATAGCAAGAAAGAAGCATCGGTAAGTCACTATTTACTATTAAAAATGACGCTAACGTTATCGTGTATTTTAACTAGCTAGATTGGCTCTGCATTTTCGGCGATTGGCATAAATCAGACAAAAAGGAATAGAACAATGTCTATGCTAAATCTAGACCTAAATTGGATTTTTGGGACATCTCAAGATGACGATATGACCGGTACAAAAGGGTCTGAAACAACCGATATTTTCTTCGGCTTCTGTGGTGATGATAAGTTCGTAGGATACGGAGGCAATGATGTTGTCTTCGGGGGCTGGGGAGACGATACCTTGCTCGGTGGCCGAGGAAACGACTTTGTTTCTGGCGGCTTTGGCAACGACTTCCTATCGGGCGGATTAGGAAATGACAAGCTCTTTGGTGGCTGTGGCGATGATACAATTTTTGATTACTCAGGCAACAACTACTTGAGTGGTGGTTGGGGTAACGACACGCTCGTCGTTGGCGATGGTGAATCAGTACTGAGCGGCGGCTGTGGAGACGACACTTTTGTGCTTACAAACCGCCTGGCTATTGGCGTACCCGATCAACCTGTATCTTCCAACGATATTGATATTAAAGCCGATATTGTCGATTTTAATATTTTTCATGACAAACTTGTCTTCGATATGGGCAGAGACACCGACAATGATGGCATTCGCGATACGTTCTTAGATTCAGCGGATGATCTTACTTTATCTTACAACGAGTGTGGTTGGGCGGTATTCTCTAGTGATGAATACAATGTTGAAGTGACACTAAACGGCGTGAGCTCTGCATACATCAACTATGCTGAACAAAATGGTATCGACATTTTCGATTTCGCTTAATCTCAATCAGCGAAGTTCGCTGAGATACTAAATAATAAGAAACTAAAATAGGAGGCGCGATGCCTCCTATTTTGTTTGACGGTGGTGTACGTCTATTAATCGAATTATTCGAATGGTGCCGGGTCACCTGATCCCAAACGCACCACAACAGGTTCACCTTCGCTAAAGTCAATGACGGTCGTAGGTTGTTCACCTAAGTAACCGCCATTAAGAATCACATCAACCGCATGTTCTAGTTTATCGCGAATATCTTCCGGATCAGACTCTGTTACGTCACTGCCAGGTAGGATCAACGACGTAGACATCATCGGTTCACCTAATGCTTCCAACAAGTCCAAGGCAATTTGATTGTCTGGAACACGGATACCGATGGTCTTACGTTTCGCGTTCATCAAACGACGCGGCACTTCTTTCGTGCCTTTGAAGATGAAGGTGTAAGGACCTGGTGTGTTGTTTTTCAGTAGTCGGAATGCAGAGTTATCCACTCGCGCATATAAAGAAAGCTCCGACAAATCACGACACAATAAAGTAAAGTTATGCTTATCATCCAGACGACGGATCTGACAGATTCGTTCCAGTGCCTGTTTGTTCTCCAACTGACAGCCAAGTGCGTACCCTGAATCGGTAGGGTACACCACAACGCCGCCGTTACGAATGATTGCTACTGCTTGATTAATCAAGCGAGCCTGTGGGTTTTCTGGGTGAACGTAAAAAAACTGGCTCATTGTAATTCCTCATTATCGAGCCTCTCGGCTCTATATTCTTATATGGAGCTTGAATGCCGCCTTGTTGTGCTTTATCAAGTGACTTCAAGATTCAAAGTGTTGTTCAGTTCCAACGACAAGGAAAGCCACATTAATACCCAATATACACTTTCCAGTTATTTGATGCTGAAACCCACGCTTTGAGGTTACTTTGATATATCCAACGAAGGATCAATACCCCAATCTTTCCAAACTGGTTCGACGCCTGCGGGCAACCAAAGGTTCCTTCCTAGCTCCATCCAAGGGGATGGGTAGTGAAAATCACTGCCTTGAGACGCTAATAGTTTGTATTTTATAGCATAATCAGCCAAGTTGCGCCTTTCTTGTTGCGCTTGCTGCGGCTGTGCAACTTCCATCGCATCACCGTTTGCTTCTACAAACGCTGCTAGAAGACGCTTAATCCACTTCGCTGTCAACTTATATCTTCCAGGATGCGCCAATACCGCCATCCCACCAGCCGCATGGATAGCATCAACCGCATCTTTCATCGAGCACCAATTCGGTGGTACATAACCTGGGTTATTACGCGTTAGGTATTTTTTAAACACCATTTGCATGGTTTTTGCGTAACCATTATCCACCAACCATTTCGCGAAGTGCGCTCTCGTAACAGGCGCATCACCGGCGATCTGCCTTACCTCTTCGAGCACGCCTTCCCGAGTTGCTTTTTGTAGTCGCTCTGCAATCAACTCTGACCTTGTTATGCGATGCTGCTTCTGCTGCTCGATGAGGGCGGATAATTGTTCATTTTCCGGATCGATATTCAAGCCGACAATATGAATGTCTTTGTTTTGCCAGACAGTCGATATCTCAATGCCGTTGATAATTTTGATCGGTAAATTATTGTCTTGAACGTGTTGCTTGGCTAACGCCAAACCGTCAACCGTATCGTGATCAGTGATCGCCAAAACCTCGATATCAAAACTCAGCGCCCTTTCCACTAAATCTTTAGGCTCTAACCGACCGTCCGATGCAGTGGTGTGACTATGTAAATCAATTCTCATATTTTTATCGTTTTAATGCTGTTTTGGGGTTGACTTTTTACTCTCGCACCAGTTAACTAGTACACAAATACAAAGTACGTAATTTAAGGTTCACCATGTTACAAGAATTTAACCAAAACCAAAAAGCGAAAGTTGCGGTTTGTCTTAATAAGACAAACTCATCAGATCTTGCTTGGTGGCGCACTTGGACTAGTTCTTGGTGGGCAAACGTATACTTCTAGTTTATAGAACCAAACGTTGTAAAGCCCGCTACTTAAGCGGGCTTTTTTGTTTTGTTGCTCATTTCACATTCAACTGCCTAAACATTAATCGAATATGGCTAACTCTAGATTGGGAGAACGTTTGCTTTATGCGACTATGTACGGCAGGAAGATTTAGACAGCTACAAGGAGGTCTTGTGAATAAGGCCATAGAAATCAAGAAACTTGGATGCCTAGAAGTATTAAAGACTTCGGTTCCTTACACTCAAGACCCAACACGTTTGTTCCATACCATTTGTGAGAACAAAAGAGATAGCTTGCTTCTCGAATCCGCTGAAATTGATTCGAAACAGAATCTAAAATCACTTTTAATCGTAGATTCAGCGGTGCGCATCGTTTGTTACGGCCACACTGTAAACATGCAGGCGTTAACCAACAACGGTAAAAACCTACTGTCTCACCTAAACCAGAACATCCGTGGTGACGTTGAAAGTAAGTTCGATGGCGAAACGCTGACTTTGGAGTTTAGCCAGCCATGCGACACGTTAGATGAAGACTCTCGCCTACGTGAAGCTTCTTCTTTTGACGCGCTACGTTTAGTGCAACACAGCTTCGATGTTTCACAGCAAGACAAACACGCGATTTTCCTTGGCGGTCTGTTTGCCTACGACTTAGTCGCAAACTTCGAGCCGCTTGGTAATGCAAAAGCAACCAATCAATGTCCAGATTACGTTTTCTACATAGCGGAAACATTGCTTGTTGTCGACCATCAAACGGAATCTTGCCAGCTTCAAGCTACATTGTTTGTGGATGATTCAGAAAAACTAGCGCTAGAGACTCGCATCGCAGAAATCAGCGCTCAATGTGCGGCGCCAAAGTTACTTCCAAATGCAGAGCAAATCGCCGACGTAACGGTAGAACCTAGCGTATCTGATTCAGACTTCTGTCAAATCGTTCGCGACTTAAAAGAGTTCGTAGTGAAAGGCGATGTGTTCCAAGTCGTACCATCTCGCCGATTCACTCTACCTTGCCCTTCTCCACTCGCTGCTTACAAAGAACTGAAACAAAGTAACCCAAGCCCTTACATGTTCTACATGCAAGATGAGCTGTTCACTTTGTTTGGCGCATCACCAGAAAGCGCGCTTAAATACGAAACCGACACCAACCAAATTGAAATCTACCCAATTGCAGGCACACGTCGCCGTGGTAAACGCCTGAATGGAGAGATCGATTTCGACCTAGATAGCCGCATCGAACTTGAACTGCGCACCGACATGAAAGAAAACGCAGAACACATGATGTTGGTTGACTTGGCACGTAACGACGTCGCTCGTATTGCTCAAGCTGGCACTCGCCACGTAGCAGACCTTCTAAAAGTCGACCGCTACAGCCACGTTATGCACTTGGTATCTCGTGTGGTTGGTCAACTGCGTGAAGACCTAGACGCGCTGCACGCATACCAAGCATGTATGAACATGGGCACGCTCACTGGTGCACCAAAGATTCGTGCAATGCAGTTGATTCGCGATGTAGAAGGCGCACGACGCGGCAGCTACGGCGGTGCTGTGGGTTACCTTACAGGCGAAGGAACATTAGATACTTGTATCGTGATCCGCTCAGCTTACGTTGAGAACGGCATTGCTCAAGTTCAAGCTGGTGCTGGCGTGGTGTTCGACTCTGATCCGCAAGCGGAAGCAGACGAAACGCGCGGTAAAGCGCAAGCGGTAATCTCTGCTATCCAAGCAGCGCATAAGTCACAATAAGGAATAGGGTTCAGAGATGGCTAATATCATTTTTATCGATAACTTTGACTCGTTCACCTACAACCTTGTGGATCAGTTCCGCTCGCTAGGTCACTCAGTCAAGATTTACCGAAACAACATTTCAGCAGAAACTATCGAACAAGCGGTAAACGAGCTTGAAAACCCAGTGGTTCTGCTATCACCAGGTCCTGGTGCACCGTCAGAGGCAGGCTCAATGCCAGAGCTTATCCAACGCATGAAAGGCAAAGTACCGATGATCGGCATTTGTCTTGGTCACCAAGCGATTGTCGAAGCGTACGGCGGCACCGTTGCTGGCGCGGGCGAAATTATTCACGGCAAGGTCTCTATGATGGAGCACCAAAACCATGCGATTTACCAAAACCTACCATCACCACTTGCGATTGCACGTTACCACTCGCTGGTTGCGACCAAAGTTCCTGAGAGTCTAACCATCACGGCAGAAGTGGATGACTTGGTGATGTCTGTTGTACATGAAGAAGATAAAGTTTGCGGGTTCCAGTTCCACCCGGAATCTATTATGACGACCTACGGAGCAACACTGTTGGCCAATGCCATTGAATGGGCACTTGAAGAACAAACTTCAGTGAACCCACTCACTGCTTAACAAGCACTTGGCACATAAGAAATTTAGGAGAGGAAATATGGAAGCAATCATCAACCCTATTATTACCAAACTGTACGAGCAAGAATCGCTTACTCAGGAAGAGAGCCAACAGCTGTTTGACATCATCATCCGTGGTGAACTAGACCCAATGTTAATGGCGTCAGCACTGACTGCACTAAAAATCAAAGGCGAGACACCGGATGAAATTGCAGGCGCGGCGAAAGCACTGCTGGCAAACGCAAACCCATTCCCTCGCCCAGATTACGATTTCGCAGATATCGTAGGTACTGGCGGCGACGGTCACAACACCATCAACATTTCAACCACTGCGGCGTTTGTTGCTGCTGCATGTGGGCTAAAAGTAGCGAAACACGGTAACCGCAGCGTTTCAAGCAAGTCTGGTTCTTCTGACCTTCTTGATTCATTTGGTATCAACCTAGCTATGAGCGCAGAAGATACGCGCAAAGCGGTAGACGACATCGGTGTTGCTTTCCTATTTGCACCTCAATACCACGGTGGTGTGCGCCATGCGATGCCAGTGCGTCAAACCATGAAAACACGCACCATCTTTAACATTCTTGGCCCACTGATTAACCCTGCTCGTCCTAATATCGAATTGATGGGCGTTTACAGTGAAGAACTGGTTCGTCCTATCGCAGAAACCATGCTACAAATGGGTATGAAGCGCGCCGCTGTAGTACACGGCAGTGGCTTGGATGAAGTGGCGATTCACGGTGAAACAACCGTTGCCGAAATCAAAGACGGTAAGATCACAGAATACAAACTAACGCCTGCAGACTTCGGTCTAGAAGCACACCCACTAGAAGCGATCAAAGGTGGCGATCCTGAAGAAAACAAAGCGATCATTACCAATATTCTGACAGGTAAAGGTACAGACGCACAATTGGGCGCAGTGGCAGTGAACGTAGCTCTGCTAATGCGTCTATTCGGCCACGAAGATTTAAAAGCCAACACGCAACAAGCGATTGAGGCAATGAATTCAGGCAAGGCGTACCAATTGGTACAACAACTTGCCGCACACGCTTAAGGAATTGAAGAAGATGACTGACTTCAACACTCAGCAAGCTGACAACCTGTCTGAACACGTTTCTAAGAAAGAAGCAGAAATGGCAGAAGTACTGGCGAAAATTGTGCGCGACAAATATCAGTGGGTAGCAGACCGTAAGGTGTCTCAACCGCTAAGCACATTTCAGTCTGATTTGCTTCCATCGGACCGCAGCTTCTACAATGCTCTGGGTGGCGAAAAGACGGCATTCATCACCGAATGTAAGAAGGCATCTCCTTCCAAAGGTCTGATTCGTGATCACTTCGACTTGGATTACATTGCATCGGTTTACAACAACCATGCCGATGCGATTTCAGTCCTAACAGACGAAAAGTACTTCCAAGGTAACTTTGACTTTCTTCCTCAAGTGCGTGGTCAAGTCAAACAACCGGTTCTGTGCAAAGACTTCATGGTAGATACCTACCAAGTTTACCTAGCGCGTCATTACAGTGCTGATGCTGTCTTGCTAATGCTGTCTGTCCTCAATGATGAAGAGTACAAAGCCCTAGAAGAAGCAGCACACAGCCTGAACATGGGTATCCTGACCGAAGTCAGCAACGAAGAAGAGCTTCATCGTGCGGTTAAGTTAGGAGCGCGTGTTATCGGAATCAATAATCGTAACTTGCGCGACCTAAGTACTGATTTGAATCGTACTAAAGAATTGGCACCGACCATTCGCGAACTGGCACCAAACGCGACGGTAATTTCAGAGTCTGGCATTTATACGCATCAACAAGTTCGTGATTTAGCGGAATACGCAGACGGCTTCTTGATTGGTAGTTCGCTGATGGCGGAAGACAACCTTGAACTTGCAGTACGCAAAGTCACGTTGGGCGAAAACAAAGTGTGTGGCTTAACGCATCCAGATGACGCAGCAAAAGCATATCAAGCTGGTGCGGTATTTGGTGGCCTGATTTTTGTCGAGAAGTCGAAGCGTGCAGTTGACCTTGAAAGTGCTCGCTTAACCATGAGCGGTGCCCCATTGAACTACGTAGGCGTGTTCCAAAATCACGATATCGATTTTGTTGCTTCTGTCGTGACCTCTTTGGGTTTAAAAGCGGTGCAACTGCACGGTCAAGAAGACCAAGCTTACGTAAACCAACTCAAAGCCAAACTACCAGCAGCGGTAGAAATTTGGAAAGCTTATGGCGTGACTGATGCGAAGCCAGAACTACTTGCAGACCACATTGACCGCCATCTACTAGATGCGCAAGTTGGCACTCAAACTGGCGGAACCGGTCAAGTGTTCGACTGGTCACTGATCGGCGACCCAAGTCAAATTATGCTAGCAGGCGGACTGTCGCCAGAAAATGCTCAACAAGCAGCGACACTAGGTTGCTTGGGGTTAGATTTAAACTCTGGTGTAGAAAGTGCACCAGGCAAAAAAGATTCACAGAAGTTGCTTGCGGCATTCACCGCCATTCGCAACTACTAAAGCTGGATATCAGCTAAAAAATTTAAAGCTATTCGTAGCGAAAAATACGAGAAGGAATATAACGATGGCAAAACTGAATGCCTACTTTGGCGAATACGGCGGTCAGTACGTTCCGCAAATTCTAGTTCCTGCATTGGAGCAACTAGAGCAAGCGTTTATCGACGCGCAAGAAGATCCAGAATTCCGCAGTGAGTTCATGACGCTCCTTCAAGAGTATGCGGGCCGCCCAACGGCTTTAACTCTAACTCGTAACCTAACCAAAGGTACGAAAACCAAACTGTACCTAAAACGTGAAGACCTGCTTCACGGTGGTGCCCACAAGACTAACCAAGTGTTGGGTCAAGCGCTACTTGCGAAACGCATGGGCAAAAACGAAATCATCGCTGAAACTGGCGCAGGTCAACACGGTGTTGCAACCGCACTAGCGTGTGCACTACTTGGCCTTAAGTGTCGCGTTTACATGGGAGCAAAAGACGTTGAGCGTCAGAGCCCGAACGTATTCCGTATGAAGCTAATGGGTGCAGAAGTCATTCCTGTTCACTCGGGGTCAGCGACACTTAAAGATGCATGTAACGAAGCGCTGCGCGACTGGTCTGCGACTTATGAAGACGCGCACTACCTACTAGGTACAGCGGCAGGTCCTCACCCATTCCCAACCATCGTGCGTGATTTCCAACGAATGATCGGTGAAGAAACGAAGAATCAGATTTTGGCACGTGAAGGTCGTCTTCCTGACGCCGTTATCGCGTGTGTGGGCGGTGGTTCAAACGCGATTGGTATGTTTGCTGACTTCATCGAAGAAGAAAGCGTTCGCCTAATTGGTGTTGAGCCAGCAGGTAAAGGTATCGATACCGACCAACACGGCGCACCGCTTAAACATGGTAAAACGGGTATCTTCTTTGGTATGAAAGCGCCATTGATGCAAGATCCAAACGGCCAAGTAGAAGAGTCTTACTCGGTATCCGCTGGCCTTGATTTCCCTTCAGTAGGTCCACAGCACGCACACCTAAACGCAATTGGCCGTGCAGAATACGACAACGTAACTGACGACGAAGCGCTCGAGGCATTCCAAGAACTGGCTCGCAGCGAAGGGATCATCCCAGCTCTAGAGTCTTCTCACGCTCTAGCTCATGCATTGCGCATGGCTCGTGAGAATCCTGAGAAAGAACAACTATTGGTCGTAAACCTATCTGGTCGTGGTGACAAAGACATCTTCACCGTACACGCCATCCTAGAAGAAAAAGGAGTGATTTAATGAGCCGTTATGAGAAGATGTTTGCGCGTCTAAACGAAAAAAACCAAGGCGCATTTGTACCGTTCGTAACGGTTTGCGATCCAGACGCAGAACAATCTTACAAGATCATGGAAACCCTCGTTGAGTCTGGCGCAGACGCCCTTGAACTTGGTATTCCATTTTCAGATCCGCTTGCAGATGGCCCAACCATCCAAGGCGCTAACATTCGTGCGCTGGATTCAGGCGCTACACCAGATATCTGCTTTGAACAAATTGGTAAGATTCGTGCTAAATACCCAGATCTGCCTATTGGCCTTCTGATGTACGCGAACCTAGTTTACTCACGCGGTGTCGAAAACTTCTACGAGCGCTGTGCAAAAGCAGGCATCGATTCTGTTTTGATTGCAGACGTACCAACCAATGAAAGTGCAGAGTTTGTTGCAGCAGCAGAGAAGTTTGGTATTCACCCAATCTTCATCGCACCGCCAACGGCAAGTGACGAAACACTGAAGCAAGTATCAGAACTGGGTGGTGGCTACACTTACTTGCTTTCTCGTGCTGGCGTGACAGGCGCAGAGACAAAAGCAAATATGCCAGTTGGTCACATGTTAGATAGATTAAACCAGTTCGATGCACCGCCAGCGCTGCTTGGCTTCGGTATTTCTGAACCAGCACAGGTGAAACAAGCAATAGAGTCTGGCGCAGCAGGGGCCATCTCCGGCTCAGCTGTGGTGAAAATCATTGAAGCGAATGTCGAGCAGCCACAAATTATGCTCGATAAACTTGGTGATTTTGTGTCAGCGATGAAAGCTGCCACTCAGAAATAACTTCCATTTGATGTAACGCTATAGCGCCCGCTTAACATTCTGTTTAGCGGGCGTTTTCTTGTATGGCGTTTATACCATATCATTTTTTATTCAACGCCCGCACTTTCCAAACCAATCTAAAGCAGAGCAATCAAAGAGTGATAAACTTTGCCACTTAACCAGCACAAATAATAACTAGAGCAGGATGCAGTAAGGTTGCACATGGAAGAAGTCAAAGCATTATTAGCCAAATGTCCTGTATTATCAGGGCTGCCCGAGAAAGGACTTAGTGAAGCAGCACAAATAGCTAAGGTTCGCTGTTTCGACGAAAAAGCACTGATTTGCAATAAAGGGGAACCTCAATCTTCTCTTATGGTCATTGCACAGGGTGCCGTACGAATTAATTCGATGAGTTCAAAAGGCAAAGAAGTCACATTAATGATTTTCGAGGCAGGAGGCTGGTTTGGAGACAATGTTTTTTCTCCCGGCATGCCCCGTATTTTTGGCGCAACCGCGCATTCTGGCGTGACCTTACTGGAACTACCTGGTGATAAGTTTCGCCAATTACTCGCCAAATATCCTCAAAGTTACCCTACGATTCTCGACTTACTTAGCCGCCGCTTATGGTCTGCCATTTCTGTTATCGAAGATGATGCAATTAGAGGAATCGAAGAGCGGATTGCAAGAAGGTTGCTGTTGCTTGCTGAATACCAACACAACCAAGCTATCAATACTCAGCCGTGTGTCGTGAGAGTGACTAGAGAGCATATCGCTAACATGATGGGGCTAACTCGTCAAAGTGTTCATAAAGTACTAAAAAACTTAGAGAGTATTGGGATGCTAGAACTGAAATATGGTTCAGTGACCATTATCAATCCAAAACGCTTAGAAGCGCACATAAAACAACTCGAACAATAGAGTAAACAGATAGTTCATGTGTACACGCTAGCGAGAGATTGCCATCTTCTATTCTTGAGTAACGTGCACAACACCACTCGCTCCAGACAAGTGGCGCTGTGACCCGAAGTTCATTGAATTGACTAAGCCACATTCAATTCAGATTTCAATTCACGCTTTAAAATCTTTCCTGTTGCACTCATCGGGAGATGCTCACGAATTTCAACATAACGAGGATATTTAAAAGAGGCTAACTGCTCTTTGCCCCACTTTTGTATTGTTTCCGCGTCAATGTACTCTCCCGGTTTAAGCACAACGTAAGCCTTTATCTCTTCGCCATACTCTTCATTTGGAATCCCTATCACCGCTACCATTGAGATGGCAGGATGAGTCATAAACACTTCTTCAATTTCTCTAGGGTAAACGTTAAATCCACCTCGAATGATCAGATCTTTCATTCTATCGACGATAAATAGATTACCTGAACTGTCAAAACGGCCAACATCACCAGTATGGAACCAGCCATTTTGTAGCGCGGATTCAGTGACTTCCGGGCGGTCAAGGTATCCCTTCATAACATTATGCCCCCGCACAACAATCTCACCTTCTTCACCGATCGGTAGCGCATTGCCTTCAATGTCGACAACTTTTACTTCAACGCCTTGAATCGGTTGACCTACCGATCCTGGTATACGTTCCTGATCTAAATGATTAAAACATGCAATAGGACTTGTTTCTGATAACCCGTATCCTTCAAGAATTGGGACATTAAATTGTTCCTCAAAGGCTCTAAAGATTTCGGTTGGCAACGGGGCTCCACCGCTGATAGCAACACGTAGTGAGGATGTATCAAATTGGTGCTGGACATGAAGCAAGCCGATATACATCGTTGGCACTCCAGCAAACAACGTCACTTTGTGTTTTTCCATCAGCTCAAGAACATGTTTAGGCTCAAACCTAGGCACTAACACCAAGGTTGCCCCGCCCAAAACACTGGCATTTAAGTGGACGGTTTGACCAAAGGTATGAAATAAAGGCAAAGTTACTAAGTGAATATCATCGGCCTGGCTGCCCATAATGTTTTGTGCCACCAGAGCATTCATTATGATGTTCTGCTGCGTCAGTTCAGCTCCTTTTGGTAAGCCTGTCGTCCCTGATGTATACAAAATAACACAAGTATCATCCGCATTACGCGGTACATAATCTGACAATGGTTCTGCATCCGCTATAAACGCATTGAGAGTTGGCACACCATTCCATTCGTTTTCACTTTGAGATTGAGTCATCACGACCATATTTTCACATATATCAGCCTGCTCAAACGCTTTAACCCCCTCTTTTGCCATTGGCAGTTCTGCTGTCCCTTCAAAACAGAAGTAAAACTTCGCTTTTGAATCTTCTAAGTGATACTTAATTTCTCGCGCTTTCAAAAGCACATTTAATGGGACAGCAACCGCGCCAGCTTTTTGTATCGCATAATAAACAAACGCGAAAAAAGGAATGTTTGGGCATGAGAGCGCAATACGATCGCCCGGAACGACCCCTTTGTTGATTAAAGATGCCGCGATCTTTCCGGTAATCGCATCAAACTGCGCATAAGTTATCTCGACATCACCACATATCAACGCCGTCTTATCTGGTTTACTCGCAGCATTTCTTTGTAATGCAGCAGCAAGATTCATCATAATCGCTTCACCTCTTACTTGTTGATTTTCGTTTTATCGGCTCGGGAGCATTAACAAAGAGAGCACTCCCCTACACTAAAATGTTGGTACTTAATATTTGTCTCGCCCATTCCTGATTAACATTATGTTTACAATGCAATCAAAACTAAGAATGTAAAACAATTAACATTTCACAAAGCTAATTGGTAAAAATGTGAGCTTGAAAGAACTTAATTGTTATAAATATCAATCCAAGTCACGCAAGACGCAGACTACGCTCGCAAACACAAAATCCATCTCAGCTAACAAAAAATAAACAAGAAAAAGAGATAAACAAAAACAATTACACAGCCAATAGGCATAACAAAAATCAATAGCAAACGTTTGCCATTGAACAAAACTTTATCGTTCGTCAATAAAATATCGATTAATCCATCAATAATACCTTGCTGCATATTGCCAATTGTAAACGATAAGTGTAAAAAGCAAGGCGAGATAATTATCCATAAAACCATTTATGGTTAGTGGGTAATTTTAGGATTTTACATTTTATTAGCACAGAGGTTATGGAAGTGTTAAAAGAAAAGAGTTTGCTAAACAACATTGGCGTACAAGTCGTAATCGCCATGATCGTGGGCACAGCCGTTGGTGCCATGATGGGTCATGATGCGACAGTGTTCGCTCCTTTAGGTGCTATCTTTATCAACTTAATCAAAATGTTGGTTATTCCTTTGGTCGCTGTAGCCTTGATTTCTGGTGCAGCTGGTCTTGGGAACAGCCAGTCAGCAGGTAAAGTTGGCATCGTCACTCTAGGTTATTTTGGTTTAACATCCGCCCTCGCCGTTGCGCTTGCACTATTTATGGGTGAAGTATTCCAACCAGGCATGGGTATCGACGTCTCTGGCGTTGAAGGAATGTTCTCAGCAGAATACGCTTCAAAAGGTGAACTACCTACTTTCTGGGCAACCATCACTGGCATGATCCCAACCAACGTTTTCCAATCACTAAATGAAGCAAACATCCTACAGATCCTCGTTTTTTGTATGTTCTTTGGTATTGCAATTTCTAAGCAAGCAAAAGAGCGTCGTGAGCCAATCATTAATGGTGTTAACTGCATCGTTGACGCAATGGTTTGGATGATCAACAAAGTGATGATCATTGCCCCTATCGGCGTGTTCGGTCTGATGGCAGAAGCAGTCGGTACATTCGGTTTTGGCGCACTAATGGTGGTATTCAAACTGTTCGTTGTTTACGTTGCCGCAATCCTAATCTTCGGTTTCGTTGTTTACCCAGCAATGGTGCATATTTTCACCAAGACATCAGCGAAGAAGTTCCTGTCTTCAATGAAAAAGCCACAAGCTGTTGCGCTTTCAACGGCCTCTTCTATGGCAACACTGCCTGTCACAATGGACACCTGTGAAAAAGAACTGGGCGTAAAAAATTCAACCGCGTCATTTGTTCTGCCTCTAGGCGCAACGATCAACATGTCAGGTAATGCGATTTACTATGGCTTGGTTGCTATCTTCTTTGCTCAACTGTTCAATATCGATCTAGGTATGGGCGCTTACATTGCAATTATCGTAACGTCTACATTGGGTGCGGTTGGTCAAGCAGGTGTTCCTGGTCCTTCTTTCCTAGTGGTTGCCGTGCTTCTTGCCGCTGGCATTCCAATCGAAGGTTTACCACTGCTATTCGCTCTTGACCGTATTTTCGATATGATTCGTACAGCACTAAACATCACAGGTGATGCAGCATGTGCAGTTATCGTTGATGCGCTAATTGAAGAGGAAGCGGCAGAAGCTGAGCTTAAAAAGCAAGAAGCTTAGTCCTTTCTCGAATGAACTAAAAACCGCTCACTATGAGCGGTTTTTTTGTCTTTTCTTGCATTACGTAACTATATAAATAGAAACCAATAGCATAAATTTATCAAAATGATATAAACCATTACAAAATATAAAAAACGTCAGAACTAGGTTATATCATGAGTCTTAAGCTGTCTTTGGAGCCCCTCGCCAGTACAGATTTGCCGATCGAGTCAAAACAACAGGCGCTGGTTGACACGGTCCTTCTTACTCTTACACCGCAAGAAAGGTCTTATCTTTTTCAACAAGTTGCTTTGTATAGAATAAAGCTTCTCAAGTCCCTCTTTCCTAAATACGCATCTAAGAGTCTGTCCGTACTGTTTGAATTAATGGATTATCGAGATTTAGTACAGCAGTATCCAACGCCTTTCTCCGAAGAGGCGCTCTTACTTGAACAAGTTGCCGCAGATTGTTACCCGCATTGGATGGTTTTCTGGTGTGAATGTGAGATTGCTGCGATCAAACAAAAATCTCTGTTAAACGATCAATCAAAAAACCAACTAGAACTTCCGCTCAAAGACGAAGTATACTACGGAGTGGTAATTGATAAGATCGAAGAATCCCAGCTTATGGTGTGCACACCAAACCATCCGCACATTATGACTATCAGCGATGCTGTGGCGTTAACTAACCTTGAACTTTTTATCAAAGGTAATAAATGGTTTGAGATGCTACCTCTCCTATCCATGTCGCAAACTGGAAAACACTTTCTTTTACTCAAACGATCAGGCTTTGAAAAAACCAAAGTGCTTGTTTCTTCGATGCTCATTCAGGATTGGGAGACTCGGGACTCTTGGCTAAGCTATACACCACAATTTAGCAATTCAAAGTGGAACTATTGCTTCCCTAACTCAGCCTTTTCGAACCTAAAACGCTTGGGAATTATAGAATCAACCAGCTCTTCAAAGATTCAGTCTATCGAAGAGTTTGACAACATAGTGAAAACAGCACTAATAAATAAGCATAAGGTTTGTGAAATCCTTAGATTAGCAGTCACTGGAAATACACGGCAGAAACTTTATTATATATATCTTACTCAAAAAAAACTCACTCAATTATTGCATGAACTTGGATATAAAATTAGTTTTACAGTTATAGACCAACCATTTATCCTCGATTTTTACTCTAACATCAAAGAGGAAGGATACTACAATTTAGGATTTTGTGATTTAAATAATGATCATATTTTAACTTATCGTGGTTTATGGAATATAAACATATTGAAAGACGAGTTTAATAAAATATCTTTTTTTGATTATATTAGATTAGTTAAGAAGGTAAAAGGATAAAAAGAGATGCAAATTTCCAAATTACCAACAATTCTGATATTGTACCCAAAAGCAACCGCACTCCTTTTAATAGTTTTACTGGTATTTATTTGGTTGATTTATTATTGCATCCAGTTGACAAACAAAGAAGAAAAGATATTAGGCACCTACCATTTCTCGTACATTGCTTATTCTGCCTGCATTATTGGGTGGATTATCAGTAATGCTTATTTTCATACCAACTTTCTCCCAAAACTAGGGGCTGATTTCGGTATCGTTATGGCACGAGTAGCCAACATTACCTCTTCATTAGCCTTCTGTTTCGCCTATTACTTTTCATGCCAACTGTCTGCCGAGCAGAGGAAAAGCAATATATACCTATGGCAAAGGTGGCTCATAACCATTGTTGTTTTTTATTCCATATCAGTGAACATAACGCCTGGACTAACCGTAGAGAACATTAGCATAATCAACACCAGCCAATTCATAATTGAGTTTGGAAACCAAACGCCATACTTTTTTTTCACTATGTTTTGTTTGATGATTCTTTGTTTAGGTAATCTTATTACCATGCGTAAATATAGCAATCGTCTAGCTCTAGCAAAAACAAGTTACATGATCGCTGGGATATTAGTGTACATGTTATCCACAGTCGTCATACAAATAGGCATTACTTACTTCCTAAAGGATTTCTCGTTAACTTGGCTTCCTCCGGCATTATCAGTGAGCGAAATGTTATTTGTTGGCTATGCATTGTTAACATCACGATTTTACAGTATAAAATACCTTGCCTATTTGATATTAAGCGCTCTTTTCGCCTGTATGCTTCTGACTATTCCTCTTGGGATAATATTTATTCCACTCTCTGATAATGTACAGTGGTTAGTTGCAATACCTATATGTGCTTTAATAGGGATGACTTGGAGAGTCTTATATGAAAAAGTAGGTTATTGTACAGCACTTTTAATTTATGGTACCAAAAAAACGCCTGTACAAAAAATATTGGAATTAGAAAAGGATTTTAAAATATCTATCGACGATGCAATGCGTCGCCTTGGTACACTACTACAAATCCCAGATGACAAATTACGCTTGGTCACAAGTAACTATAACGAGGCGTTTTACGAGAGATATCTGTCATCGAACAGAACAGTATTAATTTTGGATGAACTATCACAGGAATTAGAACACAAAATATCGGTCAAAAACTCTATAAAAGTGCTCTACGATAGAATGAGTTCTAATGATACCGCTCTTGTTATGCCATTATTTGGTCATTGCAAATCCGTTAGCCACTTTTTAGTCTCGCCTCACAAACTTAACAATCAAATGTTCTGTAATGAAGAAATCTCAGCACTACAGACCTTATTGACCCGTATACAAAGCTCAATAGAAGCAGATCGGCGTATAAGACAGAGTCATGCGTTGGCGAATTCAATTGCCCATGAAATGCGTAACCCTCTCGCTCAAGTGCAATTACAACTTGAAACCTTAAAACAGCATATTGAATCAAACGCTTCACTTGATACGTTAAAGAGAGAGATTGATAAAGGAGAAGCAGCGATTCAACGCGGTCGCCAATTGATCGACATCATTTTGCGAGAAGTCAGCGACAGCTCACCTGAGCATGAGCATTTAGACATTACTTCAATACATAAGGCCGTCGATCAAGCGGTCAGCCGTTATGGCTTTGAAAACGATCAAATAATCGAAAGAATCAACCTGCCCCAAGAGCACGATTTTGTCGTGAAATTAAACGAGACTCTGTTTAACTTTGTCATTTTCAATTTAATTCGCAATGCTATCTACTATTTTGATTCTTATCCCGATAGTCAAATTGAGATTCGTACTCAAACAGGGGCCTATGAAAACGTTCTGATCTTCCGAGATAGTGGTCCTGGCATTGATAGCAGTATTTTACACAAGATATTTGACGAATTTTTCTCGTACCAGAAAAGTGGCGGCAGCGGCCTTGGCTTAGGCTACTGTCAACGCGTTATGCGCTCTTTTGGCGGACGAATTGAGTGCCAGTCTGAATTGGGCGAATTTACAGAGTTCTACTTGTATTTCCCGGTCGTTCCAAACGCCCCCAAGCCAGAGACGTTGAGAGCACCGGACTTCAATGGCTGGAAAGTAAATGCACCACATTCTGAACCTCGCACAACCCAACACGTACAAGTAACCAACGATGCACCAACAGTGCTCATTGTTGATGACAAAGAGGTGCAGCGTACTTTGGTTCAAATGTACTTAAAGAGGCTGGGAGTCAACAGCTTACAAGCAAATAATGGCGCTTCTGCGGTGGAGCTATTTCAGTCGCACAAGATTGATTTGGTGCTTATGGATGTACAGATGCCAGTGATGAATGGATTTGACGCAAGCCAACGAATTAAGCAAATTGCGTCTTCCGTTCCGATCATCGCACTATCTGGAGAGTCTGGAGCCAAAGAGCTGGAGCTCATTGCGAAACTCATGGATGACAGACTTGAAAAGCCAACCACATTAAATGCGCTCCAAACCGTCATCAAGCGCTGGTTGCAACATGAGAGTTTTGCTACTTCCAACACTTTCTAATTTGCGAAGATAAAACTGGCACTAGATGTGCATTACTGAAGTAAATCGAATTATCCAGAGGGTCAAGCAAGCTGCAAATGGTTAGCGGATGAGCTTGATAAGGAGATCGCCATGTTACTTCATCGACACACATACTACGGCTTGATTCATCATGGAATCAAAGCACTACTACTCGATCGCTTAGGCCACTATACAGAAGAAGAATACCATCAGTATCTGAGCCTAATGACCGGCAAATCCACTTGCTTTACGATGTCTCTCGAAGAGCTTGAAGCAACCGTTGATAACCTGTTACGTGAAGGCTATTTAGAAGATGTCAAAACGCTTATTTCTCAATATCAACGTGTTGCTTAAATCTTAAATTCTATCAACTCAATTGCCGCTCTATCGCGGCAATTTTTATGCCTTCGATTTACTACTTCATCTTTGCGAAATGTTGCTTGTTGTATCATTCAGTCAGGGGATTACTTCTCTTACCTCTAACCTTGACGGTATTCACATCTTGTCAGATTCCGTTAGACTGTCTTCAATTCACTAATTAGGTAGATTTTGCCACCATGAAGCAAATCCTAGATTTTATCCCACTCATCGTCTTCTTCGCTTTGTACAAGATGTACGACATCTACGCAGCAACAGGAGCGCTGATCGTTGCAACGGCAATTCAGCTTGTCGTCACCTATGCTCTGTATAAAAAAGTCGAGAAAATGCAGCTAATTACGTTCGTTATCGTGACGATATTCGGCAGCATGACCCTTTTCTTCCACGACGACAATTTCATAAAATGGAAAGTCACCATCATTTATGTGATTCTAGCTATCGGTTTAGCAGCGAGTCACGCAATGGGGAAATCGGCCATTAAAGGCATGTTGGGCAAAGAAATTTCACTACCTGATGCTATTTGGGCGAAGATCAACTGGGCTTGGGTCGGCTTCTTCTCATTCTTTGCTGGTCTGAACATTTATATCGCTTACGAGCTACCACTGGATGTTTGGGTCAACTTCAAAGTATTCGGAATGTTGATTGCGACATTTGCCTACATGATTGCGACTGGCTTCTACATTTACAAGCACATGCCAAAAGAACAAAAAAATAACTCATCCGATGTGTCGACTGATGATTAAAAGCTCAGTTTTGCTATAATCCGCGCACTTTGCAGCGACCTTCGGGTCGCTGTTTTGCTCCATGTATCACTAAACCGATCAAACGGCATACCGGAATCAGACCATTCTTGCTGCTGTAAACCAACTTTCTCTGGTCCGGTATCTGCGGTTTTTTTAAGGACCTTTGGTTCTAGGTATTTACTATGTTGGCGCTTAGTTTGAGCGCCTTTAAGATTTAGGATGTCACTATGAGTCAAGAAATTAGCTCTCCGAGAGGTCAACTGCTGCTTCGTACCCTTGCAATGCCTGCCGATACTAATGCCAATGGCGATATTTTTGGTGGTTGGATTATGTCTCAGCTCGACCTAGCAGGTGCGATTCTGGCCAAAGAGATCTCTTCTGGTCGCGTTGTTACCGTTTCAGTGTCCAGCATTACCTTCAAGAAGCCTGTAGGTGTTGGCGATGTCGTTTGCTGCTATGGCGAATGCACTAAGATTGGTCGCACCTCAATGAGTGTCGATCTGGAAGTATGGGTCAAGCCGGTAAAAGCACACGGTGTCGGCGAGCGCTTCATGGTTTGTGATGCGACTTTCAACTACGTAGCCATTGACAGTGAAGGCAAACCACGGCCGGTTCAGAATTAGTCAACCTACAGCGCTAACTGTTAGAAAGGATCTCACATTTTCTGTTGTTCACTTGTGAGAGACACAAAAAAGGCGTTAAATTAACACTTTACCCTACCAATTAAGGAACTATGCTATGTGGTATGTCATCTTTTCTCAGGACGTCGAGAACTCGCTGGAAAAACGCATGAGCGTTCGCCCGCAACACTTGGAGCGCTTACAAAAGCTTCAAGACGAAGGTCGCCTTCTTACTGCTGGCCCTATGCCTGCGATAGACTCTGACAACCCAGGAGAAGCTGGATTTACGGGCTCGACTGTCATCGCTGAGTTCGCCTCTCTAGAAGACGCTAAAGCGTGGGCAGAAGCCGATCCTTACGTAGCGGCTGGTGTTTACGATAATGTAATCGTGAAACCGTTCAAAAAAGTGTTTTAATTTATGAAAAAATTACTGTGTCTTTTCTTGGCATTTGGTGCGTTAGCGGGCTGTTCATCTACTGATGATAATCAACGCCAGCTTGAGCTATTGGCATCAAACCGAGCGGGAGTCTTGTCCGCAGGTCTCCCTTTGGAATACGGTCCACTGCAGATAATGCGTGTCTCATCCAATAAAAATGTTGTTGAAATGATGATGATTTATAACGATGACGCACTCGGTGCAAAGCCGTTAAATCAAGTACTGAATACCAGTATCTACACCTATTGCAATAACCCGGAAGTTCGTAAGCAAATTGATATGGGCTTAATGTACCTTATTAAAGTGCGTAACTCTCGCGGTCAGTTGATGGCAGATGAGTTGGTTTCCGCGCAAACTTGTACTCAAATGAAATAGTCACAGTGAGTACGTTGTTTTCGATACGAGCAATTCATCCGCTATTGCGGGATAGTATAACGACGAAAATGAACGGCTAAGAATAGAAAAACGGAGACAACGGTCTCCGTTTTTATTTGCTAAAAAGGTGCCTTACGCCAGCTCAGCACGAAGTTTCTTCGCCGCTGACACGAGGTTCGCCAATGCCGCTTCTGTCTCTGCCCAGTTACGTGTTTTCAGACCACAGTCTGGGTTCACCCACAAACGTTGTACCGGAATCTTTTCTGCCGCTTTCTTTATTAGGCCTTCAATCCACTCTTCCGTCGGAATGTTTGGTGAGTGAATGTCATAAACACCTGGACCGATTTCATTCGGGTAATTGAACTCTTCAAACGCTTTAAGCAGTTCCATATTTGAGCGTGATGTTTCAATGGTAATCACATCTGCATCGAGCGCCGCGACTGAATCAATGATTTCATTGAACTCGCTGTAACACATGTGAGTGTGAATCTGAGTCTCTGGTTTTGCACTCGCTGCCGAGATCTTAAATGCATCCACCGCCCATTCTAAATACGCTTTGTGATCGCGCTTTTTCAACGGCAGACCTTCACGAATCGCAGGCTCATCGATTTGAATGATATTGATGCCTGCATCTTGCAGATCAGAAACCTCATCACGCAGTGCCAGTGCCAGTTGCTGGGCGATTTCTTGACGAGTAATGTCTTCACGCGGGAATGTCCAACATAAAATCGTTACCGGGCCCGTCAGCATACCTTTCATCTGCTTGCTGGTTAGCGATTGTGCGTACGTCGACCATTCCACCGTAATCGGCTTTTCACGCTCAATGTCGGCAACCACAATGGCTGGTTTCACACAGCGAGAGCCATAACTCTGTACCCAACCAAATTTCGTCGTTTGGAAGCCCGCCAAGTTCTCCGCGAAGTATTCTACCATGTCGTTACGCTCAGCTTCACCGTGAACAAGCACATCTAGGTCAAGGGCTTCTTGGCGTTTTACGGCATCCGCAATATGTCCTTTTAGCGCTTGGATATAGTCGGACTCAGATAACTGGCCAGTGCGATAAGCGCTGCGCTGAACACGAATTTCACCCGTTTGAGGGAAAGAACCGATTGTCGTGATTGGCAACAGAGGCAAGCCCAATACTTCAGCTTGATGCGCAGCACGCTCCGCGTAAGGTGCGCTGCGCTCGGCAAGTGACGCAGTAATACTGTTTAAACGTGCTTGAACTTGTGGCTTATTCACATGCGTTGCCGTTTTACGTGCTTTGATTGGCTGGCTGTAGGTATCACAAGCGAGAATCGCATCTTGATCACCATCGAGTGCTCGGCCAAGCAAGGCGACTTCTGTTACTTTTTGTTTTGCGAACGCAAACCAGCTTTTCACTTCTTCACTCAGTTCTGTTTCCAGTTCCAGATCAACCGGGCTATGTAGCAGAGAGCATGAGCTCGCAACCCAAAGGTTGTCGCCCAGTTTTTCTTTTACTGGCTGTAGACGTTCAAGTTGTGCACTCAAATCCGAGCGCCACACGTTACGACCATTGACCACGCCAGCAGACAGCACCCAACCCTCCGGTAGTTTGGCAACCACGTCGTCAAGCTGTTGAGGCGCGGCAGACAAATCAACGTGTAAACCGTCCACTGGCAGCTCAACAATTTTGTCTAACGTATCGCTTATAGAGTCAAAGTACGTCGTTAGCAGCACTTTTACATCGCTTCGAATCACTTGGTACGCTAGCTTGAACGCGTCAGCCCACTGACTTTCAAGCTCTAGTGACAAAATTGGCTCATCAATCTGAACCCACTCAACACCTTGACTCGCGAGCTTTGCCAAAATAGCTTGGTAAGCCGTAAGCAATCGTGGCAGTAGCGTCAGGCGATCGAACCCTTCTTCTACCTCTTTACCTAAGTAAAGATAACTGACTGGGCCAAGCAAAACTGGCTTCACTTTATGCCCAGCTTGGGTTGCTTCGTTGACTTCTTCAAACAGTTGAGGCCAGCTCACTTCAAATGTATCGTCCTTGCTAAATTCAGGTACGATGTAGTGGTAGTTTGTGTTGAACCATTTAGTCATATCCGATGCTGCAGCGCCCGCACAGCCGCAACCCGCTTGAGATTGACCGCGACCCACTTTGAATAGCGTATCCAAATCAGGGAAACCGTCTGCGTGACGTTTTGGCACGTGACCCAGTAACAACGTGGTCGTCAGTACATGATCGTACCAAGCGAAATCGCCAGCGATGGTAAAACTCAAGCCAGCATCTGTTTGTGTTTGCCAGTTTTTAGCGCGCAGATCTGCCCCAACCTTTTTAAGCTCTGCTTGATCAATTTCTCCGCGCCAGTATTTTTCCTGAGCGAATTTTAATTCTCGTTTTTCACCGATGCGTGGATAACCTAGTACGTGCGTTGTTGTAGCCATGTCCCTATTCCTTTTTCAATCTTGTTCAATTTGTTTAAGTCAGAGCATCTTTCGTCATGAAAGATGTCTGGATGGCTAAACTATCACTCTCATCTGCGGTTTGAACAACGTCCATTTATTCAACTTGTTTATTAAAAAAATTCATCATGAGGCGACATGATTCGCAAATAAACACAACAAACAGACGTCTAGACGTTTACATATCCATTTTTTGTCGTTAAGTTATTTATACGATTGCTATTCTGTTCATAGCGAGCAACAAAGGATGAAAGGAATTCATGATAGAGCTAAAACATTTGCGGACACTCACTTCGCTTCGAGACACCGGCTCTCTAACCGCGACCGCGACCGCGTTGCATCTCACTCAATCGGCCTTGTCTCACCAGATCAAAGATTTAGAGGCACGGATTGGGGGACAATTATTCCTTAGAAAAACTCGTCCGGTAAAGTTCACTTCAGAGGGAGAAATCCTATTGCGTCTTGCAGAAGATATTCTTCCCAAACTCGCAAGAGCAGAAAATGATTTGGCAAGCTTGAAAGAAGACGTCAATGGTCGGTTGCATATGGCGATTGAATGTCACTCATGTTTCCAATGGCTCATGCCTGCTCTTAGGGAATATCAACTTGCCTGGCCTAGCGTAACACTGGATTTTTCATCAGGTTTTGGCTTTGAACCACTTCCTGCACTGTTAGCTGGCGAGTTGGATCTCGTTATCACGTCAGATATTCAACCTCGTTCTGAAGTGCATTATGAACCTTTATTCGACTTTGAAATGCGCTTAATTACCGCGACCAACCACCCACTGGCGGAAAAAGAAGTTATTGATCCGCAAGATCTCGCAGATCAAACCATGCTCTCTTATCCGGTTCAAAAACAAAGGCTAGACGTCGTAAAACACTTCTTGCAGCCAGCGGGTGTAGAGCCCGCCAAATGGAAGCAAGCCGACAATACTCTGATGTTAGTGCAAATGGTCTCCGCAGGATTAGGGGTTGCAGCACTGCCAAATTGGGCGATTTCTGAATTTTCTCGCCAAGGGCTTATTACCAGTAAACCTTTTGGCCAAGGCTTATGGCGTCGCTTATTTGCTGCAACGCGTCACTCAGAGAAAGATAAACGTTACTTACAAGCCTTTTTCGCAACCGCAAGGCTACAATGTAAAAGCCACCTTGACGGAATCAAGATGGCTTAGGGATATGGATTAAGAAGGTTTAGCGTTGATATGCTTTAAATTGGTTGGTCAATGGATCGTACTGATAACCAAGCATATCAAGCTTGCCTACTACGGACTCTACATCCATTTCATACACCGATACTAACTCGTCAAAACTGTCGCACTCTAAACGTAGCTTTTCATTGACGATACCTAGCAAAATAATGCTATCCAAATTACCTACATTGCTTAAATCCATCGCGACTCTCCTCTTCGACAAGGTATATAAACAAGCGTAGACGTAATCACGTGAATTTAAAGTGAGCGCGATCCAAAACGTGAGTGCCTTATACTCAAGCAACCTAGAAAGGACTTGAGTACAAGCAGTATTGATCTGTTTCTCGACTCGAGATTAAGCCGCCAGAGAGAATAAACCTTGTAGGCTCGTCATTGACGCGAGCGCGAGCAACAGGGCGACGCTCAGTTGAACCTTTTCCGGTTTTTTATGTGTGAAGATATGCCAACACCAAACAATGATTGAAGAAATTAGCATGGCTAAAGACAACAAAATTGGTTGTGTTGCGGCGCTCAATGTCGCTTCATTTAACTGGTAAGAAGCAAATAGAGTTGCGATTACCAGCAGCATTCCAGACACAATGCCCGTAACTGGCAAAATGCGGTGAAATGCCTGCAATCTGCTACGAGCGATAGTCAGAAGCAATTGAGAAAATGACGCCCCAAGGAAAAATATCATTATTGCCATCGCAATAGACGCAGGCCAGCTTGGCTGTTCAAATGCTTGAATACTTACATACGCAAAAGCCAAACCATTCGCTAAATGCATCGCCCAAAGAGGGCCTTTTTCACGCGTTTTCTTGGTTTGAACCTGGGAGTAGAAATAGAAAATAGCGAACACGATCATAAATGCTTCAATGCGAAGAGAAGCAACCGCAAGCCACAATAACGCCACTGCTGGCAACATTTTATGAAGACGGCCTCTCTGACCCGGACAAATATCGCCCTTGATGAGAAGTAAAGTCAGTAGCGCTTGCGCGCCAAATAGCATCGGAGGAAAAGTAACCAGCAATTGTTGAATCATGTTAAATGCACGCTCAAAAGTCATTTTGGGGTGGCGATAATAGCAAATCACCTATCGTCAAACCACCGAAAGTCTATCCCCAAATGTACTAGAACAGCGAGACTTTTTATTCAACAAGAAGCGAGATACTTCAACGCATCTTCTTGAGTTAACACGCCTCTGTATTCTTCTTTTTCATCACATAAAACCCACGGGAAGCGAATGCCTGTTTTGATTAGCTCTCGAATAGCAGCGACGGACAAATGCGCATTGACGAGCACAAACTCCGTGCTCATTATCT
The DNA here is from genome assembly GCF_020515785.1 of Vibrio sp. E14. NCBI lineage: Bacteria > Pseudomonadati > Pseudomonadota > Gammaproteobacteria > Vibrionales > Vibrionaceae > Vibrio > Vibrio sp. E14. The sequence continues at coordinate 192,990 of NZ_JAHPJI010000002.1, forward strand.
GGTTAACCGGGCGTTTCCAAATCCAATTTTCTCGCTCAGTCTCTAATTCTGTCCCCATGGAAGGCGTTAGGTGTAAGTTAACTTGCTCTTTGGTAACTAAGCCAACACAGCGCTTTTCGTTAATGACAACCAACGGCGAACTTGGACTTAAATTCATATATTCCACCGCCAACGATAATGGCTCCCCGGGATCAAGGTGTCTGACCTCTTCATGGCTCAGTGATTGCAATACATCATCTTGTTTTGGTTTGACAGCAACACCCGAAAACAAATGTTCGTAACTTTCCGCTTTCTCCATCAAATCGACAGGCCGAGCACGAGAGAACAAAAAGCCTTGCATGTAATCCACACCTATTTCAGCCAATGTTTGAAGCTCCTGTTCTGACTCCACGCCCTCGGCAACCACTTTTACATTCATTTGCTGAGCAAGATCAGTGACCATTTTGACAATATTATAACTGGTATTGCCATGCTGAATGTTCTTAACGAATTTTCGGTCGATTTTCAGTAAATCAAACTGCCCTTTCTCTAGGTAAGAAAAAGAAGAATACCCTGTACCGAAGTCATCAATCGCTATTTTAATGCCCTCTTTGCGCACTTGCTCTAGCGCTTGCGTATGCTCTTCGTCTTGCTCAAAATACGCTGTTTCCGTCAGCTCAATCGTGACTCGTTTAGGATCGACACCACTGGCTTTAATTAGGTCATGCGAACGCTGAAGAACCTGGAGCGAATCCAATTTAGTATTCAGTGAGCGATTGATGGTTAACCCTATTTCCTCGCCATATATGTCTTGCAAGCGCGGAAAGTGCTTGAGCGCGGCTTGACAAACCTCATCATCCAGAGCCGCAATCAACTCTAAATCTTCAATAACAGTAATCATCTCTTGAGTGCTATAGGCATCACTTTCATGATAAAAGCGCGCTAAGGCCTCGAACTTAACGACTTTACCAGTTCGGCTGTCAATGATTGGTTGAAAATGAACATCCACCAGCCCACTGTCTATTTGCGCTTCCAAAAACGCCTCTAAATGCTGGCGTTTTACTAACTCAGAATGAAGCTCACTATTATAAAAATTAAAATAGCCACCTTCTCCAGAAAGTGAGGACAACATCGCCTGGGCTGCATGCGCTAACGCTTGCTTTGGCCTGTTTGTATCATAGCCGAGGATTGACACACCCGTTTGTCCCTCGACGATAGTGGTATGCATTTTTGTTCCCATTTCATTCCTAAGCTCAGTGAAGAACCCTTTCATTGCAATTTGAATCAAACGTAAAGGACTTAGCCATTGACAGTGAGGAGTTTGTAAACAGACAACAAACACATCCCTAGAAAGTTGACCCGCTATACTGGTGTAGCGGCTTCGCATAATAAAATCGGCGAAGCCTAGTTGCTGTTCAAGTAAGCATTTTTCAGAAAAATTTGGTCTGAGAGTCATGACGATATTGAGTTCTTTACTCCCACTTTCGTTCGCCAAATTAGCTAATTGCAGTTCGAACTCTTCTCTAGAAGGCAAAAAAGCTGACCAATCATGTTGTTGTTCACAGCGATTTTTCATCCACAACAAGGAAGCCGAAATGTCAGTAGAGAAGCCGAGATAAAGAATCCGTCCAGAATGAAATGTTAGCCGATAGATACAAAGATGATGCGCCTGATTACTACCATTTGCAGTTCTACTCAATAAATTACCGCTCCAGTATCCTTCATCATCAATATGTTGCCAGAGCTGGTCGTAAAACGCCTGACTATGGTGAGATGTGCTAAAGATATAGGTTTTAAGTCCAACCAAATCACGGTTTTGATAACCCATTTGCAATTCAAAGGCACGGTTACAACCTAAGATTCGGGTGTCTTCGTCCGCGACTAAAACCCCTACGTTCGGTAAATCAAATATCGTTTCGAGAATTTTCGCTAACTCTTCGCAGCCAGTGATCGTCAATTGCGGGATGATAGAGCCTTGAACAATACGTTCATTGAGCTTTTCAAAGCTAATTGTGACATGTATTAAGCGAGCTTCATTAAGCATCATGCAACAAGAAAAACGACCTTGCCCACCTAGGATCTCCACTTCTAAAATTCGTTGCCTTAGTGTTTCCTGTTGCCCCATCAGCATATGCTCAAACAAATCATCTAAACAGGTGACAGGCGTATTTAACCCAAAAGCATTTGCCATTCCTTGCTGGTCGCATTCGAACTCGCGAGTATCAATCTTGTAAGACCATTCAATCACTGGAGTCGGATTGGATGTCGGTTGCACTTTTTCATGTGCTATTGTTGTTGAGTCACTCATTCCCTAGCCCCCTTTTTAATTAGCCTCATGCTCAGGGTTCGTAGTCAACGTGCCTTATTCCATTTGGGACCTGCTGATCCTCTTGTAAAATAGATTCTGGCAACGTAAGCCAATCGACTTAGAACCTTTTCAGAGCTTGTTCGGCTTTTTGCATTTTCCTATGCATTAATTTGATTATAGGCGTTGTTTTTAATAAGCACATCATTGCTTATTGGTTGTATTAACATTGCGACATTTTTCACGACTCGACCTATAACCATGAGGCTTTCAAGGTGATATTAGACATAAAATCGCCGATATGGCCTTGATATTTTTGCAAACCAAATAAAACTCGATGAACTAAGCTTGAATAGATGAGTTTGGTATAGATACCTGATCCTCAAATCGCTATAATTCGCGCTCCCTGGAACAGAGAGCAAAATATGACCAATAACATCACTCCTATTCATGAGTACAAAAAATACTGGGCAGAGTGTTTTGGTACGGCACCTTTCTTGCCGACCAGTCGCAAAGAAATGGACGCCCTAGGATGGGATAGCTGTGACATTATCATCGTAACCGGTGACGCTTACGTGGATCACCCAAGCTTTGGTATGGCTATCATTGGCCGTCTGCTAGAAGCACAAGGTTTCCGTGTCGGTATCATTGCTCAACCAGAATGGCAAAACAAAGATGCATTCATGCAGCTTGGTAAGCCAAATCTGTTCTTCGGGATCACTGCGGGTAACATGGACTCCATGATCAACCGTTACACCGCGGATAAAAAACTTCGTCACGATGACGCGTACACACCAAATAACGAGGGTGGCAAACGCCCAGACCGCGCGACTTTGGTTTACTCTCAGCGTTGTCGTGAAGCTTACAAAGAAGTACCTATTGTTTTAGGTGGTATCGAAGCCAGCCTACGCCGTGTTGCGCACTACGATTACTGGTCAGATAAAGTTCGCCGTTCGGTACTGTTTGATGCAAAAGCAGACATCCTACTTTTCGGTAACGCAGAACGCGCACTTGTAGAAGTGGCGCATCGCATCGCAAATGGCGAAGACATCAGCACCATGACCAATATTCGTGGTACTGCCGTGAACTTGCCAGCCGCGCCAGAAGGCTACACGGTTATCGATTCTTCTCGCATTGAAAAACCTCGTAAAGAAGCGTTCGTACCAAAGAACCCATACGAAGTAGAAACTCAGTGTGAAACTAAAAAAGATGAGCCAGTTGCACAACCAATCACGATTCGCCCATCACGCCACGATGCTGCAACAACTGCGGTTCGCTTACCTTCGTTCGAAAAACTAAGAAACGATCGCATTCTTTATGCCCACGCAAGTCGTGTATTGCATTTAGAAACAAACCCGTACTCTGGTCGAGCGTTACTTCAAAGCCATGGTGATCGTGAACTTTGGGTAAACCAAGCCCCAATCCCATTGACGACCGAAGAGATGGACTTTGTGTTTGGCCTGCCTTACGCGCGTGTTCCTCATCCTATGTACGGCAAAGCGAAAATTCCAGCGTATGACATGATCAAAACGTCTGTGAACATCATGCGTGGTTGTTTTGGTGGCTGTTCTTTCTGTTCGATTACCGAGCACGAAGGCCGAATCATTCAAAACCGCTCGAAAGAGTCAATCATTAACGAAATTGAAGAAATTCGCGACAAAGTTCCGGGCTTTACCGGCACAATTTCCGATCTTGGTGGCCCGACTGCAAACATGTACCGTCTGGGCTGTAAAGATCCAAAAGCGGAAGCGAACTGTCGTCGTCCATCCTGTGTATTCCCGGGCATCTGTAACAAGTTAAATACAGACCATAAACACACCATCGATCTATACCGCGAAGCGCGTAAAGTTGAAGGCGTGAAGAAAGTGATGGTCGCATCTGGCGTACGTTACGACCTTGCGATTGAATCACCAGAATACGTGAAAGAGCTCGTAACTCATCACGTAGGTGGTTACTTGAAGATTGCACCGGAACATACAGAGAAAGGCCCTCTTGATCTGATGATGAAACCTGGCATGGGCACGTATGATCGCTTTAAAGAGATGTTCGAGAAGTACAGCGCAGAAGCGGGTAAGAAGCAGTACTTAATCCCTTACTTTATCTCTGCGCACCCAGGCACAGAAGACGAAGACATGCTGAACCTTGCTCTGTGGCTGAAGAAAAACAACTTCGAGTGTGACCAAGTACAAAACTTCTACCCTTCGCCAATGTGTAACGCAACGTCGATGTACTACTCAGAGACAAACCCTCTGAAACGAGTGAAGTATAAAAAACGTGAAGATGTACCTGTAGCAAAAGGTGAGCGTCAACGTCGCCTACATAAAGCGCTGTTGCGTTACCACGATCCAGCAAACTGGCCAATGATCCGTGAAGCCCTAATCAGCATGGGTAAAAAACATCTGATTGGTGACAAACAAGGCTGTCTCGTTCCTGCGGAAGACATTGAAGCACAAACACCTGCACAACGTCGTAAATCTGGTCGTCACGGGGCAAACCGCTTTGCAACCAAACATACCAAAAACCAACCGGGCTTCGGTGGTCATTTGAACAAACGCTCTGAAGGCGGTTCAAAAAATGGTAAACCATCTGGCAACCGTAACGGTTCTGGCAAAGCACAAGGTGGTCAACGCCCTGCTAGCAACAGCCAACGCCCCAGCGGCAACGGTGCAAACCGCCCAGCAGGCAGCAAGCCGCAAGGTCAAGGTCGCCCACAAGGACAAGGCAAACCAGCTGGTCAACGTAAACCAAAGCGTCGTTAATTCTTTAGCATTTAAATACTAGAAAGGGCTCCAGAGGTAACTCTGGAGCCCTTTTGTTTTGTCGGTTAATTGAGGTATCACTCACAACTCAAACTTTGATTCAATCAATACAAAAAATGGTAAACACCAACCAACTTATTTGAAAAACAAACAATTATTTGATGGAATAAAAATAATAGAAAAATAACTCATTGATTTTTAATTGCTTTATTTTGGTGCGATATTTGCGTAATAGAGTAAAACTCTTAAACATGGGCTAACGATGAGTAATCCACTTCCCCCAAAAACTTCTATGTTCTGGTATGACAACAGCTATACCTATGAGGAAGCCATTCAGGCATTTGAAAGCGATGGTACGCTGAAATCGCTGAATATCGTTCCAACCACGGAATCCGATGATCTTGCTGGCTCCCCCCCAGAGCGCAGTATGTTTTGGGAGGGAGAAACAAAAAAAATCGATCCGCCACCGCCGTCTGAACCAGAGCCTCTCAATTTAAAAACCGAGAAAGAACCAACAGAGGCTTTACCGGCACACTTCATCCCTGTTCGCTACGCCATCGATCAGCTAGAAACGGAAGAAACACAACCTTTTGGTTTGCCTGAAGAATGGAAAGGCCAAGGCCCAGCCAAACTCAATACCGTTGGCTACACCCTGCGTCAACTACGCGATGGTTGGCTGTATGTCTATGATGCAATTAACAAAAGCTTAGACGAATACGAAATCAAAGGAACGCAATTCACGCTCTATAAGTTGGGAGAATCAGAAAGCCCAAAATCAGAACAGCGTGGGACACCACAAGATGCAAGACCCTTCCTTACTTACGTTAACGGAAGCGTACTATCGATTTGTTTCTCTGAGCACCGGTGGACATGGCACACGTTCATGCGCGTCCTTAACAATCCGAGTAATCATATCGATCGCATGCAAACCATTGTTCTGTCTGCAAACGAGAATCAGCACAACATTGCCCCAATAGATAAATTAACCCAAGTTGCTGATATTGAATCTTCTGCCGTCGATGATGGTCGCTTTGCGGATTCTGGCATCGCCACCAAAGCAGATGAAGATGGTTCTGTCTTTAAACCTGTTGCTGTCGAAAGTAATTTAACCTCTGCGATTCCAGAAGAAGAGTCGGGTTACTTCATCGCGATAAAAGATTACGCCGCAGACATTCAAGATATGTCTCTGCATTTTGTTGGTGCTGCAAGCCCTTACCGTCTTTTCACTGACCAGTTTTCAAACCAGTGGAACTTGATGCAGACCGCCATGCAATTGTGCATGTTCGGGGCAAGTGACGAGATAGACATGCCAGCTAGCGTTAAGCGTAACAGTGAAGAGCTGTCGTTTTATACCGACATGGCTGAGTATTATGATTCCTCTAACCAACTTGATTTGGCAGAGCAGAACAAAAGCTCAGTTCAATCAGGCTATCCTGCTAAATTTTCCGCTGGAGCGATTGAATCACACCAACATACCAAAAGTGACATTGCCAAAGCGATACAGGACAAATATCGAATTTCTGCGAGCCGATTTGGTAAATACGAACAATGGATAGCGACTGAGCGCTGGCGTAAGCAGCTCAACTGGAAGCAAATGCTGAGCGAGATGCAAGAGCTGTCAGAACAAAAAGAAACCTTGCTAGCCCAAGTTGTCTGGGTAAAAAGGGATTTTATTGCTGTAATGGAATCCTTGACACCTCATCATCTCGAGAGAACCTTCGACCTATACAGCGAAGACACGCAGTACAGTTTGTATCAACTGCACAAGCAAACCGTTGAGTCATTTACTCTGGTGATGCAAGAAGAAGACCGCCAATGGGCTGAAAGCCAATGGGAAAAACCAACCAGTTTACTTGCTCTCTATGCCTCAGGGTTTAGTCGAAGTTTATTTAAAGTAATAAAGAAGAATATTACTGAGGCGCAGAATGAACAGTCGATCGCCTCAGAAAATCCAGCCCCTGATAATCAGTTGATGGACCAGATCTCTGCTACAAGCAACCGTGTGAGCATGTACTCTAAGATCATGGATTTTGTTTCCAACCCAAACACTGCGGAAACGGACTTTCTCAAAGATATCGCCAAAGGTTTCCAAGAGCTGGATATTATCTTTAAATCAGCAATAGGTGCGCTTGCAAAAGGAGTTTTAGAGTTTGGCGTTAGCATGACTTCACAAGCATCGATTATGCTGATGCCTGTTTTTGCTAAACCTCTGAACCGCCATAGCTATTATTTGTTTGCTGTTATAGCAGAGCATATGGCACACGATATGCCAGTAACTATAAAAGAAGGTTACGCTCGGGATTTTAAAAAATGGAAAAAACGCGTAAATGGTTATCTGGTTAAGCTCGAAAAAAACGATGCAATCATTGCTGACTTCCAGAAAAATAACCGCAAAGCCGACTCTAAATACACAACTGCTTTAGAAAATAAAAAGACTATTAAGAAAGCACTCGCTGTGGCTACATTGGAGTACCCGCAGTATATTGAGTTACCTGATGATCTACCTCAAAGAACCGTCGAGCTTAGAACGCGGATCGTGATGAATAAGCTCGATGATTTGAATAAACTGTTCGAGAATGCCGGTGGTCTAGGCTTTATGGCATTAGTATTTAACTGCATCGCGCTTGGTGATGCCATGAGCAGTATTCAAGACACAGGGTTAATGTCCTCTGATGAATTTTTGGATATCCAGCAAAAGCTTTTTTATACAGCCAACGCTTGGACAGGTATTCGTACAGGTAAGTTATGGGATAAAGTTAAAGGAGACCCTCTACTAAGATCACGTTCAGCGAAAACCTTAAAAGAGTTAGTTGTTAACGATAAAAACTTCTCAAACATAGCTATTGATGACCTAAAAGTATTCAATAAATGGCTAGCTGTAACCGGAGTTATCGGAGCTCTTGCTTCGGGTATAGAAGCCTATCGCTCATGGAATAAAATAGACAACTTGCATGGAAAAGAAAGAGTTGTGGAATACTTCAACTTTGCATCTTTAGTTGGATTGACACTTATTGGTGGGTTTCAAGCTATCGGTGGATTAACTGGGATTTGGTCGGCAAATATCCTGTTTGGAGGTCCGATCATGTTTGTCATTATGGGGCTCACTGCGGTTTACCTTCTTAGCAATCATATAATGAGTAAACTTAAACAAGACGATTATCAAAAATGGTTAGACAAATTACCGTGGGGATATCACTCGAATAAAGCACGTTGGAGTCAATCCTCAAGCTTGGTAGAGAGAGAAAAGCACAATTCTTCTTTGGTACAAGAGGCTCTTTTTGAGTTAAAAACCATAATGGATAAGCCTTTAATCCGCCAAATACCAATGATGCGTATAGTACCTAATTCACAAACACAATACCCAGCAGCAAAACAAGAATTGTTTGGTATTGAGCTACACATCCAAGTTCCCACCAATAATGCAAGAGATGGCATAAAACTTCGGACAAATACTTCTGTAACAGAGGAGGGACTGATGTCGGGAGCTTGGTACACTGGAGTAAATCTAGAAACGTTGAATAGTTCAACTGATTCCTTAGATTCTCAAAGCGTCTATAAATTAACTTTACCAATGAAAGACTCAGCTAACTATCTAGCATTTGAGATTGAATACATCCTTGATGATAAAAACGAATTAAGCCGTAAGTACTGGTTCCAAAACAATGCAAAACAGCGTGCAACTTATACGGCGATTTCAGACAATACTAAACAAGCAACGATCAGAAGTTCATTATCTTCAATTACTAGTGAACTTAGCTTACAGGAGTAACCCTTGGCTTATTTACCTTTTTTCATCACCCCAGACGAGTTTTCGGCTTATCAAGAAGAGCAAGAACAACAGATCCTGAAAGGGAATAATCTGACAGTCTGGTACAAGCACGATATTGAAGAACCTTTTCGATACTTATACTTATCGATTGCTATAGCCGCAGTCAGCCCATTATTTATTCTTACCTATTTCCTACATGATAGTAGCGAAATGATCTTAACTTACATTTTGTCGGGTCTAACGATAATTATGTCTGGTGTCTCTTATCTGACATTTGGTTTGGACAATCGTTATGATTACACCTTGTCCGATCGCGGGTTGGTTATAAAAAAGCGACGAAATTTACCGAATTGGGTAAACTCTGCAACTCAAGTCATGGGCTGGATTGGTGCAATAGTTTGTGTTTTGATGGTTGGGGTTGCTGGACCGGTGACACTTGTCGGAGCCGGTGGCTTTATATTGGTTTCATTTCGCATGCTTAAACGCCAACCGGATGAACCAACAGAAATTAAAATCGGAGAGCGTGAAGATTGGCTATTTGCTTATTACAACAAACAACGCAAGGTGATTACTCTCTATCATAAGTATGACGATTGCGATTACAGAGATGTAGCGAAAACGACCGTTAATCGATGCCACAATAGAGGTAGGAGCTTTATATTTTTCAGGTCAACCAATGATTTAGAGAGAGTTTTGGAAAAATTGTCTAAAGAGTATCAACTTAAATGTACCCAATTTGAGGATACCAAAGCCTTATTCAATGCTTATTCACCTGATGAATTGCTTCTGGAACCAGCAAGAAGCCGAGAGTTCCCTTTGGATGATACGTTTGAACTTAGAGCTCAAAACGCATCTATCCCAGAATGGGAATACCTTTACAACGGCAAGTGGCAAACGGAATCTGAAATCGAACGCTTAAAAGCGGCTGATGAACAGCAAGCAACTCCCGCTTAATAGTTTGCAGCAAGCATTAAAAAAAGGCTCCAGAGGTAACTCTGGAGCCTTTTTTTTGTGAGAAGTAAACGTTTTAAGTTGGGTTAAACTCTCTCACTTACTTGATTAAGACAACTTGAACTTACTCAACTCACCGTGAAGATCACTGGCTTTTACTGTCAGTTCGTTACTGATCGCTACCGAAGATGACATAGTATCCATCACTTCCATCGCCGTATCATTAATCACAACCACATTACGGTTGATCTCTTCTGACACCGAACTTTGCTCTTCTGCCGCTGAAGCGATTTGATTGTTCATATCATTAATCACTTCAATAGCTTGGTTGATTTCGGCCAACGCCAATTGCGCTGCTTGTGTTTCTTCTTTGGTATCCACCGCTTGCTTCTGGCTTTGCTCCATCAACACAACGATTGATTGCGTTTCTTGCTCCAAACGAGCCAACATTGCACGAATTTCTTCTGTCGAGCCTTGTGTGCGCGTTGCAAGGTTGCGGACTTCATCGGCTACCACAGCAAAACCACGACCCGCTTCACCAGCACGAGCAGCTTCAATCGCAGCGTTCAGCGCCAACAAGTTGGTTTGATCGGCAATGCCACCAATCTCACTCAGAATCCCCTGAATCGCCGTGCTTGAAGCCACCAAGTTCTGCGTCTGGTGCTGTGCATCATTCACTTGCGAAGCGAGGTTATCCACTGCGCTTGCAGCATTGTCCATACGCGACATGCCATTCGCACTATTGCTTTGAACTTGGCTTGCCGCCGCCGCTGCTTGTACCGCAGAATTTGCCACTTCTTGTGCGGTTGCGCTCATCTCATTAATCGCCGTTGCTAGCGAGTTGACTTCGTTCACTTGAACGTTCAGTTGATCTCTCGAAGCCGCCGCACGAGCTTGGCCTTCACTTGCGTTTTTATCAACTTGGTCTGCCGTCGCCATTACGGTTAAAAGCATTTCCTGAATGCGAGCGAGGAAGGTATTAAACCAGTGCGCCAGTTGGGCGGTTTCGTCCTTACCTTTCACCTCAATGCGGTAAGTTAGGTCACCCTCGCCTTGTGCTGCGTCTTTAAAACGCTCCACTAAGTTAGTTAACACTTTGCCCAACGAGGTCGCGATCATCGTCATCGCAACAATACCAATCAGAGCCGCAATAATCCCTGCCCACACTCCCTTTTCAAGAGCTTCTGCACTTTGTTCTTCACTCCATCGCTCGTAGTCATCCACGTTCTTTTTAAGGAAGCTACTGGGAACCGACACCATAACGATCCAAGGCACATCGCTGGTTTCAATTGCAGTAATCGCATACTCATCCCCGCCAAACGTCACAAGGCCTGCGCCTTTTTGTTTCGCAATGGATTGAATACGAGCCCATTGAGACGCCAATTCATGAGAGACTTTTTTGCCCACTTGATCCGCTTGGCTGCTGTTCGCCAGTGTGATGCCTTTCCACGAAGAAATCAGAATACGGCCTTGTCCATCAAACAAGTCGCTCGCGTAATCTTCACTTTGGCTTTGTAACTCGTTCAATGAAAAATCAAAACCGAGAGAGCCGACGATCTCGCCACGTAACTTGATTGGTTGGCTGATGGTCGTGATCAGTTCTTGTTTGCCGCGAACCGGATACATGTACGGTTCCATCACGAACGTTTTGCCCGTTTCGTAAGGCATCAAGTGCCAATCGTCTTTACGCTCACCGTTGTTGTTTAATTCAGTATTGCTAAAGCTATCCATCGCCACGACATCAAAACTGTTGTGCGAATTTGGCGAAAAGAATGGCGCTAAGTAGCCTTCGCTATTAAAGCCAAGGCTTTTGTCTTGAATCGTTGGCTCAACCCACGATGGCTTTTCCCACACCATGTAACCAGCAAACACAGCTTTGTTCTGAGCTTCTAGCGACGCAATAAACTGTTTAACAATAATGTCTGGCGTCGCGGCCGTCTCTGCGCTTAATTCGATAATTGAACGCGCTTGCTTTAGGTTCGCCAACACTGGTTCTAACTGGTTGGAAATATTCAGCCCTTGCTGAATCGCCGTATTGCTCAGGTCGGTCGTGGTGGCTTCGGTCAGTTGAGATTTTACTTTTGTAGTGATTTGTTCATTCACTTGCGTGAACGCATTGGTTGTCATACCCATTGCAATCAATAGAGTGAAGGCCATTGCCCCACCCGCACTGACAGCAATTCGAGTGCGTATACTGTTAAACATGATCGCCTCACAAATTGATTTTTATCTGGCATTAAGCATTGGAAGGATCATGGATTTTAAACAAGTAAAGTTAATGGAAGGCTTTCATTTATGAACAGAGCAAGAACAGAAAATGTAGTTTTATTAATAAAAATAAAATAATGCAGATTTTCGCTTATACATGAAGCCATTGATTTAATTGAATTATCTCAAAAAGGAGAATCTAAGCGTTTGTATTTAAAAGCAATAGCCATAATTAAAAAAGGGACTTAAGAGAAGTAAGAACTTTTTCTATGAGTGAGTCAGTAAAAATCAGTAATTACTAACAATGTGCTCAAGGTCACATTAATAATTTAGTATCTACATGTTTTATATAGAGTTAACAGAATCAAATAATCCACCCCATTTATACATCAAGAGAAATTGATAGATATGAACAAAAGATCGTAGATTTACTTGGATAATAAGACGGTATTCAAGCTAGACATTGAAAACCGACACAAAGGTGAGAAAATCATCGTCGACAACTTTTTCACACCTATAGTGAATAATGTTCGTTAAGATCAACATTCGAATTTATCGAGATTGGATAAGAATAAATGAAGCGTGTACTTTTGGTAGAAGATAATCGTGAAATAGCGGGAATGTTGTTTGATTATTTTGAGTGTGCTGGCATGCAGCTGGATTATGCCGACAACGGTGAGCTAGGCTTAAAACTGGCGATGGATAATGCGTTTGACATCATTTTGCTCGACCTCATGCTGCCGCGCATGGATGGCCTAACACTGTGCAACAAGCTACGCGATGCAGGTAATAACACTCCGGTGTTGATGCTGACAGCACTTGATAGCCGAGACGACATGCTCAAAGGCTTCCAACACGGCGCCGACGACTACCTCACCAAACCGTTTGATCTCGATATTCTTGAAGCACGCATGACTGCATTGATTAAACGCTACCGCGGTACGGTTGCATCAACCAAACTCCAGTATGGCGAAGTGTCTATCGATCAAAAAACGCATCAAGCCTACCGTCAAGATAAGCTGTTGGCGTTGAATCCAACCACGTACACGATTCTAGAAATGCTGGTGAAAAACGCGCCAGAAGTGGTCACACGTGAGGAGATTGCTTTCCGATTATGGCAAGAAGATGAGCCAAATAACGATGTGTTGCGTAGCCATATTTATCAATTGCGTGGGCAGCTCGACAAACCATTCAAAGAGCACGTTTTGAAAACCATTCCAAAAGTCGGCTTCCGATTGGAGCCCGGGGCATGATTCGCCGCTTATTTAACAATACACAAAGCTTAACCGGACGCCTTGAACTCTTCTTCCTTCTAGTGTCGGTTGTGATTGGCTTGCTATGCTTCGCATTGGTTAGCGGAGCGCTATTATGGTCGGAAGATCGCGTCGGTGAACGACGCATTATGATCGATAAAAAAGAGGCGATTGAGCACTTTCGAAACCATCCTGATAGCGGAATCATCAAACTCGATTTACTGACAACGGCATACAACGACATCAATCTCGTCCCTGAGCTCTATCAACCCTTCATTCAAGATAAAAAGTACTTTCTCGCTGAAGTTGCTGACGAACCAGACACTCGCATGATTTACATGAGCACCTACACGCAAGATGGAGAGGAACATCCTATTATTCTGATCTCTCTGATTGATGAGATAGAAATTACATCTAACGAGTTCATGTTTGTTCTCGTTATGGTGCTTGCGGTTGTAATCGGGTTACTTTTGATTTTTGGCAGCCTATTATCGAGACTTTCTCTGCGTCTCATTGAACCTGTTAGTGCCCTAAAAACGCAACTGGACCGCCATCAAGGTGACACCACACAAAAATTTGTTGTCCCTGAAGGCTCTGCAAATGAATTCCAAACGCTCGCAAATCAGCTTAATGAATATCGACATCAAATCAATCAAGTGATTAAACGTGAACAAGCTTTTGCACGATATGCCAGTCATGAACTGAGAACTCCGCTCACAGTGATGAAAGGTTCAAGCAGCTTGCTAGCCAGAAGCCCAAGTACGTCATTTCAAGAACGTCAGATTGGCCGTATTCAAGATGCAACTCAGCAGATGTCGACCATGGTTGATGCTTTGTTGGGTTTGGTTCGATATGAACGCAACACCGACGACAGCCCCGTTCGAACCATCTCAGAGCAAGAGCTTCACAACATCGTTGCTCTTAGCCAAGCGCAAGCCGATGAAAAGTCGTTGGAATTTAATGTTCAGATATTGGGCCATCCGCAAACCAAAGCGACCACTGCAGTGCTTAACATTACGTTGAGTAACTTAATTCGCAACGGCATTGCAGCCACGTCAGCGGGAACGATTCATATCACCATGACCGATACCACACTGTCGGTGAGAGATGAAGGTGAAGGCTTCTCTTCCGTGCCAGATGCCGAAGGCCATGGTTTGGGGCTCATGATTGTGGACGACTTATGCCGACGCTATAGCTGGCAATTCACTATTGATACACATCCAAATGACGGCTGCGTGGCTACTATCGATCTTTCAACCGAGGTAACTGATGGCGAGTCGCAAGACGAAGAAATGTAGAACACAAGATCTCGATACTTTTGATCTTCATTCAATAACGGGTACACTGTGCCACCTTTTTAAATGGCAAAGGTGACACGGTTTATTCCGTCAGCATCGACATGAAATTCTCAGAAAGTCCTATCACCCAACATAGCTTTAATGGGCACAAATTTTTCCTTAAACGTGACGACATGCTCCACTCCCACTTTTCTGGGAACAAAGCACGTAAGTTTATGACGTTAATGGAAGAGCAAAATCCCGACATCACCACGTTAATAAGCTTTGGCTCCGCTCAATCTAATGCCATGTACTCGCTAGCGGCTCTCGCCCAGATTAAAGGTTGGGCATTTGAGTTTTATATTCATCACATTCCATCTTGGCTAAAAAGCTCCCCCATCGGAAACTATCGCGGCGCTCTCGATTTGGGTATGAAAATCACCGCCATGCAAGACATCGGTAGCGAACTCCACCCTAGTGAATACATCCACCAGGTACGAAGATTAGATGAGTCGACATTGCTTATTCCAGAGGGCGGACGTTCCCACCTCGCTGAAGCTGGCATCAAACAGTTAGCACGAGAAATTCTTGATTGGACGCGATTGAGAGGTAAAGAGCAGTTTACGGTCGCCCTGCCATCAGGTACTGGCACGACCGCTTTATATCTTCATAAACATTTAAGCCCACACGGCATAGAAGTGCTAACTTGCCCTTGCGTAGGCGATGCAGATTACTTAACTGAGCAGTTCAACCAGCTCGGTGAAAACAGCCACCCAACCATTTTAACCGTGCGCAACAAACACCATTTTGGTCGCTTGTACGAAGAAGATTACATCACATGGAAAGCACTCTTTGAACAAACCGAACTCGAATTTGACCTGTTATACGACCCGTATATGTGGCAATGCCTCACCCCTTGGTTGGAAGAGAACACAGATAAAACGGTGATTTACATTCACCAAGGCGGGTTACTTGGCAACGAGTCGATGTTGCCAAGATATCAACGAGAATTTGAATAGCGTGTTCAAATAAAGTTGTCGCTGATTACAGTGATTCCACTATTTGATGAGCGACAGAATTTCTTTGAATTCAGGTGCTCGGCAATCTTCGACCATTTCATACAAACACATTTCTAGCCCAGTGAGCACCACACCGTTAGCGGTTAACTTCGCAAGAGCGAGCGCTTTATTGGCAGCGGTTCGGGAAGATACACAATCCGTGACTAATTCAACGCGATAACCGGACTGACGCAGAGAAACCGCGGTTTGATAGACGCAAATGTGGGATTCAATACCGCAAACCAACCAGGTATCAACTTTCGCGTTCTCCACCGCGACCTTAAACGTCGACTCTTTACAGCCATCAAACGTGTACTTGGTAATAGGTAAATGCGTACTTTCAAGCACTTCACGAATCAGCTCAGCGGTTGGGCCCAACCTTTCTGGATTCTGTTCTAGCCACAGAATAGACAAATCTAGTGCTTTGGCACCCCTTACCAGTTTCGTGATATTTTCAATCAGTGCGTTGCTTTCATGCATTAATGTAGCGAGTTTGCCCTGCACATCCACCACAATCAGGCCCGTGTTTCCTTTCGATAACATTTCCATCTCCTATCTTGTGCGACCACAAACCATACTCAACAAGTTGAGCAACAGTTAATGTATCAGAACCCTTTCATGTTAGAGCAATAAAACCTAGAAAGATGACCTTCGCTCACACATTTGCCCTTATTTAAGTGTGGTTTGAACTGACTATTTAAATTTCTCTCGAATTAGTTCAATCAAGGCTTTGACTTTATTGGGCAGAAATAAGGCCGAGGGATAAATCAGAGTAAGATGCTGCTTCGGATGCGCGAATTGAGGCAGCACCTCGACCAACAAACCATCTCGCAATGCAGGCTTAGAATGAATTTGAGGAATAAACGCGATGCCGTTTCCTGCTATCGCCATCGAGCGCAGCAAGTTGAGGTCATCCGAACGCAACGCCACATGTAGATCTGAATCGAGCAAATCGGCATTGTAACGATTAGTTAAAAGGCGATGCTGCTTAAGATCTTCCACCGTTTTTACTGGCGGATGCGATTCTAGATAGGCTTTTGACGCAACAAAGTGACTACGATAAGGCAAAAGACTGAACTGCACATAGCTGTCATCGGTGACTTTGACCACGCTCGGAAGAAGCTGTAAATCAAACGATTGACGCTTGAGATCGACACTCTCTTGATGGTTTTCAATCTCGACCGAAATCTCCGGATACCGCGTTGTGTACTCGGTGATGATCGCGTTAAACGCGGCAGAGCTCATCAATGCGGAAGGAATGGCTAAACGCACCTTGCCCGTCAGCTCTTGTTGATATTCGTGCATGGCATTTAAACCTTGCTGAATATGGTCAATAGGCTGCCCCACCAACTCAAACAAGCGTTTCCCGTGCTCCGTCAACTCAATGCTGCGTGTTGTGCGGATCAAAAGTTGTACCCCGAGCGATTTCTCTAATTCTTGCAGGCGACGACTCACTTTTGAGCGTTGTAGTTGATTCGCCTCTGCCGCTGCACTTATACCGCCGTGAACCACCGTCTGAGTGAATAGATAAATATCATCAAAACTAACGTTCATTGTCCTATTTTTAGGTCATTTATGTTCGTATTATCATTCTACTGAATTGTGAGTGACTTCTCTATAATCCGCTATCCAATATGTTTAACGGAACTTGTAATGACGGCTGACCAAAAATTCAAACACTGGATGCGAACTTTGATTGTCCTGTTCATCGTACTATTTTTGTACATTATCATTGCTGACCGCCACGCCCCCTTAACGACCGAAGGACGAGTGCAAGGATACGTTGTCCAAGTCGCGCCCGAGGTATCTGGTAAAGTGACCGACGTTCTCATCGAGAATAACCAGTCCGTTCAAAAAGGCTATGTGTTGTTTACGATTGATGATCGTAAATACAAGATTGCGCTTGAACAGGCGAAGCTGTCTCTGCAATCCGCTTATGAAAAAGAAGCAACGCTGTATTCTCAACGCGAAGCCGCTCTTGCCAATATTGCCCGAGCCCAAGCGACATTTGATAATGCGCACCGCGAGTACACCCGCTTACTGACACTATCGAAGCAGAAAGTCATCTCTCAATCGACACTCGATAATGCCTTTGCCCAAAATCAGGTATCACGTGCAGCGCTTAAAGCTGAAAGACAAAACTTAAAAGTCATTGAGGCGCAATTAGGCGATCAAAAAGGTCAAAGCACTGCCGTTCGAATTGCCAAAAACGGCATCGAAAAGGCGCAACTTGATTTGGCAAATACCGCGGTACTCGCTCCCAGTAATGGTGTCGTGACCAACCTGCAACTAGAAGTTGGCACGATGGCAAACACCAACATGCCATTGCTGACATTTGTACCAACAGGTTCACTCTGGGTAGCCGCTGATTTTCGTGAAAAATCCGTCGCGAACGTAGACAAGACTTTCCACGCCTTGGTCACATTTGATGCCAACCCAGGTTCGGTGTACGACTTTGATTTAGCTAGCCGCGATTACGGTGTAGCAGCCGCACAACAAACGCCTAATGGCGCACTAACCAAAGTGGAAGTGAACAACCGCTGGGTACGTGATGCGCAGCGTACACGAGTGAACCTAACCAGCAGCGAAGAGTTACCACCAGCACTGTTTGTCGGCTCTCGCGCTACCATTGTTTTGTACCCAGACAACAGCATTTTCTGGCAGTGGATGGCGCAAGCACAGATTCACCTCGCAAGCTGGTTCCACTTCATTTACTAGGCGGCGACAATGAAAACCTTACGAATTTGGTTCGGCTGCTCTTTAGGACTCGCGCTAAGCATGATCTTCGGTTGGTCTTACGGATTTTTTGCCATCATGATGCCGTTGTTTATTTTGGGCAGAATGGACCACTTTAATCTTTCGGCTTTATTGATCGTGTTTTTCTCTGCAGTGTGGACAACCATACAAGCCACATTTTTGCTGGAATACTTGCAGTTTCATCCAACATTAATGACCGTTGCCGTCGGAATCATGATGCTGTTTAAGTGCATTGCAATGATGAACCAGAAAACCTATTTGTTTGGTTACATGGGGTTATTGGTGGGTTCAATTGTGTTGAATTTTGCCAGCTATAACTTCATGGATATTGAAGAGTTCAACGTCAACATGTGGGTGATGGCGTTCAGCAATATTTTTGTTTGCGCATTCGCGTATTGGTTGTTCCCGGAGCCAAAATCCCCCGCCGAGCACATTGAGATGTCGACCCCAGTGAAAAGCGATATTGACTACATCAGCCAAGTTGCTATGGGTTGGGTAGTGGCGATGGCGGCGTTTATTGTATTCCAAGTAGCGGACTTATATGACTCGCTATCCGCACAAGCTTCCATTTTGATCATCCTAACCCCAATGACTTTAGCGGGCTCGCTCGCCATGGCAAAAATTCGCATCATCGGCACCGCACTAGGCTGCATCGCGGGGATGGCTGTTCAGCTGATATTGGGCAGTTGGTATGGGCATGGGCTACTCTTTTGGTTCGCCTTTACCATTGCAATGGGGCCATTCTGCTTATGGCTCACAAAGGGGCAAATTAAAGCGGCTATCGCGTTTTCTGCCATGTCTGCCCTATCGGTTCCGCTGACGACCTCATTGGTGCCAGAACAAAAAGACGCGTTCTTTTCGATCTTGTACCGTTTCAGCTCGATTTTCGTCGCGGTTTTGCTCACCGCGATGGTGATGTGGGTGGTGCATCACTGGATTCGTGTGATATTGCTAAAGCATCCTGAGATGAAGAACGTGGAGTTGAATTAAGTCTTGGCAGAGGCTGGAAACGGGAAATGTATGCCGCTCACTTTACTGTGAGCGGCATTTTTATTTAAAACGGTCACCCTGAACATCGAGGAACGAGCGTGATTCATGATCTGCTCACCGAGTGCTGTGAAGTTCTAAGGTTATCGCCATTTTCCAGTGAGTTGTTAGTAGATTCCTAGTCTCGTCTAGACTCGCTGGAATGACCCTCTCTTGGAGCAGATCCAATACCTAGGGTTGTGGCGAGCGATGTATCTTCCAACATCCGTCATCCTGAACAGCGAGGGACGAGCGTGATTCAGGAGCTACCCCCCGAGTACTTTGAAGTGCGAAAGTTATCGCTATTTCATAGCGAGCTGTAACCCGATCCCTAGCCTCGTTTAAACTCGCTAGAATGATCCTATCTTGGAGCTGCCCCAATACCTAGGGTTGTGGCGAGCAATGTATCTTCCAACATCCGTCATCCTGAACAGCGAGGGACGAGGTGATTCAGGATCTACCCACCGAGTGCTTTGAAGTGCGAAAGTTATCGCAATTTCCTAGCGTGCTGTAATCAGATTCCTAGTCTCGTCTAGACTCGCTGGAATGACCCTACCTTAGAGCTGCTCTAATACCTGAGGGATGGCGAGCAATGTATCTTCCAACATCCGTCATCCTGAACAGCGAGGGACGAGCGTGATTCAGGATCTACCCACCAAGAGCTTTGAAGTGCGAAAGTTATCGCTATTTCCTAGCGAGCTGTAATCCGATTCCTATTCTCATTTAAACTCGCTAGATTGACCCTAATTTTAGTTCATGGTGCGGAGCCTAAGTATTAATATCAACCCACCAACTCTTTACGAATGATCTCCGCACCCGCACTTAACGCATTGAGCTTAGCGGTCGATACTTCACGAGACAAAGGTGCCATACCGCAGTTGGTACATGGGTAAAGCTTGTCGGCATCAACGTACTTCAACGCCTCTCGCAATGTGTTCGCTACTTCTTCTGGCGTTTCAATTTCGTTGGTAGCGACGTCAATCGCACCAACCATCACCTTCTTACCGCGAATCAACTCAAGCAACTCAATAGGCACTCGTGAGTTATGACATTCGAGCGAGATAATATCGATATTCGACTGCTGCAATTTAGGGAATACTTCTTCGTATTGTCGCCATTCAGTGCCTAGCGTTTGCTTCCAATCCGTGTTCGCTTTGATGCCGTAGCCATAGCAGATATGCACCGCCGTTTCACATTTCAGCCCTTCAATCGCACGCTCTAAACATGCAATGCCCCACTCGTTCACATCATCGAAGAACACATTGAACGCAGGCTCATCAAACTGAATGATGTCGACACCTGCCGCTTCAAGCTCTTTCGCTTCTTGATTGAGGATCTTCGCAAATTCCCAAGCCAGCTTTTCACGGCTACCGTAATGATCATCATAAAGCGTGTCGATCATCGTCATAGGGCCTGGTAGCGCCCACTTGATAGGTTGCTTAGTTTGCTGACGCAAGAACTTTGCATCTTCAACAAACACGGGCTTTGTGCGGCTTACTGGGCCAACCACCGTCGGAACACTTGCTTCATAACGGTTGCGAATGGTCACCGTTTTACGGTTTTCAAAATCTACGCCGCTTAAATGCTCAATAAAGGTCGTCACAAAATGTTGGCGAGTTTGCTCGCCATCACTGACGATATCAACGCCTGCCAGTTTTTGTTCTTGCAAAGCGACACGTAACGCATCGCGTTTACCATCAATCAGTTCTTTACCTTGCAGTTTCCACGGTGACCAAAGTTTTTCTGGTTCCGCTAGCCAAGAAGGTTTCGGTAAGCTGCCAGCCGTTGAAGTCGGTAATAGTGTTTTCATCGTCATTCCTTTCTAGATTCTCGTTATCGATTACGCGTAGCTTGCAGACCATTGTTCAAGCACAGATTGATAAGGTTTGATGAAATGCTCCTCGGCAAATTTCCCTTGTTCAATCGCCAGTTGGCTGCGCTCTTCTCGGTCGTAAACGATTTGAGTTAGCGAGTGGTCTAGGTTTTTTAGGTTTGGCTGGTAGCAATTACCGGCAACCGCGTTGGCATTGTAAATCTCAGGTCGGTAAATCTTCTGGAATGTCTCCATCGTGCTTATCGTGCTGATAAGCTCTAGGTTTGAGTAGTCGTTCAGCAAGTCACCGAAGAAATAGAATGCCAATGGTGCGACACTGTTTGGTGGCATAAAGTAGCGCACCTGTAAGCCCATCTTTTTGAAGTACTGCTCCGTCAACGAAGATTCGTTCGGCTTATATTCAAAGCCCAAAACAGGATGTTGGTTTTCAGTACGTCGGTATACTTTGTTGTCCGATACGCTCAGACAAATCACTGGCAACTTTTTGAAATGCTGTTTATAAGACTCAGAATTAACGAAAGCTTTGAACAGTTTGCCATGCAAATCACCGAAGTTCGCTGGGATGCTGAAACGTGGCTGGTTTTTGTTGTGGTCCAACAGCAAAACGCTAAAGTCATAATCACGAACGTATGAAGAGAAGTTGTTGCCCACAATGCCTTCGATGCACTCGTTGGTGTTGTGGTCAACTATGTTGGTTTTGAGCACTTCAATCGATGGGAAGGCCTCGCCACTGCCTTGGATATCCATATCAACAGAGATGATTTCAAGCTCTACTGAGTAGCGGTCACCTTGCGCATTATCCCAATGTGCCAACGCATTAAAACGATTGTCAATCATTCGGAGTGCATTGCGCAGATTCTCTCGGCGGTAGTTTCCACGAGCCAGATTAGCAAAGTTGGTAGTGATTCGCGTGTTGTCTGATGGTTGGTAATTCTCATCAAAGCGAATACTTTTGATAGCAAATGTGAAATCGTTATTCATCGTGAGTTGGTATCCTATTTCCTTAGATAAAGCAGACTTTTCCTAACTCTGTGCATGGGGACATTTTTGTTTTTTGGTTTTCCCAATCGTTAGGTTGCACAGCACTTACGACGAACAGTTCGTACTAAAAATGACGGTCGCAGTGCCTAACACCAGAGCAGTCCTTTTTTTATACTTGCTTCACGAGTTGAGTAATACTGGTATTGTTTCACATTGAACATGAAAGAAATTCATAGTGGGAGTTCCAACCCAGAGGGAACTATCGTAGATACTGTTATTCATTGACACCAATACACGTAACTTGGCGAGCATATTGCCAATATTTTTAATTAAGAAACTGATAAGGGATTAACAGTACGTAAACCAGTTTTAAGCCTAGAAAACGCATTGTATAAACAAGACGCTACCTGGAATATAGGACAGCGTAGCTTAAATAGCACTTTTTCACACTCCATAATTTATTCAAGCATTCGTTTAATTAAAAGTACCTTACATTTTATATCCTCGGAAGGAGGATTATTTAATTATCTTATTTATTTCTTTTCCTATATTTACCATCTCAAATGTAACGTTTAATTTTTCCGTTTTAAAATAACATATAATCTCATACACGAATATGACAAATTCATTGACGGACTTTGTCACCCAATCATTACATTAAGCTAGAAAAAACCGACAACAAAACAAACATAAACCACTGTTTTAATTTAAATTAAATTAAATTCAGTAATCCGTAATGACCACATAACGACACTTTACTTAGTTTGGCATAACAAAAACCTCAACAATAACATGGTTAACACTTATAAACTTCACTTCTATCAATAAGTAATTTAAACATAACATTAGAAAATAAAAATTAAGTAATAACTTAAAAAGGTAAGACTTAATAACCACATTCTTATTTATTATAGTTGAGTAATGAATTTAAAAACTATGAGACATTAATCCCACGAATCTATACTTTTCCTTTTTTTATTAAAAAACAAGGTGCAATATTTAACCGCTCAATTATTGAGCACCAATTAATAACCAGTCCATAATTATAAAACACCCATAGAGTTATTGTTAAAACCCAATAATAACCTTTATGGGCTGACTAATAGGAAACAACAATGGAAAAACAGCATCTTTCCGCGAGTATTATCGCGCTCGCATTACTTGGTTCTCTAGCTCCAGCACATGCTGAAGATACATTAAAGGCTTACACTTCGACCTTGCTACAGCTCGATGATAGCGATGCACGCTCGAAGAAAATCCGCTTAATTTACTCCTTAGAAAATGTCTGGAATCAGTCTTTGCTGCCGAATGGAGCTAAGGAAGCCAAGTTGCTTCTAAACGGAGGTTCTGGTTTCGACATGACTAATGTACCGAATAAAGAGCAGATCTATGGTTTTGCCACCGGTGGAGACTACCGTTACACAATCCCAACAGCCTTTAAACTGGCACTGAGTTATTTAAATGGTGCCCCTTTACGTCATATGAGCCATGCTCCAGAAAACACCATTGCAACAGCATCCGTAAGTGAGTCTCTGGACTTTAATCTTGGCTTCAGTGCTTCTGATTCTCCAAATATTAGCGGTGGGATCTCCTGGAGCAACCGTGTAACTTACGATCAACCAGAATTTCAGACGGTGGCTGATTTTGATCAGACCAATGAGAGCATTAATTGGCTTATCGAAAACCAGACTATCCGCCACAATACTCCACCTAAAGACTGGTTATTGTACCGTTGGACCAGCTGTGACATGGGCAACCTAATTGACTATAGCGAATTACCTGTCGTGATGCGCTCTGACTTTAAACCGCAAGTCGGTGTTGTATATCGAAAAAATGATATTCAAGATGGCCTAGATACGTCAGAAGTCAAGCTGGTTGCAGGTTGGCGAAAAACCAATTACTACTTTGGTCGTGACTGGTGTAGCTGGTATACCACCCCAGAAAATACCTGGAAGAAAAATCGTGATAGCAGTCAATGGACAGAGACTAGCCGAGCCGTAACTATCTCTTGGAATGACGCGCTCTACCACTAACTTATTAGCCTGCGGCCACGGAATGAATAAGTGGCCGCCGTATTTACTAATGAAATAAACGGTAAGACATGACAAGTAATAAAAAACTCTTGACTGGATCGGCGCTAGCACTTGGTGCAGTACTCGCCATATTTCTAATTAATTCAAATAACAAGAATTCCCAGAGCGATTCTGTTGCAAGCTTTGACGAGCAAATCAAGACAGAGAAAACTGAAACAAGAAGTGTAACGCCTCCTGAGAGCGATGCAGCTCAAGAGGTGGTTACCGTTCCAACACCACAGAATGACAATGACGTTACTTCCGATGTCATTCCAGCTACACCTTGGATATCTGCCCCATTAAATGAATTGAGCAATGAACTGTACGATTTTATTGAAGCTGAACAGGTAAGTTACATCAGTACAACCGACTATCCATTCGACGAGCAAAAGCAAAAACAATTGCGAACATTAGCTAAACAAGGGGTTCCTATCTTGTTTGACAACACGGAATCATCCTATTTGGATAGTTACGGTGTCAGCGAAACCAAAGTCGTTTCAGAGTATTTTGGTACGGCGTCTGAAGGTGATGTCATCATTGCTACCGGAGTACAGAATGAGGATGGCAGCATTCATTATCTGGTTTTGCCTTTGAAGAGCAAAGATCTCAACGATAACAGTAAATTGATTGAGGACACTAAGCTCGCAATCACTCTACTGAAAGAACAAAAGCATGACTTGATAAAAGAGAGACAAAGCGAACATCGCGAATAAAAATAAAGGAAGATAGCTTCTCCTATTCCATGGCTATCTTCCTTAAAGTAACTCCAGTCTCAATCAAGAAAAATTCATTTATCTTCCCTCCGGAGCCCTATCCGAAATCACCTTGCCATCTTTGATGGTGATGATGCGTTTGGTGCGCTCTGCTAGGGCGTTATCGTGCGTCACGATGATCAAGGTTCTGCCTTCAGCGTGAAGTTGATTGAACAAGGCTTCAATCTCCGCGCCGGATTTTGAATCCAATGCACCCGTTGGTTCATCCGCTAAGATGATTTGCGGATCGTTGACCAAGGCTCTTGCAATCGCAACTCTTTGCTTTTGACCACCAGAAAGCTGGTTTGGTTTATGATCTAAACGATCCCCTAGCCCGACTTGCTCTAGCAATTTAGCTGCGCGCTGGCGACGTTCTTTGGCTTTGATGCCAGAGTAAACCAACGGCAGTGCCACGTTATCGAGCGCCGTCGCGTATTCCAATAAGTTAAAGCTTTGGAAGACAAATCCGATCTTTTGGTTACGAATACCAGCCAGGTCATTCGCACTTAAACTTGCGACGTTTTGGCCGCCAAGTTGGTACTCACCATCGGTGGGCTTATCTAAACAGCCGAGCATGTTCATCAACGTTGACTTACCCGAACCGGACGGGCCAAGAATGGAAAGAAACTCGCCTTGATTAATGGTTAAGTCAACGCCGTCTAGCGCGCGAACTTCCGCCTCCCCGCTTGAGTAGTATTTACAGATGTTGTTCAGCTCAACAAGCGGCTTGTTCGACATGTTCTCTCCAGAGTTATTGTTGTTATTCACTTTGTAGCGCCTCCAACGGGCTGACTTTTGCGGCTCGGTTTGCAGGTAACCATGCAGATGCCACACCAATGATCACTAAGGTGAGGATGACAATCGCGACAACGACCCACGACAACTCAGGGACAGGTTTACCCAGTTGTTCATAAAAGGCATTGCCCTCTAAAGGAATGGAACTGATGGCAGACACCAGCGCGTACGTCACGGCTAACCCAAGCGCGCCCCCCATCATCATTGTCAATAAAGACTGCACTAAATAGTGCATGCGAATGGCCGTTGGGGTTGCACCGACTGCCATGCGCACGCCGATATCACGCGTAGATCGCTTTACGGTGGCATACATCACATTGGCAATGCCGACGCCAGCAACAGCTAACGTCACGAAGCCGATAATGCCAAGAAAACTCTGCAAACCTATCAGAAACTGCTGCATACTCTTTTGTTTAAGGAACATATCATCGACTTGGACGACCTGTTCATCACTGACACTTGCCCCGTGTTTACGAGCAATCACTTGCCTTACCGTCTTCGCTAAGGCTTCTCGGTCTACATCCGCTTGTGGCTGCACATTGATGCCACCAATTTCACCGTTGACATGAAATCGCTTCCACGTCGCTAACGGCACAAAGCTGGAATAGTTGATAAGATCCCCCAGTTCTATTTGAGCGCTGTTTTTCTCCAATACGCCCACAACGGTGAACTCCTCATTGCCGATTTTTACCTTTTTCCCCACAGGGTTGAGTTGCAATGTGACTGTCGCAAACCAACTAAAGTCCTCATTCGGGTTGAATAAGTCGGCTGCCAGTTCATAACCCAGTACAACGACTTTGCGCGTCTCTTTTTGATCGAGTGGATTTAACCATCGCCCTCCCGCCATCGGCACCAAATTGGTCATGGATTGAAACTCGCTCGTGACCGCTAAGGGCTCTTGCCACGAGCTTCTGTCACCAACGGTGATGCGCTCTTTCCACTTCGCAGTTGGCGCAACACTTTTTACATCGGGTAACGCTCGAACGACCTCTGAATCGTCCATTTTTAATGTCAGAAATTTACCTTGGTGAAAAGCACCGTGGTCGACGGTGGCCATCCCTCCGGTCAAATAGATCAAGTTGCCGTTACCATTTTGTGCGGTTTTCAATACGCCCTGACGAATGCCCTCACCTACCGCCAACATAGCAGCGATACAGAGAGTCGCCCACGCTACAGCCAGAATGGTCAAACCCAATCTCAACTTTTCTGCGGCCATTTCTTGGAAAATTTGTCTCATCGGTAACAACATGACTAGGCCCTCGCATTCAAAGCAATGACTGGTGTGAGACGTGATGCTCGCCTTGCTGGGAAATACGATGCCATCAATGCCAAGATAAGCGTCACAAGTAAAGACCAAGCAATGGAATCTGGCGTGATCACAGGTAAACCCATCCATTCCGGTAATGCCATGCTGCTTAGGACAGACACCACGGCATACGAAAACATCAAACCTAATGCCGTGCCCACGGCTACCAAAATAAGCCCTTCAAGAATAAACTGACTGAGTATGGATTTTTGAGTCGCCCCGATCGCCAAACGCACACCAATTTCACGCGTGCGCTCCGTGACAGATAAAAACATGATGTTGGCAACGCCAAGCGCACCGACCGCCATGGTCATCGCGCCGCTCGCTCCAAGAAAAATCTGAATGCCACGCAAAATTCCACTGATGACCGCCGCACCTTCACTAAAATCAGGTAATTCGACCGCATCTTTATCACTTGGGTCAAAATGAAGCTGCTTGGCGAAAAAGTTCACGATATTTTGTCGAAACGACGGTGCATCAATCCCATCTCTCGGCTTCATCAATACCATCCAAGGTTTCGCATCCCACAAATCGCGGTACGTTGTTTGAGGAATGAAAACAGTGCGGCTATCGCCGAATGAAATGCCAGTGTCCTCACCGACGGTTATCCCAATCACCAAAAACGGAATGCCGTTGACTTTGAGCCTATCCCCGATTTGGATTCCGCCCATTTGCGCAATTTGATCGCCTAACACTGCCACGCGAGTGTGGTTGTCCATATCACTTGGTGACAGGTTTCTCGAACCGGATTGCAGCTTACGTTGCATTAAAGGAAAGTAAGACGTATCAATACCGTTGACCGTACTTGATAAGTTCTGTCCTTTGAGATTGGTGATATTCGCATCCCATTTGGCGTAAACGCTTGACGCCTGTTGTACGAAGCCCGACTGTTTGATCATGTCGACTTTTTCTTGTGGAATATCAATTTGTCGTCTTGAAGCTAACCCTTGCCACGGTTTACTGGTACTCGACGGAAACACCACTTGCACATTGTTGATCATAAATGAAAACGACTGGGTCTGATGGCGATAAAAGCCTTCGCCAAGTGCGATTAACACCACCACAGAGATCACGCCCCAAGCAATCGCGATAATGGCTAGCACGCTCTTCATGCGATGCGCCATCAACGTTTGCCAAGTTTGTTGCAATAGACTGATCATGAATGAAAAGCTCGAGAGATCAACGCCATGGTATCGTCATCGAGTTTCCCTGCGGTTTGCAGTAAGCCGATTCTCTTACGCCAGTAGCTGTACAAGTTGGTTTGCAGACTGTTTTTCGCCTCAAACAAGCTGTTGTGTGCGCTGATAACTTCCGACACTTCAAGCAGGCCAGCGTCGTAAAGTTTCTCTTTGCTTTGCAACACTCTGGCGCGCGACTCAACCAGCTCGTTCGCTATCAAAACTTGATTCCAGTTGATATCGACCTGCGTAAACTGCTGAATAACTCGTTTCTGAATATCAATTTCCACTCTACGCATATCTTGCTTGGCGCTTAAAATGTTCAACGATGCTTCGTCCACTTTCGCTCGCACTGCACCATTGAGGTCAATCGGCAAACTCAAACTAATCCCAGCGTTAAACTCGCCGTTTGAACGATTGTCACCATCGCTGTAGCCCACACTGCCTTTGACGGTTGGGTAGTATCCTCCTTTAGCTGAATCTTTCGCGAACTCGCTCGCTTTCACCATCTGCGCCGCCACCAACAGCTCTGGACTACTGTCTTTCGCCAGCTTTAGCCATTGCTCCTGAGAGTCCACCAGCATCGGCGGCTGAATCAAAGAATCCGTTCGAATTTGGTCGACACTCTCCGGCATTTGATTGATTAACGCCGCAAGCTCTGCTTTTTTCACTTCGAGATCGGCTTTTGCATTGAGGATACTTGCTTGCTCAGAGACTTGATTCGCTCGCATTTCTTCAACATCAACCGACTTCACTTTGCCTGCTCGATAGCGTTTCTCGATGATGTTGAGAAGTTCTTTCCCCTCCTCCAGCTTGGACTGCGCCAATTTGAGGTCGCCCTGTGCGCTTGCCACATCTAGGTAAGCGGTGAGCAACTTCTGCGCAAGCTCGTTATGTGATTGAGATAGCTCTAACTGTGTTTTGAGATAATTGGCATTCGCTTGATCCAGTTCCGACCACAAACTGCTATCCCAAATAGTTTGAGATAAGGTAGCGCCGTAACTGTTCGAATGGCTTGAGGACTCATTCCAATCCGCTGACGCACTGGCACTTAAGCCCGGCAATAACGCACTGCGGCTACTCTGTACGCCAACCTCGCCAAGCTGGACGCCGATTTTCGCTTTTTCGTAATTTGGATCGTTCTGCTTTGCTTGTTGCCAAGCTTGTTCAATAGAAATTGCGTAGGTCGGCAAACTGAGCGTGGCAGCCAACAATGCAAAGGCGATTTTTGATCGTTGCAGCTTAACCATGCGCCGCTCCCATCATGCTGTTGTCGATGACCTCTTCATCAAGCTCCACGCCATCAAGCACTTCGACATTGATGCCATCTGACAGACCGAGTTTCACAGGTTGTTTATGAAACCCTTGTTCTGAGCTATCGGGGATCAGAACATTCGGTGCGTCACCATCAAATTGCAGAGCGCGCTCCGGTAGAGTGAGCACGTTTTCAGACTTCTTCAGAATGATTTGAGCCGTCGATGAAAAACCAGAACGAAGCAACACATCTTGTGGGATCTTGAGTTCTCCCACTTCAACCTCAAAGCCGTTATCAAAACTTTTTGCCGAAGCATTGCCCTCTGGTGAGTTAAGGTTCTCAGATTGAATCGCCACTTTGGTTAGCACACCAGAAATCGCCACATCAGGATAAGGCGCAACCGTCAACATAACGGGCATTCCCGGAGACAACTGCGCAGCATCATGCTCACTGACGCTACCTTTAAAAATCAGACTGTTCATGTCGGCCAATGACATCATTTCAGTCGCGGCTTGGCTTGATTGAGTCGAGATGATCGGCTCTCCGACCTCAACTTTCTGGTTGAGTACCGTGCCATCAATTGGCGCGTAGATCGTCGACGTTAAACGCGCATCGCCGATCGACGCCTCACCACTACGGATGAGTTCGAGATTCTGGCGCTTTTGCAATACGTCCGCTTGCGCAGATTTGACTGCCGAGCGCGCACTTACGTATTCGTCGTAGTTACTTGGAATAATGTCCTGCTTGACCAAGCTTTCTAAGTTGGACAGTTTTTGTTTGGCGGATTCCAGCTCGGCTTCGCTACGCATGAGTTCTGCCGATGCATCCGTTAATGCTTGGGGAGTTGGGTTTGGACGCACTTTGATCAGCGGTTGGCCTTGCTTCACCTTTTCACCAACTTTCGCGTAAATTTCACCGACGATACCGTCGATTTGTGACTTGATAGACACAGAGTGTGCAGGGACAATTTTACCAACAGCCACCGCTTGTTTTTCAATCGTGCCTTTTTCCACAATCAATGTAGGCAGTAATTCTGGTTGAGCGGCAGATTGGAGATAGAAATACGTACCACCGCCGAGCAGCGCAATGCTCACAGCGGAGACAAGCCAACGTTTCGTCATTATTTATTCCAACAATTATTGGGTAGTCTAATGACTACTCCTAAAACACAAAGTTGAAGGAATAATATCCTGCTTTAATAGCGGTTTGGTTGTCACAGTTGGTATGGTTTTGTCAGTCGCCTCTGACAATCAAAGACTAAAAAAATCTCGACGAATCATTCAGCAAAGACGCTGTCTACGATGGCGACTAACATGCTCTGTAACCGCTCGTTTCAACCGCCACCCTTTTCATTCTGAACAATGTGCAAAATGGCGCTGATCTATATCTAAGTGAGCAGCTGTTTCTTGAGCGTATAATATATTCTCTTGATTAGCCTCAAACTCAGCCCCCGTCCCAGGCCAATAATATGTATCTTTATCATGACATAGAGTGAGAATGACAGGACCATTGTGTATATTGGGCTCATCTCCTAGCTCGCCATACATACTGAAAGTAATCTCAGACCCAACGTCTCCACGAAGTTTCTGAATCACTTCTGCTTGAACTTTAAAGAGCACATCTTCCTCATGTTCAGAAAATTTTTCAAAACCTGTAACTTTCACCACTGCAGAATAGGGCGTTTGGAATATCGCATCTTTGAGTGCCTCATTCTGAGAGTACACTCCCTCTGAAGCACAAGCTGATAAGCTCACACAACCTAACAAACTTATAAATTTCTTCATATTTAACTTTCCGTTCCTGCTAAGGCAGAGCCTTTTGTATATACAGGTAAAGTGCCTTTTGTTTCATCGTAGTTACTCGGCACTACGAATTTGTCCCAAACATCAATAGAGTACTTTGCTATATTGACTTGGTTGCTTTGGTTTCCTCCTAACATGTACAAATGCCTCCCATCTGGGCTCTTTCCCACTACAAAAGCAACATGCCCGCCACCTTTTCTCGATTTAATCCCTAGAGCTCCATGTATAGGATCTGAGATGTTTTTACCAAAACCCTTCCACTCCTTTGCTCGATAAGCTTCTTTTACTGGAGTGATTCCGTGTTGTTTAAAAACCCAAGCGGCAAACGAACCACACCAAGCATTTTGACCTCCAGAGTCATCAGTCCCCCAGAACTTAGATGCCGTAAAATAATCTAAAATCCTTGGGTTGGCTTTAGTACCTGAAACTTCTTTTTGTACAATTTCTCCCAACGCTGTTTTCATCCAAGGTACTTTGGTTACTAGCTTTTGAGCATCATGAGAATCATTTTTCACTGAGCTATTGGATGGTAACCCGTTGAGCTTACGATGAGTTTTACCATTTACATCAATCCGACCATCTGGCTTTACCATATAAAGCAGCTTACGCTGACACACTTTTATTGCCTCTACTGTTTTCGATAAATGAGGGCTCCGCCCTAACGAGCCATCAACAACCAACAGTCGGGTAAACCCTATTCTCTTTTGGTTATCATTTAAAAATTGTTGAACTGCTTTAACATCATTTTTAGAGTTAGTGCCATTTATACCAACAGAGCCACGGATTTTTAGTCCCATTCTCATTACCTTTATAGCTAATCATATACTTAAGAAAGTACGCCTTAGTGTGACAACAATAAAGATGAAATATTTTTTATACGATTAGCCATACGAGGGAAATTAGGTGTTGAAAATATAGATTACAAATAAACTCAACTCATATCACTAAAAACATCTATCTAACATCTTTTGGTAACGCTTC
The DNA here is from genome assembly GCF_020515785.1 of Vibrio sp. E14. NCBI lineage: Bacteria > Pseudomonadati > Pseudomonadota > Gammaproteobacteria > Vibrionales > Vibrionaceae > Vibrio > Vibrio sp. E14. Next base: position 225,288 of record NZ_JAHPJI010000002.1, read on the forward strand.
AAAGCAGAACAGCCGGATGTTTTTAAACTACACGTATTAGTAGACGATAAACTGTATATGAAAGAACACTTAAATTAACATAACAAACCTATCGCTTATTATTTTCCATTTAAATAATGATTATTATTTTTAATATCATTCTATAATTAAAGTGCTCAAATTCTCATGTTGTATTAACTTGAGGTTTAATTTATGAAACTAACTCCTTATTTAACTGCTGTTGTTTCGGTCAGCTGCGCTTTTGGCGCATTCGCAGCCGATGATTCAAAAGCACTTTTAGAAGATGCACTGAGTGCTGCACCACCGACTATTCGCGATAAAGTAACAGTGATGGACTGGAACAATAATGTTCTGCAAGAAGGTTCTAGCCAATACACTTGCTTCCCAACGCCACCTCAATTGGAAGGCACAGCGCCAATGTGTATGGATGGTCCTTGGATGGAATGGGCAGACGCTTGGATGAACAAAAAGCCTTTCCAAGCCAAAGCATTAGGTATTTCTTACATGTTAGCGGGTGATGGCGGTGCCAGTAACACCGACCCATTTGCAGAAGGGATGACGGACGATAATCAATGGATTGTGGAAGGACCACACTTGATGATTATTACGCCAGACCAAGCGTTGCTCGACTCTCTACCAACCGATCCAAGTTATGGTGGCCCATACGTGATGTGGAAAGGCACGCCATACGCACACATTATGATTCCCGTTGGAGCGAGAAAATAAAAAGAAAAAATCCGATATTCAGTATTTTGAATATCGGACTTTTATTTCGTTATTGAGCTAACCAAATTCTCGCCAATATTCCTACCGGCGTTGTGACGCCTGTCGTAATAGAGGTCACTTCACCATTTCTTAAAATATAAATGGTTGGAGTCACGCTAATTTTCCATTCACGCATAATATCGCTTGAAGGATCGTTTATGTTTTCAAAACGATATTCTTTTGCCTGCATAAACTGCGCCACACGCTCATTCGGCCCCGATGAGCCAGAAACGCCAACTACGGCATAGTCATCACTCAGCCAGCTCACGCTTGGACTTACAAATTTACAAGCGGGACACCAAGTCGCCCAAAAGTAAACAACGACAGGTTGTTCATGACTTTGCGCGATTGCATCGAAATATTCACCATCGCTCAATACGGAGCTCAATGGTGGTGCCTCCTGTTTAGGAATATCTTTAGTGCGATACCAATCCATCACGATGGAAATGACGGTGACAATGAGCACCATCTGTACGATTTGAATGAGCCAATATCGGAATGTTCTACGCTGCTTTGTCGGACTCATTGAATGGTTCCCCCACTCGCTTGTTTCACCGCGCTTAAAACAACATCATCAGTCAGAATCACAGGTAACGGGATACCTTGTGGCGCCGCCGGGCCATAGACGATGTTAAACGGCACACCGTAACGCCCATGAGCTCGTAAAAAGTCCGTTACCGAGCCGTCCGGATGTGTCCAATCCCCTTTTAACGTCGCCACATTAGGACTTTGAAGCAAAGAATAAACCGGGTCTTGCCATAAAACGCCGATCTTGTTCGCTTTACACGTGACACACCAATCCGCAGTCACATCAACAAACACCACTCGCCCATTATTGACGTGCTCTTCAATCGCTGAATTAGAAAGCTTCTGCCACGCTAAGTCCTCAGGAAGCGGTGTCGCCCATTGGTCGGCAGTGACACTACCAAGTAACAGGCCACCAGCTATCAACACTAACGATGCGGTCCCCGATACAGCAAGTGCTTTCTCACCATACACACGCTTAACTCTTGCCATCATGACGACAAAAGCAACCACAGCGATGAGTGCAATCCATAACATCGGTACATGATTTGCCATTAATGAAAGTAGCCAAACGCTGGTTGCCAACATCATTATGCCAAACACGATCTTAACGACATTCATCCATGGACCAGGCTTTGGTAGTTTTAGCGCGATACTTGGAAACACAGCGACTAAGATCCAAGGCAGTGCCATACCCAATGCTAATGCTGTAAAGGTTGCAAATAACGTTAATACGTCCGCGCCCAAGGCAAAAGCAACGGCAGTGCCTAAAAACGGTGCGGAACAAGGTGTCGCAAGCAAAGTAGCGAACATACCTTGAACGTAGTGACCCACTAGAGAGTTATCACCTTTCGATGCGAGCCATGTATTGGTACCCGATGACAGACGGATTTCAAATAACCCCAACATATTGGCGCCGAACAAAGCAGTGACTAGTACCATCAATCCTAGGAACCAAGGGCTTTGGAACTGTACGCCCCAACCGATCGCGTTACCCGTAAGCTTCAACACCAAAATGAATCCAGCTATCAGCCAGAACGAAGTGAGAATCCCCAGAGAAGAAGCGATAAACTGGGTACGAATTTGACGGCGCTCTACACCATGCGCAGCCACAATACTGCTGAGCTTCATCCCCAATACAGGCAGCACACACGGCATGATGTTCAAAATCAAACCGCCTAACAGTGCAAATAAGAAAATACTCTCTAAAGAGGTAGTTGGCAGTGACGATGTAACCGCTCCTGCTTGTGCTTGTGTTACCTCTTCGACCAGCAAGTTATCATCTTTGATAGAAACATATAACGATTGTTCATTAAGCTCTACCTCACCCAGCCAGGTATCAACCGAGTAATTTGCTGTGACGATATCACCTTCTTGCTGAAGTCCATCCAACTTGAAGCTGTAGTCACGAATCGCATCACCAACACCATCCACCAACACTTGAGGATTTTGCCAACCTTGCGTGTTCTTTAGTTTGATTTGTAATTTGGATTGAGTCGCATCCCAGTTTGTTTGCATGACCTCAACAAAAGGCGAAGATTGAGGAACATTACTCACCGCTTGGGCGTAACTGAACATCACGTCTTCGTCCACTTTCAGCTCAGAAGGTAAGAACGTCAATTGAATTTGGTAGTCCGTCAGCACACAAATCGTCGTACAGGAAGAAAGCGTGAGCACTGCATCAATCGTGACGGGTTTCGACATATCGTCGATATGCAGCGTCATTGGGAACAAAGTGTCGCCTTTGTAACCGAGAGTCTCAATGCCCAATAACTCAAACTTTTGCGGATATGGCCATTGCCAATCAACCTTACTCAGGTTTTGCGAGTTTTGCCAATCTATCGATGGCGCGACACCACCCTCGCCCGGCGATCGCCAGTAAGTTTTCCAGTCTCCGGTTAACTTGACATCCAAATAGCCTGTAAGTGTTTGGGCTTGCGGATCTTGTTGACCCGTTAGTACAAAGCGCGTTTGCACTGGAGGATGTTGCGGGTTGGTCATCCAACCGGTATCGGTAGTTTGTGCTGAAATATTCAGAGAGAACAAACTCAAAGCCAGCGTCATAAAGAACATAGACGCGAACTGAGTCAGTTTGGTAATTTGATTCATAGTGATTCCTAATAATAAAAACAAATGTGCTAAATCGCTGACGTTATTGGTCAGAAAGCACGTTTTTATTCTTGGAATACACAGAAAGTCAGATGGACTCGATACTTACGACCTATCGGCTCCGTCCAATTTTGTGCGCGAATATAAGTGCAGCACATCCAAATAGCCGACGCTAAAAGACCGACAAACAGAACAACAATAAATGCATCGAGTTGATGTTGAGAAAATTGAATCAACTTTTCAGACAATTCGCATTTGCTGGTTTCTTTAGCATCAATCGACTTGACGCTCGAACCCTCATCAGTAAGTGAAACAGCAGGCGATACCGTCTCGTACTTCATAGAGCATGACGATGCAAAACCTGAATTTTGCATCAGGCACACGACAACCACCCAGCCAATAATCGCTAGTAGCCATTTCACCCGTTTATGTGGTGTGTGATGTCGTTTAGTCAATAAACTCATAAGAATTCAGATAAAGTAGGAACGAAGAAGATAATACGCGAGTCGTCATAAAGCTCAAGTTGTATCCACAAATAACATTAGAAGCTTCACTCACTAAGCTCTAATCTAGCTTGCCATAAATATATGCCAACTCTGCGACGGTTTTCGCTGAGAACTTTTTCAATAGGTTAGCGCGGTGTACTTCAACCGTGCGCATTGCAATGCAAAGTTCGTCAGCAATTCGAATGTTGCGCTTGCCTGCAATGATCAAACGTAAAATGTCTTTTTCTCTAGGAGTGAGCGATTCATACGCCGATTTTGCCGCCGCCATATCAAGGTTTGCAGCCGACTGCACTTGCCCCTGCAAAATGGCTTGCGCCAACTCATCTCCTTTGACTGGCTTTTGGAAAAAATTGACCGCGCCAGCTTGTAATGCATCGACCGCCATCGGGACATCACCATGTCCGGTCAGGTAAATAACGGCCAAGGGACTGTTGGCTTGATTTAAAACTTGATGGACTTGCTGACCACGAAGATTTGGCATTCGACTATCAAGAATGATACACCCCGCTTGCTGAACGTTCACCTCATCGAGGAAAGACTGCCCATCAGCAAAAGTGGTGACGTTGAAGTCATGTTCTTCCAACATAAAAGCGAGCGAGTCACGCACCGATTCATCATCGTCGACTACAAAAACAGGTAGCTGCTTTTCACCGCTGCTCATTGAATGCTCCTATGCCTAGTTCAGATTAGTTTTGATATGGAAACACGAGCTCAACCAAACAGCCATGTGGCGCTGTCGAGCTGATGAGAAACTCGCCACCATGCATTTCCATTACATCACGACAAATGGCTAACCCCAGCCCGAGCCCCTCTTCTTTGCTACTCACAAACGCTTGAGTTGGATTCTCTTGCTGCAACCCTGTTCCGTTGTCCAATACTCGAATGGAAAGTTGATTGACTTGGTAGTCACTATGCAGGGCAATTTTACCTTGATAACCTGACGAGTGATATTTCTCTTGGAACAAAGTACACGCATCAATCGCGTTACTGATCACATTAACTAAAACCTGTTGAACGCCCACAGCGTCGACAAGTACCGGACGGACGTTCCCTTCCATACTGGTCATAATCGAAATATTTTGCTTCTGCATTCGAAAATGGAGCAACTCAATCGTGTCATCAATAAGAACTTGAAGATCGCACGGCGCTTTGTCGACACTACGCTTGCGGATCAACGTTCTTAAGCGCTGAATAATTGCATCGGCTCGTTCAACTTGCCCCTGTATTTTCTCAAGCACTGGGACAATATCTTCATGAGGGCGTTTTTTGGCCAAGCGAAGTAAACCGCCTTCACTGTAATTGCGAATGGCCGCCAATGGCTGATTGAGCTCATGGGCAAGACTGGTGCCGATTTCACCGACAATCGCGACTCTTTGTGAATGCTCTAACTGTTCACTTTTCTCTTTTAAACGTAACGATGTATGCTCCAACGCTTGCTTGCTCTTGCTAAATCGATACTCAAGCCAAAAGTGGTAAGCGTTCAATACAATCACAAAAATGAACAGCGCCCACGCCCATTCCTGATGACTACGCAGCCAACGCAATGCTTCTTGCCACCAAGGCTGCTGCAACGGATGGAGGTCTAGCGCCTGATAAAGTTTGTCGATGCTCAGCAAGCTGACGGGTGACGTCCAACCTGACGCGCCTGCCGCAATAATCGCAGGGTGATCTGGCGGCATAGCAAGCAAGACTTGCGCAATCTGTTTGGCGAGCTGAGCTGAGCCACGCTCTGTTTTGGCAAATGACCAGTTTGGATATAACGGCGTAGAAACAGCGCACGAAGAATGTTCATTTGGCTGTTGATTTAGGACTCGAAAATCACCTTGCTGTAACAGACCTTCATTTTGCATCTGTTCCAATAAACAAGCAGGGATGACAGCGGCTTCCACATTACCATCACGCAATTGATACAGGTTGGCGTCAATAGGAAAGCCGAGGTAACGGACATCAGCAAAGAAATCGTTAGGATTAAGACCCATTTCGACTATCTGGTAACGCAGCGTTAAGTAACCGCCAAAGGCTTTTTCTGATACAGCAGCAACGGGAAGCCCTGAGACATCTTGCAATGTTTGATAGCTTGAACCGGCTCGAACCACCAGCGCCGAACCAATGCCGTAGTTCGAATTTTGCGGCGCTCGGCTGGTTAGCGTTGCCATCCACGATAGCGCGTATTGCCTACCCAACCGCACTGCCTGACCTGGGTTAGTTAAGATGAAATCCATGGTCTGAAACTTCACCGCTTCGCCCATTTCATCCAAGTTAAGGGGATGAAGGACAAAATGCACATCGGAAATTTGCTGATTGAGCCAATCAATGGTCGGTTGCCATCTCTGCTCGGCATAAAGATGACCACGTATCGCTAACACGCCCACTTCGACTTTTTGCTTGGCCTGTGGCTGCTCTGCTTTTTGCTCTTGCATTCTTTGCAGATCTGCTTGTTCAGAAACTGCGCCCTGAGCCAAAGATGCAAAGGCAACTAAGCAAAGAATCCAAAACTGAAGCAACCGTGGCATTTTGTTCATGATGAGTCGAATCGTTCCTTCGAAAATAATGAAGCAAGAATAACAGCTACCTTCCCTAAACCACATTTGTTTTAGATCAAGTTTGATCTGGGTATGTGGAAATCCACAATATAAGCCTCGCGGTGCATTTCTCACAATGGAATCAGTCAATTCAAATACAACAAAAAAGCAGGTGAGTTATGGATTCCACCAAACGTCGTTTTCTTAGCGCGGTCACAGCTGGAGCCGCGTTAATTCCAGTCACGGGCATTGGCACGGCAACCGCGGGAAACATTATTCGAAATAACCAGTCCGCCGACCGAAAAGGACAAGTGGGGAAACGTTATGCAATGGTGGTGGATTTGCGAAAATGCGTCGGATGCCAGGCTTGCACCGTGGGTTGCAGCATCGAGAACCAAGCGCCTATCGGCCAGTTCCGGACCACAGTGAAGCAATACGAAGTCACGCTGGATGACGGTTCGAAAGCCACACGAGAAGCAAAGGCCTTTATGCTGCCTCGCCTTTGTAACCACTGCGAAAACCCACCCTGCGTGGCTGTCTGTCCGGTTCAAGCGACCTTTCAGCGCGAAGATGGCATCGTCATGGTGGATAACAGTCGCTGTGTCGCCTGCGCGTATTGCGTACAAGCCTGCCCTTACGATGCACGTTTTATCAATGAAGACACGCTCACCGCAGACAAATGCACCTTCTGCGCACACCGCTTAGAACAAGGCCTATTACCTGCCTGCGTGGAAACCTGTGTTGGCGGTGCGCGTGTGATTGGTGATTTAAACGACCCAACAAGCGAGATTCGCCGCTTAATCAAAGAACATCAGGACGACATCAAAGTATTGAAACCCAATGAAGGCACCAAGCCTCACGTGTTTTATATCGGCATGGATGAGCGCTTCACCAGCCATATCGACGGGCAGCCAGCTATTTACGACCCACAAGGAGATCGCGCATGAACATCACCGAAGTGTTAGTCCAACCTCAAGCGATGGCTTGGCTACCGTGGGCGGTGCAGTACTTCTTCTACATCGGTTCGGCTTATGCTGCCGCTATTTTGTTCCTAATCGCACTGTTATTTAAAAAACACACTAGTCACAGACTGCGTGCTGCGCTTGTGCTGACGCTGGCCATCGGCGCCATCGTGGGGCCATTAGCGTTAACTGGCGACCTTCACCAGCCGGGACGAGCTTGGCATTTTTACGCGCACATCACGCCGTGGTCATGGATGTCTTTAGGATCGCTTTTCTTGCCTGTTTTCTCAGGTTTAGCGGTAGTGACCGCATGGCTGTATCTCCGCCAGGATCTGATCAACTTACGTGATCAGCCAGGAAAAGTACTTCCTCTAATTTCAAAGCTATCACTGGGTGAATGGGTGCTCTCTCGTAGAGCCATGCTTATGGTGTCAGCCATCACTGTGCTATCCGGCATCACCATTGCAGTTTACACAGGTGCTGAAATTGCGGTCGTTAAATCGCGCTCTTTATGGCACCAACCCGCGTCACCAATTCTTTGGTTTGTCACTGCATTTATGGGCTCGGTCGGTTTCGCTCTGCTGATTTGGTTACTGCTGCCTAGCCAATCGAAAGCCCTCACTTCTGGTGATAACAATTTACTGAAAAAATCACTGGTCACGAGCGGCGTTCTGACGCTGATACTGCTACCCATTTGGGCATCCAACAATTCCGCATTTTCGCTCTATTCTAGCGAACAATGGATGCGCAACATTGCCTTGCTCACTTTTGTCGTTTTAGGTTGTATTTTGCTCGCTTTCATCTTCTTGCGCGATACCCAAAAGTCCGCATCAGCCAGATTTTGTCACGTCATAGGGCTCAGTTTTGTGTCTGCTGCCGCACTGGCAAGTGCGTGGCTGATTCGCTGGTTTACCATCATGGAAGTACAAACCATCGCCAAGTTCGATGCAGGGCTGTATCCATACCAACTCACTATGGATGGAAATGGCTGGATAGGCATTATCGGCATGCTCGGATTATGGCTTGCACTGGCATTGCTCGGATCAGAGCTGGTTCAGCCAAAACAAAATATCGAAGAAAAAGCCTCATCACTCACCTTAACTGAACGCTAATCAAAGAGGATTTCATCATGGATAACAAACGCCGTCAGTTTTTGAAATCAGGCATTGCAGTGGGTGGGCTTGGCGCATTCGCTGCGGGTTACGCCACCACCACCAAACATATGGTCGAAGGTGCGCTCGAAGGCACCGCAGGAGAAAAAACGCGTGATATTCACCACGGTAACTCGCTTGAACCAGAATACACGGTCAACAACAAAGGCAACCTGATCCCGAATCCAAATCAGCGCGTTGCGCCATCCATGTGCTTTGGTTGTTGGTCACTGTGCGGGTTGCGTGTACGCATTGATAACCGCAACGACGAGATTTTGCGTATTACTGGCAACCCATATCACCCACTCTCTCATCAGCAACACATTCCGTTCGAAACGCCAGTCAAAGATGCTTATTTAAGTTTGGCAGGAGAAGCGGGCCTTGAAGGTCGCTCCACCGCCTGCGCACGTGGAAACGGGATGCTAGAAATTCGCAACAGTCCGTACCGCATCACTCAACCGCTGAAACGAGTTGGCAAACGCGGCGAAGGAAAATGGATTCCGATCAGCTACGAGCAATTGATAGAAGAAGTCGTAGAAGGTGGTGATTTATTTGGTGAAGGTCATGTTGATGGCCTACGCGCAATTCGCGATTTAACAACGCCCGTAGATCCTGAAAACCCAGAATATGGCCCGAGAGCCAACCAACTGCTAATGACCAATGCCGGTAACGAAGGCCGAGACGACATTTTCAAACGCTTCGCGTTCAATAGCTATGGTACGCGTAACTTTGGGCATCATGGCTCTTACTGCGGCTACGCATTTCGTGCTGGCAGCGGTGCATTTATGAACGATTTAGATAAGAACGCACACTTAAAGCCAGACTTTGATAATGCGGAATACATCATCTTCATCGGTATGTCGCCAGCTCAAGCTGGCAACCCTTTTAAGCGTCAGGCGCGCCAACTCGCCAATGCGCGAACAGAAGGTAGCTTGGAATACACCATCATCACACCAAGTTTACCTGCGGGTTCATCGAGCTTGGCTGCCGGTGACAACAACCGCTGGGTACCAATCAAACCAGGCACCGACTCTGCCCTCGTGCTTGGCATGATCCAGTGGATCATCGAAAATCAACGCTACAACAAAACCTTCTTGGCGCAGCCGGGGGCAAACGCGATGAAACGAGCCGGCACCGCACACTGGTGTAACGCTACACATCTCGTGATAAGCGATGAGCAGCACCCGAGAAACGGCACGTTTTTACGCGCGTCGGATCTGAATCTGCCATTCGAAGGCGAAGCGTTGTCTGACTCCGACCCGTACGTCATCGTGGATGATCAAAGCGGCGAATTTGGTGTGCATACCCAGACAGGAGAAGCGGCACTGTTTGTCGATAAAACGGTTTCGCTTGCATCAGGCGAAGTGCGAGTAAAATCTTCCCTGCAAAGACTCAAAGAAGAGGCGTTTAAATACAGCCTTGCGTTCTATAGCCAACAATGTGAGATTCCTGTTGAGCAAATTGTCGAGCTAGCGAAACGCTTCACTAGTCACGGAACCAAAGCGGTGGTCGATACCCACGGTGGCAACATGCACACCAATGGGTTCTATAACTCGTTTACCATCATGATGCTCAATGCGTTGATTGGTAATATCAACATGAAAGGCGGCGCGATGGCGAAAGCGGGTGGCTACCCAACTTCCGCTGCGGGTCCTCGTTACGACTTCACCAAATTTGCTGGCAAAGTCGGCCCGAAAGGCGTCTTTCTGTCGCGCAGTAAATTCCCCTACCACAAAACCAGCGAATACAAACGTCGCGTTGAGGCAGGTGAATCCCCTTACCCAACTCGCGCCCCTTGGTATCCGTTTGCCGCGCCACTGCTGACAGAGCACCTATCTGCGGCTATTGATGGTTATCCATACCGCGTTAAAGCGTGGATCAACCACATGGCGAACCCAATGTATGGTGTACCCGGTTTGAAAACGCTGCTGGAAGGCAAGCTTAAAGATCCAAAACAACTCGGTTTGATTGTGTCTGTTGATGCGTTCATTAACGAAACCACCGCATTGTCGGATTATATTGTGCCGGACACGGTCACCTACGAAAGCTGGGGTATGGCAACGCCTTGGCACGATGTTCCGGTGAAAACCATCACCGCTCGCTGGCCGATTGTGGAAGCGCGAACAGAGAAAACCGCCGACGGTCGCTCGATTTGCTTAGAAAACTTTTTGATTGATGTTGCTAAGAAAATGCAACTAGGCGGCTTTGGTGACAACGCGATTCAAGATGCGCAAGGAAATTGGCACGCTCTCCACCGCGCTGAAGATTTCTACTTACGTTCCGCGGCGAACTTGGCGTATGTGAGAGGCGGCGTGCCTGAAGTTTCGGCAGAAGACATTGCGTGGTCCGGCCTAGAGCGTTTAATGCCAGCGATGCAAAGCACGCTGACAGCGGAAGAGATGAAACGTGTGGCGTTTATTTTTGCTCGCGGTGGACGCTTTGAAAATGCAACCGAAGCATATCAAGGTCAGCAAATGAAACACAAATGGACACGCCCTGTCGCGATTTGGAACGAGCGAGTCGGCAGCGCGAGAAACACGATGACGGGTGATTTCTACACCGGTTGCCCGACATGGCATCCGCAAAAGCTGGCCGATGGCACACCAATGGAAGACCAGTTCCCAAGCTCAGCATGGCCATTCAGCCTGACGAACTTTAAATCCAACATTCACAGTGCGGTATCCAACCTATCGCCAAGGTTGAACTCGATCAAAGGCGTAAACCCTGTGTACATCCATCCAATCGATGCCGAGCGCGCAGGCATTAAAACGGGTGATGAGTTTGTTATCGAGACTCCATCTGCAAGCACCAAAGCACTTGCGATGATAGTCAGTGGAATTCGCCCTGGCACACTCGGGTTTGAACATGGGTTTGGCCATACCGAGCTAGGGCAACGCTCACACTGGATCGGTGATAAACAGCAACCCGTAAAAACGCGCAGCCAAGATGGTGTCAACATTAACGACATCGGATTAATTGACCCAACCCGAGAAGGCAAAGGCGTGTTGTTGGATTGGGTGGTAGGAGCTGCGGCTCGCCAATCATTACCAGCCAAAATCCGCAAAGCTTAGTAGACAACCAAACCTGAAGAGCTGCCATTTAGCAGCTCTTCACATCCTCTAAATATGTGGAAATCCACAATACCTTTCCTTATTGACAAGGCCGACAATATCGTCCCAGTGACTACCAAGTAGCACTTGGACATATTAATAAGAATTAAAGTGAGTCAGCATGTCAAAGATTCTTCCAGTGGTGACAGCCTATTTGCTAGCCACCACTATGGGCGCAAGCGCCTCGTCTATTCCGGAAAAAGCCAGCGTATGTAGCGGTTGTCACGGCCAAGATGGCATGGGACAGCCAAATATCGCTCCGATGATCGCTGGTTTAAACGCGAATTATCTCAACACTCAAATCGAACTATTCCTTAGTGGTGAACGCCAAAATGTGGTCATGCAAGGCATGGCGAAGGAGCTTAGCGATCCTGCCGTTCGTAAAGAAGTCATGAATTACTTTGCTAACCTTCCAAGCTACGAGTTCACCAACCCAGAGCAACGCGGCGACCAAGCCGACATTCGTAACCCGTATCGTAAATTAATCTTCCAAGGCGATTGGGATAGAAACATTCCAGCTTGCGCGACTTGTCATGGAGCCAGCGGAATGGGCGTCGACAAATTCCCTCGCCTCGCAAGCCAACATGCTGATTACTTAAAAACGCAATTGATGGCATGGAAAAACGGCACTCGCAGTGGTGACCCGCTCAATATGATGGGTACTATCGCGAAAAATCTCACTGACGAAGAGATTGAAAACCTTTCCTACTACTTTGCCTCATTACGTTACTAGGAGCAGACATGAAACGTTTATATTCTTTGTTCGCATTGCCTCTCATCTCTGCTGCTACTTTGGCCAACGAGCCACTGCCGGATCGTCAAACTGAACTGCCCGCGGTGAAAAAAAAGAATCACGGTGAATACTTAAAACCGCGTGATCTAGGCACCATTCCAAATACCGAATTTGGTGAGCAAGTAAAACGTGGTTATTCCCTATTTGTTAACTCGCAACAAATGCGCGGAAAATACGTTGGCAACGAACAAAACTGTGTGAATTGCCATATGGAAGCAGGACGAAAAGCCAACGCTGCACCTCTATGGGCGGCATACATGGCCTACCCGGCTTATCGCAAGAAAAACGATCGCGTAAACAGCTATGCTGACCGTATCCAGGGTTGTTTCGAATATTCCATGAACGGTAAAGCGCCCGCTTACGATTCGCCAGAAATTGTTGCCCTTAGTGCTTACGCCTACTGGTTGGCGATGGGCGGCTTGCTCGACAAACATGGTATGACGGATGAACCAATTCCGGAGCTAGACGCAAAAGCGTTACAAGTTGGTGGAAAAGCAAAAGACTTCCCGTTGCCCGAAGCCATCGCGCAAGCATTACCAATTGAAAAGCGAGGTAATCTCTCTGGGCGTGGCTACCCAAAAATCAACGCCCCTGAGCAAGAACCATCAATAGAGCGAGGCGCACTGGTCTACGAAAAGAACTGTGAAACTTGTCATCGCGCCGACGGTTCAGGCATCAAAAGCACCGACGGTCATTCATACATTCCACCACTTTGGGGCGAATATGCGTATAACTGGGGTGCAGGTATGCACCGGATTAACACCGCGGCCTATTTTATTTACGAAAACATGCCGCTTGGGAAAAGTGTCCAGTTAAGCAAACAAGAAGCGTGGGATGTCGCGGCATACGTCAATAGCCACGAGCGTCCACAAGATCCACGATTTAAAGGCAACGTGGTCGCAAACGCAGAGAGATATCACCAACATCAAGGCTATTACGGAAAAACACTTAGTGGGAAGCAAGTCGGCTCTAATGCTTTCAAGAGCGGAACCGTCGAGTAAAAAACAACCGTTCATCTTAAATACCAGTGCTCCCACCTCCCTGCTCAGGCTCTCTGGGCAGGGTTGATTTACTCTCCTGAAGCAATTCACTTACCCTCTCCAAACCAGCAACGTTAAGTGGTTTTCGGCTTCCAACATACCCATCTTCTCAGTAAAATAGTGCGCCAAACGCGACTTTGTTTATATCTTAGAGCTTCCATATACTATGATGCCAAAAGTAAGAAACTCGTAAACTCCTGAATCAAAACAAGCGTGCCTAATGAAAAAAGAGTATTCTTAGGACAAATGAATCCAAAACCTACCCGATGAGTATTCAACCTAATTCCCGTCAGTTAATTTCATGCGAAGAGTGCGGCCTTGTTGTTCGTATTCCCGATATCGATCAAGGGCAAAAAGCTCAATGTCCTCGATGCGCGCATTCTCTGACAAAAGTGAATGCTAAACCCTATCAAAGCGTGATCGCCATTTCATCGGCATGTTTGATCATGTTGGTGTTAAGCATTTCTTTCCCTTTTATGTCGTTCAGTGTGCAAGGGCTATCGCAAGAAATCACCTTATTGCATGCAGCCAAAATGCTGGCTGAATTTCAAAATGTACTTTTAGGTGTGTTGCTTCTCGCAACGGTCGTCGTATTGCCTGCTATCTATGTCGGTCTCATTCTCTTTCTTCATCTCGAAGCATTAAAAGCGCGTAAACATACGCCATCCAAAAAACAGCAACGAATGGCGAAAGTTTTATGTCGCCTTCTGTTTCGAGTCGAACCCTGGCTGATGGTCGATGTATTCTTGATTGGCGTATTAGTCAGCTTAATTAAAATCGCTTCTCTGGCAGACATTGGAATGGGGACTTCATTCTGGGCGTTCTGCGTTTATACCGTACTGGTAGTCAAATGTATTTCTATGGTTGACAAAAGCTGGCTCTGGGGACACTTCATTCCAGCCATCGTGCTGCCCGATGTAAATGAGGGCGATACGCACCATAACCACAACCATATTGGTTGCCATACATGTCACCAACTCAACCCAATTGAAGCGAAAAAACACCAATACTGCATTCGTTGTAAAAGCCCTATTCATAAATACAACCCAGCAGATAATTTACAAAAAGCTTGGGCGCTTTTGTTTGCGTCAGTCATTTTCTATATACCCGCGAACCTTTATCCAATGATGTATACCGTAAGCCTTGGACATTCAGAAGGTTCAACTATCATGGAAGGGGTAATACTGCTTTGGCATTTAGGTTCTTACCCTATTGCGATGGTAATTTTCTTTGCTAGCGTATTCATTCCAATGGCGAAAATGCTGGCACTCGCGTGGCTGTATTACAATGCGCAAAAAGCGCGATATCTTCCTCCCAAAGAAAGTATTTCACGCTTAAAGATATACCGCTTAACTGAGTTTATTGGTCGCTGGTCCATGATCGATATCTTTGTCGTTGCCATCTTAGTTGCACTGGTTCAGTTGCAAAACTTAATGGCGATTTATCCAGGCCCTGCTGCGCTCTCTTTCGCGGCAGTGGTCATTTTCACCATGCTTTCTGCAATGATATTTGACTCACGTTTGTTGTGGCAGTTGCCACAAAACGAAGTGCAGGAGCCGATTTCTGACAACTTAAACGAGAAAGCCAAATATGAGTGATGAGAACAACGTAACCGCTCAAATAAAACCGCAAAAGCAGATTTCTGCGATCTGGATTGTCCCGATCCTTGCGCTAGCCATGGGAGCGTGGATGCTGTTCCAATACATCAACAGTACAGGCCCACAAATTACTCTCCAACTGCCAACCGCAGATGGGATTGAGGTTGGTAAAACCGAGATCCGAGCATTGAATGTTAAAGTCGGTCTGATTACCGAAGTTACTCTCAGTGAAAACTACGATCACATCATCGCTAAGGCGCAGATGAATAAAGACGCGAAGCGCATGCTGCGAGATGACACCATGTTTTGGGTGGTGAAGCCTCGAATTGGCCGTGATGGTGTTTCAGGTTTAGAGACCTTGCTCTCTGGCGCTTACATCCAACTTCAGCCGGGTAAATCTAAAGTAGAAAAGGAGCACTTTACGGTATTAGATGTGCCACCGGTCGCTTCTCCTGATGCAGAAGGCCTACGTCTTGTATTAACACACCGCGAAGCTGGCAAACTAGGTGTTGGTGACCCGGTTATTTATAAAGGCTTTACTGTTGGTCGTGTAGAGAAAACCAGCTTTGATGTTGATACTCGCAAAGCGCTGTATCAACTCTTTATTTTCAAACCTTATGACAGCTTAGTGCGCACTCGTACTAAGTTTTGGCTGAATTCTGGTGTTGATTTACAGCTCAATGCCGAAGGGTTTGAAGTTAAGTTTGGCTCGCTAGAGAGCATGCTAACGGGTGGCGTTACCTTCGATACCGTTCCAGGTCTTGAGTCCGGCGAACTACTCACAGAAGACATGGTTAACTTCCGCTTGTACGATGATATTAAGCAGCTGAGAGAAGGCATGTACGATGACTACATTGAGTTCGTCATGTTATTTGATGAATCGGTACGTGGCTTAAAAGCGAATGCGCCTGTTGAGTACCGCGGTCTTCGTATCGGTACCGTGACGAGAGTACCGATGCGTTTACCAACACCAGAAGAAAACTTCTCTGCGAAAAAAATTCCAGTTTTGGTGCGCGTTGAGCTCGGTCGAGTGTACGGAGATTTAGAATCCCAATCTTTATCAATGTTCAAAGAAAAGTTGAAGGAAGAGTTTGCTCGCGGTCTCCGTGGCACCTTAAAGACTGGTAACTTGTTAACTGGTGCGCTTTATATTGATGCAGACTTTTATCCTAATGATGATCAGTACGTTCCAAGTGAATATGAAGGTTTAGATGTATTTCCAACCATGCGTGGTGGTTTTGCCCAAGTTCAGCGCCAAGTTAACGACTTCCTAAATAAGATTAATAGCTTACCAATGGAAGAAACGCTTAACTCTCTCAATTCAACGTTAAAAACGTCGGAAAAGACGTTGGCGTCAGCAGAACGTGTCGCGGACAGTATTGATAAACTTTTAAATCAAAAAGAGACGCAAGAGATCCCAACAGATATTCGCCAAAGCTTGCAGCAGTTGCAAAAAACACTCGATGGTTATGGACCAAACTCAACCATGTACAATGAAATGGAAGCCACGCTCAAAGAACTAGAAAGCGTGATGACAGAGTTTAAACCCGTACTTAAACAGCTAAACGAAAAGCCAAACTCTCTCGTGTTTGGAGAAGATGAAATCAGTGACCCAATCCCAGTTAAAGGCCAAAACTAATGAAACGAGTATTCTTTTTGTCTATCGCGCTATTTGTCGGTCTAACGGGTTGCAGTAGTGCTCCAGAAACTAAAGGGGCTTTGTACCTTCTACCTAAGGCGGAACCAGTGACGCTGAGCTCTTCTGATATCTCACAGCGCCCTACTTTAGTTGTTCGTCCAGTAAAACTGGCAAGTTATTTAAACGACAGTGGTATCGTTTACCGAACCTCTGAGACTCAAGTTATCCAGGCAAGAAACAATCAATGGGCGCATAGTATTTCCGAGCAAATCACTCAGAGAGTCGTCACAGAACTACGCCACAAACAGACTCATTACTGGCCGACTGAAATGAACAACCTGTTGGATCAAAATGGTGAAGCCAAACTACAGCTGACGTTAAATAAATTTAATGGTAGCTACAAAGGCAATATCGAAATTGAGGGTGAATGGTTACTCATCAATGCTGAAGGAAAGGTAGAAAACAGTGCACCAATACAAATCTCTCAGCCTCTAAAGGACGAAGGCTATGGAGCACTTGTCGACGCACTATCCGTCGGGTTGGAAGAACTGACTTCGGACATTGCCAAAAAAATCTAAGATCGATGTTAATTACAGGGAAGCAAGTCGCTTCCCTTTTTTGTACTGCAAGAAGTTTTTTCGATCGAAATAGATGTAGATAATCAAGCGAGACAAATTGATCTTAGTCAGACTGCAATCCGTTCTTTGGTGCTACTCTACGGCAAAATATAAAGCCCCATCCTATGACCTTATGTAGAGGTCTTGTTGATAAGGTTCTTGAGTAGCAATGTCGATTAACATTTCCGATTTAACCACCGCCCTAAATAAGGTGGAGCATATTCATAAAGTTCAGCTTGAAAATGTGCATCAGTTCTTTAAAGCAAACGAAGCTTTCTCGGTAAAAACGTTCAGCCAACTAACATCTAGTGACTCACTTGATGAGCGATTTAAAACCATCGACAAGGCCTTCTCTTTGCTTGGTGATGTGAAAACCTACCTTTTAGAAGCGTCCTACTTAGTTAAGTAAAAATAAAAAAGCCCCTGTAACTTAATTACCGGGGCTTTCATTTTTATCACCGCTAAGTTGTGGAGTTACAACTTGTAGCGATCATCAATGACCGTTGTCTCTGGGAAGGTTTTACCCTCGTCCATCGCTTCCTCAGTCTCTTCTTTTACTTTGCTATCGATCCAGAAATTACCAATATCCATTGGATGAAGCACCCATTCTGTCGCTTTTGTCATGCCATCTTTAGGAATTTTAACCCAGCGCCAATGCGCAACTCGAGAATAAGGCACCATGTATCCAGGAACGATGATATTCGCTTTGCTGACATAGTTTTGGATTTGATGCGATAAATCGTAACGCTTCTCCTGATCAAACTCAGAGTCATAAGCTTCAATCAACTTGTCCAACTCAGGGCTGCTGTAGTTGGTGTGAGCATTCGTTTGTGGTCGATTAGCATTATCAGAGTGCAGGTATTCCCAATACGCAGGAATCTCACCAGAACCCATATTCAAGAACGCTAACTGATGCTTTTTCTCAAGAATGTATTTAAACGCAGATGAGCCATCCACCAAGTTTAACGTGAACTCTAGACCAGCGAGTTTCGCTTGCTCTTTCAGGTATGCAATACGTGGAGTCCAAGAGTTGTATCCGTAGGTGATAGCAAAGCTCAAGCGTTGGCCCTTATCGTTGACACGAATACCATCTGCGCCCACTTTGTCAAAGCCCGCTTTTTCGAAGTGTTTAACCGCCGCATCAGCATCAAACTTTGGCGGTGTATTGTTAGGATCATCGTATTCGCCATGACCAAAGCCGAGTCCATGTGGTTTGCGTGAATAATCCCCACGCATGATATTTTCAATCATGCCGTCATAGTCAGTGGCTGCCATAACACCTTTGCGCACTTCTAGGTTATCCAACATCGGCATCGCTGTGTTCATCCAAAGGCCACCGGCGCCTTGTGGTGCTTCGTTAAAGCCCCAGTACTTTTGGATATAGCCTTTTTTGTACACATCACTATCGGTTTTGTCATGCCAAAAGCTTGGTAGCACCATCTCAAAGTAATCTAAGTTACCTTTTTCAAAGTGCTTCATGGCAATATCAGGATCGCGAATCACCTTAATGCGGACTTTTTCTACGTTGTAGCGGTTTTTATAGTAGCGGTTGTTATACCCCCACCAATCTTCGCCCACGTGTTTGAATGTCACGCTCTTACCTTTCTTCACTTTATCAATGTAGTAAGGCGCCGCAGTTGGCTCAGATTTAAAGTTGAACTTTCTGACGAAGTTATCAGGCATGCCATCGTTATTTGCGTCCTTTTCTCCTTCAAAGAAGTGTTCCGGACGAGGCTGAAAACCATTACTCGGCATGTTAATCATAACCATGAGCGAGTCATGACTTTGAGCTACAGCAAGATTGACTTTGATCGTGTAGTCGTCAATTTTTTCAACACCAACAACGCTGTTCGTGAAGAAGTCGTTGTACCACGGGTCGATAATGTCTTTTGACGTGTAGTACTTCATCATAAAGACGTAATCATCTGCCGTAATTTTTTCACCATCTGACCACTCGGCCGTTTCATCAAGCTTAAAGAATACGGTTTTGTTGTCCTCTCCAAATGCCCATGACTTAGCAAGTTGGGGGATCCATTTACCAGTATTTGGATGACGCTGAGCAAGCTTTGGTGAACCATCCATTAAATATTGGCGCAAGCCGGAGTTCGCATCTGGACCAACACTTCGTAATGTCTGAGGAAAGCTCTGAATGTAAGTACGATAAGTACCACCTCGTACCGCTTCTTCAGAGGCGAACAGAGGTTCATTGTTATTTGAAATCCATTCTATATCAGCAGGTAGCTCTGCCGCACTCAGTTGAAAACTGGCAGCGGTCAGTGTTGCAAGTACTGAAAATGGCAGTTTTTTAGTCATGTTTCTTCCTTGTTGTGTTTGCGATTAAGGTCGTAGCAAGGAAGACGGAGTGTGAAAGCTGCAAATAGAAAATACGCAGATAGGAAATAATAGGAGCGTAATATGAAGTGACTTCCTGCCAGCTTCTATATTAATTTCAAAGAGTTTCACTAGGTCATCCTAGACCTTACAACGCAGTGAATGCATCCTCGCCATAGTATTCTTTAGGCTTTTGTAACGCAAGTCATCAATAATACATGGTCGCATTTTCTATGCATCACAGTGAGTTATGTTACAAAAGTGTGATCGATACAGTACCAAGCCCTACTTTTCTCATAATAAACCGTAGAACCTTTATCCGAATGAGCTCCCCCCTACACCAATTAAAGCAAGCAAGTAAGCGAGCAGATATAACTGGTAAAAATGAGCAGTTGCTTACTACGGTTGGTATTTTTATTAGATACAAAAAAGGTGAGGCATCACAGCCTCACCTTTCTTTATACAATACAAGACTGTGCTTACATACTAGACAAGCTATCATTGATCGATTTCAACACTGCAGCAGGATCCACAGCTTGAGTAATTGGACGCCCAATAACAAGATAGTCAGAGCCTGACTGAATAGCCTCTACTGGTGTCATGATACGGCGCTGGTCACCTTGCTCAGAGCCAGCAGGTCGGATTCCTGGTGTAACTAACTTAAAGTCTTGACCAAGTTCGCTCTTAAGCAATGAAGACTCTTGAGCTGAACATACGACACCATCTAAACCAGCGTTTTTGGTCAATGTCGCCAGACGAATAACTTGATCCTGAGGCGCAATGTTCAAACCAATACCCGCTAAATCACTTTGTTCCATACTGGTTAGTACCGTTACTCCAATCAGAAATGGGCGATCTTTACCGTATGGCTCAAGAATTTCACGTGATGCCGTCATCATGCGCTCACCACCGCTCGCATGCACATTCACCATCCAAACCCCTAATTCCGCGGCTGCGCGGACCGCCTTAGAACACGTATTTGGAATATCGTGAAATTTCAAATCCAGGAAGACTGAGAAACCACGTTTGTGGAGTTCACGTACGAAATCAGGACCAAATAGCGTAAACATCTCCTTGCCAACTTTTAGGCGACATGACGCAGGATCAATTCTATCTACAAACGCAAGTGCGTCTGCTTGGTTATCATAATCCAGTGCGACAATAACTTTTTGGTCGATCATTTCATCTCCTAACTATTTTGGTTCTTATTAAATAAAAAGTTAAAAAAATGCAGCGGACAGAAACTCTGTCAGCTGCATTAAAATTATTCACCATCCAATCCGCGGATTGGCTTGATCGTCCCCCACCCTTTACAGGACGGGCAGTGCCAATAAAGGGAATGAGTAGAAAACCCACACTTCCGGCATCGGTAGTGTGGTTTCACTTTTAACTGTTCACCCACCATCGCTTGTAGCGTCGATAGACTGTCCTTCGCGCGACCGTCTTCTGCTTCAGCAATGTGGTAGTCAATTAATCGATAAAAGCCCTTCATGGTTGGATTTTTCAGCAGCTGTTTGGTCAGCAGCTCTTGTGCAGCCCCTACGTTCTCGTGGTGAGCAACCAACTGAGCCAACATTAACTCGGCTGATACACCTGCTTTCTTATCAATACAAGCTCGCAGAAACTCGACAAGTTCATCTTCCTGGCCCAAATGATGGTAGCACTCTGCAATGGTTGGTAAGACATCGCTGATAAAGTCTTTGTCTTGCTCAAGCACACCCGTCAGGTATTTTATCGTGTGTTTATAATCTTCAGACTCTAGATAAATTCGTCCCAAAGCAATACTCGCTCGAACACACTTTGGGTCTTCTGCTAGGGCTTTTTTAAAGTGCTGTATTGCCTTATTAGTATTACCATCGGCTTGGTCGAGCATGGCAATTTCACACCAAAAATGAGCAATATTCGCACGCATTCTGGAGCGTTTATTACCCAACTTAGCCAATTGATTGGCGTAATAAATTGCTTTTTCCCATTCACGTGTTTGTTGGTAAATGGTTACCAATTGCTGAAGGGCCGCTTCTTTGTAGTCTGGCTCTTCGACTAACTGTTCGAAGATTTTCTCTGCACGATCGAGAAAACCAGAGACCATGTAATCTTTCGCTAACTGTTGAAGGGCGAGGTTCTTTTGGTCCAGTGTTAAGCCTGAACGAGAAATAAGATTTTGGTGAATTCTGATTGCGCGGTCGACTTCACCACGAGACCGGAACAGGTTACCCAACGCAAGGTGAGTATCGATTGTCTCGTTATCAACTTGGAGCAATTCAATAAAGTGATCAACAGCCTTATCTGATTGGTCAGAGAGCAGCAGATTAAGACCCGTCATATACTGACGAGAGATTTGATGAGATTGCTTCTGCTTGTCTTGCTGAGCGCTGCGATGCCCCATATACCAGCCATACGCAGCAGCTATAGGCAATAACAAGAAGAGTAGTTCAAGCATTAAAGTTAAGCCTTATCCTTATGCCTGTTTTTCGATGGCTGGTTTATCAGCAGGTTTGTTTGCATCTGTAGGTTCGTACTTTTTCAGTTTTTTCTTTAAACGACGAACTTGTAGCTGAGTTTTCAGCAGGATACTACCAAAGATAACCCACGCTAAAGCAAAGCCAACCACAAATACCAAACCTAATAGTGTAGATAAGTGGAACTCTCCTTTGGCTAGAAGATAGTTAAAAGTCACGAGCTCTTGGTTTTGGGAACCTAACGCCAATGCAATTAAAAAGAGAGCTAAAACAGCAACGATTTTTATAATTTTCATTTACATCACCCTTCTAGGAGTAAGTCGGTAAGATTATGCAGGAAAATACTTCTTCAGACTACGTATATTAGCAATAATCTATACCCAAGTAACCTCAAGATGCTTAGTTTGTAGACACGCCTAGAAGTTAAAGTTACTTGGGTGTAGAAAGCTGCAAAAAAACAGCAAGAATCAACAGCTCGCTTCGTAAACTGCTTGGATACATTACAAAAAAGCGGCATACACAAACGTATGCCGCTTTTTTCAAACTAATAAGAGTGCGTTAGCCAATATTTACACGCTCACGAAGCTCTTTACCAGGTTTGAAATGTGGAACGTATTTACCTTCCAATTCCACTTTATCGCCCGTTTTAGGGTTACGACCTACGCGAGGCTCGCGGTAATGAAGAGAAAAACTACCAAAGCCACGGATCTCGATACGGTCACCGCTCTCTAGCGTAGAGGCCATGTGCTCTAAAATATCTTTTACAGCATCCTCTACCTCTTTCGCTGATAAGTGTGTTTGCTCAGCGCAGAGTCTTTCAATCAGTTCAGACTTAGTCATAGTTGCCCTCTTTGAGTATCTTTATCACTTATTATAGTAAGTAATACTAATTCCAACAAACACTTGCTGACAATTCTAGACAAATTTTATGCAAAATGCGCAATGAAGAAATGCCTTTTATTAAGATAGTTTACCGTCATTAGTATTACTACTTAAATATGCTCAAATATAAAAAAGGAGCCTTGCGGCTCCTTTTTTGCTTAAGCGAGTATATTATTCGCCTTTAGCAGCTTTGAAAGCGTCAGCCATTGCGTTACCGAATGCATTGTCATCTTGCTTGTTGATAGATGCCATTGCTTCTTGCTCGTCAGCTTCGTCTTTAGCTTTGATAGATAGGTTGATTACGCGGTTCTTACGGTCTACACCTGTGAACTTAGCTTCAACAACATCACCAGCGCTTAGGATTAGAGAAGCATCTTCTACGCGATCGCGAGATACTTCAGAAGCACGGATGTAACCTTCAACGCCTTCTGCGATTTCAACAGTAGCGCCTTTAGCGTCAACAGCAGTTACAGTAGCGTTAACTAGAACACCTTTCTTGTTGTCAGCAACGTAAGCATTGAATGGGTCGTTTTCCATTTGCTTGATGCCTAGAGAGATGCGCTCACGCTCAGCGTCTACTGCTAGAACAACTGCAGAGATCTCGTCGCCTTTCTTGTACTCACGTACAGCTTCTTCGCCAGCAACATTCCAAGAAATGTCAGATAGGTGAACTAGACCGTCGATGCCGCCTTCTAGACCGATGAAGATACCGAAGTCAGTGATAGACTTGATCTTACCAGTAACTTTGTCGCCTTTAGCTTGTGCTTCAGCGAATGACTGCCATGGGTTAGCTTTACACTGTTTCAGACCTAGAGAGATACGACGACGTTCTTCGTCGATTTCAAGAACCATAACCTCAACTTCGTCGCCAACATTAACAACTTTAGAAGGGTGGATGTTCTTGTTAGTCCAATCCATTTCTGAAACGTGAACTAGACCTTCAACGCCTTCTTCGATTTCAACGAAGCAGCCGTAGTCAGTTAGGTTAGTTACGCGACCAGTTAGTTTGTGACCTTCTGGGTAACGCTTAGCGATTGCTACCCATGGATCTTCGCCTAGTTGCTTAAGGCCTAGTGATACGCGAGTACGCTCACGGTCGAACTTAAGAACTTTAACTTGGATCTCGTCACCAACATTAACGATTTCAGATGGGTGCTTAACGCGCTTCCAAGCCATATCAGTGATATGTAGAAGACCGTCAACGCCACCTAGGTCAACGAACGCACCGTAGTCAGTAAGGTTCTTAACGATACCTTTAACTTCAGAACCTTCTTGTAGAGTTTCTAGAAGCTCGTCACGCTCAACGCTGTTCTCAGATTCGATAACAGCACGACGTGAAACAACTACGTTGTTACGTTTTTGGTCAAGTTTGATAACTTTGAACTCTAGCTCTTTGTTTTCTAGGTGAGCAGTGTCGCGGATTGGGCGTACGTCTACTAGAGAGCCAGGAAGGAAAGCACGGATACCGTTTAGTTCAACAGTGAAACCGCCTTTAACTTTACCGTTGATGATACCAACAACAGTTTCAGCTTCTTCGTAAGCTTTCTCAAGTACGATCCAAGCTTCGTGACGCTTAGCTTTCTCACGAGAAAGTTGAGTTTCACCGAAACCATCTTCAACAGCGTCTAGAGCTACGTCTACTTCAGCGCCAACTTCAACTTCAAGTTCGCCAGCAGCGTTCTTGAACTGTTCAGCAGGGATAGCAGATTCAGACTTAAGACCAGCGTCAACAAGAACGAAACCGTTCTCGATAGCTACTACAGTACCTTTAACGATGCTGCCTTGTTGGAATTCTGTTTCGTTTAGAAACTCTTCAAAGAGTTGAGCAAAAGATTCAGTCATTTAGTTAATCTTCAATAAATTAAACTTCCACGGGTATCCTACCGCATGGGGTTATTAAATTCGCCAGTCATCATCCTTGCGACCAACGCTCTTAGTCTAGCCGAGTATCATTACTCAGCTAGCTTCGATTCGATATATTGTAGTGCCTTTTCTACTACTTCGTCGATAGTCATCGACGTAGAATCTAGCACAAGCGCATCCTCAGCAGGGCGTAATGGCGCCACTGGGCGGTTACGATCTCGGTCGTCACGCTCTTGGATCTCGCTTAAAAGGTCAGCAAATTTAACATCTAACCCTTTCTCTTGCAACTGTTTAAGGCGTCGATTTGCACGCTCTTCTGCGCTCGCATCAAGGAAGATTTTCGCTTGTGCACTTGGGAATACAATTGTGCCCATATCACGACCATCAGCCACTAGGCCCGGAGCGGCCTCAAATGCACGCTGACGACGTAATAATGCTTCACGAACACGTGGCAGAGCCGCAACTTTAGATGCTGCCATACCCGTTTCTTCTTTGCGAAGCTCCCCTGACACATCTTCGCCTTCTAGAACGACCTTAACTAAGTCACCCTCTGCGATAAATTGAACGTCTAGGTGTGTTGCCAGTGGGACAAGTGCGTCTTCTGACTCTGTGTCGACACCGTGGTGAATCGCAGCGAGTGCAAGTACACGATAAATTGCGCCAGAATCTAAGAGTTGGAAACCCAACTTTTTCGCCAGCAACATACATAAAGTGCCTTTACCTGCACCACTAGGTCCATCTACGGTTACAACCGGAGTTTGAGAGGACATGTTCTTCTCCACCTATAGTTTCTTTTCAGCAATTTGCTCGGTTTTCGAGGCGCGCATTATACGGGTAATCGCCCTTTGGAGCGAGGAAAAATGTCGTGTAAAGCATTACACCTAATGCGCAATTTGATTCATCAATAAACATAAGGTTCAACAAAAACGGCGAGAGCTTCCACCCTCGCCGTTTCAAATGTCATGATCTTAGGTTCGATTAAACAATCGGTTTTTGACCACGCTCAGCTAACTTTAAGATCACGCTGTCAGCAACTTTGCCCGCGACACCTGCTAGCTTGTCTGCCAGTTTTTTCTTCTGTACATAATGCACAGAAAGTACGGTTTTATCTTTGCATGCCGCAACAACGATATCATCAGATGTACTAATATCATCCACCAAACCAAGCTCTTTCGCTTGTGTACCGAACCAGTGCTCACCTGTGGCTACTTTGTCTAGGTCCAAACTAGGGCGACGCTCGCGAATGAAGTCTTTAAACAAGACATGTGTTTCTTCAAGCTCTTGCTTAAACTTATCGCGCGCTTTATCGGTATTCTCACCAAACATCGTTAGCGTGCGTTTATATTCACCCGCGGTTAGTTGTTCGTACTCAATGTCATGTTTCTTCAACAGTTTGTTGAAGTTAGGAATTTGTGCGATAACGCCAATAGAACCCACAATTGCAAATGGTGCAGAAACAATCTTATCTGCTACACATGCCATCATGTAACCGCCACTTGCCGCAACTTTGTCTACAGAGATAGTCAGAGGAAGACCCGCAGCTTTAATTCGGTCCAGTTGAGAAGAGGCAAGGCCGTAGCCATGAACCATACCACCGCCAGATTCTAAACGAAGTAATACTTCATCGCCTTCACGTGCGACAGCCAAAATAGCAGTGATCTCTTCACGTAAAGACGCAACTTCTTTTGCATCTATGCTACCGTTGAAATCAAGAACGAATAGGTGTGGTTCACGCTTGCTATCTAATGAACCGTCTTTGCTCGCTTGTTTGATCTCTTTTTCACGAGATTTGTTTTTCTCTTTCTCTTCTTTCTTGACCGCTTTATCTCGAGCTTTGATGAAAGCATCGTCATGCAAATGATGTTCTAACTGCTCAACAGATTGTTTGTGTTGCTCTGAAAGGTTGGTAATCTCTAACTCCCCTTTCACCGCACCCGATTTGCCACCAGCCGATTTTGCAATAATGAGCAGAACAATTATCGCAGCAACCACCGTGATAATTTTAGCCAGAAACAGACCATAATCTAATAAAAATTCCAACGAGAGCTCCTTTATCTCATTTCAGATGACGTTAGTATGTTACGCAGAAACATCAGCGAGAAGGCAGCGCGGTTTGTAACCACTTGTTCTGATTGATAGCATACCTAACGAAAGTTCTGGAATTGGTATAACACATGAATTGGTGTATTGTAACCATCTTGTCACGATTACCAAGATTTTCCATTGAGAAACAGGCGTTTTTTAGCGTCAATTAACTATCATGGACCCTCTTACAATAATAAGGATTTATCGCCGTGAACTACTCCGTTTCAGCTGATGCTCTAAAAGGTAAAGTCATTCTTGTTACTGGCGCTGGTAATGGCATCGGCCGTCAAGCCGCGCTTTCTTATGCCGAGCACGGTGCAACTGTTATTCTTTTGGGTAGAAATGTGCAAAACCTTGAATCTATCTATGATGAGATTGAAGCAGCTGGCTATCCACAAGCCGCTATCATTCCTCTGGATCTCAAGGGCGCAACTAAGCAAAATTACATTGATATGGCAGAGACAATCGAAGGACAGTTTGGTCGTTTGGATGGCCTATTACACAACGCAGGTGTCTTGAGTTCGCTGTGTCCATTTGATCAAATCAAAGAGGAAGATTTCGACGATATCATGCAGATCAACGTGAAAGCAGAAGTGTTAATGACTCAAGCACTACTGCCTGTGATGCGTAAATCAGAAGCTGGGCGTATTATCTTTACCTCTTCAACCGTAGGCCACTCTGGTCGAGCTTTCTGGGGGCCATACGCTATCTCTAAATTTGCCGTAGAAGGCATGATGCAAGTTTTGGCTGACGAGCTGAGTGATACGCCGATCCGTGTTAACGCAATTAACCCTGGTGCAACTCGTACTCGCATGCGTGAAAAAGCATACCCGGGTGAAGATGCAAATACTCTCAAAACGCCATTGGATATCATGCCGCTATATTTGCACTTAATGGATCCAGCGGTTACCGATGTGAATGGTCAGTGTATCGACGCTCAACCGAAGCGTAAATAACGAATTCAGGTTACCTCACATAATCGATTGAAAAGGCAGCAAACGCTGCCTTTTTTCATTTCTCTCTTCATAAAAATCTTGCGACTTTCTGTCATAGAAATATACTGTACATATATACAGGTATTTATTATGCACGATATTATTCAGCACTTAAAAAGCCAGCACCTTGTTTGGCAAGCAAATTTAACGAAAACAGATCCTCAGCAGTTGCGGACTAGTTCCGGGTTTTCTGAATTAGATGATTTGCTCGGCGGAGGCTTTCCACCTCATGGCGTAGTGGAGATGGAATCTATTGGTAGTATTGGTGAATTGCGTTTGCTCGCTCCTTATTTAAAAGCCACTCAGACCAATGGTGTGACTGCATTTATTCAACCTCCCGCGTTAGTGAATTCTCTGTTCTTACACTACATCGGTTTGGATATAAACCAAGTGTGGGTCGTCACTCCAACTCACCCCAAAGATGCTCTTTGGGCTGCAGAGCAATGTCTGAAAAGTGGGGTATGCAGTAATGTTTTATTATGGCAAGAAGAGCTTGAAATACATCAAGTGAAACGCTTACAGGTAGCGAGTGAGCAAGGCACTTGTCCTCTATTTATGCTCAAGCCTAATATGACAAACCGCTTGTCTTTACCTGTGTCACTCAGTTTAAAACTGAAAGGCGACGAGCAAGGGATTAATGTTGAAGTGCTGAAAAGGAAAGGAGGCTGGAATAGAGGTAGCGTTAGTATCGGCTTCCAACACCATTACCCGCAACTGGTGAAACCATCATCTGAAACTGTGCACTCGACTGTGGTCAATTTCCCACTGGCGAACCAAGGTTAGTGATATGTCTCTGTGGATTTACTTGCACTTCCCTCGCCTGCAGCTAGACGCACTCTTTGGTGATAACCAAGAACAACCCGTGGTGATTGTCGAAAGCCAACGTTGCCAGATTATTCAATACAACGAGATTGCCGAACAACAAGGCATTAAGCCTGGTATGGGCTTAGGCAGTGCTGCGTCCTTGTGTCGAGATTTACAAGTGCATCCTTATCATCCACAAACCGAATTAAATAAATTACAAGAGGTAGCTCAGTGGTTGTATTTGATCACATCTGACGTTGTGTTGATGCCAAACCAAGGCATTTTGCTGCGTGCCACACCGATGCTCACCCTATATGAAGGGTTGGACAATTACTGGAATAAAGTCAGTGCTCACTTAACTAAACTGCAGTTAAGCTTTCAATTTGGTTGTGGTTTTTCACCTTTGTCAGCCAAGTTAATGGCATTGGCAGGAGCAAATGTTCTTAGTGACGACAAATCTCTTATCGAACAAATGTTATTCCCATTACCTCTGCCTCTAACCGATTTATCGATCTCTATGGTTGAAAAGCTGCACCGCGTAGGCGTTACTTCCTTAAAAGGGTTACTTGAACTGCCATTGCAAGACATCGCACGACGCTTTGATATCGATTTGGTGAACTACGTTGGTCGACTGACAGGGCAGTTCAAGCATCCTGTAGACTTTTATCACCCGACCGAATCCTTCCAAGTTTATTTAGAGCTGTTATTTGAGCTCGAAAACGTCCAGTGGATTGAAAAGCCGCTGGCCAAGTTACTTCGTCAACTCGAAACCTTTCTTAAATTAAGAGATAAGGTCGCTTTTGAGCTGTGTTTAACACTCCACCAGCGTGAGAAACAAGAGCAACACCTTCAACTCACTTCTGCGCAAGGTGATTACCTATGTCAGCGTTGGCAGCAGTTAGCGAGTTTAAGCTTAGAGTCACTCTCGCTCAATGGCCCAGTCACAGGGCTAACGTTAAAAGTCGTCCGTCAAGGTGAGCCTCTTAGTGCATCACGCGATCTCTTTGCTGGGCAAAAAGGGAACATGAATGCTTTAGAACTGCTCTCTTTACTGCAAGCTAAATTGGGGAAAAGTGCCGTGTTAAAACCCAACATCGCTTGCGATCCTAGACCAGAAAAGGCCAGTCAGTATCGCCCTGCTGATGCTCCAGATGAAAAGGAGCACGCCATACCATCCATACTACGCCCCGCAATGCAATTGCCCACTCCCATTGCATTGCAAGAGCAAGTCTCTTTGGTCCACGGACCTGAGCGAATCGTTTCTGGATGGTGGGATGGTGATGAGATCATGCGTGATTACTACATTGCACACACCAAGCAAGGCCGCTGGTTATGGATATTTCGCGATCAGCACAAGCACTGGTTTCTTCATGGCTATTTTTGTTAAATCGACAGTTATTTTTGTTGGATCATTATGAGTTACGCGGAACTATTTTGTCAGTCTAACTTATCTTTTTTGACTGGGGCTTCTCATGCAGAAGAACTGGTACTCCAAGCTGCTTTCTATCGCTATCAAGCTCTAGCTATAACTGATGAATGTTCGGTCGCGGGCGTTGTCAAAGCCCATGCGACCATCGAACAACATAAACTCGATATCAAACAAATCGTTGGAAGTATGTTTTGGTTAAATGATGAATGCCAAGTCGTACTGCTTTGCCCTTGTCGCAAGGCTTATGCCGAGTTGTGTCGTATCATCACAAACGCAAGAAGACGAAGTGAAAAAGGCAACTATCAACTGTTCGAATGGGATTTGATGTCGATTCGACATTGCTTGGTATTGTGGCTGCCCACACATCAAGAGAGTGACCACTATTGGGGACGCTGGCTCAATCAACACCACGCTAATCGTTTGTGGGTAGCGATTCAGCGCCATTTGAGTAACAACGATACTGAGTACATTGCGCACTGCGAGCAGTTAGCACATGAATTTCAATTACCTATAACTGCCTGCGGAGGCGTTCTCATGCATGATGTTGAACGCTTGCCATTACAGCATGTACTTACCGCTATAAAACATGGGTGTAGCGTCGATAAACTCGGTTTTGATCGTATTTCGAATACAGAACGAGCGCTTCGTCCTTTTAAAAAACTGGTTCGGATTTACAAACCAGAATGGCTGGAAGAAAGTACTTACATCGCCGATTTATGCGAGTTTAAGCTCTCCGATTTAAAATACGAATATCCTACCGAGCTGATCCCAGATGGTTATACACCCGACTCTTACTTACGTATGTTAGTCGAGCGTGGTAAAAAGCTGCGTTTTCCTGAAGGCGTGCCAGCAGAAGTCAATCAAACCATCGAGAATGAACTTGCGCTTATTCAAGAGCTGAAATACCACTACTACTTCCTTACCATCCACGACATCGTAATGTTCGCGAAACAACAAGGCATTCTTTACCAAGGTCGAGGTTCCGCCGCAAACTCTGTGGTGTGCTATTGCCTGGAAATTACCGCCGTCGACCCTCGACAAATCGCAGTCTTATTCGAACGATTTATCAGTAAAGAACGTAAGGAACCGCCGGATATTGATGTGGACTTTGAACACGAGCGCCGTGAAGAGGTTATCCAATATATTTACAAAAAATATGGCCGTGAGCGTGCAGCACTTGCTGCAACAGTGATCAGCTATCGCTTTAAAAGTGCCGTGCGTGAAGTCGGTAAAGCGCTAGGGATTGAAGAGACCCAATTAGATTTTTTCATTAAGAACGTTAATCGCCGAGATCGCAGCCAAGGCTGGCAAGCTCAAATTATTGAACTTGGCTTACAACCAGAATCTCTCAAAGGGCAGCAGTTTATCCAATTGGTCAACGAGATAATTGGCTTCCCACGCCACTTATCTCAGCACGTGGGTGGCTTTGTAATTTCATCTGGCCCTTTATATGAGTTGGTACCAGTTGAAAATGCCTCGATGGAAGATCGCACTATCATTCAATGGGATAAAGACGATTTAGAAAGCTTGAAGCTACTAAAAGTCGATGTGCTCGCACTCGGCATGTTAAACGCCATCAGAAAGTGCTTTCAACTAGTCGAGAAACATCACCAGCGATCCCTCTCTATTTCCGAGATCACTCGCCGACAAGATGATCCACACGTGTACCGCATGATCCAAAAAGCTGACACGATAGGCGTATTCCAAATAGAATCTCGTGCACAAATGAGCATGCTTCCTCGCCTAAAGCCTGCTTGTTATTACGACTTAGTGATTCAAATTGCGATTGTTCGTCCAGGCCCTATTCAGGGTGATATGGTGCATCCTTTTTTAAAACGGCGTGCTCACAAAGAGCCAGTCAGTTATCCATCGGAAGAAGTAAAAAGCGTTCTTGAGCGGACTATGGGCGTCCCTATTTTCCAAGAGCAAGTCATCAAGTTAGCCATGGTAGCCGCAGGGTTTAGCGGTGGCGAGGCCGATCAACTCCGTAGAGCGATGGCATCATGGAAGAAGAATGGCGATCTCGCTAAATTCAGACCAAAACTGATCAATGGTATGCAAGATAGAGGTTATGACTTAGCGTTTGCTGAGCGCATTTTCGATCAGATTTGCGGCTTTGGTGAGTACGGCTTCCCTGAAAGTCATTCAGCGTCTTTCGCAGTGCTGGCATATTGTTCTGCATGGTTAAAATATTATTACCCAGCAGAATTTTACACAGCACTGTTGAACAGCCAACCAATGGGGTTTTATAGCCCATCGCAATTAGTACAAGATGCCCGCCGACATGGCGTCGAAGTATTGCCGGTGTGCGTCAATCATTCAAAATATCAGCATCATCTCGTCTCACGCCCGAATGGCAGGCTAGGCGTGCAACTTGGTTTTCGCTTGGTGAAAGGCTTTAACGCAGAAAGTGCGCAAAGGCTTATTGAGCGCAAACCACTTAATGGTTACCGCTCGATTCAAGAAGTAAAGCAGATATTAAGAAGCCGAAGTGACATTGAATTATTGGCTTCAGCCAATGCATTTCAGATCCTATCGGGGAATCGTTATAACGCACGCTGGGCAGCAATGGATTCCTTATCTGACCTACCATTGTTTCACAAGGTCGAAGAACCCAGTGTTAGCTACCAAACTCAGCCCTCAGAATATGAAAATTTAATTGAGGATTACGCGAGCACGGGACTATCTCTTAGCCGCCACCCGATTAAATTATTAGAAGAAACGGGCAAACTCCCTCATTTTACCCGCATGAGGCAACTGGCAGAGAAACCGCATAGGTCATTGGTCACAGTGGTAGGCGTGGTAACGGGAAGACAATCTCCAGGCACCGCCGCTGGCGTGACATTTTTTACGTTAGAAGATGACACAGGCAACATTAATGTGGTCGTTTGGCAAGCGACAGCACGAGCCCAAAAGCAAGCGTATTTAGGCGCTAAAGTATTAATGGTGAAAGGCATTCTTGAAAGAGAGGGAGAAGTCACGCACGTTATTGCTGGCAAGTTGATTGATTGCACGCACTATTTGAATAATCTACAAAGTAAATCTCGCGACTTTCATTAGTACAGAGATATTAATAAGCGAGGCGTTAAAAAATCAGAGGGAGAGCTGCTCCCCCTCTGATTTCACTATATCTAATCATGCACTTTTAGAAAGCATCTGGCGTAACCGGTCTTGAGCAACTTCAACCAACAGATCTGGTTGGAATTTAGAGATAAAACGATCACAACCTACTTTTTGTACCATGGCTTCATTAAAGCTGCCGCTCAGAGAGGTGTTCAACGTAATAAACAACTTAGACATACGTGGATCTTGGCGCACTTCATGAGTCAGTTTATAACCGTCCATTTCAGGCATTTCAGCATCCGTAATCATCATCAACAGCTCTTTTTCTACGTCTTTCCCTTCATCACACCAGCGTTTTAAAACTGTTAGCGCTTCTAGTCCGTCACGACACTCGATGATATTCATACCCAATTGAGAAAGCGTATCGCGAACTTGATTACGAGCTGTAGAGGAATCATCCACAATCAGAACATTACGCCCGACCATTGCTTGGGCAAGTTCTTGATCCAGAATGTCCGCTGAAATCGTGACATCGTAATGCACGATCTCTGCTAAAACTTTTTCAACGTCAATAATTTCGACAATTTGAGAGGCATCCCCCTCTTTGATTTGCGTGATAGCTGTGAGGTAATTCGAGCGACCAGACGTGGAAGGAGGCGGCTGAATTTCAGTCCATGCCGTATTAATAATATTTTTAACCGGACCGACTAAGAAGCCCTGCACCGTACGGTTGTACTCTGTCACGATCAAATTTTCTTCTTCCGCTTCACCACGCAAAGCTGGGAAACCTATTGCGCCACGCAAATCAATCACTGGCACTGCTTCACCTCGTAAAGAAGCAACCCCACGAATATTGTAGTGCGAGCCAGGGAGCTTAGTTAACGGTGGAAGCTTGATGACCTCTTTCACTTTGAACACATTAATCGCAAATAATTGGCGACTATTTAAAGTGAACAGCAGAAGCTCTAGTCGGTTTTCACCAACCAAGTTTGTACGCTGGTCAACCGTATTTAACACTCCGGACATACTACTACCTAAATTATGGATAATTCTTATTTACTCGAAATCAATACAGACACATCAAGGTTCTAAGCCCAAATAACCTTAAGATATTTGTTTTTCGAGCATGGCTGGAAAGTACAACGGTTTCAGCGCACTACTTCCCTTCTATTTGTATCAGACACAAAGTCACTCTACACATTGAAAGCCATTTGGGTTTATTTACTTGAACTTTTTAGGAAATTACATGAATGGCGCAGATATAGCAATGCAGCACAACTCAAATTCACCTTCTAGTAATAGGCGATCAAAAAGGGTGAGCCGTTAAGCCTCACCCTAAATCATCTAAAAATGTATAGGTTCGACACCTAAGCACTTAATCATGTTTGAAGCAATTAGCCTTCCACAACCTTCATCAATAACTGACCATCATACAACGCTTGCTTGATCAACGCGGCACCAGGCATTGTGGCTTGCTTATAGAAACGAGATTCCACCAGCTCAAGATCTTGGTGATAAACCGGTAAACTCTGCTCTTCGATACAGCGACGCACCGCAGGATAAAGTACATCTTTTGCTTGATTAATCACACCACCGATCAAGATCTTCTCAGGGTTAAATAAGTTGATCACAATAGCAATTGCAGAGCCTAAGTAGCGTCCAAGTTTTTCAATCACATCAACTGCCAACGGATCACCGTTCGCTGCCGCTTCACAAATGCTCTCAATACTCATTTCTTCTTGCTCAGCAAGAATAGAGTCTTCGCCATCAGCAATTCGTCTTACGACTTCTTCACGAATCGCTTGAGAACTGGCAACGGTTTCCAAACAACCAATGTTGCCACAATGACAACGTTTTCCATTTGGGTCGATTTGAATATGTCCAAGCTCACCAATGTTACCGTGACGACCTTGCAAAACGCGCCCATCCAGAATGATGCCGGCACCTAAACCATGGTGAATAGAGATAAGAACGGAGTTGTCATTGTCTTGAGAATGGCCGAAAAGCTTTTCTGCTAATGCCCAAGCTCGCGTGTCATTGGCAATGAAAACTGGCAAGCCCGTTGCTTTGTATATCTCTGGTCCAAGAGCAAGATTTTCGACATTGTAATGAGGCATTTGCAGCACGACACCTTGCTCTGAATTCACAAGGCCAGGCAGCGTAATTGCAATACTGGTAACACGGTCAAGTTGATCCGCGTAAGTTTGGAAGAATTCATCAATTTCGTAGAGCAGACGCTCAAGCACATCGTCTTGGTCACGTTCGTGTATCTCGATTTTAGTATCGATCAACACATCGCCACCTAGCTCATGCAGAGCAATAGTTAAATAACCTCGCCCCAAACGCATTGACAGAAATTGCCACCCTTCGTTGTTGACCTGCAAACCGACGGCAGGTCGACCACGACTCGTCGCTTCTTGTACTGTGGTTTCATGAATCAAGTGCGCTTCAATTAATTCTCGAGTGATTTTGGTGATACTGGCAGGAGCAAGCTCACTCTGCTTGGACAAATCAATTCGAGAAATAGGACCTTTTAGGTCAATTAGTTTATATACACGACCAGCATTGACCTGTTTGATATGATCAATATGGCCCGGTTGAGCCATGTACATCTTGCACTCCGAAATTCTATAACGAGACAATTTTTTTACTTTGCGAACTAATTGTGAAGTGAATTAATAAATCCCCGTGACAAGCATCACGTATAAACCTGTTTGTTTGTGTATTCAATCAAATAACGAAGAATCTACTCCTGTTAAATTGTTTGAAAAATAACTTATTTTTATTCACTAAATTATGAAGCAACTCCTGTTACAACAGCGCATTCTCTCCAATAGAGGCTGAAGCCTATGGAATATCTGTCTGTTTTACCGGGATTACTCTTAATGTAAACAT
The DNA here is from genome assembly GCF_020515785.1 of Vibrio sp. E14. NCBI lineage: Bacteria > Pseudomonadati > Pseudomonadota > Gammaproteobacteria > Vibrionales > Vibrionaceae > Vibrio > Vibrio sp. E14. Next base: position 261,431 of record NZ_JAHPJI010000002.1, read on the forward strand.
TCTGTGCATATACTTATACTCAAGCAGCTTTAAGGTGTGGGCTCAGCAACGAGGCGGACCTTGAGAGCGATTGAGGAAAGTAAGGATAGAGTTCAAGTTACCTTTACACATACATTCATCGGAGAATCTATGACTTCCAAACTAAGACGAACAAAAATTGTCACCACGCTTGGTCCTTCAACGGATAAGGACAATGTACTTGAGGAGATCATCAAAGCCGGTGCAAACGTTGTCCGTATGAATTTCTCACATGGAACCAGTGAAGACCACATTCAACGCGCCAAAAAAGTCCGTACTATTGCGGCAAAGCTTGGGCGTCAAGTTGCTATCCTCGGCGACTTGCAAGGCCCTAAAATCCGCGTATCGACCTTTAAAGACGGCCAAGTCATGTTAAATGTGGGCGATAAATTCACATTAGACAGTGATTTACCAAAAGGTGAAGGCAACCAAGAGTCCGTAGGGCTAGATTATAAAGAACTGCCGCAAGATGTGTCACCAAACGACATTCTGTTACTCGATGATGGACGCGTTCAACTGCAAGTCACCAGCGTCGAAGGCAATAAAGTTCATACCCGTGTGATTGTTGGTGGTCCACTATCTAATAATAAAGGGATCAACAAAAAAGGCGGCGGATTGTCAGCCGATGCGCTCACAGAGAAAGATAAAGCCGACATTCTTACCGCCGCAGAAATTCAAGTGGACTACCTTGCTATTTCGTTCCCACGTAACGGCGAAGACATGCATTATGCTCGACGCCTAGCCAGAGATGCGGGCCTCGAAGCCATGCTGGTGGCCAAAGTCGAACGAGCAGAAACCGTCGCGACCAATGAGTCTATTGACGATATTATTCTCGCATCCGATGTGGTGATGGTAGCGCGTGGCGATCTGGGGGTAGAAATCGGCGATCCTGAACTTATTGGCGTCCAGAAAAAGCTGATTCGCCGCGCACGCAGCTTAAACCGCATCGTGATTACTGCGACACAAATGATGGAGTCCATGATTACTAGCCCGATGCCGACGCGTGCTGAAGTGATGGACGTGGCCAATGCGGTTCTAGACGGCACTGACGCCGTGATGCTGTCTGGAGAGACCGCAGCAGGTAAATACCCTGTAGAAACGGTCAAATCCATGGCCGAGGTATGTGTGGGCGCAGAAAAAATGTCTGAGGCAAGCCTATCCACTTATCGCTTAGATCGCACCTTCGAAACCGCTGAAGAAACCATCGCAATGGCAACCATGTACTCTGCGAATCACATGGAAGGAATTAAAGCGATGATCTCGTTAACAGAATCTGGCAGGACTGCGTTGATGATGTCTCGCTTAAGCTCTGGCTTACCAATATTTGCCTTATCACGTAATGAATCCACGCTCAATCGAGCTGCACTATACCGAGGCGTGACACCGGTATATTTCGAGTCAAAAAGTGATGCAGGTTTACCGACAGCTCAAGCTGCGATTGCCAGCCTTAAAGAACAAGGGTTCTTGCACAAGGGTGATTTAGTCATGATAACTCAAGGCGATGTAATGGATGTCGTTGGTTCAACCAACTGCATGCGAATTCTGCAAGCATAACCTTTATACCTAACCCTATTAACCACAGAGATTAAGTACGCACACGAACGAGGCTCCGTGTTTGGAGCCTCATTTATTTACACTTCACTTTGTATTTAGCGTATGTCGTTAATACAAAAGGTTATGCACTCTCTCTGCCATCAATTTCAATATTCAGTTGGTCATAGAGTTGAACCAGATTAAACCCCGCCTGAAGTCCGAGTTGATAATCATGCTCTAGTGATTCTTGGTCACTTAACAAAGAAGAAGAACGAAGCCCCTCTTTAGGCGCGATTTGTAAAATGAAAGTATCGTCAGGTGGAGCAGATATAAAGGCCTGAGTGAGCTCAAATGTTTGATAGTGAATCATCAGCATGTCGGCTAAACCTGAGTCAAAATTCTCACCGATTAAATGGCTTAGACGATACAAATTATCAGCACCGAACAACCAACGGCCTCCATTCAATAGCATTTTTCCTGCAAGCTTCGACTGATGGGCGGCATTAATTTTTTGTTGGAAGAACGAAGCCCAATCCAACTTCCATCGATTCACTTTTTGCTGCCATGATTGCTGCACCGAATTGATAGACTCTCGATACCACTCGACAGGCACATCCCCTACTTCACTTTGCGCTCTCGCTTCAATCTCCGAGAACGGTTCTGTTCGGATGACAATAATGTTGCGAGCATTCTGACGCCACGCTTCTTGAACAGGGATAGAAGCCGACACACCACCATCAACAAACTTATTGCCATTAACGTCGACAGGTCCGTGGTACAACTTAGGAATCGCGCATGTTGCTAACATGGTGTTAAACCACGTGTCACCCAAGATTGGTAAATATTGATCCGATAGCGTCTCTACATTTGTTACCGCTGCAAACGCACCTCGTCCTCCTAGTGCACTGCGGCCTAAATCAAGATCAAGCTTGTAAGGGAAATCTTGAATCCGCTCTAACGCCCACTCTAAACCCAAGTACTGCTGCTTTCGAATATAACGAAACAGATTAAAAAACTCAGGAGACGTTGTCAGTTCGGTAATAAAAGCTTTGCCCATACCGTGTTGACGACATAAGTAAGAGCATAAATTGAGTGCCCCAGCAGAGGTACCGTAGAATTCATCGAAAGGATCAAAGTTGGAAAGTAAAAATGCGTCTAATACGCCAGCGGTAAAAATCCCTCTCTGCCCTCCACCTTGCGTGACTAAAGCAGTTTTTCCATGCCTGAAATGCTCATAAACTTTGACATCAAGCTCAGTATGGCTTTCTGTGATTATACCGCTGTTACGTATCATAGGCTCACGCCATTTTGTTAAAACACTTGGTAAAAGTAGTTATCTTAAGCCGTTGTAATCGCAATGATGCCAAACGACAAAAGTACTGCAAAAACAGTCACCACGATGATTAATGCGGATTTTAGATCGTGTTCCATAAACACCTCCTTAATATGTAACAAATTAATAACACCAGTGTGAAATATGTTCAAGATTTGCTTAATTTAGTCGCGCAATTTTGACTAACCCATCACAATTAGCTTAGCCATAATAAGGAGATAGGACATGAACCAAAAACTCAGCTGGCTGGTAGGAAGCATACTGCTCAGCACCGCGGTAAGTGCACAAGCCAATATTATCGTTACTCCATTCATAGGCTATACAGGTGGCGGTCAAGTAGAAGACGAAAGTGGCAATACATACGACCTCGATCCCGCAGTGAACTACGCACTTTCAATCGAGACGCCTTTTGAGAAAGGAAGAATTGGATTATTTTACTCCAACCAATCAACAGAACTTGAAAAGTTATCAAATTCGGCAGACATCCATTACCTGCAATTTCAAAGCAGCATGTACTACCCTGTTGCAGAAAACTGGCAAACCTATATTGGTGTTGGCTTGGGAGCCTCTTACGCCGATGTTGATTGGGTAGACAAAAAATACGGATTTTCGGCTAGCGCTTTTGCAGGGCTGGAATATGAACTTTCAAAGAACTTTGCGTTGACAGCCCAATTGAGATGGTTAGGAACGGTCGTTGATAACGATACCTCTGGAGCCTGCACCCTACCTAATGACGGCTCAAACTGCATCATTAAGTTCGATACCGATTGGATGAACCAATTCCAATCAAATATTGGTTTTAGTTTCCGTTTCTAATTTTTTGTACACTTCACTTCGTAGGGCTCGCCATAAAGAGTGCTGGACGAGTCCTACACAAAGCAGATAGAAAATATCATCTAAACATCATCGCTTAGAAAAGTAACGAAGCATTCTCTAGCGGGGTGCGCAAAAGATAGCCGTACGCCCTAGTTCATCAAAATAGTTTTAAACACCAAGTCGATTATTGGATTCTAGTCATTTGTTCCATACAACCAACCAATCCCCCACACAAAACCATAATCAAACTCAAATTTAACAAGATTAAAACCAGACAACGCACCTGAGTTAACATTTAGATTCTATTGCGCTAAGTATTATTAGAAGTTAGTCTGATTAGTGAAAACAGATAAATATTTCAGTTTTATCAAACACACATCAAAACTTTAAGATTAATAATCTACTTTCTCTCACAGTAACCAGAATATAGCTCTAGAAAATTATAATAAGCTAGAATTAAGGATAGAAAAGCTGATGGATAACAGCGGTCCTTTCTTCCAACGGTTTGCGCAAATATTACTGTGTTACGGAGAGAGCTTCATTCCTCAGGGAGTCGTATAGGAGTCAAATATGAAGCGAGAACAATGGGGATCCCGAGCGGGATTCATCTTAGCAGCAGTCGGGTCTGCTATCGGTTTGGGAAACATTTGGCGTTTTCCATACATGGCCTATGAAAACGGTGGCGGCGCATTTTTTATTCCTTACATTTTCGCCATGATCACGGCCGGTATTCCATTTATGATCCTTGAGTTCAGTATGGGACAAAAGTACCGAGGCTCAGCACCAAAAACGCTAGCGAAAATTCATTCTAAATTTGAATGGCTTGGCTGGTTCCAAGTTGGTGTTGCAGCAGTTATCGCCGTTTACTATGTTGCAGTTATCGGTTGGTCAATTTCTTACTTTGGGTTGTCGTTCACTCAAGGTTGGGGAACCGATACAAACGCATTTTTCTTTAGTGAGTACCTAAAGTTAGGTGATAACTCACCAACAGACTTAGGCAGTATTCAATGGAAGATTGCCTTATCTATGGTGATTGCTTGGGCCATTACTTACACCGCCATTGCCAAAGGCGTGAAATCAGGGATTGAGCGCGCATCTAAAATCATGATGCCAATACTATTTTTGATGGTAATTTTTTTAATCGGACGTATGGTTTTCTTGCCAGGAGCTTTGGATGGCGTTAACTACATGTTTGAACCCGATTTCAGCAAAATTTGGGATGTGAAAGTATGGGCAGCTGCGTACGGTCAGATCTTCTTTACCCTAAGCATCGGCTTCGCGATCATGCTGGCTTACTCTAGTTATCTGCCAGAAAAATCAGACATCACGAATAACGCGTTTATGACCGTGTTGATCAACTGTGGCTTCTCCATCCTAGCTGGTATTATGATCTTCTCTGTCTTGGGTTACATGGCTCAAGAACAAGGTAAACCGCTAACAGAAGTGGTATCTGCAGGCGTTGGCCTTGCTTTTGTTACTTTACCTGCGGCAATTAACTTATTACCCGCACCATATATTCTTGGTCCTCTGTTCTTCTTTGCACTGGTGGTTGCTGGTCTAAGTTCGCACATTTCTATCATGGAAGCCGTAACATCCGCCATCATCGATAAGCTAAAGTGGAGCCGAAAAAAAGCTGCAAACGTTGTAATCGGAACTGGTTTTGTGGTTTCTATGGCGTTCGCGACAAATGGCGGTCTATTGCTGCTAGACCTAGTAGACCACTTCGCAAACAACGTTGGCATTATGGTAGGCGGCTTGGTTGAGATTGTATTGATGGCGTGGCTATTGAAACGCGTGCCTGAAGTACGTAATTACGTAAATGAGCGCTCTGATTTCTCTATTGGTCAATGGTTTGAGATCTGTTTACGCTTCGTAACACCGATTATGCTCGCCATTATCTTAGCGACTAAGCTTTATGCTTTATTTACTGAAGGCTACGGTGGTTATGATCTAACTGTAGGCTGGGCACTTATCGCCGCACTATTTATCTTTGGTCTAGTGATTAACGCAGTGAATCGCAAGGAGACAGCGAAATGACAATCAGCGCAATTATTATGATGGTTATTGGTTTAGGTATCACTTGGGGCGGCGCGGCCGTTTGTATCAAGCGAGCCATGGATAAACAATAGCAGTAATGCATTCCAAACAAAAAACGCCGGTAAATACCGGCGTTTTTTTATGTTTCTTTTATTCTAGAAACTGTATTTGATGCCAACGGCACCACCAAGTTGTAAGTCAGCACCTTTGTAAAGATCTAGCTCTGGGTGTATTTGACCATAAAGATCCCAGCCGCGTGATAAATCCCAGTTCACACCGAGAGGTACACGCACGCCAAACTCATCATCCCATTCATACCAACCACCAACGCCAACATACCAGGTCACAGGCATGTTTTGATCGAATGTTCCACGTTTAGCGATGTAATCAAACGCCATACCATCGTTACCGATAATGCCGCGATACTTATTATCTAACTCAACAACAACACTCAACTGTTGATCGACAGCCATACCAACAGACAAGTTCGTTGGCTCATTTGCCGCCATTGCGGTACTAGAAACTAGTCCTGCTAATAAAATTAATTTGCTCTTCATACACGTTATCAATTATTAAAAAAACATCATGCGCTATTCAAACATAGTGGTGCTTCAATATGTCAACGATGAGTAAGCGCGATGTATGAAAAGACTGGCAAAAGTAAAGATGAGTTTAGGATCACACTCAGAAAGCACTTTTAGCAATGAGAGAGGAACTAAAAAAGGAGGCCGAAGCCTCCTTTTATTCATTGTTATGAATGACGGTGATTAGCCGTGGTTACGGATCCACTCATCCATTTCAGTTTTTAGGTTGTCAGACTTAGTACCGAAGATAGCCTGAACACCACCTGCAACAACTACAACACCAGCAGCGCCAAGTTGTTTCAGTTTGTCTTGGTCAACAGCTGCTGTATCTGCAACCGCGACACGTAGGCGAGTGATACATGCGTCTAGACCAGTAATGTTAGCTTTACCACCGAACGCTGCAACCAGTTCACCACCCATGTCAGAGCCAGAAGTTGCTGCCGCACTTTCTGTTTCATCTTCACGACCAGGAGTTTTTAGGTCAAGTGCTGTGATTACGCCACGGAACACTACGTAGTAAATCACTGCGTATACTAGACCAACAGCAATCATTAGCCCCATCTTCTGAGCGTTACCAGATAGAACTAGGAAGTCGATCAGACCGTGAGAGAAAGAAGTACCGTGTACAAAGCCTAGAGTGTTAGAAACAATGTATGCAGAACCAGCTAGTAGAGCGTGGATACCGTATAGTAGTGGAGCAACGAATAGGAATGAGAATTCGATAGGCTCAGTAATACCAGTTAGGAATGAAGTCAGTGCAGCTGACGCCATGATACCCATTACTTTTGCGCGGTTTTCTGGTTTAGCACAGTGAGCAATTGCGATTGCTGCAGCTGGTAGACCAAACATCTTGAACATGTAACCACCCGCTAGCTGACCGAAGCCATTACCAGCAGCACGAGATGCTTCATCAGCAACTAGGTAACAAGTTAGTACGCCGTTTTGAGCTTCACCAGCAGCGTTAACACAAGAACCTGCTTCGAAGAAGAACGGTACGTTCCATACGTGGTGTAGGCCGAATGGGATTAGAGAACGCTCTACAACACCGTAGATACCGAATGCTAGTTGTGGGTTTTGGTGCGCAGCCCAATCAGAGAATGCAGAGATTGCACCGCCAATTGGTGGCCAAATTACAGAAAGGATAACACCAAGGATGATCGCTGCAAAACCAGTGATGATAGGCACTGCACGCTTACCAGCGAAGAAGCCAAGATACTCTGGAAGTTGAATTTTGAAGAAACGGTTGAATGCCCAAGCAGCCACACCACCGACAAGGATACCACCTAGTACACCTGTATCGATTTTCTCAACACCCATAACACCCGCCATTACACCTAGCGTTGCCGTCATGATGCCGTAACCAACGATTGCCGCAAGACCAGCAACACCGTCGTTATTAGTGAAGCCTAGAGCTACACCTACTGCAAATAGAAGTGCCATTTGGCCGAATACTGAACCACCAGCTTGTTCCATAAGATTAGAAACGATCTCTGGAATAAAGCTTAGATGGGCAGCACCCACACCTAATAAAATACCTGCAACTGGTAAAACTGATACTGGAAGCATCAGCGCCTTACCAACTTTTTGCAGGTTAGCAAAAAGGTTCTTAAACATGTTTATGCTCCTGATAAATTTATAAGTATTATTTGGGCACTAACGGCACACCCCCGTAGCCTAAAGGTTAGCACCCAATGAAAATGTAACCACAACTGCATTATATTTTCCGGCTCTAAATATATATTGATGACCCTCAAACTTTCCACACAGTTACGAAATTTAGTTTCAAAACAAGTCTTGGATCACACCCAAAAACAGTTAATGAAAAGGTTTGCATTGCAGTTATATTACTGTTTTATAAAGAGTTTATTATTTATATAATTAATTTTAAGGCGTAAATAAAATACGCCCCAATGTTATTTTTAGTAACAAAATTACATTTGTGATTTTTGAATGTTATTAAATCAACATTTTTAGTAAACATTAAACTCATGAGTATATCTGTTGTTTTTATCAACAAAAAAGGAGCATGTGCTCCTTTTTTATGCTCTTATTGATTTTTCATCGCAAAAAAAGATTTCGGAAATTTTCGGTGGTTTTTTGTGCCACTTCAGAAAGAGAGCACGATTTGAGTTGCGCAATATAAGAAGCCACCTCGACAACATAAGCAGGTTGATTCTCTTTACCTCGGTGAGGGACTGGAGCCAAGTAAGGAGAATCTGTCTCAATGAGAAGCTTCTCTAGAGGTAGAGTCTTCACCACTTCTTTCAACTCTGTTGCTTGACGGAAAGTGACAATCCCCGAGATAGAAATATAAAACCCCAGCTCAAGTGCAGCTTCAGCAAATGGAAGATCTTCTGTAAAACAGTGGATAACACCACCACATTTCTCCGCCCCACCCTTACGCAAAATATCTAGAGTATCCGCACGTGCGTTTCTGGTATGGATAATTAAAGGTTTGTCGAGCTCCACCGCAAGATCAACGTGTTGCTCAAAACGCTCTTTCTGTAACGCTGCCGTTTCTGGCTTGTAATGATAATCCAAGCCTGTTTCACCAATGGCAACGACTTTTGCATTCGATGCGTGGTGACGTAGCACGTCCATCGAAAAGTCGCTTTCAACATCAAGTGGGTGTACACCGCACGAAGCATAAACATTCTCATAAGGCTCAATCATTTCCATCATTTTAGGGAAAGAATCCAGCGTGACTCCCACAGAAAGCAGCTCGGTTACCTTTGCTTGTTTAGCTTTGTTAATAACGTCTTCCACATTGATGTGGAGATCGTCGTAATTCAATTTGTCTAAATGACAATGAGAATCTACGAACATAATGCCTCTCGTGATTCAATTAACCAGTTCATTGATAGTAGCTCAAGGTTTAGACCAGGAAAGGCTTGCACCTGAGCTTTGAGGTCCATCAGCGCCTTCGCTGATGAGTACAAACCGTTGTAGTTGTTCGGCTGAAACTTTATAGCGCCAGGAAGCATTTGTGCTTCTGATACACCAAACTGCGCTTTCTGAGCGTCTGTCAGTAAATACCACGCCCAGTCTAGTGATTGCTCCGAGTGTTTAGCCATTAAAGAAGCACACTCAGAAATGTCTGAGGCAGGAGAAGACATCGCCTTAATAAAAGTGCGCTCAAAAGCCAAGTAAGCATCGAGATCGCCATTATTTAACGCATCCAATGTTTTTATAGGAGAGCCCATATTCAGTTTTAAGGCGTAAGCAGGAACTTGCTGCGCCCCTTGTTCGCGCATCCATTGCATCGCTTGTTCCGTTGACGGCGGCGCAACAACCCAGTGTTGGCAACGGCTACGAATCGTTGGAAGCAGGCGCTCCTGATTGTGGGTAACGAGCAAAAACAAGCACTTTGCCCCAGGCTCTTCTAGCGTTTTTAACAATGCATTCGATGCCGATTCATTCATAGAGTCCGCTGGCTCTATAACAAATAGGCGATAACCATTAAGCTGTGATGATTCCTGAGCAAGACGGTTGCAAGCTCGAACTTGGTCCACCGTTATCGCTTTTCCTTCTTTTTCTGGTTTGATCCAGTGTAAATCTGGGTGGTTGTGTGATTGATTTAATTGACAGCTATGACAAAAACCGCACGCTTCACTGGCGTAATTTTGGCAAAGAAGTGCTTGGCTAAAAAACTCGATAAGTTTTTCGATGCCTAAGCCTTGCTCGCTTTGCAATAAAAGCGCACCTGGTATTCTGTCCGACTCTAGCCCTACTTTGAGGTTATCCCATACTGGCTGCAACCATGGATAATCATTTAACATGAGTCACCTAAATTTAAGTTTCACTTATTATTGACGAGCTAACCACTCGTTAAGAGCGTCCCGAATATCACGCGACACGTCTTCGATCGCCTGCTCAGCGTTAATGATAATGATAGAAGGATCAGCATGAGCAATCTCCAAATAACGCTCTCGTGTACGTTCAAAGAAGCTGATATCCATCTTCTCGATACGATCGAGCTCACCACGCCCACGCGCACGCTCAAGCCCAACGCGAGGGTCGATATCCATATAGAGAGTGAAAGCAGGTTTAAAATCACCAAGCGTTGTGTCTCGAAGGTTTTTCATTAGCGACGCGTCAATCTGACGGCCACCACCTTGATAAGCCTGCGACGACATATCGTGGCGGTCACCCACCACCCACTGACCGTTCGCCAAAGCTGGTTTGATCACGTTCTCAACCAACTGGACACGTGCAGCATATAGAAGAAGCAACTCCGTCATGTCTTTAAGTTCTTCGCCTTCATGCTCTTCTTTCACCAGAGCGCGCATCTTTTCTGCTAGCGGCGTGCCTCCTGGCTCACGAGTATTTACGATATTTTCAATACCTGCCGCTTTTAGCGTATCTAAAACGGTTTTAATCGCAGTGCTTTTACCCGCGCCTTCTAGGCCTTCAACGACAATAAAGTTTGCTTTCATCATTTGTTCTTTCTTAGTTCTCTTAAATAGGCTCGAACAGCACGATTGTGCTCTGCAAGGGATTTCGAAAATACGTGTCCGCCCTTTCCACTTGCTACGAAATATAAATAGTTGCTGCTTTCTGGATTCAAAGCCGCTTCAATAGAGGCTTCACCTGCCATCGCGATTGGGGTTGGAGGTAAGCCATTGATGGTATAGGTGTTATATGGTGTCGGCGTGCGCAAATCTTTCTTACGAATATTTCCGTCGTAAGCATCACCCATACCATAAATAACCGTCGGATCCGTTTGTAAACGCATGCGTTTGTTCAATCGGTTGATAAACACAGAAGCGACGCGCTCACGCTCAAAGTCAATGGCCGTCTCTTTCTCGATGATAGACGCCAGAATCAAGGCTTCATATTTGTCTTGCAATGGCAGCTTTTCTTGACGAGCTTCCCAGTTAGCATCCAGAATCTTATTGAGTTTTCGATGCGCTCGTTTTAATAACTGGCTTTCACTTGCACCCGCCGTGTAATGGTAGGTTTCTGCTAAAAACAATCCTTCCAGCTTTTCTCGCTCAATACCCAACTTTGCTGCCATGTCTTTTTCTGAGAGATCGGTTAAGTCATGCTCTAAATAAGGAGCACTTTTCAATTGCTCTACCCACTCAGAAAAGCGGCTGCCTTCAACAAAAGTGATCGCAAACTGGTATTCTTTTCCGGCATTCAGGTGCTCCAATGCTTGCGAAAGCGACATACCAGGCTCTAGTTGATAAGTACCCGCTCGCACTTGCAACAGTTCTGGATATAAGTGAGGTATTAAACGGATGTACTCCGACATTTCAATTACCTCATCTTCAACTAAGGCGCGCATGACATGATGAAAGCTTGTACCACTTTCTACAGTAAACAGCTGAGGTTGTTCCAATAGAATAGGCTTTTCAACGTATTGTTTAGCCTGTGAAATTATATAAAAAACAGCTGCTGCGCCTATCACTGCGATCAGCACAACAAAAGCCAACAGTTTTTTAATCACGTAGTTAAATTCCCTTGCAGTCGTTGAGTCAATTTTCCTATCGGAAATATAGTCTTAGAGTTAGATGCCACTATGCTGCGAATTGGTGCGACACCTAATATTGAGTTACACATGAAAGCCTCGTCTGCGCTCAGCAAATCTGGAAGTATAAAACTCCCCTCGATGACTTCAATATGACTTACTTTTAGTAACTCAAGCACCTTACGACGCATTACGCCCGCAACGCCAGATAAGGTCAGCTCCGGTGTAAATACTTTATAACCTTTAACCCAAAAAAGGTTGGCCATTGTAGTTTCAATGACATGGTTTTGCACATTTAACGTTATTGCATCTGCAAACTCGGTATCGTCGATTTCAGCCTTGGCGAGAATCTGCTCTAAACGGTTGTTGTGCTTGTGTCCAGCAAGTAAAGGTTGAATCCCGAGACGAGTCTCACAAACGCCCAAATCCACGCCTTTTTCTTGCCAAGAAGAGTAATGAGAAGGAAACGCAAAATTGGAGATAGTCACGATAGGGCCTTCAATCCCATTGGGACTATACCCTCGCCCACCAATACCACGGCTAACGTGAATTTTCACCCCAGCTTGTGCATCAGATAAAGCCGCTTTGCTTGCCCAATCACGCATAACTTGCCAGTCAGGAGAAGAGATCTTCAATGCGTCAAGGCAGGACTTCATACGCTCAATGTGTTCTTGCCAGTAAACCAACTCTCCGTTTTGGGTTAGGATGGTGGTAAAGCCTCCATCGCCGTATTGGAATGAGCGATCACCCAGTTCTACATGCGTTTGTGGAACTCCATTTACCCAAAACATTCGCGTACCTTCAAATTAGCAGACAACAAATAAAACAAAACGGCTCAATGCTAAGCATCGAGCCGTTAGAATACAAGTTTCGCTTATCTAAATAAGGTTAGATAGTGTTACTCAGCGAACTTTTTGAAGATCAAAGAACCGTTTGTACCACCAAAGCCAAACGAGTTACAGATAGCGTATTCCATACCTTCAACTTTGCGCGCAGTGTGCGGCACAAGGTCGATGTCTAGACCTTCTTCTGGATCATCAAGGTTAATCGTTGGTGGAACGATTTGGTCAACCAAAGACATAACCGTGATAATTGCTTCAACAGAGCCTGCTGCACCTAATAGGTGACCAGTCATAGACTTAGTTGATGATACAAGTACTTGCTTCGCACCTTCTTCACCAAGAGCACGTTTCACGCCCTTGATTTCTGCAACGTCGCCAGCAGGAGTAGATGTACCGTGAGCATTCACATAACCTACTTGGGTGCCTGTGATGTTCGCGTCACGCATTGCCGCTTCCATCGCAAGTGCACCACCAGAGCCATCTTCGCTTGGAGAAGTCATGTGGTAAGCATCACCAGACATACCAAAACCAACCAGTTCTGCGTAAATCTTCGCGCCACGTGCTTTCGCGTGTTCGTACTCTTCAAGCACCATCATGCCAGCACCATCGCCTAGAACGAAGCCATCACGGCCTTTATCCCATGGACGAGACGCTTTTTGAGGTTCGTCATTACGAGTAGATAGCGCTTTAGCTGCACCGAAGCCAGCCATGCCAAGAGGCGTAGACGCTTTTTCTGCGCCACCAGCAACCATCGCATCTGCATCGCCGTACGCAATCATTCGTGCAGCATGACCGATGTTATGTAGGCCAGTAGTACATGCTGTAGAAATCGCGATATTTGGACCACGAAGACCACGCATGATAGATAGGTTACCTGCAACCATATTTACGATGGTCGAAGGAACAAAAAATGGGCTAACTTTGCGAGGGCCTTTTTCTACTAATGCAGTGTGACCTGTTTCAATCAGATCTAGACCGCCAATGCCTGAGCCGATAGCAACACCAACTCGAGCCGCATTTTCTTCGGTAATTTGTAAGCCAGAGTTATCAAGAGCTTGAATACCCGCTGCAATGCCGTACTGGATGAAAAGATCCATCTTACGAGCATCTTTTTTAGACATGTACTCTGTGCAATCGAAATCTTTAACAAGACCTGCAAAACGAGTTGAGAAGTTCGTAGCATCAAAGTGCTCGATATTCACGATACCACTTTGACCTTCTAGCAGGGCTTTCCAAGATGATTCTACTGTGTTGCCTACCGGTGACAACATACCCATGCCAGTGACAACTACACGACGCTTGGACACGATATAATTCTCCGGGAATTGAATATTTCTATGAGAGGATAGAAGAAGTTAGAAAGAACACAGGCGGTCTAGGAGACCGCCTGGGAGAGCTAATTACTGAGCGCTGTTTACGTAGTCGATTGCAGCTTGAACAGTAGTGATCTTCTCAGCTTCTTCGTCAGGAATCTCAGTGTCGAATTCCTCTTCTAGAGCCATAACTAGTTCTACAGTGTCTAGAGAATCAGCACCTAGATCGTCAACGAAAGAAGCTTCGTTTTTAACTTCTGCTTCGTCTACACCTAGCTGTTCAACAATGATTTTCTTTACGCGTTCTTCGATGTTGCTCATTTTTCTTTTCCTTTACAGATTTCGCCTAATGCGATGATTCCGTAGTTTATTCGAACTATTGAAAGTTGCAAGGGGGTCCTTGCTGGTCAAACCACAAAATTAGCGAATTTAACCGAATTTCAATACATTTTTGACTTAAATCATGCACAAATCTTGCGCATAAGCATGACAAGTTCATGACAGTTAACTGCAACTATAGGCTATTTTTCACAATGTAAAATAGCTTATTTTGCACAAACTGTCTCATTAAACCATGTACATGCCACCATTTACATGCAAAGTTTCACCAGTAATGTACGCTGCTTCAGGCGAAGCAAGGAAAACTACTGCTGATGCAATTTCACGTGGGTCACCTAAACGACCAGCTGGCACGTTCGACAACGTTGCCGCACGTTGCTCATCATTTAGTGCCTTTGTCATGTCAGTTTCGATGAAACCAGGGGCAACAGTGTTCACTGTTACACCACGAGACGCAACTTCACGAGCCATTGATTTAGTAAAACCAATCACGCCCGCTTTCGCTGCTGCGTAGTTAGTTTGACCTGCGTTACCCATGGTACCAACAACTGAGCCTACGTTGATGATACGACCCGCACGTTTTTTCATCATGCCGCGTAAAACCGCTTTAGACATGCGGTAGATAGGCGTTAGGTTGGTATCGATGATGTCGTTCCACTCATCATCTTTCATACGCATCAATAGGTTATCACGAGTAATACCAGCGTTATTCACCAGAATATCGATCACACCAAATTCTTCGTTGATCGTTTTTAGTGTCGCTTCGATAGACTCGACATCAGTCACGTTAAGAGCTAGGCCTTTACCGTTATCACCAAGATACTCGCTGATAGCTGCAGCGCCACTTTCAGAAGTAGCCGTACCGATAACCGTCGCACCGCGCTCTACAAGAAGTTCCGCGATCGCGCGGCCAATACCACGGCTTGCGCCGGTAACTAGCGCGATCTTACCTTCTAGATTCATCATGTTGTGTTTCCTTTTCTTATCGCAAGTTTTATCGCTTGATGGATTACTTCGCCGCGTCTAGCGACGCAACATCATTCACTGCTGCTGCAGTTAGCGTTTTCACGATACGTTTTGTTAGACCTGTTAAAACCTTACCAGGACCAAGCTCAAGAAGCTGTTCTACCCCTTGCTCGTGCATAAGCTCGACTGTTTCAGTCCAGCGAACTGGGCTATGTAGCTGACGAACAAGCGCATCTTTGATTTTTGCAGGATCTGTCTCAGCGACCACATCAACGTTGTTGATAACTGGAAGCTGTGGTGAGTTAAATTCGATAGACTCAAGAGCTACTGCAAGTTTTTCCGCTGCTGGCTTCATAAGCGCACAGTGTGATGGCACTGAAACAGGAAGAGGAAGCGCACGTTTCGCACCAGCTTCTTTACATAGTGCTCCCGCACGCTCTACTGCATCTTTGCTACCCGCGATAACTACCTGACCAGGCGAGTTAAAGTTTACTGGAGAGACCACTTCACCTTGCGCTGCGTCTTCACACGCTTTTGCAATCGCATCATCAGCCAAACCGATAATCGCGTACATAGCGCCAGTACCTGCTGGTACCGCCTCTTGCATTAGCTTACCGCGTAATTCAACCAGCTTGATTGCTTCTTTAAAGTCAATGACACCCGCACATACAAGTGCTGAGTATTCACCTAGGCTGTGACCGGCTAGGTTTGCTGGTTGCTCTAAACCAAGCTCCTGCCATACACGCCAGATTGCAACAGATGAAGCTAGCAAAGCTGGTTGAGTGCGGAAAGTCTCGTTTAAATCTTCTGCAGGTCCATTTTGAACAAGCGCCCATAGATCGTAACCTAGTGCGTCAGATGCTTCTGCAAATGTTTGTTTTACTACGTCATATTGTTCGCCTAGTTCTGCAAGCATACCTACAGCTTGAGAACCTTGACCTGGAAATACGATAGCAAACTTGCTCATGTTGTTTTCCTTTAAGCAAAGTAAAAAGAAATAAGATGCACCAAGTGCACCTTAAATTTTGAATTCTCGTGAAACTTAGAACTTCACCAGAGCAGAGCCCCAAGTGAAACCGCCACCAAACGCCTCTAGCAATAAAGTCTGCCCGCGTTTAATGCGACCATCGCGCACAGCTTCATCCAGCGCAGACGGTACTGTCGCCGCAGAAGTGTTCCCGTGTCGGTCTAATGTCACTACGACTTGGTCCAAAGACATTGAAAGCTTTTTCGCTGTTGCCGAAATAATTCGATAGTTCGCTTGATGCGGTACTAGCCAGTCTAGTTCAGACTTATGCATGTTGTTGGCTTCAAGCGTATCTTTTACTAGTTTCGATAACTGAGTAACCGCGACTTTGAATACTTCGTTACCTGCCATATGAAGCCATTTGTCAGCATCTTGACCACGCTCAGGTACAGGTAGGCTTAGTAGCTCACCGAATTGACCATCTGAGTATATGTGGGTAGAAATAATACCAGGCTCTTGGCTAGCGCCTACGACAACGGCTCCAGCACCATCACCAAATAGGATAATGGTTGAACGGTCTGTCGGATCACACGTTTTAGACAAAGCATCTGAACCAATAACAAGTACGTTTTTACACATACCCGATTTAATATGTTGGTCTGCAACGGATAATGCGTACACAAAACCAGAACAAGCAGCGGCTAAGTCAAAAGCTGGACAACCTTTAATGCCAAGCTTTGCCTGCACCTGACACGCAGATGAAGGGAAAGTATGGCTACTGCTCGTTGTGGCTACGATAATCAGGTCGATATCGTTTTTATCAATACCCGCCATATCGATAGCGTTTTCAGCTGCGTAGAATGCCATGTCCGCTACAGTCTCATTTTCTGCAGCAATTCGACGCTCTTTAATACCCGTGCGAGCAACGATCCACTCATCACTTGTATCTACCATTTTCTCTAGATCTGCGTTTGTACGCACCTGAGATGGCAGGTAGCTGCCAGTACCTAAAATTTTGCTATACATGAAGACTAATAATGCCTCTCGAGTAAAACCGCTTCCAAACGATCGCTAATACGGCTTGGTACTTGTCGTTTGACCTCGTGTACTGCCTCGCCAAGTGCATTGACAATCGCAGATACATCCGCACTTCCATGGCTTTTTATGACAATGCCGCGCAATCCTAGCAAACTTGCGCCGTTATACTGGTCGGGGTTCAGTGTTTTTAGTTCATTAAATAGCCGAGAAAACAACTTTCTAGCAATCCAACCCTTTATCGTTGACGCCATCATACTGGTTTTAATTTTTTCGATAAAAAGTTGAGCTGTTCCCTCACTGGCTTTTAAGCATACGTTGCCGACAAACCCATCACATACAATGACGTCTGCAACATCATGCAAAATTTGATTACCTTCAATATAACCAACAAAGTTAATCGCGTCGGTCTGAGAAAGCATTTCTGCGCAACGTTTGACTAAATCGTTACCTTTAATCTCTTCTGCGCCAATATTGAGTACAGCAACGCGAGGAGGACAACCTAAGTGTTCTTCTGCTAGTGCACTGCCCATTACAGCAAATTGGAACAAACTATCAGCATCGCACGATACATTCGCACCTAGATCTAGCATCCAAGTACGCTTTCCAGTAATCGTCGGTAAAGCTGAAACTAAAGCAGGACGTTCAATACCAGGAAGTAACTTAAGAATGAAACGCGATAGTGCCATTAATGCACCGGTGTTGCCACCACTAACACAAGCATCCGCCTTCTGCTCAGAAACCAAATCGATAGCCATACGCATGGAACTATTTTGGCTATTACGTAGTGCCAATGAAGGTTTTTCTGAGTTCGAGATAACTTTCTCACTATGAAGAATAGTCAAGCGGGAACTGGTCGAGGTACCGAGTTGAGATAATTGAGACGTGATCAGAGATTGATCACCTATAAGAATCACTTTTAGCTCTGGGAAATGAGACAGTGCCTGCACGGCGGCAGGCACTGTTACGCGTGGACCGAAATCCCCGCCCATTGCATCAAGTGCAACGGTAATACTTTGCAAAGGTTCAACCTTACTTGTTGATAACCTTTTGACCACGGTAGTAACCTTCAGCAGTTACGTTGTGGCGTAGGTGAGTTTCACCAGAAGTCGCGTCTACAGATAGAGCAGCTGTAGTTAGCGCATCGTGTGAACGACGCATACCGCGCTTAGAACGAGTTTTACGGTTTTTCTGTACGGCCATTGACCCTACTCCTATACTATTGGGTTAAAAACCTGAAGAAGAATCGGTTACCACACCTATTACTTTTTCAGACTTTTCAAAACGTCGAATGGATTCGGTTTTTCTTCCTCAATTTCTTCAGGAATCTCACCAAAAACCATGTTATTTGAATCAACGCTACAATCCGCTTCATCGTGCATCGCAATTTGAGGTAATGCTAAGATGAACTCATCTTCAACCAGTTGTATAAGGTCTAATTCACCATATTCATTTAGATCTACCAAATCATAAATTTCTGGTGCTTCCTGTTCCGTTTTCTCACCGTAGTAAGGAGTAGAAAGGAATTCAACTTCGCACTCATGTGCGAATACCTCATTACAACGCTGACACTCTAAATCGACTTCGATGTTAGCTTTACCAGAGATAACAACGAGTCGCTGTTCATCCATCCCAAATGACAATGAGACTTCTGCGTCGCGTTTTACGCCTTCAGTTGTTTCCGCTAAGCGCTTGAAAAGACTAGCTTGGATGATGCCATCGTAATCCAATCGTTTCTGTGCAGCTTTTGCTGGGTCAACCGTTCGCGGTATTTTTACCTTTTGCATAGGGCGCGAATATTATCTTCCAAATCAAAATTAGTCAAAGAAAAAGGCAAAAAAGTTGTACTTTTTTACGCTTAACATACAGAGCATTAGCCAGAATCATTTTTGATCGATTATCCTATCGGAAATGCTCCCACGAATTGTAATTCAAAATGAAAAATTACCAACTGGTTTTAGCTTCAACCTCCCCTTTTCGTAAACAACTGCTTGAAAAGCTTTCACTACCGTTCATTTGTTTATCACCTGATTGCGATGAAACACCGTTTGACCAGGAAACGCCTCTTGAACTGGTGCAAAGATTGGCCCAAGAGAAAGCAACATCTTGCCAGACGGATAAAGCAAGTTTAGTTATCGGCAGTGACCAGGTTTGTGTCATTAATGGTGAAATCGTTGGCAAACCTTTAAATAGAGACAACGCAATAAATCAACTTTTGGCTCAAAGTGGAAAAGTCATCACTTTCTATACTGGTCTTGCGGTACATAACACCGTCACAAACCATACAGAAGTCGGCTTTGATTCTTTCGAAGTACACTTTAGAGATTTGACGCTTGAACAAATCGAACGCTACGTCGACAGGGAAGAACCTTTTTACTGCGCAGGCAGCTTTAAAAGCGAAGGAATGGGAATTTGTTTGTTTAACAAATTAGTGGGGAAAGATCCGAATACACTTGTCGGGCTACCACTGATTGATTTGATTGATATGTTGCATGTTCAGGGACTCGATGTCATTTAATCCAAAGACTATAAAAGGGAGCCACAGGCTCCCTTTTATAGTCCACTAGGAAAACATGGGTACGCGTTTCTTAAACCCGCCAACACTTTTTCTAACTTCGGTTCCATCGGTGCGTTGATTTCCATCCACTCATCATTTGATGGGTGCTGAAACTTGATGTTTGCCGCGTGTAGGAACAAACGATCTAAACCAACTTGACCTGTGTAAGCATCAAAGCGGCGGTCACCGTAGCGATCATCCCAAGCGATTGGGTGGCCCGTGTATTGTGTATGAACTCGGATTTGGTGAGTTCGACCAGTAATCGGACTCGCTTGAATCAATGTTGCTTGTTCAAACTTTTCCAAAATCTTAAAACGCGTTTCAGACGGCTTACCGTTAGGGTTAACACGAACAATACTGTTCACTTCGTTTTTAAGCAGTGGCGCGTTCACAACCTTACAACTGCTTTTCCATTGTCCCATGACAAGAGCTAAGTAAAACTTCTTCACTGTCTTTTCACGAAACTGGGCTTGCAAGTGACGAAGTGCAGAACGCTTCTTAGCAACCAATAAGATACCTGAAGTATCACGGTCAATACGATGCACAAGTTCAAGAAAGCGAGCTTGAGGACGAAGAGCTCTAAGCGCTTCAATCGCGCCAAACTTTAAGCCACTGCCACCATGCACAGCGGTGCCAGATGGTTTGTTTAGAATCAACATATGATCATCTTCGAAGATGATCATATCTTCCAACTCTGCGACTTTGTTTAGTTTCGTACTTGGCGCGACATCGTCATCTTTTTTCTCGACTGTCACCGGTGGAATACGAACGAGATCGCCTGCTTTTAACTTGTACTCTGCTTTTATACGCTTTTTATTTACACGTACTTCGCCCTTACGCACGATTCGGTAAATCATGCTTTTAGGGATGTCTTTTAATTGGTTGCGCAAAAAATTATCAATGCGCTGACCCGCCATATCTTCGTCAATGTCGACGAACTGGACTTTTGTTCTTATTTCGCTCATGGGCGGTATTGTAAACTCAATTTCGCGCGACTTCACATTATTCTTGTCGTAAAAGAAACACTTGGTAGTACGAACTGGTCTAAATTTCGCCAAGCTTTTGTTTAAATTATTAAAACTCTCGATCGAGTTCTCGATTTGTTTTCTGTCTTGATCAGTTTACACATCTCAATTGCTTATGAAACAGCCAGTTATAAATTAGAAATTTTGAGTTTAGCGGCAAATTTTCTATCGTTTGCGTGAAAGCAGATTGCTGATAGCCACGCGCACTGCTATAGTTCACAGCTGCTAAGGAAGGTTTGGTTACATTTTATTCATTACCAATCATTTATCCTCAAGCAATGTGAGTAGATCGTTGAAGGTCGAGTGCAGCATTGGCGTGAGACACATCGAATTCAACACTCTTGCCACCCTACTCCTCGCATATTCACGTTGAGTACCTACCGCCCAAATAGCGGGTCACAAGTCTACGTTTCCAACAGAAACCGCAAGAGGCTTGTGATGACTGAAGTGCCCGAGAGCATCCCCTTCCAGCCGGGAGGCTGCAAAATACAAGCCATGGGATCAGGCACCGTGAAAGAGCGAAAAAACAGTGGCAAGTCGACAAGAAAGATATAAAAGAAAAGACAACGAGAATTTTCAATGAAAAGAATGTTAATTAACGCAACTCAAAAAGAAGAGTTGCGTGTCGCTCTGGTTGATGGCCAGCGACTTTTCGATCTTGATATCGAGAGTCCAGGTCATGAATCTAAAAAAGCGAATATCTACAAAGGACGTATCACACGTATCGAACCAAGCTTAGAAGCCGCATTTGTTGATTACGGCGCCGAGCGTCACGGTTTCCTCCCTCTCAAAGAAATTGCCCGCGAATATTTCCCTGAAGGTTACACCTACCAAGGTCGTCCAAGCATCAAAGAAGTGCTAACGGAAGGCCAAGAAGTTATCGTTCAAGTGGAAAAAGAAGAACGTGGAAGCAAGGGCGCAGCTCTTACTACTTTCATTTCTCTTGCTGGTAGTTACCTTGTTCTGATGCCTAACAACCCTCGCGCAGGCGGTATTTCTCGCCGAATCGAAGGTGACGAGCGTACTCAACTAAAAGCCGCATTAAGTACTTTGGAACTGCCTCAGGGCATGGGCCTAATCGTACGTACTGCTGGCGTTGGCAAGAGTGCTGAAGAACTTGAGTGGGATTTGAATGTACTACTTAACCACTGGGGTGCAATCAAAGGTGCAGCGGACTCTAACCCTGCTCCATTCTTAATCCACCAAGAAAGTAACGTTATCGTTCGTGCAATCCGTGACTATTTACGTCGTGATATTGGCGAAATCTTAATTGACAGCAACACCATCTACGAACGTGCAAAAGAGCACATTCAATTGGTGCGCCCTGATTTCCTTAACCGCGTTAAGAAATATGAAGGCGAAGTTCCACTATTCAGCCACTACCAAATCGAAAGCCAAATTGAATCGGCTTTCCAACGTGAAGTGCGTCTGCCATCTGGTGGTTCTATTGTTATTGACCCGACTGAAGCACTAACGTCTATCGATATCAACTCTGCTCGTGCAACCAAGGGCGGCGATATTGAAGAAACAGCCCTAAACACGAACCTAGAAGCAGCCGACGAAATTGCTCGCCAATTACGTCTACGTGACTTGGGTGGCTTAGTGGTTATCGACTTTATCGATATGACCCCGGTTCGTCACCAGCGAGAAGTAGAAAACCGTCTACGTGAAGCCGTTCGTCTTGATCGCGCTCGTGTACAAATCGGTCGTATTTCTCGCTTTGGTTTGTTGGAGATGTCACGTCAACGTTTAAGCCCTTCTCTAGCAGAAGCAAGCCACCACATCTGTCCTCGCTGTAGCGGTACTGGAGTCGTTCGCGACAACGAATCTCTAGCACTTTCTGTACTTCGTTTAATCGAAGAGGAAGCACTGAAAGACAATACAGCGCAAGTTCTCGCAGTTGTACCTGTGCCAATCGCTTCTTACTTGTTGAACGAAAAACGTCGTTCAGTTAACCATATCGAACGCATTCAAGAAGTGAAGATTACGGTTGTTCCAAACTCTGACATGGAAACGCCGCACTTCGAAGTTATCCGTGTTCGTGAAGGTGAAGAGTTCGATCTGATTTCTTACCTACTTCCTAAAAAACTGGAAGCAATGAAAGAAGCGGAAGGTAAAGAGCCAGCGGAAGTTGACGTAAAACCTAAACGAATCGAAGAACCTGTTCTTAAAGGCTTTGCGGCTCCTTCTCAAACGGCACCTGCACCAGCAGCTAAACCTGCCCCTGAGGCGAAGAAGAAAGAACAGAAAGTTGAACAAGAAGAAAAACCTGGACTGTTCAGCCGTTTGTTTAAAGCACTTGGTAGTTTCCTATTCGGCGGTTCTGAAGAAGTAAAAGAAGAACCGAAACCTCAGGAAGAGAAAAAGCCAAATCGCGATAATCGACGCAACAAACGTGATCGCAATGATCGTCGTCGCAATAACAACCAACGCGATAATCGTGAGAACCGCGACAATCGTGATAACCGTGATAACCGACGTCGTCGTAAGCCTCGTGATGAGCAAGCGAATGAACAAAACGAAGCTCAACAACAAACCAATAAACAGCAAAACCGCAACCAAAAGCGTAAGCCTAAAACTCAACAAGCAGATAAAGCCCAAGAGCAAAAAGCAAATGCAAAAGTAGCGGAAAAAGGCCTGCAGCTAGCGGCAGAAGCTCGAACTGAAACAAAACCAGAAGAGAGCAAACCAAAGCAACAAAACGCGAAAGCAGAAAAAGTGAAGGAGCGTCGTCAACGTCGCAAACTGAACAAGTCTGTACGCGTTAAAGACCAAGAAGCGGTTGAGAAGAAAGCAGAAGAAACGGCGGTTAAGACTCAAGAAATGGTTGAAACCAAAGTTGAGAAGCCAACAGAAGCAGCGGTAGAGGCACAGCAAGACAACAAGCAAGCAGAGTCTAAGCAACGTCGTAACCGTCGTTCGCCACGTCACCTGCGTGCAAGCGGTCAGCGCCGTCGCCGTGGTCGCGATCGCCGTCCTAACCCGTTCCGCCTGCGTAAAGGTGGTGTAGCTTCTCCTGAGATGGCTATGGGTAAAGTAATGCCGCGCTACATTCCGAAACCAGCACCTAAGAAAGAAGAGCAAGTTAAGGAAGAAGCAGTAGCAGCAGTACCTACAATGCAAGGTGGTTTTGCTTGCCCAGAAATGGCTATGGGTAAAGTGATTATTCGCCGCGAGCAACCTGTTGTAACAGAAGCACCAGTTGTTGAATCAAAGGTTCAAGAAACAGTTGAAGCGAAAGTTGAATCTCCAGCAGTAGAAGCACCTGTTGTGGAAGCAGTAATCGCAGAAAAAACTGAATCGGCAGTAGTAGAAACAGCCTCTGTAGAGCCTATCGTTGAAACTCCTGCAACTGAACATGCTGAACCGGTTGATGCCATTGTAGAAACGGCACCAGCTGAAGAGCCTGTGGTTGAAGCAGCAAAAGAGATTGCAGCCGAAGCGCCAGTAGCTAAACCAGAGCCTAAAGTCGAAGCCATTAAAGTTGCGGCTAAGCTAAACGCTAGCGCACCGATGACGAAAGCACCTGGCCCTCAAGAGCTACGCGAAATCACTGTTGCAGCAGCACCGTTCAAAACCGAACGTTACCAAGCTAAAGGTGCGGGTAGCCAAGTGGCTAAAAACCGCGCATCGGCAGAGATGACAAAGCCTAACTTTAACTAGGCTAAATCATTACGTTCAACAGCTTAACGGCATAAATAAATTAAAGGCTACCATCTGGTAGCCTTTTTTATCTTCATATTTCCCCAATAAATTGTTCATATAAATACCAATTCGTGATCACATTTGTACGCCATTATTCGTATCATTCTTGAACTTAATCACACTTTTCGGTAGCATGCGCCGACTCAAGTTTTCGACACCATTCTGATGCTGCTCTTTTAATACTACGGTTTACACTGCAATGTTTGATTAGAAATCAACCACTCAGTGGCTTGTGCAAATACGAATATGTGTCGGGTTTAACTCATTGCAAAGAGAACTTAAAAACAAACATGTTCGAATTTCCCCAATTTTCTAAGCACTCCATAAAAAATGATGTGCTATCAGGCTTAACTGTTGCGCTTGCATTGGTTCCTGAAGCTGTCGCATTTGCGTTCGTTGCTGGCGTAGACCCAATGGTCGGTCTTTACGCTGCATTCATCGTTGGTCTTATTACTTCCATTTTCGGTGGTCGTCCTGGCATGATCTCTGGTGCAACAGGTGCCATGGCAGTCGTAATGGTTTCGCTTGTCGCGACTCACGGTGTCCAGTACCTATTCGCAGCCATCATGCTCGCTGGTATACTTCAAATTGCCGCTGGTATGTTTAAATTGGGTAAGTTCATCCGTATCGTGCCTCACCCTGTGATGATTGGTTTTGTGAACGGTCTGGCTATTGTTATCTTCCTAGCTCAGTTGGGTCAGTTTAAAGCGCCAGATATCAACGGCATGCTTACTTGGCTACCACAAGACCAAATGCTGCTAATGCTTGGTTTGGTTGCGCTAACTATGGCAATCATTCACTTTCTACCAAAAATCACAACAGCTGTACCCTCTTCACTTGTTGCGATCGTAACGGTGACTGCTTTAGTGGTTGGCTTGGATCTGGAAACTCGCACTGTTGTTGACTTCCTGCGTACAATGTCTGGTGATGAAGCTGCAACACTCGCAGGTTCACTACCAACCTTCTCTATTCCTGCGGTACCATTTACACTAGAGACACTACAAATCATTCTTCCATACGCGATCATTCTCGCGGCAATTGGTCTAATTGAATCTCTACTAACGCTGACAGTTTTAGATGAGATGACGAACACTCGTGGTCAATCTAACCGCGAATGTATCGGTCAAGGTATGGCAAACATGACTTGTTCTGTGTTTGGTGCTATGGGTGGTTGTGCAATGATTGGTCAGTCGATGATCAACGTAAACTCAGGTGGTCGCGGTCGTCTATCTGGTATCGTTGCTGCTATCGCTCTATTGATGTTTATCTTATTCGCTTCTTCGTTAATTGAAATGATCCCACTCGCTGCTCTGGTTGGTGTGATGTTCATGGTTGTCATTGGTACATTCGAATGGGCAACATTTAAACTAGCGCGTCGCGTACCGAAGCAAGACTTCTTCGTTATTGTTCTTGTGACCGTTGTTACTGTTCTTACTGACCTAGCCGTTGCCGTAGCGGTTGGTGTTATTGTTTCTGCATTAATGTTTGCATGGCAACACGCTAAGCACATCTATGCCGACACATGCTTAAACGAGGAAGGTTCAAAAGAGTACAAGATTCACGGTCCTATTTTCTTTGGTTCTGCCGCTAACTTCTTGGAGTTGTTCAACGCGCCTGAAGATCCAAAAGATGTGATTGTCGATTTTGCAGACTCTCGCGTGACTGATCACTCCGCAATTGAAGCGATTGAAACACTAGCAGAGCGTTACAACTCTCAAGGTAAAACACTACACCTTCGCCACCTAAGTCCAGATTGCCGCAAGCTTTTAGATAAAGCGGGCAGCTTGGTTGAAATAAATGTGAAGGAAGACCCAAGCTACAAAGTGGCAACCGACATTTTAGCGGGTTAACACGAATAAAAAGGGATGAGCTCAGCTCATCCCTTTTTCTATTGTCTTCAAGCCCGGAGATTATAGCTTCTTCAAAATCGCGTCTGATGCCTCTTCGATTAAATCAAGCACCAGTTCAAAGCCATCTTCTCCACCATAATATGGATCGGGGACTTCGTCGTAACCTGACCCAGAATGACTTAAAAATAACGATACTTTGTGTCGATACTTCAACGGACAAATATCCAATAAATCGGCCAAATTTGCTTTATCCGCGGCTAATATAAGGTCAAACTTTTCAAAGTCATCAATGGTGACTTGGCGCGCTTGCATTCCTTTAAACGAATAACCTCGCTGCTTTCCTGCAGCCATTGCCCTTGAGTCCGGTGGGTTTCCTGCGTGGTAGCCAATTGTACCTGCCGAATCAACCTCTACTTCAACGCCTAGCTTTTGAGCTTTCGCTCTTAACACTGCTTCTCCGGTTGGTGACCGACAAATGTTTCCCATACAAACAACAAGTATTTTCTTCATTTTATTCCCTGAATTATCGGTGGTTTTTCTTCACGATATGTTGGTCTATCATAGCGAGATAAATCAATGAACCCAAATCAGCTTGGGCAAAGCACAAAAAGGAATTGAGGAAGTATTATGTCTATCGAAGAAAATAAAGAAGCACGCCATAAGGCTCGCCAACAAAAAGTCAAAGAACAGGTAGACGCAAAAATTGCTGCTGCTCAAGAGGAAAAAGGTCTGCTACTGATCATTACCGGAAATGGTAAAGGTAAATCGACATCAGGGTTCGGTACGATAGCACGCGCAGTGGGTCATGGTTTGAATTGTGCTGTCGCGCAGTTTATTAAAGGTACTTGGGATAATGGTGAGCGCAACCTACTTGAGAAACTCGGCGTTGAATTCCAAGTAATGGCGACCGGCTTTACATGGGAAACTCAAAACAAAGCCGCTGATACCGAAGCAGCGCAAGGCGTATGGCAAGAATGTAAGCGCATGCTGCAAGACGACTCTATCGATGTCATCTTGTTTGACGAGCTAACTTATATGGTGAGCTACGGCTACATCGACTTAGACGAAGTGGTCGAAGCACTGAGCAACAGACCTAAAATGCAGTCGGTTATTATTACTGGGCGTGGCGCACATCGAACCCTGATTGAAATGGCCGATACCGTTTCTGAAGTGAAAAATGTAAAGCACGCATTTGAATCTGGCGTAAAAGCCCTCAAAGGCGTCGATTGGTAACACTCGCAGAGTAATTTAAAAAGGGTTGGCAAAATGCCAACCCTTTTGATTTTCACGCACGGTTAGTTGAAAAGATTCTTCAATAAACCATCGACCGCATCTTTGGTTTTCTCGTCTTTGATTTTGTCCGTTAGCTTCTCTACGCCACGATCGATTTCTTTCTGAGCTTTCTGCTTCAGAACATCATCGAATACGAGCTTGAATTTAGGTTCTGCCCACTTACCAGACACATTGATTGGAATCGTGATGTCTTTCAGCTCATCTATATCTTTGCCGCCTTGGCCTTCTAGGCTACCTACGACTGATGTGCTGATAGTAAAGTTAACAGTTTCATTGATGTAGTTTGCGGTGCCTTTACCACGAACACGTAGCAATGGAGACTGAGCTTGCATATTATCCGTTGATACGACACCTTTGTTGAGCTTCAATGTCGCCGTCATTGCACTAAAGTCTGTTTTCTTAACTTCATTGGTGCCTTCGACTTTTTGCCCTTTAAATTTTGCGTAGTTTTCACGAATCAACTGAGCAACGTTGATGCCATTTACCGCACCGTCAGCAAAATTGATAACAACCGTACCAGAAAGATTCTTCTTGATACCGGTAGGCGTTAGACTCTTACCTGTAACATTCACATCAATGTTACCCGTCCCTTCAAGCTTGTCGTTATCAGCGACATCAATAAGTAGCGGTTGAACTTTCACGCCTTTGATTGACTTTTTCACACTGTAAGTCGCTGGTGATTGGCGTGCATCTAACTTCGCTGTCGCTGAAATTGTGCCTTGGTACAGCTTCGAACTAAATGAAGTAAGCTTAAATACGCCACGATTTACAGTGAAGCTCGCTTTTACCACTTCCATCTTCGCGTTTGCCGCTTTGAATTTGTCGATGGTAATGTCACCCTTTACATCTAACGTTTTCAACGCAGACAAATCAGGCTCAACCTCAGGTCCGGCTGGTGCACTCTCGCCATCAGAAGCAGGCTTATTACCTTCGGCAGCTTGCTTATCTAACCCTAAGAACTCATCAAGATCGATATTTGGGCTATGGAGAGCAAAGCGTACTTTAGGAATATCGCCAAGTGTCACATCAGCCTTACCATCTAAGGCGATAGCATTCGCTGTTAACTTCTCTAGGACAAAACTCAGGTGGTTTTTCGTCAGGTCGAAAGACAGATCAGACACCATGTTGACTTTCATAGGTGACTGAGGTAATGCATCACCCTCAAAAGTCGATTTAAGAGTTAACTTATCCAACTGCACTTTGCTGATAGCCTTGTCTACACTAAGTTGACCAGCACCCTGCATATCTAACTTCATACCACCAGCGTCGCCCTTCATGGCATAAGTCAGGTTATTTACTTTATCGAATTCAAACGTATCTAAACCGATCGTTGCCGATTCAATCTTATTGGCAGGATCAGAGTATGTCGCATCAAAGTTGATGTTCTTTAGCGCGTAGTTTGCCAAACCTTTTTCTAGCTTAAAGTCGGCCTGACCTTTCGCTGTGAACTTTTGGTCATTCATTTCGCCCTTCACGCCAAAATCAGCCGTTGTCCAGTTGTCAAAAGCGAATTCGGAAAGGTTTAATGAGATATCATAAAGTTTGGTGTAACTACCGGCTTGCTTATCCTGCATTTCTAATGAGCCATTAGAAACCGTAACACCAGCAAGATTAATGCTCCAATCAGAGCCAGAAGGCTGCGTTTCACCATTTTGCGTAGGCGCAGTATCGCTCGCTTGCTCTGCTTGTTGTGTTTGGGCTTTCGTCAATGCATCAATATTCTTGCTGCCATCTTTCTTGGTTTCGATATAGAACTCAGCCCCATCAAGCGTGACGTTTCCAATTTCAAGCTGTTGACTAAAAAGTGGCATGACAGAGATATCTACACCAACGGTATCAACTTTGAATAAATTGGGTTTACTAAAGCCTTGTGGGTTTCGCAATTCCGTATGTCCCAACTCAAAGCCGATCGATGGGAAAAATTGCCAACTGATATCTCCTTCAATCACTAGTTCTAAACCGGTTTGCTTTTGCGCTTGCTCAACAATAAGGGGCTTAAACTGGTTAGGATTGACTAAGATGGTTAACGCTAAAATTGCGACCAAAATGACCACAATCGGTATTGCTAGAATTAAGAGCAGTTTCTTCATTTGTTTTTCCTTGCTCGAGTGTTTTTACAATTATAAGCGCAGACTCCATTTACCGCTGACAGTTCCACAAAATCGTGAAAAATGTCTGGTTTTAACCTGCAACTGACTAATTTAAAAACAAAAAAAGAAGTGGCACTTAAGGTGCCACTTCTTCTCTTAAAAAGAAAGCGATATAGCCGTCTAAAGGCTTAAGCTTTCAAAAGTCTTGCAATGTGAGCTTTTAATACATCGATTGCGATACGGTTTTTACCACCGCGAGGAACAATAATGTCCGCATATTGCTTAGAAGGTTCGATAAACTGCATGAACATCGGACGTACTGTTTGTTGGTACTGCTTGAGAACAGATTCCATAGTTCGGCCTCGTTCTTCCACGTCACGCTTAACACGACGAAGCAAGCAAATATCTAACGGTGTATCCATAAATACTGTCGCGTGCATCAAATCACGAAGACGAGGGTCAGTAAGAAGAAGGATGCCTTCTAGAATGATCACCTTTTTAGGCGTCATTGTGGTCGTGTTACTTGTTCTTGTGTGCTCAGTGTAGCTGTACTCAGGTACTTCTACTGCTTCACCACGTACCAATTTTTCAAGGTGCTCACACAGTAGGTCGTGGTCCAACGCACTCGGGTGATCGTAGTTCGTCTTTACTCGCTCTTCCATGCTTAGGTGGCTTTGGTCGTTGTAGTAGCAATCTTCCGTGATGACACCGATTTGATGATCGCCTACTTTCGCGCGAAGCTCATTATAAATAGTGCTCGCGATCAGACTTTTTCCAGAAGCAGAAGCGCCAGCAATACCTACGATGACGCATTGATTATTATCAGACATTAGTTTGCACCCGATGATGATTTCTAGTCACATAAAAAGATAAACTGCCTGATTATAGGGAGTTCACCCCATAGTTACTAGCTGGAATTAGGGTTTAGTCATAAGTTTCTGCCTGCTCAGAGGATTAACCTCCGAGCAAACGTTAAAATGTGCAATTATCGACCAATAGGCAGAGTAAACTTAGTTCACCATTGTAAAGCTAATCGCATCTGGTTTTGCCTTGCCTTGCCAAAACATCGTGCTACATACGCGATCGGCAAGCTGCTTGTAATACCCTGCATGCTCACTTTCTGGGCGCCTTGCTACTGTTGGCACGCCAGCGTCAATATCTTCTCGCATAGAGATATGAAGCGGAATTTGTCCTAGCAGTGCTAAGCCAAACTCTTGCGACATTTTTCCTGCACCACCCATGCCAAAAATATGCTCTTTCGCGCCACATTGGCTACAAATGTGATAACTCATGTTTTCCACAACACCAATAACCGGGACATGGACTTTGTTAAACATTGCCGCTCCCTTTCTTGCATCGGCAAGCGCCAAGTCTTGCGGTGTCGTGACTAACACACTACCTGTCACCGGAATCTGTTGTGACAACGTCAACTGTATATCACCCGTGCCTGGCGGCATATCAATCACCAAATAATCTAAATCGGGCCAGTCTGTTTCCGTTAATAACTGCGACAACGCTTTTGAAGCCATTGGACCGCGCCATATTGCCGCTTCTGATTTGTCCACTAAATAGCCGATAGAGTGAGTATAGATGCCGTGAGCGAAAATGGGCTCCATCCACTTACCATCACGAACTTCTGGTTTTGCATCTTCTTGCCCTAACATCATAGGGACGGAAGGTCCGTAGATATCCGCATCCAACAATCCCACTTTCGCCCCAGATTGAGCAATCGCCAATGCTATGTTAACCGCAGTCGTTGATTTACCGACCCCACCTTTCGCAGAACTAACGGCAATGATGTTCTTAACACCTTTAACCGGATTGGCCACTTGAGTTTCTAATGCTTTAACTCCAAGGCGAATATTGAATGGGAATTCAGCCACTTTATCTGCGGTTTGTTGCTGTTTAATCCAGTCATGCAATATGGTTTGAAGCTCATTACTTGCGAATGGCAACGTTATCTCAACAGAACCTTGTGCCGTAATCGAAATTGCGCCATGAATATCTGCCCAATTTTCCACCAACTGTGGATGCTGGAATTGGTTAAACCAGTGACAAAAATCTTGTTTTGAAGTGAACTGATGCATAAGTCCTCCTTTTAGATGCCATGCTAACACCGTCCTCCCTCAACCAGAACCCCAAAAAAAACTAAGGCATTCCGCAGTTTGACACCTTGGAGTTAGTGAGTTCATGGGGTAGTATTATCCATCAAAATTTATTTATACCTATCAAGAAAAGCGAATATTAAGTATGGCAAACGATCCAAGAAACTTTCCGTCAAGGAAAATGCTGGTAACTTGTGCCCTTCCGTACGCTAACGGTTCGATCCACCTTGGTCATATGCTTGAGCATATCCAAGCGGACATTTGGGTTCGTTACCAACGCCTACGCGGCAACACTGTAAACTTCATCTGTGCTGACGATGCTCATGGCACGCCAATCATGCTTAAAGCGCAACAGATGGGTATTACTCCTGAAGAAATGATTGCCGCAGTTAGCGAAGAGCACCAGAAAGACTTTGCTGGCTTTGATATCAGCTTTGATAACTACCACAGCACACACTCAGATGAGAACCGTGAGCTAGCGTCACACATTTATCTTGAGCTGAAGAAAAACGGCTTTATCTCTAGCCGCACAATTTCTCAGTTGTTCGACCCAGAAAAAGAGATGTTCCTACCGGACCGTTTCGTAAAAGGTACGTGTCCAAAATGTAAGTCAGAAGACCAGTACGGTGACAACTGTGACAACTGTGGTGAGACTTACAGCCCAACAGAACTGATCAATCCTAAATCTGCGGTTTCTGGTGCGACGCCAGTAATGAAAGATTCTGAGCACTTCTTCTTCGACCTGCCTCAGTTTGAAAGCATGCTAAAAGAGTGGACTCGCTCTGGCTCGCTACAAGCTGAAACCGCGAACAAGATGCAAGAGTGGTTTGAATCAGGTCTACAACAATGGGATATCTCACGTGACGCGCCATACTTCGGCTTCGAGATCCCAGGTGAGAAGAACAAATTCTTCTACGTATGGCTAGACGCACCTATCGGCTACATGGGCTCTTTCAAAAACCTATGTGACAAGCGCGACGACCTAGATTTCGACGAGTACTGGAAGAAAGACAGCTCAGCAGAACTGTACCACTTCATCGGTAAAGACATCGTTTACTTCCACAGCCTATTTTGGCCAGCAATGCTAGAAGGTTCTGGCTTCCGCAAGCCTAACAACGTATTCGTACACGGTTACGTAACCGTAAACGGCGCGAAAATGTCGAAGTCTAAAGGTACTTTCGTAAAAGCAAGCACTTACCTAGAGCACCTAGACCCTGAGTGTCTACGTTACTACTACGCGGCGAAGCTAAACAGCCGTATCGACGATCTAGATCTTAACCTTGAAGACTTCACTCAGCGCGTAAACGCTGACGTTGTTAACAAGATCGTTAACCTGGCATCTCGTAACGCAGGTTTCATCGCAAAACGTTTTGAAGGCAAACTGTCTGACAACTTTGCAGAACCTGAACTTTACAACGAATTTGTTGCTGCTGCTGACCGTATCGCTGAGCTTTACGAAACGCGTGAGTTTGGTCGTGCAATCCGTGAAATCACGGCATTGGCAGACAAAGCTAACCAATACGTTGATGAAAAAGCACCGTGGGTTGTAGCAAAAGAAGAAGGCAAAGATCAGGAACTACAAGACATCTGTTCTGTTGGTATAAACCTGTTCCGTGTACTGATGACTTACCTGAAACCAGTAATGCCTGCGCTAGCTGCACGTACTGAAGCATTCCTAAACCAAGAGCTGACTTGGGAAAACATCGCTGCGCCACTAACAGGCCACGAGATCACTAAGTTCAAAGCACTGTTCAACCGTATCGATCCGAAGAATGTTGAAGCGATGATCGAAGCATCTAAAGAAGATGCGGCGGCAGAAATGGCGGCGAAAGAGAAAGCAGAAGCGGAAAAAAACAAGGCTAGCCAAACTGAGCTAGACAAAGAGCCAATCGCTGAAGAGATTGAGTTCGACGCTTTTGCAGCAGTAGATATGCGTATCGCTCGTATCATCTCTTGTGAAGAAGTGCCAAAAGCAAACAAACTGCTTAAGTTCCAACTGGACATCGGTGGTGAAACTCGTCAAGTGTTCTCTGGCATCAAGTCAGCGTACAAACCTGAAGAGCTAGAAGGCAAACTAACGGTAATGGTAGCAAACCTAAAACCTCGTAAGATGAAGTTTGGTATGTCAGAAGGCATGATCCTAGCCGCTGGCCCTGGTGGTAGCGACCTATGGATTCTTGAGCCGCACGAAGGCGCTCAGCCTGGCATGCGCGTAATGTAATGCTCTTCGCATAATAGAAAGGCTTAACTATTTCAGTTAAGCCTTTTTTACAACAAGATAAAATTACTTAATGCAACCTATACTCTTCCGGTCCCCAAGTAATGGTCGCGCCACACACAAGGAAAAGTACAAAACTGATGCTTACAACATACGCAAGTATTCTATCAAACGTTGTTGCGTATTTTAGTATTAGTTGGTCATCCACAAGTGATAATTTGACTGGCTTTCCTCGCATCAATACTGATGCGTACATGGGAAATCTAAAACCCCACCCATTTCTGTCCCAACCAATAGGGTCATGACCATCCCGCAACATTTTTTTCTCAATCCGCTTTACCGATACACGAATGAAAAGCAAAGTACTAACTAACCAAGTACATCCGATAATCATATTTGCAATATCAAAATAAGACACGTTGCTCCCTTTATCAGGATTTGGCTTTTCAACTAGGCTTATATTCACCGTTCTACAGAGCCCTGCGCTTAACTGGTTTTCACTCTGTACTCTTCAGGCCCCAACCCCATAACTGCTCCCAAAGCAAGTGCCATCACGAAGCTTATTGTGACAATATACGCAAGCACTCGGTCAAAGACTGTCGCGTACTTTAGAATAAGTTTGTCTTCTACCAGCGATACTTTCGCAGGTTTACCTCGCATCAACACTGAGGCGTACATGGGAAACCTAAAACCCCACCCATTTCTGTCCCAGCCAATTGGATCATGACCATCCTGCAATATTTTTGTCTCAATCCGCTTTGCTGATACACGAATAAAAACCAATGTGCTCAGTAACCATGTCCAACCAACAATCATCACTATAAGATCGAAACAAAACACAATTACTCCTTTAAAACCAATTTACTTTAGAGCTAGTTTCATAGGTTTTTTCTGCTAAACCTTGCCCAAACCAATCACCCATTTTTGCAGCCGCATAACCAGCCCCTAAACCAACACCTATTAATACTACTACTCCAAATGGGCCAGCAGCTAAAGCGATTCCCATTCCAGATGCAATCACTTTGGATGTGGTCCAAATGCCAGCAGCGTTGCTCGCACCAAACCCAGCAACTTCCATTGCCGCTCTTTTTTGCCAATTTTCTCCGTTATTCTTGGCATTTCGAACATTGTTAAAGCGAACACCAGCATCAATCATGATGATCTTTTTACCTACAATACTAGAGCTTTGTTCAAGAACTCGAATTGAGCGGATGTTAGCTATAGATGTTAAATGTAACTTAGTTATATCCCTACCGCTTCGCGCGATATTGACAGCCCTATTCGGGTTGCTCCAAATGTTACCGCGGCTACTTTTAATTCGCCCTGCATAATGGGCAAGTTCTTTTGTAAATTTTGCATTCAAAGAACTATGAGCTTCTTTAACTCTATATCCAAGCTTCACAAGCTCCTTTTTCTGCGCACCACTTCGTGACGCTGTCCGTACATCTAGTAAGGCGTTTTGATATTTGAGCAAAGCTTTCCCGAAATTACTCAATCTGACTTGCTTTTCATTAACCGCCGTAGCGGCAGCACCTACTGCAGTATACTCATCGATTTTCCCCCCCATAGTATGATTAGTAGCATCTAAAAAAGGCTTAATCTCTTTTTCATAGAGGAGGGCTACCGCTTGTAAGTTTTCATCGCCAAACTCACTTGTTAGATTGGCTACATTTCTTTTGGTTTCTTGTGACCAACTTTTTACAGTATCAAGAGCACAGGCTATATCAGGTCTCTCGCTACGCAACTTAGCTATGTTGATCACAGAGCCTTCGTTCAGTATGAAAGGAGTACCTGCGGGAATAAAACTACCAAATATATGTGGGTTGTCCTTACGAAACTGAAGGTACCTATCCTCATCATTTGTATCGATAGGGAGCGTTATCTTTGAGTGAGTACTGAAGCATAGGTCGAATTTATTAGACAAATTAATTACCTCGAACAATCAACAAAATAGACAACTTATATCATATGAAGTGTTCGAGTATTTTAATTTCTAAACATTGTGACTTGAATCAGACTACAAAAAGTAATCAATATGTAACTCACAAAGAATAACGCGTACACCGAGCATCGACACCGAATAATCAACCATATTCACAAATTTGGTGAATCCATGCACCAATAACGACCGTCCCAAAAGAACATTCAACATAACCAGTTGTTTTAATTTAATTTTTGTTTGGCATCAAAACTGCAAACCTTCCTTGCTAGGTCCAAACACTAACAAGGAGTTGGTTATGTTTGTTTTGATTTCCACATTATTATCTATCGCTATTTTAGCCGGAATATATCACTTATCTTCTAAACGAGAGCAGCAACACGCGCGTAAATATCAGCTGTTAACATTATTGCGAGATGTTGTTCATCTGCTGAGACGCCATCGAGCTGCGACGCACTACTCACTTCAATTTCAACAAAATAACGAACAAGAATTAGAAGTCCTTCATAACGATCTCACCAACAAACTGCATCTTTTGGTCGAAACCTCACGCTTTGAAAATAAACCCATGTATCGCGTGCTGCAGATCAAAGTAGGAAAACTGCTTGAACAATGGAACGATCACAGTGTTGCAAGGAACCAGATGGAGCATGGTAAGTTAATTCGTCATTGCTTGTTCTTGATGGATGAAGTCACGATTGCTTGGTTAGCGGTAGAACAACGAGATGATCTACATAATGAGTACCACATGAACTGGCAAAACATCATGGATAGCTTAGAAACCCTGACTCAATTGAGAATTAGCATTCAAGACTTGGGAGAGAAAGGGGGGAATGAGCGTTTCAAAAATTACGCATCGGTTATGACACGTAAGCTAAATCAATTAGCAGTTATCGCTCCGCTTAGTATCGTTTCTCCTGCTTCCACACGCTCAATACAGACATTAAATAACTATGTGACAGGCAGTCATGTCGATTTAACAGAAGCAGAGCTTTATGGAGTCACATCAGACTTATCGTTGACCATCTTCAATACTTACGACCACGTCCTTTCAGACATCGTTGAAGCATTGTATCTACCGTTGCCCAAACTCTCTGTAGCAAGATAAGCTCTATACAGTGCCGTGCCAATTGTCACAACAGGAACGTAACTGGTATCTATAGGTAAAAACAAAAAAACCGCAGACCTTAGGTTCTGCGGTTTTTCATTCATCTAACTTCTCAGCGCTTAGCTGTCATCTTCTGTGAAGTTCGTTGGTAATTGCTTTTTCATCTCGTTCCAGATTAGCGCGCTTTCCATACCATAGTGACGAATCACAACTGGCAGTTGTTCACGCTGACCACTTTCACAAGTTTCTAGCAACTGATGGTAAAACTTCAGCGCTAGCTCACGAGAAGCTGGGTTTGAGAAGTAATAGCTACCAACGCGATCATAGAGCTTCTTCAAGCCATTAAAAATCAAACCGTAAATCTGATTCCCTGAATGGAATGCTAGGCGTTGGAACAACATGTAGTCGTAAAAGTTGAACGTTTTAGCAATCAAGATTTCTTGACGCTTCGCTTCATCTTTCTCGTTGTCTTCTTTCACGTTCTGTAAGACTTTCTCAGCATAAGGTGAAGAAGCGATGAAATCGTCCCAAGAAGCAGCATTCATTAAAGCTTCACAAGATTCAATTACATTCTTGATCGTGCGCTCAGAGTTCTCTTTATTTGCTTTAAATGCATAACGCATAAAGATAGGGCTGATGTTGGTACGTGCTGCAAGCAAATCTTCTACAATGTTTGTTGCGTTATCTACGTCCAACGTCATCAACGTATCCAAAATATGCAGACCAGAGGTCTCCATAAATTGGTTTACCTTCGTTGGTTTACCGTGTTGGATTGTTAACCAACCATCACGGGCTAGTCGTTGAAGAACCTCTCGTAAAGTCGTTCGAGTAACACCAATTAGCTCAGACAGCTCGCGTTCAGCAGGTAAAATAGAGCCAGGAGGAAAACGGCCGTTCCAAATGCTCTCGATAATATATTTTTCTGCGAATCCCGCAGGGCTTTTCGCCTTTATGACCATTCTACTTTTTATCCAATATTGATTTCTGAGGGTCGATACTACTCATCATACCACTACTTAACGGTTTGAGAAAATTTACGATCAATAATTGAAACGATTCTACAATATAGAGTTAATACTCTATATGTTATGTCAATCTAGGACGGTCTGACGTGCGAGTGAAAGCGGTAAAATCTGAATTTTCGTTTAATTAAACAGCTCACAAATTGCGGAGAAATAAAGACTACTGCGTC
The DNA here is from genome assembly GCF_020515785.1 of Vibrio sp. E14. Classification (NCBI taxonomy): domain Bacteria; kingdom Pseudomonadati; phylum Pseudomonadota; class Gammaproteobacteria; order Vibrionales; family Vibrionaceae; genus Vibrio; species Vibrio sp. E14. The sequence continues at coordinate 299,769 of NZ_JAHPJI010000002.1, forward strand.
ACAATTTTATATTCAAAATATGAAAAATTACTTTGTATATCACAGTTAATATTCTTTCTTAATTTGCCTTTTCTCGTCACTGACCGTCATTTAAAATCCAAGAGGATTTTTTTGAGCCTTTCATGATATAGTAACGCCGTTTTGATCGCGTTATTACATTTAAAAAGTCATTTTAGTCGGTAGCATCACGTTTTGTTATTGACTAATAAATGCCTGAGTGTAGAGTTTGCGGTCGAAAGTGAGCGGTGCTTGAGTTCAGGGGAAGTAACTTGGCAAGACTGCAATAAACAAAGGATTGTTGTTTTACTAAGTTATTGTTTTAAAAGACTAGTTAATAAGTCTAACAAACAGATACTTAAGCACTATTGTAGTGTCTATTCATAATTTTGTTATAAAGAGAATTATCATGCCGATATCGCTCGGAAACGCTTTTATCAAGAACTTTCTTGGTAAAGCGCCTGATTGGTACAAAGTTGCCATTATAGCCTTCTTAATAATTAACCCGATTGTATTCTTCCTAATAAACCCATTTGTTGCTGGGTGGTTGCTGGTTGCTGAATTTATTTTCACGCTTGCAATGGCATTAAAATGCTACCCATTACAACCTGGTGGTTTACTTGCTATTGAAGCCATCGCTATCGGCATGACTAGCCCTGCGCAAGTTAAGCACGAGTTGGTGGCAAATATTGAAGTATTACTGCTTCTGGTATTTATGGTTGCGGGCATCTACTTCATGAAGCATTTATTGCTGTTCATTTTTACCAAAATTTTACTTGGTATTCGCTCCAAAACCCTTCTATCACTTGCGTTTTGCTTTGCCGCTGCATTTTTATCTGCGTTTTTGGATGCTTTGACGGTTATCGCCGTTGTTATCAGTGTGGCGATCGGTTTCTACTCTATCTACCACAAAGTGGCGTCAGGTAATCCGATTGGTGACCATGACCACACACAAGATGACACGATCACTGAGTTAACGCGTGATGACTTAGAAAATTACCGCGCCTTTTTACGCTCATTGTTGATGCACGCTGGTGTAGGTACTGCGTTAGGTGGCGTAACCACTATGGTGGGTGAACCTCAGAACTTAATTATTGCAGACCAAGCGGGTTGGTTATTTGGTGAATTCCTAATCCGTATGTCTCCAGTGACGCTACCCGTATTTTTCTGCGGTCTCATCACTTGTGCTCTAGTCGAAAAGCTTAAAGTGTTTGGCTACGGTGCAAAGCTTCCTAACAACGTTCGTCAAATCCTCGTTGACTTTGACAATGAAGAGCGCAAAACGCGTACCAATCAAGACGTTGCAAAGCTATGGGTTCAAGGGCTTATTGCCGTTTGGTTGATCGTGGCATTAGCCTTGCACTTGGCGGCGGTAGGCTTAATTGGTCTTTCAGTGATCATCTTAGCGACGGCTTTCACTGGCGTCATTGAAGAGCATTCCATGGGTAAAGCGTTTGAAGAGGCTCTGCCTTTCACTGCACTACTTGCGGTATTTTTCTCGATCGTTGCGGTAATCATCGACCAAGAGTTGTTTAAACCAGTTATCGACGCGGTGCTTGCCGTTGAAGATAAAGGCACTCAGTTAGCTCTGTTCTATGTCGCGAATGGCTTACTATCAATGGTGTCGGATAACGTATTCGTCGGTACGGTTTACATCAATGAAGTAAAAACAGCACTCATTGAAGGTCTCATTACTCGCGAGCAGTTCGACTTACTGGCAGTTGCTATCAACACTGGTACTAACCTACCATCTGTTGCTACGCCAAACGGTCAAGCGGCATTCCTATTCCTACTCACCTCGGCTCTCGCTCCATTAATTCGTCTGTCTTACGGTCGAATGGTTATCATGGCGCTGCCTTACACCATCGTTCTTGCGATTGTCGGGCTAATGGGCATTATGTTCTTCCTAGAGCCTGCAACGGCTTCTTTCTACGATGCAGGCTGGATTTTACCTCATAGTGGTGATCTGACTCCCGTAGTCTCCGGCGGTCACTAAAATTTGAGTTGATTAGGAAACTTATCCACGTTAAAAAGCTCTGAGTATTCAGAGCTTTTTCTATTTCAGACAGGAACAAAAACGTGACTATTTTAAATTCACTTAACCAGTTTTCGAAGGGACGCTTATCGTGGCTGCTGCTTCTGCTATTCGTCGTTTTCTTTGAAGCATGTGCCCTCTATTTTCAGCACGTCATGATGCTTGCACCATGTGTCATGTGTATCTACGAACGAGTCGCGATGATGGGAGTGGGTGTCGCTGCAATCGTTGGTCTTATGGCACCAAATAACCCAGTTTTCCGTTGGCTAGGTTTGATTGGCTGGGGATTAAGCTCTTACAAAGGACTGTTGCTTGCTCAGCAGCACGTTGATTATCAGTTTAACCCATCACCATTCGCGACTTGTGATTTATTCGTAACATTCCCTAGCTGGGCTCCGCTTAATCAGTGGGCTCCTTGGATATTCGAAGCATACGGTGATTGCTCGAAGATTGTTTGGCAATTCCTCGATTTATCAATGCCACAATGGTTAGTAGTTATTTTCGCGGGCAATTTAATTGCTTTAGCATTAATTGTGATCGCACAATTCTTCCCAGCAAGACGCACTAATCCGATTCGTTAATCCTTCCGAGAAATGATAACGAAAAAAGCCGACCAGATGGTCGGCTTTTTACTGAGTAAACATCGCGGCTATTTAACTTAACCACGTTAACTCAACCACGTGATTGACCACAACACTGCTTGAACTTTTTGCCGCTCTCACAAGGACAAGGATCATTGCGCCCGATACCTTTGAATGGGTTTAGGCTTTGAGCCTTATTGCCTACCATCAACTCATCCGCGCCTAACGCCACTTCACCAACCATCAAATCAAGCTGGTCGACCAAGTCTGCAAGAGCTGGAGGCGTTTCAATACCGGCGTCGCGCATCTGTTGCTGCGTTGCCGACTCATCGATAGCCAGCATCAAAGTGGTCAGTAATGCTTGTAGCATACGTTGCAATCCATCATTGAGCTCAACGCCTTGCCATTGTTCTTCAATCATTGGCCAAACAGACATAAAGCCTTCGGCAAAATCAGCAAGTTGCTCAGGTTCTGTGCCTGTTAGCCCTAACACGGAATATTCGTTTCGTTGAATTCGGTTGTGCTGCTTGTGAATTTGCTCTTCTACTGCCGGTTGAATCGCTTTGAATCCTTCACCTAATAGCGGCTCTAACCACTTTTCAGGAGCGAGTGGTTTTGTCGTCAGATTAGCAGCGAGCACTGCGCCTTCGATAAATAGGCAAGATTCATCGATGTGAATTTCGCCTTTCTCAATCAATGTGTATTGCATGACATCTGGTTTCCCATAAATTTGGCGGCATTATACCTCAGAGCATAAAAGCACGTAACCGGGAGTTGCGAGTTTGACTGTATTGAGTGCTTTGAGTCTTTTAATGACAAACTTAGCTTACATCGCTACAATCGCCCTCCTTTTTATCACCAAACTGTATTAGGCAAACTATGCGAGTTGTACTAGGCCCAATGGAAGGCGTTTTAGACCATTTGATGCGCCAAATCCTGACCGAGATAAACGACTATGACCTATGTGTTACGGAATTTGTTCGAGTCATCGACCAGTTATTGCCCGATCATGTATTTCACCGTTTATGCCCGGAGCTGTTGCAAGGTTCTCAAACCGCATCAGGTGTGCCAGTACATGTGCAATTATTAGGACAAGAACCAAACTGGATGGCTGAGAACGCAATTAAAGCGGCGAGCTTAGGCGCCAGAGGCATCGACATAAATTTTGGTTGCCCAGCCAAAATGGTCAATAAAAGTAAGGGCGGTGCTGCTCTACTTCAGCATCCTGAGCTAATTCACCGTGTGGTAAAAGCTTGTCGAGAAGCCGTTCCAGAGGCAATCCCCGTAACTGCAAAAATTCGTCTTGGCTGGGAAAACCCTGAAGATTGCTTTGAAATTGTTGATGCCATTCAATCTGCTGGTGCAAATGAACTCACCGTTCACGCTCGGACTAAGCAGGGTGGTTACAAAGCGTCTGAGATAAAATGGGATTACATCAACCAAATTCGCGAACGTTTTGATATTCCGCTTATTGCGAATGGCGAAATTTGGAATTATGAAGATGGTCAACGTTGCATTGAAACGACTGGCGTTGACTCTTTGATGGTGTGCCGCGGCGCTTTCAATATCCCTAACTTGGGCAACATGGTAAAACACAACCACCAGCCAATGTCATGGCCCGAGGTGGTTGAGCTACTGATCTACTACTCCAAGTTTGAGATGAAAGGCGACAAAGGTTTGTACTATCCAAACCGCGTAAAACAATGGTTCTCTTACTTACGTCAGGCCTATCCTGAAGCAAAAGATCTATTCAGAGAAATCCGAACGTTTAACAAAGCCGCGCCGATTGTTGAGCATATTCAACGTTATCGTGATGAGTTAAATTCTCAGTTTGCATAAAATCCGAGCATTGCAAAGGGCGAACTGCTCGCCCTTTAAGCGCTTAGATCTTCGTAGCAAATCTTATTTTTGCCTGTACTCTTGGCTTGATATAACTTTTCATCCGCCGCTTTAAATAACTCATCAAAGCTTTCCACTCGGTTCTCTTTACTGAACACCACACCGCCAGAGATCGTAAAACCTTCTTTAGTCACGCGTGTCGAGCGTTCGTCTATGGCTTTTTTTACCCGCTCTAAAATTAGCTTAATGCCTTCCGAGTCTTCGTCGTAAATCGCCAACACGAACTCTTCGCCACCAAACCTTGAGGCGACATCTGTGTGGCGAATATTTTCACGTATACATTTTGCAACTAGCTGAATCGCAGAATCGCCGACATCATGACCATAGGTATCATTGATCTTCTTGAAGTTATCAATATCGAACAATGCTAATGCAACCTGTTTTTTCGTCATCTTATTGCGCCACACGGTTTGCATTCCTCGACGGTTCAACAAGCTCGTCATCGGATCTCTGGCGGCGAGATCTTTAAAATAACGTCGCTCACTACGCATATTCACATAGAACAATACGACTGTGCTCAAAACGTAAATAGAGATCGCAACAATAAGGCTGTATTTTTCGAACACCGCTAGGTTCTTAGCTTCATCCCAAAGGTTGTACTCGTAATACATGCTGTGATTCGCACTCAATCGCTCTAACTCGACTGGTTTGATACATGTACTGTTTGAAGGAATGGATTGTAAATTGGAAACCAAATGAAACTTACCAACAAGACCTAGCGACGAAGCCATCAACGCATTGACATCAAAATCAATGGACAGCACACCTTGATGCCTCCCTTTTTCGTAAACAGGCACCGTCATACTAATGATTTGACCTTCCATCGAATCCAACATCGGCCCAGGTCCGGCCAAGGTGATGTTCACTTTATCTTGTGCCGTTTTTTGCCAAAATGGGCGCGCTTTTAGCGTTGACCAAAGCTCTCTAGTGAAGTTTTTCGCGTACGTGTCAGGAGACGAAATGACGTAACCACGCTTATCGATGTAATGAATACCAACGATATGGGATTCAATATCGTGCAGAAAAGACAATGACGGCGCAAAACCCGCCTTTTGTTCAGCTAATTGGTTAATCGTTGAACCTTGCTGACATAAGCTTTCATCGCCCACGATCATGTAATCAAGATCAACCGCAGGTAACCCCTCACTGTAGACACTCTCTAGCAACAAGACGTCTATCGGCCAAATATAACAAAGCCCCTTTTTGACTAAAGAATTGTGCTCTTCAGACAATGGGTTAGCGTAATTCGTATAGTTAGTAAAACTATAATCTAAGGCGGTGAGGACTTTAATACCACGGGACATGGCACGATCAATACGTGCATACTCAGAATCAATATAGCGATTGACCGCATCGTAGTAGTTTTTTGTCGTAACAAGCAAAACCACTACAAATAATGCGAGGGGAAAAAAGATGACAAATGAGAGACTAAATCGCCTTTGGTTAACCATTGAGTACCATGTATGTGAAAGGTAGTTAGTCTCTTATCAAACAATGGGATTACGCTGTCTTATCAACTGGCAATGCGTAGTGCGCATCGCCAGATAATCAGATAACCAACAAATGTGTACGCATTGTAGGAGACTGTTTATATATTAAAGAAGTTTAATCAATATAGAATGTAGTGTCACTTCAGTTGCCACAATTTGAAGCTCTGTGCAGGTATATTGACAGAAAGATGACCCTTATAATCAATAAGTTCGCGTCCATCCAGAAGTGACGAAAGATGGGTAGCCTCCAAACCAAGTTGCCACAGAGGCATGTCAATTGAACACTCATCGCCACTTAGATTCATCACAACAACGATCGCTTCACTTCCAAGTACGCGCGCATAAGCCAGCACGTTGGTATCGCAATGCAGCCATTGAATACTACCAGACTGTAAAGACTTGTACTGTTTACGTATCGAAATCCATTGCTTGTAAATCGACAGCCATGCTGAGTTTTCGATTTCATTCCAAGGGAAACAGCGACGATTATCCGGGTCCAGCCCTCCCTCTAGTCCGACTTCACTCCCATAGTAAATACAAGGTGTACCGACGTATGTCATGAGCAGAGCAAGTGCGATGTTCATTTTACGCTTATCACCATCAACCAGTGTGATAAAACGAGCAGTATCATGACTATCGAGTTGATTTAGCTGCGATAGCTGATTCGAAAATGGAATTTTTGCTCTGGCTTCGTCCAACCATGCTTTAAACTCCAAACCATCAATGTTGATTGGTTCATACATAATATCTTGCTGCGCGATAAAAGCTCGAACTGGATGAGCAAAACCGTAGTAGTTCATCGCCCCATCTTCTTGGTCACCTTGCAGCCACTGTGTTGCTTCAAAAAAGTGCTCACCTAGCACATAGGCATTCGGATTGACTGACTTCGTCGCATGGCGAAACGCTTCAACATAATGAGCATTGTTTTTCGCTCCCTCTCCTTCGCCAAGCATATGAATAACATCAAATCGCCAACCATCGACTGAGTATGGTGGCTTCAGCCAGTGCTTAATGACAGATGCTTCGCTTTGATAGATATAGTCACGCACTTGTTCATTTTCGAAGTTCAGAACCGGTAAGTTACCAATGCCCTTCCAACCAATATAGTGATTGGTTTCGCCTTCAAAAAAGTAGTAATCGCGGAACTTTGACTGCGGATTGCTATACGCCCCTTCTCCTTTTTGTTGGATATCAAACCAAGGATGATGCACTGACGTGTGGTTAAACACCGCGTCTAAGACAATCTTCATATTCTTACCGCGAATCTTCTCACACAGTTCCGCAAACTGAGCATTGGTGCCAAACATAGGATCAACAGTGAAGTAATCCGTAGTGTCGTATTTGTGGTTACTTGGTGAAGAAAAAATCGGATTAAAATAAAGCGCAGTAACGCCGAGCTGTTCAAGATAGTCCAACTTTTGTTCCACACCTTTGAGATCGCCGCCAAAAAACTCTCTTGCTCCTGTATTTTTGTGAGACCCCACCGCTTCTCCCCACGATTTAATGATCGCTTCTGAATCATGCTGAGCATAAGCTTTACGAATGTCAGATTCACTTTTACTAGCAGAAAAACGGTCAGGAAAGATTTGATAGAACACTTGCTCTTGGACCCAGCTTGGTGGTTGATGGTTTACATTCAACTTAAAGTGGAACTCTTTGGGTGGAATACGCTTTTGTACGCCTCGTGCATCGAGCCAGTATTGTTGTCCGTCTTTGAGGAGCTTAAACACATAATGTGTGACATCTCGATCTCGATTTGGTCGGAACGAGGCTTCCCATAGTAACAATTCCCCAGTTGTTCCAATTTGAGCCATGTCGACCAGATATTCTTCATTGTCCGGCTCAAGACGCACATATACGGAATCAAAATCCAATGTCTCGGTTTTCAGTCTGACTGTGACTTGCTCGTGATTAAAAGCTAAACCATCAATGGTTTGACTATGAAAAATAAATGGCAGGTTCATTATGGGCACTCCTCGTCATCGGATATGCCACTATGTTATTGAAGAATGAGAGACAAGAAATCCTCCTTGCGAGTTGGCATATAAGCCAATTTTCCCAAGGAGGATCACACTTAGTAGGCGTAGTGACTTGTCGGATACCGCTTAGTTCAACAAGAGACTGTCATCTGCAAGCTCTTCACCACGCACTTTGGAGAACATATCCAACAAGTCTGGTACCTGCATGTTAGCGCGCTGCTCTCCAGCCACATCAAGCACAATTTCACCTTGGTGAAGCATTACGGTCCTATCGCCACATGCTAATGCGTCTTTCATCGAATGCGTCACCATCATCACGGTTAAATCGAACTCATCGACAATACGTTTAGTTAAGTCGATAACAAACGCCGCCATACGAGGATCAAGCGCAGCCGTGTGTTCATCAAGCAGTAACAACTTACTCTCCGATAACGTCGCCATCACAAGGCTAACGGCTTGTCGTTGTCCACCGGACAGTAAGCCAATGCTATCGCCCAGACGATCTTCTAAGCCAAGCCCTAGGATGCTAATTCGCTCTTGGAACAGCTTGCGACGTTTAGCTGAAAGCGCCAAACCCCAACTGCGTTTTTTACCACGCATGTACGCTAAAGCCATGTTCTCTTCTATCGTTAGCTCTCCACAGGTTCCGGCCAATGGATCTTGAAACACTCGTGCGCATTGCGTCGCACGCTGGGCTACCGTCTGCTTGGTGACGTCTTTGCCATCAATGATCACCTGACCACCTATCATCGGCGTCTCACCTGTCACCGCACCAAGCAACGTCGATTTTCCTGCGCCATTAGAACCAATCACGGTAAGAAATTGATGCTCTGGAACCTCTAAAGAGACGCCTTTCAATGCACGATTTTCTAAAATCGTCCCTGGGTTGAACGTGACCTGAATGTTATTAAGTTCAATCATAACGCCTCCCCCGAACCATTTTTTGATGCCGCTTGTTTAGCATCGGTAACGCGTTGTTTCGCTCTCATGCTCTGTTTTAGCTTTGGAGCAATAAGCGCCACAGCCACCAATACTGCGGTAACAAGGTTGAGGTCTGAAGCTTGTAAACCAAACATGCCAGAGCTCAAAGCGAAAGCCACTGCAAGACGATAAAGTACCGAACCGATGATGACAGCAAATACCGCAACCCAAATTTTTCGCCCGGGAATAAGGGTCTGGCCCAAAATCACAGCAGCCAAACCAACCACAATGGTGCCCACGCCAGAGGTCACATCTGCAAAGCTGTTCGTTTGTGCAAACAACGCGCCTGCGAATCCGACAAAACCGTTGGATAAAGCCAACCCAAAGTAGGTATAAAAACCAGTGCTCGCCCCTTGCGCAGAAACCATACGCGCATTCACGCCCGTGGCTCGTAAACCAAGACCAAAGTCGCTGTTCAGCAGGCGAATGACAAAGAAAGCGGACAAAAGAACTAAGACCCCAACAACCAGAGGGCGAATAAACATCGCATCGCCCAATGCTTCAAACGGAGTGAGAATCGTATCCTCTCCAAGCAACGCCATATTAGGTTTGCCCATAATACGAATATTGATTGAAAATGCCGCGATCATGGTAAGAATGGAAGCTAACAGGTGCAAAATACCACATCGAACAGCCAGAAAAGCGGTTACCCACCCCGTCATACTACCGGCTATCATCGCCATTATTGTCGCAAGCCAAGGATTAATATCTGCGACAATCGCCGTTGCTGCCACCGCCGCTCCCATTGGAAAGCTGCCATCCACACTCAAATCGGGGAAATCGAGAACACGAAACGTAAGATACACACCCAAGGCAACTAGGCCATAAATTAAGCCAATTTCGAGTGCGCCAAAAAAAGCAAATGCAGACATAACTGCTCCTTTCTGCATGTTCAGGCTGGCTAATACCAACCTGAACTTAAGACTTCTAACGTATACTCCCCTTCTTCTCCAGCAGAATGCTCTGCACGAGAAATCCGGCGAGTATCAACTTTGGGGCAAGCCTCTACCAACTAATGTGACAGGCTTAACCCAAAAAAGCGTTACTTATTGCATGCTTGTCGCACGTTCAACCACAGAACTTGGCAGCTTGATACCGAGCTTAGATGCTGCGCTTTCATTAATTACAAGGTCAGAGCCCGTCGCGACTTTTACATCCAGCTTGCCTGGTTCTTGACCATCAAGAATCGCCGCCACGTAATCCGCGGTTTGTACACCAACCTGGTAGTAGTCAAAACCTAGACCAGCGATCGCACCTTTTTCGACATATGACGTCGCACCACCAAATACAGGTTTTTTCGCTTGATTCGCTGCCACAATCATCCCTTCAATCGCACTTGCAACTGTATTGTCTGTTGGGGCGTAAAGAATGTCTGATTTCGCTGCAATGGCTTGAGTCGCAGACTGAACATCAGCACTTTTTAGTGCGGTCGCTTCAACCACTTGTATGCCTTTTGCTTCTGCGCTTTCTTTTAGTAGTTCAACCAAAGTCACGGCATTAGCTTCACCGGGATTAAATACAACCCCGATGCTTTTCACCTGAGGGAGAATTTCTTGGATGAGATCGACATGCTGAGCAACGGGTGAAAGATCAGACAGGCCAGTTACGTTTTTGCCTGGTTGTTCCATCGACTTAACCAATTTCGCACCGACCGGGTCTGTTACCGCAGTAAAGACAACAGGAATAGAGCGCGTTGCCGACACCAAGGCTTGTGCCGAAGGCGTCGCGATACCCACTAACACATCAGGATTTTCGCCGACGTACTGACGGGCAATTTGCACTGCAATCGCAGGGTTACCCTGTGCGGTCTTATAATCAAATTCTAGATTTTTGCCTTCTTCGTAGCCTTTCGCTTTTAAACCATCAAGCAATCCTTGACGCGTCGCGTCTAACGCGGGGTGTTCGACAATTTGTGAAACTGCAACGGTTGCAGTGGCGGCCAGTACATTGGCAGAAGAGAAAATAGCAGTAGCAGATAGAACGGCAGTGGCTAATAAACGTTTCGTTTTCATCATAACTCCTTGATGTGACTTCGTCCTTGTTTCGCGAGCATTCAACATGAATATCGACTCGTGAATTCAAATGTTTGAAGGGGGTAATGTTGTGTTCGTATAACTGTGCACTTATTGCGCATCTTTTTTTATTATTACTACTAAGTCTTAGTAAAGAAAAGAAAGATTTAACACTAAAGCAACATTTGTGATCGAGAGGTCTCTTCATCTCGATAAGAATCCTTGGTAAACCAAGTAATGTACGCACCATCAAAGATGGTAGGAGTGGCTGAAGCGCAAGGTAATCACAGGCAGGATCAAAAATGGAGTGGCTAATGCACACTCCATTTCAAAAAACTTAGATTAGAACCAACGCTCTAGTGAGGACTTATCAAGCTGACGAAACGCTCGATTCAGTATTATCGCAAGCTCTTTATAACGAGGGCGAGCTTTAACAGGCTCTAGTGCAAAACCTGTTTCCACAATCTTTTGATGCAGCTCCCGATACCAAGACGCCAGAGAAGGCGGCAATTTCGTGTTGGATCGAGCACCAAGCCACCAAATCCCTTGAAGTGGCAAGCTAATCGCAAACAAGGCAACAACAATGGATTGAGGTAACGCGTGGTAATTGTTGAATGCCATTTGAGTGAGTACGCTGATCGCAGCAACGGCTGGCATGACTTTAATGCCAAAGCGAGTCGCCTTAATGATACGCTGTTCCGGAAATATGGCGCTTAGCTCTTTACGAACCGGCCAGATCTCCATGTAATTCTGGCCATCTTTCAGGCTATGGATCAATCCGACTTTATTACTCATACCGCTCTCTCACTAAAAAATAGTTGAACATTTCAACTGAAGGTACAAAAAATTGATGAAAGTTAATATTCTTTCAAATTTTTTTTGTTATCATTGCTTATTATCGCTATCCTTTGCAGACCCTCAATCTCATTGTTGCTGTTATTTACAATTTAAGCAACTCCGAGATATCTATCTGCACGGATCGCATCATAGTGATGGATGGGTTCATCACTATTTCTTTATATGGAATTAGAACAATTTTTGACCAGGATTAGTACGCAGCCTTCTGGGTATCGGCTATTCTTGTGATTAATTTTTCATTCTTTAACTGATTTTTTATCAGACGAATAACAGGTAGTCATACATGTCTAAGCTAGTTTTAGTTTTAAACTGCGGTAGTTCTTCTCTTAAATTTGCCGTTGTTGATGCCGAGAACGGCGACGAGCACTTATCAGGTCTTGCTGAGTGTCTTCACCTTCCTGAAGCTCGCATCAAGTGGAAACTTGATGGCAAGCACGAAGCTCAACTAGGCAATGGTGCAGCTCACGAAGAAGCACTAGCGTTTATGGTAGAAACTATTCTTGCTTCTAAGCCAGAGCTTAAAGCTAACCTAGGCGCAATCGGTCACCGTATCGTTCACGGCGGCGAGCAGTTCACTCAATCTGCACTAATCACTGATGAAGTTCTAAAAGGTATTCAAGACGCTGCAACATTTGCACCTCTTCATAACCCTGCTCACATCATCGGTATCGAAGCGGCTAAGAAAAACTTCCCAGAGCTGAAAAACGTTGCTGTATTTGACACTGCGTTCCACCAAACTATGCCTGAAGAGTCTTACCTATACGCTCTTCCATACAACCTATACAAAGAACACGGTATCCGTCGTTACGGTATGCACGGTACTTCTCACTTGTTCATCACTCGTGAAGTTGCTGGCCTACTAAACAAACCAGTTGAAGAAGTAAACATCATCAACTGTCACCTAGGTAACGGCGCGTCTGTATGTGCAATCAAGAACGGTCAATCTGTAGACACTTCTATGGGTCTTACTCCACTTGAAGGTCTAGTAATGGGTACTCGCTGTGGCGACATCGACCCTGCTATCATCTTCCACCTGCACGACGCTCTAGGTTACTCTGTTGATCAAATCAACACGATGCTAACTAAAGAGTCTGGTCTTCAAGGTCTAACTGAAGTGACTTCTGATTGTCGTTTCGTTGAAGACAACTACGGTGAGAAAGAAGAAGCAACACGCGCAATGGACGTGTTCTGCCACCGTCTAGCTAAGTACGTAGCTGGCTACACTGCTTCAATGGACGGTCGTCTAGACGCAATCACTTTCACTGGCGGTATCGGCGAGAACTCTGGCCCTATCCGTGAAATGGTTCTAAACCGTCTTGGCATCTTCGGTATCGAAGTAGATAGCGAAGCTAACCTTAAAGCTCGCTTCGGCGGCGAAGGCGTTATCACGACTGAAAACAGCCGTATCCCTGCAATGGTTATCTCTACTAACGAAGAGCTAGTCATCGCTGAAGACACTGCACGCCTGACAGGTCTTTAATTGAATTACTGGCTAGCCACTCGGCTAGCCAGATTTTCATTCAAACGAATTTCTTAGGGGCTCAACTCCTATTCTTCGAGCTTCATGGAATAAGAGTTGAGCTTTTATCCCCCAAATAGCTAAAGGTACTCTACGAATGTCTCGTACTATTATGCTTATCCCTACTAGCGCAGGCGTTGGCCTAACAAGCGTTAGCATGGGTGTTCTTCGCGCTATGGAGCGTAAAGGCGTTAAAGTTTCTTTCTACAAGCCAATCTGTCAGCCACGTTCAGGTGGTGATCAGCCAGATCTGACTTCAACTATCGTTGGCCACAACAGCGATATGAAGATCGGTGAGCCAATGGCGATGTCTGTTGCTGAAAGCCTAATCGGTAACGACAACATGGACGAGCTGCTAGAAACCGTTGTTGAACGTTACAACCAAATCAACAAAGACGCAGACGTTACGCTAATCGAAGGTCTTGTACCTACTCGTAAGCACCCATTTGCAAACCAAGTAAACGCGGAAATCGCGGCAACACTTGGTGCAGAAATCGTGCTAGTTGCGACTCCAGGTACTGATAACCCAGCGCAACTGAAAGAGCGTATCGAAGTAGCATGTTCTAACTTCGGCGGCACTAAGAACAAAAACATCTCTGGCGTTATCATCAACAAGCTAAACGCTCCTGTTGACGAAGCTGGCCGTACTCGCCCTGACCTATCTGAAATCTTTGACGATGCAGATAGCGCGAAACAAAACGAATTGAAAGTGATGGAAATCTTCAACACTTCTCCAATTCGTGTACTAGGTTGCGTGCCATGGAGCATTGATCTGATTGCGACTCGTGCAATCGACATGGCTAAGCACCTGAAAGCAGATATCATCAACGAAGGTGACATCAACACTCGTCGCATCAAGAGCATCACTTTCTGTGCACGTTCTCTGCCAAACATGATTGAGCATTTCAAACCTGGCTCTCTACTTGTTACTTCTGCAGACCGTCCTGATGTTATCGTTGCGGCTTCTCTTGCTGCAATGAACGGTGTGGATATTGGTGCTGTACTGCTAACTGGCGGTTACGACATCCCTCGCGAAATCGAAGGTCTATGTAAACCAGCGTTCGACACTGGTCTACCTATCTTCAAAGCACAAGGTAACACTTGGCAGACATCTCTAAACCTACAGAGCTTCAGCATCGAAGTACCTGCAGACGATAAAGAGCGTATCGAGTTCATCAACGAGCACGTTGCTGGTCACATCGACGGTAACTGGATCGAGTCAATGACTGAAGGTACTCAGAAGTCTCGTCGTCTAAGCCCACCAGCGTTCCGTTACCAGCTAACTGAACTTGCTCGTAAAGCAGGCAAGCGTATCGTTCTTCCAGAAGGTGACGAACCTCGTACTGTTAAAGCGGCAGCAATCTGTGCTGAACGCGGTATTGCAGACTGTGTGCTTCTAGGTAACCCAGATGAAATCCGTCGCGTAGCAGCTCAACAAGGCGTTGAGCTAGGTACTGGCGTAACCATCATCGATGCCGATGCTGTTCGTGAAAACTACGTTGCTCGTCTAGTTGAGCTGCGCGGTGCGAAAGGCATGACTGAAGTTGTGGCTCGTGAGAAGCTACAAGATTCAGTATTCCTAGGCACAATGATGCTTGAGAACGACGAAGTTGACGGCCTAGTTTCTGGTGCTGTTCATACTACGGCGAACACTATCGTTCCTCCGTTCCAAATCATCAAGACTGCACCAAATGCGTCTATCGTATCTTCAGTATTCTTCATGCTTCTGCCTGATCAAGTACTGGTTTACGGTGACTGTGCGATCAACCCAGATCCAACCGCTGAACAGCTTGCTGAAATCGCTATCCAATCTGCTGACTCTGCAGCAGCATTCGGTATCGACCCTCGCGTTGCTATGATCTCTTACTCTACTGGTGAATCTGGTAAGGGTGCAGACGTTGATAAAGTACGTGAAGCAACTCGCATCGCGAAAGAGAAGCGTCCTGATCTAGTGATCGACGGTCCTCTACAGTACGACGCAGCTATCATGGAAAACGTGGCAGCGTCTAAAGCGCCTAACTCTCCAGTAGCAGGTAAAGCGACAGTATTCGTATTCCCAGACCTAAACACGGGTAACACGACTTACAAAGCGGTACAACGTTCAGCTGACCTAGTTTCTATCGGTCCAATGCTGCAAGGTATGCGCAAGCCTGTAAACGACTTGTCTCGTGGCGCGCTAGTAGACGATATCGTGTACACAATCGCTCTAACAGCAATCCAAGCAGACCAAGAAGCTAAATAATCGCTTCTGACATCTAGTTGGACAACTATCCAAAGCCCTCGATTCGTCGAGGGCTTTTTCTCTTGTTGGCCACACAGCTAAGAGGCTATGAGCAATAGCACTAATACGCTCTTACGAATACAGCGCCATAAATACCCCAGCCCCAACCACAACACAACCTGTCATCACTGGTGCGATTCGGCGCCAAAGCTTCTTATCCCCTATCGCGATGACCATCCCCATTTTCACAATGGTATTAACCGAAGCGGCAATCAAAATGCCTAACGCAGCAGTGGTCACGCTCAATGTTTGCGTACTTTGACGTCCGAGGGTTAACGAGATCGCATCAACGTCAGTAATCCCTGATAAAGCAGAAAGGAGCAACACACCCGCATTGCCGAACCAGTCAGACAAAGCATGAGCAAGCAGCATAATCACCGCCAACACGAGGCCAAAGAACAGTGCCGACTGCAAAGCAAGAGGGTTCGTTTGCTTATTTGATTGCTCAATCTGCTCAACTTCACTTCTGCGCCAAATCCACCATGCCGGAATGTACAGCGCAACCATCATCGCCATCACAATTGGCCAAAGAAGTTTCACTAATTGTGGATTGATAACGGACAGTACGATAAGTAAACGAGGGAACATGGTTCCGCAGCTCAGAAGAATACCACTAGCGAGTAACGGGCTGATGCTCGCTTGCTCACGAGAAAGATGGGAAAACTGCAACGTTAATGCTGTCGAAGAGCTAAGCCCCGCAAATACAGACGTAAACAAAATACCTCGCTTCGCCCCGCCGATTTTTATCGCAAAATAACCGACAAAAGAGATACTAGCGATCAACACAACCATCCACCAAATCTCATACGGGTTAAGTGCATTCCAAGGGCCGTAAGATTGATTTGGTAACAGGGGTAACATGACTATCGAGATAAGTAATAAACGCAGTGCTGCGTCTAACTCATACTCTTGCAGTTTTTGTAGCGCTTGATGTAGCTCTCTTTTGTTATCAAGCACCACCGCGGTAATAACGGCCGCTGCTGCAGCCAAAACAGCCTCACCCGACACGGCAAGGTTACCCAGAACAAACACCACCATGATACTAACCACACCAGTGATGCTCACATCTCCGCTCTTTTTCTGCTGTATAACAAAAGCGATGCAAGTGAGGATGACTAAAGCGATAAACGCAAAACCAATGAGTAAAGGTGTATAGATGTTGGCGAGAATGCCAACTAAACCACCGAGTAAACCGACTAAAGAAAAAGTACGAATGCCCGCGACACGACTGCCTTCTACGCTATTGCGCATCACCCAGCCACGTTGGGTGCCAACAATTGCCCCCAGTAATAGAGCAATAAGCAGATTCCAAATTAGATGCTCGCCACTGACAAACTCATTGATATCCATGCATCACCCCCGTTAAAAAGCGGTTGTTATATCATTAGTTTATTTGAATATGGGTAAGAAGCTGTGACGATGAGAGGATAATCAGAAAATGGCCCCGGCACCTGGCTTACCATTGCGTCTTATAATTTCATTATTCTTTTACCTACCACCAAAACGTAATAGAACGAAGCGGCCCTCCCTGTTCAATTTATCAGCATTATTTACATTTCAACTGAACTTTCTTACTCGAACTACGTAACGAAGATGGACTGCTATTAAGCAAACTCACACATAAGTAAGGAATACATATGAACAACTCCATCAACAACTCACAGCTAAAGCTTGGTTTAGCTGCAATTCTGTTCAGTTTTTCTTCATTCAGCTTTTCAGCCCCAAGCATTAAAGGCGTTGATCAAGATATGTCCGGAGGAACGGTAACCGCAAAAATGGCTCATGCTGACGACAACGGATGGATGGTCGTCCACCGAACAGACGAATCAATGAAGCCTGGCCCTGTTATCGGCTATGCCCCACTAAAGATGGGACAGAATGAGAACGTGAATGCAATTTTGATGGAACCGGTTGAGTCTGGCGACATGCTGATGCTAATGGTCCACGGAGAAAAAGGTGGAATGAAGACTGGCGTATTTGAATATACACTAGGAGCCAAAGAAGATGGCCCTGTAAAAGTCGACGGAAAATTAGTGATGGACGTCGTGCGCGTTAAGTAAGACGAGCGCACATTTAAAAGTCACTCTCCTACTCCTAGTATTTAGTTGGCATAAAAGTACTTAACGACATTGCTTACCGTTAAGTACTTTTTCATTTCTGATGGAGGCAGAAAACTAGCTAATTATTTCTCTTCCATGAGGAGAGTTTAAGTCTAAATCAGGCCCTTTGGGTACGACTTGCGTCGGGTTAATCCCTGTGTGGCTGAAATAGTAGTGACGTTTAATATGGTAGAAATCCGTGGTTTCTTCGACGCCTTCGACTTGATACAGCTCTTTTAAGTATCCTTGAATATTTTCGTAGTCTGCGATGCGCTGCTTGTTACATTTGAAGTGGCTCACATACACGGCATCGAAACGGATTAGAGTCGTAAACAAACGCCAATCAGCCTCAGTAATAGTATTCCCCGCTAAATAACGATGCGTCGCTAGGTGCGAATCGATTTTATCTAGCGCAGCAAATAAAGAATCGAATGCTTCTTCATATGCCTCTTGCGTGGTCGCAAAACCACAGCGATACACTCCATTGTTGACGTTTGGATAAACAAAATCGTTCCACTCGTCAATAACATGCTTTAGCTGTTCTGGATAATAGTCATCGTGGTTTCCTGTTAACTCATTGAACTCCGAGTTAAACATACGAATAATTTCTGACGACTCATTCGACACGATCGTATTGGTCTTTTTATCCCAAAGCACAGGCACAGTTACACGGCCTGTGTAATCTGGTTTGGCCTGCGTGTAGATTTGGTGCATACGAGTGTGACCAAATAGTGGCTCAGGAAGCCCCATTTGCCAGCCTTGGCTTAACATATCCGGGCAAACAACCGTGACATCAATATGGGGTTCTAAGCCTTTCAGCTTGCGGAAGATGAGCGTTCGGTGTGCCCAAGGACAAGCAAGAGAGACATACAAATGGTATCGACCAGACTCTGGTTTAAACTCCGCATCAGGTTCGTTTTTAACCCAGTTACGGAATCCAGCATCTTCACGCACAAATTTGCCACCATTTGATTTTGTGTCATACCAGACGTCATGCCAAACACCTTCGACCAACTTACCCATGATTGCGCTCCTCTCATTCTGTTTATGTCTATATTAGCGTTTCCTATCAAACAGAAAATCACTGAACTTAGGACATCATGTTCAAGAAATTCGAATGTATAAATCAGATGCATAAAAAAAGCGCGACCCGATGAAGGTGTCGCGCTTAAGCCCGTCACAGGCTGAATTTATACACTAACGTGCAAACAAGATACCGCGTGAACGTCGTTCCCTTGAATCGTTGGCTTCGTCTTCGCACACTCTTCGGTTGCTTGTGGGCAACGAGTGCGGAACACACAACCCGATGGTGGACTGATCGGCGAAGGAAGGTCGCCTTCCAGCATCTGGATTTTCTTACTGCGTTCAATGTTCGGGTCCGGAATCGGAACCGCTGACATCAATGCGCGTGTATATGGGTGCTTAGGATCAGCAAACAGCGCCTCCGCCTCACCGAGCTCGACAGCATTACCCAAGTACATGACCAAAACACGATCTGAGATGTGTTTAACCACTGACAAATCATGCGCAATGAATACCAGAGAAAGGCCTAGTTCTTTTTGAATCTCTTTAAGCAGATTAACAACCTGAGCTTGAATAGATACATCAAGCGCCGATACTGGCTCGTCACAAATAATCATCTTGGGCTTGAGGATAAGCGCACGCGCAATCCCGATACGCTGGCATTGACCACCCGAGAATTCGTGCGGATAACGGTTGATCACATTTGGTAGTAGACCCACTTTCGCCATCATCTCTTTAACGCGGTCTTTCACTTCCTGCTTAGACAGTTCTGGGTAGAACGTTTCAAGAGGCTCAGCAATAATGTCGCCAACCGTCATACGTGGGTTAAGAGAAGCCAAAGGATCTTGGAAAATCATTTGGATTTCTTTACGCGTTTCACGACGTTGGACGTCTTTCATCTTAGTTAGATCTTGACCCAACCAAACTACTTCGCCATCCGTCGCTTCAACAAGACCGATGATGGCGCGCGCAAACGTCGATTTACCACAACCTGACTCGCCCACTACACCAAGCGTTTCCCCTTCGTATAATCGAACGTTCACCCCATCAACCGCTTTTAGGCTTGAAGGCTTTGACCAAGGCCATGCCGATTTTGACGCAATGCTGAAGTGAACTTTCAGCTCTGAAATGTCCAGAATTAGCTTTTTATCTACTGCGTTCATTTGTTCCAAGCCTCCCATTCAGAAAAACATGCGCGCTGACGGCCATCACCAAATGGAGTCAGAATTGGCGCTTCACGCTTACAACGATCCATCACTCGGTGACAACGCTCTTGATAAGGGCAGCCCGGTGGTAGACGAAGCAAGTTTGGTGGATTACCAGGAATGGTTGGCAGAATTTCACCTTCCGTATCAAGGCGAGGGATCGCTTTCAACAGACCCTCTGCATAAGGGTGGCTTGGATTATAGAAGATTTCGTTTACGTTGCCGTACTCCATCGTACGACCTGCATACATCACCAGCACTTTGTCACACGAACCTGCAACAACACCAAGGTCGTGCGTGATCATGATGATCGCCGTGTTGAACTCGTCTTTAAGCTCATTAAGCAGGTCCATGATCTGTGCTTGAACCGTCACATCAAGTGCTGTTGTTGGCTCATCGGCAATAAGCAGTTTAGGACGACATAACAACGCCATCGCGATCATTACACGTTGACGCATACCGCCTGAAAACTCATGCGGGTACATCGTGATACGCTTACGCGCTTCAGGGATTTTCACCGCTTCCAGCATGCGTACTGATTCTTCAAATGCTTCCGCTTTGCCCATGCCTTTATGCAGCATAAGCACTTCCATCAACTGGTCACTTACCTTCATGTAAGGGTTCAGCGATGTCATTGGGTCTTGGAAGATCATTGCGATCTGTTCAGCGCGAACTTTGTTCAGTTCTTTTTCTGGTAAGTTTAAGATTTCTTTGCCTTCAAACTTTGCGCTACCAGAGATAATACCGTTTTTAGCCAAAAGGCCCATGATTGCGAATACGGTTTGAGATTTACCTGATCCCGATTCTCCAACGATACCTAAGGTTTCGCCTTGGTTGAGAGAGAAGTTCAAATCGTTTACTGCGGTTACGATACCATCTTGCGTGGTGAATTCGACGCGCAGATCTTTGACATCTAATAAGCTCATCATTGCTTCCTTAATCTTATCTTTTAATTATCTGTCTTTTGGATCCAGCGCATCGCGCAGGCCGTCACCAACGTAGTTGAAGCAGAATAGCGTCACAACCATGAACACTGCTGGGAATGCCAGCTGCCAGATTGCCACTTCCATTGTCTGTGCACCTTCTTGTAGAAGAGCGCCCCAACTTGTCATCGGTTCCTGAACACCAAGACCAAGGAATGATAGGAATGACTCCGTCAGGATCATGCTAGGGATAAGCAGCGTAGAGTAAACCGCTACGATGCCCAGTACGTTCGGCACGATATGACGAGTGATAATTTTCCAGTTGCTAACACCACACACATGTGCAGCTTCGATGAACTCTTTGCTACGTAAGCTGAGTGTCTGACCACGTACGATACGCGCCATATCTAGCCATGCGATAGCACCAATCGCAACGAAGATCAGCATGATGTTACGACCGAAGAATGTTACCAGTACGATTACCAGGAACATAAACGGTACCGCGTATAAAATTTCTAGAATACGCATCATTACGCGGTCAACTTTACCGCCGATGAAACCAGATGCTGCGCCGTAGAGCGTACCAATCAGTACCGCTACAAATGCGCCCATAACACCCACCATCAACGAAATACGCCCCCCAATTAGCGTACGCACGTATAAATCACGGCCTAGGCTGTCAGTACCAAACCAATGGTCAGCATTCGGTGCAACGTGCATCGCGTACCAGTCAGTATTATCAAAGGTGTGCGGTGCGATCATTGGCAGAATAATCACCGCCAACGTCATTAGAACAAGAAGGAATAAGCTCACCATTGCCGCTTTGTTGCGCATAAAACGGATACGAGCATCTTGCCAAAGACTGCGACCTTCAATCTCCAAGTTTTCGGAGAACTTCTCAATCGCTTCTAGGTTTTCTTTTTTCGTTAACATAACCAAACGTCCCTGTTAGTAGCGAATTTTCGGGTCAATCATTGCAAGTAGAATATCTACAATCGCGTTGAATAAAATGAATAGGAAACCAATCAGGATGGTTACACCCATTACTAGCGAGTAGTCACGGTTAAACGCAGCGTTAACGAATAGCTTACCAATACCTGGTAGACCAAAAATGGTTTCGATAACAACAGAACCAGTGATGATACCTACGAAAGCAGGACCCATGTAAGAAACAACAGGAAGAAGTGCCGGCTTAAGGGCGTGCTTGATGATGATGTAACGGTAGCTTAGACCTTTAGCACGAGCCGTACGAATAAAGTTACTGTTCAGTGTCTCGATCATCGAACCACGCGTAATACGAGCGAAGGTTGCAACATACAGTAGTGACATACCAATGACAGGAAGCACTAAATACTGCCAGCTACCATCTTGCCAACCGCCCGCAGGGAAGATACTCCAGTGAAGCGAGAATAGATAGATAAGCGCAGGTGCCAATACAAAAGAAGGCATTACCACGCCGAGCATCGCTGTCGACATGATGGTGTAATCAATCCAAGTATTCTGCTTGAGCGCAGCAATGGTACCGACGGTAACCCCCATAATCAGGGTAAAGATAAAGGCGATGAAGCCCACTTTAGCCGAAACCGGTAAGGCAACCGCGATCAGCTCGTTAACCGAGTAATCAAGGTATTTAAATGACGGTCCGAAATCCCCTTGGATAACATTGGTCAAATACGTGGTGTATTGTTCAAATACAGGTTTATCTAAGCCATATTTAGCTTCGATATTTGCCATTACTTCGGGTGGCAATGGACGCTCTGTCGAGAAAGGGTTTCCCGGTGCAAAGCGCATAAGAAAGAAAGATACGGTGATCAAAACCAACATTGTTGGGATCGCCTCAAATATCCTTTTTGCGATGAATTTAAGCATAAACTCACTCTTTCAGTCTGTGACAGTTAAATTAAAGAAGTCGTCCAATTCTTTTGGACTAAAGATAGGCGCTACATGCAATTTCTCACATGTAGAGCCTCATTTTTATAGTTCTATCGAGTTACGAATTACTCTGTGATGTAGAGATCTTTAGAGTAAATCTTGTCTTCCGCGTTATTGACTGGGAAGCCACCAACTTTCGGTGATAGTAGACGTGATTTCACGTACTGGTAGATAGGTGCGATTGGCATATCTTTTGCCATCAACTTCTCTGCTTCTAGGTAAAGCGCTTGACGCTCTTCGTCAGAAGTTGAAGCAAATGCTTTGTTCATGATTGCATCGTACTCTTTGCTGTCGTAGTGAATACCACCAGTAGTGTTATTACTCATCATCAGCGTTAGGAAAGATGAAGCTTCGTTGTAGTCGCCACACCAACCTGCACGAGCAACCTCAAAGTTGCCAGAATCTTTGGTAGATAGGTAAGTTTTCCACTCTTGGTTTTCTAGCGTAACGTCTAGACCAAGCGTCTTCTTCCACATTGAACCCAGTGCAACCGCAAGTTTCTTGTGGTTCTCTGACGTGTTGTATAGAAGGTTAAATTCAAGAGGGTTGTCTGCGCCGTAACCCGCTTCTTCCAATAGACGCGCCGCTTCAGCGTTACGCTCTTCTTGCGTCATTTTGCCGTATGCAGGGATTTCTGGGTTGAAACCCGCCGTGATTTCAGGCGTTAGGAAATAAGCTGGCTTTTGACCCTGTGCTAGGATCGCATCAGTCACGATATTACGGTCAATCGCATAAGAAATCGCTTTACGTACGCGAACATCATCAAACGGCTTTTTCTTCGTGTTGAAGATGTAGTAGTAAGTACACAAGTTACCCGATACAGACACGTCTTCTGGATGCTCTTGCTTCAAACGCTTGAAGTGCTCTGTAGGCAGTTCATTCGTGAAGTCGATTTCACCTGCTAGGAAGCGGTTCATTTCCGCTACTTGGTTTTCGATTGGTAGGAAAGTAACTTGATCAAGCGTCGTGTTTTCGTTGTCCCAGTATTGTTCGTTACGTTTTAGAACTAAACGCTCGTTTACAACCCAGTTGTCAACAACATAAGCACCGTTACCTACAAAGTTCTCAGGCTTCGTCCATTGATCGCCGAACTTTTCAACGGTTGCTTGGTGAACAGGCTTCACTGTTGTGTGGCCCATCATCATCACAAAGTATGGTACAGCAGTGTCTAGCTCAACCACTAACGTGTGGTCGTCAACCGCTTTAACACCCAACTCACTCTTGTCTTTTTTACCCGCAACAATGTCTTTTGCGTTCTTCATCTTGGTGTATTCCATGTACCAAGCGTATGGAGAAGCGGTTGCTGGGTCGACTGCGCGTTGGAAGCTGTATACAAAATCACCTGCAGTAACAGGATCACCGTTAGACCATTTTGCGTCTTCACGTAGGTGGAAAGTGTATGTTTTGTTGTCTTCAGTTTCCCAAGATTCTGCAACACCAGGGATAGTGTTACCGTCCGCATCTTGGTTTACTAGGCCTTCAAGAAGATCGCGAATCACGTGGGATTCTGGAACACCTTGAGATTTATGAGGGTCTATTGTCGCAACTTCTGTACCGTTACCACGCACCAATTCTTGAACAGCAGCAAGTTTTGGCTCTTTAGAATCAGATTTAGCTTCAGGGGCTGGAGCCGGAGCAGGCTCTGCAGCTTGTTTCTCTGCAGGCTTTTCGCCACAACCAGCTAAAGCGAGAGAAAGACCAGCACCAATAAATAAAGCGCGCGTGATTTTATTCTTATACATGCGTAAAACTCCAAATTTTTTCGTTAGCATCCATGACTTCTTTGTAAGGGCCTGGAACGGTCAGAGTTTTAGATTTTTTTAGTGCATTTTCTGAGCACAAAAGCCTAAAACCTTACAAAGACTGCGGCACACATTAGCAATCATTGAAGTAATTTGCCATAAAAATGTAGCAAAAAAACCAATAATCCTGACTAAACCACACATACCTAGCAGTAAACTCTAATCAAAAAGTATTCACCAGCCAAATGGAGACCAGAAGCGACATTCCACAGACAAAACTTTCGATTAATCTACATTTAAACCATTTGATAGCATCTTATGCTAGATATTTACATATTATTTAACATTTATGACAAATGAAGTCTAACAAATAATTGTTTATATATTGGGCTAAAAACTTTTATTGTGAAGAATATCACCAGAGCGAGCACGGGTTGTGTTGAAGTCAAATGAGCAGAATTATGAAGATAAGTACAAAAAAAGCTAAGTGCCATTGACACTTAGCTTTTTTCACTAGAATGAGGAGTGGGTTCTATTTTTCCCAACGCTGTGCAGCTTGGTGATCAGTATCGCGCGACTCAATCCAACGATCTTCATTCGTCGTGCGTTCTTTCTTCCAAAATGGTGCTTTGGTTTTCAAGTAGTCCATAATGAACTCGCAAGCATCAAATGCTGCTCCGCGGTGTGCACTTGAAACACCAACAAAGACGATTTGATCACCGCTATCCATGTCACCAACGCGATGAATCACGCGTACGCCCAATAATGGCCAACGTGATTCCGCTTGATCGCAAATGTCGCTCAAGCTCTTCTCAGTCATGCCTGGGTAATGTTCCAAGTGCAAACCAACAACATTATCGCCAAGGTTCATATCTCGAACTTTACCAATGAATGTTACGACAGCACCAGCAGCCGTACCTTCGGATAAACGTTGATATTCGTGATCAACGGAAAAGTCTTCAACTTGTACAGAGACGCGTGGGTCCATCTTAACCTCCGGTTACCGGTGGGAAAAATGCAACTTCATCCCCCGCTTTTACTTCGGTATCAAGTGGGACAATAGATTGATTAACAGCAGCAAGTAGCTTTCCTGGCTCTAAAGCCAAATCCCACTTACCATTTTTATCAGCGCCCTCTTCCACGAGATGCGCGCGAATCGCTTCAACCGTTTCAAATTGATCATCTAATTCGACACTGTCGATACCAATCAGCTCACGAGTTTGAGCAAAAAAAAGTACTTTAATCATGATTCCGCCTTGAAGTGTCCAGATTTTCCACCCGTCTTTTCTAGGAGACGAACTTGACCGATAACCATGTCTTTTTGCACCGCTTTACACATATCGTAAATCGTCAGTGCAGCAACAGAAGCCGCCGTGAGCGCTTCCATTTCTACGCCCGTTTTACCTGCAAGCTTACAAACAGATTCAATACGAACTTTGTTTTCTGACTCAATAGCCTCCAACTGAACTTCGACTTTAGAAAGCAACAGAGGATGACAAAGTGGAATCAAATCCCACGTTTTCTTTGCAGCTTGGATACCAGCAATTCGAGCCGTCGCGAACACATCACCTTTATGATGCTGCCCGGAAACAATCAGTTGCAAGGTTTCTGGGGCCATGTGAACAAATGCTTCTGCACGTGCTTCACGAACCGTTTCAGCTTTTGCAGACACGTCGACCATGTTAGCTTCGCCAGACGCGTTGATATGGGTAAATTGAGTCATTGTTTTTCCTTCGCTTTTAGGAAAGGTTATACAGATAGGTGCGGCATGAAGTTACAAGGGCGATGGCTTGCATCTAACTGCTGCTTGATGATCTTCGTCCAGCCAGTGCGGCACGCGCCTGTTGAACCAGGCATTGCGAAGATAACTGTATGGTTAGCAAAACCTGCAATTGCACGCGATTGGATCGTTGACGTACCAATTTCTTCGTAAGACACCATGCGGAATAACTCACCAAAACCTTCTACTTCTTTATCAAACAGAGGCTTCAGCGCTTCTGGCGTGCTGTCACGTGACGTGAACCCTGTACCACCAGTAATCATGATCGCTTGAACATTGTCGTCCGCAATCCACTGAGAAACAATTGCGCGAATTTTGTACATGTCATCAATAACAATTTGCTTATCGACAACATTGTGACCCGCTTCTTGAGCGCGTTCAACAAGGTAGCGACCAGAGGTATCGTTTTCTTCGGTACGAGTGTCAGATACCGTTAGAACGGCAATATTTGCAGGTTGGAATTTGCTTTCAGCGTGACCCATGTGTTCACCTATTCTCTTTTAACTTTGATACGTTTGGTATCGATTCTAGAAAAGCGAGGGAAAGCTAGCCTATAAATAAGCTTTCCCTACAAAATTTGAGTTGATTTAGCCGCCGATAGACGCCAGATGCGGCGTCATACCCGTATTACCATCGTGCAAGAAATGGCTCACCGACTTAGTTTGTAACTGCGCTTGGATGCGTTCAATAAGCTCGCTTTCTTGCTCATCACGTTCCAATAGATCACGTAGTTCTACACCGTGGTCTCCAAACAAACACAGATGCAGCTTACCCATCGCAGAGACGCGTAGTCGGTTGCAGCTCTCACAAAAGTCTTTTTCATAAGGCATGATTAGACCAATTTCACCCTTGTAATCTGGATGAACAAACACTTGCGCGGGGCCGTCATTATAAGAGCGCACTTTAAGCAGCCAACCGTTCGCAATCAACTGATTACGAATTGCTACGCCGGACACATGATGCTTATTGAATAAATCATCCATCTCACCCGTTTGCATCAACTCGATGAAGCGCAGTTGGATTGGACGATCTTTTATCCAGTTGAGAAACGCTGGCAGTTCTTGATGGTTAAGATCTTTCATCAAAACCACATTAACTTTGACTTGCTCATAACCAACTTCAAACGCACGCTCGATACCATTCATCACCTCAGTGAACTTATTTTCACCCGTGATTTGATGGAACATACGCGGATCAAGGCTGTCCACGCTAACGTTGATGTGAGTTAAGCCCGCTTCACGCCAGTCTGCGACTTGCTTCGCCATGCGGTAACCATTGGTCGTAGTTGCAACTTTTTGGATACCAGGCGTCGTAGCCACTGAGTGGATAATGTCGGTAAAATCTTTGCGTAAACTTGGTTCACCGCCAGTAATGCGCACTTTTGACGTGCCACAATCAGCAAACGCTTTTACGACCCGTTTGATTTCAGGAAGAGATAAAAAAGACGAGTTTTTATTGCCCGAAGGCTTATAGCCATCAGGAAGGCAATAGGTACATTTGAAATTACATACGTCGGTCACAGACAGACGCAAGTAATAGAACTTACGATGAAATTTGTCTTCGAATTGTTGCGCCACGGAACACCTTTCCAAACACGGGAGGCATGGCCATTTCCAATCATGCCCTTGTGACAGTACGCCACTGGCTCAAAACGCTTATCCTCGGACTTAGCAATAGTGAGCTCGGAGTTATGGCAACCAGAGATATGAAACCTCTGATAGCTTTGCGGTGTAAAATACTTAATATTTGTACTGGAATCCAGACTTGAGTGATAAAAAACTCTCTAGAGACACAATTTACCGCTAAGTGAGTACCTTTCAAGCACTCCTTAAGATAAATTGTAGCCGTTTTTTAAAAGATTATTAGAAGAACGTAATGAATATCTACACGGATAAAAAAGTGGTCGCTGTTGGCGGTGGTCATGGCTTAGGTCGAATGTTGGCCGCACTACGGGATTTTGGCGGCAATGCAACTGGCATTGTAGCCACAACAGACAATGGTGGCTCAACAGGAAGAATTCGTCACTGCCAAGGTGGAATCGCCTGGGGCGACACACGGAACTGCATTAATCAGCTGATCACAGAGCCGTCGATCAGTTCAATGATGTTTGAATATCGCTTCAAAGGTACTGGCGAGCTTGATGGTCATAACCTCGGTAACTTGATGCTTACGGCGCTCGATAACTTATCGGTCAGACCGTTAGATGCCATCAATCTGATTCGAAACATGTTAAAAGTCGACGTTAACATTCTTCCTATGTCTGAACACCCTTCCGATCTTTCCGCGTTATCCGTGGATGGGAAGTGGGTCACGGGAGAAACGAATGTAGACGAGATGGACACCGATTTACGCCGTCTCGATCTATCACCAGAAGTTCCTGCAACTAAAGAAGCAGTAACTGCACTGGCAGAGGCAGACGCTATTATTCTTGGTCCTGGCAGCTTTTTAACCAGCATCATGCCTCCTTTGCTGTTGCCTGAGCTCGGCAAAGCCATTGCCGCCAATGAGAAAGCAAAAGTCATTTTCGTTGCCAACTTGAGTCCAGAGTACGGCCCAGCCGGACGAATGACCATGGCACAAAAATTAGAATGGTGTGAGCGTGCCTGCCAAGGTAGGAAGATAGACGTGGTTCTAGCAGAGGAAACCGAGCAAGAAGTCTTGAGCCAGTGGAATGTAGTGACCGAGTCGTTAGCTTCGTCGAACCGAGATTGGCGTCACGACCGAGATAAACTCAAGCTCGCTATTGAAAGCCAGCTAAGGCTTTCAATTTAAAAAAACGCCCTCTAAAGCTAGGGGATAGCTTCAAGTTTACTCGCTGTCAGCAATGAAAAAACCCTTCACTTACGTGAAGGGTTTTGTGTAAGAGCCTCATCAGAACAATGCATTACTGCTGCCAATCACGATAAGCGTCGCGTGTTTCGTGCAAAAGATCGAACATCGTTTTTAACTCGTCTGACTCTTCAGCTAACTCACCTGCTTTGGCTTTTTTATCTATCGACATCGCCAATTGACAAAGACGGTCTGCTCCAAAGCTCGCTGCGCTGCTTTTTAACGCGTGACTGATTTCTTTTAGGTAACACAATCGCTCTGTCCCTTGAAACTGAGATAAATTCTCGATGTAGGTATCCATCTCCCCCAAGAAAATATCGAGTAAAACAGGAACATTGTCACTGCCAATCTCCATCGACAGTTCATCGATTTTTTGCTGATTTAATACATTCACACTCATACTTTTTGCCGCTCTTCCTTGCCATTCCAAGCCTGTAACTTGCGGTAAATCGTCGATGGACTGACATCAAGGTATCCCGCCGCTCGGGGGATATTGCCATCACACGCTTCAATCGCTTGCTCTATCGCCATTTTTTCTGTCATCCACAACGGCATAATCTCAGACGCAGTCATCACTTTCGGCTCAATAAATTTCGCCACAGAAGACGGACGGTCAAGCGGTTGATTCAGCGGTGGCGGTAACATATCCAACGTGATTTCTTTACCGTTGTTTAGAACAACGATATTGCGCAGCACGTTTTGTAACTGACGAACGTTGCCTGGCCACTCATAGCTATTAAATCGGTCGATTACATCAGGCGCAAAACGCACGAAGCTTTTTCCTTCCTCGTGCGACATATAGCCTAACAGTGAGTATGCAATTTCAATGACATCTTCACCTCGTTCACGTAAAGGCGGCAAATGCAAAGGAATGACATACAAACGATAGTACAAATCTTCACGGAATCGACCTTCTTGTACCTCTTTCCATGGATCACGGTTAGTTGCACAAACAAAGCGAACATCCACGCTCTTCATTTTTGATGAGCCCACTTTTTGGAACGTGCCGGTTTGAATAAATCGCAGCAATTTGGTTTGCAAATCTAAGTCCATCTCACACAGTTCATCAAGGAAAAGTGTGCCACCATCCGCTAATTCCGCTGCACCCTGACGATCATTTGCTGCGCCGGTAAAAGCACCTTTCACGTGACCAAACAGTTCACTCTCAATCAAATCTTTTGGAATTGCAGCACAGTTAATCGCAATAAAAGGCTTGTCACCACGCTTGCTTGCCGCATGGATTGCCTCGGCACATACCTCTTTACCCGTACCACTTTCACCAGTGATGAAGATACTCGCTTTGCTGCTCGCTGCTGAATCAATCGTGCGGTAAACCTGTTGCATTGTTTGACTACTGCCAATAAAGCCTTGATAACTTTGATTTCCCGGGTTATCAGCCTCGTTTTTTAACTTAGTCGCTTTACGAATCGCATTGTTAACCGTGACACGTAAACGGTCTGCTTCACACGGTTTGATCAAAAAGTCTTGAGAGCCATGACGCATTGCTTCTACCGCGGTATCGATAGAACCGTGAGCGGTCATAAAAATAATAGGTACGTCTGGATGACTCTTTTTTACAGCGTGTAAAACGTCCATCCCCGTCATATCTGGCAGACGAAGATCGAGCAGAATAAGATCTGGAATTCTATGGTTGAGACTTTCAATGGCATCCCTACCTGTACCGACAATATTGATATCTATACCAAGCGGTGTCAGGTATGAGCGGTACAGTGCCGCAACGGATGCGGTATCCTCAACCATTAAAAGGTAACGAGATTTAGGACCTTCAGATTTTTGTTGCATAACCTAGCTAATATTTTGTTGTGTTTTAAACAATAATCGCATTACGCTTTGCATTTTGCAAATAACATTAGCTAAATTATGGGTAAGAGAAAGGATTCAAAAATAATATCAATTATTTAAAAAATGGCATAAACCATGCTGATAGTTTAGTGACCCCTCGGGTCACCTAGCCAACTGACGTTGTTAGTGAACGAGATGTTCACAAAACAAGCCAATAGACCCGACTGCCTATTGGCTTCTTTTTTTGCAAGCAATCTAAAACACTTGGCTAAGCTAGATCATTAAGCTTACTTTTAACTATTTGCGATGAACTGCGCTCTTAGTTTTTCAATCTCGTCACGCTTTTGCGCCGCCAATTCAAACTCTAAATCTTGCGCGTGCTGATACATTGCCGCCTCAAGTCGACTGATTTCTTTTTCCAACTGTTGAGGAGACATGACCTCGTATGTTTGCGAAGGCTCCGCCACTTTCGACAACGGTACCTGTTTAGTATTACGCTGACGTTTAGACTTGGTAATATCGCCCAATTCCATAATATCTTTGATATTTCGTTTGAGCGCTTGCGGCGAAATGCCCATTTCTTCGTTATACGCTTTCTGCTTCTCGCGGCGGCGGTTGGTTTCATCCATCGCCTTTTTCATGGAGTTGGTGATTCGGTCAGCATACAAGATCGCCTTACCTTCAAGATTTCGCGCAGCACGACCAATGGTCTGAATTAGTGAACGCTCGGAGCGCAAGAAGCCCTCTTTATCTGCATCCAATATTGCAACCAGCGAAACTTCAGGCATGTCCAAGCCTTCTCGTAGCAAGTTAATTCCCACCAGCACGTCAAACTCGCCAAGACGAAGATCACGGATGATCTCCACACGTTCTACGGTATCAATATCTGAGTGTAAGTAACGTACCCTAACATCATGTTCGTGCAAGTACTCGGTGAGATCTTCGGCCATTCGTTTGGTCAATGTTGTCACTAGAACTCGCTCATCTTTAGCAGAACGGAGGCGAATTTCAGACAACAAGTCGTCCACTTGGGTCGCCACTGGGCGAACTTCCAATTCTGGGTCAAGCAAGCCTGTTGGACGAACAACTTGATCCGCTACATCACCAGCCGATTTTTCTAGTTCATAATTTCCTGGCGTCGCAGAGACAAAAATCGTCTGCGGTGCTAACGCTTCAAACTCTTCAAACTTGAGGGGACGATTATCTAACGCAGAAGGTAAGCGAAAACCAAACTCTACCAGCGTTTCTTTACGAGAGCGGTCACCTTTGTACATGGCACCAATCTGCGGCACCGTCACGTGGGATTCATCGATGATCAACAAACCGTCATGAGGCAAGTAATCAAACAATGTCGGTGGCGGCTCGCCTTCCGATCGTCCGCTGAGATAGCGAGAATAGTTTTCGATACCTGAGCAAAAACCTAACTCATTCATCATCTCGATATCGAATTGAGTCCGCTGGCTAATACGCTGTTCTTCCAGTAGCTTGTTGTTATCTAGAAGCTGTTTTTTGCGTACTTCTAATTCAACCTTAATATTTTCAATCGCTTCAAGAATACGATCTCTTGGTGTCACGTAGTGCGTCTTAGGATAAATGGTGTAGCGTGGTAAATCTCGCTGTTTCACCACACCAGTCAATGGATCAAAAACACTTATGCAGTCAATTTCATCATCAAACATTTCGACACGAACTGCGTCTTGGTCAGATTCCGCTGGAAAGATATCAATCACTTCGCCACGAACCCGAAACTGTCCTCGCTCAAATGCCACGTCATTTCTTGAATATTGTAGCTCTGCCAAACGTCGTAGCATGTCCCGTTGATCAATCACGTCACCACGACGTAAATGCAACATCATTTGCAAGTAAGATTCTGGGTCACCCAAACCATAGATAGCAGAAACAGACGCAACGATAATCGCGTCTTTACGTTCCAATAGTGCTTTCGTTGCGGAAAGGCGCATTTGCTCTATGTGAGCGTTAACCGATGCGTCTTTTTCAATGAAAGTATCCGTCGTCGGGACATAAGCTTCAGGCTGGTAGTAATCGTAGTAGGAAACAAAGTACTCCACCGCATTATTGGGAAAGAATGATTTCATCTCGCCATATAATTGCGCTGCGAGCGTTTTGTTTGGAGCAAGTAATATTGCAGGTCGCTGGGCTTGAGCGATAACATTCGCTAGTGTGAACGTTTTACCCGATCCCGTTACCCCCAATAGTGTTTGATGTGCCAGTCCAGCATCGAGCCCCTCAAGCAGCTGCTTGATCGCTCCCGGCTGGTCACCCGATGGCTGATAATCGGAGACCAATTCATAGACTTTACTCATACCCTTCCTCAACTTTACTGCGCTTTGGCTGTATATATATACACCTTAGCCAATGAAATCTACGTCTATTGAAAATTTACCCACCATTGTTAATAAATTTTCTTGTTTGTCTAGAATGCTATAGCCATACAAAACCTACTCTGATATAGTACTTCGCCCTAGCTGAAGAGCCACACCCATTCTTCACATTGCAGTTTCCACAACTTTTCCCCAAAAATTGGCCTAAACACTCTTTATCCCCAAAAGCTAGATTTTTATCCACCTTGAATACATTTTGCTTAACATCAATAAATCTATGTTTTAATTGCATATTCTCTGTATAACCCTGATTAAAAATTCACTAAATAAAAATCAGGTTGCATATAAAAGATCTTTACTCAGATCTCATCAACATAGTTATCCACAAAATTAGTGGATAAGTAACCTCACCCCTTTACTGACAAGCAGTACAGAAAAGTAAAGCCCTTCCCCCAATATTTTTTGCTAAAAATGTATTTTTTTACTGTTGACAGTAGTTTGGCCGCTCGGTAAGATTCGTTCCGATTTCAAGCAAAGCAATTCCTCCTTAGCTCAGTTGGTAGAGCGACGGACTGTTAATCCGCAGGTCGCTGGTTCGAGCCCAGCAGGAGGAGCCAAATTCCAGAAAAGTCGTGTCGCAAGACACGGCTTTTTTCGTTTTGAAATCAAAAGCTTCTTTCACCATCAATATCTCAAGTGACGACTTAAAATTACTCGCTAAATGTAATTCCCGCCTTCTGAGCAAAAGATTCTTTGAGGAAAGACAGCACCAGCGTCTTTGTAAAATCCATTCAGCAAGCTGTTCAATTTCTTATTGATTCATCAAAATACCTCACATAGACGACTATTTTTCCATCGTGTATGTAAAACCACATCGTTCACTGGTTGTTATTGGTGTCACAAAACACGATAATATCAAGATCGGATTTTAAGAACGTAATAACTATGACCGAATATGTTTTGTTGTTGGTCGGCACTGTGCTGGTGAACAACTTTGTACTGGTGAAGTTTTTGGGCCTATGTCCTTTTATGGGTGTGTCCAAAAAACTGGAAACAGCAATAGGTATGGGCTTAGCGACAACTTTTGTGCTAACGCTCGCGTCAGTGTGTGCGTATTTAGTGGAAAGCTACATTCTTCGTCCACTGGGTATTGAGTACCTTCGAACCATGAGTTTTATTTTGGTGATAGCCGTTGTGGTGCAGTTCACCGAAATGGTTGTGCACAAAACAAGTCCAACACTTTATCGCTTGCTTGGTATTTTCTTACCGCTGATCACTACAAACTGCGCGGTATTAGGCGTCGCGCTTCTTAATATTAATGAGAACCATAACTTTATCGAATCGATTATCTACGGCTTCGGCGCCGCTGTTGGTTTCTCATTGGTGTTGATACTTTTTGCATCCATGCGTGAGCGCATAGCTGCCGCCGACGTACCAGTGCCTTTTAAAGGTGCATCGATTGCAATGATTACAGCGGGTTTAATGTCACTAGCCTTTATGGGCTTTACAGGTTTGGTGAAGTAAACAATGAGTACGATTTTAATTGCGATCATCGCGTTAGCGGTTCTTGCTGCGATTTTCGGCGCGATACTTGGTTTTGCTTCTATTCGCTTCAAAGTCGAGGCAGACCCAATTGTGGATCAAATCGACGCAATCTTACCTCAAACTCAATGCGGTCAATGTGGCTACCCTGGTTGCCGCCCTTATGCTGAAGCGATTGCAAATGGCGACCACATCAACAAATGTCCGCCAGGCGGTCAGGCAACAATCGAAAAGCTCGCCGACTTAATGGGTGTTGAGCCAGAAGAATCTGCGCACGATCTCGACAACAAAATTCCAACCGTTGCGTTTATCCATGAAGATATGTGCATTGGCTGTACTAAGTGTATTCAAGCGTGTCCAGTGGATGCAATTGTAGGCGGTACAAAAGCGGTTCATACCGTAATTAAAGACGAATGTACGGGGTGTGACTTATGTGTTGCACCATGTCCAACTGATTGTATTGAAATGATTCCTGTGGCAACCACCACGGAAAGCTGGAAGTGGCAACTTAACTCCATTCCAGTACTCAACATTACGGATGCTGCCGACGATGCAGCGAACGTGAAAGATTCAATTAAGTAAGGTTTCGCATGTTGTCTTTGATTGAACAAATTCGTACAGGCTCGCTTTGGGATTTCCCTGGTGGTGTGCATCCGGCAGAAAACAAAAAGCAGTCCAACAAAACTGAGCTCGTTCACGCGGCTATCCCATCAGAAATTGTATTACCGCTAAAACAGCACATTGGTAGGGCTGGTAACTTATTGGTTGCCGAAGGTGACCACGTATTAAAAGGTCAGCCATTAACGCAATCCGAAACTGGTTTTACCGTTCCAGTGCATGCTCCTACATCGGGTACGATCACCGCAATTGAGCCTAGAACCGTTGCTCACCCTTCAGGTCTGAGTGAACTCTGTGCGGTCATTACACCTGATGGTAACGATACATGGTGTGACAGAAAACCCGTCGCGGATTACAAACAAGAAACACCTGACGCACTGATCGATATTATTCGTCTCGCAGGCATTTCAGGTATGGGTGGCGCAGGTTTCCCTACCGCAAAAAAAATCCAATCAGGTTTTGCTCGCACAGAGATTCTTATCGTCAACGCAGCTGAGTGTGAGCCATACATCACATCAGATGACAAGCTCATGCAAGAGCATGCCGAAGAGCTCATCCAAGGTATCGAGATTGTCGAACATATCCTGACACCAAAGCTCACGATTATTGGTATTGAAGATAACAAACCAGAGGCAATTAAAGCGTTAGAAGCTGCGGCTCTAAACAAAGATATCGTCATTCGCGTTATCCCGACTAAATACCCTTCTGGTGGTGAAAAACAGCTGATCAAAATTTTGACCAATAAAGAAGTACCAAGCGGCGCAATTCCAGCCGATATTGGTATTTTGGTTCAAAATGTCGGTTCTCTTTACTCAATCAAACGCGCAATCATCGATGGTGAACCGATGATAAAACGCGTGGTGACTCTCACCGGTAAAACATTCAAACAACCACGCAATGTTTGGGCATTATTAGGTACACCAGTACAGGCGTTATTGGATGAGTTTGGCTATAAAGCCGATAAGAAGTTACAACGTTTAATCATGGGTGGACCAATGATGGGCTTCACCCTTCCCCACTCTCAAGTGCCGATTACCAAGACAGCAAACTGTATCCTTGCCCCGACTCGTCGTGAGATCTCTCCACACCAACATGAGATGGAATGTATTCGCTGTAGCCAATGTGCTGAAGCTTGCCCTGCTTCACTGCTACCTCAGCAACTGCAATGGCATGCAAAAGCTGAAGAGTATGACAAACTCGAAGAACTAAACTTAAAGGATTGTATCGAGTGCGGTGCTTGTGCGTTTGTGTGTCCAAGTGAAATTCCTCTCGTACAGTACTACCGCCAAGCAAAAGCGGAAATTCGCACCAGAACACAAGAAGCGGAAGCTGCTGAACGAGCGAAGCTGCGTTTTGAAGAGAAGAAAGCGCGCATGGAGCGCGAAAAAGCAGAACGTGAAAATCGCTTTAAGAAAGCAGCCGATCAGCGCCGTAAAGACATGAAATCTTCTGGTGGTGATGATGCGATTGCAGCAGCGATCGCACGAGTGAAAGCTCAGAAGACAGAAACAACAGAAAAAGCAGAGCCAGCCGTGAAACCTGCCGTCGCTGCAGCCATTGCCAAAGCGAAGGCAAAACAGGCCGCAGCCGCTAAAGCAGGCTCTAGTGAACCTGATAACTCAGAAATGGCAAAACTGCGCGAAGAACGCAAACGTCTAGCCCGCGAACGTAAAGCACAAAAAGAGCAAGGCGAAACACCAGACAACAACGCTGATGATAAGAAATCGGCAGTTGCAGCAGCCATCGCCCGAGCTAAAGCGAAAAAAGCTCAACAAGAAGAACCAACCGAAACGTTAGAAGCTCAAGCGTCTGCTGAGCAAGCTGAAGAGCCGAAGAAAGCCGCGGTTGCTGCTGCTATTGCGCGTGCCAAAGCGCGTAAAGCGAAACAAGTAGACTCAACTGAAACCGAAGAAGCTGAAACGCCTACTGAGACAACCGACGATCCGAAAAAAGCCGCCGTTGCTGCTGCCATTGCACGCGCTAAGGCTCGTAAAGCGAAACAAGCAGACTCAACTGAAACCGAAGAAGCTGAAACGCCTACTGAGCCAACCGACGATCCGAAGAAAGCCGCCGTTGCTGCTGCCATTGCACGCGCTAAGGCTCGTAAAGCGAAACAAGCAGACTCAACTGAAACCGAAGAAGCTGAAACGTCTACTGAGCCAACCGACGATCCGAAGAAGGCAGCCGTTGCTGCTGCCATTGCGCGCGCTAAGGCTCGTAAAGCGAAACAAGCAGACCCAACCGAAACGGAAGAAGCTGAAGCGCCTGCTAAGCAAGCTGCAGACCCGAAAAAAGCCGCGGTTGCTGCTGCCATTGCGCGTGCCAAAGCGCGTAAAGCTAAGCAAGAAGAACCAGCCGAAACGGTAGAAGCTGAAACGCCTGCTGAACAAGCTGAAGATCCGAAAAAAGCGGCTGTCGCTGCGGCTATTGCGCGTGCCAAAGCGCGTAAAGCTAAGCAAGAAGAACCAGCTAAAACGGTAGAAGCTGAAACGCCTGCTGAACAAACTGAAGATCCGAAAAAAGCGGCTGTCGCTGCTGCTATTGCGCGCGCGAAAGCTCGCAAAGCGCAGCAAGAAGCTAATAAAAATAATACTGAGGAGAACGAGTAGTGTCGTTTTTTATTGCCAGTTCACCGCATACCCACAGCCGTCGTAGTACACCTGACTTAATGAAATGGGTGGCACTTTGTGCTCTCCCAGGTTTAGCGGCTCAGACCTACTTCTTTGGGTGGGGAACGCTTATTCAGCTGATTTTTGCCATCGCAGTCGCTGTATCACTTGAAGCCTTAGTTATGGTCTTCCGTAAACGTTCGCCGATGCGAGCACTACGTGATAACAGTGCGATCGTTACCGCTTGGTTATTAGCCGTTGCTATTCCACCATGGTCTCCGTGGTGGATTATGGTGATCGGACTTATTTTCGCGATCGTAATCGCTAAACACCTATATGGTGGCCTTGGTCAGAACTTATTCAATCCTGCTATGGTCGCTTATGTGGTCTTGTTGATCTCATTCCCAGTGCAAATGACGAGTTGGAGTGCCCCGACGTCACTCATACCTGATCACGTAAATTTTGCAGATACACTCTCTTTAATTTTTACGGGCTATGATTACGACGGCTTATCGCTTCAGCAAGTTCGAACGGGGGTTGACGGTGTGACAATGGCGACGCCACTTGATGCATTTAAGACCGGCATTCATACAGGTGCAACCCCAAGTGAAGTACTGTCGCAGCCAATATTCGATGGATTAGCTGGCATTGGTTGGCAATGGGTAAATCTTGCCTACTTACTTGGTGGTTTAGTGATGATCAAAAAACGCATCATCCAATGGTATATCCCCGTAGGTTTCCTAGCGAGCCTGACGCTATTTAGCCTCGTGTTCAGCTTACTGACCCCAGGGGAAACTGCGTCGCCAATCTTCCACTTGTTATCAGGTGCAACCATGCTTGGCGCATTCTTTATTGCAACCGATCCCGTGTCGGCGTCTACCACCGTTAAAGGACGTTTGATCTTTGGCGCGCTTATTGGTGCTTTGGTCTTTATCATTCGCAGTTGGGGCGGCTTCCCTGATGGTGTTGCATTCGCAGTGTTACTTGCAAATATGTGTGTGCCACTGATCGATTACTACACCAAACCTAGAACTTACGGTCACTGAGGTAAACATGTTAACCGCTATTAGAAAAAATGGTCTGACACTTGCGATCTTTGCCTGTGCAACAACCGGATTAGTCGCCTTTACTCAGTACCTAACAAAAGACCAAATCAAGATACAAGAACAACAACAATTACTTTCTGTTTTGAATCAAGTCATTCCAGAAAACATGCATGACAACGCACTCACGCAAGCCTGCACTATGGTCACGTCACCAGAACTGGGGACATTACGTGCGATGCCAGCCTACCTCGCCACGAAGAATGGTGAACCGACAGCAATCGCAATAGAATCCATCGCGCCAGATGGCTACAATGGTGAGATAAAAGTTATTACTGGGATTGACAATCAGGGCAATATTTTGGGGACACGCGTCTTAAGCCATCAAGAAACCCCTGGCCTGGGCGATAAAATTGATCTTCGTGTCACCGACTGGATCCTGAGCTTTACGGGCAAACAAGTCACGGAAAGTAACTGGAACTCATGGAAAGTTCGTAAAGATGGTGGTGATTTCGATCAATTTACTGGTGCAACGATCACGCCTAGAGCCGTCGTAAAAGTGGTGCGAAATACCGTTAACTACGTAAACCAATCTCGTGAAGACATTCTTAGCCAGCCTTTGGGCTGTGAAGGAGAGCAGTAATGAATGAGAATAAATTGCTGATGAAAAACGGTATGTGGAGTAATAACCCTGCTCTCGTACAGCTGCTGGGTCTGTGTCCACTACTAGCGGTTTCTTCCACAATAACCAATGCCTTAGGTCTTGGTATTGCAACCTTATTAGTGCTGGTCGGCTCCAACGTCACGGTTTCTCTTATTCGTAATTACGTGCCAAAAGAGATCCGCATTCCTGTGTTCGTGATGATCATTGCCTCTCTCGTTACCTGTGTTCAGTTATTGATGAATGCCTATGCGTATGGTTTATACCTGTCTCTTGGTATCTTTATTCCTCTGATTGTAACCAACTGCATCATTATTGGTCGAGCTGAAGCATACGCTTCAAAAAATGATGTTGCGCCTGCAGCATTAGACGGTTTATGGATGGGTCTTGGTATGACAAGCGTTTTGGTCGTGCTAGGTGCCATGCGTGAGTTAATTGGTAATGGCACGCTATTCGACGGGGCAGATCTGCTATTAGGAGACTGGGCATCTGCTCTGCGCATTCAAGTTTTCCAATTTGACAACAGCTTTCTGCTAGCACTTCTTCCACCCGGTGCATTTATCGGCGTTGGTCTGTTGATAGCGCTTAAAAATGTCATCGATAATTCAGTCCAGGCACGTCAACCAAAAGAAGAAAAACCAACCATAGAACGTGCTCGCGTCACCAACGCATAACAAAATAAGGCTCTGTCATAGGAGCCTTTTTCATAAACCGCAGAGACGGTATTGGAAGTCAGCAATGAACAAAATAAAAAGAATCAAAATTCTTGAGCGATTACGAGAAAACAATCCGAATCCTCAAACTGAGCTTAACTGGAGCTCCCCTTTTGAACTGCTAATCGCGGTATTACTATCAGCGCAAGCAACCGATGTAAGTGTCAATAAAGCCACCGACAAGCTTTTCCCTGTCGCTAATACACCGCAAAGTATTCTCGATTTGGGAGTTGATGGCTTAAAAGAATACATAAAGACCATCGGTTTATTTAACTCAAAAGCAGAAAACACTATCAAGACTTGTAAGATCTTGTTGGAAAAACACAATGGTGAAGTTCCTGAAGATCGTGCAGCGTTAGAAGCGCTACCAGGCGTAGGTCGCAAGACCGCAAACGTCGTGCTCAACACCGCTTTTGGTTGGCCAACCATTGCCGTCGATACGCACATTTATCGCGTGTCGAATCGTACTAAGTTTGCAATGGGCAAAACGGTTGATGATGTCGAGCAAAAGCTATTAAAAGTTGTGCCAAAAGAGTTCAAACTCGATGTGCACCACTGGCTCATTCTTCATGGCCGCTACACGTGCTTGGCGAGAAAGCCTCGCTGCGGTAGCTGCATTATTGAAGATTTGTGCGAATATAAAGAGAAAGTATATCCAGATAGCTAACGCTATTTGAAAATCAAAGCTAGGAGCAAAAAATGTCAAATGGTCGAATTCTCCACACTATGCTTCGCGTAGGTGATCTAGACAAATCCATCAAGTTTTACACTGAAGTTATGGGCATGCAGTTGCTTCGTACGAACGAGAATAAAGAGTACGAATACACACTGGCGTTTCTTGGCTACGGTGACGAATCCCAAGGTGCTGTGATCGAGCTAACTTACAACTGGGGTAAAACTGAATATGACCTAGGTACTGCTTTTGGTCATATCGCCATTGGTGTTGATGATATCTACACAACTTGCGACGCTATCAAAGCGGCGGGCGGTAATGTGACGCGTGAACCAGGTCCAGTAAAAGGCGGAAGCACGCACATTGCATTCGTAAAAGACCCAGATGGTTATATGATTGAGCTTATCCAAAACAAGCAAGCTTCAGCAGGTCTTGAAGGCTAAGCAGCACTTCTAATAATCACTTGTACTGCAAGTTGAACATCGATTACAGGCAGGTCTGCGATCTGCCTGTTCTTTTATAAACAAAACACTTTACTTGATAATAATTATCGTTTAGATTTATTCGCAACTTCGATATGCGGGATTACGATAATGATCAGTGAATGGGAAAAACACACACTTCTAGCCGATACGGCACTTCAACTAGATGACCCTGTTCGCAGCATTCTTCATTACCAGCAAGCCCTAAGCCTGAGTGAAGATATTAGCGAATGTGTGGAAATTGAAGCAGACGAGCGATTATTAATTTCTGTGATTTCTTGTCATAACTTAGCTCAGTTCTGGCGTTGGGCCGGAGACACTGACTATGAACTCAAATACCTTCAGCTGGCTTCAGAGAAAGTCTTAACACTCATCCCACAATGCCCAAATAAAGAATGTGCAAGCTTTATCGACTCAATAGGATGTTGCACTAAAGCATTAATAGACTTCATGAAACGTCACCCTAATCCGGCTATTGCCAAACAGGTTGAAAAAATCGATACCGCAACAAATTGCGAAGTCATTGCCAAATTCCGCTTAAACTAACATTCAAATTATACAGCCGGAATCACCGAAAGGTACTTAGCAAAATCCCATTAAAATATTATTAACAACGTCAGTAAATTAAAAACGCCGAAGCTTTCAGCTTCGGCGTTTTTATATTCGTTACACTTGGGTTCGCCCGAGTGATATTACGACTCGGCGGTTTTTGTCTTTTCCTATTGGCGAGCCATTATCTGCAATAGGACGACGCTTGCCGTACCCTTGCACTTGAATTCGATCTTCCGGTAGCCCTAGAGACTGAAAATAATCACGAAGTGACTCTGCACGTCGCTCAGATAAACTTTGGCTCGCACTTTTGCCATCGGTTGAATCGGTGTACGTCGCCACCAGCACGAGATCGATATCTTGATTATGTCGGATATAATCTGCAATTTGTGATAAACGCTTTTTGGAAGCCTTGGTTAACTGATCGCCTTGTCTTTCGTAGTGCAAAATCGTAAAGGCAATGTCTTCAAAACTGTATTTCAATAAATTGGAAATACAGTCGCTAAACGCGTTGTACTTATTTTGAAACAGCACGGATGACAATGCGACTTCAATTCTCTGATCTCGGCTCTGCCAATCCTGATAACTAAAGGTCGGATAACGCCCTTTTTCCAGCTCAGACAAAATGCCCCATGCTGTTTGCCCTCCGACATAACCATCAAACTGTTTAAAAAACTTTAGGTTTGTAATTCGATCGGCGTGTTCACCTGGTCGCCAAGGTGGCGGCATAGAGATGAGACTGACGTTACGTGTTTCTCCCATCGGACGACGCATTTTTAACTCAAAGTCTAAATTGATTTTTTTATTCGCACGAGATGAAAATACCGCATCTCCAAAACTTGGAATAGGGTGAACAAGTTGGCATTCTAACGGTGTGTTGACCACCATTTCCCATTGAGATTGCTGTGGAGTGGCAACATAACGTTTGCCCATCACAGCAAAACTGCTTGTGCTAAACAACGAAAATACAACGCCACTAGTAATCAGCCATTTCTTCATCTAAGTACTGTCTCTTAAACGGCAGTCTGTTGCCGTCAATTTGAATCAATAAAACCACTTCACCTGGCATGCAAAAACCTCGCCAACGTGCGAAATATCGTGATAATACGATTAACGTTAATCATGGTAACTCAATCACCCGAAATGCGATCGAGCGTATTGATGAGATGCAAAATAGAATTCCGTTTTTCTCCTAAATTGCGGTTTTTCTCGTCGGTATAATCTGCAATAATGCAGCCTTCGTCACACAAAAATAAGCCGACATGACAATAGAAAATGAAGCTCTGACCTTGAAAAAACGCTTTCGTGGTTATTTCCCTGTGGTAGTAGACGTTGAGACCGCAGGTTTCAATGCTCAAACTGATGCACTTTTAGAAATTTGCGCCGTTACGTTAAAAATGGACGAAGATGGCGTGTTGCATCCGGCCTCCACCATTCATTTTCATGTTGAGCCATTTGAGGGCGCTAACTTAGAAAAAGAAGCGCTAGAATTCAATGGTATTCGTGACCCATATAGCCCTCTTCGTGGTGCAGTTTCTGAGCAAGAAGCGTTAAAAGAGATTTATAAGCTTATTCGCAAAGAACAAAAAGCCGCAGATTGCTCGCGCGCAATTATGGTTGCCCATAACGCAGCATTCGACTTAGGTTTTGTAAATGCAGCCAATGAGCGCTGTAAACTAAAAAGAGTCCCTTTTCATCCCTTTGCTACTTTTGACACGGCAACATTGAGCGGCCTTGCTTATGGTCAAACGGTTCTCGCGAAAGCATGCAAAACGGCCGGGATGGAATTCGATAATCGTGAAGCACACTCAGCGCTTTACGATACACAAAAAACAGCAGAATTATTCTGCGGCATTGTCAACAAATGGAAGGCCCTCGGCGGTTGGCCGCTTGTTGACGAAGAATAATAAGTAAACACAACATATTAGGAAAAGTATGAATCCTGTCGTTATATCAGTGTGCGTCATGCTCGTGTTAGCATTGATGCGCGTAAACGTGGTGGTTGCCCTCACGTTTAGTGCCATCGTTGGTGGCCTTGTCGCAGGCATGAGCCTTGGAGACACAGTTGCCGCGTTCGAAAGTGGTTTAGGGGGCGGTGCGACTATCGCTCTGAGCTACGCGATGTTAGGCACTTTCGCCGTTGCTATCTCTAAATCTGGCATCACGGATCTACTGGCAAAAAGTGTTATCAAGCGCTTAAACGGTAAAGAAAACTCGGCGTCAACTACCGGGTTAAAGTACGCGGTGTTAGTCGCGCTCGTTCTTGTCACTATGT
The DNA here is from genome assembly GCF_020515785.1 of Vibrio sp. E14. Lineage (NCBI taxonomy): Bacteria > Pseudomonadati > Pseudomonadota > Gammaproteobacteria > Vibrionales > Vibrionaceae > Vibrio > Vibrio sp. E14. The sequence continues at coordinate 344,244 of NZ_JAHPJI010000002.1, forward strand.
CATCTCAGAACGTAATTCCGGTCCATATCGCCTTTATTCCAATTTTGATTCCACCTCTTTTGGGCGTATTTGCGAAACTTAAGCTAGATCGGCGTTTGGTCGCGTGTGTTCTTACTTTTGGTTTGATCACACCTTACATGATCTTACCTGTTGGTTTCGGCGGTATTTTCTTAAACAACATTCTATTAAAGAACCTACATGACAACGGTTTGGAAAACGTGGTTGCAAGCCAAGTTCCAACGGCAATGTTACTGCCAGGTGCTGGTATGTTGTTTGGTCTATTGCTGGCGATCTTTGTTAGCTACCGTAAACCGCGCATCTACGAAGAAACGGAGTTGACTGTCGTTCACGAGACAGATCATGCTATCAATAAAAAGCACATCTTGGTGGCCGCTCTTGGTATTGTCGCCGCATTGGGTGTTCAGCTTTACACTGGCTCAATGATTATTGGTGCTCTAGCTGGCTTTATGGTGTTTACTTTTGGCGGTGTGATTGCTTGGAAAGAAACACACGATGTCTTCACAAAAGGCGTGCATATGATGGCTATGATTGGTTTCATCATGATCGCTGCCGCAGGTTTTGCTGCGGTAATGAAGCAAACAGGTGGCGTTGAGACATTAGTACAGTCTCTCTCTACCAGCATTGGTGATAATAAGCCGCTTGCTGCGCTATTAATGCTAATTGTTGGTCTGTTGGTAACAATGGGTATCGGTTCATCGTTTTCAACCATTCCAATCTTGGCGACAATCTACGTTCCACTCGCGTTGGCATTTGGTTTTTCGCCAATGGCAACAATCGCGCTAGTTGGTACTGCTGCCGCTTTGGGTGATGCTGGTTCTCCAGCGTCCGACTCGACATTAGGCCCTACATCTGGTCTAAATGCCGACGGTCAGCATGAGCACATTTGGGAAACGGTTGTTCCAACCTTTATCCACTACAACATTCCACTGATCATCTTTGGTTGGATTGCTGCAATGGTGCTTTAGTACCTTTGTTTGATGGATATACTTAGTTACGAAAAAGCCGCTCATTGAGCGGCTTTTTGTTATTTGAAATCGCGATTATTGCGCTGGCATATTGTCAATAATACGCTCACGTATCAGTTTCAAGGTAGGCTCTGTTGACAGATAATCCACGGCAATCGGGAAATAAGCGTCGTTAATTTGAAGAACCAAGCTAGGGTAAGAATCCACGCCTAGGCTCTTTGCAAGACTCAGTTGATCTTGGAACACACCTTCTAAGAAAGAGCCGTCCATATCGTTCTTGAACTGCTGAACATTCAAACCAATTTCTTTAGCTAGCTGCAAGTGAGTCGCTTCTTCATGAGGAGGCATCGCACGTAAGTAATACGCATGTTGAATCGCTTCTAGCATCTGCTCATAAGAATCTTGAAAGCCCGCTGCGATAACTGCGCGACAAGATTGGTAAGTGCTTCTTACTGGCGTACAAAGCTTCCAAAAATCGTAGTTAAACTTGGTGCCCAACTGACGCTCAATCTGCTTCCAAATAGCTTCGAGTTTTTGTTGCATCTCTGGTGGCATCGGCAAACTAGTATCTGGCGCAAGACCACCCACCACATACTCAAACTGAATAACGCCTGGCAGTTGCTGTTTCAATTTATCAAGCGTCGGTTTGTAACCCCAACACCAACTGCACATTGGGTCATGCACGTAGTAAAGCTTTATGTTCATTCCACTAACCTAAAAAGAAAAAGGAGCCAGTACGGCTCCTTCGTATTCTATCGCTAAATGTGAGTATTTACGAATTACTCAGCTTGATCTTCAGCGCGCGCTGCAGCTTCTTTGATTAGAGGCTGAAGTTCACCTTTTTGGAACATTTCTAGAATGATGTCGCAACCGCCGATAAGCTCGCCTTCAACCCATAGTTGAGGGAATGTTGGCCATTGTGCGTACTTTGGTAGCTCAGCACGGATATCTGGGTTTTGCAGAATGTCTACGTAAGCGAACTTCTCACCACATGCCATTAGAGCCTGTGACGCTTGAGAAGAGAAACCACAGCTTGGCAGTTTCGGTGATCCTTTCATGTACAGCAGGATTGAGTTTTCAGAGATCTGCTGTTTGATTTTGTCGATAGTTTCCATCGCTTCCTCATTCATGGGTTTGAACTTTGTTTATTTGCCACATTCTACTCAATAACGACAGAATAAAAACCATATAATTAATAAGGCTTAAATTCAGGTTGCTTGATGGCGAACAATTCCGCACTTCACAGCCGCTAACCCCTTAAAATATTTTCATATCGGGGTTTTAATAAAGTAAAAACTTGCTAAAATACTTAGCAAGTCAGCCTTAAAGGCTACATAGCTATAAAAAACACTGGAAGCAATCGAAAGGTCATCCTTTCAAATCAATGGAGAATCGAGTAATGGCATTTGAACTACCAGCTCTTCCTTACGCGAAAGACGCACTAGAACCACACATCTCAGCAGAGACTCTAGACTACCACCACGGTAAGCACCACAACACTTACGTTGTTAAGCTAAATGGTCTTATCCCTGGCACTGAGTTCGAAGGCAAAACTCTAGAAGAGATCATCAAGACTTCTACTGGTGGCGTATTCAACAACGCAGCGCAAATCTGGAACCACACGTTCTACTGGCACTGTCTTGCTCCAAACGCAGGCGGCGAGCCAACTGGCGCAGTTGCTGACGCAATCAACGCAGCGTTCGGTTCTTTCGAAGAATTCAAAGCGAAGTTTACTGATTCAGCAATCAACAACTTCGGTTCTTCATGGACTTGGCTTGTTAAGAAAGCTGACGGCTCTCTAGAGATCGTTAACACTTCTAACGCTGCTACTCCTCTAACAGAAGAAGGTACAACACCACTTCTAACTGTTGACCTATGGGAACACGCATACTACATCGATTACCGCAACGTACGTCCTGATTACATGAACGGCTTCTGGGCACTTGTAAACTGGGACTTCGTAGCTGAGAACCTAGCGAAGTAATTTTACTTCCCCCTAAGTTCAATTTAGTCTTATTTTAAAAGCTCGCTAAACCAGCGAGCTTTTTATTTTTCGCTTAAAAACTCCAATTTAATCTCTTCTTTTTCCTAAAGTTCTTCTCAGACACGCCGTTAAAATGGCATCGAGCGAGGAACATCATGCAAATTCATACTTTAGACAAAGCGGCAATTATTAACGAGCTTCAGTTCGGCAATGGTATCAACCATGCTGTCCACGAAGGACGTCGTGCCGATTTTGCACTGATTTTGTCGATGTTTTCTAACGATGTACGCGACGTTGTACCTGTGGAGGAAATCAAAGAAGTAGCCACTAGCGAAGATATACTCCGTCAACAACTTGAATTGTCAACGCCTCAAGCTCTTCGTTCTGATAGCAGCAGCTATGAGCTAGCAGCACAGCAAACAAAACAATTCCACGGTGCAGGTCTATCCTCAGCGAAACTGAGTCACTACTTGAAACCAGACGCCCTGACCTACTTGCCGGAAGATACGTTTAACCTTCCTGAAGACGTTTATCACAACCTATCCGGTCATGAGCGACGCAAATTGGGCGAGCGCAACAAAAAACTCATCCCAGATGCAGGGCTATACAATCAACTAGTGACGGCTCAACGTCAGTATCAAATTCAACTGCAAGTATAGAGATCATTGTTCAACCAACAGCTTGCAGTATCCACAGTCAGAAATGTGACGCCTTACAAATTACCGCACAATAGTCCTCATCCAAAAGCGTTAGTTTGAAGTCTTTCACACTGAGCCTTTCTAATTTCAACCATGCTAATAGCACAAACCACTGGTGTATTTTTTTCACACAGGGATACAGTGAAGGTGTTATGGATATTAAAGAATCAATTATTCTCGTCACGTCTGCAGGTTCTGTTATAGGAAGGACTTGTGCTAGTCACTTTGCTCACCTTGGAGCGACGTTGATTCTTTGTGACCAAAACTCTAGCGCTCTAAAAGCGAGCTATGAGCAGATTAGTGCCTTCACAGATAAAGTCTATGCGATGAATGTGTGCAGTGATAACACAACGTCCATTAACTTACTGTTTGATCAAATAGAATCGCAGCTGCGTGCGACACCAGACGTGATAGTCAATTGCTGGACGAGCTCTCCCATGCCAGGCTTGATGGCTCCCGAACCTATGAGTACTTACATTGATCACTTGTCTTCTGCAGCACGTTTCCTCTACACCTATGGCCAGGTGGGAGCCGAACGATTTCGCGCTAGAAATAAGAAAGGGGTAATTGTTAACGTCATTTCCCATGACAGCCATGAAGATTTAACGGGTGTCGAAAGCATGGCTGCTTTGGTGTCAGGTTTTACTCACAGTTGGGCAAAAGAGCTCACTCCATTTAATATTCGGGTGGGTGGCGTCATTCCTTCGGTAAACCATACAAGAGAAGAACTTAACGAAAGACACTGGGCCGAGATCCAAGATGAACTGGTTCGCAATACCGCATATATCGTATCAAATGAGTATTTTAGTGGCAGAGTGGTTGCTACTGAGGTATGAATGGACAACATGTTTGTTGCGTCAACGGATCGCTCTTACTCAACTCTTTCAACAAAAAAGCCCCAGTCAAATGACTGGGGCTTTTACTTTTTCCCGGTTAAGGTTTCGTGCTAGCGAAAACCTTACTCACACGACTCTTAATTACGCGTCAGCTTTTTCTTTCTTTGCTTTAGGCGCCGCTTTCGCTGCTTCTTGGTCTGCTTTCTTCTTGATAACTGTTGTACCTTCGAAAGTTTCACCTTCAACGAATGCTTTACCGTAGTAAGAAGCCATTAACACATCTTTAAGTTCGCTAATTAGTGGGTAGCGAGGGTTCGCACCAGTACATTGGTCATCGAACGCTTCAACTGCTAGCTCATCAAGTTTCGCGATAAAGTCTGCTTCAGCTACGCCTGCGGCTTGGATAGACATTGGGATGTCTAGGTTCACTTTTAGCTCATCCAACCATGCTAGTAGACGTTCAATTTTCTGAGCAGTACGGTCACCAGCTTGGCTTAGACCTAAGTGGTCAGCAACTTCAGCGTAACGGCGACGTGCTTGTGGGCGGTCGTATTGAGAGAACGCTGTTTGTTTAGTTGGGTTATCGTTCGCGTTGTAACGTACAACGTTAGAGATAAGTAATGCGTTTGCTAGGCCATGTGGAATGTGGAACTCAGCACCTAGTTTGTGCGCCATTGAGTGACAAACACCTAGGAATGCGTTAGCAAATGCCACACCAGCGATAGTTGCTGCGTTGTGTACTTTCTCACGAGCGATTGGGTCGTTAGCGCCGTTCGCGTAGCTTGAAGGTAGGTATTCTTTTAGCATCTTAAGTGCTTGTAGAGCCTGACCATCTGAGTATTCGTTCGCAAGAACAGATACGTAAGCTTCTAGAGCGTGAGTTACTGCATCGTAACCACCAAATGCTGTTAGAGACTTAGGCATGTTCATCACTAGATTAGCATCAACGATAGCCATGTTTGGCGTGATTTCGTAGTCAGCTAGTGGGTATTTAGCACCAGTCTTGTCGTCAGTAACAACCGCAAATGGTGTAACTTCTGAACCAGTACCTGAAGTTGTAGTGATACATACAAGCTCAGCTTTTTGACCCATTTTAGGGAACTTGTAAATACGTTTACGGATGTCCATAAAGCGCATTGCTAGTTCTTCGAAGTGAGTTTCTGGGTGCTCGTACATTACCCACATGATCTTCGCAGCATCCATTGGTGAACCACCACCTAGCGCTAGGATAACATCTGGTTGGTAGCTAGCCATTTGAGCCGCACCTTTCTCTACAACAGAAAGCGTTGGGTCAGCTTCAACATCGAAGAATGTTTGAACTTCCATGCCTTGAGCTTTCAGTAGGCTTACTACGTCATCTGCGTAACCGTTGTTGAATAGGAAACGGTCAGTTACTAAGAATGCGCGTTTCTTACCTTCTAGGTCGCCTAGAGCAATTGGAAGGCTACCACGACGGAAGTAGATTGACTTAGGTAGTTTATGCCACAACATGTTTTCAGCTCGCTTCGCTACAGTTTTCTTGTTGATTAGGTGTTTAGGACCTACGTTCTCAGAGATAGAGTTACCACCCCATGAACCACAACCTAGAGTTAGAGAAGGCGCAACGTTGAAGTTGTACAAGTCACCGATACCACCGTGAGTAGTCGGGATGTTGATTAGGATACGAGCTGTCTTCATCTTGTCACCGAAGTAACGGATACGGTCAGCGTTAGTATCTTGGTTAGTGTAAAGACCAGATGTGTGGCCGATACCACCAATCTCAACCATAGTTACCGCTTGAGCAACCGCGTCTTCGAAGTTGTCAGCACGGAATAGACCTAGAGTTGGAGATAGTTTCTCGTGAGCGAATGCGTCATCGTGAGACACTTTACCTAGACCTTCACCAACAAGGACTTTCGTGTCTGCTGGAACTTTAACGCCTGCCATTTCAGCGATTGCCGCTGCTGGCTGACCTACGATTTTCGCGTTTAGCGCGCCATCGATAAGAAGAACTTTACGAACTTTTTCAGCTTCTGCTTTGCTTAGTACGTAAGCTTTGTGAGAAGCAAAACGCTCTTTCACTTCATCGTAAACTTCATCAACGACGATTGCAGCCTGCTCAGAAGCACATACTACGCCGTTGTCGAAAGTCTTAGACATCAGGATAGAAGCCACTGCACGTTTGATGTCAGCAGTTTCGTCGATAACAACAGGAACGTTACCTGCACCTACACCGATTGCTGGTTTACCAGAAGAGTAAGCTGCTTTAACCATGCCTGGGCCACCAGTTGCAAGGATAAGAGCAATGTCATCGTGTTTCATAAGAGCGTTAGAAAGCTCAACAGAAGGTTGGTCGATCCAACCGATGATGTCTTTTGGTGCACCCGCTGCTACTGCTGCGTCTAGAACCAGTTTCGCTGCGTCGTTAGTCGAGTTTTTCGCACGTGGGTGTGGTGAGAAGATGATACCGTTACGAGTCTTCAGAGAGATTAGAGATTTGAAGATCGCTGTAGATGTAGGGTTAGTCGTTGGTACGATACCGCAGATGATACCTACAGGTTCAGCGATAGTCATAGTACCTAGGTTGTCATCCTCTTCTAGGATGCCACACGTTTGTTCGTCTTTGTATTTGTTGTAGATAAACTCAGAAGCGAAGTGGTTCTTGATTACTTTATCTTCAACAATACCCATACCAGATTCTTCAACCGCTTGTTGAGCTAGCGGGATACGGGCTTGGTTAGCTGCAAGCGATGCTGCACGGAAGATTTTGTCTACTTGCTCTTGAGAGTAAGTAGCGAACTCTTCTTGCGCTTTCTTAACGCGAGCAATCATTGCATCTAGTTCAGCCATATTAGTTACAGGCATAGGGAATCTCCTAAAATTAACAAATATTAAAAACTTTTTACTAAGGCTATTACTTATCGTTTTTACTGTTTATCAGTCACTTAGAAAACAAACGTCTTAGTAAATTGCTTTCAGGACTGAGTATAATATTTCAGAGTGTGAAAAAAATTGACTTGGATCAGTTCTCACGACCTAAATACCACCAAAGTGGTGCCCTATCACACTAAAACGACATAACCCACTGATAAACAAATAAATTAATCTTCAATTTTTATTGAACAAAAAAGAAGCAAATAGACAAATAAATAAAAGAAACTACAACAACCTGTAAAAAAGTTTCATTTTTAGCCAACAAAATTACATGTAGGCCCAATTCCTTGTGCTACTGAGAGTATATCGAACCGAATACATCTCTCTACAAACCACCTTAGTTTTTATCAAAAGTGTGCGAATGTTAACGTTTATGTAAAACAGCACACTTTGACAGCAACTTTATACGCAACAATTCTTTTCCAGATTAGATACAGTTTATTAAAGAATTAGTTTTTCTCACTAAAACAGTAGGAAATGCGTTAGTTTTTTTCATTTCTTCCAACCCAACTTTTGCCTTACATTACGCCCAAATTACCCCTTCGCCTTTTCACTAATGTGAACTTTAATGAGTACGCAACATGCAAACTTTTGAACTTGCTATCTTCTTGCAGTTTTTTCTTGGTTTGGTCGCCGCAGTAAACCCTGTTGGTATCATGCCTGTGTTTGTGTCACTAACCGGACATATGACACCAGACGAAAAGCGCAATACGGCAACCACAGCGAACGTGGCTGTTGCTATCATTCTGATCATTTCGCTCTTTGCTGGCCAGTTACTATTAGATATGTTCAGCATTTCTCTGGATTCGTTTCGTGTTGCAGGTGGGCTACTGCTGCTTAGCATCGCGTTCTCGATGATGAGCGGTAAACTGGGGGAAGATAAACAAAACAAACAGGAAAAATCAGAATACGTGAGTCGCGAGCAGATCGGTGTTGTTCCTCTTGCGATGCCGCTAATGGCAGGACCAGGCGCAATCAGTTCGACTATTGTTTACGGTGCACGCTACCCAAGCATGTTTGATACGGTAGGCATCAGCATTACAATTGGCTTGTTCTGTCTATGCTCGTGGCTGTTGTTCCGCTCTGCCCCACTGATCGTGCGATTTTTGGGCCAAACTGGTATCAACGTCATTACCCGTATCATGGGTTTGATATTAGGTGCATTGGGTATTGAGTTTATCGCCAATGGTTTACGCAACTTATTTCCAGGATTAGCCTGAGTTTCTATAAAATTGTATGATAGAGCGATTCAACAATGGATCGCTTTGTCATGACGACTGACTCTCTTAAATATACTCTTTATGTCACCATTTTTGGTACTCATACCAAAGCTGGTCGAACCTTCGATATTGCACTGATAATCGCGATTATCAGTTCTCTAATCGTACTGGTATTAGACTCAATACCATCCGTACGCGCCGAGTGGGCAAAAGAGCTGAAATACTTGGAGTACACTTTTACCGGTTTGTTCACTATTGAGTATTTTCTCCGGCTTTATTGCTCTCCAAAACCAGCCGCCTATGCGAAGAGCTTTTATGGCGTCGTTGATTTACTCGCGATTTTACCTACTTACTTAGCACTGTTTTTCCCTTCTGCCTCCTTTATGGGCGTAATAAGAGCACTGCGAGTCATGCGAATATTCCGCATACTCAAGTTGGTACGCTATCTTCAAGAGTCCAACATCCTCTTACGCTCTCTACTGATGGCGCGCAGAAAGATTTTTATCTTCTTTAGCTCTGTCGCCATTATGGTCACGATCTTTGGGTCACTGATTTTTGTCCTTGAGGGGCCTGAAAACGGATTTACTAGCATTCCGAAAAGTATTTATTGGGCTATTGTGACCATCACAACGGTTGGATATGGTGACTTGGTACCTCAAACAGATCTCGGAAAAGGGCTTGCCTCACTCACCATGTTGTTGGGTTATTCAATTTTGGCGGTCCCTACTGGTATTTTCACAGCAGAGCTTCACCAAGAAATGCAATCGCACAAAGTATTAGTGAAGTGTCCGAACTGTTCTCACGCCGGGCACGACTCTGATGCGACTTACTGTAAACACTGTGGTAGTGAACTGGCCGATCCTGACAAACGCGTTGTTCGTGGAGAAGACGAAGCATAAAAAAGAGCTCCCTAGGGAGCTCTTTTATTTTGTCATCAAACAAAGATTGATGTGATTATGCTTTCTCAGAAAGAATAATGCGTAACGTACGACGCAATGGTTCTGCTGCGCCCCAAAGTAGTTGGTCACCAACAGTGAAAGCATTTAGGAAGTCATCACCCATTGCCATCTTACGTAGACGACCTACTGGTACGGACATAGTGCCTGTTACTTTTGCAGGTGTAAGTTCTTGCGCAGTAATGTCACGATCATTAGGAATCACTTTAACCCAGTCGTTATGAGTGGCGATGATTTCTTCGATTTCGTCCATTGGGACATTTTGTTTAAGCTTAATAGTGAGTGCTTGAGAGTGACAGCGCATCGCACCAATACGGACACAAGTACCATCAATTGGCACAGGCGAGCTTTGTGAGCCCAAAATTTTGTTTGCCTCTGCGCCCGCTTTCCACTCTTCTTTACTCTGACCGTTATCACGTTTCACATCGATCCACGGAATAAGCGAGCCAGCTAGTGGTACACCGAATTTATCGGTAGGGAAAGAACCGCTGCGCATTGTGTCTGCAACTTTTTTATCAATATCTAGGATAGAGCTTGATGGGTTTGCAAGTTCGGAACTTACAGAGTCATTGATAACGCCCATTTGCGAGATCAGTTCACGCATGTTTTGTGCGCCAGCACCAGAAGCGGCTTGGTACGTCATTGCGCTTGTCCACTCAACAAGGCCTTTCTCGAATAAGCCACCTAGACCCATTAGCATTAAACTAACCGTACAGTTACCACCAACAAATGTGTTTGTGCCACCGTGGATGCCTTGTTGGATTTGCTTTAAGTTCACAGGATCAAGCGTGATGATGGAATCTTCCGCCATACGTAACGTAGATGCTGCGTCAATCCAGTAGCCTTTCCAACCGGCTTGACGAAGTGCTGGGTAAACTTTTTCTGTGTAGCTACCACCTTGACATGTAATTACCGCATCAAGCTGTTTTAAGCTTTCAATATCATACGCGTCTTGCAGTAAGCCTGCGTCTTTTCCTAAGTTAGGAGCAGGAATACCAACTTGAGAAGTACTGTAGAATACTGGTTCGATTAGGTCGAAGTCTTTCTCTTCAACCATACGCTGCATAAGGACTGAACCAACCATACCGCGCCAACCAACTAAACCAACTCTCATCGTATTAACTCTCCATGTATTAAAAAACCTACCCCATAGTTAATTTTTCGCATCAAAATCTCAACCCCTATTTTGTAAATAAGCCTATTTTTTAACCTTTTCCTATGAAAATTCGTGTTAAACGAGATTTTTTAGTGTTTGGTTTGCGATTTCGGCCATTTTTCAAGTAGGGAAAGCCCTGTTACTCCAAATTGGTCTTACCACTCAGTGATAAAATAACACATGAAGCACAATAATTTCACATTACACAACATTTAAAACCAAAAAAGTTAAAACAAACTAACAGTTAATTTCACAAGCAAACGTTTTTGCCGACGAACATCAAGATAAAACACCAAATATTCGAAATATAATTTTTGTTAATGTATGTTATGCGCGATTACAACAAGGAGCGCCTTCCTCTATTGCTCCAAGATTGACAGAGGCACATATGAAGCAAGTTACACCACGCCTACCAAGCTTGATACAGGTATTTATCTCGCTCGGTTTATTTCTACTGCTGGCATTTTCGTTCACTGCCAAGCTAGACCTACCGATCCAGCTAGCGCTGTACATCGGTTGGTTCATTATCATGATATTAGGCATTAAGCTTGGTCATCAGTACAAAGATCTGGAAAAAGCTGCACTAAATGGCATTTCCAATGGACTTGGAGCCGTCTTAATTCTTCTTGCCGTTGGCGCGCTTGTTGGTACGTGGATCTCTGGTGGTATTGTTCCAACCATTATTTACTACGGCCTTAAAGCAATTCACCCTTCTATCTTTTTGCTCGCAACCATGATCATCTGTTCATTGACTGCGCTAGCGACTGGCACATCTTGGGGCGCTGCTGGTACTGCTGGTATTGCGATGATGGGTATTGGCCAAGGCCTTGGCGTTCCAGCACCAATTACTGCTGGTGCGGTGCTTTCAGGTTGTTACTTTGGTGACAAAATGTCGCCTCTATCGGATTCTGTGATTCTTGCTTCATCGATGTCTAACGTTGAAGTAATGGAACATATTAAAGGCATGCTGCCGATCGCACTCATTAGCTACATTATTACAGGCATTATGTTTACTGCATTTGGTTTCCACTACGCAGGTCAAGTTGACATGAGCCAAGTAGACTCTGTAATTAAAGCGATGGAGCAGCAATTCTACATCACTCCTTACTCATTTGTTCCTGTGATCATCGTATTGTCACTTCTAGCAATGCGTATGCCTTCATTCCCAGTGATCAGTTTTGGTTCTCTGCTCGGTATTATTTGGGCAGTAATGATTCAAGATGTGGACTTCCTAACCGCGTTCAACACCGCTTGGGCTCCGTTTGCGATTTCTTCAGGCGTAGATTTCATTGACTCAATTCTTAACCGTGGCGGCATGTCTTCAATGCTTGGCTCGGTAGCAGTTATCGTATTCGGCCTTGGTTTTGGTGGTCTACTAGATAAAGTGGGTGTGTTAGAAACTATCGCTAAGCTGTTTGAAAAACGCGTTCAAAGTGCAGGTTCACTGGCAACAAGTACAATCGGTACAGCCTTTATGGGGAACGTATTTGGTTCAGCGATGTACGTTTCACTTATCCTGACACCAAAAATCTGTGCGAAGAACTACGATCGCCTAGGCTACAAACGTAAGAACTTGTCTCGTAACGCAGAGTTCGGCGGCACATTAACATCTGGTATGGTTCCATGGAGTGACAATGGTATCTACATGGCAAGTATTCTGGGTGTTGCGACACTATCTTATGCACCGTTCATGTGGCTAAGCTTTGTATGTATCATCGTGACTATCATCAGCTCCTACATGGGTTGGTTTGTTGATAAATGCGAACCAACGGCGGAAGCAGTTGAACAAGCAGAAGGCGAACTGAAGCAGCAAACCGCTTAAGTTCGCATAGGTAGGAAGAATCTCTCTTTCCGAGTGAAAGACAAAGAAAAAGAGCGCGTGAGCGCTCTTTTTTATATCTCAACCAAACGTTAACTTTGTTTGGCTTGCGTTTTCACTGCTGCACGCTTACCAAACCAATAGCCCAAGCCAAGTGGTGCAAAGAATATAACGGCAATGAACAAGATGAAGTAGATAATGGTACTTTTAACGAGATCAATCAGCTTGGTCATCGCTAAACTGACCACTTCCTGCGAGACTCGGTCCATATCTTGAGCAAACTTCTCACGCTCATGGGTAATGATCTGCGCGATTTCTTGGCGCTCTCTGGCTACCATCAGCTCTAAAGCTTGGCGCTCCTCACCCAATTGAGATAAACGCGCTTGCGTTTTTTGGTCAATATCGTCAACCAAAGGTTGTAACTCTACCGCCATTTGCTCTGCCAAATAGCGCATGTACTCTGGATTGTTATCAATAAAGTCCTTCATCGAATCAGCCGTAACTTGTAGGCTATTTAGCGCAGCATTAACTTTTTCGATGCTGGCAGAGCTATTTAATGCTAATAACTGCGCCTTCCAAGTCATAATTTTTGGGGTCTGTTCTGATACAAGGCTTAGACGATCCGAGACATCCCCTAATGCTTCTGGCATTGTACCTAGCGTAGTCACTGCCTCTTCCTCGCTAATTTGATTCGCATCTAACCACCCACGGTAAGCTGGCGTCCTGATCATACTTAAGTCCGCGAATGGATGTTGCTTAACGAACTCTGCAACAAACGCTTGTGTCTTGATGTACGCTTCTTGTTTCAACAGAGATTGAGCCAGTTTATCCACCTCTTTCGCTAAGTGAGCAGAAACTAACTTTGCCTCATCTGTCGCAAACAGTTCATTGCCAGGGCCAGTCGTAAAGAATTGACCCATCTGTAGCGTAAAAGTCCAAGTATCAATCAGTGCTGCCATTGGCGAGACTTGGTATGCTGCGGCTTGAAGACCTTCTTCAGCATTTATCTTCCAAAGCAAAATATAAGATTGATGGACTTTATCATGCGGCTCATATTGATCGTGCAATGCATCAGCAGCTTGCTCTACCTGAGCAAAAAACTGTTGCGCATACTCACGAGTCAGGAGACGCATATTAAGCTCTTGTTTGGTAAGAGGGACGGTTTGACTCTCGATTTTCACTTCTAACAGGGAGCACCCTGAAAGCATCACAACCAACCCTATCAACATCATTGAAGACAATCGACGAACGGACATGAAAGTACCTTTAACAAATTGTATGGAACAGGAATAAAGCGAACTAAGTCATATAGTTCGGGCCTTTAATACCCCAACTCTGATGATTGTAAGTCAGAGCAATATCAATCTGTTAGCGCTTCTTGTATCTTTTCACTATTGAGAACGTGGTTAGCGAAAAGTATGGTTTGCTTTAGGACATCATCTAAACGTGTCAGTTTCTCTTCCGGCACTTTTTGCCCTTGTTTAATCAACAGTTCAATATCACCCGAAATGCAGTGCAATGGCATTGCTCCTAAACTTCCCGAGACCCCTTTAAGACTATGAGCGGCTCTTTGCGCTTGCTCTTTATCCTCTTCTAATAGCCGATGCATTTTTGAACCATCGCCAGAGTGATCCTGAATAAAGACTTCAAGTAACATTCGCACCGCGCTTTCATCTCCCGATAGCGAGTCCAGCATCTTATTGATATCTATATACGGCTCACGTTCCACTACTGCCACTTGTGATGTGTTCGGCTCATTATGACTCTGTTCGTTAACTTGGCCGTTTTGAGCGCTTTCGGACTGAGCAGAAAAAACAACGTAAGACCCACCAGCTTGCTCAGACTCTTTATCTTCTGCTCTTGATGGTATTAGCGGCTGAACGGTTCTTTGGGAGAAAAGCCCCCATGAAATAAGAGAAAGAAATAAACCACTGATTACTGACAACCAAGTAACAAAGGTCATCAACTTTTGTTCCAACTGGTCATTTATCGAAGTTAACTGGTTCGGGAAATCAGGATTAAGCAGTTGATTAACTAGATAGCTGCCTTGCGCCTTGGCAGATAGCGCGCTTGAAGTCTGGGCAAGTTGACGCTGAAAAGCACTTAGCTCTTGAGGAGAAAGCGTGTCCGACTCGATAAAGAGTCGGTCTAAATCACGATAAGTATCGCTATTCGTTGCTGAGTCACTAAAAATAGACTCCAAAACAAGTGCGCCTAAGCGATAGTACATTGATTGAATTTGCTCAGAGTTTTCAGCTCGGGCACGGCTCCTTCGCAACTGTTCAGCCAATGATACAAGCTCACTGTCACTCCCTACAAAGGCTCGAGCACTTTCTAAAAATCGATCGGTCGCATAAAGCAATTGAGTAATATCTGGTGTGATTTTTCCTTCAGAAAACTCACTTTCAAGCTGTAAGCGAACTGCATAGGCTAACTGAAGTTTTAGTGAAACTTGGTCGACGTGCTTAACACGATAAGGCAGATCAAAGTTAAAAAAATGTCTGACTTCTTCAACTTTGCTTCCTAGCTCATTCACCGTTGAAATGGTTTGAATCGTTTGTTTGGCTTGCAACCAAATCCCTAGCGCTAAAACACACCATAAAACGAACCAGAACCAAACAAACCGCCTAATTCCTTCTTTTAGCTTCAGCAACACTCGCCCCTCGCATATCTCCATTAATTACAAGCATATACTATGGATGTTTCTTATTCACATAAAAAAAGAGAGCAATTGGCTCTCTTTTTTTGACGATACGGTTTTAGTTGCGACTCAGCTGATCTTTTAGATTTGGAGGCGTACCTTTAATCGTTAAGGTATCCGTCTCTGGGTCATAAAAAATACGCTCGCCAAGCAATAGGCTATCAAAGCTAATATTCAAGCCACCACCAGCGCCAACAAATTTAGTCAGTTTGCGAACCGTCGCACGGTCACCTGGGAAAGACTCTTCAAGTTCGTACCCTTGCTCTTTGGTGAAATCCATAAAGCTTGTGCCATCTTGGCTTGGAGGAAGCTCTCCAGAAAGCTCTGAGATTTGAACCTCATCACCGGATTTAATTTGCTGATTGCAGTAATCGTAAACTTGTTTCTTGTACTCATTCACTTCTTGCTTTTCTAGCTTCGAGTCAGCACAAAAATCATCCACTGCCTGCATCAACACTAAGTTTTGTTGTTTAGTATCTAAGCCGATGTCCGCTTGCAGGAAATCTAGGAAGAAATCCGCCACTTTACGGCCGACGCGTCCCTTGATGTATTGCAAGTAACGATTGGATTCCTTATCAGTGTCGTAGCTCGACAAGTCAATTCGTGCCGCAATATCCATTTTGGTGATATCTAGGTAATCCGTCGCACTGATGTCCAAACCTTCGGTCACTTTTAAACTTTGGTTCATTGGTAAGATACCGATGAACAAGTAGTCCGTTGCTAAACTCTGATACTCAGCGAAAACCAAAATACCTTCATCCGCAAATGGGTACTTAATCAACTCTTCTTTCAAGCGATTTGCACTAATTTGTGAGAAGTCGTAAAAATCTCGCTCTCCTTTGCGCATTTCTTGAAGCCAAAATTGAAATTCGCTGTCTGACTGGAAAGAGCCAAAACCTTTACCAGCTTTAGAATGGAATACTCGGTGAAGTTCAGCGACTAAGTTTTCAGTAGATGCATCGTTCTCTAATGATGCTGGACGAAAGTTTACAACTAGCTCGTCCTGATCGTTTTTGCACAGTTGATGCAGAATAACGTTTGAAAGATGAAGGCTCATAGTGATTTTATCTTGCTACAAGGTTTTAGTTGATGGGCATTGTAGGTTATCATAAGCCGCTTTTACTATCATTATTAGAGTCTTTATGCCGATTACATCTAAATATACTGACGAGCAAGTAGAGAAAATTCTTGCTGAAGTAGCAACAGTTCTTGAAAAACATGCTGCTTCTCCTGAGTTGACGCTAATGATTGCCGGAAATATCGCAACCAATGTCTTAAATCAACGTGTTGCTGCTTCACAACGCAAAGCGATTGCTGAAAAATTTGCTCAGGCGCTGATGTCTTCTTTAGAAACACCAAAAACACACTAATAACGGACAATAGAACACATACATGGTAGACAGCGGAAACTCATACGGCGAACGTGTATCTCGACTGGTTGGTTGGGGTCACTGGTTTGCATTCTTCAATATCGTCGCATCGATGTTGATAGGCACACGCTACATTGTTCAGTCTCCTTGGCCCGAGACGTTACTTGGTCAGTTTTATCTGGCGGTTTCTTGGGTTGGTCACTTTGGCTTTCTAGTTTTCGCGCTTTACTTGCTCGTTCTATTCCCGTTAACGTTTATCCTGCCATCGCGGAAATTGTTCCGTTTGGTGGCAGTGATTTTCGCGACCGTTGGGCAAACCATATTATTGATTGATACCCAAGCGTATCAGTCTATCAATTTGCACTTAACTCCTGTCGTTTGGGAGTTACTATTCAGCGAAGATAAAAGTGCACTCAGCACTGATCTACAACATCTCTTTGTTGTAATGCCGCTGATCTTCCTTATTCAGCTCGCTCTATCCGAATGGGTATGGCGAAAACAGCGCAAACTTTCTCATAAGCACGTAGGACGTCCTCTAGCTGCTGTATTTTTCCTCAGCTTTATGACCAGCCATTTGGTTTATATTTGGGCTGATGCATACTTCTACAATCCAATTACCAGTCAGCGTTCAAACTTCCCATTGTCTTATCCGATGACGGCGAAGAGTTTTATGGAAAAACATGGTCTACTTGACCGTGAGGAATACCTAAAACGCTTAGCGGAAAATGAAGGCAACGTAGAATTAGTCAATTACCCTCTAGAAAAGCTAGAGTTTAACCGTCGAGTCAATAAGCTCAACGTGTTGATGATCAGCGTAAACAACCTGCGTGCAGACGCGCTGAATCCAGAAGAGATGCCTAACCTCTATGAGTTTGCCGAAAACAATCAGAACTTCCGTAATCATTACAGTTCAAGTAATGATACTTACGGGGCTTTCGGTTTGTTCTACGGCTTACCAACCAGTTACGCCTCAAGCATCAAGGCGCAAGGTGCTTCGCCGGTGTTACTCGATGTACTGAAAGATCAGGGCTACAACTTTGGTTTATTCAGTGGCAGCGGGTTTGAAGATGATCTCTACTCAGAGATTATTTTCCGCGACTTAAAACTAGCGGAAGACCTCGATGGCACACAAGCTCATACCGATAAGCAATCTATCGCGAACTGGAATACATGGTTAACAGAGAAAGCGAGTCAACCATGGTTTAGTTACATCGAAGTCACCACCGTTGATAATTTTGAATCGATCCCTTCAAATAATGACGAAGAAATGTCCGCAAGTGAACGCTTCAAAAAAGCTTATGAATATGCGGTGAAATCAGCGGATAAAACCATCGCTAGCATTATTGGTGAGCTTGAAACAAATGGACTATTGACAAACACCATCGTGATTATCACTTCTAATCACGGTAGTGAGTTTAACGAAACCAATACGAACAGCTGGGGCGCAAACAGCAACTACAGCCGTTATCAGTTACAAGTTCCTATGGTAATCCAATGGCCAGGAATGTTGGCTGGTGAATTTAATCACAGCACAAGCCACTTGGACCTTTCGGTCACGTTGTTGCAGGATATGCTCGGTGTATCTTCCAACCCATATGATTACAGTAGTGGCCGTAACCTATTTGATGAAAGTCGTCGCCGTTGGATCCTAGCGGGTGACACTCGTGAGCTTGCCTTAATTACTAGCTCGCAAACCACAGTGATCGATAAGTTTGGCAACTATAAGTTGTATGATAAAAATTACAAACGACTTCGAGATGATGCACCGAAGTTGCCAGTTTTGATGCAAGGTTTAACTGAGTTACAGCGTTTTTATTCTAAAAACGATTAATACCTAGCAATCCATATACTATTCAAACTCCCCTTTTTGGGGAGTTTTTGTTTATTTAAACAACACAAACCACAAATTTGCGCAGTAAACATCCAATCAGTTCAACTAGGGGTTTACAACATTTTCAAAGCCTTATATTATGCGCCTCAACAACGGAGAGATGGCTGAGTGGTTGAAAGCACCGGTCTTGAAAACCGGCATACGTTAATAGCGTATCTAGGGTTCAAATCCCTATCTCTCCGCCACTTTTAGAAAAAGCCCGCTAAGAAATTAGCGGGCTTTTTCGTATATCCAGATTTGAAAAGATTTGTACAAATCCCTCCTTGAATACAAACCAAGCAATCGCCACATTCAGAAAGAACCCATTAGAAAATTAACGCCCTTTTCGTTCCAGTGTCCCGTTATGAATCAGGTTGATACTCACGTCTAGTTGTATTTACTTACCAACAAAAACTTCTTTAGCGGCATTAATGAGCTGTAAATGGATTGGGACGAGGTCTGAATGATTCGTTCGATATCCACCTCCGACGACAGCTGCGACAGGGATACCTCGCGATTTCATTGTTTGCATTAAAAATCTATCACGCTCTAAAATCCCTTGCGTCGACACATCAAAATATCCAAGCTCATCGTCTTGATGTATATCAACACCAGCATCGTAGATAACCAAATCAGGACGATGAAGATTAAGCGCCATATCGACCACTTCCTTAAACGCTATTAAAAAATCCTCATCACCTGTTCCTCGCACCAAAGGCACATCTAGATCAGACTGAGGCTTTCTAGCCGGGAAGTTTTTGTCACAGTGGAAAGAAAGCGTGATGATATCTGGCTCATCGTGACACAAAGTTGCTGTTCCATCCCCATGGTGAACATCACTATCAATGATCAATACTTTATCGACATGTTCGACTTCGAGCGCTTGCCTGGCCGCGATCACTAAGTCATTAAATAAACAAAAACCACTGCCAAACTCTTTGTGTGCGTGGTGATACCCGCCACTCAAATGAATGGCAACACCATACTCAAGTGCTTTATTTGCGGTCAAAGCCGTGCCCGCTGCTGAAGTTAGCGTTCTGGTAATGAGAGACTCACTCCAAGGAAAACCTATTCGGCGCATCTTCGCAGCTGGCATGTTTCCATTCACAAGTAAGTCGACGTATTCCTGGTCATGAACACGTTTTACTTCCTCAACAGTTAATGCTTCTGGCTGGAAAAACTGCACGTGTTCTTTCCAGTTATCTTTCTCCATATGTACCAATACCGATTCATAGAGGTACTGGTACTTCATAATTGGGTAACGATGCCCCTCTGGCAACTCAAGTTGAGAATAAATCGGGTGGTAGATAAATGGCAGCATGAGAAATTCTTAATAACAATGGTAACGAAATAGTATCAACTTCAAGGGTTGAATAAAATGCAATTTAATTGATAATGATTTTCAATATCAATTAAATTTAATATACATATGAATTCTACTTTCTTTGCTATTCTCGGCGCACTGTTTGGCTCTCTTTGTGCTCTGTCCCTATTTTCATCTTTCGTTGTTGGTGCGTGGTGGCTGGTTGATTTTATTGCGCTTAGCTAACACAATGACTTTCAACTGAAATCAAAAAAATATAGGTGTTTGTATGAGTCAAACCGTCTTTATTACCGGAGCAAATCGCGGCATTGGCCTTAGCTTAACTGAGCTGTACCTGAAGCAAGGCCATCAAGTACACGCTACTAGCCGTTCCTTAGAGAACAGTTCTGAACTACAAACTCTAGCCTCACATTACAGCAATCTAGTTTTGCACGAACTGGATGTTACTCACTACGAACAAGTCGCTCTGCTTGCAGATAAGCTCCCCGCCATCGACTTACTCATTAACAATGCGGGATATTACGGCCCCAAGGGATACGGCTTTGGAAACACTGACGTAGAAGAATGGCGTAAAGTCCTCGAAGTGAACACCATTGCACCGTTAAAACTGGTTGAGCACTGTTACCCTCGCTTACAACAAGGCAAGATAAAAAAGATTGCTTGTATCTCATCAAAAGTGGGGAGCATGACCGAAAATACGTCCGGTGGCGGTTATATTTATCGTTCATCGAAAGCGGCGCTAAACTCGGTTGTTAAAAGCTTGAGTAATGATTTAACACCTGAAGGATTTACCGTTTTAGCGCTTCATCCTGGTTGGGTAAAAACGGCAATGGGCGGGCCAAATGCATTGATCGATACGCAAACCTCCGCGCAGGGCCTAGCGAACGTGATAGAGCTGAGTACACCGCAACTTTCAGGTCGATTTATTAACTACGATGGTACTGAGCTACCTTGGTAGCGGCGTTAAGAAACAACCATCAATAAACCAAATAACACCTAAGCTAGGCTTCATAATCGTGACTTGGTTGGCAAACATAATGTTCATCGGCGATCTACCAGCATAATTCGCGCAATCTAACTTGAATTTATCTATATCCAATCCAGACTTATGAAAAAGTAGAACAATTAAGGAGAAGGCACGATGGCAGCAGATAGGGATTTGGTTAATTTTAGCGAAGAGCATGAGCTAAACTACTGCTTGAGAAGTGCTGGTAAACGCCAAACTCAAGCGAATCGAGATACATTAGTTGACTTAGGCAACCAGGTGAAAGAGGTACTGGACAAACGCGTGTTAACTCAAGGTGAAGTAAGAGGCGCGATCCAAAACCACGGCGACCTGTTCGAGTAATCTATTTTCAAGCATGCGCGGTGTTTAATTACGCCGCGCTTGTCCTATGCCCGCTTACCTTTGGCTGCACCAGATTTAGTTGCGCCACCACTCTTTGAATAACTACGCTTTTTACGTTTAAACGCAGGACGTTCCACTTTGGGTAGATGACGCAATGAATCAGGGATCGGCCCTGCTTTTACTTGTGCCATCAAGCCATCAATGCGTTGCTCTAGTGCTTGCATAAACGGCTGATATGCCTGATTTCTCTCTGCCATACCTTGTAACTGGTGCTCCCAATGAGCCGTCATATCTGGGTACGTTGAATCCTGTGGCAAGGCATGAATGAGACCTCTTCCCGCAGGAGAGCTGAGAATTGATTTACCTTGACGCGTGAGCAGTTGGCGTTTGAACAGCGTGTCCAAAATACCAGCGCGAGTCGCTTCCGTACCTAGCCCATCAGTATCACGAAGGATTTTTTTCAGTTCTTTATCCGCAACGTAACGGGCGATCCCGGTCATCGCTTGCAACAGCGATGCTTCGGTAAAGTGCTTTGGTGGCTCGGTTTTTCGGTCTTTTATTTCCCCTTCACGACAAGTTAACACGGTGCCTTCTGGTAACGGTGGTACGGCATCAATACCTTCATCTTCCTTGTCAGTTTTGCCCATTAGCGCTTTCCAACCCGGCGAAACTAACTGACGACCTTTCGCGATAAACGTACCACCAGCGATATCGAAAACTAATTTCGCTTCTGCGTAAACCGCCGCCGGATAAAACTGCATGAGATACTGGCGCGCAATCAATTGATACACTTTCATCTCATTGCCCGAAAGCGCATTCACATTAGCTTGTTTTGGTGTAGGGATAATCGCATGGTGCGCATCCACTTTTTTATCGTTCCAGGCTTTGGACTTTAATGTTAAGTCTGCTCCCTGAACGGCACCTTGCAGCTCTTTTGCGTTATTCGCAATAGCTGTTGTCACCATCTCTGCTTGTGAGTAGTGTTCCATCGGTAAATAGCGACAATCTGAACGTGGATAAGTGATCAGCTTGTGCTTTTCATACAATGCCTGACAAGTATCTAGTACTTGTTGCGCACTCATACCATAGCGCTTCGCTGCATCGATCTGTAAAGCAGATAATGAATAAGGTAATGGTGCTGATTGCTTGGTTTGCTTTTGTTCCGACTCCGTCACTTTTGCGGGTTGATTTGCAATACGGTTTGCAACATTTTCCACCAACTTACGGTTTAATACTCGCCCTTCTTCGTCCTGCCAAGGCTTACATGCCTCACTTGGCTTCCAACGAGCACGAATATCAAAAGTACCATTGGCATCTTGATATGGGATCAGAGCATGTAGGGTAAAATAGTCCTTTGGGACAAAGTTTTCGATTTCTTCATCACGACGCACCACCAAGCCAAGAACTGGGGTTTGCACTCGCCCTACCGAGAGAACACCTTGATACCCTGCTTTTTGACCAAGCAAGGTATAAGCACGAGACATGTTCATGCCATACAACCAATCAGCCCGAGAGCGAGCCAATGCAGAAACTGAAAGTGGGATAAACTCGCGATTACTGCGCATAGAACTGAGTGCGCGTTTAACCGCAGGTAAGTTCAAGTCGGAAATCAGCAAACGCTGTGTGGATTCCTTCTTGGTTTTAGATAACTTGCAATAGTCGAGAACTTCATCAACTAACAGCTGACCCTCTCGGTCTGGGTCTCCTGCATGAATGACTTCGTTAGCTTCTTTGAGCAATTTACGAATCACTGTTAATTGCTTACTTGCGCTTTTCCTCGGTCTGAGCTGCCATTGCTGCGGAACAATTGGTAAATCTGCCATATTCCACTTTTTATAACGCTCATCGTAAGCGTCAGGTTCGACTTGTTCGAGCAAATGGCCGATACACCAAGTAACGATATCCCCGTTCCCACAGCGGATGAATCCTTGATCTTTCTTTTGAGGGTTTGGCAGGGCAGCGGCAATCGCACGGCCTAAGCTTGGTTTTTCAGCAATAAACAGACGAGACATAACGTTTTGGAAATAAATATAATTAGGGCCACATTAACGAATGTAGCCCTAATAAATCAAGAAAAACTGTATAAATAAACAGTCAATTTACCTAGATGCTCAGTTATAGAAACTCAACAAACTGAGAAAGGTCACGCTCAGGAACTTTCATCGGTGTGCAACCAGGCGTACCTAGGTACAAGAAACCAACAATCTCATCGTCGCCTTCTAAACCAAACGCTTGATGAACTTCTGGATGGAACATCCACTTACCTGAGCGCCAAAACCCTTGAAAGCCTTGCGCTACCGCTGCCATCTGCATGGATTGTACGGCACATCCCGCAGATAAGTGTTGCTCTAGTGCAGGCACTTTCTCATGTTCCGTTACTTTAGCAATCACCGTGATCACCATTGGCGCACGAAATGGCGCATTTTTCACCTTTTCGACCACCGCTTCATCACTATTTTCAGCTTCTACGGCTTTTACCAAGATATCTGACAGTTTTTTCAAACCATCGCCCTGTGCGATAACGAAACGCCAAGGGGTTAATCCCGCATGGTCAGGCGCACGAAGGCCTGCACGAATGATGTTCTCAAGTGCTTTACCTTCTGGTGCAGGCGCAGATAACTTCGCGATAGATCGGCGATTGAGCAAAAGATCGAGAGCGTCCATGAAAGAATCCTTATCGAATATCGTTGTTATTTTGTTTACGCCACTTTAGCACAATCTGTTCCTACGAATAACAACCGGTTTTCTGTGGGCTTGATAACGTGCTTCACTTAACATCAAACTCGATTTAATGTTAATTTATTCGCGAAATGAATAAGTTGAACATAGGCAGGTTGATGAACAAGGATAAACAAAACAGCATTTACGAAAAGATCGTTAATGACGAAGATGCCCGTGCCTGTAAGGCGATTCCTGAATCAGCTTGTCATCAAGTTCCCGGCAACTTTCTTAAAATCATTCTTGCTCAGTTTTTAACGAAGGTCGGCGATGCGTTAATCAACCCCAAAGTCACGTTGCCGTGGATACTACAAAGTCTCGGGGCACCGGTTTACTTAATTGGTTGGCTCGTTCCTATTCGTGAATCAGGTTCCCTTATCCCACAACTTAGCATCGCGCACTACATCCGACGCATCCCAGTAAGAAAATGGGTCTGGGTAATTGGCAGCATCTTGCAGGCTCTTTCCATATTTGCAATCGGATTGGTCGCATTAACTCTAACAGGAGCAGCTGCGGGTTATGGTGTAATTGCTTGTCTTGTGATCTTCAGCCTCTCACGCGGTTTAAATTCCGTCGCATCAAAAGATGTGTTGGGAAAAACCATCCCCAAAAACCAACGAGGTCAAGTCAACGGCTGGTCTTCAAGCGCTGCTGGCCTTGTTACACTACTTTTTGCTAGCCTTCTGGCACTAGCCTGGTTATGGGACGTAGAGCCGACGGAGCGCTTTTACAGTCTGAGTTTAGGGTTAGCGGGCGCCATATGGCTTATTGCGGCATTAGTTTATGCACGAATTAATGAGTATGCCGGTGAGGTAGACGGTGGTCGAAATGGCGTCCTTGAGGCATTTAAACAACTCGCGTTACTTAAAACAGACGTGACCTTTCGTCGATTCGTTATCACGCGGACACTATTTTTATGTTCTGCGCTGAGTGCACCGTACTACGTTGTGCTGGCACAGCAATCTCTGGGTGGACAGCTCTGGGTGCTAGCTCTCTTTATGTTTGCGAGTGGCTTAGCCTCCTTTGTGTCAGGTCCTTTCTGGGGAAGAATGTCCGATCGATCTAGCCGCAGTGTTATGGTCATCGGCGCAACGATGAGCGCGCTACTTGGCGTTGTTTTATTTGTTTACGATACTTGGATAATCGCCAGCACAAGCTTCCTATTCGTGATTCCTCTGCTCTACTTTTGTGTGTGCATTGCCCACGACGGAATACGAGTCGGACGAAAAACCTACTTAGTTGATATCGCAGAAGGTGACAAACGGACAAGCTATGTAGCCGTGAGTAACACGGTGGTTGGGATAATGCTGCTTCTAATGAGTTCTCTTGGTGTCATGTCGAACTTTTTGAGCCTTTCAGCTGTGGTGTTAGTGTTCTCTTTTATTACTCTTTCTGGCGTGGTAATGGCCAAACAACTGCCAGAAATCAGTGACTAGTTCTATACAAAAAAGCTGCGCTCAAAGCGCAGCTTTCATAGTAAACACACCTTGAAAGACTAGAGTTTTACCGCCAATTTAACGCCTTGACGAATCGCACGCACAGCATCAAGTTCACCCGCATGGTCAGCTCCGCCAATGATATGAATCTTCTCTCCAAGTTCAGACCATTTATCTTCAAATGGACGAACAGACTCTTGCCCCGCACAAATGACGACTTTGTCCGCGTTCAATAATTGTTCTTTTCCATCTACATGAATGTGCAAACCTTGATCATCAATTTTATCGTAAGACACGCCACCGACTAAATGTACGCCCCGTTTTTCAAGGGTACGTTTATGGATCCAACCTGTTGTTTTACCCGGACCTTTACCTACACGACCTTTACGACGCTGAAGCACCCAGACTTCTTTATCGCTGACCGCATCAGGGTAAGGGTATAAACCACCCGGTTGGGACATCTCTTTGTCGATTCCCCATTCATGCAACCAGTCATCCAACGTTTGTCCAACCGGCTCAGTGAGCATGGTCGCGACATCTACGCCAATACCACCTGCACCAACGATAGCCACTTTCTCACCGACTGGTGTTTTGTCTCGAATGAGTGTTTGATAGTCGACGACTTTTTCTGGGTTATCAATTCCATCAATATTGACTTTACGTGGCTCAACACCCGATGCCATCACTATCTCATCGTATTCTGTTAGTAGGTCATAGTTCGCTTCCGTCGATAAGTGCAGATTCACGCCTGTTTCATCAATACGATTAGCGAAATATCGTATCGTCTCTCGAAACTCTTCCTTACCAGGGATCTGCATAGCAAGACGGAACTGACCGCCGATGCGGTCGTTCTTTTCGAACAAATCAACCTTATGGCCACGTTCAGCCAGTGTAGTCGCACAAGCTAAGCCCGCCGGACCTGCTCCGACAACGGCAATGTTTTTCTTCTTAAAGGCTGGTTCAACAACAATTTCGGTTTCATAGCACGCAAGTGGGTTCACTAAGCAACTGGCGCGCTTACCTTTAAACACGTTATCTAGACACGCCTGATTACAACCAATACACGTATTAATGAGCTGCGCTTTTTCCTGCTCAGCTTTAGCAACAAAGTAAGGATCGGCCAAGAATGGGCGCGCCATCGAAACCATGTCAGCATGACCTGAAGATAGAATACGTTCTGCTTCGTCTGGCGTATTTATTCGGTTACAAGTGATGATAGGAACCGAAACGTGAGGTTTAACTTTTTCCGTAACCCACGTAAACGCACCGCGTGGTACTTGAGTCGCAATGGTAGGAATTCGAGCCTCGTGCCAACCGATACCCGTATTGATAATCGTGACGCCAGCCTCTTCAAGCGCTTTCGCCAATTCGATAACGTCTTCAAATGTGCTGCCCTGCTCGACAAGATCCAGCATAGAGAGACGGAAAATGATGATGAACTTGTCACCCACCGCCTTACGAACCGCTTTGACAATTTCTAGCGGAAAACGCATACGTTTTTTGTAACTGCCACCCCATTCGTCGTAACGCATGTTCGTGCGCTTACATAAGAATTGGTTTATCAGGTAACCTTCCGAGCCCATTAACTCGACGCCATCATAACCAGCAAGCTGGGCTAACTCAGCGCTGTTCGCAAAGGCATCAATGGTTTTCTTTATCTGGCGGTCGCTCATTTCACTCGGAGCAAACTTTGCAATTGGCGCTTTAATGCCAGACGCACTTTGCGAGAATGGATGCATGGCATAACGCCCAGCATGGAGAATTTGTAGGGCAATTTTGCCACCGTGCTTGTGCACCGCTTCTGTCACAACTTTGTGGGCCTTAGCATGCTTTGGTTTGCTGAACTCAGCACTCAACGGGTGCAAACGACCGCGTAAGTTCGGAGAAAAACCTCCGGTTACAATCAGTCCAACACCGCCTTTCACGCGTTCTTCATAGAAAGCGGCGAGCTTCTGTAATCCTTCTTTGTGCTCTTCTAAGCCCGTGTGCATTGATCCCATCAGGACTCGGTTTCGTAATTGTGTAAAACCGAGATCCAGTGGCTTTAATAGGTTTGGGTACATGGCAGACATCACTTAACATCCATTGTTATTATCATGGTCTGACCAGATTAAGCCCGCTCAACCAAAAAATCAAACAAGCGTTTACATTTTTGTAACACCGATCAATCTCGCGTGAAAATATGCCAATTGTTGAGTGGTCGTGATAAGCTAAAAAAATGTTATCTTTTGAGATCTTAGAGATAAGAACCCATACTTTGTTAGACTCGGCGTAACTATCTCGTTATGGAGACAAGATGAAAAAACTCTTCAAATTTATTGGTTTGATATTTAAAGGGATATGGAAGAGCATCACCTTTATCAGACTTGCACTGGCAAACCTGATCTTCTTGCTGATGATTGCCGTTTTCTACTTTGCTTTTACTTATACCGGAGACGGTCAACCCGTCGTCGAAAAAGAGTCGGCATTGGTGATGAACCTTTCAGGTCCGATTGTCGAACAAAGACGCTATGTAAATCCAATGGACTCTTTTGCTGGTTCCCTTTTGGGCAATGAGTTACCGAAAGAAAACGTCCTTTTCGATATCGTTGATACTATTCGCTACGCGAAAGACGATCCTAAAGTGTCTGGATTAGTGCTAGCACTGCGAGACATGCCAGAAACAAATCTCACGAAATTACGTTACATCGCGAAAGCGTTGAACGAATTTAAAGCGTCAGGTAAACCCGTTTACGCCGTAGGTGATTTTTACAACCAAAGCCAATATTACTTGGCAAGTTACGCTGATAAAGTTTACCTGGCACCTGATGGCGGCGTATTGATTAAAGGTTACAGTGCCTATTCAATGTACTACAAAACGTTATTGGAAAAGCTTGATGTTTCTACTCATGTTTTTCGCGTAGGTACTTATAAATCCGCTATCGAACCTTTTATTCGTGATGACATGTCCGATGCCGCGAAAGAGTCTGCAACACGCTGGGTTACTCAGTTGTGGAGTGCTTTTGTTGATGACGTAACCACAAACAGAAATATTGATGCGAAAGTGCTTAACCCAACCATGAATGAGCTGATTGACGAAATGAAGTCAGTGGATGGTGATCTTGCTCAGCTCGCGGTTAAAATGGGCTTGGTTGATGAACTCGCGACACGCCAAGACATTCGCACTCTATTTGCCAAACAGTTTGGTAATGACGGCAAAGACAGCTACAACGCGATTGGTTACTACGACTACCTTGCAACGATTCGTCCTGATTACACACTACCTCAGCACGATATCGCCGTTGTTCTAGCAAGTGGCGCGATTATGGATGGTCAACAACCTCGTGGTACTGTCGGAGGTGACACCGTCGCAAGCTTGTTGCGTCAAGCACGCAATGATGAAAAGGTGAAAGCGGTCGTGTTGCGAGTAGATAGCCCCGGGGGTAGTGCCTTTGCCTCTGAGGTGATTCGCAACGAAGTAGAAGCACTAAAACAAGCAGGCAAGCCAGTTGTTGTATCCATGTCGAGTTTGGCTGCCTCTGGTGGTTATTGGATTTCAATGAGCGCAGACAAGATCGTTGCTCAGCCAACAACACTGACGGGTTCCATTGGTATTTTTAGTGTCATCACCACGTTTGAAAAAGGCTTTAGTAAGTTAGGCATTAATACTGATGGCGTTGGCACATCGCCGTTCTCTGGTGACGGTATTACCACTGGCCTTTCTGACGGCGCGTCTCAAGTATTCCAATTAGGTATCGAGCACGGTTATAAGCGCTTTATTTCTTTGGTTGGCGAGAATCGCGATATGTCTCTAGAGGAAGTCGACAACGTCGCTCAAGGTCGAGTTTGGACAGGACAAGACGCCCTATCCTTTGGTCTTGTTGACCAGATGGGTGACTTTGACGATGCTGTAGAGCTAGCGGCGAAACTGGCGAACGTGACCGATTACGGCATTTACTGGGTAGAAGAACCGCTTTCTCCTACTGAACTATTTTTACAAGAGTTCATGAAACAGGTGAAAGTCTCTCTAGGTATTGATGCAACCAGCTTGCTACCAAAAAGTCTTCAACCCGTAGCTCAGCAGTTCGAACAAGACGCAAGCTTGCTACAAAGCTTTAACGATCCTAAAGGTCAATACGCATTTTGTTTGAACTGCCAAGTGCAGTAGCTTTTTCATTAATATTACAAAGGGTATCTCTACTTGAGGTGCCCTTTTTATTACGCTCAACATCTCCTCAGATGACTTTCTGATGCTGTGCGCATAGCCTCGCATCTCAAGGTTATTTAGGTATATAATCCCCGCCTCTGTTCCCCTACATGAAAGAAAAAACGATGACTAGAAAACACATCTACATCGCTTACACCGGTGGCACCATCGGAATGCAAAAATCGGATCACGGCTATGTGCCTGTTGCTGGCTTTATGGAAAAGCAACTAGCAAGCATGCCAGAGTTTCACCGTCCTGAAATGCCGGATTACACTATCCACGAATACGATCCTCTGATTGACTCATCAGATATGACGCCTGCCGACTGGCAGCAGATTGCGGATGATATTCGTGACAACTATGACAAATACGATGGTTTCGTCATCCTACATGGTACTGACACCATGGCATATACAGCATCTGCATTGTCTTTCATGCTTGAAAATCTTGGCAAGCCAGTGATTGTTACAGGTTCACAGATCCCTCTTGCGGAGCTGCGTTCTGACGGTCAAGCAAACCTATTGAATGCTCTGCATATTGCCGCAAACTACCCGATCAACGAAGTTACTTTGTTCTTCAATAATCAGTTGATGCGTGGTAACCGCAGCACAAAATCTCATGCGGACGGTTTTAATGCCTTTACTTCACCAAACCTTCCTCCACTACTGGAAGCCGGGATCAATATTCAAGTAAGCAACAGCGTAACCGTTGGTGCACAACCAGAAGGTGAATTTAAGGTTCACAACATCACACCACAACCAATCGGTGTGATCACCATGTACCCTGGTATATCACATGAAGTTATTCGTAATACGCTTCGTCAGCCTGTAAATGCGATGATTCTGTTGACTTTTGGTGTGGGCAATGCGCCTCAAAACCCTGAGCTACTGGGCCACCTTAAAGAAGCCTCTGAGCGCGGCGTTATTGTCGTGAACCTGACTCAATGTTTGGCAGGCAAAGTGAATATGGGCGGCTACGCCACGGGTTGTGCACTGGCAGACTCTGGAGTTATCAGCGGCTTTGACATGACGCCAGAAGCGGCACTAGCAAAACTGCATTACCTTCTAAGCCAAAACCTTTCTTACGAAGAAGTGAAAGAGAGAATGCAGCAAGTACTGCGTGGTGAGATGAGCCTGTAAATTCAAGCTTACTACGATCTAAAAAGCCCAATAGAGATTGGGCTTTTTTCTTTTAAAGTCAAAGTAGTAGCGGTAAACGACACCCTGTAAAAATCAAAGGTTCGCTTAATCAATGTTCGGATTGACACGAACAATGTCGCTCTCTTCTCCGCTAAATTGTTTTTTAAGTTCTTGCTTCGATTTAAAGCTGATTTCACCACCTGCCGCAACCGTCATGTGCTGCGCATCAGTATTATGTTTTGATTGATACAACATCACAGCTTGCATACACGAATCTCGCTGCTCTTTAGAAAGTGTTGTACCCTCAGGCCATCTTCCCGTTTCTACTGCATAGACTAAGCGATCATAAACTTCTGGAGTCATCGCTTGTAATAGTTGTTCTGCGTCCATAATGTACCTTCTTATTACATTCTATTTACAGAACATAACGGGTTAAGAAACTGAGTCAAGAATACGAAAATGAATTGGTGTAACGGATCACAAGCAAAGCCATGAAAAGAACACACTGGTTACTTCTCAGCCTCACTAGTCTCGCACTAACGGGCTGTTTCGAAGGTAACGTGACAACCGAAGAGTTGTGCCAAAAAACACCAGAGCTGCGCTGCAAACAGCTCAATATGGATGACGGGCAATGTCGAGTTCCCAGAACAAATTTAGTATGGCATCGGTTTGAGCAATTGAAAAAACCATCAGAAGCCAACCAAATCATCGAATACGGTCTGGTCGCTGAATATAGAAAATGCTTAGAACTCGCCTCTCAGATCACACCTATTGATCAAAGTGCTCTCAAGAGACAGCGTTTTAACGCTTTGGTACACAGTATTGATGAGCTAGAACGCATCGTAAACGAGTTAAAAGGCTCAGAAGACCCGGCTACTTTGTATTTTTTGTGGTCTCAAACGGGTGACATCCAAGCTCGTCGCGCATTTTTACAAATGGAAGGCTCACCCAAGTTAAATACTGCTGAGATGCAATATGCATTAGCTACTTTCTATACTAATCGAGATGCCAAGAAAACGTTAATACTGCTGAATAAAGCGTTGTCTTTATCGGATGAAGACAACCTTAATCCGATCATTCTCAAATCAATGGCAAGCATTCATCAAGGGCTTGGAGAAAAAGAGCGCGCGTATCTGTGGGCAATGGTTGCAAAAAGATTCGACGTCCCGCTTGCTGATGAAAAGCAGCTCAAGCGTATGTTTAATTTTAGTCATGCAGAGCAATATCAGCAGCTAGATGAATTAGCTGAATCGGTGGCAAAAGCCATAGAGAGAGGGAACTACTCTCCAGCAATGATACCCAAAGAGATATAAACGAAAAAACTCCCGCAATTGGCGGGAGTTTTTCTTTGGGTCAAACTACACTCTGTTTTCTACTTACAACAAATCGTATTGAAAGGATAAAACACTATCGAGCACAATTTTGTCGTTATTGTTCTGATTTGTTGAAAATTAACGACACTGAATTAACACAAAAACGCTCACCCGTGGTCTGTGGGCCATCTTCAAAAACGTGCCCTAGATGGCTATCACATGTGGCACAACGAATCTCTGTACGTACCATTCCGTGACTCAGATCTTCTAAATAGCGCACCGCTTGATCATTGATGGGCGCATCAAAACTTGGCCAACCACAGCCAGAGTCATACTTGTTATCAGAAACAAAGAGAGGGGCATTGCAACAGGTACAAGCATAAACCCCCGTCTCTTTATTATGCAGTAGTTTACCGCTGAATGGCGGTTCTGTACCTTGCTCTCGGCAGACACGAAACTCTTCTTCAGAAAGTTGCTCGCGCCACTGCTCATCTGACTTCGCCACTTTTTTCCCGTTTTGCTCCACGACTTTCTGCTCCTTCTTTACTGTTTTTGGTATTGACTTTTTTAGCAAAAAACTTGCTTCTCTTAACAGTTGTAGCACATACTTTCTCACCAGGACACCATGCGTAATTAATTTGATAAGAGCACTTATCTCACCAGTTATATTACGCCAACTGGACTACAGAAGAATCAGTTAAAAGTTTAAAAAACGAACATTTGCGAAGAATTGTTAAAAAAAACGTCGCTTTTTTTTGACTTTAAACAAGTTAAGTCCGATTATCACTTGCAGATGTTTACTGGATTCTGTAATTTTACTACCAGTTATCTTTAATCAGAAATTAAGTTGTGGAGCAACTATAATGACTATCAAAGTAGGTATTAACGGTTTTGGCCGTATCGGTCGTTTCGTATTCCGTGCAGCGCAAGAGCGTGCTGACATCGAAGTTGTAGGTATCAACGACCTTATCGACGTAGATTACATGGCATACATGCTTAAGTACGACTCAACTCACGGCCGTTTCAACGGTACTGTTGAAGTTGAAGGCGGTAACCTAATCGTTAACGGTAAAACTGTACGTGTTACTGCAGAGCGCAACCCAGCGGACCTTAAGTGGGACGAAATCGGTGTTGACGTTGTTGCAGAAGCAACTGGTCTTTTCCTAACTGACGAGACTGCACGTAAGCACATCGAAGCTGGCGCGAAGAAAGTTGTTCTAACTGGTCCTTCAAAAGACGCTACTCCAATGTTCGTAATGGGCGTTAACCACGCTACTTACGCTGGTCAAGACATCGTTTCTAACGCTTCTTGTACTACTAACTGTCTAGCGCCTATCGCTAAAGTTCTTAACGACAAGTTCGGTATCGAATCTGGTCTTATGACTACAGTTCACGCTACTACAGCAACTCAAAAAACTGTAGACGGCCCTTCTGCTAAAGACTGGCGCGGTGGTCGTGGTGCTTCTCAGAACATCATCCCATCTTCAACTGGTGCTGCTAAAGCTGTAGGCGTTGTTCTTCCAGAACTAAACGGCAAACTAACTGGTATGGCTTTCCGCGTACCAACAGCTAACGTTTCTGTAGTTGACCTAACAGTTAACCTAAAAGAAGGCGCATCTTACGAAGCTATCTGTGCAGCAATGAAAGAAGCTTCTGAAGGCGAGCTAAAAGGTGTTCTAGGTTACACTGAAGATGCAGTAGTATCTCAAGACTTCATCGGTGAAGTTCAAACTTCTGTATTCGATGCTAAAGCTGGTATCGCTCTAACTGATAACTTCGTTAAAGTTGTATCTTGGTACGACAACGAAATCGGTTACTCAAACAAAGTTCTAGACCTAATCGCTCACATCTCTAAGTAATTAGATAGTTAGCAATTAGCGAATAACTTCGTTAAAGAAAAGGCGGCTCTAGAGTCGCCTTTTTTGTATCTGGAATTTGAGAGAATACCTCGGCGCTGTTGCATTGTATTTGCGACGGATGTCGAAACCCTACTTTCCCCAATGATAGGAAACAGCACATGGATTTAAAAACTCTCCCAGCTCTAACCGTGTTATCTGATAACGTTACTGTCGTTGAAATTGATCAGGTCAAAGTAGTACGTGTTATTCATGAGAAAGCGACAGCAGGCATCTCCTTACATGGTGGTCACGTTGTTTCGTTCACTCCTGCTGGTCATGAAGATTTGATTTGGATGAGCGAGAAGGCAATTTTCGACGGGAAAAAAGCTCTGCGAGGCGGCATTCCCGTTTGCTGGCCATGGTTTGGGCGTATTGCAGCACCGGCTCATGGTTTCGCACGTACTGCTGAATGGGAGCTGGTTGAACATCGCGAGAACGATAACGGCGTGATTGTTGAACTTGCTCTGTTCCCGACAGAAGAAATCCACGATATTTGGCCACATATGTTTGACGCTCGTTTGGTGGTTGAAGTTGGCGATGAGCTAAAAGTGACACTCAAAGTCATGAACATCGATGACGAAGCTTGGACCTTCTCTGGCGCGTTACATACTTACCTAAACGTTGGAGACATTAAGCAAGCACAAACGACAGGCATGGGTGCCGAGTACATTGATAGCTTGAAAGCTGATGCGGTATGCCAAGGTGGTGATGTTCTGCAACTCACAGACACCATTGATCGCGTTTACACGCAACCAGAAGCGAAAATTTTGGTAAAAGATCCGGAACTGAATCGTACATTAAGCGTGGAAAACCATGGTCATAACTCCGCGGTACTTTGGAACCCTTGGGCAGAAGGTGCACAAGGTATGGCTGATATGGCTGACGATGGTTACCAAACCATGCTGTGTGTTGAATCTACTGTTCACGCTCCAAGTATCGAGCAAGGTAAAACGCTCCAGCCAGGTGAGACTCATGAACTTGTCACTGTAATTTCAGTGCAGTAGTTATAACCAGATCAAAGGTCGGGAATACCCGACCTTTTTTGTAATAAAAGCCCCACCTAGATGGTCCTCTCTCAACTAACTTATTGGTTATCAGTCACTTTTGACTATTTCATTAATAAATATCAAAAAATTCGATCATATAAACCGATAGCATGCCGATACAAAACTCATAAATAATAAAAATATCAGGAACTGATCTATGTTAGAGAGATACCGAAATCAAAGTGTCGGATTCCAGTTAAAGCTGGTTATCACTTTGTGTCTATTCATTGCTTTCAGCAGTATTGCTGCGCTTGTTTACCGTAACGCTTCCGATGTTCTATTAGAAAGCACCCTTAAAGAGCACCAATCTAAAGTAGAGTCGATGGCTAAAACCATTGCTGGCCAATTCGATGCTTATCTGCATACCGCTAAAGTGCTCGAGTCCACTTTTCGTAATGGCTACCTTGCCGGTGTTTATGTCGAAAACTATACGGTTGATTTCATGGGGCATGAAATACCAAACATCACTCAATACAGTGAAAGCTTAATTAACGACACAAAGCTGGTCGATAGCTTCACACGTGATACCGGTGCTATCGCGACTTTATTCGCGCCTTTGGGAGATGATTTTATCCGTGTATCTACCTCACTAAAAGATCCACAAGGTCAACGAGCAGTGGGAACCACACTAGGTCTCGACCACCCAGGTTATCAGCAACTAAAAGCTGGTCAGCCATATTACGCTCAAATAAAGTTGTACGGCGAACGCTACATTACCTATTACTCTCCAATTAAAGATGCTACAGGAAAAGTTGCAGGGTTATCGTTTATTGGTTTGCCTGTAGATCAAGCAACACAAACGCTATTCGATGCGCTAGAGGAGATTAAATGGGGCGATACTGGCTATACCATCATTGTCGACAACGACGACAACAATCTTGGTAAGTACCTACTCCATCCGACCAAAAGTGCAACCGACCCTTCAATCACAGAAGTTCGTGACTACGAGGGTAATAAGCCTTTCCATAAAATTTTTGAACAAAAGAGCGGATTAATTCTCTACCCTTACCAATTCGGCTCAACAGTCGGCGAAAAGTACTTAGTGTTTACCGAAGTACCAGGCTGGAACTGGAAACTACTGGGTGGTACGTTCATCAAAGAAGTGACCAAAGGCAGTGATACACTACTCAAACTTATCGCCATCATTTCTTCGGTAGCGGCAATCATTACTTTTGTTGTACTGACACTTTTCTTGAATCGCAGCTTACAACCTCTGACCGTTCTAAACTCCTATATGACTCGCTTGGCGGGCGGCGAGGTCAGCTTGAACGTCCCATCGTCTCGTAAGGCATCAAAAAATGAAATTACGAACCTGAATACGGGTGTCGCCAGTATGGCAAGTCAACTCAATGAACTTGTTGGTAAGATCCGTTCCACAAGCGACTTAGTAGAGAGCAACTCCACCAGCGTTGCCAATGATGCCCATAGCAATTTAACCCAAGCTGACCGCCAACAAGAAGAAGTAGAACAAGTGGTAACAGCAATCGAAGAGATGGCCTCTTCTGCTCAATCGGTTGCCCAACAAGTCGAAAGTATTGCGGAAAACGTACGCTCCGCGAATACCGATAGTCAATCTGGTCTCGCGATTGTAGAAGGCGTATGTATCGATGTTGCTCAACTCAACGATCAGTTAGATCAATCAGCAGCGGCTATCGAGCAAGTCAATCGCGATAGTGAGAGTATTCAAACCGTCACGAAAATGATTGATGAGATTGCAGAGCAAACCAACCTACTTGCGTTGAATGCAGCCATTGAAGCCGCACGAGCAGGTGAGCAAGGTCGTGGCTTCGCAGTTGTAGCAGATGAAGTGCGTACACTTGCGCACCGTACACAAAGCTCAGTTCAGGATGTAGTTGAAATTATTGAGAAGCTAAAAGGCTCTACTCATAATGCAGTTAATATGATGACCGACAGCCAACGCAGTGCCAATCAGGTCTTAGACAAAGCACAAGACGCGGGTACAGCATTAGAAGCCATCGCAGTACAAGTCCAGTCGATAGCGTCTCAAGCCGACGCCATTGCTGCGACCTCAGAAGAGCAAGCTCAAGTATCCCAAGAAATTGCTGCAAATGCCCATTCTATCAGTGAGCTAAACCGAGAAAGCCGCGACACCAGCGCGAAAACATCGCAAAGTGCCATTGAACTGCAACAACAAGCGCGGAACTTGAAAGAGCAAGTCGACTTCTTTCACTAATACTTAATAAGAGCCGATTCCATCGGCTCTTTTTGTTTCACTTGAGACCTCGCTTTTTGATAGAATTTGCCGCCCTACTTTCTGTTCGAGATCGTCATGAACTATCAATGCCCTTTATGCCATCAAGCTCTAGCATTAAATGAAAAAACGTTTAAGTGCGAAAACAATCATCAGTTTGACTTAGCAAAAGAAGGCTACGTTAACTTGATGCCAGCGCACCACAAACGCTCTAAAGATCCTGGTGACAATAAAGAGATGATGCAAGCTCGTCGTCGATTCCTTGAGGGGAATTACTACAACCCAATGCGCCAAGAGGTTGCACAGCTGTGTGCCAAATACACAGAGGGAACCGATCATCAATTATTAGATATTGGTTGCGGCGAGGGTTACTACACGGATCAAGTGCAGAAAACGATACAAACGCAAACGGACGATGCGACGATATATGGATTGGACATTTCAAAAGTTGCGATTCGTTATGCGGCGAAGCGCTACACACAGTGTCACTTTAGCGTCGCTTCTAGCCATCGGCTTCCTTTCGCGAATGAATCCTTAGATGCTATTTTGCGCATTTATGCCCCTTGCAAGGCAGAAGAGCTTCAGCGCGTTGTAAAAGAGAACGGTGTGGTCATCACGGTGACACCTGCAAGCCGTCACTTATACCAACTACGTGAACGCATTTATCAAGATGTTCGTCTTCACAGTGAAGAGCCAGAACACATTGAAGGATATGAATTAGAGCATCAACAACATCTTAACTATGTTATGAATTTGAAGAACGGGGCCGCATTCGATTTATTGCAAATGACGCCATTCGCATGGAAAGCAACCGATGCACTTCGTGAAGAGTTGAAGTCCGCTACACTCTATCAGTGTGAGGCTGATTTTATGCTGCGCGTATATCGCAAAAAGTCCACTCAGTAATAATAGTGGCAGTCAATAAACGCAAATAGTTATCATTTATATTGATTCATTGCTCAGCCTCCATTAATATCATCCGGACATTTTTGGAGGCTTTTCAATGCGCTTTTCTATTTTAAGCTTACTCTTTGCTGGCTTACTTACTGGTTGTTCTTCTGTTCCATCAACCAACTCTCACCCTACCTCTGCGGAAGTCACTACTTTTTACGACTACCAACTTTACACCCCTTCTGGCGAGCACATCGCTCTAAGCAAACTACCAAAAGAGCTGCGACAAGCAGATGTTATTCTTATTGGTGAATGGCACACACATGCCGGCGTTCATCGCTTTCAAACCGATATGCTCAAACAACTTTCATCTTATGACCGCCCACTCGCGTTATCAATGGAACAATTTACCCGCGACAAACAACCTGTTGTTGACGCTTACCTGCGTGGGGAAATCGGTGAACAGTACTTGATGAAACAAGCCAATGCTTGGCCCAATTATGAGAGCGACTATCGCCCTCTCGTTGAGTTTGCTAAGCAGAAAAATCTCCCGGTGATTGCAGCGAATGCACCAAAGGGCATTGTCCGATGTATTGGTCGTCAGGGGATAGACTACGTTAACAAGCTCGATGATGAGCAGCGAACGTTTATTGCAGAATCCATCAACACGGCCAGTAGTCCATACAAAGAGAAGTTTATGGCATCCATGCATCATGGGAAGCCAGAACAAACCGAGAAACAGTTTGCAGCTCAAGTAACTTGGGATGAAACCATGGCAGAGTCTATTGTTAACTACCTAAACGCCAAACCAGGTGCTCAGGTTGTTCATGTCGCGGGTAAGTTTCATACCGAGCAAGGGTTAGGTACGGCTACATCCATCTTAAGCCGCAATCCGAGCTTAAAAGTGGTTGTAATTAGCCCAACAGATAACGTGCTTGCCGATAATACTGACTATCAGTTAGAGGTTCTTGCACCACCAGTACGGTATGTACAAGATGCTCACCGCATGGCGGCATATCAACACCTCACTAAGCGCAATAGCGACCTTCAATGTAAGTAGCTGGTCTCCAATTTAAGTTACTACCTTGTCGTTGCGTTGCATCATCACAGTGCTCCGAGTTCATAGAGTGACAACGGTCTGCTTCCTGCTGGTCTATTTTTTGCTAATGATCACGAATAGAAACCAGAAGCGGCAAAAGCAGACCTGTTTTTATCCAAATAGCTTCAGAAATAGAATTTGCCGCCGATAGTAATATAACTGCTTTTTACCCGCACTCAGTGAACGAGTGTCGATGTTCCAAGGAGTATTCGATGAATCCAGTAGGAAGCACTTCTGTTAATAGCTATGCCAAACAATCTGTCGCCTCTAAGCAAACAAGTATTGCACAAGAGGAAGGCAACGCTTCGCCGCTAAAAGTCGAACACAATAAGGTGACACTGTCCACGGAGGGCAAAGCGCTCCTCGCCGCTCTGCAGCAAATCGAACACGACAGTAAGAGAGTAGAAGCAGAAGATAAATCTGTTGGTGAAAAAGTGGAGTCCTTTACACATGGCGCACTTGGCATGGATCACCCTGACAAAATCGAGGAAGAAGAAGACGGCTCATACTCTGCGGGTCAATACCTTTCTGCGGCCCTCACTGTCGGTGGCATCATATTAGCGTTGGTCTAATAATCGTTACGACAATAAATCCTATTTGAATAAATCACTAACTGCAGCCCATAATTTGATACGTCAAAGAACGATATGTCGTAAACGTAGGTTATATACTCCTCAATTCGACCGCTCTTATGACCTTAAAACGCATACTCGTTTATTGCTCCCTAAACTAGGTTTCTTGTGAAGGCACTGAATGGATAACTTTAGTCCATGCTTTCAACTCCTAAGCGTAATCCAAGCCCACGTTTGTGGGCTTTCTTCTTTCTAAATTCACAAACGTTAGAGGTTGATTCACTTTTTCTACAAACCCAAGCAAAGACGACAATTTAGTTAAACTTTTATTACCGACACAAAATCGTCATAAATCATTGTTTTAATGCCAGCGCTTTTAATAAACAAGGAAAATATAATGAAGCGCTTAGTATCTCCAATCGTTACCGCAGTGGCAGCATCAACCCTCTCTTTTAATGCACTCTCGGCCGAAATCAAAAACGTTATTTTGATGATCGGCGATGGCATGGGGCCTCAACAAGTTGGTCTACTAGAGACCTACGCCAAACACGCACCTAACTCGATTTACCAAGGCGAAACTACCGCTTTGTATAAACTCGCTCAAGAAGGTGTGATTGGATCATCACTGACTAATCCAGAAGACGCGATTGTCGTCGACTCTGCGTGCTCCGCAACGATGCTAGCAACAGGAATACCTACCGCTTCTGAAGTCATTGGTATTGATAGCCAAGGCAACCACGTTGAAACCATTTTGGAAAAATCCAAAAGCAAAGGTAAGGCTACGGGTCTCGTCTCTGATACACGTATGACTCATGCAACGCCAGCCGCATTTGCCGCTCATCAACCACACCGTTCTCTAGAAAACAGTATTGCGGCGGACATGCTAGAAACTGGCGTTGACGTGATGATGTCTGGCGGACTTCGTCATTGGATTCCAAAGTCGACAAACGACAAGGGAGAGACATACGAGCAACTTGAAAAGCTCACTGAAGGTAATGTCTACCTAAAGTCGAAACGTAAAGATGAGCGCAACTTGCTTACTGAGGCGCAAGACCAAGGTTACAACCTGGCTTTCAGCCGCGATATGCTCACACAAGCTAAAGGTGACAAATTACTTGGACTTTTTGCTTACTCGGGCATGAACGATGGTATTGCCTACAGTCAAAGCAAAAACGATCCAAAACGTACGCAGCCATCACTGAAAGAAATGACCACCAAAGCAATCGACATCCTTTCAAAAGACAAAGACGGCTTTTTCTTAATGGTTGAAGGCGGTCAAATTGACTGGGCTGGCCACAGTAACGATGCGGGTACGATGCTGCATGAAATGATCAAGTTCGACGAAGCGGTAGACTCGGTTTATGAGTGGGCAAAAGGCCGTGATGACACACTGATCATTGTTACCGCTGACCACGAGACCGGTTCTTTCGGCTTTAGTTACTCATCAGCAAACTTGCCTAAACCGCAAAAACGCGACGGCGAAGCATTCAAAAATCAAGATTACGCGCCAAACTTCAACTTTGGTCAGTTCGAAATCCTCGATGGTTTATACAA
The DNA here is from genome assembly GCF_020515785.1 of Vibrio sp. E14. Classification (NCBI taxonomy): domain Bacteria; kingdom Pseudomonadati; phylum Pseudomonadota; class Gammaproteobacteria; order Vibrionales; family Vibrionaceae; genus Vibrio; species Vibrio sp. E14. Next base: position 385,489 of record NZ_JAHPJI010000002.1, read on the forward strand.
CCAGAAGAAAAGCTACTACGGTATGATCAGCGAATTCCAAGCGCTTGATAAGAAAGCTCAAACACCAACGAAGTTTGCAGAAATTGTGAATGCAAATAGCGCTTTTTCGATTACACCTGAGCAAGCAGAACGCGTATTAGCAAGTAAACCAAATCCATACCGACTCGCTGGACACAAATACTTAAGCGAAGAGAACGTTCCTACAATCAATGACTTTGATGCGTTCTTTCCTTACAACGACCGTGGAAACTTGCTAGCGCGTGAGCATGCAACAAAGCAAAACACAGTATGGGGAACGGGTACTCATACGCATACCCCAGTCAACGTATTTGCTTGGGGGCCGGCAGAAACTATCCTTCCGGTATCAAAAATCATGCACCACTCTCAGTTAGGTGAGTACTTAAAGCAACAAATCAAATAATCGGCTTGCACTTACTTCACGACTCGTGATGTTCAAACGCTCTCGTAAGGGAGCGTTTTTTTATGCATGAAAATAGTTGACGTTTTAAACAATAAACCTCAATAATTATAGGTCTTTGATTATATGAATGAAGAAAATGTGCGAAATATTTGCTAAGCAGCCCCAAGACAACTATCAGTTCATCACCCGCTCTATCCGTATTGATGGTCACGCAACAAGTGTAAAACTTGAAGCGAGCTTTTGGACGATTCTTGAGGAAATTGCTAACGCTCAAAACATGACTGTTCCTAAGTTTATTAGTACGGTCTATCAAGAAGCGCTCGAATACAATGGTGAAGTAAACAACTTTGCCTCCCTACTCCGCTGCGCCTGTCTCACTTACGCTCGCCAACCTAAAGAGACGATTCGTCAAGCACTGACACAACTAAACACTTAATAACAACCAACCGCTGACCAACCTACCAATAACCCTCATAGGCTATGCAACAGAGTTGTAAGCCATTGAGCATGTTCTAATTTGTCGTACTAGAGTACTACCCAGACTCCTTTTGAACTCGCTAACCTATGCGGACTATCAAGGAGTACCCATGACAAAAATGATTCACACCATGATCCGAGTCAGCGATCTGGACCGTTCTCTACAATTTTACCGCGACGTACTTGAGCTAGAAATCAAAGACCAATACATCTTTGATGGTTTTTCTCTGACCTATCTAGCCAACGAAGAAACTGGCTTTGAATTAGAGTTGACACACAATCACGATCAAACTGTGCCTTACACTCACGGCTCAGGCTACGGTCACCTTGCTGTCAGCGTAGAGGACATCGAACAAACTCACAAACGCATTAAATCTCTCGGTATTGAAGCGGGTGACATCAAAGCTTTTGATCACCAACAAAAGCATTTGGCAACGTTCTTTTTTGTGACTGATCCTGATGGTTACAAAATTGAGTTCTTACAACGCCAAGGGCGTTACCTATAACAAAAAGAGTAAACATCATGATTCACTTGACTGCTACCTTTCACGCACAACCGGGAAAAGAACAAGAACTGAAAGCAGTGCTCACCCGAGCACTTGAACCCACTCGCAATGAAGAAGGTTGTGTTCGTTATCAGTTATTCCAAGATAAAGACAATGCGTGCCACTTCGTTTTTCAAGAGCAATTTAAAGACCAACAAGCGTTCGATCTTCATGGTAAAACAGAACACTTTTCTCTTTTGATTAGCCAAATCGACAACTTGTTAGAATGCGAACCGAAATTGGCGTTCTTTAACGAACTGTAAAAACACCGCTTAATGCAAATAAAAAGGCACTCTTTACTAGAGTGCCTTTTCGTACTGTTGTGGCTGTGATTACGCGTCTTGCTTCTCTACCATGTGCAAATGCACATCTTGTTGTGGGAAAGGAATCGAAATGCCTTCTCGGTCAAAGCGCAGTTTCACTTCTTTTGTCACATCCCAATACACGTCCCAATAATCATCAGTTTTTACCCAAGGACGAACAATAAAGTCTACAGATGATGTGTTTAACGTATGCACTTTGATCATCGGCTCTGGTGTACGAAGTACTGCAGGGTGAGAAGTAATGATATCAGACAGCACTGACTCGGCTTTCAGCAAGTCATCCGCATAACCAATGCCAAACACCATATCCACACGGCGAATGCGCTCGTGTGTGACGTTCTTAATCACATCTCCCCAAATTTTACTGTTAGGTACAATAATAATTTGGTTATCAAACGTACGGATTGTGGTGTTCACCAAACTCATATGGCTTACCTTACCATCCACACCACCAGCATACACAAAGTCACCAACATCAAATGGGCGGTAAATAAGCAACATCATACCCGCCGCGAAGTTAGACAAGGTGTCTTGCAAGGCGAAGCCGATAATCACACCAGCAATACCAAAACCGGTTAGGATCGGTGCTAGGTTCAATCCAAGCTGAGATAGGCCCACCATGATACCAATCACCCACACGAACTTGCCGGACATTGAGATAAAGAAGTCCTGCATCAAGTGTGAGAGCTTTAAGTTTTTCGATGAAACCGCCTTGCTGATCACTTTGCGCGTTAACTTCGCAAGCCCACGAGCGATCAATAAAATCAACGCAAATACAAACAACTGGAAAATGTGCTGCGGCGCATTTTCGGCAAACCAGTCTAGTGCCGAGTTGGACCAATGACTCAGTATTGACCACACTACTTTAGTATTCAGTAAATCGTGGGTGATATTCCCTGTCACTTCGAAAATTTGGCGTTTGTATTCGGACGTTTCTAAACCGACTTTATCGCCAATCGAAATTAAATTGCGTAGGCTTTCCGTCGCAATATTCAGTCTTTGCTTAGTAATAAGCTGACTTAGCTGCAGTGACGCTTTTTCCGATTCAGGGCTTGACGAAAGTTGAGAGCCGATGATTTCACTTTGCTGACTCAAGTACTCAATTGAGGCAGACAGCAAACGCATGCGTTTATCAACTTTATCCTTTAGTTCCGCTTCTGCGCGCTCATTTTGAGCCCCTAACTCTTTCAGCCAAGCAAGGTTTTGCCAACTTGAATCGAAGCTGACATCGAGGTAATGCTGTAACTCTCGGTAATCATTTACAAGAGCAAGTTTCTCTTCATCCTTGGCTTTATTTAAATCTTCAACGACTTTCTTTATTTTTTCCGACAGATAGTTCGTGGCGTCCTCAGAGTATTTTTCCTGCTTTTTAACCAAGGAGATCAATTTGTCACGAGGGATAGTTTCACGTTCAATCGCTGATGCTAACTGACTTCTTAACTCTTCATTTTTTTGGAACAGCTGTAGTTGAAGCGCGTCGCGCTCATCACCACTCGCTTGCGAGAGACCTTGGGATAAATCCACAATTTCTCGATTCAAGTTATCAATAGAAGTTTCGGCAGCAGAGGGCTCTGGCGTATCCTGAATATCTTTCGCATTGATGACCATCGGGTCCATCATACCGAGGATGAGCGCGAATAATGCCACCCAAGATGTCAGGCGTATTTTCTGGGGGAAATGAAACGTCATGTTTACCTCTTAGGGAACAGTTCTGATCAAAACGACCAAGAATAGAAGTGTAAAGCCTTGAAATTATATACCTAAGTTTACAACACTAAATAATAAACTGAGCAGCATTTCGTTAGTTGGGCGTCAAAGTTGAGAAACCCAATAACAAACAAGCCTTTCATTATTAGATGAAAGGCTTGTGTAAATTTAACTACGGGCGATTGGGGTGATTCAGAATGTGGTCTTCCCAATCCACCACATCAATCTCGTATACCACTTTATTGCGGACACTTTCGCCCGCCGCGTGCATCGCAGATTTCGAGCCCGTAATCAACGGATGCCATTCTGGTAAAGGCTGTTTTTCAGCTAACAGACGGTAAGCACACGTGTGCGGTAACCAAGTGAAATCGTCGATGTCTTCGCGTGTCAGCTTGGTGCACTCTTCGCCAGAGGTAAAGCGATTTGGGTAGTCCTTACATGAACATGTTTTGCTGTTCAGCCAGCTACACGCCACATTGGTGTAGTAGATTTCATCGGTATCTTCATCCATTAGCTTGTGCAGACAACACTTGCCACACCCATCACAAAGAGATTCCCATTCCTCTTCGCTCATGTGTTCTAACGATTTACTTTGCCAAAATGGAGTGCTCATACTTCAGGTCTCACCAAGGGAATTAGGGGCCGATTTATACTCTTCTCGCCGCAAAAGTTCAAGTTTTGAGACGATCTCCAATCGGCATCAAGTATCTAATACGATATTCAACCATTTTCAATTAACTGTTCTATCCTTATACAAGTTCGCATTATTTCATTGATCACGAAGGAATTAAGGAGTTTTCATGGGTATCATTTCTTGGATTATTTTGGGCTTGATCGCCGGGGCCTTAGCGAAATGGTTGATGCCAGGAAAAGATGGTGGAGGCTGGATCGCAACCATGTTGCTCGGGATTGCCGGTGCCTTTGTTGGTGGTTTCCTTGGCGGCATTCTTGGATTTGGTGGCGCGACAGGTGTAAACATCGGCAGCATCATTACCGCAACGCTGGGCGCGTTTATTCTGCTGTTTGTTTACAATCGCTTCTTGAGATGATCACAACGGTTTAAAAGCAAAAAGGAGCACTCTATTGAGTGCTCCTTTTTATTTTTTCTTAAGCGACTCTTCCAATCCACGTCAAAATGACCATAATTGCCCCCTCAATTTTTAAGAGGTTTACATTATGGATTGTCGACTAGGATGCGGAGCTTGCTGTATTGCGCCAAGTATCTCTTCACCGATACCTGGAATGCCCAAGGGCAAACCAGCAGGTGTTCGTTGCGTACAACTCAACGATGATAATTTGTGTAAGCTGTTTGGTAAGCCTGAGCGCCCTAACGTTTGTCACGATTTTAAACCGTGTCCGGTTGTGTGTGGCAAAACCAACCAAGAAGCGCTCGACAACATCACTGAGCTAGAGCAACTTACTTAATCTATTCAGAGCCCCCGTTTAGTCGTTACCAAGCTCTCGCAAATACAAGTAGATGGTATCGCGCGAAATACCAAGATGGTTTGCAACCATTAAAACAGCATCTTTGTATTTAAAAATGCCTAAGCCGTGCAGTCGCGTCACCAGTTCACGGTTACGTTTAGAAGGCGCAATGGCTTCATTTTCCCACACTTCTGTTTGCACGGTTTCTATCGTGCTGATGATGGTTTCATCGATATTACGCGCAAACGTTTCTGGTGAGCGAGCACCACCAACACAACACTCGGTGTGTTGCTGAGGCAGCATTGCCTTTAAAAACGCCTGCATCGGTGCATCCATATCCACGTTGATACACAGCAAACCAATCGGTTTGTTTTTTGGATTTCTGACAATGGTCGTAATGGAGTGCAAGGTCTTTCCGTTCGACGTTTTCGTCAAGTACGAATCAGAAACGTCCTTGCCCTCTCTTAACTTCATTCTCGCTAAGTTGGTAATTGGGGCACCTTCACTGCGTTCCGTCACGTGCCCATTTGCGATTTTGATGATTTCCGGCGCTTCGGCATCTAAGCTGTGGAGAACCACTTCAGTGTGTTCACCATACATACGTGCAATGCCATCCACGACGTTTTTCATAGAGTTCAAAATATCGAGATCACTCTTGGTGAGTTTCTTTAGTAGCAATGTTACTTCCCTTAGCAAAAACTGGAGGTTAGGCCGACATAATATCGATAATAGATTTGTCAGTATACGGCATACCGAAACGAACCATTGAGCCAACATTTCTTATCGTTTGCTCAACTTCTTCGCCTACTATACCTTGATTCTTAACACTGTGGTTACCCATCGCCATCAAATATGAGCGCACCGCCGTTGTCGATGAAGTACACACTTTCATCGCACAAGAGGACTTCGCACCATCGCACACCATGCCTGAACTGTCGCTGATGACGTTTTGAATGGCGTAGCATGATTGCTCGAATGTACCACCAGCTAAATACACCAGCGCCATAGATGCCGCCGCACTGGTAACAGTGTTGCCACAAAATGCGGATAACGGTGGGTAATAAGATTTGATGTAAATAGCCCCTAAATGACTCATGATCAACGCGCGAGCCAGCTGTTCTTCGTCGTTTTGAAATGCTTCTGCGGCAACTACAACTGGCATTGTAGCGGCAATACCTTGGTTCCCACTGCCGAAATTGCTCATGGCTGGCAACGTCGCCCCTCCCATGCGAGCATCAGACGCCGCGGATGTCATCATCTGTATACGACTCATTAAGTCATTGCCCAATAAGCCTTGCTCGATGTTGCCTTTTAGCGTGCGTCCAATTTCTAGGCCGTAACCTCGGTCGATACCCTCTTGAGCCAGCAAGGTATTAAGCTCTGCAGCTTGGAGAATAAATTTGATCTCTTCAAAAGGCGCTTGAGTGGCAAACTCATAGATTTGTTTGATCGAAATATCCACACCTTCACAAACGGAAGCGGTTGCAACGCGTTGCTGTGGTGGAGCATCAAAAATCACGTCGCCATTGCGCGTGATCTGGATAATGTTGGTGTGACCGCCACTGATCGTAACCGAAACAACATCGTCACCAGAAGTGAGCGTTACGCTGCAATAAATGAATTCTTGCGTATCCATGCGCGCTACAGTTACCCGCTCTTCATCTATCAATTGTTGCGCAGCAGCGACATCCTGCTCATTAATCCGAGCCAACACTTCCAGTTCTGCTGTTGGGTCACCGGCTAATGCACCAACTGAGGCGGCAATTTTGAGGCCTATCTTGCCCGTTCCGGGTACGAAAACACCCATCGAGTTTTTAAATAGGTTGTCTGAAACACGCACCTCTATCGCATCAATATCGGATGTGCCTAACTCTTTTCTAGCAACTGCTGCCGCGTACGCAGCAGCAATGGGTTCTGTACATCCTAATGCAGGTTTCACAACTTGCTTAATTATTTGGATATATTGTGTCCATTGCTGGTTCATGCTCTGTTCTCCGTATTACTTTTTATGAGCAATCGCTTCGACTTCAATTAACACGCCAAGAGGCAAATCTTTCACTGCGAAGCAACTGCGTGCCGGACAATCTTGTTGGAAAAACTCTGCGTAGACCTTGTTAAACTCGGCAAAGTCATTAATATTCGATAGGTAACACGTTGTTTTTAAAACAGTATCGATACTGCCACCACCAGCCTCTAAAACGTGCTTCAAGTTAGTAAGAGATTGATGACTTTGTGCACTGATGCCGCCTTCAACTACTTTTCCTGTTGCCTTATCAACGGGTAATTGGCCAGAAGTAAAAATCAAATCGCCATAGCTAGTGCCATGTGAATAAGGTCCGATAGCAGCAGGCGCGTGTTCAGATGAAACCAATTTTTTCATTTTCAAATCCTCACATAAATTTTATTTTTTATTAAGAAGTTTCTAATTTAACTTCCGTATTAGCGTTATTTTTTCAATTAAATATGAATCAAACAACTAGATCAGATCACAAAATTCGTTAAAAACTCCAATTTATTTGAACTTCTTCGCCAAGATCTCAAATTTATCTGAATTTTCCACAAAAAAATTGGTGATATACATTTTCTCAATTAAATTTGAGAAAAATTCATACTAACAAGAGAAACAATAAAATGAGCGTGACAGCACCTACACAAACCTTACCCATCGGTAAAGAGCCACCGCACGTAAAAGCAGGCATGGCCCTAGACGAGTGGAAAGCCGCGATCAAGTTTGATAGCACAGACTGGGGATGGGTGATCATGAGTATCGGCATGGCAATCGGTGCCGGTATTGTCTTTTTACCAGTAAAAGTAGGCGTATTGGGCCTTTGGGTATTCTTGGCCTCTGCCGTGATCGGCTACCCAGCGATGTACTTATTCCAACGCCTTTTCATCAACACTCTCTCAAGTTCTCCAAAGTGCCAAGATTACGCTGGCGTCATTTCCGGCTACCTTGGTAACAAATGGGGGGCGTTATTAGGTGTGCTCTACTTCATTATGTTGGTGATTTGGGTCTTTGTTTACTCAACAGCTATCAACAATGACTCGGCATCTTTCTTACATAGCTTTGGCATCACGGAAGGTTTATTGTCTGAAAACCCGCTATATGGTCTGGCTTTAGTGTGCGCGCTGGTCGCTATTGCATCTCGTGGTGAAAAGATTTTATTTAAGGTCAGTACTGGTCTTGTGCTGATCAAACTTTGTACTGTTGCATTACTTGGAGTCATGATGATCGAAAAATGGGATGTAGCGAATGTCGGTGCGATTCCAGAAACAGGCGCTGGTTTGAAAGATGCAATTGAGCTACTGCCGTTTACTCTAACGTCTATTCTCTTCATTCAAAGTTTGAGCCCAATGGTGATCTCATACCGATCAAAAGAAAAATCGATTGAGGTTGCTCGCTTTAAAGCCATGCGCGCAATGAAAATTGCTTTCGGTATCTTGTTTGTGACCGTCTTCTTCTACGCGATTTCCTTTACGCTTGCGATGTCACATGAACAAGCGGTTAAAGCAGCAGAAGAGAACATCTCTGCTCTTGCGATGGTTGCGCAAGGTATGGACGGCACGACGCTAAAACTAATGAGTTTGATGCTGAATATTTTCTCAGTAATGACTGCGTTTTTTGGCGTGTACTTAGGTTTCCGCGATTCTTGCCAAGGTCTAGCGATGCTGGCTCTAAAAAAGGTCATGCCTGAAGATAAGATCAATAAAGACTTAGTCACCAAGGGAATCATTCTCTTTGCGATTCTCATGGCGTGGGGTGCAATTGTATTGAATCTACCAGTTCTGAGCTTCACATCAGTATGTAGCCCTATCTTTGGTTTGATTGGCTGTTTGATTCCAGCTTACCTTGTCTACCAAGTGCCTTCTTTACACAAATACAAAGGCGCGTCGCTTTACTTGATTATTGCGACTGGTATTTTGTTGTGCGTATCACCTTTCGTCGCATTTAGCTAAAACCTACTTTGCCTTGGCTGTTACTCAGGTAGTGATGGCCAAGGCAACCTTAAGATTCAACCTCTCCTCTCCTTGCTTTTCTCTCATCCTTGAGAACTCTTGCCACATACCGTCCTATTTGCAGTCTTTACCCGATCTCCCTCACACTTAATTGACAATTCTCGACTATGTTCAGCGGGTCATTTAAGTAGAAATTAGGAAATAACATGAACAAGTATTTAGCAGAGGCTTTTGGTACGTTCTGGCTAGTATTAGGCGGTTGCGGTAGCGCAGTGTTGGCTGCAGGCTTTCCAGACGTTGGTATTGGTCTGCTGGGTGTCGCTCTGGCCTTTGGTTTAACCGTTTTAACCATGGCATTTGCAATCGGTCATATTTCAGGTTGCCATTTGAACCCTGCAGTGACAGTTGGCCTTTGGGCTGGCGGTCGTTTTGATACAAAAGACGTTGCGCCTTACATCATCGCACAAGTGCTCGGCGGGCTGATCGCTGGTGGCATTCTTTATGTCATCGCGACAGGACAAGCTGGATTCGATGTTGTGGGTTCTGGCTTTGCCGCCAATGGTTATGGTGAACACTCGCCGGGTCAGTACTCCATGCTTGCTGCGCTAGTTTCTGAAGTTGTAATGACGATGATGTTCCTTATCGTAATCATGGGGGCGACAGACAAACGTGCACCTCAAGGTTTTGCACCTATTGCGATTGGTTTGTGTCTGACTCTTATTCACCTGATAAGCATTCCTGTCACAAATACCTCAGTAAACCCGGCTCGTAGTACAGCAGTCGCGATATATGTGGGCGACTGGGCAGTTTCTCAATTATGGCTGTTCTGGGTTGCGCCTATTTTGGGTGGCGTACTTGGTGCAGTTATCTACAAAAATCTTCTTGGTAAAGAATCGAACGATTAATCGTTCCCAACTCACAAGATCAAAAAAGCCGCTGAATTCAGCGGCTTTTTATTAAATTCTGTGTCGACCTAACAGCGAGTGTGACAACGTCGTGCCATCGACAAGCTCAAGCTCTCCACCGACAGGCACACCATGCGCGATGCGGCTGGCATCAACTTGGTGTTCTTTACATAGCTCTGCGATGTAATGTGCAGTAGCTTCGCCTTCAACCGTCGGGTTTGTTGCTAAAATCACTTCGGCTATATCACCGCGACGTAAGCGGTAATCAAGCACATCCAGTCCAATATCACTTGGACCAATACCGTCTAGTGGTGACAAATGTCCCATAAGAACAAAGTATCGACCAGAATACTGGCCCGTTGCTTCGACTGCAGCAATGTCTGCCGGGCTTTCTACCACACAAATTTGACCATTTTCTTGGCGTTTTGGGTTAGTACAAATATGACAGACTTCTTCTTCGGTGAAGGTTCGACACTCAGTACAATGACCGATTTCTGTCATTGCCTGGCTAAGCGCATCTGCAAGTTGCAAACCGCCTTTTCTATCGCGCTGTAACAAATGAAAGGCCATACGCTGCGCTGACTTGGGGCCAACCCCAGGTAGACAACGTAAGGCCTCCATCAATTGCTCCAGCATATGACTGGTACGCATTAAAAGTCCGCTTAATTAAATATCAGCAGATTAGAATGGCATTTTCATACCTGGTGGTAGTTGCATACCGCCAGTTACAGAAGCCATTTTCTCTTTTTGAGTTTCTTCAACACGACGGGCCGCATCGTTGAACGCCGCAGCGATCAAATCTTCAAGCATTTCTTTGTCGTCTTCCATCAAACTTTCATCGATGTCAACACGACGTACGCTGTGACTACCAGTGATAGTAACTTTAACTAAGCCAGCACCAGACTCGCCAGTTACTTCCATATTCGCGATTTCTTCTTGAAGCTTTTGCATGCGATCTTGCATTTGCTGGGCTTGCTTCATTAGGTTGCCCATACCGCCTTTACCAAACATGTTTATCTCTCTGGTTTAATGAGGTGTTGCATCAATTAATGGGGTTATACCTTTGGGTTTTCAACCCCATTCCATTCGATTATTAGATAGGGCGCACACTATCTTTATCAAGCTCTGCAGCAAAACGACGTTCAATAAATTGAACATTTGGATCGTTTTCTAAACTGTTCAGCGCTTGCTGTAATTTCTCTTGGTAGAGCCTATCTCTCAGTTCAAGTGGTGTTTCTCCACTCTCCCCTATTTCGATGCTCATGTGGCACTCTTCACCTAACACGGTATTAAGTGCTTTAAGCAATTCGGCTTGAGCTCTATCAGTATTCAAATGAGCTTGGCTGCTTCTCAATAGTAACGAAACGGTTGTTCCTTCCTTACTATAATGAGAGTTTAGCGCAAGTTGCTCTACCAGCTTAGGGATCTCCATTAAGCTGATTAGCTTCGCCCATTCATTATGTTCTAACGATTCATCGATGAGCTTTTGTGCCATTTCAGGCGTTTTCTCATGCTCAAGTGCCTGCTTGAGCTGCGTAGGTGTCAGTTTTGTATTCACTTTTGTCTCAACAGGCTTGCTTGGACGCCAGCGATACGCTTCCTCAACTTGTGGCTCCGTCGACTTCGGAGCTGAGTTTGGCGACACCTGCGCGGAATTGCCATGCAATTGCGCTACTCGGTCGATAACCGATTCTGGTTGTGCAGATGCCGCTTTAGGCTTTTTTGAGCCACCATTTTGAGGAGTGTTTTGTTGTAGGCCTTGACGCTGAGAACGTAATTGATGACGCAAACCGCTTAGACCACCGCGCGCCGGTGTTGAAACGCTTTCTTGCACTTGTTGAGGTGGCGTTTCATGCTGCGGCGCTGGGTTTTCGCTCATCGGCGGCGCCATATCATACTGTGGCGGAACCGTCTCATATCCACTCGCGTGATACTCAGGTTGTGAATTGGATGAAGGTTGAGGCGCCACTTGTGGTGTGCTTTGTGCTGGATTCGGCTGCTGAGTTCGAGGAGCTGGTGCAGTCTTTGGCTGACTGGCACTTTGAACTGGGGCTAAAGCTGGTTCGCAGTTACTGGAAACAACATTTGCCCCACTGTTATTTGATGGGCGGAACGCCATCATACGCAGCACAATCATTTCCAAACCGACTCGCCCATTTGGCGAGAGGGTCAAATCTTCACGACCTTTCAATGCAATTTGATAGTAAAGCTGAACGTCTTGCGGGCTTAGAGCTTTACTCAACAGCTCTATTTTCTCTGCATCTGGTTGTGCTCGGTCTAACGACGCGGGCAACGCTTGATACATCGCAATTCGGTGTAACTGTGTTGCGACTTGCTGCAACAAACCATCCCACTCAACACCATTTGCCGCTAATTGTTGGATTTTATCCATGGCTTGTTGAGGTTTCTTGCTGCTGATTGACTCCAGTAAGTGAATCGCTTGGTCGGTATCAATCGTCCCCAACATGTGGCTGACAATATCGGCTTGCACCGCACCGTTACCTAATGCAATTGCTTGGTCAGTCAAGCTGAGAGCATCACGCATACTGCCATCTGCAGCATGTGAAATCATACCCAGCGCTTTTGGCTGTGCTGAAACTTGCTCTTGACCCAGGATATAATCAAGTTGCTGGTGAATATCATCAACGCTGATTGGTTTGAGATGGAACTGTAGACAACGCGACAATATAGTAACTGGCAGCTTTTGTGGATCGGTTGTCGCGAGTAAGAACTTCACATACTCTGGCGGCTCTTCCAGGGTTTTCAACAACGCATTGAAAGAGTGACGCGATAGCATGTGTACCTCATCGATGAGGTACACTTTAAACCGTCCACGAGCAGGTTTGTATTGAACGTTGTCTAACAGTTCGCGAGTGTCTTCAACTTTAGTACGTGATGCCGCATCGATTTCAAGAAGATCGACAAAGCGACCTTCATCAATTTCACGACAAGTATCGCACTTACCACAAGGTGTCGCGGTAATACCGGTTTCGCAGTTCAAGCCTTTGGCAAACAACCTACCGATACTCGTTTTACCCACACCACGAGTCCCGCTGAACAGATAAGCATGGTGTAAACGGTTTTGCGCCAGTGCGTTTTCCAACGCCGTCAGGACATGTTTTTGTCCGACAACTTGGTCAAACTGATTAGGACGCCATTTTCGCGCTAAAGCTAAATAACTCATTGAATGTATTAATGTCCTTCAAAATCGCAAATGCTGTATACGTTTAGACCTAGTGCTTCTAAACGTTTATCACCACCGATTTCTGGTAGGTTGATAACGAACGCAGCGTGCTCAACTTCACCGCCCAGTTGGCGAATCAGCTTAGTCGTCGCTTCAATAGTACCGCCCGTTGCCAATAAATCGTCGACAACCAGTACTTTGTCGCCTTCAACGATGGCATCTGTATGGATTTCTAGTGTATCAACGCCGTATTCAAGCTCATAAGATTGAGCAACAGTAGGACGTGGTAGCTTGCCTGGTTTACGCACTGGTACAAAACCAACACCTAGCTCAAGCGCTAAAGGCGCACCAAATAAAAAGCCACGAGCTTCCGTACCCACAACCTTGGTAAAGCCCATATCTTTGTAACGTTCAACAAGTAAGTTGATCGTTGCTTGGTATGCTTTTGCGTCTTCAAGAAGGCTCGTCACATCACGAAATAGAATGCCTGGCTTTGGGTAGTCTTGGATGCTTTTGATGCTAGATTTGATCAGTGAAATTGTTTCTGTAGTCATAATACCGATTTACTTAGATTGGCTCATCGCCCTCTCTAATCGCAGTATCACGAGGGCAACGAACAATAGGTTTTCACCACTATGTGCTTATTTTCGTAACAGTCACAGGCGCTGAAAATACAAACGCCCACTCGAAGAGCGGGCACACTATTCTCTACAATCTTAGTGATTTTCTTCTCTGTCAGCAACCAACTCAATCACAGGCAGACGCATAAACCAGCCGAGTAAAACGATTAGCATCACTAAAAGACCAATTTTCACCCAAACAAGGGGAACAACAACGATTGAAACAATGAAACTAAGTGCAATAAAAATGGCGCCACGCTGCTTTACTTTTGAAGTAACAGCCCGGTGCTTATGCCAATTATCGAGAATCGGCCCAAACGTTTTGTGGTTATGTAGCCAATGATGAAATGCGGGGCTACCACGCATAAAACATGCACTAGCAAGTAGAATGAAAGGAGTGGTGGGTAAAAGCGGAAGGGCTATGCCGGCAATGCCGAGCACAATACAGAGTCCACCAACGGTATTGAAAAAGTAACGCTTAATACGAATGGTGAACTCCGGTACAAAATAGCTAGATTAAAAGCCTGCGTAACCATTCATTACACGAAGCCAGGTTAGCGTTGCAGGTAGTGTTGGAATTAAAAGTACTGCAATGAAACCTAAAAAGTAAAAAATATTATAAGGCTCTTTAAAATCTTTGTCTGCCATGATGTATCTTCTCACTAGTTGACTTTGCTTCTCCCAAGGCACAGCGTTAAATTATCGTTGCACAAATGGGTCATTATTGTTTTAGGCGTTGACTATACCTTAAACAGCCAAATCTAAACACCAGCAAAAAGTAAGGTTATTGTTCGAGCATTTGTTGTTTTTTGTGGTTCTAAAAAGACAATAAGCAGCGCCAAGACGCTGCTTATTGTGTTATGAAGTCAGAATTATACCAGTCGTGATTTCCGGGCAATATTTAAGCTAAAACTTGAAGAACCTAAACAACCGATGGATAACTGACCAGCAACACCTAGCGGTAAATCTCGGGTTATGAAGTTTTTCATACTTCCTGCCCCTAAACAGTTACCTGCCGCGATATGTTGATTAGTATTTCCGTCAGACCAATGACTATCTAAACCCGCAGGCAGGATAGAAACGGAGGACGAAGCCAGATCAGCGACACCAAATACAGCATTAACCGCACCAGCGCACTCTGAACACTCGATTCCTTTTTCAATGATCCCTACCATATCCTTCAGATCAGCACTGAAACTCTTCAAATTACGCAGGTAATCGTCAAACAAAGCCCTAACAAGCAATGTCGTCGCGACACCATCATTACTCTGGGAAGCAGAGTCAACGAGATAGAACGCAAATTGCCCATTCATTAACCAACGATAATCGAACACCAGTGGCATAACGTCCGTCGATTGCAATAAACGGTATGAGCAGCGCCAATCACCTTGAGAAGCATCTTTCTCTGGCAATAGAGCATGCAGTAAATCTCTTGCAGCACTCGGGTTCTGCTGCAAATACTCTAGATGCCAGTGAAGCTCTTGCTCATCTGGGATTTCGCCACCGTCATCGACTCGGAACCACTGACTTGAAAAGTCTCGCTGTTCTGAGAAATGGCTATCGGTATCTTCAAGCGTATTGTCTATCGCCTGAGATAGGTGCTCATAATTACCTATCGGTTTAGGAAGAAAATCTTTAATACCAAATCGCAACGCTTTCGCGACATCGGACATTTCATCCGTGCCGGACACCACGATAAGCGGCAAGTATGGATATTCAAGACTGACTTCTTCGACGAATTCAATGCCATCTAATACCGGCATCGATAAATCACACAAGATAAGATCGGGTTGGCATTCCCTGAGTTGTTGAAGCGCCTCTAGGCCGTTTTCAGCTTCTACTACTTTAAAACCCTGACTTTCTAAATAAGCATTGGTTACTTTACGAAATATTGGATCATCATCCACCAACATAATTAGTTTTTGATTAACCACTTCCTGTGCCGAGACCATTGCCGTTTGACTGTGAGTCTTAAACATACCTTTACACCTCACAAAGCTAAGTCAAAAAACAGATTTATTATTAAGTCATTATTTTTGTTGTGTTTACATCCGGCGAAACGTTGCGCAGCAAGACTTGAGGCCGTTCCACCTTGTTATAAAACGTAGCTTGAAAACGGCGTTTATACAAATATTACGGGGTATAACAGTATTTACTCAAACAGGGTTGCTGTGTTCAAATGATGCAACATGTTGACTTAAAGCAAGCTTTGATCACAAAGTTAATTATAAATTAGCCGTAATCGGTAATTTAATGTGTCTGGAAATATGAAATTAGATGACTTAAACCTGTTTCGACTGGTTGTCGAAAATGGGAGCTACACCGCAACTTCGCGAAAAACCATGATCCCGGTTGCGACCATCACCCGACGCATTCAAGCGCTAGAAGACTCTGTCAATCTTCGACTATTGAACCGTCACGCTCGCAAACTCTCGCTTACAGAAGCCGGGGAACGTTTTTACCATGAGTGCTCCCCTTTGCTACAAAGGCTAACCACGGCAGCAGAGGAAATCACTGACGACTGCCGAGGAGCATCAGGCAAGATTAAGATATCGGCGCCTTATAACTTAACTAAGCGCATGATGATGCCGATGTTCAACAGCTTTATGAAGCAGTATCCGGACATCAATATCGAACTAACGACAGAAAATAATGCAGACAAGCTTGACCCTACTGAATGGGATGTCATTTTTCGAGTGGGGCCCCAACGTGATTCTAGCCTGATCGCACGCAAGATTGGCGAAGTGAAGGATATTCTTGTCGCAAGTCCTGACTACCTTGCCTCGAATCCGGCACCAAACCACGCAGAAGAGCTCTCTAACCATTCATTGCTAAAAGGCTACCCTCTTATCAAGTGGACCTTAATTAATAGCAAAGGCGAGTCTGTAGTAAACGTTGATCGTGGTCGCTTTCAGGCGAATGCACTAAATGTAGTACGCAGTGCTTGTTCCGAAGGTTTAGGCATCACGCTAATGCCAGATGTCATGATCAAAGAATACATCGAAAGCGGCGATTTGGTACGCATACTGCCAGATTGGAGTGCAAACCCGCGCGACATTTATATGCTTTACAACCACAAAGATCACCTGCCAGAGAAAGTTCGTCTCTTTATCGACTTTGTGATCGCTTACAACATTCACTAATTCGATAGCGAATACAAAAAACCAGAGCCGGAGCTCTGGTTTTTTTTACGCCTCAAGAAAACGCCTATTATGCGCCTTCGTTATGCAGCTCTAGGTTTGCTAAATCCTGTTGGATTTCAAGTTGTGTTTTCGCATCATCGTTACGAAGACCATCTAAGAAGTCTAGGTATTGTTGGTCAATATCACCCGTTACGTATTCGCCGTTAAACACGGATGTATCGAACTGAGTAATATCTTGGTTTCCAAGACCGACTGCCTCAACCAAGTCTTCTAGACGTTGATAAATCAATGCATCAGCACCAATCTGCTTACAAATTGTATCGTTGTCACGGCCATGAGCAATGAGCTCGGTAGCACTTGGCATATCAATGCCGTACACGTTCGGGAATCGAACTTCTGGTGCTGCTGATACCATGTACACTTTCTTCGCACCAGAATCACGTGCCATTTCGATGATTTGTTCTGACGTAGTACCACGAACGATAGAGTCATCCACCAGCAACACATTCTTATCTTTGAACTCCGAACGAATTGCATTCAACTTGCGACGTACAGATTTCTTACGTTGTTGCTGACCAGGCATGATAAACGTACGCCCCACGTAACGGTTTTTCACGAAGCCTTGGCGGTAAGGGATATCGATCGCTTGAGCGATTTGAAGTGCGATATCGCACGATGTTTCAGGGATAGGAATAACGACATCAATATCAAGATTTGCGTAGTCTTCACGAATACGTTCGCCTAACTTTTTACCCATTTCAACGCGAGCACTGTATACCGAAATTTTATCGATGAACGAGTCTGGACGAGCAAAATACACGAACTCAAAAATACAAGGGTTCAGCTTAGGATTGTCTGCACACTGCTTCGTGTACAGTTCACCGTCAAACGTTGCGTAGATCGCCTCACCAGGTGCAACATCACGAACAAAATCAAAACCGACGGCATCCAATGCTACCGATTCAGACGCAACCATGTACTCCGCTCTGCCATTAACTTCACGCTTACCTAAACATAGAGGGCGAATACCGTGTGGGTCACGAAACGCAATCATACCATGACCGATAATCATGGCAGTCACAGCGTAAGCACCACGAATTGTGCGATGCACATTGGTGACTGCGCGGAATACGTCTTCTGTCGTGACATTTCCTTTTACTGAGTCAATTTCGTGTGCCAGTACATTTAGTAATACTTCGGAGTCTGAAGTGGTATTGATATGACGGCGATCTTTTTCAAACAGCTTTTGACGAACTTCGTTAGCGTTGGTCAAGTTGCCATTGTGGGCAAGTGTAATACCGAAAGGAGAGTTTACGTAGAAAGGTTGAGCTTCTGAAGCGCTTGAGCTGCCTGCTGTTGGGTAACGAACATGACCAATTCCGACCTCGCCTTGCAGGCGCTGCATATGCCTTGCTTCAAATACATCCTTGACTAAACCGTTCGCCTTGCGCAGACGAAAACGATTGCTTTCTATGGTACAAATACCAGCGGCATCTTGGCCACGATGCTGTAACACCGTTAACGCGTCATAAATAGACTGGTTTACAGGCGTTGTGCCCACGATTCCAACAATACCACACATGTCCTAATCCTCGATTTGCGACAGTAGCTGGCACTACTAGATAGTGCCAGACAGAAAACTTGATGTTGCTTGTAAATGCTCGAAGAATGGGGCGATGATACGGCTGAACTCAGGGATCAACTGTGAATCTTTCCACCAATCCGAGCTTGGGAATGCAGTAAACGCATCCATAAAAAACAGCACCGCAGAAACAATTAAGACTCCGCGTAGACCACCAAATACAATCCCAAGAATTCGATCCGTACCTGATAGCCCTGTTTTTTGTACCAGTTGACCAATGACGTAATTCACCACTGCACCAACTACCAAGGTCGCGACAAATAAAGCCGCAATCGCCGCTCCGTTACGAAACATGTCATCTTCGATGTTGGTGAAGTACACCGCCAATTTGGCGTAGTAGTTGCTGGAGATAAAAAACGCTCCAAACCAAATCACCAAAGACAAAGCTTCTTTAGCAAAACCGCGAACTAAACTGATCAGAGCTGAAAATCCGATCACACCTAAAATGATAAAATCTATCCAATTCATGTTTTCTTCATCTTAAGTTGGCGCGCATTTTAACAGAAAAAATGCTGACGCAAACGTTTTCTTATGGATTTAATGGCTTAAATTTAAGCAATTGACCTTTTGAGCCTGTAATTTTTTGTAATTCCTTGACTTGTCGTTCAAGTTTACTTTTTGACACATCAGGACCAACAATCACTCTCGTAAACTCGTTTTCTTTCTTTGTATGAGCTTGATAGCCACGCTTTTGCAAATCAGCGACAAGCGCGACCGCATTTTCGTGATTCTTAAGCGCCATCAACTGAATGATCCAAGCAGAATCTTCATATTGATTTTTTTCTTGCACAGGACGAGTGGCCACCTCAACTTGCTCTGGCTGTTTGATGACCTCTGGTTTAGGCGTCGGCGTTGGGTCGTGCTCAGAAGCAGCCACTTGAGCGTCCTCTTGCTCCTGCACCACCGCTTCAACTGGAGAGTCCGGTAACGCTATATCGTCTTCCACTGGCTCTAATATTTCGAAGTTTTCCACATCACTATCAAGTTCAGGTTTGATAGGAATACTGGCAAATTCTTCTTTATAGTGCAGTTTCTTACCATCTAGCACATCGGGAAGAACAATCACTCCGACTGCGACTAGAATGATGGTGCCGACTAAACGACTTTGGAATTTACTTGCCATCAAAATACCTTTGCTTATTTATTCTTTGATTGCCAATGTTCCAATACCTCTCCGACAGTATGGAATGAACCAACCACCAGAATGACGTCTTCTTGCTTTGCGTGGCTTCTTGCATTCTCAAAGGCGTCAACAGGGTTTTCAAAATGAACTTGCCCATCAGGTAAGTATTGGCACAACTCTCCAGCAGTCGCCGCTCTCGGTCCGGTTAGCGACGCTGGATACCATTGTGTTGCAATTGGAGTTAGCGCTTCAATGGTTGCTTTAATGTCTTTGTCATGCAGCATTGCAACCACAATATGGATATTCTTACCCAGATATTGTTGCTTCACTTTCTCTACCAAATACTCAGCAGAGTGCGGGTTGTGCGCGACATCAAGGATTATCTCCGGCTCATGATGCAATATCTGCATACGCCCTGCCAGGCGAGCATTATTCAAGCCATTGACAATGTTTATGTCAGTGATTTGCAATTCCGATGCTCCCAACGCCATCAATGCTGTTGCCGCGTTTTGTAGCGGTAACGATGGGACAGGTAAATCCTCTAACGCAAATGCACCACTGCTCCACTTCCAACCATTATTAGTTAGTTGGTAATAATACTGAATACCAACTTGGAAGAACTCAGAGCCAATATCGTCAGCATGAGCCGCCACGGTCGCCGGTGGCGTTGGTTGACCACAAATTGCTGGCTTCCCTGAACGGTAAATGCCTGCCTTTTCAAAACCAATGACATTGATGTCATCACCAAGCCAATCCACATGATCGATAGCTAAGCTCGTAATAACAGAAACATCATGGTCAACAACGTTGGTGGCATCTAGACGGCCGCCAAGTCCTACTTCAAGCAACACAACGTCGACTTTCTCTACTTGGAAAATACGTAGCGCAGCAAGCGTACCGAATTCAAAGAGGCTAAGACTAATATCACCACGCTGCTTTTCTACATAGTCGAATGCTTCACAGTGCTTTGCATCTACAACGTCGACGCCATTAATGCGTACACGCTCGTTGTAACGAATCAGGTGCGGAGAGCTGTAAACACCGACTGAATAGCCAGCATCGAGTAAAATAGCTTCCATTAACGCACACGTTGAGCCTTTGCCATTGGTGCCGGCAACAGTGATTACGGTTGGAGCTGGTTTGGTAAGATTGGCTTTGTTTGCTACCGCTTGGACACGGTCTAAGCCTAGATCAATTGCTGAGGAATGAATATTTGCTAAATAATCAAGCCACATCTCTAATGAAGATGTGGCTTGAGGAATTGGGTTTTGGGTCATCTAACTTTAACCATTAAATTCTTTGGTTTTTATGTTAGTTGATACTTTACCCTTTTTCGTCCGCTTCTGGTACAGAATATGGTTCTTCATTTGGAGATTCGTTAACCGAAACCACCAAAGGAGACTTGTGGTTAGTCATCTTAGCGATTAGACCACCCACACGCTGACGCATTTCACGACGGTCAACGATCATATCAATCGCACCGTGATCAAGCAGGAACTCACTACGCTGGAAACCTTCAGGAAGATCTTCACGCACTGTTTGCTCGATAACACGACGACCAGCAAAGCCAATCAGCGCCTTAGGTTCACCGATGTTGATATCACCCAACATAGCCAAACTTGCTGATACACCACCCATTGTAGGGTCAGTTAGAACCGAAATAAACGGCAGACCTTTTTCTGATAGACGCTCAAGCGCAGCACTGGTTTTTGCCATTTGCATAAGAGACATCAATGCCTCTTGCATACGAGCGCCACCACTTGCTGAGAAACAAACAAGTGCACAATTGTTTTCAATTGCTGCATCCACCGCTTTAACGAAGCGAGCACCAACAACTGAACCCATTGAACCGCCCATAAAGGAGAATTCAAACGCACACGCCACAAGGGGTAGACCAAGCAGTTCACCTTGCATCACAACTAGCGCATCTTTCTCTCCGCTGTTTTTTTGTGCTGCAGAGATACGCTCTTTGTATCGCTTAGAATCTTTAAATTTCAGTTTATCCTGTGGCTCAAGTTCGGTACCTAATTCAACTCGATTGCCTTCATCTAAAAACGTTTCCAAACGACGACGCGCTTTCATGCGCATGTGATGGTTACACTTTGGACAAACTTCTAGGTTACGCTCTAGTTCAGCATGATATAAAACCTGTTCACAAGAGGTACATTTAGTCCACACACCTTCTGGGATAGAAGCTTTGCGTGAACTTACTAGGTTGCTTTTCTCTAAAATCTTTTCAAGCCAACTCATGGAAGACCTTTTCTCTCAACTCTTCCGCTTCATTGCGAAAGATATAAATTCGACATAATACCGACGGATTAAACCATATCTTGCAGCTACTGTAGATAAAAAACTGGTTGTACCTATTTTTGATATCATAAATAGCGTATGTTTTCCGCTCACATTCAATGTAAACACTACCGATATTTTGAAATAAGTTTGTAAAATTAGTTCAAATTATCTGGCAAAAACAGTGGACCGATCGGCACTTCAGGTAACCCAAATTCTTCTGGATAGTCTACATCTACCAGGTACAGACCTTCCGCTTTCGCTGTCGCACCCGCTAGTTTGCGATCTTTAGCCTCTAGTAACCATTTGATCCATTCAGGGCTCTCTTCACCACGTCCAACCTTTATCAAGCTACCCGTGATGTTACGAACCATATGATGCACGAACGCATTAGCTTTAATATCAATAACCACATAGTTCCCATGGCGCGTAACGTTCAGATGCATCAAGTTTCGAAATGGGCTACGAGACTGACAATGCGCCGCACGAAACGACGTAAAATCATTTTCACCAAGCAGATACTGCCCTGCCTCATGCATTTTTTTCTCGTCGAGCTCACCATGATAGTGGCTCACACCAGAGTTTAAGATGCCAGGTCGTAAAGCATGATTGAAAATAATGTAACGATAACGGCGCGCTGTCGCTGAGAATCGTGCATGGAAATCATCTGGGACTTCCTTAGCCCAACGAACCGCTATATCACTTGGCATGTTCGCGTTTGCGCCCATGGTCCAAGCTACCATTTTTCGAGTAACGTTGGTATCAAAGTGCACAACTTGTCCTGTGCCATGCACGCCAGCGTCTGTCCGACCAGCACACTGTACTTCAACTGGGTGATTAGCAACAACGGACAATGCTTTCTCTAGCTCTTCTTGGACACTTTTCACTTCTCTTTGGCGCTGCCAACCAAAGTAGTTTGTACCGTTGTACTCGATACCTAATGCGATTCTCATCTTAACCTTCGAACTCTAAAATGGGGCGGGAAGTATATACTCAAGTCACCTCAAGTTGCCAGTTTCAACAAGGATGACGTAAAGGCATCACCATACTAGCGAGACACAAAAAGGGTAGCCAACGCTACCCTTTTCGATTTATCGGCCATTAATGGCATCAATCAGGCTCTTTGCTTCGCGGCGAATATCATCTTCACCGTAAACAATCGCCTCTTCTAGTAGTTTTATCGCCCCTTGAGAATCATTCATCTCGAGATAGATTTTAGCAAGGTCCAGTTTTCCAGCAGCTTCAGCATTGCTATCTACGTCAACATCGCCGATCTCACCGATAACATCTGGAAACTCGTTCAATCCGACATCAAGCTTCAGATCTTCCTCTTCGAACTCACCACCTTCTTTATCGACCTGAGCCATCAATTCATCAATCGTCATAAATTGATTTTTCTTCGGGTCGAAGTCATCCAAGTCGCTTTGCTCTGCCCAGTTTTCTTGCGCGATCTCTGGCTGACTTAGTGCATCACTTGAATTCCAGACATCACGCTGGTCCTCGGGCACTTCGTCCGCAGAACTTACGCTATCGGCAGCGGGTTTAAAGCCATCCCAATCATCTCCAACATCAAGCATGGTTTCAAAATCCATACCTGCGCTTGCGATGGTGTCACTGTCTAACTGACCTTCAAATACCTCTGAACTTGCGTCTTCAGCAAGAAGGTTAGCCATTGAAGATTCATCATCCAAGTCACTTAGCGGCTCACCCTCTGTCGCCGTTGGCTGCACTTCTGGTTCATTATCAAGACCGTTTTGCTGCGCAAAAACTTCAAACAAAGCATCATGATCGTTATCGGCTTGAAGAGTTGGTCTCGATGTCTCAGCTTCAACATTAGGAGTCTCTGGCGCACTCTCATTCATTGATGCGAGAACATCTTCCTCATTGAACTCAGGAAGATCTTGGTCGTCAAAACTTAGCTCTTCATCCTCACCGGAGATTGGTTCTATATCTGCGGTTTCAGAACTCGGTAATTCTGGCTCTTCTTCCATAGACGCCAATGCATCTTCTTCACTGAATTCTGGCAGTTCGAGTTCATCAAAATCGAACTCTTCTTCTGCTTCAGTCGCCGACTCAGCTTCAGAGCGCTCAGGCTCGATAGATTCTGGTTCATCTAACGCAGATTCGTCCGCCATGGACGCCAATGCATCCTCTTCACCAAACTCTGGCAGTTCGAGTTCATCAAAATCGAACTCTTCTTCTGCTTCAGTCGCCGACTCAGCTTCAGAGCGCTCAGGCTCGATAGATTCTGGTTCATCTAACGTAGGTTCGCCTGCCATGGACGCCAATGCATCCTCTTCACTAAACTCTGGCAGTTCGAGTTCATCAAAATCGAACTCTTCTTCTGCTTCAGTCGCCGAATCAGCTTCAGAGCGCTCAGGCTCGATAGATTCTGGTTCATCTAACGTAGGTTCGCCCGCCATGGACGCCAATGCATCCTCTTCACTAAACTCTGGCAGTTCGAGTTCATCGAAATCGAACTCTTCTTCTGCTTCAGTGGCCGAATCAGCTTCAGAGCACTCAGGCTCGATAGACTCTGGGTCATCAAACGCAGGTTCGTCCGCCATGGATGCCAGTGCATCTTCTTCACTGAACTCTGGTAGTTCGAGTTCATCAAAATTGAGTTCTTTTTCTGCTTCAGTAGCCGACTCAACTTCAGAGCGCTCAGGCTCGATAGACTCTGGGTCATCAAACGCAGGTTCGTCCGCCATGGACGCCAGTGCGTCTTCTTCACTGAACTCTGGTAGATCAAGTTCATCAAAATCGCACTCTTCTTCTGCATTGGTGGCCGAATCAGTTTCTGATGCTAGTTCTGAACTTTCTGGCTCACTTTTGTTACCCGAGTTTTGTTCTTGTTCTGGTTGAGTTTCACTTTCTAGTTCAGGCTCATCCAGTAGCCAATCTTCTTCTTGTGGAACACCAAATTCATTTTCTACTGTATTTGGTGTCGGAGTGAACGCTGGAGCGTCTTCTACTGTCTCAACTTGAGGCGGCACTTTAGCATCAGGCTCTACTGATGCATCTTGCGTTGACTTAGAATTGGCATCCTCTTCTTGTTGTGGCGAAGATTCCTCTATCTCAGCTTGCGGCTCTTCAACTTGTTGTTGCGCTAAATCATCTTCAGTATCAAATAGCGCATCCAGTTCAGCAGAAAAGTCCGCGTTTTCTTGCTCTGTAGGCTGAAGCTCTTCACTGTCTGACTCAAACAAGTCGTCTAGCTCGCTCATTAAAGGATCGTTCTCTGGTGAGAGGTCCTCTAAATCACCCAGAAACTCATCGCTGCTAAATGGCTCTGAATCAGTTTCTGGCTCGGTTAATGGTTGCTCTGGCGCTGTTTGTTGCGGATCTGGTTGACTGTCACTTAATAAAGCATCGATGTCCAAACCAGACTCAATTTCCGGCTCTTCATGAGCGGGCTCTGACTCGGCTATTGAAGATGGTTTTTCGTCGCCGTCTGGTTCGCCAAAACCAAGTGAAGCGAGTAACTCTTCCTCTTCCGATTTAGTCTGTGCAGGGCTTTCGTCCTCTCGAATCAGATCATCAAACGGGTCTAACTCAGTCTCAGTTCCTGTCTCTTCATCAAGTTCGGATGTAACGTCATCAATGAGTTCATCTAGTAAATCTGTGCTATCTGCATCTAACTCTTCAATCGAGTCATCACCTTCAAAACCAGAGAGTGCTTCTAGCTCATTCAGTGGGTCAAACTCGTCATCTGTTTCATCTTCGTCAAAATCGATCAGTTCATCGAGTAAGTCCGTACTGTTTTCATCTAGAACGGCGTCTTCACTGGCGTCACCTTCAACTTCTGTCGACTCAGTAACAGGCTGCTCGTATTGAGCTAATAGCTTATCGATATCGTCATCAGATGCCTCTCCTGCGCTGAAATCATCATCCGATACGGGCTGTTTTAGTTCAGGTTCATCGGTATCTAGGTCGAAGTCGTCGTTGCCAAGTTCCGCAAACAAGTCATCAAGCATATCCTGATCGACAGTGTCACTTGGTAACTCTTCTGACGGCTCATCTGCTGCAAGTAGTTCCGCAAATGCGTCATCTGAGAGCGAATCTGCTTTCTCGTTCGTATCATCTGAAAGATCGAAGCCAGCCTCATCGTCATCGAGCACTTCTAGTTCTGGAGCAACCTCATCTAAGGCTCGCTCCATCTCTTCTAAACCAAGCGCTTTTTCTTCGCCGTTAACTTGGATACCATTGTTCGATGACTCAAACTCATCCAGACCAACATCCAGGTCGCCGTCATCACCGATCCCCGCAAATGGGTCATCGTCCCCTTCTAGGTTGAAATCCAGTTCTTCATCGTCAAGGTTGGCAAAGACGTCTTCTTCTAAATCTGGCTTCTCTTCTTGTGTAGCCTGAGTATTAATATCTTCATCTGCGAACAACTCATCATCAAGTGTGAGTTCTTCATCCAGCTCGTCCGTCGCCGCTAAACCAATTGGCGCAGCTAATGGATCGGTTTCCTGCGGCGATTGCGCAGCAGGCTCTTCCTCTTTGTTTTTAGAACGGCGACCAAGCAACATCACAACCAATAGTGCCAGCAATGCACCTGGAATAAGCGCCGCTAAGCCGACAAGCCAACCATTAGACAAAATCTTGTCAATCGTACTTGGCTGCATGCGTTGTTGCTCAGCAAGGCGCTGGCGCTCTTCAGCAAGCAGTTTCTCGACTTCCGAGCGAATGCGTTCTTCGTCATTCAGCTCATTTTTCAAGGTTTCAACTTCGCTTTGCACTTCTGACAACATTAAGCGAAGACGATGGTTCTTCTCTTCCAATGACTCTAATTCACTTTGTGAGCCTTGAAGTTTGTCTTTTAACGCACTGACCTGCTTTTCACCCTGCGGAGAGGTGTTCACAGGTGGCGCAGGAATAACTGGTATTGTTTTTTGAACCGGTTTTGGTTCCGCAGCTACAGTGATTTCTGGTTTAGGAGCAACAGGCTTGGGTTCTACTTTTATTTGTGGCTTTGGTTGCTCGGTGACGCGTTGCGCTGGCGTGGCTCTATTTGTCGGCTTCGGCTGTTTTAACTTAGCCTCGTGCGCCTTCATAATCGCAACAGCTTGCTCTGTAGTCGCGCTTTGCACTTGCTCTAGAGACGGTACTCGTAGTCGACTCCCTGGAATCAACTCATGAATGTTTTGGTTCTCAAACGCTTGAGGGTTAATTCGATAAATGGCAAGAAGCGTTTGTTGAACGGTAACACCGCGTGAAGGTCGTAATTCTGAAGCGATCGACCATAGTGTTTGATTTTCACCAGTCGGACCAAAGAAACGTGACGGCTGAGTATTTGCAGGAGGAGCAGGTAATGCTCGCTCAATATCTTCAGCATAGCTCGGAGATGATTGCACTTCACCAGACGGTCCAACAAGACGAATTCCTTCGGCTTGAACCACTGATGATGTCTGAGTCGCGCTCATCAACACAAGGGCTGCTAACAAACGCTTATAATTTTGACGCATAGAAGGCTCAGTTTTGTGCTAAATACAATTTGAAATGGTGATCGGTTAAATATATCGGATATCACATGCAAAACTATAGCGTTGAGAATAAAAAATGTGTGGCTCTCGCCATATTCGTACTAATCTCACACTATTTTGTTCCGTTCGTACAAAAAAGCCTCGCACAATGCGAGGCTTTGAAATGAACAGTAAGTGACTTAGTAGTAATCGCGGATCAGGACTTCAGCGATTTGTACCGCGTTAGTTGCTGCGCCTTTACGCACGTTATCCGCCACAACCCACAAGTTTACACCACTGTGGTGGCTGATATCGTTGCGGATACGACCAACCATAACATGATCTTTACCGCCCGCATCACGCACTTGTGTCGGGAAGTCATCACCGTGGAAGACTTCAATGCCTTCTGTTTGCTCAAGTAGATTAATGACTTCTTGTGCATCAATTGGAGAGCGAGTCTCAATGTGAAGCGCTTCAGCATGACCATAGAATACCGGCACACGCACACACGTTGGGTTTACTGTGATTGATGGATCGTTAAAGATCTTCTGTGTTTCCCACACCATTTTCATTTCTTCTTTGGTGTAGCCATTTTCCATCATCTGATCGATTTGCGGAATACAGTTAAACGCAATCTGTTGAGAGAATTGCTTCTTATCCGCTGGCAGACCGTTTAGAAGCTTAGCCGTTTGACCTGCTAGTTCGTCAATGCCCGCTTTACCCGCACCAGATACGGATTGGTATGTAGATACGTTAATACGCTCAATACCCACTGCATCGTGAATTGGTTTTAGTGCCACCAGCATTTGAATGGTCGAACAGTTTGGGTTCGCGATGATGTTACGGTTACGAAACTCTGCAATCGCTTCTGGGTTTACTTCTGGCACAACGAGAGGAATGTCGTACTCGTAACGGAAGTGTGAAGTGTTGTCGATAACGATAACACCTTCATCTGCCGCGATTGGCGCCCATTTTTCAGATAGCTCACCACCAGCAGAGAACAACGCAATATGAGCTTGAGACCAATCAAACTCTTCAACGTTCTGTACACGAACCGTTTTGCCATTAAAGCGATAAGTCTTGCCTTCGCTACGCTCACTTGCCAATAAGTGAATGTCACCCACTGGGAATTTACGTTCTTGAAGCACTTCTAAAATTGTTTCACCGACCGCACCGGTCGCACCTAAAATGGCAACATTATATTGCTGGCTCATTGACTTACCTCAATCTGAAAACCTAGTTCTGCTAATGGAGCAAGGTTACATGTTTTGTTACCCACTAGCGTGACAGCGCTGTATTCACGGCGATCCCAGTAGTTTTTACGCATCAGGTCAAAAGCACCTGGCTTACTGATCTCACGACGGAAAAGAGCGTCATCTCTACGCACATCATAGATTAACTGCGTGATGTTATGCAGTGTTGCTTCATCCCAAGCTCTGTCCAATACCATAGTTGGAACAGGCGCGGTTGGCAGTAAATCGCTGGCATGCGCACGTAATTCGTTATTTAAGAACTCACAGTAGCTGTTGAAAATCATCGTCGTACCGCGAGCTTTCCCTTCCAAGCCATAGCCTGCAACGTGAGGGGTTGCGAATGCTAGCAGAGGCAGAAGCTCCATATCAACCTCTGGTTCAAATTCAAATACGTCAAGCGCTGCGGTAAAACCGTCGTTTTTCAAAAGACGTTGCTTCAATGCCTCGTTATCAACGATTGGACCTCGCGCGGCGTTAATCAAAATCTGATCACCACGAAGCGAGTTTA
The DNA here is from genome assembly GCF_020515785.1 of Vibrio sp. E14. Lineage (NCBI taxonomy): Bacteria > Pseudomonadati > Pseudomonadota > Gammaproteobacteria > Vibrionales > Vibrionaceae > Vibrio > Vibrio sp. E14. The sequence continues at coordinate 414,479 of NZ_JAHPJI010000002.1, forward strand.
AAACCGTTTCATCAATTAAATGATGAGTTGGATATGGGCCATCTTTGGTGATTGGCGTATGTAGTGTAATGATGTCTGAGCTTTCAATCAGTTCTGTCAACGGAGTAAAGCTACGAGGATCACCAGCCTCTTGTTTGAATGGGTCATTGATGAGAACTTTAATCCCCATGCCTTTCAAACATTTCTCTAGGTAGCTACCTACTTGGCCTGCACCAATAATACCTACCGTCTTGTCAAACACCGAGAAACCGTGTTGCTGTGCGAGCACCATCATCACGCTGAACGCGTATTCCGCCACCCCCACTTTGTTACACCCTGGCGCCGCAGTGAAGAAAATGCCTTTCTCTTTTAAAAGTGCTTGGTCAACATGATCCATACCTGCTGTTGCCGTACCAACAAACTTCAGCTTGTTTGCTTTGCTGATCAGGTCAGCATTCACTTTGGTGACTGAGCGAATCATTAGGGCATCAACATCCACTAAATCATCAGCCGTCAGTGTACGACCTGGTTTTAGAATTACGTTACCGAGTTGGCTGAATAGCTCTTCAGCGTACGGCATATTTTCATCAACAATAATTTTCATAGCGCCAGCGTTTTAACATCCATTTGTATGAGTTCGTTTATTCGCAAGATGCGAAACTAAAGCGATTGTGCCCTTTTCCCGAAAAATCTCAAGAAATAACCCTAATAAACCTCAAGGAGATTAGTTCCAAAGAAATCGTTTAACGGGAAGCAACGTAAAAAGCAGAAATTGAGAAAAGAAAAAGCCCGGCTAAATAGCCGGGCAAAGTTCCAGAACAAAAGGATCCTATCCCGCTCTCCATGGGATAGAGTCTGCGTCTGTTCGATCAGTGTGACTGATCAAGCTCTGGAAACTGGATTGTTGACGCTGTTCTCACTCACGTGGCGCGCCAACAAATTCAGTTAACCTTGGTACTTTTTAATAACCAAAGTTGCGTTTGTGCCGCCAAAGCCAAAGCTGTTTGACATTACGGTTGTTAACTCTGCATCACGTGCTTCTGTCACGATGTCCAGACCTTGAGCTGCTTCGTCCAAGTTTTCAATATTGATGCTTGGAGCAATGAAGTTTTTGTCTAGCATAAGTGTTGAGTAAATCGCTTCGTGCACACCAGCGGCGCCTAGTGCGTGACCAGTCATTGCTTTTGTTGCAGAGATTGCTGGGCTGTTCTCACCAAACAATTGTTGGATCGCACCAAGCTCTTTCACGTCACCAACTGGTGTCGACGTGCCGTGCGTGTTGATGTAATCCACACCGTCAACGTCTTGCATCGCCATCTTCATACAACGGATCGCGCCTTCTCCTGATGGTGCTACCATGTCGTAGCCATCTGAAGTCGCACCGTAACCTACGATCTCACCGTAGATTTTCGCGCCACGTGCTAGAGCGTGCTCAAGTTCTTCGATAACCAGCATGCCGCCACCGCCAGAGATAACGAAACCATCACGGTCCGCATCATACGTACGAGATGCTTTGTCTGGAGTGTCGTTGTATTTCGTTGACAGCGCACCCATGGCGTCAAACATCATGGTTTGAGACCAATCAAGCTCTTCACCGCCACCCGCAAAAACAATGTCTTGTTTACCAAGTTGAATAAGCTCCATCGCGTGACCGATACAGTGTGCAGAAGTAGCACATGCAGAGCTCATTGAGTAGTTCACACCACGAATCTTAAATGGCGTAGCAAGACAAGCGGAAACCGTAGAAGACATAGTACGAGGAACCATGTAAGGGCCAACTCGTTTTACGCCTTTTGCGCGCATCGTGTCTGTCGCTACCGTTTGGTTATATGCAGAAGCACCACCAGAACCCGCAACGATACCGGTACGATCGTTTGAAACCTGATCCTCTGTAAGACCAGCGTCTGCGATTGCCTGCTCCATTGATAGGTATGCATAAGCAGCCGCATCACCCATAAAGCGCATCTGCTTACGGTCGATGTGTTCCGCCGGGTTGATTTTTAGGTCACCCCATACTTGCGAACGAAGACCGTGTTCTTTGAACTGCTCAGATGCAGTGATGCCAGATTTGCCCGCTTTAAGAGACGCTAGAACTTCTTCGACGTTGTTACCGATACTTGAAACAATACCCATACCGGTGATTACGACTCGTTTCATTATGACATTCCTATAATTCAAAAATCCGCTAGATGATAACTAAGATAGTCAACAAAAGTGGTCAGCTTTCCCATAAATTCGTACAATCGCCCCATTCTTACCGCGCCAAATCACAAATTTGCACCATTATGACTTCAATAAAAAACGCAGAACTTGGTTGGAACGAAGCTGGTACTCCGGTTTCAGACCAATTTGATGATGTTTACTTCTCTAACGTAAACGGTCTTGAAGAGACACGCTACGTTTTCTTAAAACAAAATCATCTCCCAGAAAGATGGCAGGAATTTGACCAAAGACGTTTTGTCATTGGTGAAACAGGATTTGGCACGGGATTAAACTTCTTAGCAGTATGCCAGTGGTTTAGTGAGTTTCGTCGCCAGTATCCAGACGCAACATTGAAAGAGCTGCATTTTATTAGCTTTGAAAAATATCCGCTAAGCCAAGCGGATTTAAAGAAGGCGCATGAAGCTTGGCCTGAGCTAGCTGAGTACGCGGAAAAGTTACAAAAGCACTACCCTGCCGCCGTGCCGGAATGTCATCGCATTATTTTAGAAGACGGCGCAATCACACTCGACCTTTGGTTTGGTGACATCAAAGACTGCATGCCGCAAGTGCCTTATGGCGAACAAGGACTGATTGACGCTTGGTTCTTAGATGGATTCGCGCCAAGCAAAAACCCAGAGATGTGGAACCAAAATCTGTTCAACAACATGGCTAAGTTAGCCAAGCAAGACTGTACAGTTGCCACTTTTACCGCAGCGGGCTTTGTGCGTCGAGGATTGAACGAAGCAGGCTTTGCAATGAAAAAAGTCAAAGGCTTTGGCACCAAGCGTGAAATGATCGCAGGTTCGATGGAACAACGCGAAAAGCAGTCGAACCATCTTCCGTGGTTCAATCGCACGGCGTCCAGCAATCTTGATTCGATTGCCATAATCGGAGGCGGTATTGCCAGCGCGGCGTTAGCGAAAACGTTGGTTCGTCGTGGCCAAAACGTCACGCTTTACTGCAAAGACACTCAACCAGCCGAAGGAGCTTCGGGTAATCGTCAAGGGGCCGTGTATCCATTGTTGAACGGTCCTCATACTGGTGTTTCGCGTGTGTTTGCGCCTGCATTTTTGTTTGCACGACAATTTATTGAACAAGCTGCGGAGTCGGTTACATTCGATCACGATTGGTGTGGTGTAACTCAGCTAATGTGGGATGAAAAATCTGCTGATAAGCTGGAAAAGATGCTTGCGGGTAATTTTCCTTCTGAATTGATTCAAAAACTGTCCGCCGACGAAACTGCGAATACTATCGGATTACCTATCGACATGTTGTCTGTGCACTACCCAATGGGAGGGTGGTTGTGCCCTGCCGAGCTAACGCGTGGGTTAATCAAACAATTAGAACAGACATCGTTACTCTCAACGAAGTTTGAACATCACGTTGAAGCATTAAATTGGGATGAAGAGCATCAGCTTTGGACACTAACGGTCAATGGTCAAACATTTGAGCACTCAACCGTTGTGATTGCGAATGGCCATGAGTTCCAGACATTGAGCCAAACCGCTTCCCTGCCGATGGGACAGGTGAAAGGGCAAGTCAGTCATGCTCCGGCAACCGAAACGCTGAGTCAATTGAAAACGGTATTGTGTTACGACGGCTACATGACGCCTGTTAACCCAAACAATCAGCACCTGTGCATAGGCGCGAGCTACGATCGCAGTCACCTAGACTACGAATTTGATGAAAACGCTCAGAAGGATAACGCAGAAAAGTTAGTTAAGTGCGTACCGAACCAAGAATGGCCAAAAGAGGTAGATATCAGGGGCAATCGATCTCGCCAAGGTATTCGCTGCGTGAGCCGAGATCACTTACCATTTGTCGGAAATGTGGGTGACTTTGAGACGATAAAAACGCAATACGCCAACTTACAAAATCAAAAAGCAGAAGAGGTAGAAACCGTTCATCAGTTCACTAACTTATTCTGCTTCTTAGGTTTAGGATCTCGTGGGCTGAGCTCTGCACCATTGTTAGCTGAAGTGTTGGCCTCGCAAATCTGTGGAGACCCGCTGCCATTACCTGTTGATGTATTGACCGAACTTCATCCAAGTCGAATGTGGGTTCGTAAACTAAGAAAAGGCAAAGCCATTACTGAGCTGTAAGAGTATTCTCTCGTTTACATTCCCGACGCAAATATGTGTCGGGAATCACTAACTCATTAAGTCACTCGTGTTGAAATTACTTCAGCTGTGCAATTGCCTGTCTCACTTGTTCTGCCACTTCCGGATTTACCGCCTCACCAGACTCCACGTCAAAGTTCTCGTAGAAGCTCGGCACAGATAGCGATGCTTTCACATCTGCTCCGAAAAATTGCGCGGAACCTGTTGCCGCCGCAAGAACGCTCTGTGCGCCACCCGGGCCAGGAGAAGTTGCTAAGTAAACGACCGGCTTGTTTTGAAATACGTTGCGCTCAATGCGCGTCGCCCAATCAAACAGGTTTTTATACGCTGCTGGGTATGAGCCGTTATGCTCTGCGAAGGAAACAACAATAGCGTCAGCCTCAGCCAAATCACGTAAAAATGCGACTGCACCTTCAGCTTGACCAATTTCTTTCTCTTTGTCTTCGCTAAACATCGGTACTTGATAATTGTTTAAGTCTAAAACGTTCACTTGAGCGTCTTCGACTTGGTTTGCTGCGTATGTAGCAAGTAATTTGTTGATTGAGGTAGAGCTGGTAGAAGCACCAAATGCGACAATTTTCATGGTTGTAATCCTTTGTTCACGTTTTATGCTAACCAGAATAAAAGTTGAACAGTTTCGCTACAACCACAAAAATTTTATGGAGAGGTTCGAATTTTTCGAAGTAGTAAATGATTTGGACTAATAAATGGAGAACGACGTTCGGAGATTAAGCCTGAGCCTGCAGTTGTTGCCACAAGTCACTGACGATCGCGCGATCAGCTGGGCTTAACTCGGTACGAGCGTCTTCCAAACTGCTCTCAATGCGTGACTTCAGCTCAGTAATATCGCTAATGCCTTCTTCTTCACAAGATGCCGCAGACAAAGAGATGTGACCACGTAGATAACCACCAGCAAACAATTCATCGTCAGATGCTGTTTCAATTCGAGCATCAATCAGTTCCAGTAGTTTTTCTTCAAATTCAATAATCATGGTGTATCTCTGAGGTTATTTGAGGTTATTTAACGCAAAAGTCTGACGCTTCCAGCGGCTTGGTTTGGTAAAACGCACGCAGAGCATCCGAAAGCATTTTCACTCGCAAAGGCAAGCCAGCTTCCAAAATACCTAACACTTCTTTATGCACTTTCTGCATAAAGCCGAGCCTATCTGGTTCAAAATCGCCGTGTAGATTGTCACAACTCACCGTAAAAGGGAAGCCAGCACTTTGTGCCAGAATCCATTCATAAGCTTGCGGACGCACTTCAACTTTCTCAAACTCCGCTTGAACTTCTGCCGTGCGCCCATCGGGTTCATACCAATAGCCAAAATCTTCCAGCAAACGACGCTCTGGCCCTGCCACACACCAATGCGAGATTTCGTGTAATGCGGAGGCATAAAAACCCCGAGCAAAAATAATCCGATGATGAGGGTGTTCATCATCAGCAGGAAGATAAATAGGCTCATCACCACCTAACTCCAATTTCGTATTAAATTGGTCTAAAAAGGTGTCATTAAAAATGGTGATAAGGTCTTGGTATTCGTGGGTCATCGTCGAGTTTGTACTTCAGTTTGACATGCGCTGGGTATTGTCGCTGTTTTTATCTATAAGGTAAAGATGCCCCCACAGTTTTGGTTATTAGTTGAATTTATCTGAACATCGCTTTCTCCATATAATTTCTCATTCGTCAGCGTACTCATTTGCTACTACACTCTCGCCTTATTTTGATGCTGCTCAAACTGCTGTTTTTTAAGCGGTTTGATTACAGGCATGTTGCTGGTTTTAATCACTTTTTAAGAATGATAAAACCTTTTGTAAGTGTTGTTGCTGCGCCTACGATGATTCACGTAGAACGTAGTGACTTTTTACGTTGAGTGTCTCCCTATGTTGCTAAGTGTGTTGTATATCATTGGTATCACGGCTGAAGCCATGACAGGTGCGTTGAGTGCTGGTAGAAGAAAAATGGACTGGTTTGGTGTTATGTTGGTGGCCAGTGCAACGGCCATTGGTGGTGGCACCGTACGTGACATTTTACTGGGACACTACCCTCTTGGTTGGGTAAAAAACCCAGAGTTCCTAGCAATCACGTGTATTGCGGGTGTACTTACCACAGGCTTAGCGAAATGGGTGATTAAGCTAAAAGGTCTATTCATCCGCCTTGATGCGTTAGGTCTAATCGTATTCAGCATCATCGGAACTAAGATTGCGATGGGCATGGGCTTACACCCTGGGATCTGTATGGTTTCAGCGCTAGTAACGGGTGTATTCGGTGGGCTACTCCGCGACTTAATCTGTCGCCAAACACCGTTGGTACTGCATGAAGAACTTTACGCTTCTGTCGCTCTTATCGCATCAGGAATGTACTTAGCGCTATTAGAATTTAATGTTCCCGATGTAACAGCCACTATCATTACACTGATCACCGGTTATATGCTGCGTATGGCCGCGGTACGTTTTAAGTGGCGTCTCCCTTCTTTCAATTTGGAAACGGAAGGCTCACTCCATTAATTTAAATCTAAACGCGTAATGAAAACACATTAAAAAGGCTGCTCATTGAGCAGCCTTTTGTCTCTCTATCAAGCTTATTTTTAAACTTAAATCTTCGGTGTTTCAGTTGTTACGCCATGGTTCTGACCACGATGACGCAGCAAATGATCCATCACCACAATCGCGAGCATCGCTTCAGCAATTGGTACGGCACGAATACCCACACAAGGATCATGACGGCCTTTGGTGCTCAATTGAGTTGGCTCACCTTCTTTTGTGATGGTCTCACCCGGAACGGTGATGCTTGATGTTGGCTTAAGCGCAATGTTAGCCACAATGTCTTGACCAGTTGAGATACCGCCAAGAATACCGCCCGCGTGATTACTGCCAAAACCTTCAGGAGCAAGCGTATCACGGTGTTGACTGCCTTTTTGGTTTACCACATCAAAGCCATCACCGATCTCAACGCCTTTCACCGCATTAATGCTCATTAGCGCGTGCGCGATGTCTGCATCCAGACGGTCAAATACAGGTTCACCAAGACCAACAGGCACGTTAGTTGCCACAACCTGAATTTTCGCGCCAATAGAGTCGCCTTCTTTTTTCAGGTCACGGATAAGTTGGTCAAACGCTTCTACTTTGTCCACATCTGGGCAAAAGAACGCATTGTTTTCGATTTCGTTCCAATCTACCTTGTCGATAGAAACATCACCCATTTGTGACAAGTACGCGCGAATCTCAACACCAAACTCATCTTTCAAGTATTTCTTCGCGATTGCACCCGCCGCCACACGCATTGCGGTTTCACGAGCAGACGAACGGCCGCCACCTCGATAGTCACGGATGCCATACTTTTGGTGGTAAGTATAATCAGCATGACCCGGACGGAATTTATCTTTGATGTCCGAGTAATCTTTTGAGCGCTGATCGGTGTTTTCAATTAGCAAACCGATCGATGTGCCTGTGGTTTTGCCTTCAAAAACACCAGAAAGAATTTTAACTTCATCCGGTTCACGACGTTGTGTGGTGTAACGAGATGTGCCTGGACGACGGCGGTCGAGATCGATTTGCAGATCTGCTTCTGTAATTTCTAACCCCGGAGGACATCCGTCTACGATACATCCCAGTGCGATACCGTGACTTTCCCCGAATGTCGTCACTCGGAAATGTTGTCCGATACTGTTTCCTGCCATTACTTCCTCAAGTTTTTATCGCTACGCCCTCTCAAACCAGAGCGCAACTGCTTTCCAATTCTTCGTGGATTCATAGTGGCTTTATTACGTTTTGATGTAAAGAGTTAATATCGGCGAGTTATGCATAAAAAAACACCGAGCATAAAGCTCGGTGTTTTGACATTTAGTGCAAGACCCTATTAGTCTTTGTACAGTTTGAACTCTTCGGCACACTCAACCAGCTGGTCACGCGTTAGCATGAATACGCCGTGACCGCCGTTCTCAAACTCAATCCAAGTGAACGGAATCTCTGGGTACTGTTCCATCATATGAATCATTGAGTTGCCAACTTCACAGATAAGAATGCCGTTATCTGTTAGGTAGTCTGGTGCGTTTGCTAGAATACGACGCACAAGTTTTAGGCCATCCGTACCGGCTGCTAAACCAAGCTCAGGTTCGTGTGTGAACTCGTCTGGCAGGCTGTTCATGTCTTCTTCATCCACATATGGTGGGTTAGACACGATCATGTTGTACTTCTCTTTTGGTAAGTCGCGGAACAAGTCAGAGCGAATTGGGAACACTTGCTGCTCCATGCCGTGATCTTGTACGTTTTGCTCAGCCACTTGTAGAGCATCTGTAGAGATGTCGATCGCATCCACTTCAGCTTCAGGAAAAGCGTGCGCACAAGCAATCGCGATACAACCAGAACCCGTACATAGGTCCATGATGCGCGTAGGCTCTTCCACCAACCAAGGTTGGAATTCAGCTTGAATCAACTCACCAATTGGAGAACGTGGCACGAGTACACGCTCGTCAACGAAGAACTCAAGACCGCAGAACCAAGCTTTGTTGGTTAGGTATGCAGTTGGTGTACGTTCATTGATACGTTTTACTACACGCTCAACAATACGCAGACGCTCGCTTGTGGTTAGGCGAGAGTTTAATACGTGCGGAGGCACATCAATCGGCAAGTATAAGGTTGGCAGGATAAGCTGAACCGCTTCATCCCACGCATTATCAGTACCATGACCGTAAAACAGGTTAGCTGCGTTAAAGCGGCTTACCGTCCAACGAATCATATCTTGAAGGGTATGCAGCTCCGATACCGCTTCTTCTACAAAAATCTTATCCAAAATTGCCTCCGAAAAGCGCTACAATACTGCCAATAAAAGTTTATTAATGAAATTGTTTACCTAATGAGCAAAAAAGACACCGAACACGATGACGATTTCGCCTTGTTTCAGGAAGCAGTACAGGGCGTAAAAAAGTTGCGACAGGATACCATAATCCAGCAACCAAAAAAAAATACTAAGCAAAAAGAAATCAAGCGCTCCAACCGTGAAGCGAGTGATTCTGAGTTTTACTTCTCCGACGAGTTTGTCCCTCTCTTAAATGAAGATGGCCCAACTCGTTATGCACGTGACGACGTCTCCACTTATGAAGTTAAACGTCTGCGTCGCGGCGTGTATGTACCGGACGTATTCCTCGATATGCACGGCATGACACAACAAGAAGCTAAACGCGAACTTGGTGCGATGATCGCCTACTGCGTCAAAAACGAGATTCACTGTGCGTGTGTGCAACATGGCATTGGTAAACACATCCTGAAACAGAAAGCGCCACTTTGGTTAGCACAACACCCAGACGTAATGGCTTTCCACCAAGCGCCACTAGAATTCGGCGGTGATGGTGCGTTGTTAGTTTTGCTCTCGATTCCAGAAAAGTAACTAGCTCACTGTAGAAGCAATTAAACAAAAAGGCAGGAAATTTCCTGCCTTTCTTCATTCTATATCTAATGTTTAAATGCTTATTTGGTTTCGACGCTTATGGCGTAATATGCCACAGCACTTCACCGTTTTGCGTTTGTAGATCGTATTCAATACATACTAGACCTGATGTAGGAAACATCGGTGGTGCCATGTCTTTTACAAACTCTGAAGTGAGATAACCAACCAAAGGCAAGTGAGAGACAAGCAGAAGCGAGTCTAGTTTTTCCACTTCAATCAATGCACTTGCAAAATCAAATACATGCTCAGATTGACCGTAAGGTGTAATATCTTCACAAGTTTCGATGCTTTTTGCAGCAAAATACTCGCTGATCTCTTGCCAAGTTTGTTGAGCTCTAATGTACGGACTCACCAACACTTTATCGAATTGCGCAAAACCTTGTTCTTTACAGGCTCTCGCAACCGCTTCTGATTCGACTCTGCCTCTTGGGGTCAATTGTCGTGCTGCGTCTGAATCTGCAAAATGCTCGGCTTCGCCGTGACGCATGATGAATATTTTCATGTTATTTCCTAGGGATAGCTAACGCTACCAAAAGGTTGACTGCTATCTTTATTAGATAGACGGGGCTAACTTTAATAATGACGAAACAAAAATACTGATATAATTATCTGTTCATTATACCAATTCGCTTGCTAAAGATAGCGACTTTCTTAACAATCTATTAAAAAGAATGTACTCAGTTCATCACAGTATTTAACTGTGTTATGAGTTCAGTGCATTCATTCAAACAGTTCTTCCCCATACGCAAACGCGATGGGCCTGTGCAGAAGTCTACGAATAACAAAAATACGGCAAGCAGTATTTGTCGAAACGCAAACTTTGCGCCCCCTAGCTAGGGGTTCATAATTACTGTAATGCGAAATCTGGAGACGCATCGTGCATCTAAGTCCTAACGATTCAAATCAATACCGCTACATTACCTTGAGCAATGATCTGCGTGTACTGCTGATTCATTCCGAGACAGCTCAACAGTCAGCAGCTGCTCTAGCAGTGAACGTTGGACACTTCGACGACCCAAACGATCGCCAAGGTCTGGCACACTATTTAGAACATATGCTTTTTTTGGGTACGGAAAAATACCCTAAAGTGGGCGAGTTTCAAAGCTATATTAGCCAGCATGGAGGAACAAATAACGCTTGGACGGGTACTGAGCACACTTGTTTCTTTTTTGATGTTACTCCGAATGCCTTTGAAAATGCCTTAGATCGATTTAGCCAGTTCTTTACCGCACCATTGTTTAACGAAGAAGCTTTAGACAAAGAACGCCAGGCTGTCGACTCCGAATACAAACTCAAACTTAATGACGATTCTCGCCGCCTGTATCAAGTCAACAAAGAAGTCATCAATCCAGATCACCCTTTCTCTAAGTTCTCAGTCGGCAACCTAGATACATTAGGTGACCGAGAGGGTAAATCCATCCGCGACGAAATTGTCGAGTTTCACCACTCTCAATACTCTGCCGATCTCATGACGTTGACGCTCTTTGGGCCGCAGTCGCTCGATGAACAGCAAGCGTGGGTAGAAGCCATGTTTGCCAATATCCCAAACCACCACCTTCGTGGAAAATCGATTGATGTCCCCATTAGCACCAAAGAAAGTACCGGGATTTTAGTTCAAGTTGAACCAATCAAAGAATTTCGAAAACTCATTCTCACCTTTCCAATGCCGGGAATGGATAAGCACTACGGCGTTAAACCACTCTCTTACTTCGCGCATTTACTCGGCTATGAAGGCGAAGGCAGCTTAATGCTCCAGCTAAAAAATGAAGGCTGGATTACTTCACTTTCTGCAGGAGGCGGCGCAAGTGGTAGCAACTATCGAGATTTTACGGTTAGCTGCACACTCACCCCACAGGGTCTCAACCACGTTGACGACATCATCCAAGCGGTTTTTCAATACCTCTCGATGATCAAACAAGACGGGCTAGATGAATGGCGCTATCTCGAAAAACAAGCGGTGCTTGAGTCGGCGTTTCGTTTCCAGGAACCATCTCGACCAATGGATTTGGTTAGCCATCTTGTTATCAATATGCAGCATTATCAGCCAGACGATACCATTTATGGCGACTACAAAATGGCGGGCTATGATGAACAACTGCAGCGTTCGTTGCTGCAATACTTAACCATCGATAATGTCCGTGTAACCCTGATTGCAAAAGGACTGGAATACAACCGTACTGCCGAATGGTACTTTACTCCATATTCCGTCACGCCTTTTAGTGATGAGCAACGCCGCTTCTATCAACAAATCGATCCAAGCTGGCAGTTCGTCTTACCAGAAAAGAACCCTTATATTTGCTACGATCTCGATCCCATGCCGTTCGAAAATGGTGGCTCACTACCAGAGTTAATTGAAGATCTCGAAGGCTTCCGACTTTGGCATTTACAAGATGATGAATTTCGCGTGCCAAAAGGCGTTGTATATGTCGCTATCGACAGCTCTCATGCTGTTGCATCACCGAAGAACATTGTCAAAACTCGCCTATGTGTCGAGATGTTCCTCGACTCGCTAGCAAAAGAAACCTATCAAGCTGAAATCGCAGGGATGGGTTACAACATGTATGCTCACCAAGGCGGGGTTACCTTAACCCTCTCAGGGTTCAGCCAAAAACTGCCTCAATTGTTGGAAATGATCCTGCACCGTTTTGCTTCTCGAGATTTCAGCCCTGCACGCTTTGAAACCATCAAGCAGCAACTGTTACGTAACTGGAGAAATGCTTCACAAGATCGTCCTATTTCGCAGCTTTTTAACGCACTTACAGGGCTACTTCAACCCAATAACCCGCCTTTCGCAACCTTAGTCGAAGCGCTAGAAGAAATCGAAGTCGATGAACTCTCGGTATTCGTAGAATCAATTCTTGCAGAACTGCACGTTGAAATGTTTGTTTACGGAGATTGGCAGCGTCAACAAGCGCATGACATGGCGACGACCTTAAAAGATGCCCTAAGAGTAAAAGAGCAGCGTTATGAAGAGGCGCTCCGCCCACTCATCATGCTGGGAAAAAACGGCAGTTTTCAACGTGAAGTACATTGTAACCAGCAAGATTCGGCGGTCGTTATTTACCACCAGTGTGAGGATATTGAACCTCGTAGCATTGCTCTATACTCATTGGCGAACCATCTCATGTCGGCAACATTTTTCCACGAGATCCGCACAAAACAGCAATTAGGTTACATGGTGGGCACTGGCAATATGCCACTTAACCGTCATCCGGGTATTGTGCTTTATGTGCAGTCACCCAATGCAGCGCCTGCCGAGCTGGTTACCTCAATCGATGAGTTCTTAAATGCCTTTTATATGGTGCTGTTAGAACTGAACGATTACCAATGGCATAGCAGTAAGCGCGGCTTGTGGAATCAAATAGCGACGCCGGACACCACACTGCGAGGTCGTGCTCAGCGTCTTTGGGTTGCAATAGGAAACAAAGACACCGAGTTTAACCAACGTGACAAGGTACTTGCTGAACTGAAGAAATTGACCCGAGCAGACATGATTCGCTTTGTCGTTAATGAGTTGAAACCTCGCACGGCAAACCGATTGGTCATGCACTCTCAAGGGCAATCGCATTCGGACGCTCCGCGCATCCACTTAGGGCAAGAAATTGGATCGATTGAAGAGTTCCAACTTAGGCCAAAAGATTGCGGCTTAGGATGATCTAATTGCGCAGTAATAAAATTATCGATTAGTAAGTATATACCTACAAACCAATGAGGTTGTGGGTCTCATAAATAGAATCGACACCATAATTGGCAGAAAATTGAAATTACGCCATTGCGGCTTATGCTCTAATTACCACACTAAAAATAAATTAATGAGGTAATCATGAAAAAAGCACTACTACTTGCGGCTATTTTACTGCCACTGGCATCTGCACACGCTGAAATCTCGGTGAAAGGTGATGGCTTTGAGCTAAGTAACGACTGTGTCCGCCTAAGCGGAGACAATGTTTCTATCAAATCAGATGATTGCTCTTCAAAACAGTGGAAAGATAAAGACAACAAAGGCAACAGCAGCGTTCACGGGGACGACAACCCAGGTAAAGGCCACAATAAAGATAAGAAAGACAAGAAGAAGTAACTATTTCTTATTTATGAAAAAGGCTTGCCACTGGCAAGCCTTTTTCTTTACCGAAGCAACGTTTAATAGAATGTGGTTCCTTCTCCAGCTCGAGTAAGCAAACCATCACACGGTGCGTAACGATCGCCATACTTCGATGCAAACTCATTCATTTTCTCAACCAGTTCTTTAATGCCAAACTGATCCATATAACGGAATGGACCGCCCAAGAATGGAGGGAAACCAATGCCAAATATTGCACCAATATCACCATCACGTGGCGAGCGAATGATGCCGTCATCCAAACAACGTACCGCTTCATTCAGCATTGGTAGTACACAGCGCAACGCAATATCGTTATCGCTCAGCTTAGATTCAGGATCGAGCTTAAGCAGCTTGTAGATAGATTTATCGACATCTTTCTTCTTACCTTTGTAAGTGTAGAAACCTTTCCCGCTCTTACGTCCTTTGCGACCGTCATTCAATAAGATATCGAACACGTCCGGGCCTTTGAATCGCTCACCTAACTCGTTGACTAGAATCGGCATGATCTTCGCGCCAATGTCGACACCGACTTCATCCAGTAAGGTAATCGGGCCGACAGGGAAACCAAAATCAAGCAACGCCGTATCAATCTTTTCGATCGGTTCGTTAGCCAGCAGAATATGCGCCGCTTCGTTCATGTATGGCGCAAGAATGCGGTTCACGTAAAAGCCCGCTTTGTCTTTCACTACGATCGGGGTTTTACCTTGCTTTTTAGCAAGTGCAACGACTGTTGAAATGGTTTCATCTGATGTCGTTTCATGCGGAATCACTTCCACCAACGGCATTTTTTCTACCGGGCTGAAGTAATGCAAACCCACTACGTTTTCTGGACGCTCCGCTTTTTCTGCAATTTTGTGGATTGGTAACGAAGAAGTATTGGTCGCAAAGATGGTTTCCGGCTTGGCATTCGCTTCAATATCCGCCACCATTTTTTGTTTAAGATCTAAGTCTTCAAAAACGGCTTCAATTACAACATCAATATGATTAAAGCTGGTAAAGTCGACACCGCCAGACAGTTGTAACATTTTCGCTTGCAGATCGGCTTTTGATAGAATGCGACGTTTACGCTGTTTCTCGAATAACTTGTAGTTATAGTTGAGTGCGTTTAGAACGCCATCGTTGCTGACGTCTTTGATGCGGACAGGCACCTTCGCTTTTGCAACAGACACATGGCTGATTCCTGCGCCCATCAAGCCACCGCCAAGCACGCCAACTTTATGAACTGGCGCGGGTTTCGCATCCGTACCATTTTCTTTCTTCATTTCCGTTGTCGCAAAGAAGATAGAACGGAGCGCTTTTGATTCAGAGCTCATCACAAGCTCACCGAAGCGTTTCGCTTCAAGCTCTTGTCCTTGGGCGAAACCTTTCTCTAAACCATGCTGAATAACGTCTAAAATCGCGACCGTTGCAGGATAGTTACCACGGGTTTTCTGATTGGTTTTCTTCGCTGCCTGTTCAAACACAAACTTGCGCCCTAGCCCGCTACCCGACATCACTTTTTCTTTCGTCGATAGCTTTTTCGTACCCTTGTTTTTACCTTTGTCGATAAACTGTTTTGCTACGTCGAGCAAAATGGTGTCAGGGACACAGGCGTCAACCACACCCAGCTTTTTAGCTTTCTTTGCGCGAAGCTGTTTACCCGTCAAGATCAAGTCCAGTGAAGGTAACAGGCCAATCAAACGCGGCAGACGCTGCGTACCGCCGGAACCTGGCAGCAATCCAAGCTGTACTTCTGGTAGGCCTAAACGCGTTTTATCTGAATCCGTACAAACACGATAATCACATGCAAGAGCAAGCTCTAAACCACCGCCCAAACATGGACCGTGAATAGCGGCAACCACAGGATATGGTAAGTCCGATAGCTGCTGGAATAGCTCTTGACCTTGCCTCGCTAATGCTTCTGCTTCACTTGCGGTCGTGCACGCTTCTAGCATGCGAACATCGGCCCCCGCGACAAAGTTGTCCGGTTTTAGGGAATGAATGATCATCCCTTTGATGCCACTGGCGTCTTTTAGCTGAGCAAAGATTTCTTTCATTTCATCAGCAAAAGCCGCCTGTAGCGTATTCATTTTTTCATTAGGTACGTCAATCGCTAACCAAGCAATATTCTGCTCATCAACTTTTAGACTAAATGCTTTTTGCTCGCTCATTACTCAACCTCCAGAATCATTGCTGCACCAAGACCGCCAGCTGCACATGCGGTATTCAATGCAATACCGCCACCACGGCGTTTCAGTTCACGTAGGGTTTGCGTCATCATTCGTGCACCTGTCGCCGCGAATGGGTGACCGTAAGCGATTGAGCCACCAAGCACGTTAAACTTATCCATGTCGATTTCACCGATCGCTTTCGAACGACCTAGATTTTCTTGAGCAAACTTATCTGAAGCAAACATCTTCACATTCGCCAATACTTGCGCAGCAAACGCTTCGTGCATGTCGATCAACGTCAGATCAGACAGCTCCAAGCCTGTATTTTCTAGCACTTTCGCTGTGGCATAAGTCGGTCCCATCAGCATGTCCTTTTCCACACCGATCGCTGAAAATGCGTAGCCGCGGATGTAGCCAAGAATCTCCATGCCAAGCTCTTTCGCTTTACCTTCGCGCATCAACATCACTGCCGCACCACCATCAGTCAGTGGCGTACTGTTAGCTGCCGTAACACTGCCATACTGGCGATCAAAGGCAGGTCGAAGTTTCGCGTACCCTTCTACGGTTGAGGCGTGACGGACATTGTTGTCTTCCGAAATCCATTTTTTGTATGGTTCGGGAAAAGCCGTCATCACTTCACCTTGGATCTTGCCTTCTTTCCAAGCTTGGGAAGCCAGCGTATGAGAGCGATGTGCTAGCGCATCCTGCTCTGCACGAGAAATACCATGCGTCTTCGCCATTTGCTCCGCAGTTTGTCCCATCGACAAGCCCGTCGAGTACTCGGCTACTGCAGGAGGCACTGGCATAAGGTCTTTAAAGCTCAAGTTTTTGAGGATGCTAAGCTTCTGACCCATTGTTTTTGTCTTACTTAGAGCAAGCAGATTAGCGGCCAGTTTCTTAGAGACGCCAATAGGCAAGACGGAAGAAGAGTCTGCACCGCCAGCAATACCAATATCGATGGTTCCCGCCATGATGCTTTCTGCGACATTAACCGCCGCTTGAAAACTCGTCGCACACGCTCGAGTCACACTGTAAGCATCAGTATGGATGTTCATACCGGTGCCTAACACGATTTCTCGTGCGATGTTTGGCGCTTCAGGCATTTGTACTACTTGTCCAAATACCACTTGTTCGATTAGCTTCGGATCAATATCTGTTCGAGCAAGCATTTCTCTTACTACCATTTTCCCTAAATCGACCGCTGGCACTTGGCTAAATTCCGTGCTTTGACGAGCAAAGGGAGTTCGAAGCCCCGCGACAATAGCGACACGCTCACCATTGCGTGTTTTTACTTCCTGCTTACCCATTGTTTCTCCTTAAATACAAGAGGTCTGACCTGATGCATTGTAATGAATTTGTTAAATTTATCAAACGTGCGTTTAAATAAACGTGAAGCAAGTAGATCAATTACTCTACTTCTTTGATTCTTATGCGATTAATAATGATTAACTATAGAGAGTTAAAACGGTAAGAGGTATATGGAAGGTAAAATCGAAGCAAAAAAAAACCACACATAACTGTGTGGTCGGAATATCTATAAAACAATTAACTTACGCCAATTGAAAATTAATCAGTTTCCTGATTAGGAGAAAGTAAAGTCAGCCTTCAAAAGGAAGTGTCATCTTGCTCAACATGTTAGTCGCAATGACTAACGAGATGACAAGATGTACTATAACCCCTTCACTGCTTGATATTTTGAAATAGATCAATTTTATAGTGATTTTACGAGCTTTAAGCACATCTAAAAGGCTCAGCGATGCAAACCTATTCAAAAATTCACCGCTAGCAGTCTCTTTTTATGTCCCATCGAATGAACTTATCCAAACCATTGATTACTAATGATGATATTGTTAACAATCTTTACCAATTCATGTTCGATGATATTTGGCATTTGCGTATACACTTTTAAGTAACCACATAGCTTATTGTGTCAGAGGTTATCTACGACACACGCTCAACCGAAACCGCGAGGCTATTGAAAAGTAAAGTCATGCTCAGAACAAATAAGAAACTCACAGAGCGAGGATGGAGGCTCCTGTGGCCATATTAAAAATGTTTGGAAAGAAAAATTCCAACAGTCCGGTCAACTCTGATATGGACAAGCAAAGAAAATACGAAGCGCTCGTCCGAGGGTACCATCGTGACTTATATCGCTACGCATACTGGTTGTGCAAAGATAAAGCGATAGCGGAAGATCTAGTTCAGGAAACCTGTCTTAGAGCTTGGAAGTCACTCGATAGCCTTCAGGACGAAAAAGCTGCCAAGTCTTGGCTCATCACAATATTGAGACGAGAAAATGCGCGCCGCTTCGAACGTAAACAATTTGATTTAGTTGATATCGATGATTACGGCAATGATGCTAAAGTCAGCGATGACCCACATCATCAGCAAGAATGGCTGCAAGCACAGATCATGAAACTCGATGTTGAATACCGCGAGCCTTTATTTCTCCAAGTTGTCGGTGGTTTCAGCGGAGAAGAGATTGGCGACATTCTTGATTTAAATAAAAATACAGTGATGACTCGATTATTTCGCGCTCGTAATCAACTCAAAGAGATGTTGGATTCTCAAGATACTAAGAGAGGACAAAAGAATGGATGATTTAGAATTTCGTCGTCGTATTTTGTCGGATCCAAAACAAAAGGATGAAGAGATTCTGCAAGCTTTAGCTGGTAGCGACGCCAACAATAAGTTTGTTGATGACGTTTTGGATCTCGACGTAAAAATTAAACAAGCCATGAATGTGGATGTACCTGAAGATCTCGCTGATAAGATTTTATTTAGTCAGACGTCGAGTGCACTTGATGAAGAGAAGGTCGTCAGACCAAACTTTGTGCGCAAAGCAATGGCACTTGCCGCTTCTATTGCGTTCACCGCAGGATTATTAGTTGGTCAAGTAAACTGGGGAAATGTTTTGGTGTCTCCAGCACAAGCCAGTTTAGCTGATACCGCGATGAAACACGTTATTCATGAAGAACCTTTTGTTCGTCATCTTGATGAGGATGTACCGAGCTCGCAAATTAATGCGAAAATGTCGCCATTTCATTACCAGTTTAGTGAAAACTTTCCATATCACGTTTACTACCTAAACCACTGCGGTTTTGGCGAATCCAATGCGGTGCATATGGTATTCCAAGGTCCAAAAGGTAAAGTAACGTTATTTATTACTGGTATTCCTAGCGAACAAAGTACCGACTTTAATAAGGATGGCATGACCGGAATCGTTCAGCCCGTCGGGAGTTCAAGCCTGATTTTAGTCGGAGAAGAAGGTGAAAATATTGATGCTATCGCTACGACTCTTGCATCAATGATTAAACCGATGTAATAACTTCGACGATTTCCAGCCTTCAAAAGGTTAAATGCCGCTAAATGATCTTATTTAGCGGCATTTTTGTATAAATAGAACACAAAACATTCACCATCGCTATAGCATTTAGAGCTTAAACTCTAAATTATGCATTTTAAGTGCAATTTCCCGCCTTTTAGACATCATTTCTGCAATTTTTATTCAATTTTATCCAATGGTCGGATTTGTCCAAGCAACTATTGATACTACTATCTGCGCCACTGAGCAAAAGCTCAATTTATCGTCCAAAGAGACGAATCTAATAAGGAAAAACAAATGACTCAGAACACGCGTCTGTTTAAAAAGACTCTCCTAGCAGTAACGGTAGCTTTTGCCTCAGGTCAATCGATGGCAGCGGGTTTCCAAATCAACGCTCAATCAGCAACTGGCATCGGCCGTGCATTTGCTGGTGATGCAGTAATCGCAGATAACGCCGCGGTAATGGCTCGTAACCCAGCAGCAATGGCTCTATTTGATAAAATGGAACTTTCGCTAGGTTTCGAAAGCATTACTTCAATGATTGAAGTGAAAGATGCGAAATATAACGTTAATACTCCTTTGGGTTCCAGTACTGTAAATGTTGCTGACACTGATGATGTGGGTGATACGTCAATAGCTCCAAACATTCACCTAATCGTTCCAGTAAATGACAAGTTTGCATGGGGCGTAAACGCATACTCTAATTTCGGCACTAAAACTGAATTTTCAGATAACTACACCGCAACCGAGTACGGTGGTCTTACGGATGTAAAAAGCCTCAACTTTGGCTTTGCGGGTTCTTACCGTTTAAACGAACAATGGAGCTTTGGTGCTGGTTTAGATTTAATCTACGGCCAAGGCACAATGAAGCGTACAACTAGCTCTTCAGTCCCAGGGGTTGGCGGTCAAAAAATTCTGGACGTAGATAAAGCTGATGGTTGGGCTGTTGGTTTCAACGTTGGTACTGTGTACGAACTAGATGAAAACAACCGTTTTGGTCTAGCGTATCGTTACAGTCCTGAATTTACGGCGAAAGACGACAAAGGTCAGGAAATCACGCTACCTCTACCAGATATGGCAGAGTTTTCTGGTTTCCACAAAATCCAAGACACTAAGTTTGCTGTACACTACAGCATTCAATACATCGGCTGGAAAGATTTCGACCAAATTGATTTTGAGAACCTAAATCAGGGTTTACTTAAAGGTGGTTACTCGAAAGACTATCAATGGCAAGATGGCTGGCACTACGCAATTGGTGGTACTTACTACCTAAACAACAACTGGACACTTCGTGCTGGTTACATGTACGACACAAGCGCTCAAGATAAAGTAACGTCTATCTCGGTACCAGACTCAGATCGCCAGTGGTTCTCCACAGGTTTCTCTTACCATATTGATAATAGCTCAAACATCGATTTTGGCTTCACGTACTTGTTAGGTGAAGATGTAAAAGTTAATGAGAATACTCAATTAGCTCCTGGTCTTTCTACCGGTGTAACAGCAACAACTCATGCTGATGCAATTCTATTCGGCTTACAATACAGCCGTAGCTTCTAAACGCTTCGCTGTTAGTTAGTAGAAAAATACTTTATATAAAAGGCTGGATTTCCAGCCTTTTTTCATATCTGCGATTTATTGCCCACTCAATTTGAGTGAACACGTGTATCTAAATCTCACAATTAGGACGCACAGCTGTTCGCTGAATCCCATTTACAAGCCTTTCACAGTCAGACAATTAAACCACCCAAGTAACACTTGAAAGAATAATATTCCAAATGACTACTTATGTTGGATTTCCATTTCTAAAGTAAAAACTCTACCTTTAAACTTTCGTCCCACGTTATAAACAAATCAGCGAACATTCGAATGAAAACCAACAAGACTCTTCTATCAACAGCAGTGGCATTAAGCCTACTTGGCACAACGGGCATGGCTAACGCAGCAGGTTTCCAACTTGCTGAATATTCTGCAACAGGCCTAGGTCGAGCATATGCTGGTGAAGCAGCAATGGCTGACAACGCAAGTGCACAATGGCGTAACCCAGCAATGCTAACTTATTTGGAAGGCACTCAAGTGTCCGTTGGTGCAATCTATGTGAACCCAAATATTGATATTGAAGGTGATGTAAACTTCCACGGTAGTACTTCTTCTGCATCTTCAGATGATTTCGCCCATGATGCAATCATTCCAAACTTCTACCTATCACACCAATACAATGAGAAATTCGCGATTGGTTTGGCATTTGGCACCAACTACGGCATGGAAACCGATTTAGGGAAAGGCTTTGGTGCATCGCACTTCGGTAACGAAGCAAGCGTAACGACAATGGAAGCGAACTTAAACGCAGCTTACAAAGTCAATGAATCAATCAGCGTTGGTGGTGGTATCCGTTACATCATCGGCGAAGGCAGCTTTGGCGCAGCAGCTCCTAAGAATAACGTTGTAGGAAAGCACCCTTTAACTGGCGATCCTATCAGTGTTCCTCAAGGTACCGCTCTAAAATACATGGAAGGTGACGATACCGCTTGGGGCTGGCAAGTTGGTACTGCATGGCAGATCAATGAAAATAACCGTATCGGCTTCGCGTACAAATCTGAAGTTGAACTGAAGCTTGAAGGCCATGCTGAAGGTCTAGGTTTTGGCTTCGGTACTTCTGAGCTTCCACAGCTGCGTGACAACGGCTATATGTACCTAAACCTGCCTGCAACAGCTGAGCTGGCAAGTTTCCACCAAGTAACAGACCAACTTGCGTTACACGCAAGCTTTAACTGGACGGATTGGAGCTCTTTCGAGAAATTGGAAGCACGCCTAGATACCGCTGGCACGCATATGGTTAAAGTAGAAAACTGGGAAGATAACTACCGCTTTGCTGTTGGTGCCACTTACCAGCTTGATCCTAAGCTAGCGCTACGTACTGGTATTGCATACGATACTTCAGCGGTAAGCGACAAAAACCGTACGATCACTATTCCAGAAACTGACCGTACTTGGCTAAGTATTGGCGCAACGTACGATTGGACGGAAGACTTCAGCCTAGACGCTGGCTTCACCTATATTTTCGCGAAAGACGCACCAATCGTTGAGTCTCGTGGTTACAAGTCAGACGACGCTGCAGAACAAGTCGGCGGCCAATTCGTAGGCGAAACTACGGGTAATGTTTGGCTAATCGGTGTTCAAGCAAACTACCGTTTCTAACCAAACAGCAAAAATATGAAAAAGGCTTAGCATCAGCTAAGCCTTTTTTATTTGTATATTGTAAAGAACAGCGCTTAAAAGTCTTCTAGGTATTCGTCTAAATACTCTTCTTCTTCGATGTTAACTTCTTCCACCGTTTCAACTTCTGCTTTAAAGTTTTGACGCTGAATATAAACATCGCGAGTAAGAATATATGGATCTGGCGACGAGTCTAACTGTGCTTCTTGCGGTACTAATAAAGCACGCTTCTCCATGCCTTCAAACGCCCACTTACCCAAACTCGCCCAGAAGTTGAGGTAAGAGAGGGGTAAATACGTACTATCTACGGTATCTGTCACTTCACGTAAGGTATACGGGCCATAACCTGGAATCATGAAGTAAGGGCCATTTCCAACACCATAGTGGCCTACTGCATCACTGAACGCTTTCTCGTCGTATTTCGTAATACCCGCGGCACTTGCAATATCGAATAAACCGAAAATACCAAACGTCGAGTTAATCCAAAAACGGTTAAAGTGGTCTACGGCTTTCGTGCCGTTACCCATGACTAAGTTATTAACCATGCTGGCTGGCTCATCTAAGTTCGACAAGAAGTTAGCGATACCGGAACGAATAGGAACTGGCGTGTATTCCACATACGCAAGTGATACAGGACGAACCAAATACGGATCTAAATATTCGTAGTTGATTTCCCACATGGTTCGGTTAAAGCCTTCCAACGGGTCATACACATCAGAAGTCGTTTGATTTGTTTCTTGTCCTGTTACTGCTTCATCAGGCGCACTTGAACAGCCAACCAGTCCAACTGCAAGCAGTAACAAGAAGGTAGATTTACCCTTGTTATACATTTTATTTTCCATAACGACTATTAATGTACCTAAGTCACCCAATGAACAGTTGTACGTATGTTGAGCAGTATACGTAGTAAAGATGACTCAGATATGGGAATAAATAAAGGCCAGCAGTCGCTGGCCTTCGGTATTCTACTCGATCGTTTAGAGTCATACCACTAAAGGCAACAGACTCTACCCCGTTGTCATATTTCAGAGACAGACGCTAACGATTAATATTGCTGGTCAATGGTCACTTCAACCGGCGTGCCAAATTCAACGACGTCACTCTCTCCGTACCAATCTTGGTCACGCGTTGCTACGTTACCGTCAGAGTCCACACGCACACGGACGATTAACTTGTCGAGTGAAGATAGTTTTTGCCCCTGCATCATGGCATTACCATCATCTAATACGACTGTACGAGGGAAAGTACCCAGCGGATAGCGAGCTGCCGCAACAGGCATTGGTGAGCCATCTGCACGATGTACCGATACAATCAGAACTGCGTTTGGATCCAACTGAGCATTTGGTGCCACATTAATTGTCACAGCTACACTCTTATCCGGTGAAACCGCTTCGCCCATTTGCTTACGAGCACTCTCAATACTGCGTGACAACATCTCGTAGCGGCTATCTTCTGGACCAATCATTTGCTGCATGATTCCCCAGTACTTGATCGCTGCCGGAAAGTCTTGACGCTCAAACGCATCGAACGCTAACAAAGAAAACACACGCAGATCGACATAGTCTTGCTGCATCAGCTTGCCAAGTAATGAGCGAGCCGTCGCTTGATCCATTTCCTCTTGAGACAGCATCAGAGCTTGTGCATAACCCAACATCACATCAGGCTCTTTGGGCTCTAGGCGATATGACTTTTCCATCGCATCGATAGCAGTCGTGACATCACGATTTGCTAACGCAATACGACCTAGCAGTAACCAACCTGTCGAGTCTTCCGGCTGGTAATGTAAGCGAGTTCGGAGGGCAAGGGTCAAATCCGCCATTTCATCGTCACTCAACGGCTCAGAAGAAGCCGACATCAGCTTTTTCGATAACTCAGGTAGATTTGCAGACACTTCTTGCCATTGAACAATATCGTCTGACGCGCCAAATTTGTAATACAAGCCATAGCTCAACGCCACCGTCAGAATTACCGATGGAACTAAAACCGCGATTGGTGAAACCTTGGTTTCTTTTTGCGCTTTATCACCCGGAATATCGTCAAGGAGAGACTGCTTTAGATCAGAAATCAGTTCGTCTTCGCTTTCAACCAGCCCTTCGTCGGTTTCTTCTGCAAGCTCAGATAGACGGTCTTTATAAAATGCCTTGTTGAGCTCATCGCGTAACACATCATCATTGTTCGCTTTTTGTTTAAGCAGCGGCAAAGCCACCAGCGCACAAGCAATAAGCGTAAGAGCAACGGTGGAAATCCAAAATAGTGTCATTACTTCTTATCTCCGTTGTTCTCTTCTTCTTCAAGCAATGCTTTTAAACGAGCCTCTTTTTGCTCATCCCATTGCTCGTCACTGCTCGCTTTTGCCTTAACTTTAGATTTACGGCTACGCAGTACAATCAAACCAAAACCACCCAATACCACAGCGAGCGGCCCTAGCCACAAGATCGCAGTAGCAACCGTAAATGGTGGGTTGTAAGTCACGAAGTTACCATATCGGGCGATCATGTAATCAACAATCTCATCTTTGGACTTACCTTCTTTGGTCATTTCGTACACCTTATGGCGTAAGTCTTGAGCAAGTTCAGCGTTAGAATCCGAGATCGTGTTGTTCTGACATTTAGGGCAACGGAGCGTATGGCTTAACTCTTTGAACTGCTGTTCTTGTTCCAAGTTATCAAACTCGTACACCTCAATGGCAGCGTGAGCAGCAAGAGATAATGTCATGGCAGCAAAGACTGCAAGGATCAGCTTTCTCATTGCTTCGCCTCCTCAACCAGTTTGTTGTAAAGCGGCTCCAGTGTTTCTGACCAATTACGTGGGTTTACATCCCCCACATGGCGATAACGAATCACACCATTTGCATCAATAATGAATGTTTCTGGTGCACCATAAACGCCAAGGTCAAGACCAAGCATACCGCTACCATCAAATAGGCTAATTAAGTAAGGGTTGCCGAGATCATTCAACCAGCCTACCGCTTTGTTACGATCATCTTTGTAATTCATACCGATGATCTTAACGCCCTTACCCGCCAATTCGTTTAGGTATTTATGCTCTGCATAACATGTTGGACACCACGTTGCCCAAACGTTCAAGAGCAACGGCTCACCTTTAAAAATTGACTGGTCGTATTGTTTTCCAGGTTCAGCTAAGTCTTCTAAGTGAAACTCAGGAACTGGCTTACCAACCAAAACCGACTCCAATTTCGTTGGATCATCGCCCTCTTGGTTGCGCATTAACTGGGTTGCGAAAATGCCCGCCAAAATCATGAAAGCGACGAGCGGAATAAATAAGATTTTCTTATTCATGTTATGCCTCCTGCTCTTTTGACTTCGCGTTTTTCTTTGAAGATTTACGGAAGCGATAACGCTTATCTGAAATCGCTAGTGCACCGCCTAACGCCATAATCAAAGAGCCAGCCCAAATCCAACGAACGAACGGTTTATAGTAAATACGAACAGCCCAAGATCGGTTGTCGTCTAAACGTTCACCCATTGCAATGTATAAGTCACGACTAATTCCACGGTCAATGGCAGCTTCGGTCATCATAGACTTAGCCGTACGGTAGAAGCGCTTCTCAGCGTGAAGCGTATTCACGTATTTGCCATCATGTGTGATCTCAAAATCCGCGATGTAGCCATCGTAGTTTGGACCATCTTTATCACGCAGGCCTGAGAAGTAGAAATCATAACCTTGAATTTGGAAATGTTCGCCAGGTGCTAAACGTACATCACGCTCGATGCTGTAGTTCTGTACCATCGCAATACCGATAACAGATACCGCCAGACCAACATGACCCAACATCATCGCCCAGTGGCTACGCTGCAGCTTGCGAACGCCTTCACTAAAGCTATGACGGTGCGTTGCACGCTCATATAGTTCAAAGCCATGCATTGCAATAATCCAAACCGCCATTACCCAGCCAATGTAAGCCATGGTTGAGAAGAAGTCGGCAAACAGGAACACGCATACCGCAGCCAAGGCGAAAGCAAGCACACCTGAAATGAGCATTGGTTTCACAAGTTTAGATAAATTGTCTCGCTTCCAACGGATAAGTGGACCAATACCAAGTAGGAAAGCAAATGGCATCATCAACCACGCAAACAGCATATCGAAGAATGGCGCACCGATAGAAACCGACCCCAAACCAAGCTGCTTATGTACGAGCGGCAACAGTGTCCCCACTAACACCACAACAAGTGCTGCGATAAGTAATACGTTATTGGCTAAGAGCGCGTTTTCACGAGAGACTAAGTCGAAGTTACCACGTACACGTACTGCTGCCCCTTTTACGGCAAACAGCAATAAAGAGCCGCCGATAACGAAAACGAGGAAGCCTAGAATAAACATACCGCGCGACGGGTCAGACGCGAACGCGTGCACCGATACTAAAATACCGGAACGGACTAAGAATGTGCCCAACAAACTCAACGAAAATGCAGAGATTGCCAATAGTACCGTCCACGCTTTAAATGTGCCGCGTTTTTCTGTCACGGCAAGAGAGTGCATTAATGCGGTACCCGCTAACCAAGGCATGAATGATGCGTTTTCTACTGGATCCCAGAACCACCAGCCACCCCAGCCAAGTTCGTAGTAAGCCCACCAAGAGCCTAGTGCGATACCGAGTGTTAAAAATACCCATGCAGCGGTTGTCCAAGGACGAGACCAACGGGCCCAAGCCGTATCAAGGCGTCCGGTCATTAGGGATGCGATCGCAAAGGAGAAGGCAACCGAGAAACCAACGTAGCCCATGTAAAGCATTGGCGGATGAACAATCAAACCAGGGTCTTGAAGCAGAGGGTTCAAATCACGTCCGTCAACCGGGAAGAACGGTAACGTACGTAGGAATGGGTTTGACGTTAGGATGATAAACAGTAGGAAACCCACTGAGATCATGCCCATTACGGCAAGTACACGTGCAACCGACTCTTGCGGCATACCACGACTGAATGTCGCTACAGCGACAGTCCAAGCAGCTTGGATTAACACCCATAGCAACAGTGAACCTTCGTGTGCACCCCATACTGCGGTTAAACGGTAGTACCAAGGAAGCTGACTATTCGAGTTGCTCGCTACATACTGTAACGTGAAGTCGTTGGTATAAAATCCCCAACATAAAATGGCGAAAGAGAACAACAGCATTAGGAACATAGACCAAGATAGCGGTCGCGCTGTGTTCATGAGCATGGTGTTATTATTCGATGCTCCCCACAATGGCAATACGCTCAGCAGCACAGCCATTGCAAGCGAAAGAATGAGAGCAAAGTGACCGATTTCAGCAATCATTGGCCGCTTCCTTGTTTCTGTTCTGTGCTGTATTGAAGCGGTTCATGCGTTTTCTTCATCGCTTCCGCAATTTCTGGTGGCATGTATTCTTCATCGTGCTTCGCTAGGACCTCAAATGCCTCAACTGTCGTGGCATCTTTCAGTACACCTTGAGCCACAATACCCTGCCCTTCACGGAACAAGTCAGGAAGAATACCGTCATAAGTAATCGTCACTTTAGGACCGACATCGTGCAGGTCAAAACTCACTTTCAAAGAATTAGGATCTCGACGAACCGAGCCCACAACCACCATACCACCAATACGCAGACGCTGGCCTACTTCTGGCTTGGTGCCATCTGGCTTACCATTAACCAATTCCGTTGGAGTGTAGAAAAGGTCCATATTTTGGTTAAGCGCATAAAGTATCAAACCAATGGTGGCACTAATACCGATAAAGATCGCTAGTACGATACCTAGCCTCTTTTTACGTCTCGGGTTCATAAGGTGTTCTCCATGTTCTTCGCTGCGTCGATACGAGCTTGACGGTCAATTTTTGCTTTCACTTCTTTCAATAATGCATCACCGCGGCGAAGGCTAGTGATCAGAAGGATCAGCATGGATAAGAAAGTAATACCAAACGCACTCCATACGTATGATGCGTAGCCACCCATGGCAAAAAAGTCGCTCAGAGATTCAAAATGCATAATCAATTACCTCACTGAGTTTGTTCTGTTGCGAGTTTGCGCACCCAAGGGCGGTGACTTTCTTTACTGATGATTTCGTTACGAAAACGTACCATCGTCACTGCACCAAAGAAGAACGCAAAGCCAAAGATGTTTAGCAATAACGGCCAAAGCATGTCGGATGAAATAGAAGGTTGTTCAAATTTCGTGATCGTCGCGCCTTGGTGAAGCGTGTTCCACCATTCTACGGAAAAGTGAATGATAGGTAGGTTCACGACGCCTACGATCGCTAAAATACCCGCCGCTTTTGCGGCTGTTTTCTGATCGTCAAACGCGTGATAAAGCGCAATAACACCAAGGTAGAGAAATAGAAGAATCAATTCTGAAGTAAGACGGGCGTCCCATACCCACCAAGTGCCCCACATTGGCTTACCCCAAACGGCACCAGTAAGTAGAGCAATGAAGGTAAATACCGCACCAATCGGCGCCATCGCAAGCGCCGCCATATCAGATAGACGTACTTGCCATACTAAGCCAATAAATGCCGCAATCGCCATCGACATATAAACGCCCATAGACCAAATAGCTGATGGGACGTGAATATAGATGATTCGGAAACTGTCACCTTGTTGGTAATCTGAAGGCGCAAATGCAAGCCCCCAAACCGTACCAACCGATAAGCATACGAGGGCCAATACAGAAAACCAAGGCAGAAACTTACCACTCAAACGGTAAGCGGTTTCTGGCTTGGCATAAGGATGTAGCCATTTCCACATGTTTTGTTCTCACTCTTACTTCAGGGACACTGTCTAAAGGGCTGAGACCGTAGCAGTGCTTTAATAATAATTCTTTGATCAAGCGCCGCTTCATTGGCACTTTATTGAGTTAGTTAACACTAACTCTCAATGCGGCACTAATGGCAAAAGGCGTTAACGTCATCGCTCCCATTAGCATCGCACCTAAAATTGCTAGTTGACCGTTATACGCCATACCAAGCGCGGCGGCATCAATTGCTGATGTTGCGAAAATCAAAATTGGGATGTAGAGCGGAAGAATAAGCAAACTCAAAAGAACGCCCCCCTTTTGCAACCCAACCGTCAAAGCCACACCAATAGCTCCAATAAAACTTAGTGTCGGTGTACCGATCATCAAGGTTAGTACAACAGATAGCCAAGTATTGAAATCGAGCGAAAGTAAAACCGCCAATAATGGGCTAATTAGGATCAGAGGTAACCCTGTTAACAACCAATGTGCTATGACCTTTGAAACCACTACAAGTTGCAATGGAATCGGCATTAGCATCATTTGTTCCAATGCACCGTCTTGAAAATCATCACGAAATAGACGCTCTAATGATAATAAGGCGGATAGCAATGCGGCAACCCAAACAATGCCCGCTGCAATACGTGCTAACAAATTTGGTTCAGGCCCGATACTAAGAGGAAACAGAGTAATAACAATAATAAAGAACCAAAGCGGGTTCAGAATGTCTGCCTGACGGCGAAATGCTATCAATAGCTCGCGGCGAATGATGGTGGTCATAGATGGAATCATATCAATCACCCAACTTTATTTTTCTAAGTTTCGGGCTGTCCGAAAACATATCTTGATGCGTCGTCAACACGACAATACCGCCATTATCAGCGTGACTTGCGAACAAAGATTCAAGCACTTTGACGCCTTGCTTATCGATGGCGGTCAACGGTTCATCTAAAATCCATAAAATTTGCTTACTGAGCCATAACCTTGCTAGTGCCACTCGTCGTTGCTGACCTGCGGAAAGCTGTGCTACAGGCACATCTTCTCGACCAGCTAAACCAACTTGAGTTAAAGCAGTGAAGATTTCTTCGTCAGAAGAGCGGTTATTTTGAATAGATTGGTAAAAACGTAAGTTTTCTAGTGCGGTAAGCTCTCGTTTCACTCCAGTTTGATGCCCTAAGAACAGCAGATCTTGATGGAAAACATCACGAGATTTTTCAACCTCTTCTCCTTTCCACTTAATGATGCCTTCTTCTCTATCACCTAAACCTGTCACAATACGTAGTAACGTAGTTTTGCCAGTACCATTGCGCCCTTCTATCTGGACCAATTCACCAGGCTTAATTTCAAACTGCAGGTTTTCAAACAGGACCCTCTCATCACGGATCGCTGTCAGGTTAGATACTTCTAACATAGAGCTTCAACTAAAAAATGAACGAAGCGCTATATTAACACAGCTTAGTTATGACAAAACAGGATAAGAGGGCTGGGATGTATGTAAGTTCATGTATTTTTGTTAATTAATCGTCACACTTTAATAAAATTAACTATAAGTAGTTATAAGCTCTCATTTTAACTTGGGGAGCGAGTGCTAAGAGTGAAAAGAGCTTAAGGTAATCTACGGCTGTATTGCAAAAAGATAATTAGTAACCGAACACAAAAAAGAGGCTTATCGCCTCTTTTTATCGCTTTAAAACCTTTAGCGTCGACGACGTCCACGCGTCGGGTATTCTGCATCATCTGATGGCTGACCGCTTAGTGGTGGAATTTTCTCTTTTCCCGCCAGTTTTTTCTGTAGTGAAAGCATCAATTCCGCTTCAGCTTTTGGCAGTTCACACTCTTCAATGAGCTCATTGATATCTGCACCAAGCTGTACCATTTTAGAAGCTCGACTGTACAAGCGACCATCAGTATCAGCGTGCTCGAGTTCACGAATTCTCTCGTTTAGGTGCTGAATAATGTCTTGTTGTTCCGTTACTTTTTGTCCAAGACCAACGACAACCGAACGCACTTCGAGTAACTGCTTACTCAACTTTTGTACTTCTTTATCTACATGTCGAGACTGTGCTCGTTGCTGGTCTACTTGCTTTTGCAACCCCGAGCGAATGCTCAGTTGCAAAACAACCAACACCAACACGATAAAAGCGACGCCACCCGCAAGGAATGGAACAGATAAAAGAGTCTCTTCAGCCATCATTATTCAGCCCATTATAGGTGAGCCATCTCGTCCCATTCGTCATCCGTTAGGAGCTTGTTCAAATCCACAAGGATAAGAAGTTTGCCGTCACGGTTGCTCACACCTTGGATGAACTTCGCGCTTTCATCAGTACCGACAGAAGGCGTCGTGTCAATTTCAGAAGAACGTAGGTAAACCACTTCTGCCACACTATCTACCAAAATACCAATCACTTGACGCTCAGACTCGATCACAATAATACGAGTATTATCTGTAACTTCGCCTTCCATCAGGCCGAAACGCGAACGCGTGTCGATAACAGTAACCACGTTACCACGCAGGTTGATGATACCCAGAACATAATCTGGCGCACCTGGAACGGGTGCAATTTCAGTATAACGAAGTACTTCACGAACTTGCATTACGTTGATGCCATACGTTTCTTCTTCTAGCTGGAACGTCACCCACTGAAGAACTTCGTCATTCGATGCATCTTTCTTCACTTCTACTTCAAAAGCTTGAGACATAGTTAATCCTCGTTAATGTCGTTCCCGACTTAAATCTAATTCAGTGATTTGACATCTAAACCGGCGTTTAGCATGTCAATGAGCGCCTGGACATGAATTAAGGCGCACATTTTTTCTTTTACCATGCCCGCTAGCCAAGGGCGTTTACCCGCCTGTTCACGCCAGCGAACCTTGTTGATATTGAGCGTTTCCGTCCCCATTAGTTGGTTACTGGCCAGCCCCCACATGCTCTCTCCAAGCATGACAACATATTGGTAATTATCTTTGTAACTGTCATCGCGAAGCTTATCTGCCATCACCCATTTCGCGGTATCGACGACATCAAACTGTTGTTCACGATTTGTTTGTAGCCCCAAATACCAGGCGGGCTTTCCTATTAAATGGTTAAGCTCGCTGATGCGATGAATACCACCTAACTCATCAAGCGGTACGGCAAACGTGACATCATTCACATCAAAGTAAAGCACTTGAAAATCTTCACTTCGCTTCGTGCTTTCCCAGTCAGTTGGTATTTCGGAACCTGTTTGTGTCTCGAGCTCAGTATCAACATTCGATTCTATATTGACATCATGCTCAATCACCGATTGAGGTTCAACCAGTTCTGGCTGAGTTTCCTCAAAAACTGGCGCATCAATCACCCAGTCTTGTATCTCTTCAACTGTTTGTAACTCGGGCGCCTCACTAACCGTTTGTACGTCTGGCTCAGCCGCTTTTATTTCTGCTGCAATATCAATCGTATTTTGTTCAAGAATACTATCAATATCTAACTCGGCTACAGGGTTGCTTGCTTCAAGCTGACTTAATAACCTTTGCACATCTTCCAGATTTGGGGCTTCCAATTCTGGCGGGTACGCTTCTTGAAACTGGTAAGTTTCCGGCTCCGAGTATTGAAACTGCAATTCTGGCTCTGGCTCTGGCTCTGGCTCTGGCTCTGGCTCTGGCTCTGGCTCTGGCTCTGGCTCTGGCTCTGGCTCTGGCTCTGGCTCTGGCTCTGGCTCTGGCTCTGGCTCTGCAGATGATATTTCTTGAGCCAGCAAGTCAAGCTCTTCCTCAAGAGTCGTTGCTTCAGCCTCATCACCCAATAGCGCATTAAAGTAGTCATCAAGCGCTTGTTCACTGGAAAGCACGTCGTTACTGCTCATCGAACGCTAACCTCTCCAGGTAAATCAGTAACTGTTTATACGCAAACACACCACGACTACCAGATGCAAAATGCGAAGCTGGCAAGTGCTTTAAACTAGCATCACGGAACTTGGTATCAATCGGCACCGCAGAGGTCCATACTTGATTTGGGTAATCGTTCTTCAGTTGCATCAATGTTTGCAAAGACGCTTTGGTGCGCTTGTCATACATCGTTGGAACGATAGTCACTTTGAAACCACCCGGACGAGACTTTTGCATAATGGTTAACGTGCGCATCATGCGTTCCAAGCCTTTCATCGCCAAAAACTCGGTTTGAACGGGAATCAAAATTCGGTCACTGGCGGCCAGTGCGTTCACCATCATCACACCAAGAATTGGCGGGCAGTCAATCAACACATAATCATAGTCTTGTGAGACCGCTTGTAGAGCTCGTTTTAAGATCAGCCCCATCCCACTGCGATTCCCCATGACACGATCAAGCGTCGCAAGGGACATATGCGCGGGAATGATATCCATCCCTTCCAGTTTTGTCTCTAGGATTAACGGCCTCACCGCTTCACGAGAGAATGTCTTCAACTGGAATAAATCAAATAGGCTCGAAGTTACTGCGTCAGGATCATAACCAAGATAGGTAGTCAGTGATGCGTGAGGGTCAGTATCGACCATCAGTACGCGATGACCTTTTTGACTCAGCAAACCCGCTAATGTCACTGTTGAGGTGGTTTTACCCACGCCACCTTTCTGGTTAGCTACACTCCAAACAATCATGATGAATCCTACGCTAGGCCAACTTCCACCAACATGCGTTCTGCAATGCGGTCAAGCGGTAAATCTTCTGAAGAAATGCCTGCTTTAGCAACAGCTTGGGGCATACCATAAACAACACAACTTTCTTCATCTTGAGCCCAAATAGTTGAGCCTGCAGACTTCAACATACGAGCGCCTTCACGACCGTCTGCACCCATGCCAGTCAGCACTAAAGAGAGTACTTTGTCACCGTATACTTTGGCTGCAGAACCAAAAGTCACATCCACACATGGTTTGTAGTTCATGCGGTCGCCGCCATCAATGATACGAAGACGAGCAGCCCCCGCTCGACCATCAACCATCATTTGCTTACCACCTGGAGCAAGGTATGCCACACCAGGCTGTAAGACATCGCCGTCTTGGGCTTCTTTCACTTGAATCTTACACAAGGTATTCAAACGGCTGGCAAATGCAGCAGTAAAGGTTGCTGGCATATGTTGGATCAATACGATCGGATGCGGGTAGTTCATCGGTAAACGCGTCAGAATTTTTTGCAAAGCAACCGGACCACCAGTCGACGTGCCAATTGCGGTCAGTTGATACTTCTTACCGGAGGCTCGGAACTTTGCCGCAGCCGGTCGAGCAGGAGCTGGAGTCGCTGGCGAAGCCGTTCTTGAACCTAGTGGACGAGCTGCCGCATTGGTACTCGCAGCAGCGCGAGTGATTGGTCGACGCATAAAAGCGCGCTTCGAAGCAATCTGAATAACTCGTTGCTGAAGCAGTGACACCGCTTCTTCGCGGTTACGTGCGATGTCTTCAAACTTTTTCGGTAAGAAATCCAATGCGCCCGCATCAAGCGCATCAAGCGTGGCTTTCGCCCCGTCATGAGTCAGGGACGAAAACATTAGGATTGGCGTTGGAGCCGCTGCCATGATTTCACGCACAGCGGTAATGCCATCCATCACTGGCATTTCAATATCCATCGTGATGACGTCCGGTTTAAGAGATTTGGCTTTCTCAACCGCCTCTCTGCCATTTACCGCAACGTCAATCACTTCTAGGCGCGATTCTGAGTTGATGATTTCGCTCACGCGACGTCGAAAAAAACTCGAATCATCAACGACTAGTACTTTAATCGCCATCTTATTCCTTTTAATAACGTCAGCTTTGCTTAAAGGCGTGAAGCCGCAGCATATCGCTTAAGTAAATCAGGCACATCTAGAATTAATGCAATATGGCCATCGCTAGTGATTGTTGCACCAGCCATGCCCGGAGTGCCTTGCAATAGATTATCGAGTGGCTTAATAACCACTTCTTCTTGACCAATAAGCGTATCCACAACAAAACCAACGCGCTGGTTACCGATCTGTACAATAACCACATGACCGTGACCAGTACGCTCTTCGACGTTTTGTGATTTGGATGCTAACCAGTTCTGTAGGTAAAATAGCGGGATAGATTTTTCACGCACAATGATCGTCAACTGACCATCTACCACGTTTGTGCGACTCAGATCCAAGTGGAAGATTTCGCTCACCGAAGCCAGTGGTAGTGCAAACGGATGACCGCCAACGCCAACCATCAGTGTTGGTAGGATCGCCAACGTTAGTGGTACTTTGATGGTGATCTTAGTGCCCTTACCTAGCTCAGAATCGATATCGATTGAACCATTTAAGGTGTTGATCGCCGTCTTAACCACATCCATGCCAACGCCACGGCCAGAGATGTCAGAAATTTTATCTTTACTTGAGAAACCTGGCGCAAAGATAAGGTTGAAGCACTCTTTGTCTGTTAAACGGGCCGCTGCATCTTCGTCCATCATGCCGCGCTTAACCGCGATACCACGCAGTTTGTTCGGGTCCATACCGCCGCCATCATCTACGATGGATAGCTCAATGTGATCCCCTTCTTGTGATGCAGACAAAATCACTTTACCTGTGCGTGATTTACCTGCTTTCGCACGGTCGTCTGGCATTTCAATACCGTGGTCAACCGAGTTACGAACCAAGTGAATCAATGGATCAGCCAATGCTTCTACAAGGTTTTTATCGAGATCGGTTTCTTCACCGCGCATTTCCAGCACGATGTCTTTATTTAGGTTACGCGCCAAGTCACGGACAACGCGTGGGAAGCGGCCAAATACTTTCTTGATTGGCTGCATACGCGTTTTCATTACCGCGCCTTGCAGATCCGCCGTTACGACATCAAGGTTGGCGACCGCTTTGGACATTTCTTCATTGTCGCTGTTCAAACCAAGGCTTAATAGACGGTTTCGGACCAATACAAGCTCACCTACCATGTTCATGATGGTATCAAGCGTCGAGGTATCGACACGAACGGTTGCCTCGGCCTGAGGCTTTTTAACCGCTGGCGCTTTCGCCTCTTCTTTCACCGCGACAGGTTTAGATTCTGGTTTTGGTTTTGGTGCTGGAGCCGGAGTTGGCGCTGCTGGTGCTGGTGCTGGCTTAACCGCAGGCTCAGGTTTCGCAGGGCTTTCCTCTACGTTTGCTGATGCCGGCTTCGTTGCCATATCCAGTTCTTCCAGCGTGGGACCTTTGCCCGCACCATGTAGCTCGTCGAGTAACTTTTCGAACTCTTCGTCCGTCATTAAGTCACTATCTTGATTTGCTGACGATGCAACTGGCGCAGCTGGTTCTGCCGCTTTAGGAGGTTCTGCTGGTGCAGATGCTGCAGCCTCTGCCGCTGATGGACTTTTGCCAACGCCGTGAAGTTCGTCAAGTAGACGTTCAAATTCATCGTCAGTGATATCGCCACTTTCAACTGATGGCGCACTTGATTGAGGGGGCTCTGATGGCGCTGTTGGTGTCGCAGGTTCTGAAGCGCCTGGAGCTGAGCCTTTACCATGAAGTTCATCCAGCAGCTTTTCGAATTCGTCTTGGGTAATTTCATCAACAGAGCCGACACTTGACGCTGGCGCGGCAGGTTCTTCAATAACAGGCTCAGGAATGACAGGTTCAGGAGTAACCACTGGTTCTTCAACCACGGTTGCAGCGACTTCATCTTCTGATTCAGGTTTACATAGACGATGAAGTTCTTCAAGAAGGGCAGGATCCGCAGCTTCCAATGGCTCACGATCTTGAACGGCTTGGAACTGGGTATTGACCGTATCCAACGCTTTTAGCATCGTATCCATTAAGTTTTGCGTGACCGTGCGTTGGCCGTTTCGTAAAACGTCGAACACGTTCTCCGCACCATGACAAGTATCGACTAGCTCTGCCAAAGACAGGAAGCCAGCACCGCCTTTTACGGTGTGAAACCCGCGGAAAATTGCATTAAGTAAGTCTTTGTCTTCTGGGTTATTTTCCAATTCAACCAACTGCTCAGAAAGCAGTTCGAGAATTTCCCCAGCCTCAATGAGAAAGTCCTGAAGAATATCTTCGTCTAAATCGTAGCTCATACGTTACCTTTAAAATCCAAGACTGGACAACAAGTCATCGACTTCGTCCTGCGATGAAACCGCATCTTCTCTCAGTTCTGGATGAAGAATCGGGCCTTCGGCTTCGCTTGTTTGTGTATTCTTTTTATCTGCCGGTTCTGACAAAACTTGAATGTGTTCTTCAGGTTTATTTCCAGAGAATACGGTTAGGATTTCCACTAAGCGGCCTTCTACTTCATTTACCAACGTAATTACGCGGCGAATAATTTGGCCAGTTAGGTCTTGGAAGTCTTGCGCCATGAGAATTTCGGTCAATTGACCACGCAACTCAGTGCTGTCACCTTCGACTTGAACTAATAGCTCGTCGATTCGGTGACAAAGTGCTTTGAATTCGCTTAATTCGATGCGCCCGTGCATGAGTTCATTCCATTGAGGACGAACTTTCTGAAGGCAATCATGCAGGTTGTCAGCGATAGGAAGGCAGCAGTCGACTGCATCCATCGTTTTGTTGGCTGCTAGCTCTGTCTTCTCGATCACATAATTAAGACGATCCCTTGCGTTAGGGATTTCGTCTTTCGCAATTTCGGTCATGCGCTGATCGAGACTGAACTGCTTGAGTGATTCGTGAAGGTCTCGAGTTAAGGCTCCAATTTCTTGCAGCATTGGATTCTCGGCACCTTCGTAGATCGAGGCAACAAGCATATTGGCTTGGTCTTGTTCCCCGTTTTCTAGCATTTGAACGAGTGACTTCGCCTGCTCTAGTGAGATCATTCTGAATAGACCCTTTTACGTTTAGTTCTTCTTATCACTTTAAAAACGCTAAACGAGTCATTTAATAGGTATTTAATAATTGGTATGAATGACTCGAATAACAAAGAGAAAAAGAGAGAGTTATAAACGCTCGAAAATTTTATCTAATTTTTCTTTTAATGTTGCAGCAGTAAATGGCTTAACAATGTAGCCGTTTACGCCTGCTTGAGCAGCTTCAATGATCTGCTCACGCTTCGCTTCAGCCGTGATCATTAGAACTGGCAAATGCTTAAGTTCTGCATCCGCGCGGATGTGTTTAAGCAAATCGATGCCTTGCATACCTGGCATGTTCCAGTCAGTTACAACAAAATCGAAGTCACCTTTTTTCAGCATTGGTAATGCGGTTAAACCATCGTCCGCTTCTTGAGTGTTATTGAAACCCAAGTCACGAAGCAGGTTTTTAACAATACGGCGCATTGTTGAGAAATCATCAACAATAAGGATCTTCATGTTTTTATTCAAAATTGCCTCCACTGAATCGTAAAATCAGTGTTTTTAGTCATTTTGTGTCCACGCACTGAGCTTGGTGCGCAAACGTTGCATCGCTTGACTCAGTATTTGACTTACGCGAGATTCGCTTACGCCTAACACATCGCCAATTTCTTTCAAATTGAGTTCTTCATCATAATAAAGCGAAAGTACCAAAGCTTCACGCTCTGGAATCTGTTTTATTGATTCAACCAGTGCTTTTCGAAATGATTCATCGGCAACCCCTTTGAATGGGTTACTGTCATCAGTTTCATCTGCAGGTGAAATCACATCATCAGAAACGCCTAAATCTTCAATACCGACTAATTTTGAGCAGTTGATATCGGTCAGAGCACTATGATATTGATCCAGTGTCATACCGAGATGCGTGGCTACTTCAGAATCAGTAGGATCTCGATTTAATTCGCCTTCCAGCTCCGCAATCGCTTGGTTAATCTCTCGATTATTTTTATGAACAGAACGCGGTACCCAATCGCCTTTGCGCATGTCATCTAACATTGCGCCACGAATACGGATACCTGCATAAGTTTCAAAGCTCGCACCTTTAGAACCATCATAATTCTGCTGAGCTTCGATAAGACCGATCATGCCGGCCTGAATTAAATCCTCTACCTGAACACTCGGCGGTAAACGGCCTAATAGGTGGTGAGCAATGCGCTTAACCAACACTGAGTAGCGCTCTATAAACGCTTGCTGGCTATTAAACTTGCCATGTTGGTCATAGGTTATCGCTTTATTCACCAAAAGGGTCCTCTGCGAATTCGGTACGATTTAGCAACCTTTCCACAAAAAATTCCAAGTGTCCACTTGGTGTTTTCGGTAGTGGCCACGTTAACGCTTTGTTTGCTAGTGAGCTGATAGCTAAAGCGGCAGGTGAGCGAGGGAACGCATCAACGACAATTTTTTGTCTTTTTACAGCCTGTCGTACTTTATCATCTAATGGAATACATGCTACGAGTTCAAGGCTGACATTCAAGAATCGCTCTGTGACTAGCGTCAACTTTGCAAACAATTCTCGCCCTTCACGGTAGCTTCTGACCATATTTGCTACAACTTTAAAGCGTTGGACCTGGTGTTCTTTACTTAACAGCTTAATTAACGCATATGCATCTGTGATTGAAGTTGGTTCATCACACACAACCACAACGACATCTTGAGCTGCTCGCGAAAAACTGATTACCATGTCAGAAATGCCTGCGGCGGTATCTATCAGCAGGACGTCCATTTCGTCTTCAAGACTACCAAATGCTCGAATGAGTCCAGCATGTTGAGCGTGAGAAAGCTCAGTCATGCTCTGTGTGCCAGAAGTTGCAGGGATTATCTTTATACCATAAGGCCCTTCGACAATCGCATCTTTTAGCTCACATTCACCCGCTAAGACATGTCCTAGATTACGTTTTGCACGAATTCCGAGCATCACGTCCACATTGGCCAGACCTAAATCAGCGTCGAGAACCATCACCTTCTTGCCTTGGCGAGCCATACAAATCGCCAGACCCAGTGTTACGTTTGATTTCCCCACACCACCTTTGCCGCCAGTAACAGCAATCACTTTGGTCAACGATGGTTGTGTTAAGCGACGGAGGCCGCTTGCTTGATCGTGTATCATATTCTCAGTCATAGTAGTCCGCCGCCTTAGAGTCCTTCACTGTCACTATTCCAAAAGTGAGGTTCGTTCTCTGTCGACTTCTCTAACAGTTCATTTGCTTTCGCAAGCATATATTTTGGTTGCGCTATCACAATGTCTTCTGGCACGCGCTGACCATTAGCTATGTAAGCCACTGGCATTGCGTTTTGAATCACTACACTGATGAATTCGCCTAGACTTAATGACTCATCAAGCTTCGTCATAATACAACCCGAAAGTGGTATGCGTCGGAAGTGATCCAGCGTTTCTTGTAGAACGCGACGTTGTGCGGTAGCTGGCAAAACAAGGTAGCTGTGAATCACTTCTCCGCTCTCTTGCATTAGAGTATCGAGCTGCTCAGAAAGCCTGACATCTCGTTGCCCCATCCCTGCCGTATCGACCAAAATCAGTCTTCTGTTTCTTAGCTGATATATAACATCGGCTAACTCGTTAGAATCTTTAGCAACTCTTACGGGACAACCCATGATTCTTCCGTAAATTGAGAGCTGCTCATGTGCACCTATGCGATATGTATCTGTTGTCACAAGGGCCACATTGTCGGCACCGTATTCCATGGCGGCACGTGCTGCGAGCTTCGCAACGGTGGTTGTTTTCCCCACCCCCGTCGGACCTAACAGTGCGACCACACCACCACGTTTTAAAATGTCCTGTTTAGGAATATTGATTTGATCCGCCACCAGCGACAACAACGCTTTCCACGCTCGCGCTGGTTTTGTATCTTCCGGGATATAGCAAGCCATTTGGTCTGCTAACTCCGGAGAAACGCCCATACGCTCTAAGCGCTTAATCAGCATTGCTCTGAGCGGCTCACGACGTTCCACTTCCTGCCACATCAGGCCAGAGACTTGATGCTCTAGAAGACGACGAATTGACGTCATCTCTTCGCGCATACTCTCCAGCTCATCTGCAGACTCTTCTCGCTCATCACTTGGACGGCGGCGATCATAGCGTGTCGGATCCAACTTCGGCGTTGGACGCTCAAATCGATTATCTTGTGCGATTAACTTCGCCAAAGGTGAATCTGGTTGATATGGCGCTGGCTTTTCTTGGTTGTAGCCGTCGCGATGCTTATTCTGGCGTTGCAATAAAGCAGAGAGCGAATCTTCATTTTCCGCTACATGATCGTCAGCATCTGCTGCACCACCACTATATTGCTTAAGCATGTTAGCGAATCGCTGCGTCATCGAGCCTGTTTTTTCGTTGTTACTGTTATTACTGTTCAGGCTAATTTTATCTTCATCTAAATGACGATCTTGATAACGATCGGCAGAAGACGATGACATTTGACGATGTTCGTTATAGCGATTCGATTGAGAAGCACCGCGATTTTGTTGTGACACTGCGCTTGCTTGAGACGGGTTAGATTCACTATCTATCGCCGCAACAATCGCCACCCCACCAGCCACTTTCTTGTTTGACATGATCACCGCTTCCGCGCCTAACTCCTCTTTCACTTGGAGCAGCGCCGTTCTCATGTCTTTGGCAAAAAATCGCTTTATTTTCAAACTATGAATCCATTAATGATGCGTGAGATCAGTTACCCACGGCTTGCACAATTCTGATCTGTTTTTCATCCGGGATTTCTTGGTAAGACAGTACCCGGAGATTAGGTATTGTGTTCTTCACAAATTTCGCCAACGTCGAGCGTAATACACCGGAAGTAAGCAGAACGGCTGGCTCACCTTTCAATTCTTGTTCCTGTGTCGCTTGGCTTAGTGAAGACTGCAATCGTTCAGCGAGCCCCGGTTCAATCCCCGCAGATTCGCCTCCTGATGCTTGCATAGTTTGATGCAATATTTGTTCCAGCTCAGGTATCAAAGTAATCACTGGCAGCTCAGGCTCTATACCATTGATTTCTTGAACAATTAGACGTTTTAAACTAATTCGAACTGCTGCCGTCAATATGTCAGCTTCTTGACTCTTACTTGAGTACTCAGCCAAAGTTTGAACAATCGTGCGAATATCGCGGATTGGAATGGCCTCGTTTAACAAGTTTTGTAGGACTTTCACCACCACACCTAATGGCAACTGATCAGGAACAAAGTTCTCAACCAACTTAGGCGCGCTGCGTCCTAACATTTCTAATAAATTCTCTACTTCTTCGTGACCAATCAACTGCGATGCGTTATTAGTCAATAACTGGCTCAGGTGCGTCGCTAATACTGTCGATGAGTCAACAACCGTATAACCTAACGCCTGAGCATGCTCACGCTGATCTTCGCGAATCCATACGGCTTCCAATCCAAATGCAGGGTCAATGGTTGGCTCGCCATCAATCATGCCATACACCTGACCTGGGTTAATCGCTAGCTCTTGATCCGGACGAATCTCAGCTTCGCCCACCGCAACCCCCATTAATGTGATTCGATAGCTGTTTGGCGTCAGTTCAAGGTTGTCACGTATGTGAACCGCAGGGATTAAAAACCCAAAATCTTGCGATAGCTTTTTACGCACACCTTTTACGCGCTCTAACAGTTCTCCACCTTGGTCTCGGTCCACTAGCGGAATCAAGCGGTAACCCACTTCTAGGCCAATAATATCGACTGGCTGGACGTCGTCCCAAGAAAGCTCGCGTTGTGATGAAGGCTCTGTACCTTCGTCGGCTTTCGCTGGTAAAGCCGGTTCTTTCGCTTTCTGCTTTTGGCGTTTATCGATGAAATACGCCGCCGCGCCAGCCGCTACCGCCAGACTCAAAAACGCAAAGTGTGGCATGCCCGGTACGATGCCCATCACACCGAGAATAGCTGCGGTAATCATCAGTGCTTTTGGGTTATCGAACATCTGGAAGACCAGCTGTTCACCCATGTCTTCATCGGTGTTTTGACGTGTCACCATCATCGCCGCTGCAATCGACAGCAATAGCGATGGAATCTGTGCAACTAGGCCGTCACCAATCGTCAGCAAAGTATAGATTTCAATTGCCTCACCGAAACCCAATCCATACTGCGCCATACCGATCGACAGACCGCCAATGATGTTGATAAACAGAATCAAAATACCGGCAATCGCATCACCTTTTACGAACTTCGAGGCACCATCCATTGAACCGTAGAAATCCGCTTCTTTTGTCACTTCAAAACGACGAACTCTTGCTTGTTCTTGGTCTATCAATCCGGCATTTAAGTCCGCATCAATCGCCATCTGCTTACCTGGCAACGCATCAAGGGTGAAGCGAGCACTTACCTCAGAGATACGACCTGCACCTTTGGTCACCACCATAAAGTTGATGATCATTAAGATGAGGAAAACCACTAAGCCGACCGCGTAGTTACCACCAATAACGACATTACCAAACGCTTCAATTACGTTACCTGCCGCGTTGCCGCCTTCATGACCATGCAGTAAGACGACACGTGTCGAAGCAACGTTCAAAGCCAAGCGCAACAAGGTTGCGATCAGCAGTACCGTCGGAAAAGCGGCGAAGTCCAACGGACGACGTGTGTAAACGGTCACTAACAACACCACCATCGACAACGCGATGTTAAAGGTGAAGAACATATCCAGCAAAAAGGCTGGAATAGGCAGCACCACCATCGCTAAGGTGGCCAAAACCATCACCGGTGCGCCAATAGCTGGCATTTCACGCTGAGGGATTCGTGGCAATTTATCTGCAAATGGCAGGCTTAACTTCATACTACGAGAGATCTCAATCGATTGAAGCGTCACGTTAGCTCTTACTATTAATACGCGACCGCTTTGGCCTAAAAGTTTAGGTATGGTTGATAATTAAGGCGTTTTAAGCAAGCTATGTACCATAATTAACGCCAAAATAATGACTAAACACTCAAGTAGAGTTTAATATCTGATTCAATTAACCTTTTTAGAATTAGGCTTCTTTTAGCATTAGTGCCGGTGTTCTGGCGGGATTGGCAAATCGTAATCCTGAATTTTGGGGCGCTGTCCACCTCGTTTTCGGTATTGCTTCAACTGGAATACAAATGCCAAAACCTGAGCCACCGCAGTAAATAATCCATCGGGGATCTCTTGTTCTAGCTCAGTAGTATGGTACAGCGCACGAGCAAGTGGCGGAGCTGGTACAATTGTGATGTCATGCTCTCGGGCGACTTCTCGAATCTTCATTGCCATGTGATCAGTACCTTTAGCGATCACTACCGGCGCACGGTCTGTCTTCTGCTTATAACGAAGCGCAACCGAAAAGTGCTCTGGGTTGGTAACAATAACATCAGCCTGAGGAACGTCTGCCATCATACGACGTTGAGCCGCTTCTCTTTGCAGCATACGAATGCGTCCTTTGACCTCTGGCTTACCCTCGGTTTCTTTATATTCGTCTTTGACTTCTTGCTTGGTCATTTTTAACTGATCAGCGTGCTGCCAGATTTGAAATGGAATATCGATGGCAACCACGATCAACAGTGAACAGCTGATCAACAAGATAAAGTTCAGCAGAATATCTAAAGCATGGAAGATGTTTTGCGGATACACATCCATACTTAATTGAATCAGATCCGCCTGCGATGCTTGGATCAAATAGATCGCGACACCAGTAACCAAAACCACTTTAAGAATTGATTTGATCAACTCTACCCAGCTTTGCATTCCCACCATCCGCTTTAAACCGCTAAGCGGATTCATTTTCGACAGCTTTGGCATAGCGGCTTGAGCAGAAAAGCT
The DNA here is from genome assembly GCF_020515785.1 of Vibrio sp. E14. Lineage (NCBI taxonomy): Bacteria > Pseudomonadati > Pseudomonadota > Gammaproteobacteria > Vibrionales > Vibrionaceae > Vibrio > Vibrio sp. E14. The sequence continues at coordinate 459,282 of NZ_JAHPJI010000002.1, forward strand.
GATTCCTCCCACACCCGCAGCACCAATCATGGCGGCAGTAAACAACGTAGCTAGCACCAAAAATAGAGGGAACAACAAATCGGTCATCGCCCCTAAAGCAATGTCAAATAGCTTTGCCGTATCAAAAATCTCTTCTCGTTGAAGATCAAATAAACGGCTCATGATGGAAAACAGTGAGCGTGCTAACGCCTCGCCAAACCACATCAATGAAATGGCGCCAACGATCAGCACAGATGCTGATGCAAGCTCTTTAGATCGAGCGACCTGCCCCTTTTCTCTGGCTTGTTGTAACCGTCGGGGCGTGGCTTCTTCGGTGCGTTCCTGACCGTCTGATTCTGCCAATTCTTAGCACTCCAAGCGAATGAGTCGACAAATCTGCGCCTCACCCACCGTCCAGAACATTTCATAATGACTGTAAAGGCCAGCCAGTATGTACCAACACAGTAATAGACCCACCATCAACGCAAATGCAAAACCAAGCGAAAAGATATTTAACTGTGGTGCAGCACGGGTCATTACACCAAACGACAAGTTAATGGTAAGTAGTGCAATAATGCCAGATAGAGACATACTCAGTGCCGTTTGGAACATAATACCAAGCCAGCCTGCCATTTCACGGAAATCAACCGCGTTGAGCGAGCCGGAACCAATCGGCAAGGTTTTAAAGCTGAACACTACCAGTTGCAGCATTTTCAAGTGCCCATCGGTGGCAAGGAAAAACATTGTCGTCAAAAACATGAATAGCTGACCAAGCAATGGCGTGTTCTGACCATTTGCGGGATCAACCATAGAAGCGAAACCCAAACTTGATTGCATACCCAATATTTGTCCCAACAAGACAAAGGTTTGAATCATAAATTGAGTGACCATGCCCATCGCAATACCGATGATCATTTGCTCGGCAATGGTCATAAAACCCCGAAACGAGAGCAACTCAATGTCTTGAGGCACTGCAGGGATCGCTGGCATGACGGCAAAAGTGATGGCTAACCCGAGGTAAAGGCGGATTCGTGGTGAGACAAATCGAGCCCCAGTTACCGTCATCACCATCAGCATGGAAGAGATACGAACGTAGGGCCAGAAATAGTTTGCGATCCAATCTAAGACAACGCTAGTGGGGTACTCCATAGGCGCCTCTAATAAAGCACCTGAGGTAAGCGCTCAATCAAGCCATAGAAATATTCCATCAACATTTGCGTCATCCAGTGACCAAATAGCATTAGAGCCAAAAGCGTGACAATCAAACGCGGCAAGAAGCTCAATGTTTGTTCGTTGATGGAAGTCGCAGCTTGGAAAATCGCAACAATAAGGCCGATAAGCAAACTTGGGATGATAATGGCGCAGACCATGATAAGCACCATCCAAAGTGCTTCACGGAAAAGCTCGACAAACATTTCTGGTGTCATGTCTTATCCTCTATCTGCGCTTATCTAAAGGGCAAAACTGCCCGCGAGTGTCGAAAGTATCAAGTTCCAACCATCGACCAATACGAACAGCATCAACTTGAACGGCAACGAAACAATCATTGGTGACAACATCATCATACCCATTGCCATCAGTACCGACGCTACCACGAGGTCAATAATCAAAAACGGCAAGAAGAGCATAAAACCAATTTGGAATGCAGTTTTTAACTCCGAGGTGATGAAAGCCGGAATCAACACCGCCATCGACACATCTTCTGGGTTCTCAACTTGCTCTCCTGACATGGTTACGAACGTCTCCAAATCTTTGATTCGGGTCTGTTTAAGCATAAATGCTTTCATTGGTGCTTGTGCAGCATCAAACGCTTCTCGAGCCGTGACTTGCTCGTTCAAATAAGGCTGAACGGCTTTATCGTTGATTTCGTTCAGGACGGGAGACATAACAAAGAAGGTCAAAAACAGCGCTATACCAATGATGACCTGATTAGACGGCGTTTGTTGCAAACCCATTGCCTGACGCAATATCGACATCACCACAACAATTCGAGTAAACGACGTCATTAGAATCACCATGGCAGGCAAGAAGCCAAGCATGGTCATTAACGCTAGGATTTGTAGCGTAACCGAGTAATCTTCACTGCCATCTGGGTTTGTGGTCATGGTAAACGCAGGGATGCCACCACCACTAGAAACGGACATAGCACGACTGGCGCCAGTATCACTTTGCATCGCCTGAACAGTGACGCTACTTCCATCAGCCAAGTTGTCAGGCAGAGCAGACTCCTCTGCCTCAGCAAACGAAAATGAAGAAAACAGCACGCCGACGAAAAGCAACAACGTGCTCAGGAGCAAACGAATCGGGTTACCCTTTGTCATGTTTTTTGATCAGTTGGCTAAATTGAGTCGCAAAAGCATTGGTCGCCAACTCTTCCTCTTTCAGTGGCTTATCTAACTTGGCTAACGTTTGGATTGATTGGCTGGTAATTCCAACCAAAAACTGCTCTTCACACACTTGAACTACGGCGATTCTTTCTTTGGTGCCCACTGGCAACTGACTCACAATACGCAAGCCTTTTTGTTGTCCCATCGCCGGCACTTGCATACGTTTAAGTAGCCAAGCCAACAAAAGAATCACGCCGATCACAAGCACAAGCGAGCCCAGTGTCGTCGCAAGATCCAGATTATTTGGTGCGGCAGCAAATGCATAAGGAGCACTCAGCATTAAGCTCAGTGCTCCAGTGATTTGCGTCAATCGCGTTTTGATTGAGCGGCTCATCTTAACGTAGCTTCTTAATTCGTTCAGTTTGGCTGATCACATCCGTCAAACGGATACCAAACTTATCGTTCACGACCACGACTTCGCCATGTGCAATCAGTGTACCGTTGACTAATACGTCCAATGACTCGCCCGCTAGACGATCCAACTCAACAACCGAACCTTGGTTCAACTGCAATAAGTTCCGAATGCTGATTTGTGAACGACCGACTTCCATCGAAATCGTCACCGGAATATCCATGATGGTGTCGAGTTTACGGCGCTCATCTTCGGTAATTGGGCTTGAAGTGTCTTTTAGCTCTTCCAGTGGCGCGGCCAATACTTCATCTACATCAACAGAAGGTGCAGACGGGTCTTCGCCAAGAGCGGCTGCCCATTCATCTGCTAGCTTTTGATCGTCACTTGGTTCCATTTTTCTATCCTGTGTTAAGCCTTATTTAATGCCAAAGCATGTCTGTTCAATAAGGTATCTTAATCGTCTATATCGTCTTCATTCTCAAGCTCAGACATGATGTCTTTGCCCAAGAAAGCTAAATCTGTTTTGACTACATGTGGGCGCTCAATTTCCTCAGAAATTTGCACCGCTAATTTGTCTTCCGAACGGCCCATTTTTACGCGATAGGTCGGCAGGTCTTCCACAAACATTGTCGCATGTTCTGGCATTTCAATCGGAATGATGTCACCCGGTTGCAATTCCATGAGGTCACGCAAAGAGATGTCTTTTTCAAGCAAGTTAACGCGAAAGTTAACCGGACAATCCATAATCTCTTCACGTAATGCTGAGCTCCAACGGACGTCTGTCTCCATCTTGTCGGACTGAACACCTGCATCCAACAGTTCACGGATCGGCTCAACCATGGAGTAAGGCATAACGACATGAAAATCGCCGCCGCCACCATCGACCTCAATGTGGAAAGAACTCACGACAATCACTTCTGTCGGGCTGACAATGTTAGCCATACTTGGGTTTACTTCAGAGTCGAGATATTCGAACTCCACCCCCATCACTGGCGACCACGCTTCTTTGTAGTCTTCAAATACAATCTTCAGCAGCAGCTGAATGATGCGGCGTTCCGTTGGGGTAAATTCGCGCCCTTCGATTTTGGCATGGAATCGACCATCCCCACCAAAGAAGTTTTCTACTAGAATAAAGACTAAGCGAGCCTCCATGGTGATCAACGCTGTACCTTTTAACGGACGAAAACGCACCATGTTCAAACTGGTTGGCACGTACAATGTGTTTTGGTATTCGCCAAACTTCATCATCTGCACGCCATTGATCGACACTTCTGCCGTTTTACGCAGCATATTAAACAGACTAATACGCATGTGTCGTGCAAAGCGCTCGTTGATAAGTTCGAGCGTCGGCATTCGACCACGTACAATCCTGTCTTGCGACGAGAAATCAAAATTGACGGCACCTTCGTTGTCGTTTTCTATCGGTTCATCGACGTCATCAACATCGTCAACCCCGTGCAATAGCGCATCAATTTCGTCTTGGCTTAATAGATCGGTCACGTTTTACCTATTGAATAACAAAATCTGTAAACAGTACTTTTTCAATCACTGGCTTACCGACCGCAGCGTTTAGCGCTGCTTTGATATCTTCGGAAGCACGATCGCGCAATTCCACTCGTCCCGTTGGAGAACGCAACTGATCAACCGTCGCCGAAGCAAACGTTGATAACAAAGAGCTCTCAATCAGTGGCGAATGGTACCGCGCCAACTCTTCATTCTCTGCGCCGCGAACCATTAACTGCGCTTTAATTTGTACCAGTCTGTCGCGACGGTCCCCAGTAACGTTAAATACAAATGCCTGAGGAAGATTCACGTAGGCAATGGGCGAGGCATCTGATGCCTTCGCTTGAACCTGTTGAGACGCTTCAGCCTGAGCTGGTTCATCAGAGCCCATGAGAAAGAATGCTGCTGCACCACCGCCAAGTAGCAATACCACAACAGCGATTATGATGATAAGTAACTTACCTTTTCCTTTCGGCGCATCGGCCCCTTGTAACTGTTCTTCTGCCATTGTTGTCTCTTATTGTTCTTTTAGGTTACCGAGATGCTTAAGGAAGTCGTTTGGTAACCTTGTATTATTGCCTTTAAACGGCCTGTTATGCGTAAAAACTAATTCCATCACGCTTTGAAGCCACATTCAAATCCAGATTGACGTCAGCATCAAAGCTCTCTTCTGATTGTCCAGAAAAACCGCTGCCTTGAGCACTTTGACCATGTTGCTCAGCAGTATACCTACCTTGCTGCTGCCCGCTGTTTTGTTGCTGAACAGAAGAATCAGCCAGTTGCATGCCCTGCTGCGCCAACATCTCTCTCAAGCGAGGAAGCGTCTGTTCAATGATGTCACGCGCTTGCGGGTTGTTCACCGTAAAATGCACATTAGCCACATCGTTGTTCATCGTCATACGAATTTGCATACGACCTAATTCTGGTGGATCAAGACGAATATCGAGGTTTTTTAGGTTCTTCGACATCATCATTTGCACTTTTTCCGCCACTTGCTCATTGGCCAACTCTTTGGTCAGTTGCAACGGAAGCTGAGCTTGCTGCGCGGCATCAATACGCGCTTGTTGCTGCACGTTTGTTCCTTGTTGACCCGCCATCGCCTGAAGCTGCCCTGCTAAACCATGTTGAAGTTCTGGTTTATCTTGCTTATCCGCTGTCGCTTTAAGTGCACCAGCAGTCAATGCGGCATTCACAACTTTCTGGTTAACCTCTCCGTCCTTTACGCCTTGAAGCGCCGTCGGAAAATGAGCTGCGGCCAACGCATCTGGCATCGGAGACAATGCGACTTTATCTGTACTCTGAACAGCTTGTGGCTGAGCTGATTGAGGCGCAAAATTAAGGGCTTGCTGAGACATCCCCATAGGTGTAGCCTGGCGAGCCAAATGCTGTTGTCCTTGCTGTTCGGCGAGAACCTGTTTAACGTCAGTAGGAAGCGCAACAAACTGGGCAAGATCTTGCTCAGGAATATCGGCAATGACCGTCCCTTTTTTCAACCCTTCTATGATCTCAGTTTCTTGCTGAGTCAGTGGTTTTCCCTGCGCCAGTTTGGTATCTATGAGTTCGAGTTCATCCAAGGAAACACGCTGAAGCGCATCAATTTTAGAGCCATCCAAACCCACCTCCAGTGGCGATAGTTCATTGGCAACGTCACCACTGACCATGCCCTTCTCGGTTGGGTGACTGACTTGTTTAGCCATACCTTGCCAAGTAGCAAACTCAGACGAGAGCTTATCGACATCGATAGGTTGACCATTCTTATCTAAAATTGGCTCTAAGCCTTGCCCAGCCATTGCCTGCACTTGTTCAAGCGATTGAGCTAATGGCATGTCATTCAAAGCAAGTTCATCAATGTCTGTTGTTTGCCCGTTGAACGAGTGTTCTAAACCCGCTCGTTGAGGCAAAACTTTGCCACTATCGATGGATGCATTATTCGCTTTCAAGGTTTGACTCGCTTGTTCAATACGACCAAGCAGCTGTTGTCCTTCACCCATCGCGCTTTTTGCGCCATTAGCAGCTGAAGGGGCGTTCGAGAGTGAACCGACTTTCTCAGTAACATCAGCATCATTTTGCGAGTGCGCGCCTTGTTTGGCTTCCAGTAGGCTTGCTTCATCACTTTGAATGGTGTTCGCATGCTCTGTCAGCATGTCACCAGAGCGGCTTTGCTCTTGAATAGCAGTTTCTTGGCTTTCTTGCGCCAGCAACTCCTCGGCATCGTTACTGCTCGCTTGAGCCACGTCTGTGACCGCTTCTTGACTATCAGCTTTGCCAGACGAAAGCTTGTTAATCTCGGCACTGTTTTGGTCTTCACCGTTTAGTGATTTCGTTGCTACTTTTTCTGACTTTTGTGAACCTGAAAACGCATCCGTCAAGGTTTCTAAAAATCCCTTGTTCTCCGCGTTTTCTGTAGGTGCTTGTGCGGCAGAGTCAGACACTGACGTCTTGCTCGTCGCAGAAACATTGGACAAATTCACATTCATATAGAAATTCTCATTATCAGCAGCTTCGAGCGCTAGGCCGCTGCTAATTGCACACGGTGGCAAATTTAGGTTATTGGGATGATCATCTACAGAGTTATCTGCAAAAATTACGCCAATAACAAGCTCATTGCTGCAGTGACAAAACGAGTGTTATAAGTGGAAGCAACATCAACTTTTAAACATTAAAAAGGCTTCGCTCGACGGCTGTAAAGCAACGTTGAAAACTCGTCCATTTGCTTTTGTTCCCGTTTGGCTTCAGCAAGCTGTTTCTCTTTCTCACGCTTTTCGATCATCCACTCATAGGATTTGCGTTCTTTGCGTACTGTTAACCAGTATTCTTGACAGTTTTCTACCTGTTCTTTGAAATGACTTTCTGCTTGTTTCTGCTTAGATAACGTTTCGTCTAGCTGAGTGAGAAAGCGATTTAAATGCCCATATTCGCTTGCCGTTAAGCCCGCCTGCCCACGGTCGATAAGCTGTTGGCAATAATCAAGGCGATACTTTTCGATTTGCTCAACCTGACGGTAATAATCTTCAAGTTCAGAGCGCGCTTTGTTCAGTGCAAGTACGGCTTGATCTTCACGCTCTTTAGTCTGCTCAAGTAGGAACTCCATCGCATTGTTCATGCGCTATCACCCGCCTAAAATGTTTCTAAGCATGTTGACGCACATATCGTATGGCACCGATTCTTTCATGCTCTGCTGTAAGTATTCGTCTAACTTTGGCTTCAATGTAAACGCGCCATCGATAGCAGGATCGGTGCCCGGCTTGTACGCCCCAATCGACACCAAATCTTGGTTCTTGCGGCAAATCGACAAGACCTGACGTACCGCTTTCGACATCAGAACATGTTCTTCAGTGGTGATTTGCGGCATAACACGGCTAACCGACTTTTCGACGTCAATCGCAGGATAATGGCCTGCATCCGCCATTTCACGGGACAGCACAATGTGACCATCAAGAATTGCCCGCGATGCATCCGCAATCGGGTCTTGTAAATCATCGCCCTCGGTCAACACGGTAAAGAACGCCGTAATTGAGCCTTGTTCGGCGCTTCCGTTACCCGCACGCTCAACCAAAGCAGGTAGCTTGGCGAACACAGATGGCGGATAGCCTTTTGTCGCTGGCGGCTCACCAACAGAAAGGGCGATTTCACGCTGTGCTTGCGCAAAACGCGTCAAGGAATCCATCAATAACAGAACGTCCAAACCTTGATCGCGAAAGTACTCTGCAATGGTTAAGGCGGTTTGACAGCCTTTCAAACGCATCAATGGTGAAGCATCGGCAGGCGCAGCCACCACGACAGAGCGACGTCGTCCATCCTCACCTAAAATCTCTTCGATAAACTCTTTAACTTCGCGTCCACGCTCACCTATCAGACCGACCACAACAACTTGTGCGGTTGTACCTCGCGTCATCATGCCAAGCGTGACCGATTTACCCACACCAGAGCCGGCAAACAGACCGATACGCTGACCTTTACCTACCGTCAATAATCCGTTAATCGCTTTCAAGCCCACATCAAGTGGCTCTGAAATTGGCTTTCGAGCCAGCGGGTTGATTGGCTCAGCATTAAAAGAGGCGCGATGATCGGTATACAACGGGCCAAGTCCATCAAGCGGATTACCAACCCCGTCAATCACTCGACCAAGCAACTCCATGCCAACAGGCAAGCCAGCGTCACTGGTTAATGGCGTCACTCTAGCGCCAGGCAAAATGCCCGTAATTTGCTCGCTTGGCATCAAAAATAGGTTATCACCTGAAAAACCGACGACCTCGGCTTCCATCTGACCGGACATGGTTTCCACTAAGCATAAACTGCCAATTGGCGCGCGACAGCCTGTCGCTTCCAACGTTAACCCAACCACTCGAACCAGTTTGCCAGAGGCAACTGGGCGCGTCGTTAAGCCTTCAACTTTGTAGTTTCTTAAACGGTCAGCCAATGCTTGCATGGACTACTCACCCTCTTGATGACGGTTTGCACCACAAAAACTGTGCAACACGCTTTTGACGCGCTCTTCCATACGGTAGTTAATGCTTGATTCACCTGCCTCAATCTGGACGTCGCCTCGATTGAGTGATGGCTCAGCAACCAACGTCCAGTTGCGGCAATCAAGGTCTGCTTCGCCGTAAGCTGAGCGAATAATCGCAACGTCTTCTGGATTCAGGTGCAAGGTAATGGGATGACCTGATATTGGCAGCGCTTCAACCGACTGCTTAACCGTGTCCAAAATAATTTGAGGGTTGGTTTGTACTTCGACATGCACGACTTCTTTTACTAAACAGAGCACCATGTCTACCAGCTGCTTTTCAACCTGAGCATTCATTAGCTCTAACGGCTGAGCAAACTGGTTCGCTAAGTTCATAAAGGTTTCGACTTGCTGTTGAATATATTCTTGACCTGCGGTCACGCCTTCGGCTTTTCCAAGCTCCAGCCCTTCAGCATGGCCCGCTTGCAGGCCTTCTTCTTTGCCTTTGTCGTAACCTTGCTTAAAGCCGGCTTCTTGACCTTGATACAAACCTTCCTGATAAGCGCCTTGCTTGATCAGCTCTATCTGCTCTTCGGTTAGCTCAAGTGCTTGCTCTTCTTCTGGCTCTTCAAGATTCGGTACCCAACCCGGGTCATAGTTAAACGCGGTTTGTTTTGCTTGCTTGGCTTTGGGCTCGCCGTAATCAGGCAACCCCCAACGTTGTGGTTCGATCATCGAATCATCTTCATCAGGACGGATAAATCCACGTTTTCTTTCGCCAGCCATGGGTTACCTATTATGTATTCGATTAAGAAGTGAGGGCGCTCCGCAATAGGATAATCGCGGAGCAATAGAGATTATAAGAATTCGTCCGCACCGCCAGACAACATGAGTTCGCCTGCATCGGCCATGCGACGAGCGATCGCCAGGATTTCTTTCTGTGCCGCTTCGACATCCGCCACGCGAACTGGCGGCATCGCTTCGATGTCATCACGCATCATCTCAGCCGCTCGTTTCGACATGTTCTTAAATACCTTCTCACGCAGAGAATCGTCGGCACCTTTAAGTGCTTTTTGCAACACGTCTTGTGGTACATCACGCAGCAATTTCTGAATACCTTGATCGTCCACTTCGACTAAGTTTTCGAAGACAAACATCAAGTCTTGAATTTGCGTCGCCATGTCTTCGTCTTGATCGCGAATCTGTTCCATCAACAAACCTTCGACGTTGTTGTCTAGATAGTTCATGATCTCCGCTGCCGCTTTCAGGCCACCAATCTTGGCTGCTTGAGCGCCAGCTTGACCCGCGAACTGTTTCTCCATGATTTCGTTCAGCTCTGCCAGTGCCGATGGCTGAACTTCTTCAAGGTTGGCAATACGCATCATCAGATCCAAACGCACGCGCTCAGGGAACTGAGACAAAATCTCCGCGGATTGGTCTGCTTCTAAATAAGACAATACGATGGTTTGGATCTGCGGGTGTTCGTTGACAATGATGCTCGCCACTTGTCGTGGGTCCATCCATTTCAAAGAATCCAGGCCTTTTGAACCCGTACCAAGTAGGATCTGGTCAACCAAGTTGTTGGCTTTGTCTTCCCCAAGAGCCGCCACCAGCGCATTACGCATGAAGTCTTCGCTGCCCATGCCGATGTTGGTGTATTTCTGGATGTCCTCCAAAAACGCACGGTGAACGGCTGACACCTTGTCTTGGCTGAGATCTTTCGCCTTAGCCATCGCACTACCCACACGCTGGACCTGTTTTGGCTCTAGGTGACGAATAATGCCAGCGGCATCTTGTTCATTGAGGCTCAGTAGCAAAATTGCTGCTTTTTCTTCGCCAGTAATGGTTGAGACATCCAGCTCAACTGGCATTCCCGCGGCGTTGTCATCTTGAGGTACGATATCGTTAGCCATTGTCATTCATCCAGTTTTTCACTACTTGAGCAGCAAGTTCAGGTTCATTCGCAACCAGAGCGCGAACCGCTTTCAATACATCTTCATCTTTATGAAGGTTTGGCAAATCAATACTTGAACCAAACTCAAACAGTTCGCTGCTTTCAATGTCGCTGCCAATCAGGCTAGTTTCACCATCCGCACCAATCGGCAAGCCGTCTGGTCCGTACATTTCGTCTTCGTCATCACTGGTAGGGTTAAGCAATTTCTTCATTGCTGGGCGAACCAGAACCAACACAACAACGATGATCACTAATGCACTTGCGAACCAACGAACCCAGTCGCTGAAGTTAGGGTGCTCCCAAATTGGTGGTTCTTCCAGCTGTTCAGCCTCAGGCTCTGCAAACTTCACACTCAGTACATTCAACAAATCACCACGGCCTTGGTCAAAACCGACCGTACCAATTAAGACTTGGCGAATAGCATTAATTTCCGATTCGGACATCGGGGTATAGGTCACTTCTCCCGTATCTGGGTTGACCTGACGACGGTCCTTAATCGCAACAGAAACTGTCTGACGAGCAACCGTCCCCGTCTGCTTACGCTCATGGCTGATGGTGGTATCAAGCTCAAAGTTACGCGTGGATTCTTTACGCACCGAACCCTGTCCCATGACAGAACCGTCTTTCATCTGAGCCACATCTTGCGGAATAGAGGCATCCGCTGGAGGCTGATTACTTAACGCCCCCGGAATACCCGCTACCATATTGCCGTTATTGTAATCTTCTAATGCGTACTCACTGCGGGTTGCAGGGGTATTGGGATCAAAGCGTTTGCGAGTTTGTTCAACCGCGCTGAAATCCATTTGGATATCGACCTGCGCCGTGTAGTTGCCATAACCTAAAATAGGTAATAGCACTGAATCAATTTTTTCACGCAGCGCTTGTTCCTGGCTACGCTCTAATTCTTGTTCTTTGCGTCGCGCAGCAGAAGCAGGGTCTTGAGAGCCTGAACTGAGCAAACGACCATGCTGATCTGTGACGGTAATGCGGGAAGTTTTCATTCCCGGAACGGCACTCGCCACCATGTCGACGATAGAATCAACTTCTTGCTGTTTGAGGTTCGTACCAGTCGACAGTGTCAAAAATACGGAGGCTGATGCTTCTTGGTTATGACGCACAAAAACACTGTGCTTTGGTAGCGCCAATAAGACTCGCGCTTTACGAACTTGCTTCATTTCCTCAATCGCTTGAGCCAATTGACGTTCTCGACTGAGTTTAAGGCGCTCTTGCTCTAAACGTTGTGATACGCCAAAGCCCATATCTTGCAGCAAAATATCATCGCCCGCTTCTGTGGCTTGGTTTACGCCTGAGCGAACCATGCCAAGTTTGATCGAGTTGTATTCGCTCGATTCAACAGAAATGGTATTACCATCAAGCTTGTAATTGATTTTTTGCTGGTCCAGATAATCCAAAACGGGGATCAACTCTTCGGTCTCATACGCTCCAAGCGGGCGCATCTCCGGCTCTTTGACCCAAAAGAACAGCATCACGATCAATGCAACACAGATGGAGATTGACAGCACAAGTACAACTTGACGAAGTAAATCAAGGTCACCCACTGCCATATCAAATTTTGACGCACTGCGCTCCTCTAGATCTGGATTTTGACTCTCCACATCTACGTCGGAACTTGCTACCAGTGCACCATCTGAGCCGCCTTCAGTGACGGTTAAATCTGTAGACTTGTCTGCCACACTTATTACCTAAATTACACTGGCATGTTCATGAGGTCTTTATACGCCTCAACGAGTTTATTGCGAATTTGAACCGTCGCATCAAAAGCGACACTAGACTTGTTACGAGCAATCATAACGTCAGAAAGGGAAACATCGGCATCACCACGATCAAAACGGGTTTGTAAATCACCGGATGCTTTTTGAAGTGTGTTCACGTTATTGATGGCTTTAGTTAGGAGATCATTAAAATCTGCTCCAACTTTCGCCCCACTTGCAGTAGGAGCAGTATTGGTTGCTTCTACCATCATGGCGCGCATTTCTGCCTGAATACCATCAACTTTCATTAGCACCTCTAAGCCAAAAGATTGACTATTAACAAAACTGATTATTAACACAGCAATTAACGTGCCATAAGACATTAGTTAGCGGTTTGCTTACACTTTTTGTCTTATGGCGATTGCACATGTTAATTTGGGATATCTATACCAGCATCACGCATTTTGGCAAGTTTGTAGCGCAAGGTTCGTGGGCTTATGCCCAGTTTCTCCGCCATTTCTTTGCGTCGGCCGTTACACTCCACCAAGGTTTCCAAAATAATGGCGTATTCTTGGTCACGCAGCTCGCTGCCCAAGCCTTCCCCGCCAGATACCGGACGGTTCACACTCTCAGGTTGAGCGACTGGCTTAACACTAGGTACCACCATCTCTGTATTTTGCACCACATGCTGCAAGCTGTTGGCATCTTGCCAATCCACCCCTTCTAGCAAGATGTGCTCAGCGTCGATATCACCATTCTCACTTAAAATAAGAGCTCGTTGCACCACGTTATCCAGCTCACGAACGTTACCTGGCCAAGGGTATTGCAGCAGTTTTTCTACCGCAACGGCTGAAAATTGAGGCACTGGCATCCCCATCTTGCTGCAATGACGCTCAGCAAGATGCTTGGCAAGTGGCGCAATATCGCCTTTGCGTTCGTTCAGTGCTGGCCACGCAATTGGGAACACATTCAGGCGGTAGTATAAATCTTCACGGAAGTTGCCTTCTGAGACGTACTGCTTGAGATCACGGTTACTGGTCGCGAGCACGCGTACATCCAGCTTGATGCTCTTACGACTGCCAAGGCGCTCCACTTCCCGCTCTTGCAAAACACGTAATAGTTTCGCTTGCAGGTTTAAGTCCATTTCGCTGATTTCATCCAGCAAGATTGTGCCGCCTTGCGCTTGTTCAAACTTACCCGGACACGCTTGAACAGCGCCAGTGAACGCGCCTTTCTCATAACCAAATAGTGTCGCTTCCAGCATGTTGTCTGGAATCGCCGCACAGTTGATCGCAACGAATGGACCATCTTTACGGTTTGATGCGTTGTGAATATAACGCGACATCACTTCTTTACCTGAGCCACTCGGACCTAGCACCATGACATTCGCATCTGTACGTGCCACTTTATCGGCCAAAGCAAGTAGACGCAGACTTTTTTCATCTGCCACGACCGCGTCACCATTGTCATCGCTTTTGATCGGTGCATATCGACTGACCATATTTAGCAATACTTCTGGTGCAAATGGTTTCGCCATGTAGTCAATCGCGCCGTCTTTCATTGCCGACACGGCATCTTCAATGTTGGCGTACGCCGTCATTAACAGTACTGGTAAGTTAGGCCAATTCTGCTTGATGTTTTTGAGCAGAGCCAACCCGCCCATACCTGCCATTTGCACGTCAGAAACGACGATATCGACAGTATTCGATTTGAGTTTTAGTAGTGCGTCTTCCGCACAGTCAGCTTCTAACCACTCATACCCTGCCAGAGCCAGAGTATCCACTAGGGCTTCACGAAGACCTTCATCGTCTTCTACGATCAGCACTTTGCTTTGCGCCATTCTGATTCTCCAGTAATTGTTATTACCAGAAGCTGCTTATTGCGCTTCTGGTTGCACTCGCTCTAGCGGAATGCACATGGTAAAGCAGGCTCCATCACCCTGCTCTGAAATAAGTTCCAATCGACCGTCATGGGCACGGCAAACCATTTGAACAACAGCCAGCCCTAACCCGGTTCCTTGAGAACGCGTGGTAAAAAATGGCTCCATAATTTTGGCTTGTTGTTCTTCAGGTACACCCGGTCCGCTGTCTTGCACTGAAATGCGCAACTCGCCATTTACCGGGCGGAAAAAAATATCGACTTGCGACTCTTTACCAGACATCTGAATCGCATTCATGACAAGGTTGCTCAACGCGGATGCAATCGCATTCGCATTGCCTAGCAACTCAGTTTGTTCTTCTTCCACTTCTAGGCAGTAATCAATACCGTTATTTTTTAGCGCGGTTTCGACCATCGGCTGATATTCCGCCACCAACTGAGCAATCGTAAATGGCTTAATGACTTTATTATCACCACCTTTAGCAAAAAGCAGCATATCATTAACCTGCTTTTCCAAATCGTGCAGTCGATCCATTAATTTGGTTTGAAAGCGATCCCTTGTCGCTGGTGGAAGGTTTGGCGCTCCCAAATTGGATGCATATAGCATGGCGCTCGATAGCGGCGTTCTTACCTGATGAGCAAGCGACGCTACCATACGCCCTAACGACGACAAGCGTTGTAAATCACTCACACGAGCTTGAAGTAAGCGAGTTTCGGTTAAATCGGTAATCAGGATCAATTGACCTGTCGTAGAAGCCGAAATGGCTAATCGAACTTTACGACCATTCCGCAGGGAAACTTCGTGACCATCATCCTCACGAGGATCAAACACCGCCTGAATAATGTTGAACCATTTTTCATTAACCAGTGGAATCTCAAGAATTCGGTGCGCCTCTGGGTTTGCTTCACGCACTATGCCGTACGTGTCGAGCAGAATCACTCCGGCAGGCATCACATCAAGCACCTGCTTATAGCGCTCAACCTGATTTTCTACGGAATCTAAATGGGATTGGTTGGTGTTGTTATCCATTACTGCCTGTCGAAATATCGCCGCTAAAACTAAAATAGCTTGGTAAGCAATTAGCGTACCAAGCTATTTTTTATATTTATCATGACGTTAAGTCATTGACAATAAGTTGACACCCTCAGATAACGGTTTTTGGTGTCAGAAAAACGATGCTAAATAGCCCAAATGATTTAGATATCGTCTTAAATCTCAACGTTGCCTAGCGTTGTAAGTTGTACTTACGCATTTTTTCCACCAACGTTGTGCGTCGCATACCCAGCATATCAGCGGCTCGTGCCACGACCCCACCTTGTGCTTCTAACGCTTGGCTGATCATATTAACTTCTAAATCAGCCAACAGCTCTTTCAGATTTACACCTTCAGGCGGCAGCGCTTGCGGAGCGTTCATGCTGTGGTCAAGATCGTCTTGATCATCAAAGCTAAAGTCTTCTGAGAAGATGTCTTGGAACACATCACGCTCTTGTTCTTCAACCGAAATAAACGGATTACTTTCTGGTTGGAACTCCGGGATATCACTGTAGCGATATTTGGTTGGTAAGTGGTTTACATCGACCAAGCTATTTGGGTACAGAATGATCATTCGCTCAACAAGGTTCGCTAACTCACGCACGTTACCCGGCCAGTTGTGCTCCATCAATGAATTGATCGCACGAGGGGTAAAACAGATAGGCTGGCCACCCTCCGCTTCCAGACGCGTCATCAACTCTTGCAGCAGCAATGGAATATCTTGTTTGCGCTCTTTCAGCGCAGGCATCTCGATTGGAAACACGTTCAAACGATAGAACAAGTCTTCTCGGAACGTGCCTTCTTCAATCATACTTTCTAGATTACGGTGTGTTGCCGCGACAACTCGAACATTGACCTTGATGGTGCTATTGCCACCCACACGTTCGAAACAGCGCTCTTGCAATACGCGAAGCAACTTTACTTGCATCGACATCGGCATATCGCCAATCTCATCAAGAAAGATCGTGCCACCGTCTGCGAGCTCAAATCGACCTTTACGTGCCGTTAACGCACCAGTAAACGCGCCTTTTTCGTGGCCAAACAATTCACTTTCTAGAAGCTCCGGTGGAATGGCACCACAGTTAATGGGCACAAAGGCACCACTGCTGTACGACGAATGATAGTGAATGTTACGCGCAACGACTTCTTTACCGGTACCAGATTCACCCAAGATCAACACGTTTGCCTCAGTGTCTGAGACTTGCTCGATCAGGTGACGAACTTCTTGAATACCTCTGCTTTGACCAACTAAGCTGCGAAAAAGCGTGTTTTTTCGTGCACTGGCAACGACATTGACCCCTTTTCGACCCAGAAAATCTTTGCAGTGGCGTAATGCCTCACTAAGCTGTGGGTAATTAAGAGGTAGTTCTAGCTCACCTACAAAATTTGGAAGATCATCCACGGGCAACGGAAATCGGCCCATGACTAAAAGTGGGATGTGGTAGGCGCTGTTTAAATGAGAGATAACCGTATTCGCCGCTTGACCTGCTGGAATGTTACCAACAATACAGCACGACCATACGCTAGACCAATCAATATCGCTGAGCTGATCAGAACTGACCGCTTCGCAATTTTCTCCAACAAATTCCAATATATTGCTTAAATTTAAACGACTTGATGCGTCATCATCAATTACAAGCAGCTTTGCCAAACCTTGCATAAGTAAGAATGATTGCCTTTATTTTAGGTGCGTTGCGGCCAAACCTTGATTTGCGCAATTGGGTGCTAAAAGAAGGCAGAACCACCACACTCAATTTACGATAGACAAAATAGGAAAATCAGCAACAAAAAAAGCCATTAGGGCTACTAATGGCTTCTATTTTATTTGAATATAAAAATAAGGCAACCAAGCAATAAAGAGGTGTGAGCTTGATAGAAACTTTGCTACACAACTCGTTGCGCAATTGACAAATATATTCCTCTAATATCTTAACGCGTTGTTTTGGTTATTAAATACCGACTTCAGCTGCTGTAAGATTATGAAACTCTGTCGGGATTTGGTCCCAAGCGGATTTGATCTCACGGATAATGTCGATAACGTCGTCGATCAGTTGAGGATCATTTTGATGGTTAGCAGCTGAAATTTGCGTGATCATAAACTCATAGAGTGAATCTAAGTTTGAAGCAATATCACCACCGTCATCCATCGATAGACAGCTACGTAGCGCAATGATGATGTCTAGCGCTTTACCTAAACGCTCACCTTTTGCTGGAATATTGCCTGCTTGCATGGCCGCTTTACCTTGAATAAGGCGCTCAATCGCACCAGCCATAAGCATTTGAATGACTTTGTGCGGAGAAGCCGCGCTTAGCTGGCTGTCGACTGATACCTTTTTGTATGCTTGCAAAGAACCGCGCATAGTAATCCTCTTTTAAATAAATTTTTTGTACTGCTGAAGCGAACGCTGGCCATAACGAAACTTATGAAGTTCTTTTCCGACCTTTGACGTTTCCGATTGCATCAGCTCGACAATTCTTTTGGTACGAGTAAGCAACGCTTGCCACTCTGCATCCTGCTTAACCAAAGGATTTTGATGAATAATTGGTAACAGGTTTTGCAATAACCGTTCCCTGATATCGACCAAGCGAAGAATTTCTTCAGTACTAAAGTCGACTTTTTCCAATTCTTGCGTAATTAGTTGATCTATATCATTAATATCTATGAGTTCTTTTTGCATTTATTAACCCAACGCACTCATTAAGGCACCTAACTGACCTTGCATTTTGCCAGTCGCATCTTGCATGGCGGTAAACTTCGCGTGAGTGCGTTTTTCTAGGCTTTCCATGCGGCGATCTAATGCCGCTTGATCATCACTCAAACGATAATTTTGTTCTGTGAGACTTTTTTCTCGAGTACGAATGCTGCCTGTAATGCCTGTAATACCATGAATCGCATCTTCGACTCGTTTAGCAAAACCTGTGTTGCCACCGAAGAACTTTTCTAGCTCGTTGAAGTTGTTGTTCAACTGACGATCTAACATGTCATAGTTGATTTCTAAGGTACCTTGACGCGTGGTAGTAATGCCAAATTCAGTTAATGACTTTAGGTTTTCAGGCGCTTTATCAATTTGAGTGGAAAATACCGATTTTAATCGTGAGTCTGCGCTGCGTACGGTACTGTCACCCGACAACGGTCCTTTTTGACCAGTGACCGGATCCACACTCGCCAACGCTTGAGACGTTTGATAAAACGAGTTGTACGCCGCAACAAAGTTTTCGATGTCGTTACGCACACTCTGACGGTCGTATTCGACGCCAATTTCAGCAGGTGGCTTGTTCGGTTCTGATTTGCCTTTAAGTGTTAAATCAACACCTTCTATGGCATCTTCAATCACATTGTTGTGACTAGATAGCTTTGCTACTCCATCAAGCAGAACTTCTGAATCTTGCCCTGCTTGTACCTCTGTCATACCAAGGTATTCTTCAAAAGCAGATTGCGCTTTTGCGATTTTCGCTTCTGCTTCATCAATTTTTTCTAAACGTTCACGCTCTTGAGGATCCAGCTTAGCGCGATGAATTTGTTTCGCTTGCTCTTCGGTCAATTCACCACGTTCAACTTTTGCGTCTAGCGCTTGTTTTTCACTCGCAATTTTTTGCTCAATTTCAGCTTTTTCTTGCTCAAGAAGCTGCTTGGCCTCTTTCGTCGTAACGTAAGAGTCGGTTAATGTGCCTGATGCCGCATTACTCCAACCCGGTACATCTGGTGCCTTCTCTATTGCTTTCTCGTCGAGTTCGAGCTCTGGCTCTTCATAAGAATCCAGCAAAGTGCCTGACGCAGTTTCTGTCCATCCTGGAATTCGGTCTTCAGGGCGTAAACTCGCACGTCGGTTGGCTTCATCAATCGCTTCCTGCCCAGCTTTAGCAGCTTCTGCACCCGCAGCATAGATTGGCTCTTGGGAGCCATCATCTTGTCCATTTTCTGCCGCTTTTTGCTCTTCTGGAGGTAGAGGATTGCCGTTTGCATCCAGTTCCACTGGTTGCTCGGGGAATTGAAGAGGACCTAACACTTCTTCCGCCGCTGAACGAGCTTCTTCAAGCGCGTTAACACGGTCTTCAAGTGTTTGATATTCGAAATATTTTAGAGGGTTGCCTTTGTCGGCCTCCACACTGACTCTGATTTGATGATCCTTACCAGAGAGGTTAGAAGCAAGGATAAGGCGTGGACCTTCAACGTCGTTAATGAGAGATGCTCGAACACCGGGATTGTCTTTTGAGCCGTTGATGCCGCGTACGACATCTGCGAGCTTGGAGCTCGAACGAACGTTCACGTTGAAGGTGTCATCACCAAGCGAAATCTGCAGCTTACCAGGGCCAAACTTTGCCTCTTCTGGCAGTACGTCAGAAGCGACTTTGTGGCTCTGGGCAAGCTGCAACACATCGATAGCATATTTGCCAGCGATAGCATCTGTAGTTGCAGTAGCAGATACGATATTGTCGTCTGTCGTTTCAACAGTACGAACGGCAAACGCTTTCTCTTGACGAAAGTTCGCCATGAGATTTTTCATCGTATCCAGTGACTCTCTGAGTCGCCCATAGGCACTGATACTGGCATTAATTGTCGTGCGCTCGTTGTCAATGCGTTGCTGCTTTGGTACGCGTTCGGCATCCACAATTTTGCTGACCATGGAATTGATATCCATGCCGCCAGACATCCCCAAAGGGCCTAAACTCATCAAATCACCTCTAAAAACGACTTACACTTTTTCAGTCAACAACCCGCTGTTGGCTGTGTGCTCAGCTAGGCGACGCAATACCACTAGCATCTCTTCATCAGGAATTTGACGAATCACGTCGCCCGTTTTGGCTTCGTAAATCGTCACCACATCTCTCCCGGATTCCTCATCCACTCGAAACGCGACTCCTTTGTTTATGGACGTCACAAACTCATTCATTTGCGCGACCAATTTTTCACGTTCTTCTTTGTTCAGCTCTTGACGGCTTTCTGCCATCTCGATCGCTGCTTGAACAGAGAAGTCGTATTCGGTGTCTTTCGCTTTTTGCGGCGAAACCTCACCATTTGAATTTGCTGGGCTAGACGTGCCTATATCATTGCCATTTTTATTTGCAAACTTTGTGCCACTTGGCGTGCCGTAAGGCTGGATGTTCGATGCGTAGGAGGATATATCCATTACAATCTCCCTTCCACCTTATGGGCTAACGATAGAACCTATCGCTTTGGTGCCCCAGCACTAAGGTGTTTACCTCAGGCTGGGTCAACCACTTAGCCCAACAAGCTTAGCGCTGCAGATGGAGACTGCTTCGCTTGAGCCAGGATTGAAGTACTTGCTTGCTGAAGAATTTGCGACTTAGTCATCGCAGTGGTTTCTTTCGCGTAATCAGTATCTTTAATACGGCTGTTAGACGCATTAACGTTCTCGTTAATGTTGTCTAGGTTGCTGATTGCGTGGTTGAAGCGGTTTTGGAAAGCACCAAGTGACGCACGTTGGCTGTCTACTGACTTAAGCGCACCGTCGATAACAGCCACGGCTTCTTGAGAGCCTGCTACTGTTGTTACGTCGATGTCTTTCACTGTTACGTCTTTCGGGCCGCCAAAGCCGATCTCGTCCGCTAGGTTGCCAGAGAACTCAACATCACCTTGAACTTTTTGAGAAGAAGCAAATACTTGTAGCTTGCCATCTTCACCAACAGACGCTTTTACATCATCGTTTTGACCGTTGATGTACGTTGCTAGCTGCTCAATGTCGTCGCCTTGTTTTGCGCTGATCGATAGCTCTTTCTCTTCACCTTGTTTGTTGGTGTAGCTCATTTTGAACTCAGTTTTCTCACCAACAGTCCAAGATGCATCTTTACCCTCTTCTGCTGCGTAGCTTTTGCCACCCATTGCAGAAGTGTCTGAGCGCAAGCTACCCATAGAAAGCATCACTGCTTCACCTGAATCTGCACCGATTTGGAAAGATTGCGTACCGTATGTACCGTTCAGCAACTTGTTACCACCGAAAGAGGTAGTTTCAGCAATACGGTTTAGCTCGTCATTTAGCGCTGTTACTTCTTCTTGGATCGCAACACGTTCTGCTTTTGAGTTAGAACCGTTCGCAGATTGAAGCGATAGGTCACGCATACGTTGTAGGATGTTGGTAGATTCATTCATTGCACCTTCAGCAACCTGTGCAATAGAAATACCGTCGTTTGCGTTTTTCACCGCCATGTCTAGGCCACGGCTTTGTGCATTCAAGCGGTTTGAAATCTGTAGACCTGCAGCATCGTCTTTCGCGCTATTGATTTTATAACCCGAAGACAAACGCTCCATTGATTTTTGTTGACCGTCAGCTGCCTGGTTTAGGTAACGCTGTGCAGTCATCGCAGAAACGTTAGTATTAACGTTAATCGCCATAATTGATCTCCTTAAGGCTTTAGTGAATGTACCGTCGTGTCTCTCACCTCACTTAGGTACATCTCATTTCTCTCAGTCCCTTTAACGGCGACCGATGAATATCCTTTAGAAGAAATTTTCAATTTTTTGCGATTATTTTCTTTGGCTTACTGAAATGTGATGAAGCTCTAATGTCGTGATTCGCAGAAATCCTGAGTCCCCAAAAGACAGAAAAAAACCCAGCCGAAGCTGGGTTTACTCGCTCATCTCTCACCACGAGCCAATGAGGTTCTCGTCTTAGGTTTGAAATTAACCTAGCAGACTTAGCGCTGAGTTTGGCGCTTGTTTCGCTTGCGCAAGGATTGAGCTTGACGCTTGCGATAGAATTTGTGACTTGGTCATTTGAGTCGTTTCTTTCGCGAAGTCAGTATCTTTGATACGGCTCTTCGACGCATTCACGTTCTCGTTGATGTTGTCCAAGTTGCTGATTGCATGGTTGAAACGGTTCTGGAATGCCCCCAGCTCTGCGCGGTGGCTGTCGACGTATTTCAGTGCCGCATCGATGATAGCAACAGATTCTTGTGCGCCACCAACTGAGGTTACGTCGATAGTATCTACCGTTACTTTTTTACCTTCGCCCAAACCTAGCTCGCCAGATAGGCCGCCTGAAAACTCGACTTCGCCTTCGACTTTGTTGTTGCCAGCAAAGATTTGCAGTTTACCGTCTTGGTCTACTGAGGCTTTCACGAGGTCAGTTTGACCGTTAATGTAAGTCGCAAGCTCTTCGATATCATCACCCGCTTTTGCGCTGATGTTGATTTCTTGCTCTTGGCCGTAGCTGTCCGTTAGGTTGATTTTTAGGTCGTTCTTACCTTCAGCAACGTTCCAGTCTTTACCTTTACCACTTTCAGCTTGGTAGCTCACACCGCCCATCATTTTATTGTCTGAACGCATGTCTTTTAGCTCAAGCATCACGGCTTCACCGTTATCCGCACCGATTTGGAACGATTTCGCACCGTGTGTGCCGTTTAGTAGCTTGTTACCACCGAAAGAAGTGGTTTCTGCGATACGGTTTAGTTCGTCATTTAGCGCGGTCACTTCTTCTTGAATTGCCACACGCTCTGACTTCGAGTTTGAACCGTTTGCTGATTGTAGAGACAAATCACGCATACGTTGAAGAATGTTAGTGGTCTCGTTCATTGCACCTTCAGCGGTTTGTGCAATTGAGATACCGTCGTTCGCGTTGCGAACCGCCACATCCAAACCACGGCTTTGTACGTTCAAACGGTTCGAAATTTGCAGACCCGCAGCGTCATCTTTTGCGCTGTTGATTTTGAAACCCGAAGACAAACGCTCCATAGAAGTTTGTTGAGCTGAGTTTGCGTTGTTTAGGTAACGCTGAGCGGTCATCGCTGATACGTTAGTGTTTACATTCACTGCCATGGTGATTTCTCCAATTGATTTTCCGGTATAGCGGTTTCCGACGTCTCGGAAAACCAAGTAGTTCTCTCAAAGTTACTTTTATTAACGGCGCTCAAACTGATTTCTTTAGGGAATTCTTTGGATTTTTTTGAAAAAAGTTCATTTGGAGAAGGAATCGTGATGAAGCAGATAAAAAAGCAAAAAAACGTCAAACTTTCGCTAAAGCTTCTTTTCGAGCTGTCGATACAGGCAGGTTTTGCGTTAAATTCGAGCGAGGTCGATCATTAGCCAAGTAAGGTTAATGCTAGGTTTGGCGCTTGTTTTGCTTGTGCAAGAATAGAAGTACTGACCTGCTGCAAGATCTGCTGCTTCACCATTTGCGTGGTTTCTTTCGCGTAGTCAGTATCTTGGATACGACTGTTGGAAGCGGCTAAATTTTCGTGGATGTTATCGAGATTATTGATCGCGTGATTAAAGCGGTTTTGATACGCGCCTAACTCAGCACGATGGCTATCAACGTACTTCATCGCAGTATCTAGGACGGCCACGGCTTGTTGCGCACCACCGACAGACGTAATGTCGATGTTATCAACCGCATCGTAACCTTTTAGCTGTAACCCCAGTTCACTCGCTAAGTCACCTGAAAACGATAAAGTGCCTGAAGTTTCTTCTCCAGCCATAAATAGCTGTAACTGACCTTCTTCATTCACCGATGCCGTGACTTTGTCAGTTTGACCATTGATATAAGTCGCAAGCTCTTCGATATCATCGCCAGCTTTGGCATTAATTTGAATGGTTTCCATCTCACCAAAACGATTCGTAAATGACATACTAAGATCATTCGCACCGTCTTTTACTTTCCAATCAGAGCTTGCACGTCCGTTTGCAATGTAACTAAAACCACCCATATCAATGCCATCACTGCGCATCGACTTTAATTCAACTTGCACAGCTTCACCTGACGCTGCACCGATTTGAAATGCCGACTTACCAAAGCTGCCATTGAGCAGTTTACGCCCACCAAAGGAGGTCGTTTCGGCAATGCGGTTTAGCTCATCGTTAAGTGCCGTCACTTCTTCTTGCAGTGCAGTGCGTTCCGCTTTGCTGTTTGAACCATTGGCTGACTGTAGCGACAAATCACGCATACGTTGCATGATATTGGTCACCTCATTCATCGCGCCTTCCGCAGTTTGCATGATGGAAATGCCGTCATTCGCGTTGCGAACCGCAACATCTAAACCACGCATTTGTGATTGCAAGCGGTTGGAGATTTGCAGACCCGCAGCGTCATCCTTTGCGCTGTTAATACGCTTCCCTGAAGACAAACGCTCCATGGATTGGTTCAGCATATCCGTTGCACTGGTCAAATGACGTTGTGCGACAAGTGCTGCCACATTGGTATTAACGGTGATAGCCAAGAGACACAGACTCCAAATAAATTAAGGCTTTGGATACTTATCGACCAAATAATCGAAAGGTTTAGTCTTTTTTGAAAAAGTCTGTGGAATAGAAAAGAAGAAAATAAAAGCCCTCCAATTGGAGGGCTTAAGAAATGAAGTCTGAGAACTTACTTGATGGCTAGCTCTGCGAGCATTTCTTGCGAAGGCGCGAAGAAGTACGCACCAGTTACCGCTGTTGTGAAACGAAGCATTTGGTCTGTTTTACCATCTGTCACGCCGTACATACTTTCTAGCATCACTTTAATGTTATGAAGTGTATTGCAGTAAGAAATAAACAGCAGGCCATGAGGCCCTGTCACCGTCCCGTATGGCAAGCTATGACGAACAATCTTGAGACCTTTTCCTTCTTCTTTAATATCAACGCGACCAACGTGTGATGCAACAGGAACGTCTTCTAGCTCGATAGAATCTGGTTTGGTACGACCAATCACTTTTTCTTGCGCTTTGACATTCAAGCGATTCCAAGCGGCAAGGTTATGTTCAAAGCGTTGAGCCATGACATAACTACCTCCAGCAAATGGGCCCTCTTTTACTAGAGCCACATCAGCGCGAGCCTCCCCTTTCGGGTTTTCTGTCCCATCAATAAAGTCTGTCATATCACGAGCATCAAGGTAACGGTACCCATACGTTTCGTCCACAATGGTGACATCTTGTGCCGTCTCTTCTAGAAACTTACGCAGAACATAAAAGTGCAAGTCGTGACGAGTAGAGTGACAGTGAATCAGCACATCAACATCCGTTGCAGGCGCTACGATGTCTCCTTCGCCAAGTTGAGTAAAATCAATAAGCTCTTCTGGCGCGTCTACATTGAGGTGTTGCCAAAACGATTTTGTGAATGCGATAGAAAGGGTCAGCGCCGCGCCTGGCTGGGTAATATTTAACTCTTCCACTAACTTTGGTAGTGCTTTCAGCTTATCCAATACGTTTTCACGGTTTTGGTTCACTTTAAGTTGAGTGTACAGTGCAAATGGCCCTGCTTCTGGCACGATCGCCGTTTGAGCTTGTGACATTGAGGTTTCCTCTATACTTTGCCCCGGTGTGGGAAGTTATTGTTTTTAATTCTTCGAAGGCTGCTCTTCATTGCGCTCCAATTGTGGCACATGAAAACAGTCTTTTACCCATCTTCCATTTAGAAGATAGATCATAAACCAAGCTAATAAGGTAATGGTAAGGGCGTTTGCCCAGTTGAATACACCATGTTCCAGATACACATGATACATGGTCTGAGCCAGTTGGATACCGCACAAGATCAAAGTGATCTCTCGACCATAGCGAGTAATTCTGTTTACCCATCCTCTATCGGGGTGACGGAGCCCCATCAACCACATGAGAAGCAGGCTTGGAATGCCCATCGCCAAACCCAAATACAGCGTACTTGAGTCTGGATAAACAATAGCGAGTAGCTTACTGCCACTATCACGACTTACGCCTGCCATCGCAAACACAACCCATGAACGTACAAGAAACATCCATCCAAACCATAAAATAATCGGCGCTTTTAAAAATCCATGGGCGTCATATTGGTCAAACGAGTAGCGCACAACATCTTCTTCTTAATGTGATAAAGCGCCACTTTAACCTATCATTTCAGAGTTGCAAGCCAGCAAAGATGAGAACTAAAGTTCATTTCATCATCTTACACAGGTAAACTAAACAAAGAATTACAATGACGTTGATGAGAAACATGAAAAAAAGAACTCCAGCTACCCCAGCGCCTTCTCAAGAAACTCAAGCCGAAGCGATGAGAATTGCCAAATCCACACAGAAACCGGGGCAAACCAAAGAGCAAACCAAGCTGGTCGCTCAAGGTATCGAAAAAGGCATCGCTCAATATAAGAAGCAGCAAAAAGAGCGCAATCGTCAAGCCGATAAAGCGAAGAAAAAACAGCAACGTGAAAAGCAACGTCAGCATGAAGAGACTATCGAACAAGACAACATCACCGACGATGCGCCAAACCATGTATCAAGCAAACTGCCTTGGATACTGCTCGCTCTGAGCTGGATTGGCTTTGCTGCTTACATAGTATTGGGGAAATAGCTGATGAGACGCCTGTTACTTGGACTTTTTGTCGTACTTCTCTCTGGTTGCACGATGCCTTCTCACCTTACTCATGCTCAAAGCCAAGATGTTCATATTCGCATTGACGCTCAGTTCAACCCTGATCGATGCGAATACAAAGGCGAAGTCACCGGAAGCGAGGGTCATTGGTATAACTACATTTTCATGACCAATGACGCGATGATGCAAGGCGCGATGAATGATTTAAAAAACAATGCAGCGGCTATCGATGCGGATACCGTTTTTATGGTCTCCCCGCAAGATTTTATCACCTCATTTAGCGTGCTGGGCTCCGCTTACCGCTGCAATGGATGACGCCTGAATATGAAAAAAGCCAGCAATTGCTGGCTTATGCACGAAATCCAAGACTGCTAGCGATATCTCTCTCCCGCTCTAGAACCCATTGGCTATCAAAAGGCCCCCAATCTGAAAGTTGATAATAGCCGTCATTATGACGTCGGCCATCTTGAACGAATATGAGTTCAATGCCGATCCCAGGTAACGCCTTGAGTACATCTTGAATTGTACGACGAGGCCACCCCGTTTTTTCGATCAACTTTGGCACATTCGGCCTTTCTAGGTTTTCCACCAACAAGGCCAAATATAGCCGCCTTGCAAAAACAGGACTCAATTCCATTGACACCTCCTAAAATTGTGCTGATTCATTATTTCGTTTTTGCTCAGCGAGATGTTGCGTTTGATCAATAACTCGACTTTTCCATTTGATTTAGACGATTTTTTATTCGATTTATAGTGCATTCATCGTAAATAAGTTACGTAACATCAGTTATCTCAATCTATCTGAAAATATTTTCCACCGCATTTTGTCAGTTTGATTGCTTCTTGATAGGATGCTATAGCAGCCCAAATCACTTAAGTGCGTCTTAACCGCGCCAGTGAAAAATAGAACAAAGAAAAAAGGAAACACTATGTCGATTACCATGTTTGGTATTCCCAACTGCGATACGATCAAAAAAGCCAAAAAATGGTTAGAAGCTGAGGATATTACTTACGACTTCCATGACTACCGTAAGCAAGGCGTTGATGTAGCTATGGTAAGCGAATTTTGTCGCGCTTTAGGTTGGGAACAGGTGCTCAACAAACGTGGCACGACCTACCGCCAACTGACACAAGAACAGAAAGACACGCTTAACGAAGAAAACGCGATCGCTCTTTTGGTAGAAAATCCGGCGATGATCAAGCGCCCAATTTTAAAAGTGAATGATCAACTTCATATCGGTTTTAAAGCTGATCAATACGCTACCATTTTCAACTCTTAAATAAAGGAATACTCAAGGATGACAGACAGTCCAGTATTGGCACTTGCTAAAGATCTGATCAGTAGACAATCTGTAACGCCGGAAGACGCAGGTTGTCAGGATTTGATGATCGAGCGCTTAAAAGCACTCGGGTTTGAAATTGAAGTGATGGTGTTTGAAGATACCACGAACTTCTGGGCTCGACGTGGTTCAGAAGCGCCACTATTTGCGTTTGCTGGCCACACCGATGTGGTACCTGCTGGCAAACTGGAGCACTGGGATACACATCCGTTTGAACCAACGATTATTGATGGTTACCTACACGGTCGCGGTGCAGCGGACATGAAAGGGTCGCTAGCTGCTATGGTCGTTGCTGTCGAACGCTTCATTGCAGAGAACCCAGACCACAAAGGCTCAATCGGCTTTCTAATTACGTCGGATGAAGAAGGACCATTTATCAATGGTACCGTTCGTGTTGTAGAAACGTTGATGGCACGTGGCGAAAATATCGACATGTGTATCGTTGGTGAACCATCCAGCACCGAAGTGGTTGGCGATGTGGTGAAAAATGGACGTCGCGGCTCTATCACGGGCGATTTGACGGTAAAAGGAACACAAGGCCACGTGGCCTATCCTCACCTAGCCAATAACCCTGTGCACGAGTCTCTACTCGCGATTCATGAACTCGCAACAACCGAGTGGGACAAAGGAAATGATTATTTCCCACCAACCAGCTTCCAGATCCCGAACGTATCGGCTGGCACTGGTGCGTCTAACGTCATTCCTGGCGA
The DNA here is from genome assembly GCF_020515785.1 of Vibrio sp. E14. Taxonomy (NCBI): domain Bacteria; kingdom Pseudomonadati; phylum Pseudomonadota; class Gammaproteobacteria; order Vibrionales; family Vibrionaceae; genus Vibrio; species Vibrio sp. E14. Next base: position 487,849 of record NZ_JAHPJI010000002.1, read on the forward strand.
GTTTCATGTTCAGTTCAACCTACGTTTTAGTACTGAGCTGAACAATGACGCAATTGTTCAGCGTGTTACCGAAACATTGGACAAGCATGAGCTGGACTACGAACTAAAATGGACATTCAACGGCGACCCATTCCTGACCGATACAGGCGCGCTGCTAGATGCAGTTGTTGCTGCTGTTGCCGAAGTGAATGATACGAAGCCAGCACTACTTACAACTGGCGGTACGTCTGATGGTCGCTTTATCGCTCGAATGGGTGGCCAAGTAGTAGAGTTAGGCCCTGTTAATGCTACGATTCATAAAGTGAACGAATGCGTGAAAGTGGACGATCTAGAAAAGTTGACTGACATGTACGAGAACACGTTGAAACACCTGTTAGCGAAGTAATCAGCGAGAACACCATGACACCAGAGCAACTCACCGGCACCACAGATTCTCATCTGCAATCCACTTTAGTGGGTCAAAAAGCGTTTCTACTCCACCCTGAAGTAGCTGACGATCTGCTAAAGATGATTGAAGCGGCAACAGAAGCAGGTTTTAAAATGGAAATCGCCAGTGGTTTTCGTGACTTCAACCGCCAAAAAGCGATCTGGAACGGGAAGTTTTCTGGTGAGTTGCCAATTCTCGACGTCAACTCCCGCCCTTTAAACAAAGCAGAGTTAAATGACGAAGAGAAGTTGATGGCCATTTTGCGCTGGTCGGCACTGCCTGGAGGAAGTCGTCATCATTGGGGTTGTGATTTTGATGTCTATGCGCGCAATTTATTGCCTACTGACACCAAACTCAAGCTGGAACCTTGGGAGTACATTGAAGGCCACCAGCAAGCGTTCTACCAATGGTTAAAAGCCAACCTTGGTCGATTCGGCTTCTTCTTCCCTTATCAGCAAGATTTAGGTGGCGTTTCGATTGAGCCTTGGCACATTAGCCACCGCACTGTCGGGCAACAGTGCCTCGAGCAGTTGACGCTTGATGTACTCAGAAGCCAGTTGATTCAGCAGAATCAGACCGACAACATTGCAGGGATTGACGTCATACTGAATAATTTAGATAACGTCGTTGCCAAATTTATTCACAATATCACGCCGCCGGAGGCTCTATGATAGAAATACTCACCAATCCTTGGGTCATTATCATTGTAGTGTTGAGCGTGGTCATTGGTAACATTGCCGCACTCAAATACACCGCAAAAATGAAGTTTGGTCAGATGGATAAAAGCCGTAAGAACGATTTAGATAAGCTGAACACGTTGGATAAACAACGCTCCGCTGACGAGGAGAGTAACAAAGACGAGCCTCGTTAGTTAAACACCTACTTTATCTCGACACGCCGAATATAAGCATCAAAAAGGGACCACTGGGTCCCTTTTCAATTATTGTGTAAACGTATCGCGTTAAGTTCGCTTTGGTTACTGCTTCACCGTCGCAGCCAATACAGGCGCTAGTGATTTCAAAAACTCTTCTTCTACTGGCTTACCAGAGGAATCCGTAATATTGATAGACGTACGGTTGCCTAAATCGCCAAGTAAGAATGTGTACTTACCAGCGTCTAACTCCACTGGTTTAACGCCGATATCGTTCCAGAATTCATCATCCGGAGACGCATATTTCGCAGTGATTGTGCCCTGAGACTGGCTACGCTCTTCAATCTTAAAGCCCATCTTAGGTAGAATATTAGGCAGACGTTGCCAAAGCATGTTGTATTGCGCGCGCGCGACAATCACAGGAAGCCCACTACGGTCTTTACCCATTGTAATTGGGATCTGTTTAACCAACTCTTGCGCTTTACGTTGTGCTTCTTCACGTACTTCTTGATCGTAGCGAGCGGTTACCAAGTTCGTCATGAACACATTGTAGCGCTCACGGTTGGTCGCCGTTACTTCTTTCACTTGATTGCCTTCACGCCAGTCAATAAGACTCACTTTAAAGCCGTGTCGACCATTTGCTTCAGCACGTACGATCTCATATCGGCTACCAATTTCTAGCTCTTCGTCTGGCGAATCCCACGTCACCCAACCTGTCTCGATACGAGAATCTGTTTGGCTTTCAACTGGAATCTCGTTGGCCGCGACCATGTTTTGTACCGTTTGCCAAACTTTATCTAGTTCATCTTTACGAAGTAGCCAAAGGGTCACTTCACCATCACTACTACGGTCAAGACGTGCACCAGGAATAAGCTCTAGGACTTGTTGAGGTGGACGAATGTCGACATCTTTACCTACACCACCAGCGTAGTTACCCTGAGGGATCTCATAGTTCGGGTAAAACTGTGGCTGTGCGCCTTGTGGGACATTCCACTCACCCAAATTGGGGGAGTTCAAATACTCGAAGTCATCTTTTGCTTGACGACGTTGATTGGCACCACCTGAACAGGCAGTCAATACGAATACAGCTAATGAACTTAACACTAACTGGCTTGAAAGCTTCATCTATACTCCTAAAACACCGAGGGCGCTTTGGCCCCCAGTATGAACTTCAATCCTAGTAACTCAATCTTAATAGCTCAATTTTAATAAATACCGGCGTCGGTTAACGCCTGTTCAACGATCGGCTGCGATTTTTCAGAAAGTGTGGTTAAAGGAAGACGCAAACCACCTTCTTCAATCAAACCAAGCTTTTGCGCTGCCCATTTTACTGGGATAGGGCTTGCTTCAATGAAAAGGTTTTTGTGTAGAGTCATCAAGCGTTGGTTAATCGCTTCTGCTTCTTCATACTTACCTTCACTTGCCAAATGGAACATGTCTGCCATGTCTTTAGCTGCAATATTGTTCGTTACCGAGATAACACCATTGCCACCAAGTTTCACAAAATCGAGACCCGTCGCATCATCGCCACTTAGTAAGATAAAATCTTCGCCACAAAGTTCACGGTGAATTGCAATTCGGTCCAAATCGCCCGTTGCATCTTTTAAAGCCACGATATTATCAAGCTTTGACAAGCGTGCCACTGTTTCTGGCTGCATATCAACAGCAGTACGGCCTGGTACGTTGTATAAAATTAGAGGCACATCACTCGCTTCAGCAATTGCCTTGTAGTGCAAGAACAAACCTTCTTGAGTTGGTTTGTTGTAATACGGTGTCACACTCAGGAAGCCAGCAATACCAGAATCAGCCAGTAATTTGCTAAATGTTACTGCCTCGTGGGTTGCATTTGCACCCGTGCCAGCAATCACAGGGATGCGACCGTCGGCAAACTCAACAGTTTTATTAACGACCTTTACATGCTCTTCAATGGTCAGTGTCGCTGACTCACCTGTTGTGCCTACCGCCACAATACCGTCTGTACCCGCTTCAACGTGGTACTCTACTAGCTTTTGCAGACTGTCAAAGTCTACTTCGCCATCTGCTTTGAATGGCGTAATCAGCGCTACGATACTTCCTGAAAACATGTTTATCTCCCTCATTTAACTCTTTCTGCATGGTACTGTAATGCGATTGAAAAACACAAGAGCGTAAACTCGCTTACAAAGTACAAATGAATGAATAATTATCAGTTGTTAGAGGTCTAGCAACTTAATTGCTCTATTTGGTTTGATTAGCGGCAATATTGATAATCGTGTTGGGCTTTCGAGTGACTTTAGAATCTATCAGTGATTTGGAAAATACTGAAGTGCACAAGCCAGGAAAATATACTCTTTGGTCGTGCTCACCAAGTCAGACCTGAGTGAATAAAAAGACCAAACAACACGCAAGCACATCATGCAAACGTTTTATTCCCTCAACTCCCTCGTTTACTGCTTGCCTCCAATCGTTCACCTCAAGAGCCAACCTGCTTTTTTGTAAACTAAAAAAAGAACTGACTCGATATTTCTCCACAATATCTGTGCTAACATCTCTCTATTGAAGAAAGGACAAGAAGCTCATTTATGAAGCAACATCTGGTACTTACAGCAGTTGGAACGGACCGTCCAGGCATTTGTAACCAAGTCGTACACCTCGTTACTCAAGCCGGTTGTAACATAGTCGATAGCCGTATCGCTATCTTTGGAAGTGAATTTACGCTGATCATGCTCCTAACTGGGAACGCCAGTAGCGTGACTCGAGTAGAAACGCAATTGCCTCTACTTGGCCAAGAGCATGACCTGATTACGATTATGAAGCGTACGTCGGCGCACGAATTGCTCGACAACAGCTACACAATGGAAGTGTTTATTGAGTCTGAAGACCGCCCAGGTCTGACTGAAAAGTTTACTAAGTTCTTCGCGGATCAACAGATTGGTTTGGACTCTCTTAGCGCCCAAACTATCAGTAAGTCGAAAATTCAACTTGATGCGGACCAATTCCACATTGCGATTACCGCATCAGTAAGTGCGGATTGTAACTTAATGCAATTACAAGAAGATTTCGATGAACTTTGTCAGTCGCTCAACGTACAAGGTTCTCTGAATTTCATTAAAAACACACTATAAAGTAAAGGAAATCACCATGAATACGCTGACAGCAGGCTCGCCAGCGCCAGCCTTCTCTTTGCTCGACCAAGACGGAAATACAGTTTCTCTCGAAGACTTTAAAGGCAAGAAAGTACTTTTCTACTTTTACCCTAAGGCGATGACGCCGGGTTGTACTACACAAGCAAAAGGTCTACGTGACATCAAAGCTGAATTAGATGCGCACAACGTGGTTGTACTTGGCGTAAGCATCGACCCTGTAAAACGCCTAGGCAAATTCATCGAGCGTGATGATTTAAACTTCACCCTACTTTCTGACGAAGATCATGCCGTTGCAGACCAATTTGGCGTTTGGGGCGAAAAGAAATTTACCCTTAGAAATTTTTTATGACAAAAACCCTTGGTGTATTTTTATGACTAATCTATCTTTGATATGTGGGTAACATATCGAGGGTTGCTTTGTGATAGAAACACATGAAGAAAAATATTCTGATGTTTATGATGACTACCGACTGCTTTCCGTCGAAGTCGATACATTAGCAAAGCTGAAAATTTCAGAGAGTACCGATACCGAATCTGGAGAGGTGACACATTCTCCCAACCTTTCCCCTTCCAATCTGGAATCACGCCTAAAGAAAACAGGTATTATTATTGCCCCTGATGGTACGGTTGTTTATCCACAGTCTCTATACCTCGTATCCAAGTTGCGTGGCAAAGACGCTGTCAAAGACACAGGTTCAATCGCAAAAGGTTTGCTAGCTTTCACTCGTTATTTGGATTCGACTCACCACTCTCAAGTTGATGAAGATGGTCATGAAATACCATGTGAATACCTAACGTATAAAACCCTATCGAAGTACGAAGAAGAAGGTGCTCCTTGGCGATTTGCTGAGTTCCTGCTTGCGAACTGCAATGATATTGAAGGCTCTAATGGCAGCGAGGCTTTTAGTTTATCTACAGCTCGCACCTATATGGGTGTGGTTATTGGATTCTATAAGTGGATGCAAAAAAACGGCTACGTCAAAAATAATGATGAAAATATCGTTACGCACTACACCACAGAAACAGTGCATCAGGAGTTAAACCAACACGATATGCTGGCTCACACAAAATCTGGCTCTCAGTGTACTTATGAAACTTCCAATATCATGAAGAAGTTTCCTAAAAAGCAAAATACGCCAGCCCACAAAAAACTCAAGCCCATGCACCCCGAGCACAAAGCTTTATTCAATGAGCATATAACATCACTCCCAAAGACAACAAAACTCATATTTCAGCTATGTGCAGAAGCAGGACTTAGAATAGATGAAGCCATTCACTTCCCCGCTCATGACATCGGAAACGCTGACTACAGTGATTTAGATGCTGTACCAATCAAAATCACTCACACTAAAGGCAGTAAAGAGCGTACCGTAGAAATCCCTATCGAGCTGTACGAAGAGCTAGAGATACATAAAGAAAGTTACACGCAACTTAAATACCTAAGTAAGCGCAATGTTCTTATTCAGGCAGGCAACGAAATGGATACCGTTGCGTACCTATTTCTCTCAAACAAAGGTGTGCCTTACTCCGTCAATACTTTAGAAACGCACTTTTCAAACCTTAGAAAGCAGATTCGGGAAGTCGACTCTTCTTGGTATTACCGAATTCATGATTTACGTTCTACCTTTGCTACTCACTGGCTTTGGGAAGAGTCAAAAGAGCGTAATGTTAGCTATGACTACCTTATGGGTGACTTAGCGGTATTGATGGGGCACGCCAGTACATCGACCACTGAAAAATACATTCAATACATGAATAAACTGGACGACCAAATCAACACGGCTAAAGCCAAAAACCGCAAAATAAACGGAGGTTGGTCGTAATGGCGAAAAGTAAAATCGCAAAACAGTCCAAAGCCGTCAAGCATGTGCGGAACAATCAAAATGTTGTTCCTTTGAATCTAGATATTCCTTATAAAGACGCTAGTTCAACTCAAGCAAAGCCATTCGATGTTTCTCACCTATTGTATTTTGGGACTAACAAAGGAAGTGAAAAAATAAGCAGCCGAACCGTATTTATTAGGTCTTTTTGCAAAAAAGCTCATCAATATGTCAGCAATGGCAAGTCTGCCCAAAGCGTCACAAGATACTATGAGACCTTACGCGCTTACCTTGCTTTTTGTGATGCACTAAATGTTGACCCATTCTCCGAAAGTGGCTATTTGAAGTATGCAGGCAACGATGGCGAATTAAGGCATCGTATCAAGATGCTTAACCCTTCAAAACGCCTATGGGAATTCAATCATGGCGATGAGTTAGGCATTAAAGAATCGACTGCTGCGAAAGCGCGTTCAAGCATTCGTACTGCACTTGAATGGTGTGGCCTGCCTATTTCCGATTGGGCTAGGCATCACCGAGGGTTTGCAGGAGAAAAAATGCCATTTAAGGGCTACTCAGATGAAGAAGAAAAACTTCTGGTCACACGATTAGAGGCATTGTTTTTCACTCTTGCGCCACAGCTCATTGCTGCTAAAGAAAACAACACGCCTTTACCCGAAACTCTGCCTCTTGTCATTAATCTTGGTTTACATGAGGAAACAATTCAAATTCCGACATCATTGGAAACGCGAGTTGCAGGCACAAGCAAAAATGGCACCGCTGTTAATGCTGGCGCAGCCTTTAACCTTACAATGGGTGCCGCCTATCATTTAATGTGCTTTTTTACCTCACTGAACGACACCAACATTCGACATATCGCCCACCCAATTGATGTTAAAACAGGGGAGCGAGATAAGAGTATGCAAGTGGTCAAGGTCTTAAGCTATAAGCCTCGCTCAAGCAGCGAAGTCGATGCTCTGCTCGTAGGTGAGCCGTTTGACGTTGATAAGCGCGATGGCGTAAAGTTTATAAAGCTACTAGAACGATTATCCAAACTCTACGGCAATGGTGAAGATGGCTCTGTGCTGCTTTTTACTCTCAATAATTACTCAGAAGTCAGTGATACCTTTCATTTGAGAGAGCTAAATAAAACCCTCGTTAACAAACTACACCTGTTATCTCCCCATCGGGCGGGTAATCTACCTTGGTTTAAAGAGCTGTTTTACACCTACCGAAACCAACAAATCATCACGTTAAAAAAGGTCACTAACCATTTAGGTCGCACGGTTGTTCATAAAGAAGTGCAGGAAACGTCCAAAACTAAGGCAGGACAAGGAGCGACCAACAGTGCCTACTGCATTTTATCTTGTTACACAGACCTTCCACTTAAAGGGATTTTACTTCCGATCACCTATTCCGAAGTTGATAGCGATGGCAATGTTACCGTTTCTTATAACTATAGAAGTGGCGAAACAGGATACTTCAAATTCCCTGCTTGTGATTTAACGCTTATTAAAGATATAGAGCAATATGCGAAAGAAAAAGCAGACAAACAGCCGAAGAAATACGAACGACTGCTTTTAACAAGAACCTCCCAACATGGTCCTTCTGATTGGGAAGGTGTTAGCCCTATTTCAGCCAATCTCATGAGACCATGGTCTGTTCAACCCAACCATTACTACCTCTCTCTTCAATCAAGTCGCTGGCGAGAAATGAGCAGTAATCAAGCCTATGCGGAGGGAGGGATTCAAGGCGTTCAAAGCTTGCTCCAAAACAAGCGAGACACAATAGAGAGAAGTTACATAAACGGATTTCCATCACTTAATAAAGTCATCCTTTCTCAGGGTATCGAAGTCATCGAAAACCTCTTTGATAATGACTTAGAGCAAGCAAAAGATGCTGTTGCTAAAAGGCGCGGTATTCCGATGCTGACATACGAGGAAGGTGATAAAAAGCGTAAAACCAATCCCAACGGAATAGCTTGTGATGGGAAGCAAGTCATGATTGATGGTAAGAACACACAACGTGAAACGAACTATGCGCTAGGCGTAGACTTACCTTGCGCCGAGTTTGATGTGTGCCACAAGTGCCAATCTGCCAAAGCGGTAGATGAAGTTGATGCTGTTTATAAGCTTATTTCATACATCGATGTTTTTAAGGAAGGGCTTGATATGTTCCCTGATTCGAAAGGGGGTGCTCTAGAAAAAATCGAAGCATTTGAGTGTACGCTGGATAGTGCAAGTGATGATGTATTCGATGAAGCCATGAAAAAATTCAATACCCAAGGTCGTCACCCAAGAGTGTCCATCGACCATGCAATTCTATCTATGTAGTTACGGGGGCTCACATGATAAAACTCTCTGACCTAGAGCACCAAAACAAGCTTCTTAAAGCGCAACAAAACGTTGGCGCTCATACTAATTACTTAATGGATGTATTAAAACCAGCGATTGAGCGCGGCGATTGGGATGAACTCGAAGCTCTTGATATAGGCTTTACGGTAACAGGTGAATCATTAGGTAAAATTGCCGATGATGAGGCTTGGAGAAATTTGCAGCCTCATACAGAGCCACAAGCAAAGGAGGTCTACACCCTAGAGTTTACTAACGATGGTAGAGTGATTGAGCGCAACCTTAAGAATGAGCTTAAAGCGCTCATACTTAAAATGATGTGGCTTTCACCTCATGACCAATCCTTTGCCACTCTTTATAAGACGATAACTGTCCTTAAAAAAACTCATCAACCCGCTTTTAAATGAAGGACTTAACACTTTATCAGCGCTTAACTTTGACCGACTCGAAACTTGGGTGCTAACGGACTTTACCGATATCGATTTTGAAAGAGGGAGAACTTACAGCGGGTTAAATCGCCTTTATTTAGAAGCTAGGGGGTTGCCCTTTAAGGTAAACCTAAATAAAAAACTTAACGCCTCGGATTTTGGTTTAACTCTTAAAGAAGCTGAGCAATTTACTGTCGTTCCACAAAGGCTCTACTACATGGGGCTTCAAAAGTCGGAAGAGGTGATTGATGAAGCTTACGCTCTTCGTCATGAACTAGAGCAACTGATAGATTACATTACCACCTATTTTGAAAAAGCCTATGTCGGTTATGCTAAGTATCTGATCAGTGGTGACGGTAGAAAAAAAAACGGTGGTATTAAATGGTACTTAGGCAAGACAACTAAAGGAAATAAAAAGCGCACCATTGCTTTTCAACAAGCTTTCACAGCACTTCACTCTCCAAATGAAGAAGAGGCACTGGCTCTCGCACGCCTCCATAAACCAGAGATACACGCCGAATATTTAGATAAATACCACACCGAGCGAAAACTGACGATTGGGCAGTGGACAATTAGTAATCTAAGAGAGGCTTATTCACTTTTTAAAATGCTTAATGGTGCCTGCTTATGGGGATTAATGGCTCGTACAGGAATGAGAAGCGATGAAATGTATAGTCTGAACACTGCTCAGGGCTGCACCGAAGATATCATTGACCGCCAGAATATATACGTTATCCATGCCAACCTCTCAAAGACAACAAAAGGCTCTCAATCAATACAAGATGAGTTTGTCACTACCGAGACTGGTATGAAAGCTTATAAAGTCCTTCAAGTGCTGCATACACCACTTAGAAAAAGGCACCCTAGCTCACAATCCTTCTTCCATAAAATAAAAGAGGATTTCAGTGAAATAAGCAAAAAAGTAATAGGAGCACACTCTATAGCTTGGTTCAGAGGGGCCATGGGTGAAGAGCTTGCGCTGACCAATGAAGACCTAATTAACCTAAAAGTATCTGATCCCAATTTATCTTTTGAATTGGGTAGTAATTATGAGTTTACGCCACACCAACTTCGCCGCTCTTTTGCTTACTACTTAATTGGTTACGAGCTTTGTAACTTCCCACAACTCAAACAACAATTCAGTCATGTGTCTATGGCAATGACACGACACTACGCTAAAAATGCCAGTAAATTTCAAAAAATCAGGCACAAGAAAAAAACACTTGCGAACGAAATTGATGAAGAGCGAATCAACCAAAAAGCCCGTGTCTATTTGAATATCTATGAGAAATTGGCAAACAAGGAAAGAGTTGCAGGCGGTAAAGGCAAAGAGTTTGCTAAAAGCATGACCAAAGCAGACCGTAACTTATTCACAGACAAAGTGGATAATGACATGCTTTCTCTTAATTTCTGGAAAAAGCAAATTCGATATAAAAAACGACACCTTCATGCGGTTGCACCTGGGATATATTGCACGTCAACCAGTTGTGGCTTAAGAACACTTGTTAACCTCATTGAATGCGTAGATTGCAAGAATGACTACATCGTGGATACCGTATTTGCTGAAGCAAAACGTAAAGAAGCTGAAATTCACATGCTTTACGATATTGAAAATAATGAACTCTCCCCTCAAACTGCCTCTGAATCTTACATTAAAATTCAAGCGGCAGAACGTATTATGAATGATTTAGGTATCGACTATGAGCCTGTCGTTTTTCCTAATTAAGTTAGGGGTTTACTCATCCCATTTGGAGTTATTTCATAATGTCACAGACAACAAAAAAGAAGCTAATTGACGCATTAGAAAGGCTGCTGAGCGGTGATGTAGCAAAGTTAACATCGAGAGAGCTGCGTAATAAAGCGCGAAAAGGCAAGCTCAAAATCAACAACAGTAGCGTTGAAAAAGAAGCGGGGCTTTCTGCTGGCGCACTCAGAAGGCACAACGATGTCGTTCTGATGATAAAAAACAAATCATTAGAGGTACAAGTTGCTCAAGATGAGAATACAGACTCCCCTATTGAGGTGCTTCAAAAAGAAATAAAGGCGCTCAAAGGTGAACGAACGCAAGCCAATAAGAAGAAAAAAGAATATTACGATGAGGCTCAAAGCCATAAGGAGGCGTTGGCTACTCAAGCAGCCATTCATGTAAAAGTAGTTCAAGAGCTTATGGATATGCTGCATGAGAGTCAGCGAGAAAAAGCTATGGATAAAATCGTCTCGACTCGTTTAGACAATGTGGTTACACACCCATTTAGAAAACCAAAGTAGTTAGTACTGCCATTTAAATTTGTCCTGTTTGGAGTAAATCACTAGACAGGACTCTAAATTAACGATGAAAACGCACACTCAAACGTAATAAAAATACACTAAAAAGGACGTAGCGAATAACGCTACGCCACATACCATTAATTGAGAAAGTAAGGACAAAACCAATGGCAATCGAAGCTGGACAAATCGCACCAGATTTTACCCTAAATGACCAAGACAATAACCCAGTGACGCTATCTGAGTTTCAGGGAAAAAAGGTACTGCTCTATTTCTACCCACGCGCTTCAACACCCGGCTGCACAGTTCAGGCTAAAGGGTTACGAGATACTAAAGCTGAGTTAGGTGCCCACAATGTTGTTGTTCTTGGTGTCAGCCCAGACACACCACAAAAATTAACTAACTTTATCAACAAGCAAGAGCTTAACTTCACTTTGCTAGCCGATGAAGACCACACAGTTTGTGAAAAGTACAATGTTTGGCAACTCAAGAAATTTATGGGCCGCGAAAATATGGGGGTAGTACGAACAAGCTTCCTGATTGATGAGTCTGGTAACCTTGAGCATGTATTTAACAAGTTCAAGACCAAAGATCACCATGAAGTCGTATTGGACTACCTAAACAGCAAATAAGCTTCCATGAGCAATTAACTCTTAACTTGGGGACAGGCATGATTGGCTGCATTCGAGTATCAGATTCACAAAGAGCCGATGGCGAATCACAAAGAGAAGCTATCAAGGCGTACGCTGCTAAACGTGGCATACAAATAACGGATTGGATAGAAGAGCACGTGTCTGCCACCAAGACAGAGTTGAGTGAGCGGAAGTTATTTTCTCTCATCACCTCTCAACAAAGTATCATTGTATCGGATATCACTCGGTTGGGCCGCCATAAAGTTATGGAGCTAGTAGGTGCCATTGGTCAAATAGCCTCATACGGTGAGCTATATTTAGCATACTACGACACCATCATAAGCTCAGAGAACGTTGATAATGCTGAAATCATTTTTACAGTTATTGGGCAGTCTTTTGCCAGTGCTGTAGAAGCCCAGAAGCGCTCTGAGCGAGCTAAAGGTGGTCACGAGACCAAAGGGCTATCATTTGGCCGTCAGAGGGGGCAGAAGGTGAAATCAAGGCTTGATGAGCATACAGCGTTTATATTGAACCTTCTCGACACCAAGACCACCAAAGCTGAAATTCTTAGGCAACTAAGCGAACGTGGTGTATCGCTTTCTCGAAGTCGATTCTACTCTTGGTTGGAAGCCCGTGGGCTTCATAACAAAAAAGCTGAATTTCAGGTGGACATGTTCTCATAGCAAGCCTAGTTTGCCTGACGTCCCTCACTTCTTGCAAACTCGTTTTTGCCCCATTGTTACTTGGGGCTAGTACTAATCCAGTTATGGTCAGTATGACTTTTCCTTAATCAATCTTATTTAAACTTCCCCCCAAACTGGTGAGTTTATCGATGCAACTCTGCAACACTCATCGTGAAAACTAAATCCGAATCAGCATGATTTGAGTAGCTATGAGGGACATACGTTTTAGCTATAGCGGATTGACCTTCAAGTAGTTCTATTGCTTGCCCATAAATATCATCCAGATATTTATGAGCAGTCCTTGTTCAAAGAAATTACTGAAGCCTATGCGGTGCTCAAACAAGCAAACCATAGCCGCTTGCTAATGAATGATAATGTCATCACGTTAAAACACCATTTTAGATGAGTGAATCAGGCCTACTTTTTTAGTAACATATAAGGCAACAAGCGATCTGTCTCTGTTTTCACCACGGCGTAACATTCACAGCTCAATTCTTCGAGTTTCGACCTGTCTAGTACAGTGATATGACCACGGTGATAATCAATCACGCCGAGCTTTTGTAATTTACCAGCCGCTTCGGTGACACCTTCACGGCGCACGCCCAACATGTTGGCAATCAGTTCTTGGGTCATGATGATATGGTTATCGGGCAAACGATCAAGTGACAATAACAACCAACGGCATAATTGCTGGTCAATCGAATGATGACGATTACACACAGCGGTTTGCGACATTTGTGTGATCAAGGATTGTGTATAACGCAGCATCAACTCCAGTAGTTTACCGTGTCGATTAAATTCTTCCGTTAATTTGCTACCCTTTAGGCGATACGCATGTCCCGCGCTTTGCACTACGGCTCGGCTAGACGTACTTTCGCCGCCCATAAACAAGGCAACGCCAACCAAACCTTCGTAGCCAACCACAGAAATTTCGGCTGACGCGCCACTTTCCATCACGTAAAGCAGAGACACAATGGCATCGACAGGAAAGTGCACATAAGCCAACTTGTCTCCTGCTTCATATATTATATGCCCTAATTCCAGTTTTTCTAACTCAACAAAAGGAAATATACGGGTTTGCACTTCCTTAGGTAAGGCTGCTAAGAGATGGTTTTGGAATGGTGAAAAAGTCGTATCTATTGCATCATGCATAGGACAATCCTTAAATGTTTTCAAGTGAAAATCAGGTCGCAATAAGGCGATAGAAAAGCATACTTATCACTTAATTACTCAAAGTTCCGTATTACTCAAAGTTCCGTGCGCTAACGAACCACCAATCTTTATTTGGCAATTTACTCACTTAAATCATGGCCTAGATTCTAATTTAACGCATTAAATCCAGATAACTCTTCATCGATATCGCTTTGACCGTGCCAGCATCGAAGGTACAAAGATTTCTCTTATCGAGCGTTAAAGCTTAACGCGATATTTTTATCTCGTACTTATATTTAAGGCAGATGCAAAGAAGTGCACAAATGGCTGTCAGATTCAGGAATCAAAACACATAACAGTAATAGCCAAGACGATCCATTTCATTATGTCGAGAAACAGGCCTGTCGGCATTAATATCAGGGCTGTTTCAAACCAGTTCTTTGGTAATGGAAACCGACAATACTTTCTTTTAACACTTCACTTATAGTCGCACACTAGATGATATCTTCCCTTGGGGCTTGTCAGTTAACTAACTGCCTTAGCATAAATAACGTATGCCTCATCTCTCGATATCAATCAAAAAATAGATCATCTCGCCAATATTGCTACCTGTGCGGCAACTGTATATCTCTCTTAGTCGGTCATGCTGCGTAACATAATGAATCGTCCTATTTCTGCGTCGGTTTTGTAGAGCTCATCGTCACCTTGATCTTCCTGCTTCTGTATGTCTGTTCGCTTGCGCACAGACACCTATCCCAAGGCTTTACTAGTATAAAGCATAACTAAGAGGGTTGATTACAAGATTCCCTACCTAAGGGGCAGATGCTTATGTTACATACCGTTACTTCCTTATTTGGACGACTTGGGCAACAACACTCCCAAACAATATGGCGTAGCACTTCGCCCGTTCGCGAGGCTTTATTTGGTATAGCGCGGCTTGAAGAGCATGCAAAAAGTTTGGCTAAGGCTCAGCAGGTTCTCGACAAAAAAACGTCGGTCTTATCGTTACAAGTGAGGTTGGATGATAATGCTAGATCGTTGTTGAAGTCTTATCGAGGCTGTGCAACGGAGCTAGAACAAGGACGTAGTGTTGTTCCCGCAGCAGAATGGCTACTAGATAACTATCATTTAGTGGAAGAACAAATCCGCGAAATTCGAGACGATCTACCAGACAGTTATTATCGTCAATTACCCCAATTGGCTAGCGGACCTTTTGTCGGATATCCGCGAGTATTTGGGCTAGCCTGGGCGTTTGTAGCCCACACAGATAGTCATATTGATCCAGAGGCTCTCGTGCGTTTTATTCATGCTTATCAGACTGTGCAACCGCTTACCATCGGTGAATTATGGGCGGTGGCGATCACGCTGCGTATTGTATTGATTGAAAACTTGCGACGTTTAGCCGATCAAATTGCCGTTGGTAGAAAAGCACGCCAAGACGCAGATCATTTAGCAGCACGACTTTTAGTGGAAGGTTGTGCTTATTCGGCGTTACAAGAAGATATCGCCGCACGTTCATCGGGGCCTTTATCGGAAGTGTTTGCTGCGCAACTGGCAAAGAGATTACGTGACCAAGACCCGAAAACTACGCCCGCGCTTGACTGGCTAGAACAGCGTTTGCAGCTACAAGGTCTTTCTGTAGAAGAAGTGGTGCAGCATGCCCAGCAACGCCAAGGTGCATCGAACGTCACCATCCGCAATGTGATCACCAGTATGCGCTTGATTTCTGATGTTGATTGGTCGGAATTGTTTGAGAAAGTCAGTCTGGTCGATCAAGAATTTTACCGTTATGACCTATATGCCCAAATGGATTTTTCGACGCGTAACTTGTATCGCAGTGCCGTAGAGGAACTGGCACGAGGCTGTGATTATTCGGAAATAGACATTGCCCAGCGCGCCGTAGAAATGGCGAAAGACAGCGTAAAGTCTTTTGAGTCAAAGAGTGTTGAATCAAAGAATGAAGAGTCAGAGCAAGAAGCACTTTCTGAAGAAGCCAAGGTAGAAAGAAACCGCCTTGGGGACCCAGGTTATTATCTGATTGAACAAGGGCGTTTGGCTTTCGAAAAATCCATCGCCTATACACCGACCATGCAGTTAAGAGTTAGGCGTTTTCACGTACGCCTTGGCGTCGCGGGTTACTGCGGTACGATTGCCATTGCCGCCTTGGCTTTTCTTGCCATTAGTATTTTCTTCGCTGGATTCCTAGCGTTTCATGCACAACCTTGGTTGCTGTGGGCAGTGGTGGCCTTTATTCCTGCCACAGAAGTGGCGTTTGCCATCGTCAATCGTTTAGTGACATGGCGATTTGGTGCGGTGATGTTACCGGGGCTTGAGCTAAAAGCTGGCGTCCCGAGCTCGTTACGAACCTTAATCGCCGTGCCGACTTTGCTCACTTCAGAAGAGGATTTATTAGAACAAATTGAACGTCTAGAAGTGCATTATCTTAGCGGCATCGGCGGTGATGTGAGCTTTGCCTTATTAACTGATGGCAAAGATGCTGATTTGGAAGAATTAGAAAGCGATACGGTGTGGTTGGAACGGGCGGCATTTGAAATAGAGCAATTAAACCAGCGCTACGAAGAGGGTCCATCTGGTCCACGTTTTATCTTGCTGCATCGCCGTCGACTGTTTAATCCGAGTGAAAATGTATGGATGGGTTGGGAGCGAAAACGCGGTAAGTTGCATGAGCTTAATCGATTATTACGCGGCGCAACGGACACCACTTTTATTGCTATTCAGGGCAAAGCGCCTAGTGTGCCGAGTGATGTTCGTTACGTGATTACCCTTGATGCTGACACGCGTTTGCCACGAGAAACAGCGTTGCGATTGATCGGGAAAATGGCGCATCCGTTGAATCGTCCACGTTTGGATAAAGTCAAACAGCGAGTTGTCGCGGGTTACGGGATTCTTCAACCTCGTGTCACACCGTCTTTATCAGTCGGTACGGAAGGTTCTTTGTTCCAGCGTATATTTTCTGCTCCTGGCGGTATAGACCCATATGCGGCTGCGATTTCAGATGTGTATCAAGATCTTTTCGGCGAAGGCTCTTTTACTGGCAAAGGCATTTACGATGTCGATATGTTCGAAGCCGCGCTGGCGGATCGTGTGCCGAATAACACCATGCTGAGCCACGATTTGTTCGAAGGTATTTTTGCTCGTGCTGGTTTGGTCTCAGATGTGGAAGTGGTGGAAGAGTTTCCGGCCCGATACGATGTCGCCGCGAAACGCCAGCATCGTTGGATGCGAGGCGATTGGCAGCTGTTGCCGTGGATTATGAGTAAGCCAACAGATAAGGGGGTTTCCAGTCTGGGGCGTTGGAAGCTACTCGATAATTTAAGGCGGTC
This sequence comes from Vibrio sp. E14, assembly GCF_020515785.1. NCBI lineage: Bacteria > Pseudomonadati > Pseudomonadota > Gammaproteobacteria > Vibrionales > Vibrionaceae > Vibrio > Vibrio sp. E14. The sequence continues at coordinate 504,944 of NZ_JAHPJI010000002.1, forward strand.
GCTGGTGGCTCCAACAACCTTGTTGTCCTTGGTGTTAAGTTGGCTGTTATTTCCGTCGTCGGTGCTGTTTTTTACGGCTGTGTTATTGGCTGTCATGGCTATTCCGCCTTTGCTGCCTTGTGTTTTTTCGATGATTCCTCATCGTTCTGGCGTGGACACCAGCAACCATTTTCGACTTTGGTTAGGGGATTTACGTCTTGCTTTGAGTCAGACTTTTTTGTCTATCACTTTTCTTCCTGATCAAAGCTGGCGCTCCTTGGATGCGATCGCACGCACCTTGTTGCGTTTAGGTGTGACGCATCGACGTTGTTTGGAATGGGAAACCGCGGCGCAGAGTCATGCGAGTCCGCGACTCAAGGTGACGGGTTTTTATCAAAGTATGGCCTGTGGCACCTTGCTTGCTTTGGCGGTTTGCTTGTTTGTCATCGTGGTGAATCCGGCAGTGTGGCTGCTGGTGTTCCCGTTTGCTTTGCTTTGGTGTCTTGCGCCTTTGGTCGCCCTGTTTGTTAGTCGATCACCGGAAGTGTTGCGACCAGATGAACTCGATGTTGGCGCGGTCACTTTACGCCTTACTGCGCGCAAAACGTGGCGCTATTTTGAAACCTTTGTGACAGAGGAAGACAATTTTTTACCGCCTGATAATTACCAAGAAGACCCAGAGCCTATGGTGGCGCATCGTACTTCGCCGACCAATATTGGTTTGTATCTGTTGTCTTCAGTGGCGGCGCGAGATTTTGGTTGGGCTGGGTTATTCGAAACGATTGACAGACTCGAAACGACCTTTGTTACACTGGAAAAACTACCAAAACACAACGGCCATTTTTTCAATTGGTACGGCACACAAAGCTTGCATACTTTGTTGCCGGAATACATTTCATCGGTGGACAGCGGCAATCTTGCTGGGCATTTGATAACGCTGGCAAATAGCTGCAAGCAATGGCGCGAAGAATTCGTGGCTGGGCCATCTCAAGACACTTTAACCGCTAATCTAAACTCAATGGTGCGCTCAGGTTTTATGGATAATATTGCGTTGGCTAGACAATCCTTAGTAGCTGAATCAAAACCACTAACTAACCCTGTTAGTCCGGATGTTAGAGATATTAGCATCTCCATAACGGATAGCTCGCATCCATTGCTTGCGACTTTGGACGATATAGAGAGTAAATTAAACAGCCGCCAGACTATCGAGACCTTAACGCCAATTTTAATTCGATTGACTAATAAAGCTACCAAGCTTGCACGTGAGCGACCATTAGGTTCTGGCGAAGAAATTGCACAGGGTCGTCATGCTGATTTCATTTATTGGATCGAAGCCGCAAATAAGCTGATGGTTGAGCAGGAGCGCGATACGCTTGAGCTGCGCAATTCTTCCGACTCTTTGCTGGCTAGATTAAATGTGCTCGCGAGCATAGCTCGTGACATGGCGTTAGCGATGGATTTTGCTTTTCTCATCGACCCTGAACGCAAACTTTTGTCGATTGGTTATTCTCTTGCCGAAAACTGTCTCGATCCAAGTTGCTACGATTTATTGGCTTCGGAAGCACGATTGGCGAGTTTGTTTGCTATCGCCAAAGGCGATGTGGCGACCAAGCATTGGTTTCGTCTTGGTCGCGCAGCAACACCCATGGGCAACGGCTCGGTTCTAATTTCTTGGTCGGGTTCCATGTTCGAATATTTGATGCCGTCGCTGGTTATGCGAGCGCCAACAGGCAGTTTACTTGAACAGACCAATCGGCTGATCGTTGGGCGTCAGCAGGAATACGGTAAACAACTTGGAATCCCTTGGGGCGTGTCGGAATCTTCTTATAATGCGCGTGATATCGAGTTTACTTATCAATATGCCAATTTTGGTGTGCCGGGACTTGGTCTAAAACGCGGCTTGGCGGAAAATAGAGTGATCGCACCTTATGCAACGGGGCTTGCCACCATGATTGACCCTCAGGCGGCGGTTGATAATTACGATCGCTTAACCAGCATGGGTGCTTGTGGCCGTTATGGTTTTTACGAGGCGTTGGACTTTACGCCAGCACGTTTGCCTACGGAAAGCCAAGTTGCCATTGTACGCAGTTTCATGGCACATCATCAGGGCATGACTATTGTGGCCATTGCCAATGCCTTACTGGAAGGCGTGTTTAGACAGCGTTTTCATCAAGAACCCATGATTCAGGCATGTGAGCTCTTATTACAAGAACGTATGCCAAGGGATGTTTGCATTAGTCATTCTAGGGCAGAAGAAGTGAAAACCTACGCGTCTTCTCTAATGGTGATTGCGCCGATAGTACGATGCCTAAGTCCAACAGCCGAAGGCTCGCCCATTACACATTTGTTATCGAATGGTCGATATGTGGTGATGTTAACCGCCACTGGCGCGGGCTACAGTCGTTGGCGCGACATTGCTGTGACGCGCTGGCAGGAGGACTCCACATGTGATGATTACGGTAGTTTCATTTTCTTGAGGGATAAAAATACAGGTCGGCTTTGGTCGAGTTCTGCTCAACCTCTGCAAGATGAAGGTCATTATCCGGCGGGAGTGTTTGAAGAAGATCATGCGGAATTTGTGCGCCATGATGGCGATTTCACCACGACGATGGATGTTTTGGTATCTGGTGAAGACGATGGTGAAGTGCGTCGTATCTCATTGAGCAATAATGGTCGCACAGCGCATGACATTGAACTAACGTCTTATCTTGAATTGGTGTTAACAACGCCAGCTACTGACAATGCTCATCCGGCCTTTGCTAAGCTGTTTGTGCAAACGGAATATGTCCCTGAATACAATGCGCTAATTGCGACCCGACGCAAACGTGCTCCACAAGAACCTTCAATTTGGGCTGCGCATTTTGCCATTGTCGAAGGGGAAGTGACAGCCGCTCCTCAATATGAGACTAACCGAGCCTTGTTTATTGGGCGAGGTAATTCCATTGCCACTGCGGCGGCGTTTGATTGTGACGATTCGTCGGTTGAGAGTGTCGTTCTCAATAATTCAATCGGAACTGTTCTAGATCCTATTTTCTCGTTGCGCTATGCCGTACATGTGCCAGCAGGCAGTGTGGTGAGAGTGTCGTTTTGGACAGTCGTTGCGTCTTCTCGTGAAGAATTAATGGATCTTGTTGATCGACATCATGACCGCAGCGCTTATGATCGAGCGAAAACCTTGGCGTGGACGTTGGCGCAAGTGCAATTGCGTCATTTGGATATTAGTCCAACCGAGGCGGATGATTTTCAACGACTAGCGGCACCGATTATTTACGCAGATCCGCGTTTTCGTGTTTCACCCGAATTCATTCATCGTGGCATGGCGGGTCAGTCTGTGTTGTGGCCGCACTCGATTAGTGGTGATTTACCCATTGTGCTGCTGCGTATTGATGACGTCAAAGATATTGAACAAGTGAAGCAATTATTGTGCGCCTATGAATACTGGCGTATGAAAAGGCTGGCGGTGGACCTTGTAATAATCAACGAGCACGCGTGTTCTTATTTACAAGACTTGCAAAGCGCCATTGAAGCCGCAGTGCGAAGTAGCCAGTCTCGTCCTCAGCATGTTGATAAATTCAATGGCGATCATGTGCAAGGTAATGTACATGTTCTGCGTGCAGATTTAGTGGATGTGTCGGTTTGCGATTTACTTAAATCTGTTGCTCGAGTCGTGCTTGTTGCACGTCGTGGCTCCATCAGTAAGCATATCCAACGCCTACCTTCATCGCCGATTTGGCCGCCTGCTTTGAAAGTCCCGTATGACGTCATTGATGGTGACAATATGTCGCTTGAATCGCGTAAATCAAGCGTAAAAGAACAGTTAGCTGAGCTGAAAGAAGGGCTCGAGTTTTTTAATGGTTTAGGTGGGTTTAGTTTAGGTGGGTGCGAGTATACTGTTATTCTCGAAAAAGGCGCGTTTACCCCTGTTCCTTGGATTAATGTTATTGCTAACCAACACTTTGGTTTTCATGTGGCAGCGGAAGGAGGGGGTTATACATGGGCAGAAAATAGCCGAGAGAATCAGCTAACTCCATGGAGCAATGATCCTGTTACTAATGCATCGGGCGAAGCGATTTACGTACGCGACGAAGACAGCTTAGCGTTGTTTAGCGCTACGGCAGACCCACTTCGATCGCATCTGAATGATCAGGAGGCGTATATTGCCCATCATGGATATGGTTACAGTCGCTTTGAACATCAAATCGATGGCTTGGGCTTAACGTTATTACAATATGTACCGCTCTCAGACCCTATTAAAATATCTCGCCTAACGCTACATAACCAATCAGGAAAGCACCGTCGTTTGTCGGTGACGTCCTATATCGAATGGGTATTAGGCACCGCCCGCGGAGCAACCGCACCTTTTATTACCACAGATTTAGATACAGCAGGGTCAAATGCATTATTCGCTTGCAATCGTTGGAGTGTAGCGTTCCCAGGGCGTGTTGCATTTACTGATATGAGCGGGATGCAATCGTCGTGGACGACTGATCGTTCGGAGTTTTTAGGACGTAATGGTCGGATGAGTGCGCCTGCCGCTTTGCTAAGAGATTCGCCGTTATCTGGTAGCACGGGCGGAGGGCAGGACCCCTGTAGTGCGCAACAATGTGTCGTTGAGCTAAAACCAAATGAATCGGTGGAGGTGGTGATCTTGATGGGGCAATGTGATTCGGTCGGCAAAGCTCGAGAGTTGATAGAGCAATATCGAAATGCTGATTTGGATCAGGTTCTGGCGGAAGTAACCGGGTACTGGGAAACCTTGTTAGGCGCGGTTCAGGTGAAAACACCAGATCGAGCGATGGATATCATGCTCAATGGTTGGCTGCTATATCAAACAGTCGCATGCCGTATGTGGGCTCGTTCGGCGTTTTACCAAGCCAGTGGGTCTTATGGATTTAGGGATCAATTGCAAGATGGTATGTCGATGACTTTTCGTCGCCCCGATATGACTCGAGAACATATTTTGCGTGCAGCGGGCCGTCAATTTATTGAAGGGGATGTACAGCATTGGTGGTTGCCTCACACAGGTCAGGGCGTACGTACGCATATATCTGACGATAGAGTCTGGCTAGCGTATGCCACCGCGATTTACATTGAAACTTCGGGTGATATGTCCATCTTGGATGAGAGAATAGCCTTTATAGAAGGGCCAATATTGGCTGCGAATCAGCATGATGCGTATTTCCATCCTGTTGAATCGGACGCGTCGGCAACCTTGTTTGAGCATTGTGCTCGCGGGTTGGATCAATGTATTGAACTGACGGGCGAAAATGGTCTGCCACTGATAGGCACAGGCGATTGGAATGATGGCATGAATCGTGTCGGCGAAGGCGGTAAAGGGGAAAGTGTTTGGTTAGGCTGGTTGCTGATTCGTACTATTAAGTTATTCTCACCTCTGGCGCAAATTCGTGACGAAGGAGAACGAGAACAACGCTGGGTGACGCATGCAACTAGAGTCAAAGAAGCTATTGAAGAAAAAGCGTGGGATGGTGAATGGTATCGCCGAGCGAGCTACGACGACAGCAGTTGGCTAGGATCTAAAGATAGTGATGAATGTCAAATCGACTCTATTGTGCAATCTTGGGCCGTGTTGTCTGAAGAGGGCGAACCAGAACGCGCAGAAAAAGCCATGGATTCGGTCGATCAATATTTGATTCAACCCGAGTCAAAATTATCTCTATTGTTTACACCGCCTTTTGATAAAACCAGTCACGACCCAGGTTATATCAAAGGCTATCCAATGGGGGTAAGGGAAAACGGTGGTCAATATACTCATGCTGCCATGTGGGCGATTCTAGCTTATGCAAAATTGGGGGATGGCAATAAAGCTAGCAGGTTGTTTAATTTACTAAACCCAATTAATCACACCCTGAATGCCGAAGGTACAGAGTGTTATAAAGTCGAACCTTATGTGGTTGCAGCGGATGTATATGCCGTCGCACCTCACACAGGGCGAGGCGGTTGGACTTGGTACACAGGATCAGCTGGATGGATGTATCAAGCAGGAATGGAAGGTATTCTGGGTATTAATCGAGAAGGCAAAGAACTGACTATTCAACCTTGCATTCCGTTGGATTGGCCGTGCTTTGAAGTCAGCGTAAAAATAGACAAGACCGAATACTTTATTGCCGTCGTGCAAGTGGTTGATCTTGTTGATTCCTCTAACGCTGGAGTTTCTGTAGAAGACTCTTTAATAGCGGAAAAAAATATCAGAGCAGTGATTGATGGCATGGATATTCAAATAACCAATAATATAGTGCGTGTGCCTCTGGATGGAAAGATTCATAAACTAAATATTAGTATTTGGATCTAGGGATGGCTTTGTTGCTTAAATCGATGGAACTAAATTAAGAAGCTACGATATGTTCGGCTACATCCATTAAACATCGTAGTCTCAGGCCGAAACCTCGTTACAAAACAACTAACTGGAAACAGTACAAAAAAGCGCTAATCAACCGTGGCTCTCTGACCTTTTTGGATTGATGAGGAAGCGATAGCCGAGTGAAAACAAAACAAACAAGGCAATCGAGGTAGACCGCGTCGATTCAGCGACTTGGTCATTACTACTGCATTGATGGTGAAACGAGTATTCTCTATGCCATTGAGAGCGCTGCAAGGATTTATTGACTCATTATTTAAACTGGCTAACATCCCGCTAGTTTGTGCGCATTACACCTGTATAAGTCGTCGAGCTAAAGAAGTTGAGGTTTCATTCAAAACGAAAACCAGAGGCGTGATACAGCATCTAGCTATTGATACCACTGGTCTTAAGGTCTATGGCGAAGGTGAATGGAAGGTCAAGAAGCATCGTACTGACGGGAAGCGTAGAGTTTGGCGTAAGCTACATTTAGCAGTAGATACCAGCACCCACGAAATAGTCGCAACAGAGTTGAGTTTATCAAACGTAACTGATGCTGAAGTGCTTCCTAACTTACTTAGGCAGACACGTCGTAAAATCATTGAGGTATCAGGTGACGGAGCTTATGACACAAGGCTGTATTACGAAGATATCCGCATCAAACAAGCGGTTGCGCTCATTCCGCCAAGGGAAGGGGCAGCCTTCTGGGAGAGAGGTCATCCCCGCAATTTAGCTGTAGGTTGTCAGAAGCTCAACTGGCCAAACAAGAAATGGAAAAAGCGGTATGGCTACCATAAGCGCTCTCTATCAGAAATAGCCATGTACCGAGTAAAGCAGTTACTAGGTGGGAAACTGCGTTTGAGAAACTACAATGCTCAGGTTGGTGAGACTTATACAATGATCAAAGTGCTGAACAAGCTTACAGTGCTTGGTATGCCTGAAATCCAGCACTTTGCATAAGAATTAATCAATATGGACAGTCAGGTCTTCTTACCGAATGAATTAAGCAACAAAGCCTAGCTGTATTGTTGAACTAGGATTTGACTTAATTCATTTGGGTTAGGTTTAAGTAACTGCAAGACATAAAAATGAATGAGACTAGTTCCTGTTGGCACAGCGGCGAACAAAGCTTACATTTGGCCGAAAGGACAGCTTGGAAGGTAGTAAGTGTCAGCCAGAACTTCTTGGAACATTCCTGCCCCAAGACGTGTTTAGTGCGCATGAAACCAACATGAGATTTATTTGTGCAACAAGCTGCTGCACAATTAGGAAATTGCCTGCTTCATCGAATGTCCAACAGGCTGTTGGACAAACTCCAACCCCAATTTTGCAACAGCCTGTTGCAAAAATCACTATGAAGCACTTCTGCCCCTTTTCGCTTTATGGGCAAACACCTACAGCACGCACTAGTTAACAGATTTTGCCCTATAAATTGTAATCCTCATCAGAAGTAAATGTGATTCCCAATGTGTTTCTATATCGAATGTCACCAATAACTTGGGTTATCTATTGCTTTCAAGCATGTTGGTTTGCCGACAACGTGAGGGAGCGCCTTCCAGAATAAAGATTGCATAATCCAGCCTTCATCCCCCAGAACTGAGTGTAAGCGTATGCTTGATCTCGTGATATCCCTTCCAGAGTAGCATCTTCGTCATGCCTTTACGTCTGAGTACGATAGCGTATTGCGTGAACTCTGGCATGACTTTATCCCGACTGGCTTTCTTGCCGTGATACAGTGCCTGAGTGAGTTCTGTGTCACTGCAACCTAAAGGCCAGCCAGCTTTGCTGAAAGCTAGTCAGGAGTTCCGAGTTTAAGGCAAAAAGCGATGCTGCGATTTGATAGGTCGCAGTTGTACCTAAGGCGTAATACCTCTTTGATTTTGTTCATTGGAGTTCTCTTTTAGCCATTGTCGCTTTCTTACGTTCTTGTTTAAGTAGTAAAAAATAGTGATTGATTTAAAAGAGATAAAGGAATGCTCCGAAATGTGCAGGTATGTAAGAAAATTAGGAGCAACAGAACAATTCAGATAATATTACAAACATTGCTACAACAAGTAACTAGATTAACTCGGATAGTAAGGGGTGAGGCAGCCAAATGATAGACTTCAGTAGAGTAAGACCACTGTTCGTTACTCTGGCGAGTGTCGCTCTTAGTTTAATAGTTTTGCAATTTTCGTATAAATATTTTGTGAGTTTGTTGCAAGAACAAGCGCTGAATAGGGCTGATAGTATCGTCCATAAGATTGACACCATATTCTTTTACGCTGAAAAAGCAAATGAGAAAACTTTAAGCTTAGCACTGAGTGGGAATAACTGTGATGAGGCATCTTATGAGCTAAGAAAGATTGCAGCATCAATGCCTTATGTTAGAACAACAAATATATCAGTTGACGGTTATATAAACTGCACTTCCCTTTGGGGAGACAGGATATTTGAGGATGATGACGAGAGGTATGTCTCGGATAAGTTACTGTTAATGCCTGGAAGTCAAGTGGCACAAAACCACCCACTTATCGTCCTGCGTACCAGTAAGGATAAGATAGCGGCATTAAGTGGAATTGACGCGCTTCATCTTAGACAAACTCTCTTTAGCTCAACAGTTGATTCTCACCTTACCTATTTCTCTTTGGGTAAGATATGGCTAGATCAAAACGGTGCTCTTTTAAATAGCGACCCAACGAAACAGCTTGTTGGGGTGGAGAGTTCTAAATCTGACTTTTTTCCCTATAGCGTCTCTGTTGGCTTTTCATACTCTTCACTACAGGAAGCGTTTTGGCACGAAAAAAAATTCTACATTCTATTAATTCTGTTAATACAACTTTCCTTCCTAGTTTACTATTGGTGGCATACAACTCGTCCCCAAAGTCTTGATGAAGAGTTAAAGAGAGCCATAAAAAAAGAGGAGTTTGTTCCTTATGCTCAGGCCGTTGTTAATGCTAAAACACGAGAAATAGAGGGAGTGGAAATCTTAATGCGTTGGCTGCATCCTATTCAAGGAGTGGTACGTCCAGACTTATTTATCCCCCAAGCTGAAGAATCAGGTCTAATAGTACCAATGACTCAGTTGCTGTTAAAGGAAACGGCAAAGCAACTATGTGCCTATAGTAGTCATCTAACGAAGCCATTTCACGTCGGCGTGAATATATCACCCCAGCATTGTCGTGGTATGGGTTTGGCGAATGAGTGTAAAGAATTTATTCAAACTGTAAATCAAGAAAATATCATGCTTGTTTTGGAGTTAACTGAGCGAGAAGTATTGGATTTTTCTGAGTCAACCGAAGTGCTGTTTAGCAACCTCAAAAAATTGGGGTGCAAAATCGCGATAGACGATTTTGGTACTGGGCATTCTAGTCTTGCTAACCTTCAAAAATTTCAAGTCAACTACATAAAAATAGACCAAATGTTTGTTCAAGGAGTTGAAAGTAACCCTACCTCCAGGCACTTAGTTGAAAATACGATAGAGTTAGCGAATCGACTATCTCTCGAGATTGTTGCTGAAGGTGTTGAAACGGAAGAACAGCAAGAATATTTGGCTAACTATCATGTCAAATACTTACAGGGTTTTCTTTTTTCCAAACCCATACCATTAGAAGAATTTTTGCAAGAGTACGGTAAAAAGAAAGGGCTTAAATTTGCAAGTTGTTTAAACTGACCTTAAGCCTCAACGAAGGAAGTATTCAAAAGATACTTGGTATGATTGTGGAGTGTCGATATTAAGTGGCATCGCCCACGGGGCTTGGACCTCTTTGCCTATGTATTGAATAACGTTCGCTTTGTCGATGGAGTGAGTTCAACTAACAAAGCGTTTAAGAATGATTCCCAACGCTTGGCACGTTGGGTTCAGTATTTACGGTGCTATAGTCAAGTTTGTGGTAGCGTAGCTCATACCTTAACACGGCGTTAATTTCCCATATATCAGCTAATCCGTTACATTCTAATTTAGTAATATAACTGACAAGGTTTTGTGTCCAAGGACTTCTCAGCGCGATCCGAGCTAACAAATTTCTGCCCCATTATAAGACAGAGTAAATACTCATTCATATCCTGTTAATTGGGTTTTGCCTTACTAAAAGTAATCCATTCTTCTAATGCTATTCGTTGTTAATCCTCGTGTTGTATTACGGGGGCTCTTAAGTTGTCAACATCGTACACAGAACCACCATGTTGTATTTATTCAACATGGTGCATTTAGAAAGAACGTCTTCCCCCCAACGGTATCCTTAAACCTTGCTCGAGGAGCTTTGCCACCCATCGTCCGTTTAAGGTTCGCAGGTATAAATTGACTTGAATCGGGAGTTTGCCAACTTGCTTCACCGTTTTTTTCTGGCGTCCAATTGATGGTTGGTACGTTATCTTCAATCGCGATGGACAAAATATTGAGTTCACCGAGAGCAGCCATAAGGTTCTGACAGAAGAGGACTTTGAGCGGTTTTTAGAACCGGTTGAGAAATGGGAATGAGAAAAGGCGTCCTTGTAACGCCTTATGTTTATAAGCAAAGTAAAGCTTATATTAAGCATCATCTTGAGCGTATTTGATGACTCGCTCGACAGTGATCTCGGGAACATCTTCAAATAATTCTTGCAGTATAAATACCTCTAAAAAGTAGTCATACCCTTCCGGTGAGCTTCCATCCTCTGGCTCTGCGCAAAGTAAAATATGGGATTCAGGATTCCATGCACTGTCAATGTAAATGGTTAAATCAGGATCCAAGCTTGCAACATCAAGCATTAACTCTCTTAATTTCATTTTTATTTCCCCCATATCGAGTAGCCCCCCTTGTTATCTGGATGAAGTACTTTCCACTCTTCACTACCAATTGTGTGTTGTTCTCTTGGGACTAAAACCATGCTGCCTTTTTCTCTTTCATGATGCCATGTCCAACCTTTTGGAGGTCGTCTAGGAGCTAGGCCTGTAGCTGTTCTCTCTAGTTTTATATTCAAGGATTCCATCTGAGATGCAAATTCTGGATCTGTTTCCATCATCTTCAAGAGGTTCTCATTAGCTTCTTGAAAGTGACGAGCTCTCGAAACACCAGGATATGAATTCGGTGACAAAAACGTTTTAAATCCTGATGAGTAAGCATTTTCACTATATACAATATAAAGAGGAACGATACCTGAGCTTTCAGGGAATACCAAGATCGCATCACGCCAGTCTTTCTCTTCAGGCGCAGGCGTAACGGTGACGTTCGCATCGCTATCCGAGTGGATTGGCGTGACCAGTATATCGTCTTTTTCAAACCCATCACTATGATCGGGGGTAGTTTGCCAACTTGCTTCACCGTTTTCTTCTGGAGTCCAATATATGGTTGGTCCGTTCTCTTCAATCGCAACGGACAACTGACCATTGTTCCCTTGTTTCACATATTTGATGGGGATTCGTGTGTCATCTACATGATAGCCCTGTACGTGCGGATAAAACTCACCATCTTGGGGCTCGGTAATGTGGACACGAACGCGGCTTTGCGCCGTGGTTACTTGGCGTAAATCTTGGTCTGTGTATTGGGTGTTATCGCCAAATAAGCTTTGCTGCATGGCAAACAAAGCGCCAATACCTTCGACCTGCCAGCAGTAGCCCTCGACGATTTTGTCTTTCAATGTGCCGGCCAGTTTATCTAACTGCATCGCTGCGGTTTGGGTTTGCTGCATTTGCTCTGGGGAACCGGCGACAGCTGCGGAACTGCCCATAGCCATTTGTGCTTGTGTCGCTTGAATGGCGGGTATGACAGCAGCTGGGTTTGCATTGGCTTGTGCAAAGAAGAATGACCAAGGACCAAAGTTACTTATTGACTCTTGTTGGTCGCCAATTTCAATACATCCCTCTGGTCTGGTGCAGGATTTAGCGAACACGAGCGAGCTTGTGGCGTCTTTTAAATTGAGGATTACCACATCGCCTTCTATACAATCGGCAGTGTTAATGGCTCTATATTTGGTCAACCCGAGCAATGGATCACTGTGCTGATAATGACTGTTGCGGATGTTGTTGTAAGTTTGTGGGCGCAGCGGCGGAAAGGTATTCTTTTTGTCCGGTGCTTGTTGTTGCTGTTTCTCAGAAACAATAATTTCATCACCTACCGCAAGTGACAGAGGGTCGGCCTCAAACACTGGGTTAAGCAAGAGCAAGGCTTTAGCTCCCATACCATATAGTTCAGCGATGCTTTGCCAGTTTTCCCCTACCGTTACGGTGTGCGTCGCTGCGGTTTGTTCCGCTTGCGTCTCATCGTTGTTACCTTCTGAGCGCGCTTCTTCCGGCTGTTTGACCGCATCAAACAATGCGGGGATATCCAACTTTATCCCGTTTTCACACAGCCAATCTTCACTGAGATTATCGAGCTCTTCACGCGTGATTTGTCGCTCAAGATAAATGATGTATTGATTTTCGATGATTTGATCGGCTAATTTCCAATACACCAAAATAGCGCTTTGGTCTTTAGTAAAACCACGCTCGTCATTGAGCTTGTCTTGTGTCGATTGCGTAGCGTAAAACGCCCATTTTTCTTCCCCAAGAATTTTGTATTCTTGGACAAGTTCACCATCATTAAAGTGGTAGTAATAGCCTTCTGTAGGCAAACCTAAACGTTCACCCAATCGCACTGCAGGGACAACAGGTATAAAACCTTCCTCAGCTTTATGGCTGCCGGCTTTTTGTAATGTGACGGCTTCCAATGGTGTCAGTCCGAGATTGTCATCAGCGATGTGGATATTTAAACGCTTTGGCTCATCAAACACACATAACGCTGTGTAGCGGGTGCCTTGCTCGGTATTGGCTTGCTCCCAACGGGTCACCGCGTTCTCTTTTTCAGTTTTCGCTAAAGCAAAGTCACTGTGCACCATTTTCTTTATGGTGGTATCCGAGCATCCGACTTCGAAGCTGTACTCAAACTCCTTGATTAGTTCCTCTTCACTTTCGGTTGCGATTGGCGGCAACGTGTAAACTTGTTCGGGCGTCGAGGTTTCCAAGATACAAGAGCGGTAACCTCCCGTTGTTCTGGTGGTTTTCGTTATTGCTAACAAATTATTAGCCGCATCATCCGAAAGTTCAGAGATAACCTCAGAATTCAGCCGCCAAGTTTTAGGACCTATTGGGTCGTTGTAACTAAGTAGAGCGGGAATTTGAGGCGTATCACTCACGAGTGCGAGATTACCTTCGTAGAGATGCTGCTTTAGCTGTTCAAAAGTAAGATGTGAAGGAATAGCAGAGGCGATATCCGCTTCCGAAATATTATGGAAGTTGCCCTCTATCAATCCAAATTCATGAGACATTACTTCCGACAGTGGAAGAACTTTATAGGACACACAAATACCTAAAGTGAATACTAGTTATCACGGCAATAAGCAGTAAGCATGCCATTAACTTTCTTCTGCAAAATCAGCTAGGTAGGATGATAGTAGTGTATGCCGATACAATTTTTTGTTTATCGAGCCAAAAAGTTGGGTATAAATCCAAAAAGTTGGTCGGTGTTGGCTGTAGTCTTTGTGTACGGTAGCTGTTTAGCTGAAGCGATACATATGGTGTTTTTACCCGTGAATACATTCGTAGTGGGCACGTTGTGGATGTAATAGTTCTAAGAAGGCTTTGCCCCGAAGTTTGCCAGCAAGATTTGAAGCCGATAAATTTTGTCCCTGATTTATCGGTACTGCCCGAGCGAACGGAAGCAAAGATTCGGTGAAAGGTTTCTCCCAGAAACAGTCACTTCTTAACATTTCTAGCCACCATTCATATTTGCATATCTATGCAAACCAGAAACACTAAGATATATCGAATAGATTTTATAGAGTCGCAGCGGTGTTCATCAGGTGTTTGATAGACTGGTAAACACTAACAATGTGCTATCAGGATTCATTATCGTATTGCCCCTCATTGAGACAACACTCATCGCGTAAGAAGCTAATTACAGTATTCAGGCATTCGTATTCCGCCACGCAGTACAAAGTACGACCTTCACGTCGCTGACTGATCAGCCCTGCTGAAGAAAGGCTCGAAACATGATGAGAAAGGGTTGATGCTGGAATACCGAGTATATTTTGAATACTACCTACGGCAATTCCCTGGTATCCAGCTTTCACCACCTCTTTATAGATGCACAAACGGGTAGGATGCCCAAGTTCTTTTAGCGCTTTTGCTATAGTTTCAAGTTCCATAAAGGCCACTTAGAATTACACTTGATAAATTTATTTCGATAATAATGGAAATAAACACAAATGGCAAATAATGAACCAGTAAGGCCGTAACATGTTGATAAATAGTGGAATTCTATTTATTTTGAATAATTTCGAAATATTTTCATTGACTCGATAAACTTTATTTCTATAATTCGAGAATAATGGAAATGAGGTGTTCAACCTCATTACGGTATTCACAGTTAGTGATAAAGCATCAATCGGAGAATCAATATGAACCCAGAAATCTTGAGCATGGCAAAGGAAACGCTTGATATGTTTGCTTTTCTGGCAACAGAGCTAATCATCCTGTTCCTAGCAATCAGCTATATTGTCGGTGTGTTACAAGACTTTCTTACACCAGAAAAAATTCAATCTATCCTGAGCTCGAAAAATGGTAAAGGATACTTTATCGCGGCTTTATTAGGCTCGATTACACCTTTCTGCTCATGTTCAACCATTCCTTTCCTTAAAGGTTTGTTGCGTGCAAAAGCGGGTTTTGGCCCAATGATGGTGTTCCTGTTTGCAAGCCCACTACTTAATCCAGTAATCATTGGTTTGTTTGTGGTGACCTTCGGATGGAAAATAGCAATATTCTATTTTTCTATCGCGATGACAGTATCAGTAGTTGCGGGCTACGTGCTTGAAAAACTTGGCTTTGAGCGTTACGTAAAACCAGAAGCGTACGAAGCAGTAGGCGCGTCTGCTTGCGGCACATCTTGTAGTGATTCAAGTGAGAAAAAAGCAGTAGATAAATCAGCACCATTAGCGGCAAAAAACTCTTGCTGTGGTGATAGTGAACCAAAAGTTGAAGTATCCTGCTGCTCAGCAGATGGCAGTGCGGCAGCGACGATCGTTGAGGAGAAGGAATCAGGCCGTTGGTTACGTATTTGGCATTCAACGTGGAAAGACTTCAAACAAGTATTCCCATATCTAATGCTAGGCATTGCAATCGGGTCTTTCATCTACGGATTTATCCCGACAGATCTGATTGCTGAATATGCAGGTGAAGCAACATGGTATGCGATTCCAGTCGCAGCAATCATTGGTATTCCATTGTACATACGTGCTGAAGCCGTTATTCCACTAAGTGCAGCACTGGTGAAAAAGGGTATGGCATTAGGCTCAGTAATGGCACTTATCATCGGTAGCGCAGGCGCAAGTCTTACAGAAGTGATTTTGTTGAAATCTATCTTTAAGAACCAAATGATTGCAGCTTTCCTGTTTGTCATACTGACTATGGCAATGGCAGCAGGTTATCTATATAGCTCTATCATCGCCTAAGCTAAGTAAAAAGCCTCATGTTGCTTCTTGTTGAGCTTTTCAAGAGGCAATAATTGCATGTTCTACGAACAATTCTGCATAAAGTAAATCCTAAACGACAGAGCACAGGTGAACGTTTCTGTCCATTTCCTGTAACGCCGACAACGGTGGTCTTTGACGTTTTAGGATGCCAGAAGCTATCAGAAGGGTAGAAATCAGCCCGTTGCCGTAACTCAGAAATGTCCAAAAGTGAGTTGGATGACAAGTGTATATGTGTGTGATCGCCAAGCGATCCCATCGTAATGACTATCAACCTATAGCAACACCTTAGTTTTTATGACAAGTTTACGCTTGGAAAAGCGTCAAAATCAGCCCGATTTACAAAAAATTATGACAACTGCTATAATTGAGGTTCAGTAAGAGAAATTATTAACCTAACTCACTGTTAAAGAGAGAGTTTGTTATAAATCGTCAGAAGTTGAGTCTGAAAAAATTTCCAAGGGTAAATTTGCATGGGTAAAGTATACGATGGTCTTCACCGCATTAGCTTCCTGATCAATGAAGAAGGCGTAATTGAACACGTGTTCAACAAGTTCAAAACCAAAGATCACCACGAAGTCGTATTAAATTACCTGAACGAAAACGCATAAGCGCGATCCGTTCTCAAATAACAAAAAGCCCAGCAAACTGCTGGGCTTTCTTTTGAGCATTGTACTTTGGTAACGCCTACTCTTGTTCGACTGGTTCGTTTTCTTCCGTACTTGGTAAGGCATGCCATACAGCTTTAACTAGTGTCGCCAACGGAATGGCGAAGAATACGCCCCAAAAACCCCACAAGCCACCGAAGACTAACACTGCCACAATGATGGCAACTGGGTGTAAATTTACCGCCTCAGAAAACAGAACAGGAACCAACACATTACCATCCAGCGCTTGGATAATACCGTAGGCAAGCAGCAACCAATAAAACGGAGGCGCAAGACCCCATTGGAACAGACCAACGATGGCGACAGGCACAGTTACAGCTGCCGCGCCGATATAAGGAATTAACACCGATAGACCGACTGCTACGGCAAGCAGCGCCGAATAGCGAAGATCTAAAATGGCAAAAGTCACGTAGCTCACGCCACCCACGATTAAAATCTCGAGCACTTTTCCGCGAATGTAATTAGAGATCTGCTCGTTCATTTCATGCCAAACTTTATTCGCGAGTTTACGGTTTTTCGGCAAAACACCACTCGCGATTCTTAGCATCTCTTCTTTGTCTTTCAGTAAGAAGAAGATAAGTAGTGGCACTAAAATCAGGTATACCGCTAGCGTCGCAATACTGACTAATGACGCAAGTGAGCCTTTTACTACACTCTCACCAAGTCCCAACGCTTGGTTTTTGGCATTTGTCACCACGGTTTCTACAATTTCTAAGTTTGCTAACTCAGGATGACGTTCTGGTAACGTGACAATAAACTTTTGTAACCCGTTGTACATGTTTGGAATATCGTTAATTAGATTACCGACCTGAGTCCAAATCGTCGGAACCAAACCAAACAAAGCGATCAACATCAATCCGACGAACATTAAGATCACGATGATGACCGACAAAGTGCGCGGCACGCCCATGCGACACATTTTTACGACTGGCCATTCAAGTAAATAAGCCAAAACGATCGCGACAAGCAATGGCGCAATCAAATGCCCAAAGAAGTAAATGGTGATAAAACCAAACAGCAAGATCGCGACGAGACTTACTGCATGAGGGTCTGAGAAACGTCGTTTATACCAACGACTAACCATTTCAAACATCTTATGCGGATTCCTTATTGAATACAGTCAATGTGTAGTGCTCTGATGTAGATTGGCAATCAACTGAGTACCCTTGGGCACTGAGATAGTTCACAATGTCTCGTTTAGAGCTGTTATCCACCACTTGAATAACAAGTTGATGATACTGCTGCGTTTCTCCTTGAAAGACTTCAGCAGCGTGACGCTTTGCAAGTAACAGTGCCATAGGGCAACGTTGTTCACGCAAATCAAGTAACATGGATTCCATTGTATTGCTCTGCACTTATGATAGGGTTGTATTGTAACGGCTTTTTGAGCTGGTGCTAGCACTTCTGACATGATTTAACCACATGCTGAAATGACTCGGATATAAAATAATTTACGAAACCAATTCATTTATTTCCGGTCTTATTGCTAGCTTATATCCTCGCGGATAACCAAAACGCATGTGGCGCTGTTGAGAGGTTCTCAGCCTCTAACCACATGCTTATGTATTTTGGAGAACCTTTTAAACGTATGTTAAAACGCACTCGCTCGCTAGTTTGCTTATGTCTTGCAGCTGCAATCAGTTCGCCGACAACTTATGCCAATAGCATTGACTTGCCAGACATTGGTACGGCTGCTGGTGGTACGCTCTCAATAGACCAAGAGTTAATTTACGGCGACGCCTATATGCGTATGCTCAGAGCCAGTAAACCTATCGTTAATGATCCTGTTATCAATGAGTATATTGATGCTCTCGGGCACAGATTAGTAGCCAATGCGAACGATGTAAAAACGCCGTTTCACTTCTTTATGATTCGCGACCGCAATATTAACGCGTTCGCGTTTTTTGGTGGTTACGTAGCGTTGCACTCTGGGTTGTTTCTTCATGCGCGTTCAGAAAGTGAGTTGGCCTCTGTTGTTGCTCACGAGATTGCGCACGTCACACAACGCCACCTTGCGCGCAGCATGGAAGAGCAAGCACGTCGCTCTCCGGCCACATTAGCTGCACTCGCTGGCGCATTACTGCTTTCGATTGCCTCACCAGAAGCGGGGATGGCTGCAATTACGGCGGCAACCGCAGGTAACATGCAAAGCCAAATCAACTACACTCGCGCGAATGAAAAAGAAGCGGATCGCTTTGGTATTTCAACACTGGCAAAAGCTGGTTTTGATGTTCAAGCAATGCCACGTTTTTTTGGCCGTCTTGCAGATGAATATCGTTATGCGAGTAAACCGCCGCCAATGCTACTGACTCACCCACTACCTGAAGATCGAATTACCGATAGCCGTGCACGAGCAAGGACCTATCCACCAATGCGAGTTGTGCCTTCAATAGACTATCACCTAGCGCGTGCGCGCATTGTTGCGCGGTACGCCGGCATTGACGGACAAGCTGCTTTAGGCTGGTTTGAGCGAACTCAAAAGAAAGCCTCTGCGGACATCACACCTGCTTTTGACTATGGGCGAGCACTCGTACATTTAGACAGCAAACGCTTGTCTCAAGCGGAACCTATTTTGAAAAAGTTGCTGGAGCAGGACCCAAGTAACCCGTTCTACCTGGATGCTATGACGGATTTATATATCGAGAAGAAGCAGCCAGAAAAAGCAACCGAGATGCTCCGTAAAGCGTTATCTCGGAACCCTCAAAATAAAGTATTGACCATTAACTATGCCAATGCGCTACTTGAGGACAATAAAAACGATCAAGCCACGCGAGTTCTTCAGCGATACACTCATGATTATCCTGAAGATACAAATGGCTGGCACCTAATATCGAAGAGCTACCACGCGCTAGGACGTAGTGATGAAGAGTTGGCTGCGCGAGCGGAAATTTTGGCGTTGCGAGCAAACTGGAATAAAGCGATTCAATATTATAGTGAAGCAAGTAAAATGGCCAAGTTGGGCAGCTTAGAGCAAGCTCGATACGATGCCCGTATTGACCAACTTATGATCCAAAGAGATCGATTCATGGCATTACAATAACGAAATGGAGAAAACCATGTCAGTCGTGATTTATCACAACCCTCGTTGCTCAAAGAGCCGTCAAACACTTGAACTGCTTGAGCAAAATGGTGTTACACCGGAAGTCGTCAAATACCTAGACACACCACTTAACGTAGATGAGCTAAAAGCGCTGTACGCACAACTTGGCTTTTCATCTGTACGTGAAATGATGCGCACCAAAGAAAGCGAATACAAAGAACTTGGCCTAGGCGAAGACTCTGTTAGCGATGAGCAATTGTTCGAAGCAATGGCGAAAAATCCAAAATTATTTGAGCGTCCGGTGGTAGTTGCCAACGGCAAAGCGAAAATTGGTCGACCACCAGAGCAAGTGTTGGATATTCTATAAATGGATTGCCAGATCCTTATTTTGTATTTCAGCCGTCACGGCTCGACAAAACAACTGGCAAGACAGATAGCAAGAGGAGTCGAATCGACTCCTCAATGCCAAGCAATTTTGCGTACAGTTGAAGAATTGTCACCTCACTCACACTCCCCTTCTGATCCAATTGTTACTCTAGAGGAACTGAAAACGTGCGACGGTCTAGCGTTTGGCAGTCCCGTCTGGTTTGGCAACATGGCTGCGCCTTTAAAGCACTTCTGGGATCAGACTACATCTTTATGGGTCAGTGGTGACTTAATCGATAAGCCAGCTTGTGTCTTTACCTCTTCCTCTTCGATGCATGGCGGTCAAGAAACAACGTTACAAAGCATGATGACCCCTTTATTGCATCACGGGATGATGGTTTTGGGCATTCCTTATGCCGAACCAGAGCTACACACTACGCAGTCCGGAGGCACTCCGTATGGCGCCAGCAGTGTAGGCCATGAGGCAACCCTCAGCAGTGAAGAGATTCGTCTGGCACAACAATTAGGCAAAAGGCTGGCAACTGCAGCGTTAAAACTAAAAGTCTGTTAGTAAAATCAAGGATAGTTAATCGATGTCTGACTCTTTAGACCAAACACCACTCGGTACACAGGCTAAAACCTATCGTTACCTGGCTTTATTTGGCAACTTAGCCTTATTAGCCTGGGTCGCTATTTGGCAGCTTGCGTTGTCCCCTCACCCTCACCTCAGCAGCACAACACTTGCTATTGCTTGGTGTATTCCGCTATTACTTCCGTTGCCTGGTATTTTGGCCGGCAAGCCTTACACTCATGCTTGGGCTAACTTTGTTCTTATGCTGTATTTCTTGCATGCGCTGACCATTCTTTATGTGGATGGTGGAGAACGTTGGCTTGCGGCAGTAGAGTTGCTCCTGACTTCACTCGGTTTCGCTGGCAATATTTTGTTTGCTAGAGCGAGAGGCAAAGAGCTAGGTCTTAAGTTGAAACGCCTCTCTCAAGTAGAAAAAGAAGAAAAAGCGAAATTCAATAAATAACGCCAATCGCAGTCAATCACTGAGCATTGGTTCGAATACGAATTTAGAAAACAAAAAGAGTCGCTATTGCGACTCTTTTTTACGCTTACCACATTGGTGTTTGATCCTTGCGCTTCACGCCTGGAAAGCTATCAATGCGATTACGATGCCGAGCGCCACTCGTAGATCAAGTCATACTGTTCTCGGACAGGCTCCACAATCATCGGCTGAGTTGGTTGCGTTTCGTCCTTTGCTTCCGCCGCGATATCCGCAGGCACTTCAGACTGCACTTTTTCTACCATAGCTGTATCTTTAGCTTCATTTATCGGAGCAATTGGCTCTGCTTCTTGAGTTAAAGCTGGTGCATCAACTTCACCCAAAGGATCTTCAAAAACCATTAATTGAGAAATAGAAGAAGCTTCTTTCTCAAAAGCTTGTTGAGATGCCAAAAGATGGATGTTGAGCGTCAGCTCATCACCTTGGACACGCTTAATTTCCGTACCAGCAACCGAATTAAGTTGTTTTAACGCATTCTCTAAACGGAAGAAGTCCGTGGCAGACGTTACATTAAGGACTTTCACCGCCAACGCTTTTGAAGATTTTCCAGATACTACTACTGCGCTCTTACTCGCGTAATAGTCAGCGATGCCATCAACCATCTCAGCAATGGCATTGGCGCCTGATGCGGAACCGTTACGCGGAGAGCGCTGTGCTTCAACAATTCTCATTGGTGATTGATCGTATAACGTCCAGCGAATTTGTTCACCTTGAGCGCGCACAACTAAAACGGCATCCGCTGGGTAGCGCTGGCTCGCTTGGCCAATTGGCTCAATAAAGCCGCCCCAAAGATCAGAAACATTAACACCAGTTACATCATCAAAATCACCAACCGGGATCGTGATCGGCAAGCCTCTCGATTTCGCAGCACTGCGAAGTGCTACAGCGTTTGAAGAGTCGGAATGCTCCCAAGCAATATTACGATCGTATCCCTGTTCTTCCACCATCCAAACCAAAATATTGGCACGATTTGGCGACCAAGATGGCAATTGAGCTTGTGTTAAAAGCGAGCTGATTTGGTCGCTGTTAAACAACATTTTTAAGCTCGCTTTTCCATCAACCTGCCCATAGCTCAGTTGGGAAATGTAACGCGCACTTGAACCAAGTGCCTTTTTTATCACTGGATTGCTTA
This sequence comes from Vibrio sp. E14, assembly GCF_020515785.1. NCBI lineage: Bacteria > Pseudomonadati > Pseudomonadota > Gammaproteobacteria > Vibrionales > Vibrionaceae > Vibrio > Vibrio sp. E14. The sequence goes on from NZ_JAHPJI010000002.1 coordinate 527,016, forward strand.
AAGAGGATTGAGAACCGGTCGCTCGAACAATCACATCCTGCATACCTTGTTGACGAGCCAGAGACTCACCGTCGTTCTGCTCACTGTCGATAACCACTTCGGCACGATAGATATCCACCTGAGTTAATGCATATACTGGTAGGGACAACCAACCTATCAGTAAGAGAGCTAAATAGCGCATAGTTTTTATAATCCTCTGAACAAGAACCCGAATAATAAGCAACTATCAAATCTTGAGCAAGGCAAGTACTGAGTAAATTGTCTGTATTATGACCAGCTTTGTTAACTCGGGTCTCAATGAGCACTCTAGTGTTGTTTTTCATAATAAACTCATTGCTTATCCAGCTATCTCAACAAGTTAGACAGTTCGTTTTTCATCGTCACGCAAGACTCGTAAAAGAGGCCAATTTGCAAGCAACTAACTCTCAAAAACGCTATTTATGGGAAAGATTCAATCGAAAGTTTGATCCATGCAACGTTGCAAACGATTGCAGGATGATAGTATTCGCCGGATTTGTCTGCGTATCTTGAAAATAGGGAATTATTATGAAAAACGCGTTACAAGGCGCTCAAATGCTCTTTGTCGCTTTTGGTGCTTTGGTGCTTGTGCCGCTGCTAACTGGCCTTGATCCAAATGTCGCCCTCTTTGGTGCCGGTGTCGGTACTCTCCTCTTCCAATTAATGACTAAACGTTCTGTTCCCATCTTCCTTGCCTCTTCTTTTGCGTTTATTGCTCCTATTATGTTCGGTATCCAAACTTGGGGTATCGGCGCAACGATGGGCGGCTTAATGGCAGCGGGCCTGGTTTATGTGGCTCTAGGGGCGATGATCAAAGTGCGTGGTGTTGGATTTATCCATAAAATTCTCCCGCCTGTTGTCGTTGGCCCTGTGATCATGGTGATTGGTCTTGGCCTTGCTCCAACAGCAGTGAATATGGCGGTAGGTAAAACCGGTGATGGTGCTGCACAGCTTGTTAATGGTGATGCTGCGATCATCATCTCGGCGGTCTCACTGCTCACAACCATTGTACTAAGCGTGTTTGCAAAAGGCTTCTTGAAGCTCGTTCCTATTGTTGGTGGTATTCTTGCTGGTTACTCTGTTTCTCTATTCTATGGGGTGGTTGATTTCACTCCAGTAACACAAGCGGCTTGGCTAGCTATGCCAAACTTCACCGCGCCAGAGTTCAACATAAACGCAATCTTGTTCATGATTCCTGTCGCTATCGCACCTGCGGTAGAGCACGTAGGTGACATGCTTGCTATCTCAAACGTTACAGGTAAAAACTACCTGAAAAAACCTGGCCTTCATCGCACAATCGCAGGTGACGGGGTGGCAACTATCGCAGCCTCGATGGTGGGTGCTCCACCAAACACCACTTACAGTGAAGTTACAGGAGCGGTAATGCTAACCAAAGCATTTAACCCTGTGATCATGACTTGGGCTGCGATCACTGCAATCGTACTTGCATTGGTAGGTAAGCTAGGCGCGATTCTTCAAACGATTCCAGTTCCTGTCATGGGTGGCATCATGATTCTGCTGTTCGGCTCTATCGCCACGGTAGGACTTAATACACTGATCAAGAATAACGTTGATTTACATAAGTCTCGTAACCTAGTGATCGTTGCCGTAACACTTGTATTTGGTATTGGCGGTATGGCTTTCGGTATTGGCGAGTTCAGCCTACAAGGTGTGAGCCTATGCGGTATCGTGGCAATTATTCTTAACCTTGTGCTACCAAACGATTTAGGTGAAAACCACGTTGTAGATAACGCACAAATGGAAGAAGAGAACGCGAAATAGTGCGTCTGCGCTGCTTTACTGAGTGGCGCATTTTATTCTTCTCGTATTATAGATATAAAAAAGGCTTGGTTTTCACCAAGCCTTTGTTTTTTCTGTTCAGTCGTAGTAATACATTAAAGAATTACTTAGTACCGAAGATCTTATCACCTGCATCACCTAGACCCGGTACGATGTAGCCTTTGTCATTTAGCTTCTCATCGATTGCAGCAGTGTATAGCTCCACATCTGGGTGTGCTTTTTCTAGCGCTTCAATACCTTCTGGTGCAGCAACAAGTACTAACACTTTGATTTGGTTACAACCTTTCTCTTTTAGAAGATCGATCGTAGCAATCATAGAACCACCTGTTGCAAGCATTGGGTCAACAACAAGCGCAATACGCTCATCGATGTTAGAAGCAAGCTTGTTGAAGTAAGGAACTGGCTCAAGTGTTTCTTCATCACGGTAAATACCAACAACACTGATACGTGCGCTTGGCATGTGCTCAAGAACACCGTCCATCATGCCTAGACCTGCACGTAGGATTGGTACTACGGTTACTTTTTTACCTTTAATTTGGTCTACTTCTACCGGACCGTTCCAACCATCAATGGTCACTTTTTCTGTTTCAAAGTCTGACGTTGCTTCGTAAGTAAGTAGGCTACCGACCTCAGTCGCTAACTCACGAAAACGTTTTGTGCTGATGTCACCTTCTCTCATTAGACCAATTTTATGTTTTACTAGAGGGTGCTTTACTTCAACAACTTTCATGTCCATCTCCGGCTATAGTTGGCAATATTTAAACAAACCTTCAGATTATACATGATTTTTACAGGGATATCAGGATAAATCACTAAAGAAAAAAACACACGCAAACGTTTGCTATCTATGTTTAAGCACTGTTAGAATAGCGCCGTTTTCATATCCAACTTAATACCGAGGACTTCCCTGTGAGTGGTAATAACTCTTCTCTTAGCTATAAAGACGCTGGTGTAGATATTGATGCAGGCAACGCGCTTGTGGATCGTATTAAGGGTGCGGTAAAACGTACTCGTCGCCCTGAAGTTATGGGTGGTATCGGTGGTTTTGGCGCGCTATGCGAATTGCCAACCAAATACAAACAACCTGTACTGGTTTCTGGTACTGATGGCGTAGGTACTAAGCTTCGCCTAGCACTGGATATGAACAAGCACGACACTATCGGCATCGACCTTGTTGCGATGTGTGTAAATGATCTTATCGTGCAAGGCGCAGAGCCACTGTTCTTCCTAGATTATTACGCAACTGGCAAGCTAGACGTTGATACCGCTGCGGATGTTGTTTCAGGTATCGCGGAAGGCTGTATTCAAGCAGGTTGTGCCCTAATTGGTGGCGAAACTGCGGAGATGCCTGGCATGTATGAAGGCGAAGACTACGACGTAGCTGGTTTCTGTGTTGGCGTAGTCGAAAAAGAAGACGTGATCGACGGCACGAAAGTCGCTGCTGGTGATGCACTTATCGCTGTTGGCTCAAGCGGCCCACACTCAAACGGTTACTCCCTTATCCGTAAAATCCTAGAAGTATCTGGTGCAGATAAGAACGAAGAACTAGCAGGTCGCACTATCGGTGAGCACCTACTAGAACCAACGAAGATTTACATCAAATCAGCACTTAAGATGATTGAGAAACACGACATCCATGCGATTTCTCATATCACTGGTGGTGGTTTCTGGGAAAACATCCCACGTGTGCTGCCTGAAGGCACAAAAGCAGTTATCGATGGTAACAGCTGGGAATGGCCAGTGATCTTCAAGTGGCTACAAGAGAAAGGCAATGTCGACACACACGAAATGTACCGTACATTCAACTGTGGTGTGGGTCTAATCGTTGCACTACCTAAAGACCAAGCGGAAGCCGCGGTTGCTCTTCTTCAAGAAGAAGGTGAAAACGCATGGGTGATTGGTCAAATCGCGCAAGCAGACGCGAATGAAGAGCAAGTTAAAATCCAATAATTTGCAAATCGAGCTCACAAGATAAAAAGAATGAGGACACTAGATGACTAGGTCCTCATTTTGCTATCTAGAACAATAAAAACCATTCTATTAGTAGGTAGTTTAGAAGCTACATAACTCCAACCTACAATACCAAGGCACTCTCGACATCATGAAAAACCATACCCTAAAAAACATTGCGGTCCTCATCTCGGGTAACGGAAGTAACCTGCAAGCTATCTTGGAAGCTTGCGAAAACAGCATGCCAAATGCACGAGTGGCTGCCGTGTTCTCTAACAAAGCCGATGCTTTGGGTTTAGAACGTGCAAAAAAGTTTGATGTAGACGGTCACTTTGTCGACCCTAAAGCATTCGACTCGCGTGAAAGCTTTGATGCAGAGCTAATGAGTCAAATCGATGAATACCAACCAGACGTGATTATTCTGGCGGGCTACATGCGTATTCTGAGCAGCGAGTTTGTTTCTCATTACATGGGTAAGATGATCAATATCCACCCTTCTCTTCTACCAAAATATCCTGGGCTACACACACACCAGAGAGCAATTGATGCTGGCGACAAAGAACATGGTACGAGTGTGCACTTTGTAACGGAAGAGCTTGATGGTGGCCCTGTCATACTGCAAGCAAAAGTTCCGGTGTTCGAAGACGATAATGCTAGTGTACTTGCAGCGCGTGTTCAGGCTCAGGAACACCGAATCTACCCTATGGTGGCTAAGTGGTTAGTAGATGAGCGCTTAATCATGAAGGATGGTAAAGCCTATTTAGATGGCGCAGAGCTTGGCACACACGGCTACGCCTCCGATGAGTAGTCCTGAACACCAAACTCCAAACACAAAAGAGCAGCCTGAGAGCTGCCTTTTGTTATTTTGAAACATATAAACTTGATTCAAGAAAGCCGTAGTGAGACTAGAAACCTAAAACCCAACATTCTAAAAAATCCCATAACCACTTGAGTAACACGACACTCGGAAAGTAGATTCTGAATCTGGTTCGTTCCTCACCGTTCAGAATGACGTGGTGTTTTATGAGAAATTTCTATCAGTTACGTCTTTCCAGCAAGCCTTAGCGAGACTAGGAGGCTAGAAAGTATGAGAGTTCACCAGTATCCGCATTCGGTTAAAAACGTATAAAATAAAGCTCGCGATTAAGCGAGCTTTACGAGTTGTTCCGAATTAACCGCTATTCTAACGGCTCAGTTGGCGCCTGATTGCCCGGTTTCGCCGCTGCAAACGGCACATTCACCAGTTCAGAGGCATTGTTTTTCACAAGTTCACCTAGGTGAAACAAGCCGTATTCGCCAGGCTTCATCCGCTGCCAAGCTTCATTGCCCGTTAAAGGTTGAGTCGCGATCACAGACACAATGTCGTGTGGCGTTGTTTCTTCTTGGAAGTTAATTTCCACATCTTCATCAAGCAAAGCGGCTTTACCAAACGGTGCGCGTCTCGTGATCCAATACAAGTGATTGGTGCAATACGTCATTACATACTCACCATCACTCAGAAGCATGTTAAATACACCCTTCTCTCTTAGCTCATCACAACATTTAGCAACATATAAGAATACCGATTCCATGTCCTTTGGCGGCTCAGGATATCGATCTTCCATTTGCTTCAGTAACCAACAAAAGGCCAGTTCGCTATCTGTCTCGCCGACAGGTCGGTGTCGACCCGTATGTAAGTCTTGATAGCCTGAGAGCTGACCGTTGTGCGCAAACGTCCAATACCTCCCCCACAGCTCACGTGTAAAAGGGTGAGTATTTTCTAAATTAACGCCGCCACGATTCGCCTGTCGGATATGGCTAACGACAGCGCGACTTTTGATGGGATAATTTTGCACTAACTCTGCAATTTGCGACTCACAACTTGGCTTGGGATCTTTGAAAGTTCGAAAACCTTTCCCTTCGTAGAAGGTAATTCCCCATCCGTCACGGTGTGGGCCAGTTCGACCTCCACGCTGCATGAGCCCGGTAAAACTGAAACAAATATCCGTCGGAACATTAGCGCTCATACCGAGCAATTCACACATGATTTAAAAAACTCCCTAACAACACAGCTCGAAAAGGTGGCTGTGAAACGACTATTCCATCTCTTTTTCAATCAACTGAATGATGATATGAATAATCTTAATATGAATTTCCTGAATGCGGTCCGCATAACCAAAGTGTGGCACGCGGATTTCAATATCGGCAAGCCCTGCCATTTTGCCGCCATCTTTGCCTGTTAGCGCAATCGTCTTCATGCCTTTCGCTTGCGCCGCTTCAATCGCTTTCAGGATGTTACCTGAGTTACCTGAAGTCGACAGACCAAACAGTACGTCACCTTTTCGGCCTACCGCTTCTACATAACGGGAAAACACGAAGTCATAACCAAAGTCATTACTCACGCAAGAAAGGTGGCTTGGATCTGAAATAGCAATACCAGCATAGCCAGGACGGTTTTCTCGGTAACGGCCTGTTAACTCTTCGGCAAAGTGCATCGAATCACAGTGAGAACCACCGTTACCACATGACAGTACTTTACCATCTTGCTTGAATGAGTCAGCAATCATTTTCGCCGCTGCTTCGATTTGCGCAATGTTATGGTCATCGCTTAAAAATTTGTTGAGCACTTCAGCAGCTTCGTTTAATTCACTTCTAATCAGATCATGGTACATAAGACGTTCTCTTTATTATTTCGGCTTCAGTCAGTCCTAGATTCACTGAGCAAATTGTTCTGATACCAATTTGGTATCGGACATTTCATAAACCTGAACTCGGGTTTGATTACTCTGAGTTTACCCACAAACGAGAATTAGTGTCGATAGTGAACCAACAGATTTAGATTGGTGATGGTAATAAACTTGTCAACTTGCTCATGAAACCATCACTCAAATCGCAACTTTAGAACTTTAACTCTACTTAGATCACTTTTTATCCAATCTTATGTTTTACATTTCCTTAATATTTTGATTACACTTAAACCAACTGGTTAGACCTCTTACCTAACATACAGACGTACAACACTTATAAAGTCTGAAAAGGAAAATACATATGGACATCTTGCTCTCAATCATCACGATGACGGTCGTGTTAGGCATTACGCTCTACCACCGCATGTCTCTCGTGAAATCTATTAGTTTACTCACAGCAGCTATGTTAGCGCTTACAGTAACAGGCGCGGTTGGCGTTACTGGTTGGACGATTTACGTTCTTGCTGCCGCTGTATTCGCGGTTCCTGGCGTACGTCAGTCTTTGATAAGTCGCAAAGCATTAGCGCTTTTCAAGAAAGTGCTGCCAGCTATGTCTCAAACCGAAAAAGAAGCGTTAGACGCAGGTACCGTCTGGTGGGAAGCCGAGCTATTTAAAGGCAAACCAGAGTGGCAAAAGCTTCACGCAATTCAAGCACCTAAATTAAGTGCAGAAGAACAAGCCTTTTTAGACGGTCCAGTGAATGAAGTGTGTGCCATGGTGAGCGATTTCCAAGTGACTCACGAACTCGCAGACTTACCGCCAGAAGTATGGCAATACCTGAAAGATCACAAATTCTTCGCCATGATCATTAAGAAAAAGTACGGTGGTCTGGAATTCTCAGCATACGCGCAATCACTAGTACTACAAAAACTAACGGGTGTTTCTGGCGTTCTATCGTCTACCGTTGGTGTTCCTAACTCTTTGGGTCCTGGTGAGCTACTGCAACACTACGGTACTGAAGATCAGAAAAACCATTACTTACCGCGCCTAGCTGAAGGTAAGGAAATCCCTTGTTTCGCCTTAACGAGTCCAGAAGCAGGCTCTGACGCTGGCTCTATTCCAGATTACGGTGTGGTTTGTAAAGGCGAATGGGAAGGAAAAGAAGTACTGGGTATGCGCCTGACTTGGAACAAGCGCTACATCACCCTAGCGCCAGTCGCAACGGTACTAGGCTTAGCATTTAAACTTCGCGATCCTGAAGGTTTGCTAGGCGACAAAGAAGATCTTGGCATCACTTGTGCGCTTATCCCAACTGATGTCAAAGGTGTTGAGATTGGTAACCGACACTTCCCGCTCAATGTACCATTCCAAAATGGTCCAACGCGCGGTAAAGACATCTTTGTTCCTATCGATTTCATTATCGGTGGTGAAAAAATGGCGGGCCAAGGTTGGCGTATGCTGGTTGAGTGTCTGTCGGTTGGACGTGGTATCACGCTACCTTCAAACTCAACAGGTGGCATCAAAACTGCGGCAATGGCTACGGGCGCTTACTCACGCATTCGTCGTCAGTTCAAACAACCTATCGGTCACATGGAAGGCGTAGAAGAGCCATTAGCGCGTCTAGGTGGTAATGCTTACGTGATGGATGCAGCAAGCAACTTAACCGTGGCAGGTATCGACTTAGGTGAAAAGCCATCAGTAATCTCAGCCATCGTGAAGTACCACTGTACTCATCGCGGTCAGCAAAGCATCATCGACGCAATGGACATCGTAGGCGGTAAAGGTATCTGTATGGGACCTTCTAACTTCCTAGCGCGTGGTTACCAAGGTGCGCCAATCGCGGTAACGGTTGAGGGTGCAAACATCCTAACTCGTTCAATGATCATCTTTGGTCAAGGTGCGATTCGCTGTCACCCTTACGTTCTTGAAGAAATGAACGCAGCGTACTCTGATGCCAGTGGCTCTGTAGAGAAGTTTGATAAAGCGCTTGCTGGTCACGTGAGCTTTACAATGAGTAACCTCGTGCGCAGTATCTGGTTTGGTTTAAGTGACGGTCTGGGTTCTTCATCACCAACCAAAGATGCGACAAAACGTTACTACCAACAATTGAACCGTTACAGTGCAAACCTTGCTCTGCTATCGGATATCTCAATGGCAGTGCTAGGTGGCTCTTTGAAGCGTAAAGAGCGTCTATCAGCGCGTCTTGGTGACATTCTAAGCCAGCTATATTTGAGCTCTGCGACGTTGAAACGTTTTGAGCAAGATGGCCGCCCAGTCGAAGATTTACCATTAGTACACTGGGGTCTACAAGACAGTTTGAAACAAGCGGAAGTGGCGGTAGACGAATTCTTAGCAAACTTCCCGAACAAAGTGATTGGTCGTGCACTGCGCGTGTTAATCATGCCATTTGGTCGCGTACGCAAAGCACCAAGCGATAAACTAGACAGCAAAGTGGCGCGCATTCTACAAACGCCAAGTGCAACACGTTCACGCATTGGTCGAGGTCAGTACCTAGAGCCAACAGAACACAACGCAGCAGGTAAGATTGAGCTTGCGCTGTCTGTGATTCTTCAAGCTGAGCCTGTGTTTGACAAGGTATGTAAAGCGCAAGGCAAACGTCGTCCATTCCTACGTTTGGATATGATTGCTCAGGAAGGGCTAGAGCAAGGCTTGATCACGCAAGAAGAAGCCGACCTACTAAGAGAAGCTGAACAGCATCGTCTGGATACAATCAACGTTGACGACTTTGAGCCGGAATTGCTCGCCGCAAAGCCGCTATACCCTCAGATGGATAGCGTTGCCTAACTTTCTAATCTGAAACCATACAACGGGAGTGACAACTCCCGTTTTTTTATTGCTACCAGAATAGCGTTCATAACACCTCACACCACGAAGAACCTCTGCGCAAGCGCAATAAAATCCACGCACTCCGACCCTTCCCCCCGATTTCCAGTGATAACTAACTCACAGACGTTCCAAGCAAGCGGTGTATACTTTTAAGTAACTCACTCACATATATGGTAAATCCGTTGGCTAAAATATTATTCGCACAGTGGTTCCCAGGGCTTGTTCAGCTTAAGCATTATCAAAAAGAATGGTTTGTTAACGACTTTAGAGCTGCCTTTTCTGTTGTCGCGGTTGCCCTGCCAGTTGCCATTGCTTATGCACAATTAACCGGGGTATCCGCAATTGTCGGTCTGTACTCGTGTGTACTGCCAATGTTGGTGTACGCCATGATGGGCACATCTCGACAACTCATTGTCGGACCCGATGCAGCAACTTGTGCAGTGATCGCTGCTGTTGTGACACCACTTGCCGCAGGTGACCCCACAAAACATTGGCAGTTAGTCATGACCATGACAGCGATGACTGGTATTTGGTGTGTACTGGCAAGTCGTTTTAAGTTAGGGGTGTTTGCAGACTTCCTTTCTCGCCCGATTCTTTTGGGTCTACTCAACGGTGTCGCTCTCACGATTATCGTTGGTCAGTTTGCCAAAGTGGTCGGTTTGAAATACGAACAACGTTATTTGCTGGAACGCTTATGGGAGGCTCCCCAACGATTAACCGAGCTTCATTGGCCTACCGTAACTCTGAGTATCGTGACGGTTGTCGTTTATTTACTCACCAAACGCTACCGACCAACTTGGCCTGCTGCCATGCTGGCGATACTCGTAACTACCGCGTCAGTTTGGTTTTTCCATTTACAAGAGATGGGCGTATCCGTGGTTGGACTCACTCAAGGTGGTTTCCCTCAGTTTCAAACGCCGGAGTTTGAACTAGGTGAAGTTCGTGAGCTAGTGGTCCCGGCGCTCAACCTTGCGATTGTCAGCTTTGTTAGCATGATGCTCACCGCGCGCAGTTTCGCTGCCAAAAACGGTTATGATATTGATGCAAATAAAGAGTTTCAGGCGTTGGGCTTTGCCAACATTGCCTCAGCGTTTTCGCAAGGTTTCGCGATAAGCGGAGCTGACTCACGCACAGCGGTAAATGATGCCAATGGTGGTAAATCTCAATTAGTTTCGATTGTCGCCGCAATCACCATTGCCATTATTGCGATATTTATTTATGAGCCTTTACAGTTTATTCCCATCGCATCACTTGGTGTCGTGTTGATCATCGCATCCTTGTCTCTGCTCGATCTCAAAGCCATTTGGAAATTAAAATCTCGTGACAAAGATGCGTTCTATCTAGCAATCATCACTTTTATTTCTGTTTTGATCGTAGGCGTAATACCGGGGATCACTTTGGCGGTACTGCTAGGGCTGTTTCAATTTTTACGTATTGTCATGCGACCGAGTGATCAGCTACTTGGCTTGGATGAAAAAGGCACCATTCGGACCATCGACGACTCAGGAAAAGCTTCGCCTATTCCAGGAATGGTGATTTACCGCTTTAACTCGCCGCTGACTTACTTCAACGCACCTTACTTTAAACGCCGAGTGTTAGAGCAAGTAGAACATCACAAAGACGCAAGTTGCGTTGTCATCGACGCCGTATCGAGCTTTACTCACTTAGATCTCAGTGTGATGGCAACACTGTCAGATATTCACAATACTTTAAAAAAGAGAGGCGTACGCTTAATCCTCGCAGGAAGGAAACGACGCTTACGTCAATGGTGTGAGCTTACTGGTATCAGCACCAGTGAAGGAGGTATCTTACTGCGAGCCGATATGTACCTTGCCATTAAACTTAGTGGCTGTTACATCAGTGCTGTGGGTGAGGGACAAATTCCTACTGTTCAAAAAGAGCCTGATTTAGAGCAGCCACCCAAACCAATTCCAGAAGTGGCTTAAATGGAAATTTAATATAGAAAACAGGAGATTAAACTCCTGTTTTCTATTGCTTATTTGCACAGCTGAATACGTGTTACACCTTCGGCTTAAACTTTTTTGTCATCCCTTGGCTTTTAGGAGCCACCAGCCTATAACCAAGCTTTTCGTAAAAGACCGGCTCATCAGCAATCATAGAAACGTAAGAGCCTTCAAGTGCAACAGAAGAAAGATAACCGTCGATGTATTCCATGACTTTTCTACCTAACCCGTTACCTTGATAATCAGGGGCAACGGCAACGTCGACAATTTCGAAGTTACACGCCCCGTCACCAACAATCCGGCCCATTGCAATGAGCTTTCCTTCATCCCGGACAGATACGCCATACAACGAATTGGGTAGACCAATTTCAGCAGCTTTCAACGATTTGGGTGATAGCCCGGCTTTGACGCGCATATCACAGTATTCTTTCGGGCTTGGCACATGCTCTTCATATCTTATGGTCATTATGTACTACTCCTTTGTATCACCTTGGAGCTTACATAACCAAACTGTATAAATAAACAGTTAAAATTGGAAAGATGTTCCCATTAAGCACACAAAGTGTCGGGTCTGGAAAAGAAGCCACCGACAACTCTGACGCCATAATAGATATAAGTCGCTCTGAAGCTAGACATTCCTTTTTCTAAACATGTTTCTCTCAGCAACATATCCGCATGCTTTCGAACACTTTGAGGCAACACCTCTTCCCTCATGAGTTGGTAAAGAGCATCATGCACTAAAGAAGCTTTCATAATGTTTTTTGTGTCTAATGCTGGCCCACTCGCTCCATCCCAAGCATAGCCCTTTTTAATCGTTAACACGCCTTGTTTGGACAAACTAAGAAAAGGACTGTCATACGCCTGACTCACTGAAATGTGAGTCTCAATTTTTTCTTCAGAATGGAGAGTGTATTTGTACTTCTGACGCTTTTTGTATTTCATAACCTAACAGCCTAGCTAACTTCAGTGGGAGGAACGGAGATGACTCTCAAATTAGAGTTTCTCAGAGAGTTTTTTCAAGTAGGACTTAGCAAGATCATGGTTATCTCTGCTCAACCACTTAATGCAATCAAAGAGTTCCCAAATCAGGCCTTGATCACCACTGGTATAAACTGGGAAATCTTCATGCTTTGGCGCAGGTTCCTCAGTAACCATGCCAGCAATCACATCAGCTTTATCAAATAAAACCTTAAATGGCTTAGAAAGTTTGAAAGGCTCACAGAGATCTAAACAATGAATCTCTGCACTGGTTAGGTCATTAAAAATGTATTTTTTGAAGCACGCATTTTCGTTGTGCTCTCCCTCAAGTCGATAAAAAATGTCTTTATTAGCTTCAAACTGGGTAAAGCAAGGCTCTGAGGCTTTATGGAAGTTGTTTTGAGTAAAGACAACAACATCAGCGTCCGAAATACGGTCACCTTTTCCTGATGACAATGAACCAAGCGATACCGCAGCAACAACGTCTTTTTCAGAATAAAAGGCATCATAAGCAGACTCAACCAAGGCCTTTTGTCGTGGTAGATGTTCTAGTTCTAACGCTCCAATTGTCATAACTCACTCCGTCGATACGCACTAAAATCAAGTCGAAACGTAAAGAGTATCATGCGAGCTTTATTATGATTAATCAACGTTAAATCATGGTGTTACTTTAAAATAAAATGATTAATGACCATTAGAAACATCAAATTCTGTCTCAAACTTAAACTGAAAAAAACGGAGCCGATTGGCTCCGTTTCTCGCTTCATGTGTTACTACTATTTCTTTGGCACTTCTAACTGCATCTCTGGCATGGCATCGCGCTTCGCTTTAATTTTGCGCCAGACTATCCATGCAATGATCACAATCAGCAGCATTATCACGTTACCCACCGCGATAATAATCATGCTGCGCTTACGCTCAGCCTCCCGCTCAGCGATAATTTGCTTTTCCATTTCAATACGGCGCTGCTCGGCTAATTCAGCTTCTTTTGCAATTCGAGCGGCTTCTAGATCAACTTCATCAACAACACTGAAGGTTTGCTCTGGAATAGGAAACACCAGTGGACGTTGAGTCGCAAAATCAGTGGCAAAGATCTCGCCACGCCATGCGTACTTACCTAGCTCAGCATCGTTATTGAGGTTCAGCGTGGTTCTCATTCCATCTTCAGACACCTGCCCTTGGCTGTAGCTAACGAAGCCATCGGGTGCATCTTGTTCCACCGTGACTGCGATTGAGCCTGGCGCGATCATACCTTGCTCACCACTCACCACCAATTGGTGTGGTTTGTCAGGATTGCGCGCCTGAATAAAAGTACGAGAAATGGGGTTCGGATAAACCAAGATGACTTGCTCTTGCGCTCGTAAGAATACGCCATTACCAGAGGTGATTCGCGCACGGTACTTACCGGGCTCAACGTCTATTGGTAGTTGGACAGTGAACACACCATCCCCTGCTTTTTCATCCAAGCCGCGGCCATCATCAGCAAACTCACCCACAACCATCGGCACTGGACGTGCTTCTTTGATCAACTCATCTTCATTTTCGACAAACTTGGTAAATGTCACGCGTAGATTCACGCGGTCAAGGAAGTCGCGCAGTACAAGAGGTTTGTCGTCGGAGGTTAGGCGAGCTGTAAACTTAAGCCCTTCCCCATTATATAATCGGTTTGGGAACACATCCGTGCTGAGCTTTAAGTGAGAAATTAAGCGGATGTTATTTTTAGGTGTGACTTTCCCCACAGCCTGCCATGGGCCTGGCATAGGGTTATCAACGGAGATAATATCGAGTGAGGCTTCTTGGTACCAACGTACATTGTCGTAGGCGTCCCAAGCATAGTACTTTTTACCGTCAGGACGGACTAAAACAACTGGCTGAGAACTTTGCTCACGATAAACTAAAAAAGTGATCTGCTCGATGGTTGGATCCACTCGAAAGCGATTGTCTAACAAAGACATAGCAGATTCACTCGATGCACTCGAGAGACTACTCCATATCGCTAAAAACGCGACCAACAAAGCCCTCAGCATAGCTTCTCCTATTGATGCCAAATACAGTCGTTCACCAACTCTAATCTTTTTTGGTGAGCTTCTAGTTCATCGGCACTTGCGCGCAAAACCTTTAGCGCTTTTCTTCCTTCAATACGGCGAATGGTTTCTACCCCACCCTCTTGTTTATTCGCGTTAAACTCTAGACTCGTTTGACCACCCGTCATAAAGAGGTAAACATCGGCTAGAATCTCCGCATCGAGCAAAGCTCCGTGGAGTGTACGGTGCGAGTTATCAATACCGTAGCGTTCACATAAGATATCAAGGTTGTTTCGCTTGCCAGGGAAGATTTTCTTCGCCATAGCAAGGGTGTCGGTCACCTTGCAGTAGTCGTCCGTTTTGCCGATGTTAGGATCGAGCATGCCAAACTCGTAATCCATAAAGCCCGTATCGAAGGGCGCATTGTGGGCAACAAGTTCGGCGCCTTTAATAAACTCAAGAAACTCTTGGTGCACGCTCGCGTATTCCGGTTTATCAACCAAGAATTCATCCGTAATACCGTGAACTTCAACCGCTTCTGGTTGGATTTCACGATCGGGTTTTAAATAAACGTGGAAGTGACGACCAGTCAGCTTACGGTTGATGATCTCCACGGCACCGATTTCAATAATGCGGTGTCCCATGTAGTGAGGACCACCCTCGCGGTTCATACCTGTGGTTTCGGTATCGAGAACGACAATGCGGTTATATTCAGAATTGCTGCTGGTATTCATAAGGTTATGTATGTCAGACTATGCTTTATTAAATGTTTCGGCTAATAGTACCAAAAAATATGACCAAACACGTTGAGATTTTCACTGACGGTTCTTGTTTAGGTAACCCAGGACCAGGTGGTTACGGCATTGTATTGCGTTACAAAGACGTAGAAAAGACGCTTTCCAAAGGCTACACGCTAACCACCAACAACCGCATGGAAATGTTGGCGGCTGTCGTCGCGCTGCAGACGTTAAAACAACCTTGTAAAGTCACTTTAACGACTGACAGTCAATATGTGCGCCAAGGTATTACTCAGTGGATCCATAACTGGAAGAAGCGTGGCTGGAAAACAGCGGATAAAAAACCCGTGAAGAATGCCGATCTATGGCAAGCTCTAGACAAAGAAACCGCACGCCATCAAGTTGAATGGCACTGGGTAAAAGGCCACGCGGGCCATCGTGAGAATGAAATTTGTGATGAGTTAGCCCGTGCCGCCGCAGAAAACCCAACCGAGGAAGATACTGGTTACCAACCCTCTTAACGAGATTCTTTCCTCATAGTATTACCCTCTCGATTCATCACCCCTAGTGGTGTGAGCTTTTTCTTCAAACGCCAATGCGGTTTGATAGGCTTGAGAGGGTATGTTCGTTTCCGTGCCACAATGTAATACAAACTCCCTGCAGGTGACGCCCAATCACCGAGACTGTTTTCCAACCATGTCCACATCGTGCGGTAGCGCTTCATCGGAAACAGCGCGTAACGGTCGCAATGAATCACTTGATAATTAAGTAACCCTAACCAGTCGTTGATGCGGTTCGACGTAAACATTCGTCCACTCCAAGGCAAATTATGTTTACGCCATGGAAGCAAACTCGCTAATCCAGTCAAACTTAGTGGGTTAAATCCAGTGATTATCAAATAACCATCATCCATCATCACTCTATCGACTTCCCGTAGCAAACGGTGTGGATCGCTTGCATAGTCGAGCTGATGAGCGAGTATCACAACATCAAAGCTTTTTTCCAAAAAGGGCAATTCGTAACCATCTGCAATCACATTATGCAACGGGTTCTGGATATCTACGTTGACTTGGTGTTGAATGTTACAATTACAGCTGGTTAGCTCACAGCTCAACCCGCCCAGTTTGAGCATATGGTAGCCGAAGAGTTTCGGGCACCATTCATCAAGTCGGGTCTGGATTGACTCAAGCACCCACGGACCGTTGTTCATTGCTGACCAAGTCGACGGGTGTGGTATAGTTTTGTTGCTGAGTGCTGGTTTCATTAACCACCTGACTAAAATGGGTGACGGAGAACGAATCGTGTTAGAGATCAAAAGCATACCCGCATTTAATGATAATTACATCTGGCTGATACAAAATAGCGATAAACGTTGCGCAGTCGTTGATCCGGGCGATGCGAAGCCAGTGTTAGAATACTTGCAGGCTAACGAATTAACTTTAGAAGCGATTTTAATTACGCACCACCACAACGATCACATTGGTGGCGTTCCAGACTTAGTGCGTGCCTTTCCTGAAGTCGCCGTTGTGGGCCCGAAATCTGAGCCAATTCCAACCCTAACCACCCCCATGGAAGAAGGCGACAAACTGGAGTTATTTGGCGAAATCTTTTTGGTGCTAGGTTTACCAGGCCATACCTTAGGTCATATCGGTTACGTTGGAGACGGAAAACTGTTTTGCGGTGACGTGTTGTTTTCCGCAGGCTGCGGTCGTATTTTTGAAGGTACGCCAGAGCAAATGTTTGAGTCACTAAACAAGCTAACGTCTCTACCAGAAGAAACTCAAGTCTTCTGCGCGCATGAATACACCGCGAGTAACGTGGCGTTTGCTTTAGCGGTTGAGCCTGATAATGAGCAGCTCCGTCAATATCGCGATGATGTAAACCGACTGCGAGCCCTAAACATTCCGACACTTCCAACAACAATACGCAAAGAAAAGTGGATTAATCCGTTCTTGCGAACCACCAATCCTGACGTGGTTCAATCTGTTGCTAGTCGCATTAAAAATAGCGATCCATGCTCGGTTTTTACGGCTTTGCGTGAGTGGAAGAACGAATTTTAACCATTTTCTGCTTGTAAGTTTGCAAGACCCCAGTATTATCAGGGGCTGATTTTTCGAGAAGCGCCACTGGCGCTTCTCTTACGTTTGGGGTTGATATAAATCTATTTGAATTTCTCCCCATTGCATAATTTAGAAGCTCTTTGCCTCTATTAATTAGTTAGTGTTTAAAAAGATGTCTATTATCTTGCGACTGCCACGCACATTGTGTTGCGCGACAGGCAGGTGAAGATAAAAAGGCCCTAAATAGGCTGAATCCATGCGTTTGAAGTATACCTGGGCGTTGGCGTTGTTATTATCTGGCTGTCAATTGACTCAGTCAGACTCAACGTCTTCTACACCAGAAACCAATAAATCTGAGCAGACTGCAAAACAAAATGCAGCGAAGGCTCAACCGGGCAACACATCGTCTTTAGCAAAAAAATCCGCTAACGACGCGCCTAAAGTTCTTTCCCCTCAGGAACAAGAAGATGTATGGCAACGTATCGCCATGCAACTTGAAATGGATATCCCAAACCATAAGAAAGTGGACTACTACCGTACGTGGTATCTAAAGCACCCGAATCACCTTTACACGGTGTCTAAGCGTGCGACTCCTTTTCTATACATGATCACAAAACGTATCGAAGAGCGTGGACTCCCAATGGAGCTTGCTTTGCTTCCTGTGGTGGAAAGCTCATTCGATGCCTTTGCCTACTCACACGGTAGCGCGGCTGGATTGTGGCAATTTGTCCCTGGCACCGGAAAGATGATGGGACTAGAGCAAAACTACTGGTATGACGGTCGCCGAGATGTGGCAGCAGCAACGGATGCCGCACTGGACTACCTTGTACAACTAAACGAGCGTTTTGATGGTAGCTGGGAGCATGCAATTGCTGCTTACAACAGTGGTGGTGGCCGTGTTTCTAGCGCAATTCGTAAGAATAAAAAGCTCGGTAAACCTATCGATTTCTTCTCATTGGACTTACCAAAAGAGACCAGCAGTTACGTTCCTAAGCTGCTAGCTTTGGCTGATGTCATCGCAAATCAAGACAAGTACGGACTTAATATTCCTGCGATTCCAAACAAACCTGTTCTAACGCTTGTCGATCCGAAAGAACAGCTTGATCTGGCCATTGCAGCAGATTATGCCGGCATTGGTGTGAAAGAGTTACAAAGTTACAACCCTGCATACAACCAATGGTCAACGGCGCCTGAAGGTCCGCACCAACTTTTGATTCCGGTAGAGAAAAAAGAGACTTTTCTCACTAAGGTGGAGAAAAACCGTGGTAAAGGTATGAAGGTCGCTCGCTACAAGGTGAAGTCTGGTGACTCTTTAAGTGTGCTAGCTAATAAATACGGCACAACCACAAAAGTGATTCGACGTGCAAACGGTCTGTCGAATAACAATATTCGTATTGGCCAATACCTACTGATTCCGACGTCAACAAAAGACGATGCGAAATACGCACTAACGGCACAAAATCGATTAAGCAAGACTCAATCACGTGCTCGTGGACAACTCAAGCTCACTCATGTCGTTCAGTCTGGAGAAAGTTTGTGGTCAATCGCACGTGAAAATAAAGTGTCGTATAAATCGTTAGCAAAATGGAATGGCATGGGCCCTAAAGATCCATTGCGCGTTGGTCAAAAGCTCGTGATTTGGAAGGAATCAGACAAAGGTGCTGTGATTCGTACCGTTTTCTACAACGTTCGCTCCGGTGACACCATTAGCGGCATTGCAAGCAAGTTCAAAGTAAAAATGAACGACATCGTGAAATGGAACTCGCTACACAAGAAAAAATACTTACAACCAGGTCAAAAACTTAAGTTGTACGTTGACGTAACGAAGGTAAGTGTATGAACCCATCAAGCAACCCACTTGTGATGCTGTTGGACATTTTTCGTTCTCCAACATCTTGCTTTCTAGCACTTTACCAACGCGGCGGATGGGGATGGCAACCGTTCATCTTCTTGATGCTTAGTCCGTTTTTATTCTGGGGCGCTTACTTTTCGAATGTCGATTTCACGTGGCTCAGTGGCCAACTTGCCGCGCAGTTTCAGCAAATCGACCCAAAGCAGATTGAGCTATTAGAGCCAAACACGCTAATGGCCAGTGCGATCATCAATGCTGTATTCAACCGCTTTGCCACCTTACTGTTGCTTGCGCTTTGGTTCTTTCTTGCAACGAAGGCAAGCAAGCAACAATATGGTTACTGGAAGTGGTTTGCCGCGTCGTGTGCAATCTTATTCCCAGCAGTACTAGGCGATATAGCAAGCTACGCGAGCCTGTTACTCAAGCATGGCCAGGTGATGACTTACGCAGCAGATTTAAACAGCCTCAATGGTCTATTAAAACTGCCGCTTACCAGTGAGTGGTCTCAGTTCGCTAGCTCATTGCCTTTGCTTCTACCTTGGTACATTGTACTCGGCTACGGTGTTGTGCTTACTTGGACTGAGTTTGAACGTGGGCAAGCCTTGGTGATTGCAAGCCTGCCATGGGTATTCTTCTACGTTATTTGGGCGCTTTATATTGTGGTGACCTAAGCTAGTCATCTAACGTAAATGACAGTAACAATGGGTTATGATCGGAAGCGTCGCTCTGCGGCGCTTTCGCGTATTTGAGGGTCAGTCCTCGGTAAAATACGTGATCCAACGGTAATCCCGTTATAAACTGGACTCGATGATCAGGCGAGAACGTCACTTCTTGCAAGTCCGCGGCTTTTAAGGCCTGTCGCATCGCATTAACGCGAGATTCACTCCAACTATTGAAGTCTCCAGCGAATAGGATCGGCCCTGTATGATGCTTTAAAAGCATTTCAAGAGCCGTTAACTGAGAGACATACTCTTGCGTGCCAACCGTGAAGTTAATCGCATGTACATTCACCACAGCGAGTCTCTCGCCATTGCTTAATTGATATTGGCTGTATAGTGCAGACTTGGGTAAACGCAGCCAAGGCTCTTTAGACGTATAAGCACAGGCTTTTTCTGGTTGCCCTTGAGCGATACTAATCACACCCGCACCGCTGCCCAGCGCCTTAAAGGCACTCACTTGATTGCTGACCCAGTTGCCATCCACCAACCATTGCTTAAAAGATGGTGTCAT
The DNA here is from genome assembly GCF_020515785.1 of Vibrio sp. E14. Taxonomy (NCBI): domain Bacteria; kingdom Pseudomonadati; phylum Pseudomonadota; class Gammaproteobacteria; order Vibrionales; family Vibrionaceae; genus Vibrio; species Vibrio sp. E14. Next base: position 547,143 of record NZ_JAHPJI010000002.1, read on the forward strand.
GCTGGCTTCTTGCAATAACAGCAGCTGCTTATCAGCAGAGAATTCATTGAGTGCGCTTTGCCAATTCGTCCGGTTCTGTTTGTAGATATTCCAGACAAGTACATTGATTTCACCGCCCTGATCCAGAGCTTTTGAGCCGCTAAATTCGATACACCTAATACCCTGCGTCAGCTCTGAGCCTGTTTGAGTAATGATTTGCGGCTGATCTGGTACGGTGAAAATAACCTGGAAGCCGACCAATACCGCCATAATAAGAAAAACTAACGCCAGAAAAAAACGCTTAAACATACGACAAACCTGAATATACGCACCCTAAAACTGGAACAACCAACCTCGGGTTATTTGATTTCACTGAAAGTAAAAAAACAAAAAAAGGAGCCACTTGGCTCCCTTTTAGCATAATAAATACGAGACAGGTAACAAGAAACCTTAGATCGCGTCTTCGTCTTCTTCACCAGTACGGATACGAACCACACGCTCAACATCAGTAACAAAGATTTTACCATCACCAATTTTGCCGGTTTGCGCGGTTTCAATGATCGTCTCTACGCATTTATCAGCCACATCTTCCGTTACAACGATTTCGAGCTTCACTTTAGGCAGAAAGTCCACCATGTACTCTGCACCACGGTAAAGCTCGGTGTGACCTTTTTGGCGACCAAAGCCTTTCACTTCAGAGACGGTCATCCCTGTAATACCCACTTCAGCTAGCGCTTCTCGAACATCATCCAATTTAAATGGCTTGATAATCGCTTCAATTTTTTTCATGTTCATCCCTTAAGCTTCAATCGATTGCGCTTATTATCGTTTAGCGTTTCGCAACATTCAATGTTTGTCTCTGATCCACCAGCGAAAATCCAGATAGAGCAAATTAACATGGCGAATATCGTGAGTTGATAAAACCCCGATGAGGACTGCTCAATGCCCAATCGTCCAAGCTTTTTCAGACTCGCGTTTACTTCAAACTTGCGTAGTAAGCCGCTAGATTAGCGATGTCTTCATCAGACAACAATGAAGCTTGAGCTTGCATAACAGCAGCAAGACCACCTGTTCGCTCTTTGTTTTTATAGGCTTTAATTGAACTGATAATGTATTGCTCGTTTTGCCCTTTCAGGTTTGGGTAACCCGGAATGACAGCAATGCCGTCGGCGCCATGACACGCAGCGCATACTCCTGCCTTTGCTTGACCTGCTGTGGCATCTCCCGCAGCTAGAGCCTGCCCACTGAGCATGGTTAGCGCCACCATTGCGCCCATGATTGTTTTCTTCATTGCTTCACCTAATCAATTATTATTTAAGGATTTTTATATTTTATAATCGACATTGTGGCATGAATTTTCATTACCTGCGCCAAATAAGTTCACAATCTTGACCATTAAACGCCTGATCAACGAACAGATCTGCCACAGCAACGACTCGGTCTTGGTACATCAAAATCGGAATTTGACGACGCAGCCAGCTTGGCACATTGTATTCTTGGAACAACTTCTTCAGCTTTCGACTGTGATTACGCGTGGTTGGATGCGCTGATAAGCCTTCCGGATTGAAGGTCACGCGAAGCAATTCTGGCTGACTCGGAAGCGCAATCGTTGCGTTGCTAGAACTCGTCGTTAAGGTCAGCTCCCCTAGCCGCTCTGGAAGCGATAAAACGGTATCGACTTGAATCCTACTTTGCCACTCAGTGACGTCAGCTATTTCCGTTACCCAATAGAGACGATTTCGAAAACGGCGCACTTCACCTTGTTTAAGTTGTAGTTTGGGGTTGGCATCTTGCTGAGCTAATGCGACTTCATTCCAGATAAGATTGAGTTGTACCTGAGTCGGCATACTAGTATTAAGCTTAGCCAGCCACATACGAATCAAGCGCGCACGCGCTAATTCACTGTGCTTAGCCAGTTCTTTAATACTTAAACTTAGATCCGTTTGTAAAGCGTGTTCAAACACCGCGCTCAATAGTTCATCCAATAGCGCTTCTTGTTGAGCACATAAGCTTGCACTGCGCTGAACCGCTTGATGGATACTCGGCCAGCGACCAGACAATTCAGGAATAACACAATGACGAAGAAAGTTACGATCATAACGGGTATCTTGGTTGCTTTCGTCTTCCACCCACTCCAAGCCTAATTTAGTAGCCGCGTCTTCGATGGTCTTCCGCTTGATAGTAAGCAATGGTCGAACTAGGGATCCGCCAGAAAACGGCATACTCTCCGCCATCGAAGATAACCCTTTTGGCCCGCTGCCTCGCTTAAGAGCAAGGAGAAAAGTCTCTAGTTGATCATCAGCATGTTGGCCGGTCAACAGTATATCGCCTTCTTGAATGTACTTAGTTAAGGCTTGATAGCGAGCTTCACGAGCAAGAAGTTCAATACTTTCACCATTGCTGATGTCTAAGCTCACTCGCTCAATCGAGCATGATATGCCCACTTGTTTTGCCCAAAGTAAGCATTTATCGGCCCAATCATCGGCATTAGAGCTCAAACCATGGTGCACATACACAGCGTGACACTCTATCGAATGCGCTTGTTGATAGCGACTGAGTAATTCGAGTAAAAGACGTGAATCCACTCCTCCGCTAAACGCCAAGACAACCTTAGTGCCTGATTGATAGTAGCGGCCGAGAACTTGAGCAAAATGCGGGTAAAGCGATTCCATAAGCGATCCGATAGGTACAAAAAAGGGCTGGACTCTCATCCAACCCTTTCTATTTTAACTGTTATCACTTGAGATATCAGCTAACGCTTAATAGCAATCACCGAAATTAACAGTAACCGTAGCTCATTAGGCGCTGGTAACGACGTTCACGCAGCGTCTCTTCATCCAATTGCTCTAGATCTTCTAGTTGACGAAGTAGTGTCGCTTTCATATTCGCTGCCATTTGAACATGATCGCGATGAGCGCCGCCTAGTGGCTCTTCAATGATTTCGTCGATCAGTTCAAGCTCTTTAAGACGAGGAGCAGTTAGACCCATCGCTTCTGCCGCTTGCGGCGCTTTGTCAGAATCACGCCATAGGATTGAAGCACAACCTTCAGGAGAGATTACTGAGTACGTAGAGTACTGAAGCATGTTCACGTAGTCGCCTACACCAATTGCTAGTGCGCCGCCTGAACCACCTTCACCAACAACGTTACAGATTACTGGCACTTTAAGACCAGACATCACTTTTAGGTTTTTCGCGATAGCTTCAGATTGACCACGTTCTTCTGCGCCCACACCTGGATACGCGCCAGCCGTGTCGATAAATGTGATGATTGGCATATTGAAACGCTCTGCCATTTCCATCAAGCGTAGCGCTTTGCGATAGCCTTCTGGTTTTGGCATACCAAAGTTACGTTTCACTTTCTCTTTGGTTTCACGACCTTTTTGATGACCGATGATCATCACAGGACGGCCTTCAAGGCGAGCCATACCACCCACAATCGCTTTGTCATCTGCAAACGCGCGGTCACCCGCTAATTCATCAAATTCCTCAAAAGCATGTTGGATGTAATCCAGTGTGTACGGACGTAATGGGTGACGAGCCAGTTGAGCTGTTTCCCATGCGCCTAGGTCGCTGAAGGTTTTTTTCTTCAGCTCTAAGCTTTTCTTCTCAAGCTGTTCGATTTCTTTATCCAGGTCAATTGCAGAATCACCACCGTGACGAGAGACATCACGTAATGCTTCAATTTTCGCTTCTAGTTCTGCAATTGGCTTTTCAAATTCAAGAAAGTTTAGGCTCATCTATGAATCCTTGTTTACTCAGCGTCTAACATATTGCGCTGAATTTTTAGTTAAATTCGAGTTCTACCTGGCTTTTGCCAAGTAACTGTTTTAAATCGTCGAGTAATGTATCACTTGGCGTTACTCGCCACTCGGTGCCCAATGTTAACCGCGCTCTGGCGTCGGCACGCTGGTAGTATACATTGACGGGTACGGTTCCGGCTTTGTGCGGTTCTAAAATACGACTGAACTGCTCAAAAAACTGATCGTTGATCTGAGTTTCATCTATCGATACCGACAAACCACGAGCGTATTTCTCGCGCGCACTGCCGAGATCCATAACTTCACGCGCCGACATTTTAAGGCCACCGTTGAAGTCATCAAAGCTGACCTGTCCAGAAACGACCAAAATTCTGTCTTTTTCGAGAAGTTCAGCGTATCGATCCAGCGCATCGGAGAACAACATCACTTCCATACGACCACTTCGGTCATCCAGTGTCATAATACCAATTCGTGTACCACGCTTGGTCGTCATTACACGAGCGGCAATAACCAGACCTGCCACCGTGACAGATTGGTCGCGACGCGTTGGCGTTGCGTCTTTTAGTCGACAACTGGTGTATTTGTTTAGTTCCTTTACGTAGGCGTTAATTGGGTGCCCTGTCAAATATAGACCTAGGGTATCACGCTCGCCCTCTAACCACACTTTTTCTGGCCAAGGCGGAACCTGCGTATACTTATGCTCTACTTCTTCAGGCGCATCCGTTAACACACCAAACATATCCGTTTGACCAAACGCCTCAGCTTGGTGATGTTGACTTGCTGCTTTTACCGCATCATTGAGTGACGCCATCATCGCCGCGCGGTGTGGACCTAGTCGATCTAACGCGCCCGCGTAGATCAGCTTCTCTATCACTCGTTTATTGACGCGTTTTAGATCAACTCGAGCACAGAAATCAAATAGGTCTTTAAAGTGACCACCTTTATTTCTCGCTTCAAGAATCGCATCGATAGGGCCTTCACCTACCCCTTTTATCGCACCAATACCGTAAACAATTGCGCCATTTTCATCAACATTAAAGCGATATAGGCCAGAGTTGATGTCTGGTGGCAGCACGGTGAGCTTCATACGGAAACACTCATCGACCAAGCCAACGACTTTTTCCGTGTTATCCATATCGGCTGTCATTACCGCGGCCATAAATTCGGCAGGATAATGGGTTTTCAGCCAAAGAGTCTGATAAGAAACCAATGCATAAGCAGCCGAGTGCGATTTGTTAAAACCATAACCAGCGAACTTCTCTACCAAGTCGAAGATTTTCATCGCCAACTCGCCATCGATACCGTTCTTTATCGCACCTTCTTCAAAGATAGCACGTTGTTTTGCCATCTCTTCTGGCTTTTTCTTACCCATTGCACGACGGAGCATGTCCGCACCACCTAGCGTGTAACCCGCTAAGATCTGCGCAATCTGCATTACCTGCTCTTGGTACAGGATGATGCCGTAGGTTGGATCAAGCGTCTCTTTTAGCGACTCGTGTTGCCACTTTTCATCTGGATAAGAGATCGCCTCTCGACCATGTTTACGGTCGATAAAGTTATCTACCATGCCCGATTGCAAAGGACCCGGACGGAAGAGTGCTACCAATGCGATAATGTCTTCGAAACAGTCTGGCTGAAGTCGCTTGATCAGCTCTTTCATACCTCGAGATTCAAGCTGGAATACTGCTGTCGTTTCAGAGTTTTGCAACAAACGGAAAGAGGCTGGGTCTTCTAACGGTATGGATTCAATTTGAACCGGTTCTTTACCTTCTCGCTCTAGACGTGGGTTAATCAGCCCTAACGCCCAGTCAATAATGGTTAAGGTACGTAAACCCAAGAAGTCAAACTTAACTAGGCCAGCGGTCTCAACATCGTTTTTATCAAATTGAGTAACCGGAAAGTGACCTTCAGCGTCTGCATAAATTGGCGCAAAATCGGTAATTGTTGTAGGTGAAATTACAACGCCACCAGCGTGTTTACCAGCGTTTCGCGTACAACCTTCCAAAATATGACACATGTCGATGAGTTCTTTAACTTCCTCATCGGCCTCATACAATTCAGGTAGTGCAGGTTCAGCTTTAAACGCCTTATCTAGCGTCATGCCTGGATCGGGCGGGATCAGCTTTGAAATGCGATCAACAAAACCAAATGGATGACCCAATACGCGACCAACGTCACGGATTACCGCTTTTGCCGCCATGGTACCAAACGTGATGATCTGAGACACCGCGTCGCGACCGTACATTTCCGCAACGTGGTCAATAACCTGGTCACGTTTATCCATACAGAAATCGACGTCGAAATCGGGCATCGAGACACGTTCTGGGTTCAAGAAACGTTCGAACAGTAAGTCGTATTCTAGTGGATCCAGATCGGTGATTTTTAGTGCGTAAGCCACCAAAGAACCTGCACCGGAACCACGTCCAGGACCTACAGGAATTCCATTATCTTTTGACCACTGGATGAACTCCATTACGATCAAGAAGTAACCAGGAAATCCCATTTGGTTGATAACATCTAGCTCTATCTGAAGACGTTCATCATATTCAGGGCGGCGACGTTTTCTCTCTTCCTCATCTGGAAATAGGAACTCTAAACGCTCTTCCAACCCCTCTCGGGATTTCATGACTAGGAACTCAGTCTCTTTCATCCCTTCGGTTGGGAAGGCTGGTAGGAAGTACTCCCCTAAGCGCACAGTCACGTTACAACGCTTCGCTATCTCGACACTGTTTTCTAACGCTTCAGGAATATCAGCAAACAGTTCGCACATTTCTTCTTCTGTACGAAGATATTGCTGCGGACTGTAGTTTTTTGGCCTGCGCGGATCTTCTAATGTGTAACCATCGTGAATCGCTACGCGTATTTCATGAGCATCAAATAGGTCTGGACTCAGGAATACAACTTCATTGGTCGCCACTACTGGCAAGTCTTGCTGCTCTGCCAATTCAACTGCAAAGTGAAGATAAGTTTCTTCATCTGGACGACCGGTACGAAGTAACTCAAGATAAAAACGATCTGGAAAATGCTGTTTATAAAAATCAACACACCCTTGCACTATTTGACGGTTGCCTTTCAAAAGGCCGCGACCAATTTCCCCGCTTTTACCGCCGGATAATACAATCAAGCCTTCAGACATTTCAGCCAACCAGGCTTTATCAATCACTGGGTGGTGTTGAACATGTCCGCGTAAGTACGCTTTTGATATCAATAACGTCAGGTTCTTATAACCCACATTATCCGCCGCAAGCAAAGTCACTTGTGTCAGCTCTTCACCAAACTCGTCCGACTGCATTTTAAAGTCAGCACCAATGATCGGTTTAACACCACTCCCATGCGCCGTACCGTAAAACTTCACCAAACCACATAGGTTGGTAAAGTCGGTCAACGCCATTGCGGGCATGCCGAGCTCAGCAACTTTCTTTACGATTGGCGGAACTTTGTTGAGGCCATCCACCATCGAGAAGTCACTATGAACACGCAGGTGGATGAATTTGGGATCTGACATTAACAGGTACCGTGTAACTCTATTTTGTTGGGGATTCTAACCTAAAGAGGTTGGGTTTATAACACCAATTAGATCGTTTGATTATTCTATGCCTAACGCTTTTTTTACTGGCTTGAAACTCTTTCGGTGTTCACTGATCACTCCGTGTTGCTCAATCGCTTCAAAGTGCGCTTTAGTTGGATAACCTTTGTGCTTGGCGAAGCCAAATTGTGGATGAAGTTTATCCAACTCTTCCATCTCTTGGTCACGCACGACTTTGGCAACAATGGAAGCCGCACTGATTTCGGCAACGCGTAGATCGCCTTTTACTACAGCTTGCGCATCCATTGGCAGCTCTGGACAACGGTTACCATCAATCAACACCAAGTCAGGTTGAACCTTTAACCCCGCCACTGCACGCTGCATCGCAACCATGGTCGCCTGCAAAATATTCAGTTGATCGATTTCTTCAGGAGAACAACGCCCGACCGCCCACGCCAATGCTTTTTCTTTGATTTCAGGAAGCAGCGCCATGCGTTTCTTTTCGGTCAATTTTTTCGAGTCGTTCAAACCTTCAATAGGATTGTTAGGATCAAGGATAACCGCAGCGGTGACGACATCTCCCACCAAAGGGCCACGTCCTACCTCGTCGACTCCGGCCACAAGCTGATAACCTTGCGGGTATTCAAACGGAGGGAGTTCAACTTTGGTTTTGGTCGCTTTTGGTTTAACAGCCATGATAAATCTCTATTTTTCAATCAGTTTTAGAACCGCGTTTGCGGCTTGTTGATCCGCATCTTTACGGATCCAATGATGCATTTCCGTAAACTTATCTAACATCGGTTTATTGTCGCTTTCCAATAAGCGAGAAACCTCAATAAACAAATTGTCTGGTGTGCACTCATCTTGTAGATATTCTTTGACGAGCTCATCATCCGCCAAGATATTCGGCAATGACACATACTTCGTTTTCAATAGACGTTTAGCTAAGAAAGCGGTAAATGCATTCACACGATAACCCACCACCATTGGACGCTTGAGAAGCATACACTCCAACGCTACGGTACCAGAGGCCAGCATCACGGCATCGGATGCGGTGATGACGTTGCGTGCGGTGTCATCAACTAACTTGAAGTCCAACTCTGGTGCGAGTTCTTTCCAGGCTTGTTCAAACTGCTCACGGCGTTTTTGATTAACAAGCGCGACAACAAACCCCAGTTCTGGAAATTTTTTATGGAGTAACTTGCAGGTTTCAATAAATGGCTCTGAGAGCATTTTTAACTCGCTACCACGGCTGCCTGGCAGAACAGCAAGCCACTTTTTATCTTGTTCTAAACCAAGCAAGTCACGTGCAGGCGCTTGTTCTGATTCTAGTGGGATGGAATCAGCCAAGGTATGACCAATGAACTCGCAAGGTACATTAAATTTGTCGTAGAACGCTTTCTCAAACGGAAGAAATGCTAGCACCAAGTTCGTTGCCGCTTCTATTTTAAAGATTCGCTTCTGACGCCAAGCCCAAACAGACGGACTTACGTAATGAACGGTTTTAATACCCGCTTGCTTGAGGTCAAGTTCCAGACGTAAGTTGAAGTCAGGAGCATCGATCCCGATGAAAACATCAGGCGGATTCTGAGTAAAATACTGAACGAGCTCAGCTTTCACTTTAAGAAGTCTCGGTAAGCGGCCTAAAACCTCGACTAATCCCATCACCGCAAGCTCTTCCATATCAAACAGAGACTCGCAACCTTGGGCTATCATTTTCGGACCGCCAATGCCTACGAACTCTGCGTCTGGATATTGTTGCTTTACTGCTTTGATAAAGCCTTCACCTAGCGTATCGCCAGACAATTCTCCGGCAATGATGCCAATACGTAATGGTCTTTCCATATCTACTTCGCTATTTTTCCTGTGCGCTATGGATAACGGTTTGCCTTATCCATAAAACACAAAAAGATCGTAACCTCAAATTCGGTCACGATCTTTTTATTTATTGGTTCATTCGCCAATTAACGAATAATGCCACGTTCCGTCGTTTCCAGAATATCTGAGAAACGCTTCACAGCCGGCCACTCTTGAGCCATTTCAGCCAGAATAGGCTTCACTTCTTCTAGCGTCTTACCTGAACGATAGATTTCTTTATACGCTTTTTGCAGCGCACGAATCTCTGGTTTCTCAAAGCCGTTACGCTTCAAGCCAACAAGGTTCAAGCCGAAAGGAGTCGCGTGGTTACCTTGCGCGAGTACGTAAGCTGGGACATCTTGCACCACTGCTGAGCAGCCGCCAATGTACGCGTAGGCGCCCACTGTACAAAACGGATGAATCGCAGACAGTGCCATCACACCGGCATAATCTTCAACAGTAACGTGACCACCAAGAATCGAGTTATTACCGATATGAGTATGGTTACCAATAACAACATCGTGCGCAATGTGTGCATTCACACATAATAAGTTGTCATCACCAATGATCGTGGTTGCTTTGTCTTGCACTGTGCCGCGGTGAACTTGGACCGCTTCACGAATGACGTTACGATCACCGATAACCACAGTTGTGTCTTCACCACTATATTTTTTGTCTTGGTTTTCTTCGCCAATGACAGCATGAGGGAAAATACGGTTATCTTTGCCAATAGTCGTATGGCCTTTGATCACAACGTGAGACATCACTTCTGTGCCTTCACCAATTTCAACCGTAGAGGTGATGTACGTAAAAGGACCGACAGTTACGTTAGCACCAATTTTGGCGCCCTCTTCTACCACCGCTGCCGGGTGGATTTTAGCGGTTTCATGAATCATATTAAAACTCTCGACGAGCACACTTCAGTTCTGCAGAACATACCACTTCGCCGTCAACTTTTGCTACACCGCTAAATGCAGCAATGCCGCGACGTTCTTTCAGAAATTCTACCTCAATAACCAATTGGTCGCCCGGAACCACTGGTTTACGGAATTTCGCGCCGTCTACGCTTGCAAAGTAGTACAGTTCATTTTCTGTTGGTGCACCAAATGATTTAAATGCAAGTAAGCCTGTTGCCTGAGCCATTGCTTCTAAAATCAAAACACCTGGGAATACTGGTAGTTGAGGAAAGTGACCTGTGAACTGAGGTTCGTTAACCGACACGTTTTTAATCGCGTGAAGGTACTTCTCTTCTTGGAAGTCTATCACTCGGTCGATCAATAAGAATGGGTAGCGATGAGGTAGTAGCTCTTGAATTTCAGAGATGTTCATCGTTTTCTTTTCAGTAGTCAAAGTCGTCTTCCTATATCAATTTTTTACCGCCAGGATGGCAAACGTGGCAACAGGTCGTAAAGCCGAATCGCTTCGCAATATACTAGCAAAATACGCACCATCTTGGAGTTAAATCTACTTAGAGCGCGTCATTATAGAAGAAAAAGACCCGCATTTCGCGAGTCTTCGTACAGAATATGGAACTAGAGCCTGTTAGCTTTCACGTTAAATACAGAGCGAAAGATAACTTGTTCTAACTTTCTTCTTTCTGTTCCAGCTGTTTTTCAACCGCTTTTAGGCGCTTATTCATCTCATCAATACGGTGAACTCGAGTTGCGGTTTTACGCCACTCTCTGTTCGTTTGTAGTGGAATACCTGATGAGTAAAGGCCTTTTTCTTCGATACTGCGCATTACCATGCCCATACCTGTAATCGCCACACCATCTGCGATAGTGATATGGCCATTCAGAACAGACGCGCCGCCAATCTGACAGTACTTACCAATTTTTGTACTGCCCGCGACAATAGTACCACCAGGCATCACGGTACCATATCCGATCTGCACGTTGTGCGCGATTTGAAGTTGGTTATCCAGAATGACATTGTCTTCAATGATAGTATCTTCGAGTGCACCGCGGTCAATCGTAGTACAAGCACCAATCTCAACGCGGTTACCGATACGCACTGAACCAAGCTGAGGGATTTTGATCCACTCGCCTTTGTCATTCGCATAACCGAAGCCATCAGAGCCAATGACGGTACCCGATTGAACGAGACAGTCATCACCCAATGACACTTCATGATAGATAGTGACATTAGCCCAAAGCTTGGTGTTATTCCCTAGCTTGGCGTTCTTACCGATAAAACAACCAGCGCCAATGCTTACGTTGTCGCCGAGTTCCACGCCCGTTTCAATCACGGCGTTAGCGCCGATTGTAACGTTCTCACCCATCTTAACATCAGCGGCAATCACAGCACTTGGTGCAATATCGTCTGCCGGTTTTGGTGTGGTATCCATCGCTTGAACCACACGAGCAAATGCGACATAAGGGTCTGAAACCACTAGCGCATTTCCAACGCATTGATCTTTATGCTCAGCCTTTACCATAACAACGGTAGCTTGGCACTCAGAAAGGTGTTTTGCGTATTTTGGGTTAGACAAGAAGGTTACGTCACCTTCTTGCGCTTTATCCATTGGAGCAACACGGCTTACAACGAGAGACTCGTCACCAAACAGCTCACCCCCGGTAATTGTCGCCAATTCGGCTAATGTTAATGTCTTCATAACTTCTTATTTTAGAGCTTTAATTACGTCTTCAGAGATATTGAATTCTGGCTTGCCGTACTGCAAAGCAGAGATATCAATCACAAGATCGTAACCATTTTTGTCTGCGACTTTCTTAACTGCATCTTGAATCGTTTTGAAAAGCTTCGCTTTTTCTTCAGCTTCACGACGCGCACTTGCTTTTTCAAGTGCTTGTGCTTTCACTTTGTACTCGCTGTCTAGCTTCGCGATATCGATACGTAGCTTTTCAACTTCGTCTTGACCCAAAAGCTCACCGTCACGTTGTAGCTTCTCAATCTTTGTTTTAGCTTGTGCTTGGATTGACTTCAGTTCATCAGCTTTGCTTTTGAAGTCTTTCTGCATTTTTTGTAGTACAACTTCACGTTGAGGAAGAGCTTGGAAAACTTGAGCTGTATTTACGTAAGCAATTTTCTGTGCAGCTTCTGCCGCATTTGCAAACATTGAAGAGCTCAGTACAAGAAGGCCAATCCCAGCCGCTTTGATCATTTTATTCAAAATATTTTCCTCTTTAGAAAGTTCTACCGATAGTGAATGTGAAGAACTCTTCATCATCGCCATCAAATTTCTTAATTGGTTTCGCTAGTGAGAATACTAGTGGCCCCATTGGAGACATCCACTGCAACGCCGCACCGTAAGAAGAGCGGTAGTTGGTTGGATCTGAGTAATCGTAGTAGTAACGGTCACCATATTCCGCACCTGAATCGCGGTAGTCAAACTCCGTATCCCAAACACTTGCCATATCAAAGAAGATACTGGTACGAATTTGGTTTTGTACTTCTTCTGATGCAAATGGTGTTGGGACAATCAACTCAACACTTGCTAGCGCTACGGCGTTACCACCAACAGAGTCATCTGTTGCTGTATCTGCGCCATTGTTTGAACCAGATGTATCACGGTAAACCGCTTTAGGACCAACAGAGTTTGAGCCAAAGCCACGAAGCGATGTAAAGCCACCTGCGTAGTAGTTTTCGTAGAATGGGAACAAGTTATCGTTACCATCTGTTTGACCGTAACCATTACCGTAACCTAAGCGGCCACGGAACAAGAGGGTAAACTCGTGCTTTTTAGTCAATGGCACATACTGACGAACATCGTACTGCATTTTGAAGTATTGAACGTCAGAGCCAGGTACGGTCATTTTATAGAATGCACGCTGATGGTTACCTGCCGTAGGGAAGTAGCCACGGTTTAAGTTATTACGTGTCCAAGAGATATTGAAATCGAAGTCGTTCGTGTTCAACGCTCCACTAGAATCAATGTTGTCTGCTTGTGCTCGTAAGAACTGCTCTACCTGCAAGTAAGGCGATAAGTTACCGATCTTGTTGTGCGTATAACCGACACCGAATTCAAAACGGTTCAGCTCATCGAATGGGAAGCCCCACGTTAAGCTCGCACCATAGCTTTCGTTGGTATAGTCAACGATATTAGCTTCTTTCGCTTCAAATTCGTTGTAGAAGACCTTACCACCTAAGCTAACACCGTCTAAGTTCCAGTACGGGTCTCGGTAATCTAGACTGATGTTTTTCTGGTAGTCATTCATCATCGCGTTGATACCAACACGGTTACCGCTACCAATAAAGTTATCTTGTTGCAGGCCAACCTGGAAGCTCACACCCGATTCTGTACCGTAGCCAACACCGAAGTTAACGCTACCAGAGTTCGCTTCTTTGACAGAGTAAACTAGGTCAACTTGATCATCACTACCAGGAACTCGAACCGTCTGTACTTCAACATTTTCAAAGTAGCCCAAACGGTTTAGACGAGTTTTACCCGTTTCAATCGATTTCGAGTTTAACCAACTGCCTTCCATCTGACGCATTTCACGACGAAGGACTTCATCTTTGGTTGAGTTGTTACCCGTGAAGCGGATATCACGAACGTAAATTCGGTTACCTGGATCGACGTTAACGACCAAAGATACTTCTTGATTCTCATCGTCAAAGTCAGGAATGGTATTCACTTGAGGATAAGCGTAGCCGGACTCACCAAGCACACGTTTAATACCCTCTTCCATTGAAGTGACCAACGAGCCGTTGTACGTCTCATTGTCTTCAAATGGTACAAGTCGTTCGAACGTCGCTTCCTCACCAATCAAATCACCACGGAACTTTACGTCCTTGACGGTATAAACCTCTCCCTCTTCTAAGCCAAGAGTAATGTATACCCCTTTCTTGTCAGGAGAGATTGCAACTTGTGTCGAATCAACGTTAAATTTTAAGTAACCGCGGTCCAGATAGAATGATTTGAGCGCTTCAATATCACCTGCAAGCACTTGTTTTTGGTACTTTTCGTCAGACAGGAAATTCCACCACGGCACATCAACATTCAAGTTAAAACGAGAAAGAAGGTCCTCATCGCTGAAAACTTCATTGCCGATAAAATTGATTTGCTGAATTTTTGCCGACACGCCTTCAGTAAAGACAAACTTTAGGTCAGAACGGTTACGTGGCAGTGGAGTCACCACAGCTTTTACTGTGGCGTTGTATTTACCTACGCTGTAGTAAAAGTCTTCTAAGCCTTTTTCAATGTTGCTTAGCGTGGTGCGGTCAAGCGCTTCGCCTTCACGAACACCAGATGCGTTCAGGTTTTCTTGTAGCTGCTCGTCCTTGATTGCTTTGTTACCAGAAAATGAGATGCTGGCAATGGTAGGACGTTCTTTGACTTGAACCATCAGAACGCCGCCGTCACGTAACACTTTCACATCTTCAAAGTTACCAGATGCATACAGTGCACGGATAATCTCTGCAACATCGCCTTGGCCAATGGTATCACCGACACGTACAGGCATTTTCAACAACGCAGCACCCAGTGCTACACGCTGCAATCCATCGATTTCAATATCTTGAACTACGAAGTTCTCTGCTCCATTTGCAGATACACTGGTCGCCAGTAAACTTGCAAATAGAATTCGCTTAATCGCCATACTTGTTCTAATTATTCCTTGCTACTGCTTTTGTCTCTGAACTATCACAGACGAGTAAAATCATTAAATAGCGCTAACGCCATGAGCGAGAAGATGATCGCACCACCAATTCTAAAACCCATTTCCTGCACTCTCTCAGGAACGGGACGTCGAATGACTGCTTCAATTGCAAAAAACAACAAATGACCGCCATCCAACATTGGTAAAGGAACGAGATTAATAATACCTAGGTTAACACTAATTAGAGCGAGAAAACCTAAAAAGTAGACCAAGCCATAATCAGCCGTCGCACCTGCGCCTTTGGCTATTGATATTGGACCACTCAGATTATTCAGACCAACGTCACCAACAATCAGTTTCTTAAGCATGCTGATTGTCAAGCCAATGACTTGGCCGGTTTTGTCTACCGCCTTACCTACTGACTCGAATACACCAAACTGAAGGTCGAAGCGATAACTTTCTGGCCATTCTGCGACTTTAGGTGCAATACCTGCAAAACCAACGACTTCTTTGTTAGCTAGCTCACGGCTACCAGGCGTCAGCGTTAATGTTTGCTCATAGCCCTGACGCAATACCGTTAATTCAATCGGTGTATCAGGATTAGAGCGAACCGCTTCAACAACCTGCTTCCACTCCGTGACGCGTTGTTCACCAATAGCGACAATCTCATCACCTGGAAGCACCCCTGCTTTTTCCGCCGCTCCACCTTGCGAGACCTGTTCGATAACGCGATATATCTCCGGTGTATACGGCGCAAAACCTAACGACTGCATCGCAGACTGAGTCTCAGGATCGAACTCCCATTCGCGCAGATCGAGCGTTTTCGTTACTTCTGAACCAACTTCATTCGCTGACGTCAGTGTTACTGTCATCAAATCATCGCCAATATGAGAAATCAATCCCATATTTACCGATTCCCAATCCGGAGTTTTGATACCAGATATCGATTTAAGTTCCATTCCAGATTCAATTCCGGCTTCTGCGACGATCGAATTGGGCGTAACTTCACCAATTACTGGTTTAACTGCTGGGATACCAATAAGAAATACGAGCCAATAGGCGAAGATTGCGAAAAGGAAGTTAAAGATAGGGCCTGCCGCAACAATAGAGGTTCGCTTCCATAGCGGCTTCTTATCAAACGCTAAGTGCTTCTCATGTTCTGGCACCTCATCAACACGGCTATCAACCATTTTTACATAGCCGCCGAGAGGGATCATTGAGATGCTGTACTCCGTTCCGTCTTTGCCTACCTTACTCCAGATAGACTTACCGAAACCGATTGAAAACTTTTCAACTTTCACGCCGCAACGGCGAGCAACCCAAAAGTGCCCAAACTCGTGCACTGCGACAAGAATGCCCAGTGCGACGATAAAAGAAATGAGATTCCACAATATACCAGTCATCAGATACGCTCGCGTATGGTTTCTAGGGCAATAGTTCGTGCCATTCTATCTAGCTCTAACAAGCTTTCCAAGCTATTCGCATTCTCAGCTTTGCAGCTTGCATTGATTTTATTCAACACAGACTCATTGATGCGAGCGATATCCGTAAAACCTAGGCTGTTATTTAAAAATGCATCAACAGCGACTTCATTCGCTGCATTCAGTGCCGTTGTTGCATGTTGACCTTCATAACAAGCGTCAATTGCTAGTTTTAGACATGGGTAACGAGCAAAGTCAGGTTGCAAAAACGTCAATTCGCCAATTTGCGTGAAGTCTAGTGGCTTAACCCCAGCTTCAACCCTTGATGGGTATGACATAGTCAGTGCAATAGGGGTCGCCATATCCGGCTCACCCATTTGTGCCAAAACCGAACCATCGCGGTATTGAACCATTGAATGAATAACAGACTGCGGATGAATAATAACCTTTAGCTGCTCGCGAGCCGCATTAAACAACCATTTAGCTTCGATATACTCTAAGCCTTTGTTCATCATCGTGGCTGAGTCAACGGAAATCTTTGGTCCCATCGACCAGTTTGGATGGGCGATCGCCTGTTCAGGAGTCACCTTTTCCAGTTCTGCGATGTCAGTGTAACGGAAAGGACCACCAGAACCAGTCAGCAAAATATGAGAAATGCCATGTTCTTGTAAATTACAACGACCTAAATTGGTTTGTACTTGCTGTGGTAAGCACTGGAAAATAGCATTGTGTTCACTATCGACGGGAAGTAGCTCCGCACCAAACTCTTCTACGGCATCAATAAATAACTGGCCTGACATGACCAGTGCTTCTTTATTTGCCAACAATACTCGCTTACCAGCTTTCACAGCAGCCATGGTAGGCAGTAGACCAGCCGCTCCGACAATAGCAGCCATCACACTGTCAACTTCGTCCAATGAAGCAATATGGCATAGAGCATCCACACCACCTAATACTTCGGTGTTTGGCGAAACCAAATGTAACTCAGATTGGAGTTGAATCGCTGCGGCTTTGTCCGCCATTACCGCGTATTTAGGTTGCCACTGACGACATAGCCCGATCATCTTTTCAACGTTGGTGCTTGCCGCTAAGGCAACGACAGAAAACAGCTCTGGGTTTTGTTCGACCACTTTAAGCGTGCTTGCACCAATAGATCCAGTAGCACCAAGAATCGTTAACTTTTGCATGTTGTAAGACCGTTAGAAAGCTCAGGAGCGACAATGCCGCTCCTGATAAATTAGAATACGTAGTAAAGAAGAGCAAAAACTGGGAATGCTGCGGTTAGGCTGTCAATACGATCGAGCACACCGCCATGTCCTGGGATAATGTTGCTGCTGTCTTTAATGCTTGAGACACGCTTGAACATACTTTCCACCAGATCGCCGAGCACTGATATAACAACAGTAACCAACGTAATCAACACCATATGGACAGGACTGGAGAACTGAATATCAAACCAATCAGCAAATGCCCACGCCACGATCAATGCCGTGATAATGCCGCCAATAAGCCCCTCAATGGTTTTATTCGGACTGACATGTGGCGCCATTTTACGTTTGCCTAAGCTTTTGCCTGCAAAGTAAGCACCGCTATCTGCAGCCCATACCAAGAAACAAACGTATAACACGAGCTTTGCTCCGTGGTATGGATCTACCGTAATGTCATGAGCTCTAAGAATAACTACACTCCAAAGGAATGGAATTAATGTCAGAAAACCAAACACATGGCGTAAAACAAAATTATTTTGCCAAGATTTCGTTGTTTTGGGATAAGTAATCGCCATTAAGCTAGCAATAATCCACCAAACAAAACCAAGGCCCAGCACAACATAATGAGGCGTTGCTAAATGGTTGAGGCTATGTGCGTCAGGCGAAATATATAGAAAACTAAGTCCGGTAACAATGACTGCCGGAACGAGGGCAGCAAAGCGAGAGTTGCTTCCTGTAAATTGAGTCCACTCCCAAAAACCTAATAGGGTAATTGCAGTTAAAGCGGCAATAAAGCCCATTAGGGGTAATTTAAAAATGCCTAAAATAACCAGGGGAGCTAAAATTAGTGCTGTTATTATTCTCTGTTTCAAACTAACTAGTCCTTATTGAGCTGCCATCAATGCCTTTATTTGTTCACCTGTACAGCCAAAACGACGTTCTCGATTGATAAACCAAGTTACAGCTTCAACTAAGCTGTCTTCGTCGAATTCCGGCCAATACTCGGGTGTAAAGTACATTTCTGCATAAGCCATTTGCCACAACATAAAGTTGCTGATGCGACACTCTCCACTGGTACGAATCAAAAGATCCACTTCAGGTAAGTCTGCCATGGTCAAATGCTCAGTGATTAGCTGCTCATTGATATCCTCTACACGAATCTCACCGTTACGTGCTTTTAACGCTAACGTTTTGGCCGCTTCTGTGATGTCCCACTTACCGCCATAATTGGCTGCAATGTTGATCACCATCCCCGTGTTACCTGCCGTTAGATTTTCAGCTTCTACAATCTTCTTTTGTAGACGCTCACTAAATCGACTGGTATCACCGATCACGCGCAACCGTAAATTATTTTTGTGTAGTTTTTTTACTTCACTAGACAGGACCGTGATAAACAGTTCCATCAAAAGACCCACTTCTTCCTCCGGACGACGCCAGTTTTCACTACTAAAAGCAAATAGCGTCATGGCTTTAATGCCAAGCTTTGAAGCAGCAGCCACGGTCTTACGAACGGCATTAACGCCTTTTTTGTGACCAAATACGCGAGGTTTTCCTTTGGACTTAGCCCAACGGCCATTACCGTCCATAATGATGGCAATATGCTTAGGAAGGGAATCAGAGAAGGCTTGAGAATTTTGCATAGGGAGTTAATTGAGTTCCATCAGTTGGATAGACTAACATAAAAAAACGCTGAGCTGTGAGCACAGCGTTTTCCAACAGTGATGTGTGTGGGAGTATTAAACTTCCATCAACTCTTTTTCTTTTGCAGCAAGAACTTCATCGATCTTCTTAACTGCAACGTCAGTTAGTTTTTGAATTTCGTCTTGTGCTTTACGATCTTCATCTTCAGAGATTTCTTTATCTTTTAGAAGCGCTTTTAGATCGTTGTTTGCGTCACGACGGATGTTACGAACAGCAACACGACCACCTTCAGCTTCACCACGAACAATCTTAACTAGGTCTTTACGACGCTCTTCCGTTAGTGGTGGAAGTGGAACACGGATGATAGTACCAGCAGACATAGGATTTAGACCAAGATCAGACGTCATGATCGCTTTTTCTACTTTCGGAGTCAGCTCTTTATCGAAAACCGTGATTGCAAGTGTACGTGCATCTTCAGCAATAACGTTTGCTACTTGGTTTAGAGGTGTTGCTGCACCGTAGTATTCTACAGAAATACCAGATAGTAGGCTTGGGTGTGCACGACCTGTACGAATTTTAGAAAGGTTGTTCTTAAGCGCTTCAACGCTTTTATCCATGCGCTCTTGCGCGTCTTTTTTGATTTCGTTAATCACAGTTTCACCTTAAAAATGTCATCTTTCCTGAAGAAAGCCTAAAACGGTTGAGCAAAGCAAACGCCACCCTAACGCTTTGGGTGGCACCTTGGGACAAGCTTATTCGTTGATTAGCGTGCCTTCTGCTTCGCCCATAACCACGCGACGTAGTGCGCCTGGCTTGTTCATGTTAAATACGCGGATTGGCATTTTGTGGTCACGAGCTAGCGTAAACGCCGCCAAGTCCATCACTTTCAGCTCTTTATCCAGAACTTCTGCGTAAGATAGCTTATCATACAGCTCTGCGTCTGGGTTTGCTACAGGGTCAGCAGTAAATACACCATCAACTTTCGTCGCTTTTAGTACAACATCCGCTTCGATTTCAATACCACGTAGGCAAGCAGCAGAATCCGTTGTAAAGAACGGGTTACCCGTACCAGCAGAGAAGATGACAACACGGCCTTGGCGAAGCTCACGGATCGCATCAGCCCAATTATAGTCGTCACATACGCCTTTTAGAGGAATGGCAGACATAACGCGCGCATTCACGTATGCACGGTGAAGAGCATCGCGCATCGCTAGGCCATTCATTACTGTAGCAAGCATACCCATGTGGTCACCAACTACGCGGTTCATACCAGCTTCAGCAAGGCCTGCACCACGGAACAAGTTACCGCCACCGATAACTACACCAACCTGAACACCCAGTTCAACCAGTTCTTTAACTTCTTGTGCCATGCGATCAAGGACCGCAGGATCAATACCAAAACCGTCTTCACCTTGAAGAGCTTCACCACTCAGTTTTAATAGAATACGTTGATACGCTGGTTTAGGGTTCGTAGTCATGGAGTTTACCTTCCAAAGAGAGTTGTTGATTAACAGTCATGAATAGACACAAATTCAGTTATGGCTATTCATCACGGCTAATCGTTCACTGCTCATAAAAAGACCGCAGCCAAGGCTACGGTCTAATCTTTATACAGGCTCTAAGGATTAACCTTTTTGAGCTGCAGCAACTTCTTCAGCGAAGCTCATTTCTTCTTTCTTCTCGATACCTTCACCTACTTCTAGGCGAACGAATGTAGAAACTGAAGCGCCTTTTTCTTTCAGCATTTCACCTACAGTTTTCTTAGGTTCCATGATGAAAGCTTGACCTGTTAGAGAGATCTCGCCAGTGAATTTCTTCATGCGGCCAACAACCATCTTCTCAGCGATTTCAGCAGGCTTGCCTTCGTTCATTGCGATTTCAACTTGAACCGCTTTCTCTTTTTCTACTACGTCAGCTGGTACGTCTTCTGGGTTAACGAACTCAGGCTTGGAAGCAGCAACGTGCATTGCAACGTGCTTAAGAGTTTCTGCGTCGCCTTCACCAGCAACAACAACACCGATTTTCTCACCGTGACGGTAAGAAGCAATTGCAGTGCCTTGAACGTATTCTACGCGACGGATAGTGATGTTTTCACCGATTTTAGCTACAAGAGCTACACGTGCGTCTTCGAATTGTGCTTGTAGCTCTTCAACAGTCGCTTTTGAAGCTAGAGCTGCAGCTGCAACTTCTTCTGCGAATGCAGTGAAGTTACCGTCTTTAGCAACGAAGTCAGTTTGGCAGTTAACTTCAAGAAGAACAGCAACGCCGTTTTCTTCTTTGATGATGATTGCGCCTTCAGCTGCAACGTTACCAGCTTTCTTAGCTGCTTTCGCTGCGCCAGATTTACGCATGTTTTCAATTGCTAGTTCGATGTCAGCGTTTGCTTCTACAAGCGCTTTCTTACATTCCATCATGCCAGCGCCAGTACGCTCGCGAAGTTCTTTAACTAGAGCAGCAGTTACAGTTGCCATTCTGTATTCCTCGTTTGATTCGAAATAAGGTAAAAAACAGGGGCCTAACATTGTCGGCCCCCATTGCTAACTATAACTTAGTTTATGCTACACAAAGGTTTCACATAGACCAAGTGTGACACAGAGCCGCTATTATTCAGCTTCTACGAAACCGTCTTTTTCAGCAACTGCAGCTACGTCTTTGTTACGACCTTCAGATACTGCTGAAGCAGCAGCGTTCAGGTATAGCTGTACAGCGCGGATCGCGTCGTCGTTACCTGGGATTACGTAGTCAACGCCGTCTGGGTTAGAGTTAGTATCTACCACAGCGTATACTGGAATACCTAGGTTGTTAGCTTCTTTAATTGCAATGTGTTCGTGATCAGCGTCGATTACGAATAGAGCGTCTGGTAGGCCGCCCATGTCTTTGATACCACCAAGAGATTTCTCTAGCTTCTCCATTTCGCGAGTACGCATTAGAGCTTCTTTCTTAGTTAGTTTGTCAAAAGTACCGTCTTGAGATTGAGTCTCTAGATCTTTTAGACGCTTGATAGACTGACGAACTGTTTTGTAGTTTGTAAGCATACCGCCTAACCAGCGGTTGTTTACGTAAAACTGGTTGCTTGCGATTGCAGCTTCTTTAACAGCTTCAGATGCAGCGCGCTTAGTACCTACGAATAGAACTTTACCTTTCTTCTCGCCAACTTTAGCTAGTTCAGCTAGAGCGTCGTTGAACATTGGTACAGTTTTTTCTAGGTTGATGATATGAACTTTGTTACGAGCGCCAAAGATGAATGGCTTCATTTTTGGGTTCCAGTAACGAGTCTGGTGACCGAAGTGAACACCAGCTTTTAGCATATCGCGCATTGATACAGTTGCCATTTTAAATTCCTCTATGGGGTTAGGCCTCCACATTCCCCATAACTCCGACCAAGCTTCTGCTCAGCACCCCGGAATATGTGACGGAATGTGTGTGATTTAAAGATAAAAGGTTATTCGGATGAAGCTTGCTTCGCCGCTTAGCTTTGCTAAACGAAGAGAACAGTCCTCTATTCCGGCGCGCTTTATACCATATTTTAGTTCACTGTGGCTAGTAAAAATTATTTCTTCACCGTGCCACTTTCTCCTATTTATAAGCAAAACTTTAAACATACGATCGAATTAAGAATGATGCATATTCCTATCTAACTTGGGTTAACGCCCCGATGTCTGATAGAATGCGGCCATTCGCACGTTTACGTGCTTAGGAATAAGTAGAGAAAGCCAATGTCAATCAAGATTAAAACTGCTGAAGAAATAGAACGCATGCGCATTGCGGGCAAACTGGCCGCAGAGATTCTAGAAATGATCGAACCACACATCAAAGTTGGTGTGACGACAGAAGAGTTGAACAAAATCTGTCATGAGTACGCTCTAGAAAAAGGCGCATACTCTGCTCCACTTGATTACCATGGTTTCCCTAAGTCGATTTGTACTTCAATCAACCATATCGTATGCCACGGTATTCCAGCAGAAAAAGACGAAATCGGTAGCAACGGCCAAATGAAGCCAGCGGTACTAAAAGATGGCGACATCTTAAACGTTGATATTACCGTAATCGTTCCAAATGATGAGAATGCGGATCTGAGCGTGCGTCCTCAAGGTTACCATGGTGACACTTCTAAGATGTTCCTAGTCGGTGATGTTTCACCTGTAAACAAACGTCTATGCATGGTTGCTCAAGAAGCACTGTATGTTGGTATGCGTACCGTTAAGCCAGGTTCAACAGTTGGTGACATCGGTACAGCTATCGAGAAGTACATCAAAGAGAACAACAAAAACAACCCTCGCAATAAGTTTTCTATTGTGAAAGACTTCTGTGGCCACGGTATCGGCGATGAGTTCCATGAAGAACCACAAGTGGTTCATTACAAGAACAAAGACCGCCGCGTACTAAAAGAAGGCATGTGCTTTACTATTGAGCCGATGATTAACGCAGGTAAATTTGGTTGTTCTGTTGACGCTCAAGACGATTGGACCGTTTACACAGGCGACGGCAAGAACTCTGCGCAATGGGAACATACCATTGTTGTAACAAAAGAAGGTTGTGAAGTACTGACGCTTCGTAGCGACGATACGATTCCTCGCCTAATGAAAAACGCGTAAAGCTTACGACCACTCGTTGTTTACTATATCCCTGCTTCGGCGGGGATATTTTTTATCTGCCACAAATTTGTTAGATTGTAACTAGATTAGCTTGCACGGATGGCAAATATGACACTTCAGTCCCCTCTTACCTTTTCCGATGAACAAATCAATATCGGAGAACTCAAACAAGAGTTAGAGAAATTTAGCTCCGATCAAAACCAAGAGTTTCTCAATCATCATCCGGTAACAAGCTTGGTTTTAGCCAGGGCAGAATACATGGATCTGCTTCTGAATCGTTTGTGGCAACATTTTGGCTTCAAAGATATTTACAACATTTCTCTAGTTGCCGTGGGTGGCTATGGGCGTGGCGAGCTGCATCCGCTCTCCGATATCGATATTTTGATTCTGTCGAACAATAAGCTGCCGACCGCACTAGAAGCAAAAATCAGCGAATTCATTACGCTGTTGTGGGATTTAAAACTCGAGGTCGGACACGCAGTTCGCACCGTTAACGAATGTGCGGAAATTGGTAAAGCCGATCTGACCGTCGCGACAAATCTTCAAGAAGCGCGTCTACTGTGTGGCAGCGAGGATACCTTTCAGGCACTGAAGAAAGTTGTATTATCAGACTCCTTTTGGCCAAGTGAAACGTTTTACCGCGCTAAAATTCAAGAGCAGAGAGAACGCCATGCGCGTTACCATGATACGACCTACAACTTAGAACCAGACATTAAGTCGACCCCTGGCGGGCTGCGCGATATTCATACATTAAGCTGGGTCGCCCGACGTCACTTTGGTGCCACGTCATTGCTGGAAATGAGCCGATACGGATTTTTAACTGACGCAGAATACCGAGAATTGGTTGAATGTCAGGACTTCCTTTGGCGAGTGCGTTTCGCTCTGCACATGGAGCTTCGCCGCTATGACAACCGCTTGACCTTTGCCCATCAAGCTCAAGTTGCGGAAAATCTAGGCTACGTCGGTGAAGGCAACCGAGGCGTAGAAATGATGATGAAAGAGTTCTATCGCACACTTCGTCGTGTGGCAGAGCTCAATAAAATGCTACTCAAACTTTTTGATCAAGCGATCATTAATGGTGGTGCGACAGAAAGTGCCGAGATTCTCGATGCCGACTTCCAACGTCGTGGCTCTTTGATTGAAGCGCGGAAACCCGCATTGTTTCAAGCTCGCCCAGAAACTATTCTGGATATGTTCTTACATATCGCGAACGACTCAACCATTGAAGGGGTGAGCCCACCAACACTACGTCAGCTGCGCACCGCGCGCCGTCGACTCAACAAATTTTTGCACACCATTCCTGCTGCGCGTGAAAAATTCATGGCGTTATGTCGTCACCCTAATGCTCTGCATAAAGCATTCAGCCTAATGCACAGATTAGGGGTTATGGCGGCCTATTTACCGCAATGGAGCCAAATTGTTGGTCAAATGCAGTTTGACTTATTCCACGCCTACACCGTTGATGAACACAGTATTCGCTTACTGAAACACATCAACACCTTTAGTGACCCAGAAAATCATGCGAAGCACCCTATTTGTTGTGACGTCTACCCACGGATGCAAAAGAAAGAACTGCTGATTATTGCCGCTATTTTCCACGATATCGGTAAAGGACGTGGCGGCGATCACTCTGTTATAGGCGAAGGTGAGGCTTACGACTTCTGTATTGAGCATGGCTTATCAAAGCCCGAGGCCAAACTTGTCGCTTGGTTGGTAAGACATCATCTATTAATGTCTGTCACCGCACAGCGCCGAGATATTTATGATCCCGATGTCATTACCGAATTTGCCAAAAAAGTCAGAGACGAAGAATCTCTCGATTATCTTGTATGCCTGACAGTTGCAGATATTTGTGCAACCAACCCAGAACTTTGGAATGCTTGGAAACGAACTTTACTTGCGGAGCTGTATTACTCCACACAACGTGCTTTACGTAGAGGGTTAGAGAATCCTGTCGATGTGCGTGAGCGAATTCGCCACAATCAACAAATGGCCTCCGCAATGCTACGCAAAGAGGGCTTTGCCGCGCGCGAAATTGAAGTATTGTGGCAGCGCTTTAAAGCTGACTATTTCCTTCGTCATACCCATACGCAAATCGCGTGGCACTGCGAACACTTACTTCGCATGGAAGATCCAACTAAGCCTTTGGTCTTGATCAGCAAAAAAGCCACTCGCGGCGGCACTGAGGTGTTTGTATACACGAAAGATCAGCCCGCCTTATTTGCGACGGTCGTGGCGGAGTTAGATAGGCGTAATTTTAATGTACACGACGCGCAAATCATGACCAGCAAAGATGGGCATGTGATTGATACCTTTATGGTTCTTGATCAACATGGCGAAGCGATCGATGAGTCTCGTCACGCCGCGGTGATTAAGCACCTCACCCATGTACTGGAGGCGGGCCGACCAACCAAGATTAAAACGCGCCGTACTCCTAACAAACTTCAGCACTTTAATGTGAAAACCAAAGTCGACTTCTTACCAACCAAAGGTAAAAAACACACGTTGATGGAGTTTGTCGCGCTAGACACACCAGGGCTGTTAGCCAAAGTAGGCCGTACGTTTGCTGATTTAAATATCAACCTTCATGGTGCAAAAATCACCACCATTGGTGAGCGAGCAGAAGACTTGTTTATTTTAACCAGTGATGCAGGGGGAAGATTAAGTGAAGAACAGCAAGATGAGCTAAGAGAGAGATTGATCGAAAAGTTATCTGATGAGGTCGCTGCTTAGATCAAACCTGCCAATCTTTTCGGTTCAGGGCGAGAGCGATCTTGCCCACAAGTTAAGCATTTTGGCTAAATATCAGCTATCTAGCTCATACATAGGCTGCTACAGTTATATCAATATCAATTCGATGTAATAGAGGTAGCCTATGTATCCCCACCTCACTGGTTTGGGTATTCACGACCCTAAGCAGATTGAACGTTATTCCCTACGCCAAGAAGCACACAAAGACGTGCTCAAGATCTATTTCCACAAGCAAAAAGGCGAGCTGTTCGCCAAAAGCGTTAAATTCAAATACCCGCGCCAAATCAAAAATGTTCTTGTGGACAGTGGCAGTCACAAATATAAAGAAGTAACGGAAATCAACCGTAACCTCACATTGGTCATTGATGAACTGAATAAAATCACTAAGCCAACGAAACAACCTGAGGTTGATGTAAAAGAGAAAATTCTCTCAGACCTTCGTCATTTAGAAAAAGTCGTTTCGAGCAAGATCGCAGAGATCGAAGCAGATCTCGAAAAACTAAAGTAAAACGTTAAATCTTAAATATTAAAAAAGGGTTAGCATTGATGCTAACCCTTTTTATTTGTACTCAATCATTATCTAGATCTAACTAATCCCATTATCGATTGATCATTGATTCATCCCACTCAAATCGAGTAAACAATTGCTGCCAAGTCTCATCAATATTGGCCGTCATGACAATCTCTTGATCGGTAAATGGATGGACAAACCGTAACTCTGAAGCGTGCAGTAGCAAACGATGAGAATCAAACTCTGTGCGATACAGCTTGTTGTGCTTGCCATCTCCGTGCGTTGTATCACCCACAATAGGATGACGTAGATGCGCCATATGACGACGAAGTTGGTGCTTACGCCCCGTCTTGGGTTTCATCTCAACTAAGCAATAACGCGTTGTAGGAAATTTACCCGTCGAATAGGGAACTTCCACTTTAGCCAACGGTTTATATTCCGTCACCGCTTCTTGCGCTTCTTTTTCTTGTGAAGCGAACTTATCCGCAATCTTGTCTAACTCGACTTTGAGTGCGTAATCCAAGACGCCCTCTTCCTCAATCCAACCGCGTACTATCGCGTGGTATGTCTTTTCCATTTTATGTTCAGCAAACATCGGCATGACTTGTGATGCGACTTCACTCGACAACGCAAACACGAGCACACCAGATGTTGGACGATCCAGACGATGCAATGGGAACACATGCTGGCCAATTTGGTCGCGCAAAGTTTGCATGACAAACTGAGTTTCGTGTTTATCTAACCAACTGCGATGCACTAACATGCCTGCAGGCTTGTTGACCGCTACAAAATATTCATCCTGATAAACGATCTCCAGCTCAACTGGTTCTGAAGATCGCGCTATTTCTTGTTCTAGCATTCGTTTACTTACACAGTTCGTCAATGGTTCGGATTGTAACAAGCAGCTCTGCGAACTGCGGTTCCTGCTTCCACGCTTCTGAAAAATAGGGCTCGAGAGAAAACCCTCTTGGCAATGGTTGGTTGTTTTCCACTAGCACGTGCATTCTGTCTATAAAGATCCACTGCAACCACTCATGAGGATGCAATGTATCAATCGCAAATGGCTCCACGCTTTGTAAGGCTTGCTCTGAAGGCCTAGTGTGTTGCCACAACTTATGTTCTTTAAGCTGCGTTTCAAGTTGGTGAAGTAAGTCGACCAATTGAGTATTTGTTACCATTAATTCTATCTCGAACCTTGAATTAGCCGAGAATGATACCATTTCTTGTGAAAAGAACGTTAGGACGTCGTATTTAATGGAAAACATTCAAACCCTCACTCAACTGTTGAACAACAGCCACTGTGATTATCAAATCTTCGATCTTGGTCGTCGTATCAAAACCATCGCTAAGAAAGAGTTTACCGATGTAGAAAAAGGTCAAGCACCGTACCCATTCCCAATGCAGCGTAAAGCACACCTTGCCATCGCTTATTGGAATGAACAAAAGCAACCTTGGATTTGGTTTCTAAAGTTTGAATTGGACGAGCGCGGTTTGTTAAAGCAAGCGGATATCGGCAATTTCATTAAATACGTAGTGGAAGCCATGGGAACACGCCTCAATGATGATATCACTGAAGAGCAACAGCAAAAGCTGTCTAATAACCCATATACGTTCAAACCTTCCGAAGACAAAATGGCCGTGTTTCATAGCCAGGTCCGCGCGAACCTCGATCTTCCTACCAGCCAATATTATGAGCACACTCAGCATTACTTTTCAGGTGGTTTAGGCTGGGATAATTGGCAAACCGTAGGTCTGCAAGGGATCACCGACATGGCCGCTCGTTTGGACAAAGAGCAAAACGGGGTAATGATACGCAAAGCGTTGAACCACCTACCGAATGAACCACTTTATGCTCTGTTGGGTGCGCTTGAGCATGTAAAGTTACAAGAGCGTTTAGCTGAGCGTATCGCCGACAAAGCACAACAAGAAATCGCAAGTAGCGAACCGGATCTCTTCCTACTTTCAGCACTTATCCGAGCTTTGGCTGGCGCACCAACAGTCATTGCCTCGCCAGTGTTAGAAGCGATATTAAAAAGCCCTCGTTTAAGCCATCAGGAAGTACTGATTGGCGTGGCTGGCCGAGCTTGGCACTTACTAGCCAATGAAAAGGTAGCAGAACAGTTTTTGCTGCGTTTAGCTCAAACCGGTAATCAAGCTCTATTTAATCAGTTATTTGCCGATTTAGTGATGCTACCTGAGTTAAGAATGGTGTTATTGCCCCTGTTACATTCAAATCCATCTGAAGAACTAGCAAAGGCGCTAGTAAGCTTACAACAAGCAACAAAGGGATAATAAAGGTTCAGGGATGATTGGTGATCTTTTAGCAATTTTAGGGCTATGCTTTTTCTGTTATCTGTTTTGGCAACAACGTCGTCAAGCCGAACTCGCAAAAGTGGCAATCACGCGTAAATGTGAGCAATTGGATCTCCAATTAATCAGCATCGCCTTTGGTGCCCATAAACTAAAAACGCCAGACGGAGTCTGGCGTTGGCATACGGTGTATCAATTTGAGTTTTCATCGCTTGGTGACGATTGCTACCAAGGAGAGCTAACTATGGTCGGTTTCAGGCCGCAGAACTTTCACCTACCACCGCATCGCTTGTAAATTCCATTTCAAAGTAAGGACCATATAGATCCTTACTTTCTTTTGTTTCAACAAATCCCAGTTTTTTCAGCACCGCCATAGAAGCTTGATGGTTGCTATTCACGTTAGCTTTCACCTTATGTAGCCCCAGCTCACGGCACGCCTTGGGGAAAAACGCTTTTAGAGCTTCTGTCGCTAACCCTTTACCCCAATAAGATTTATCAAAAATAAACCCTAACTCAGGCTCGGAATCGAGATGGGAAATGAACACGTGCCCCATATAGTCACGACTGGTGCTCTCTAGCACCGCCATACTATAAATATTTTCATCATCCAGTATTTTCTCAAACATCTGTTTGGCAGACGCGACAGTATACGGACCGTTCATTTCAGCACGGTTTTTCGCACAGCAATTCAGCATGACGAACTCTAGTTGCAACGACTCATTGTAGGGTAGAAGAAGCATTCTTCTGGTTACTATGGCCACATCTGTTCCTTGATTACAACAAACTTTATTTATCCGCAGATCGCAAACTCGATGAGCTTGAATATGCTCAATAACTGCGGGGCATAACACCTTGTAGAGAAGCCGAAAGTTAAACCAACTGATTGGAAAGGATATTGATCTGGATTGTTTTTTATTAAGTGTTATTAGGAATTTATAAATTTTGTGACACTGATATACCCAAGTCACCTCGAGGTGCTTAATTCAACGAGAACGACTAGGTATCTTTTTATATAAGAAAGACCCCGACACATAAGTATCGGGGTCATGGTCTTACTCGCAGCAGTCCGGCTACTAAAAGTGCTCCATGCATCATCCATAATAGTGGCTGATTCCGTCAGCTTATTCCTTACGTCGCCGTCCTAGCGGTGTCCTTATCATCCTGATAGCTAACATTCCCCGTTAGCACACATCACTTGTTCCTTGAGCGGTGTCCCTTGCATCTTCCTGACGCTGTCCATAACCTCTATCCTAGAGGGGTCCATTGTCTATCCTTAGTCATCAACATCCTATTAATGATAGTGTCCTTACAATGTCCTACGCTCCATGCTTGATTAATCATCCTGACCAACCAAATCGTCTTCCTGACGATAACCAAATCCTTGGTGCTTTCCTGTTCCATGTCTGCTTCCTGCTGACAACTCCCAATTTACGCCTTTCCTAAAAATTGACAATCTATCCTAGATAAATATTTATACACCACATTGGTTAAATAGTTGTTAAATCATTATTTATCAATAAGTTGATGATTGTAATTTCTATTTTTCCGCTCACGAAATCGTTTTCTCTCACAACCCATGTAAGAGATCTCTCACACCACACATTCCAAATTGCTATTCGCCAAATTAGGGGACTCAACGTATGATGATAGATATATCGTTGTTAAGGATTAAAAATGTTAACTCAAGACGTTACTAAAGAATTAGAAGCGGTAATGGAACAACTGCAACAACAAGGAAAAGAACCAACCGTAGCGTTAGTGAAAGCACGCTTGAAAACGCCCGTCCCAATGCCTGCATTAATCACCGCAATAAAAAGTTGGAAAAGTGCTCAGCGTGTTCCCAAGGTTGAAGTCGCAGCACAAGCGCACACCGATAATGATCGTCTTGCAGCGCTAGAAAGCACGGTGAAAAAATTAGTGGCTCGTATTGAAGAGCTAGAAGCCAAGCTAAGTGAGAAGTCATCATGAAGTTATGGGTAGATGCAGACGCGTGTCCGAAAGTCATCCGCGAAACCATTGTGCGTGCCGCCGAACGCACGGGGATTGAATGTACGTTTGTCGCCAACCACGTTGTCCCGGTGCCCAAAAGAGACAACATCCACTCGCTCCAAGTTCCAGCTGGATTTGACATCGCTGACAACGAAATCGTTAAGCGTGTGGAGGCCAACGATTTGGTGATCACATCAGACATTCCGCTTGCAGATGAGGTCATCTCTAAAGGTGCTCAAGCCCTCAGTTCACGTGGCGAGCTTTATACAAAAGATACTATCAAAGCTCGTCTAAATATCCGCGACTTCATGGAAACCATGCGCTCAAGCGGAATTCAGACAGGTGGACCCGCTGCGCTTTCCCAAACCGATCGCCGCGAATTTGCGAACCATTTAGATCGTATTTTGGCTAAATTTAGGAAGTAATCCTCACTCTATTCATATTGAGCCAGCAAATCAAAGCCTGGCTCATTCCTGAAAATTCATTTTCAGCATTGCACCCAAAGCGTGCTCTTACTCCCATTTGTTTTGTTCTGTTTATTTTTCATCTCGCTCGCCATAGCTTCAATATGCAACGTGGTTTATTTTGAACGACGTTTTTAATAAATGTATAGAGAATAATGGGCTTTAACATCGTTTCTAGTGGAAGCTACCTGCCAACGAATCAATGGTCAGATCGAGAGATGGATCGCTTCCTAAAATTGGCGCCAGGGACCTGCCGAAATAAATTCGACGTTGAATATCGTCATGTAGCCAATACAAAAGAGACCGCTATTTACATGGCGGTGCAGGCGATAGAGCAGTGTTTAGGAAACATATATACCTTGGGCTCCATTGATCTCCTTATCTACGCTAGCGGCACTCACCACCAGTCTCTGCCCTACGACGCTTCAGCGGTTCTCGCCGCGTTAGACGCTCCAACATGGCTAGAAAGCTTTGATTTGAACAGCACCTGTTTATCATTTCTTTCTGCGCTTGACCTTGCTCAGAGTCTATTCTTAGCAAAACGGTACCGTCGGATTCTCATTGTCACCAGCGAACTCGCTACTGGCATCACACTGAATCGAAATTTTACGCTCAAACCAGAAGTTGCAACCCTATTCGCAGACGGTGCCGCCGCATTTTTGCTCGAAGAACACAACGGTGATGGATTGCTCACCAGTCACTTTGAAACGCATCATACCGGGTATTCATTTTGTCAAATTAAGGGCGGAGGTAGTCATGTCAACCCTCACACCTCAGAGCATCAAGCCTATTTAAAAAGCTGCCAGTTTGAGATGGAGGGCAAAGCACTCTTTAAACATGTGCGTAAAACCTTACCGGCGTTTCTAAAAAAAGGCTTTGACGCCTCTCCGGTAACACTCAGCGATATTGATTATTTTCTTCCACATCAAGCCAGTGCGCACGGATTAAAAAAACTGCCATCACTCACCGGGTTACCAACCGAGAAAACAGTTAATCACTTTTCGACTTTGGGAAACCAAGTCGCCGCCTCACTCCCGATTAACTTACACTGGCTGCGTAATCAGCCAGAAACAGCAGGAAAACATGTGTTATTAGCTGGTACCGCTGCCGGGTTATCACTAGGGATGGGAGTGTTAAAACTATGAAGATATTAGTCACTGGTGGCAGTGGGATGTTGGGTAGCGCAATTCTAAGAATGTTTCACCAGCAACATGAACTGCATTTTACAGCGCGAAATACAGTCATCGCTAAACAACTCGCTGAGCAATTCGATGTTATCCCACATTTAGTCGATTTGAGAGACCACTCTGCTGTTCATGCGGTATGCCAAGACATGGATGCAATCATCCATTGTGCCGCTCTCTCAAGCCCATGGGGCAAGTGGGAAGCGTTTTATCAAGCCAATGTAGATGCCACCAAAAACCTCGTCAATGCGGCCAATACGCATCAAATATCGCGTTTTATTCATATTTCCTCCACCAGCGTCTATTTTGACCACCAAGACCGTTGGAATATTAGAGAAACCGACGCCATTGCTTCACACTGGTGTAATGATTACGCACACACCAAATACCTATCTGAACTTGAAGCCGTAAAAGGCCAAAGCAAAGCGATCATTTTAAGACCGCGTGGCATTTTTGGCCCCAACGATCGCGCGATTATCCCAAGAGTGCTTAAGGCGATCAAAAACAACACTCTGCTTCTGCCATCGGGTAGAAACCCAGTGGTTGATCTGACCTATGTCGACAACGTTGCCCATGCGGCGATGCTCGCTTGCACTCAGGCAGACCAACTTCAGCATGGTGATGTCTTCAATATTTCCAACAACGAACCAATGCCAATTGAGACTGTTCTGCAAGCTTTATGTGTGGGGTTGAGCCTAAAAGTAACGTTACAATCA
The DNA here is from genome assembly GCF_020515785.1 of Vibrio sp. E14. Classification (NCBI taxonomy): domain Bacteria; kingdom Pseudomonadati; phylum Pseudomonadota; class Gammaproteobacteria; order Vibrionales; family Vibrionaceae; genus Vibrio; species Vibrio sp. E14. The sequence goes on from NZ_JAHPJI010000002.1 coordinate 580,612, forward strand.
TTACCATACGGTGTGGTATCACCATTATTAAAGCTCAGTGAGCAAATACGAAGGCGCTTACCACATCAGCCAGAGCCAAGGCTCACTTCATACAGCGCAGGATTGTTTAACTATCATCAAACTCTGGATATCAGCAAGGCGATAAAAAACCTGAATTACCAACCGCTTTTTTCAATTCAAGAAGGAATACAGCAGTATGCAAACTGGTCTAAAAATAAAAATCTTTGAGGCTGGACACTGCGTACACCCAGGCTTTGTTGTCAAACCAGGTTCTGGTATTAAGCCTAGAGCATTTCCTGCAGCCGTTGCGTTAATTCAGCACCCGACACAAGGCAACATCCTGTTTGATACGGGATATCACGAGCACTTTTTTAGCGCGACTCGTCCCTTCCCTGAACGCTTTTATGCTTGGACAACACCTTGCCGCTATCAACAAGAACATGGGATTGTTGCGCAGTTAGCAAAAGAAAATCTCAAACCTCATGATATTGAGCATTTAGTGCTCTCCCACTTCCATGCCGATCACATTGCTGCCGTGTCTGAGTTTTCCCACTCTCAATTGCATTGCCAACAAAAAGGGGTAGATGCGATTACTAAAAGTGGTCGAATTGGAGGCGTAAGAAAAGGCTACCTAAAAGCTCTGCTCCCTCCACAACTAGAATCTAACTTCATCATTCATGGTGATTTTTCTGTGCCAATCAGCCAAATTCTTCCTCAGTGCCAAGGGGTTAACTTGCTCTGTAAAGACATGTTCGACGATGGACTTATTTATATGGTTAGCTTGCCAGGCCATGCAGCTGGCCAAGTGGGCCTATTAGTTAAAAGAGAACGAGGTTGGCTGTTCTTACTCGCCGATGCATGTTGGTTAATTGAGAGCTTGAGTGAAAATATCGATCAGCATTGGCTGGCGAACATGCTTTGCGATGACACAAAGGCCTATAAAAACACCCTCTCCGAATTGAGAAGTTGCTACCAACAAACCCACCACGTTGTTCGCTTCGTACCTTCACATTGTCAGGAAACTATCCAGCAGCTAATCAAAGAAGGATGGATTAAGTGAGAACGCTTATCTCAGAATTCTGGCGAACCCGCTACCGCCCTTTCGGTTCAAGGGAACAAGTCGAAGCGTGGCAGCAACAACATTTAACGCAACACCTAGATTGGGTATGCTGTCATTCACCGTATTACCGCTCTTTTCAAGGTGCACCACTCAGTGATTTCCCTATCATGAATAAGCAAACCATGATGGAGAACCTTTCAGAGTTAAATACGAAGGGCTTAGATGCTGAACAGTTAATGCAGCAGGCACTCAAAGCAGAGCAGTCACGCAACTTTGCCGCTTCGAAAGTTGGCGATGTTACGGTTGGGCTTTCTTCGGGCACATCAGGCATGCGCGGGTTGTTTCTTGCTGACAAGCAGGAAACACAACTGTGGGCCGGCAATATATTGGCTCGCCTTTTGCCCAACCTATGGCAAAAGCACCGAATTGCACTAGCCTTGCGCGCCAACAGCCCACTGTATAAATCCGTCGCGAAAGGGCCTGTCACATTCTTTTATGCCGATTTAACCAAACCTTACCAAGAATGGATAAAAGAGCTGGATGAGTTTCAACCCACGCTTTTGGTTGGTAGTGCGCAAGCTCTTCAGCTCTGCGCCCAGTTCAGCGGTCAATTTGGTCAACCCGCAATTCAACCACAGCGGATCATTTCTGGGGCAGAGGTTCTAACCGAGAGTGACCGTCACTATATTTCTCAACGGTTCGACAGCGAGCTCCATGAAGTCTATCAATGTACCGAAGGTTTTCTTGCATGTACTGATCAGCAAGGACAAATGCGCTGGAATCAGGATGTTGTTTACATCGAAAAACATTGGCTGAATACCGAACGTACTCATTACAGCCCAATCATTACCGATTTTCGTCGTAAAACTCAGCCAATTATTCGTTATCAGCTCAACGATATTATTGAGAATAAACAGGATAATGGCGTATTTGAACCTCTTGGCGCGATTGCCGGACGATGTGGTGATCGCCTCACGCTAAACGCAAACCACGTCCCAGTGACGGTGTTACCAGATCTCATCTACCGCGCTATAACACTATCTGCCAAAGGTCGCGTGGATTACCGAGTCACCCAAACAGGGTCACAAACCATTCAAATTGAAGCGGAGGTTCACCACCATCGGGTTATACATCAAGCCTTGATAAAGTTGTTTGACCAATTGCGGCTTGATCCTGTCAGATTTAGTTACCGCCCTGCGCCTATTTGGACGCCAATGAATAAACAACGACGTGTGGTGAACATATGCGGGTCTTAATCACCGGAGCCCGAGCACCAGTTGCACTAGAGTGGGCAACCATGTGTATGCATCATGGGCATGAAGTAATTCTCACCGATTCACTAAAAAGGCCTTTGGGGTCATTTTTGCGAGGCATCGAGTCTTATATCCCCACCGCTTCACCTCGATTTGCGTTTCCCACCTATCAACAGCAGATCCTAAAAATCATTACTCAGATGCGTATTGATATGGTGATACCCACTTGTGAAGAAGTGTATTACTTGGCTCATGTTGCCAAACAATGTCCAGAAGTAGATTTTTTTCTTCCCGATGTGGCGCTGCTCAATGCCCTACACAACAAGTTGACCGTCTTTGAACAACTTAAAGGCTTGCCAGAAATTACACTTCCAAAAACCCGTTTGGTCGCTGATAAAAGTGAGATTGAAATTAATAAGAGAACCGTTCTAAAGCCAGTTTACTCTCGGTTTGGCGGGCAAGTAATAAGAGATGTGACAACTCAGTCTATTTCTGCCGCCACGATATCACCCCTTTTCCCTTGGGTTCAGCAACAAAAAATCCATGGGACTCCGGTGTGTAACTATGCGATTTTTGAACATGGTGACCTTAAAGCACATCAAGCTTATGTGCCGAAATACTGTGTAAACGGATCGGCCGCCAGTGCTTTTCAGCCGCTCTCATGCGATCGACTAGATACATTTATCGCCGCTTTTGGTAAACGTCATACTTATCATGGGCAAGTTTCGTTTGACTTCATCCAATCACAAAATGAACTCTACGTGATTGAATGCAACCCAAGAGCCACCAGTGGTTTGCACCTACTCTCGTCTCGATGCACTCAACTGCTCCCTAATATGGAATTTACTGGCCCTTCTGAGCAGCGATTGTATCATTTAGGTCCAATAACACTCATCGCTGAAGGTGGATTATCCCTATTTAAGGCTCGAACTTGGCAAAATTGGTGGTCTGGAGTGAATGTAATGCAACAGCATAACTTGCCGGTAGGGAGCCAAGTCCGGAGTGTGTTTGAATTACTCCGGCTAGCTAGGCAGAACAAGGCAAAATGGAGCGCCGCTTCTACCGTTGATATTGAGTGGAATGGAGAAGCGTTGCCATCATGACACTTTCCTCTCAAGAATGGCATCAAACCTTTATCACTCTTATGCAATCGAATCCTATTGATGAATGCACAGCAAGCTTTGGTTGCCACTATATCGATGATGTTGCCATTCCCTACTCCGTAACACCAAAAATACCAAACAACTGTTATGCCGTGTCCCCTATGACACTGCTTAGTGACTACGCCGAAGAAGAGCTTTACAAAGTCAAAAATGTGGCTGTTCGATGGGTATGTAAGCTACTTATTAATATGACTAAACCAATCTTATCATTGGCTGGATTGGATCAAGTCCAAACGCTCAACAATCAGTGCTTGTCCACCAATATGTATAGTGAACAATGGGAATCCTTAAACCTCGATGAGCTGCGCCGCGTGGCACTCGATAAATATCCCACCTTTCCCTTGGTGCTTCGCTCCCTCAACCAGCGTCAGCATTCACACTTAATTCAGCGATTGAAGCAGCAACAATGGCAAAGTTTGGTAACGCGACAAGTGTATTTACTTGAGGATTGGCAAGCATTCAGCTTCAACCGAGATTTAACGAAAGACTTCAAGCTGTTTAATGATAAAGATTGGCAGTTTAAGCCGCTGGCTACTGATGAAGAGTTTCAGCGTGCCAAAGCGTTATATGACATGCTTTACCTTGATAAATACAGCCGGAATAACATCCAGTTTTCAACCCAATATTTAAAACAGGCGAGCCAAAATAACTTAGTGCATTTAGTGGGACTGTTTTATCAAGAAGAGATGCTGGCTACGTTAGGCATAGTAGAAATTGATAACGACATGACTTGCCCAATTTTTGGCTACGATACCAATAAGCCGCAGAGTTTTGCGCTGTATAGAAGAATATCTGCTTATACCATCCGCCACGCAATGATATGCCAGCGTCGCTTTAATATGAGCTCAGGGGCTCCAGCTTTTAAACGCAACAGAAAAGCCCGGCCAGAAATTGAATTTAGCTATGTTTATATTGCGCACTTACCTTGGTACAAACGCATAATTTGGAAAAGCTTGTGCTGGCTCACTCAGCACTTTTATCGCCCTTTGTTGATGCGTTTTCAGCTATAAACCGACATCTATAATCAGGTAAGCCTGCGTACACACAATTTGAATCGATAAAAAAAGCCTGCGACGTTCGCAGGCTTTTTACAATGGAGCTGTGTGAGGTAACCGTTTTTACGGTGTGTAGTATGTTGCTGCGCCAGGGCCTACTGGTAAACCAAATACGAATACCCACAGGTAGAACAGCACACTCCAACCGACAATGAAGCAGATTGAGTAAGGTAGCATGGTCGCGATCAGCGTACCGATACCTAAGTTCTTCATGTAACGAGTTGCTACCGCAAGAATCAAACCAAAGTAGCTCATCATTGGAGTAATGATGTTTGTCGTCGAGTCACCAATTCGGTAAGCAGCCTGAATCGTTTCCGGTGCATAACCAACAAGCATTAACATCGGCACAAAAATCGGTGCCGTCACTGCCCACTGTGCCGATGCCGAACCAATCATTAGGTTGATAAAGCCACACATAAGGATGAAGGCAAAGAACAACATTGGGCCAGTTAAGCCAATTTCTTGCAGGAAGCTTGCACCAGCAACCGCAAATACCTGACCGAAGTTAGTCCATTTAAAGAACGCAACGAACTGAGCAGCAAAGAAAACCAATACAATGTACATGCCCATAGAAGACATAGATTTCGCCATTGCATCAATCACATCGCGATCCGTCTTCATCGTGCCAACAACTTTACCAAACACAAAACCTGGGATAGCAAAGAACACAAAGATGAATGCCACGATACTTTTCAGGAATGGAGAACCTGCAATTGTACCTGCATCAGAACGTAAGATGCCGTCAGCTGGAACAACCGTCCAAGCAAGCAACGCGGAAACAACCAGTACAGCAACACCTGCTAGTTTTAGGCCTTTCTTCTCAATGTCTGTCAAGCCGCCCATTTTGTCGTTAGACAAATCTTCTGAGGCTTCTTCTTCACTGTATTTGCCAAGCTTTGGCTCAACAATTTTTTCAGTAACAAACGCACCAGTGATTGCAATGAAGAACGTCGACACAAACATGAAGTACCAGTTAACTTCTGGACCAACAGTGTAAGTTGGGTCAATCATTTGCGCTGCGGTTTCAGTAATACCTGACAGTAACGGGTCAACCGTACCAATAAGTAGGTTTGCTGAGTAACCACCGGATACACCAGCGAATGCCGCAGCAAGGCCTGCAAGTGGGTGACGACCTAGAGAATGGAACAACATTGCTGCCAGTGGAATAAGTACCACATACCCCAACTCTGATGCCGTATTTGAAATGATACCAGCGAAAACAACAGTCACTGTTACCATGCGTTGAGATGCGCCCATGACCAAGCCACGCATGGCTGCAGATAGCAAACCAGAGTACTCAGCAATAGCAACACCCAACATCGCAACCAAAACCGTGCCTAAAGGTGCAAAGCCAACAAAGTTTTTCACTAAGTTAGTAACGATAAGTTCGAGTCCATCAGCGTTAAGTAAGCTGACGACATGAATCATGCCATCTGCGGCACGACCTTTTGCGCCCTCAGGACGAGGGTCTACAACGGAAACTTCGAAGTATCCTGCAATGCCCGACATCACCAGAATGGCTAAACAGAAAATGGCAAATAGTGTGATCGGGTGAGGTAATAAGTTCCCCAAATATTCGACAGTATCCAAAAAGCGCGTAAACAGTGGCTTCTTAGGCGAGTTTTGTTTAATTGAATCAGATGAACTCATCTGTTCCCTCCTTGTTTTTATTCCTGTGCAAATGTGACAAAAATGTCAAAAAAGCGAGCGAAGGGTACTTGAGCAGAAGGTTAAAGAAAAGCCCTAAATGTTACAAACTGTGACCATTAGAGAGTTTTATAACCAATAACAAACAAAAATGTAGATATTTCATCCATGTAAAACAGTTAAGTCAAAATTATCAATTAAACAAAACCATAAGCCAGAAATATGCAGAACGATTACTTCTGCACTGCTTTAAACCTCGGATTCGCCTTACAAATGACATATAGACGCCCTCTTCGTTTTACGACCTGGCAATCCGGATGACGACTTTTTGCACTTTTTAATGATTTTACTACCTTCATGATTTATTCCTTTTCGCTCTTAAATTGACCAAAACGACGGTTGAAGTTCGCAATACGACCTTCTGTTTGAACCACTCGCTGTTTACCGGTGTAGTACGGATGGGATGCTGACGACACATCTAACGTAAAGTAAGGGTAGGTTTTGCCATCTTTCCATTCGATGGTTCTCTCTGTTTTCAACGTAGAACCAACAACGAAGTATTCATCTACGCTGGTGTCGTGGAACACCACTGGACGATATTCAGGGTGGATTCCTGGTTTCATAATACTTTTCCTCTCAATTGAAATGTTATGTTATAACGTTTTAATTAGTAATCATTATCAACAAGAAAAGCAAGAGAAATTTGTGATACTTTTCATCTCAATGAATTCTTAAAGATGTCCACCATGTATTCCATTGAACCCATCGGTGTCATTGAGACACCGTACAAAGAAAAGTTTGCAGTACCGCGCCAGCCTCGCTTAGTACCAACAGCAAAAGCACGCGTAAAACTGTTAGGCGCAGCGAATAGCCCTGAAGCAGTGCGTGGGCTAGAACAGTTCTCTCACGTTTGGCTGTTATTTTTGTTTGATCAAAATCTGGAAGCAGGTTGGAAGCCAACCGTCCGTCCACCACGACTGGGCGGCAATGAACGAATAGGTGTCTTTGCCTCACGCTCGACTTTCCGCCCAAACGGAATCGGAATGTCAGCCGTTGAAGTGAAAGGAGTCACTAAGCAAGGCGATCAAATCTATCTTGATTTAGGCAGCGTTGATCTCGTTGATGGGACACCGATTGTGGACATTAAGCCTTATATCCCCTATTCGGATTCTATTTCGGAAGCACAAGGCGGATACGCAGACCAAGAACCAGAAAAGTCACAAGTCAACTTTTCTGCTCAAGCATTAGCAACGATAGAAAATCGATCCGATACTGACTATGTAAGATCAGTCATTGAACAAGTTCTGGCCCAAGATCCTCGTCCTGCATACAAGAAAAACAAGCCGGACAATAAAGAATATGCGGTAAATTTGTTCGACTTGAACGTAAAGTTCACAGCAACAAGCAACTTAATAACGGTTACCGCTATTGAAAGCTTTTGACAAACGCAATTGGCTGATATTATAGACGGCTAATAAATTTCCCTTTCGGGAACTCCTATACTCCAGCTTGTTCAAGCTTGAGTATCTAACTTAAATAAACGGATAAATTTAATGCGTACCAGTAATTATCTTCTTTCTACTCTGAAGGAGACTCCAAACGACGCAGAAGTAGTGAGCCACCAGCTCATGCTACGTGCAGGTATGATCCGTAAGCTGGCTTCAGGTCTATACACCTGGCTACCTACTGGTCTACGTGTACTGCGTAAAGTCGAAAACATCGTTCGTCAAGAAATCGACAATGCAGGCGCAGTCGAAACTTTGATGCCCGTTGTTCAGCCGTTTGAACTATGGGAAGAGACAGGCCGCAGCGAAAAGATGGGTCCTGAGCTACTTCGCTTTACTGACCGTCATGTTCGTCCGTTTGTACTTAGCCCAACCGCTGAAGAAGTGATCACTAGCCTTGTTCGCAATGAAGTGAGCTCTTACAAACAGCTTCCGCTAAACCTGTACCAAATCCAAACCAAATTCCGTGACGAACGTCGTCCACGCTTCGGTGTAATGCGTTCACGTGAATTCTCAATGATGGATGCGTACAGCTTTGACATTGATAAAGACGGCCTACAAAAGTCATACGACGCAATGCACGATGCTTACTGCAAAGCATTCGATCGCATGGGTCTGGATTACCGTCCTGTACTAGCAGATAGCGGTGCTATCGGTGGTAGCGGCTCTCAAGAGTTCCACGTACTGGCTGAAAGTGGCGAAGACATCATCGCATTCTCTACCGAGTCAGATTACGCGGCAAACATCGAAAAAGCAGAAGCACTAGCTCCAGCCTCTGAAGCAGCGGCACCAACGCAAGAAATGACGTTGGTAGATACGCCAAACGCAAAAACAATCGCTGAATTGGTTGAACAGTTCGAGCTGCCAATTGAAAAAACAGTGAAAACTTTGTTTGTGAAAGCGTCTGACGAAGTTGATGCACCAATCATCGCGCTTATCATTCGTGGCGATCATGAACTGAACGAAGTGAAAGCAGAGAACCTTCCTCAAGTTGCAGCTCCACTGGAAATGGCATCTGAAGAAGAAATTCGTGAGCTTATCGGTGCTGGTCCTGGTTCTCTAGGCCCTGTTGGTCTTAAACTGCCGTTCATCGTTGACCGCAGCGTAGCGGTAATGAGTGATTTCGGTGCGGGTGCGAACATCGATGGCAAACACTACTTCGGCATTAACTGGGGTCGTGACGCAGAGCTTGGTCAAGTTGAAGACCTACGCAACGTGGTTGAAGGCGATCCAAGCCCATGTGGTAAAGGCACTATCCAGCTTAAGCGTGGTATCGAAGTTGGCCATATCTTCCAACTTGGCAACGCTTACTCCGCAGCGATGAACTGTGGTGTACTTGGTCCTGATGGTAAGAACGTCATCCTAGAAATGGGCTGTTACGGCGTCGGTATCACTCGCGTCGTAGCGGCTGCTATTGAGCAAAACCATGACAAATACGGCATCATCTGGCCAGATGCAATCGCACCATTCCAGGTTGCGATCGTTCCAATGAACATGCACAAGTCAGAAGAAGTAAAAGAAGCCGCTGAGAAGTTGTACGCGGAGCTAACGGCAATGGGCATCGAAGTCCTATTTGACGACCGTAAAGAACGCCCAGGCGTAATGTTCTCTGACATGGAGCTTATTGGTGTACCGCATACCATTATTATCGGTGACCGCTCAATGAAAGAAGGCAACTTCGAATACAAGAACCGTGCTACTGGTGAGAAAACGCCAGTCGCAATGACTGATATTATCGAGCACGTAAAGGCTCAACTAAAGTAAGCGCTCGATGGTTCTCATTTGAAGTAATTTCAAAATAATTAGAAAGGGTTGACTTCGGTCAACCCTTTTTTATTACTGGGCAACCTTACTACTCCCCTTTAGATCTATTCACTTTGTTAATCTTTGGTTCAGCTTCTTGCTATTAAACTGATTTCATCATCTAAAGGAGGTCAGTTATGGATTTAAAAAGTCTTCTAAACCAAGCACTCAAATCAGACTTACTCAAGCAAGGGGCTGATGCGTTAGGTAAACAAACTAACAACATCAAATCCTCATCAAACTCAAGTAGCCTGAAAACGCTAGGAGCAGGTGCCGTTGGCGGAGGCCTTATCGGTATGCTGATGGGCTCGAAGAGAAGTAAAAAAATGACCAAGAAAATAGGCTCGGGCGCATTAAAAGTCGGTGGCGCTGCTGCGCTTGGAGCATTAGCCTACAAAGTTTATAACGACTGGCAAGCCAAACAGTCCGGTCAAGGTGTTCATGAGACCTTTGACCCCGATGACAGCAAACACAGTGTACTAATTTTAAAAGCAATGATTGGAGCCGCAAAAGCCGATGGCCATGTCGATGAAGAGGAAATGACCCGCATCGAGCAAGCCCTCGCAGATATGGGCGCAGATGAGCACGTACGTCAGCTCGTTCAGCAAGAACTAAACAAACCGCTTGATCCTGCTGAAATTGCTAATCAGGCGACCTCTCCCCAGCAAGCGTCTGAAATTTATCTCGCGTCTTTGATTGTTGCTGATGAGCAAAACTTCATGGAAAAAGCGTATTTGCAAGAACTGGCAAAACAGCTTCAGCTTTCACCAGAAGTCACACAGCAGTTAGAAGTACAAATGCAGTGATTAAATCTCGCTCAAGCAACTCCTCAACTTGAGCCAAAACAACTCTGCACTTTGAGTTTCAAATCTGCTGTGTGTATATTGAGATAAGTTATCATTTAGTGGAAAGAAAACATGCAAGTATACGGCTGTTGTGAACTGGTTCGTGAGCTTTATGCTCAAATTGGTAGTGGCGATCAAGCTTACATTCCTCAGGCAATTTCATGTGCTGTTAAAGCGCTGAACGATGTTGCGGCGGATGAGTCTCTGCCTAAAGAAGTGCGTGAAAAAGCGGCATTTTCTGCGGCAAACCTACTGATTTCAGATTTTGAGGATAAGTAATGAATCTAGCGAACTTTGAATCCATGGATCCTGTCATGCTCATGAGCATTGTAAATATGAAGCTACGCGACGACTTCGGTGGTGACTTAGATAAACTGGTAGCTTTCTTCGATATCGATCGCACAGCACTAGAAGCAAAACTGGCTTCTGCTGGTTTTGACTTTCTTCCAGAAGCAGGACAATTCCGTTAACCCGCAGCAATCACCGCGGGTAACTGAAACGGGGAATAACCAACATGAAAAAGGGCTTGATGATCACTCATCAAGCCCTTCTCTTTTGTCCAATAGACGTTTCGATTAGCCGAATGAAGCCCAGATGACCGTAGCCACAAGAATTGGACATACAAACTTCACATACGCTGGCCATAACTTACCAAACCAACCTTGCGTAAACTCCGGGCAACCTTGCTCAAGCTCTTTGATTTTTGAGTTGCGATTCCATACCCAACCACCAAATAAGCAGAATAAGAGCGCAGCGGTTGGTTGTAGATACTGAGTAGCAACCGTCGCGACCATACCAAACAGAGCGCCAAAGTTATAAACAATCACCACACTGAACAAGGCGATGAGACCACCTAAAACCCAGCTCGTTGCGCTACGCTTGGTGTTGAAACGCTCACTCACTAACGCCACTGGACACTCTAACATTGAAATGGAAGACGTTAGCGCCGCAATCGTCAGCAATAAAAAGAACACAATAGAGAACAATTGACCAAGCAAATCTAAGCTATCAAACATCAATGGCAATACGGTAAATACCAACGTATCAGAGCTTAATAGAGAGCCATCTTCAGCATAGATTTGAACGCCTTTTTGCATCGCAACAAACATCGCTGGCATCACAACTAACCCCGCAATAAAGGCAACGGCAGTATCTACCATGGTCACGTTCATCGCCATCTTTGGTAGGTTTTCTTTCTTACTCAAGTAAGAGCCATAAATCAGCATTGAGCAGCCACCGATCGTAAGCGAGAAGAAGCCCTGCCCCATTGCAGCAAGAATCAACTTGCGGTCCCATACCTTTTCGAAATCCGGTACCAAGTAATGCTTTAGCCCTTCCATCGCACCGTTTTGCGTCATGATGTAAGCAAACAGTAGAGCAAACAAAACAAACAATGCTGGCATCAAACGTGTTGACCACTTCTCAATACCTTGTTTTACTCCACCTTGTACGATAAGAATTGTTAGCACATAAAAAGTAATAGTTCCGAACAAGTTACGTTCAACGCTAAAGCCCTTTAGCCATTGAGTTGCAGCTTCTAACCCCATTAGATCTGTGATTGCACCCAGTAAAAAGCAGATCAACCAACCACCGACAATAGAGTAAAACGCTAAAACAGCGCTTGGTACGCTTAAACCTATCCAGCCCACAATACCGCCGAGCTTTTTACCTACCGGATGATTGGTAAGCGAACGCATACTATCTACCGGGTTGGCTTGACCATGACGACCAATCGCCATTTCAACCACTAGCATAGGAAATGCGACGATAAGAATCATCACCAAATAAACCAACAGGAAAGCACCGCCGCCATTACTGGCAGCTTGGGTTGGAAAGCCCCAAATATTGCCAAGGCCAACTGCGGCACCTGCGGCTGCTAAGATGAATCCGAGACGAGAGCCAAAATGCTCACGAGGCTGAGAAGAGGTTTGCTGTGTCATACTACTCACACAAAATATCATTGAACTAGCTAACTAGTACACTATAGCAATATTCACTATTCAACAAGAGCACTCTGGTTAAATACTCGACAGTTGAAACAATTCACAGTCATTCAGCTTGTAAATTTTAACGTACATCTCACATTCATCATTCTAAGACCTGGCGACTTTTGTCTTTTTCACACGCTTAGAATTTATGATTCTCCCATCGTGAAGTGAGCCGAAAAATAATGAGCTTTGGTGTAAGGAACGAATAGTTCCTCGTGATACTGTGTCGAAAAGCAGAATATTGTGCTTCGCTTTTTCCCCCTTATGTCTATTTATCAGCTAGTTATTACTCTGTTCTCATTTATATCCATGACTCAAGGAGAGGAAAATGAAGGTCACTCTACTTCACGGAGCGATGGTTGCAGCACTCAGCGTCAGCTACCAAGCTCAAGCCTATAACTGCCAAAGCTTACCCGACTGGGACAACACTGCGACTTATACATCGGGCACTTTAGTAAAAACGCAAGGAGCCGCTTACGAGGCAGCGTATTGGACGCAAGGCAATGACCCTGTTACCAATTCAGGGGCTTGGGAGGCATGGAAAGCGTTAGGGCAATGTGATGGTGGAAGCAACAACCTAGAGCCAACAGTGTCATTCTCCTCTCCAACAAACAACGCACAAATTCCCGAAGGCAGTGCGATCACCTTGCTAGCCAACGCAGCCGACGAAGATGGCCAAATCGCACAAGTTGAGTTTGTTGCAGGCAACCAAACGGTTGCTGTGGTAACTCAAGCACCATTCGAAGCATCTTGGACCGCTATTGAAGGTGTCTCGCAATTGACCGCAATTGCGACCGATAATGAGGGAGCCGTTACCACCACGACGATTTCTATCCAAGTTCAACCACAAGTCGAATTACCGCCACCAAGCATTTCATTGACAAGCCCAGTAGGCACAGAAGTGCTTAATGTAGGCGATAACCTAACCGTAGCCGCTCAAGCTGATGATATTGATGGTGTGGTCACACAAGTTGAGTTCTTCGTGAACAATCAATCCGTTGCGATTGATACCAGCGTACCTTACGAATATCAATGGACCGCGAATGCTGGTACACATTCGTTTAAAGCACAAGCGACTGATGACACAAACCTCGCAACCATGAGCCAAGAAGTAACGCTTGTTGTTAGTAATTCAGAAACAGGGACGGGCGGATGTTCAGATGCAGTGCCTTACGCGGCGGGAACGAGTTATCAAGTTGGCGACCTGGTTTCTCACTTCAACCAAAAATATCGTTGTGACGTTGCTGGTTGGTGTTCCTCGGATGCGACATGGGCTTACGAGCCTGGTGAAGGGCTATATTGGCAAGATGCTTGGAGTGGCCTAGGTGCTTGTTCGACGCCACCGCAAGTTACCATTACGGCACCAACGGATGGACAAGTCGTGCTCGCTGGCAGCAATAACGAAATCACGGCTAACGCAAGCGATGCTGATGGCACAGTCACGCAAGTTGAGTTTTTTGCGAACAACACCAGCTTAGGGGTCACCACTCAAGCACCATATTCCGTTACTTGGAACGCCACACTTATTGGCGCTAACCAGCTTAAAGCCGTCGCAACCGATAATGATAACAACACGTCAGAGTCCTTGGTTGGTGTGGAAGTCAGCGATAAAGATTTGGTCGTCTCACTGACTTCACCAAGTAGCGGTCAAACCGTCGGCTTAGGCAAAAACCTCGCATTAAGTGCCGATGCAACGTCTTTAACCTCAGGCATTAAACAAGTTGATTTCATGGTCAATGGTTCAGTTGTCGCCACAGATACGACTGCGCCTTATTCTGCGAACTGGACACCACCCGCAATCGGACAGTTTACCGTAAGCGCTCAAGCCATTGATCTTGCTGGAAGCGCGACGTTATCTGACGCGGCAGCAATAACGGTGGTTGAGCAAGCAGAGAAACGTCATAAACTCATCGGTTACTGGCACAATTTTGTAAATGGGGCTGGCTGTCCAATTCGTCTAGCGGATATGGCTGATGCGTGGGATGTGATTGATATTGCCTTTGCCGAAAATGACCGCAACAGTGATGGTACCGTGCACTTTAATCTATATTCAGGCGATATTTACAGCGATTGTCCAGCGCTCGACCCAGCACAGTTCAAACAAGACATGGCTGCGCTTCAAGCTAAAGGTAAAAAGTTTGTTCTCTCTCTTGGCGGCGCAGAAGGCACGATTACGCTGAATACCGATCAAGACGAAGCCAACTTTGTCTCTAGCCTAACAGGTCTTATCGCTGAGTGGGGCTTTGATGGTCTTGATGTGGATTTAGAGAGTGGATCTAACTTGGTTCATGGCTCGCAAATTCAAGCTCGCCTTGGTCGTGCTTTGCTTCAAATAGAGCAAAACATGGGTGGCGACATGTACCTAACCATGGCACCTGAGCATCCTTATGTTCAAGGCGGCTATGTGGCTTACAGCGGTATTTGGGGAGCTTACATTCCTGTGATTAATGAGACACGCAGCACGCTCGACCTGCTTCACGTCCAGCTATATAACAACGGTGGTTTGCCAAACCCATATCTGCCAGGCAGTGCACCAGAAGGCTCTGTGGATATGATGGTAGCGCAATCTAAAATGCTTATCGAAGGCTTTGAATTGGCCGACGGCACTCAGTTTGCACCACTACGTGATGATCAAGTCGCAATCGGCTTACCTTCAGGTCCTAGCTCGGCAAATTCAGGCCAGGCTCCGACACAGAATATTATCAGCGCACTAGATTGTTTAACCAAAGGCACTTCATGCGGCACCGTTAAGCCAGCGTTCAATTACCCGAATTATGCAGGGGTAATGACGTGGTCTATCAACTGGGATCAGCATGATGGTTTTAATTTCTCAAAACCTGTCGGCGATAAGCTCACCGAGATGAACGCGCAATAAGCTATCAAAGAACAAGCGGGTAAAACGGAAATATCGTCTTGCTTTCATTAATTGTTCAAGTATGTAAAAACGAAAAGAGAGCACAATTGTGCTCTCTTTCTTTATACCATTGAGTTCTACTTTTTGAAGGGTAATTAAATCGTAAATACTCGGTAATCTTTTAGCTCAGGGATTTTCTTCAACAGATCGTCTTCTTGCCCTGCCATGTCATCCAGCGAATCGCACAAGTCTTCTGCTTGTTGTTCTACCTCTTTCGAATGCTCAGCTAAACGCTCTTCTACTTTCGCGCTGAGCTCAGCCATACTCTCTGATAATGCAGTGAGGTTTATCCCTCCCTCTTCCTTCATTTTTTTCGATAAAGCATCCAACGAACTGGCTAAAAACTCTTTATTGAAGATCTCTTGTGCTTTTGCAAAGTCTTCAGTCCACCCTTGTGTCATGGACTCAAAACTTTCCGCTGGTAGAATGAAATCGCCATCTTTGTAGTAACGTGATTCAACATCAGCGACAAAGTCCTGTACTGCGACTTTGACGTTATCAAACGCGCCAGGTGCGTCTAGGCTTTCCGCGACATCATCGATGATGTCATTTGCAAGCGCTAAACCATCACTCGCCAACTGTTTTGCTTGTGGAATATACGCGTTCATTTTTTCGCGATAGTCTTCAATTGCCGCTTTTTGGTCGGCATTGAGTTCAATTAGCTCACCTTTGATGAATAGGTTGTTATCCTCATCCACGACAGCTTTATCACCTGTCGTTTGGCGAATTTCCAAGCTTTGCCCATCCATACGGACTTCATTATTGATGTCCACACGACACTGCGCTGCATAACCAGTAGCACTGACCATCAGCAATAAAAGTGTAAGAAGCTTTTTCATGTCATTCTCTTTTATTTAACATTACTCGTGTTAAACATAACACTGAGTGATACATGAGATGTCAGCAAATCGTCACGACTTCGTAACAAGTTGTTTTATCTCCTATTTTCACATCAATCTCATCGCCTTCTTCTTTCCCGAATAACGCTCGACCAAGAGGAGATTTTGCTGTTAAGACAAAAACTTCCTGAGCCTGAGATTTCACAGTCAGACCACCAGAACAAGGGCCTACAAAGAAGTGCTTTTCAAGCAAATTCTCATCTGCGAGAACGACGTAAGCACCTACACCAACAGGTGCACCTTTAAAGTCGCGAGTCACTAGAGCGCGATATTGACGCAGCTCGTCTTCACTCTCTTGGATTCGCATAGCTTGTCCATGAGCAAGATACGCGGCTTCAAGTGCTAACGTATCGTACTTATGCTCGGGAACAGTTTCTTCATCTGTCGCGGCATCAATGGCTCGCTGAGCAGATGCATGGGCCACTTGAAGTTTTTCTTCCAGATGTTGGATGATAATTTGGACTAAGTCAGCTTTGTTCATACTTTTAGGACGCGCGTTTGGCACTCAGGGTGTGTTAATGTACCTAAGTTTACCATCAAAGAAAGGTTTCCCTATTATGCAAAGTGACTCGCTGCATCAAACACTTCAATCCGTATTTGGTTTTGACTCATTACGCCAAGGTCAACAACCTGTTATTGAAGCGGTTATGAATGGTTACTCTGCTGCGGCCATCTTTCCTACGGGTTCGGGTAAGTCTCTCTGTTACCAATTGCCAGCAACCGTATTGCCCAATCTTACGTTGGTGATCTCGCCGTTGTTGGCGCTAATGAAAGATCAGCTGAACTTTTTGCAAAGTAAAGGGATCCCAGCCGCTTCTATCGATAGCAGTCAAAGCAGAGAAGAGTCACAACGCGTCATGGCAGGGGTAAAAAATGGACAGATCAAAATATTGATGATTTCTGTTGAGCGCCTAAAGAACGAGCGTTTTCGTGAGTTCATTCGCCAAGTGCCGATCTCTTTGATGGTGGTTGATGAAGCGCACTGTATTTCCGAATGGGGACATAACTTCCGCCCTGATTATCTCAAGCTACCGCAATATCAACGTGAACTGAACATTCCACAATCTTTGCTTCTCACTGCAACAGCAACGCCCGCAGTTATTGAAGACATGAAACAAAAGTTCGATATTGCCAGTGAACATATTACCGTTACAGGCTTCTACCGCCCCAATCTGGATATCTCGGTGATCCCGTGCGAGGAAGCAATGAAACAAGAAAAGCTAAGTGAAATCATCGCCTCTTCTCCTAAGCTTCCAACTATCGTATACGTGACACAACAGCAGACAGCAGAGCAAGTAGCAAAATCACTAATCCATATTGGCATTAATGCTCACGCGTACCATGCAGGTATGAAAAGCGACATCCGTGAACAAATCCAACAGCAGTTCATGGATAGCCAAATTGACTGTATTGTTGCAACGATTGCATTTGGTATGGGGGTCGATAAATCTGATATCCGCCGCGTCATTCACTTCGACTTACCCAAATCAATCGAGAACTACGCACAAGAGATTGGACGTGCAGGCAGGGACGGGCAACGTTCTGAGTGCATTCTGCTGGGCAATACGTCCGGCTTAACGGTGTTGGAAAACTTTGTCTATGGTGACACACCTGAACTAACCTCGATTAACTATGTAGTCGAGCAAGCGAAAGAACATGCTCCACAATGGGAGGTAGTGCCACTGCGTTTATCGCGTGAAAGTAATATCCGCCAATTGCCACTCAAAACCTTGTTGGTTTATTTGGAGCTACATAAACTCATTGAAGCAAAATACAGTTACTTTGCGGAATATCGCTTTAAGTTTTTGCACGATCAGCAATTTATTGTGAATCAATTTCAAGGCGAGCGACGTCAATTCGTGGAGGCTATTTTCTCCTGCTCGCAAAAAGCCAAAGTGTGGTGCCAAGTTGACCTAGAAGCGTTATGGATGAACTATCAATCGGAACGCAGCCGAGTTGTCACAGCCCTCGACTATTTTCACCAGAATGGTTGGATAGAGCTAGAGAGCAAACAACTGACCGACGTGTACTCTGTTTTGCCAACCACACAGAGTTCTGATGTTTTAATCCAACAACTGTATGAACTGTTCCAATCCAAAGAAAGCAAAGATATCGAAAGAATTCACACCATGCTGCGCTTGTTCCAGTCAGAGCACTGTTTGAGCTCACAATTGGCGAACTACTTTGCTGATCACAATGCACCAGAGCAATGTGGTCACTGCTCCGTGTGTCGTGGTCAAGTCGCTTCGTTCCCAACACCACAAGGTAAGGATATTGAGCCACCTCAAGTAGCAATGTGGGTGCAGGAATTTATTCAGCTCTCCCCTTCAGCTATCAGCAATGATGCTGTCGCCCGCTTCTTGTGTGGCATTAGTACCCCTTTAATTAGCCAGCTAAAAGCTTCAAAACTGTCAGGTTATGGTGCGATGGCCAACACAAGATTTGAGCAAGTATTAGCTCAGGTAGAAGCAGTAAGAGCCTAGAAAAAGCTCAATTGACGCGCTTGGTTCTCGGGCTTGAGCATCACGTTCAAGCCTAAAAGGCGTATTTCCCGTCCGTTTTGGCGCTTAAGAATATCTCTTAGCAAGATCTTGAAGTCCTCAAGCTCTAATTGCGGATGGATACGCTCAATTGTTGTCAGTTGAAAGTCGGCAAATTTGACTTTAATACCTTGTTTAATAATCGATTTACCTGGGCTTGCACGCTCTAAGCGTTTCTCGAGTTCAGGATAAAGTTTATCCTCGATCACTTGCCAACATTCATCATAGCTCGAGATATTCTGGCTGAATGTCCGTTCCACACCGACGGATTTTCTCTCGCGCTCAACAACGACTTCTCGATTATCAATTCCATGGCTACGCTGCCATAAAGAGGCCCCCTGACGACCAAACTGCCTCAGCAATTCACGATAGTCGCTGTTTTTAATATCCTCACATCGATAAAAGCCCGCTTGATGTAGCTTCTCAAGACTCACCTTCCCTACTCCAGGAATGTTTTCCAGCGGAAGTGTATCGATAACTTCCTGAACCTTATCTGGCGGGATAACAAACTGACCGTTGGGTTTATTCATATCAGAGGCGACTTTGGCAAGGAACTTAATCGGTGCAATGCCCGCCGATGCCGTCAGCCCAAGCTCATTCCAAATGTCGCGTCGAATAGACTCTGCGATCAACGTTGCGGAGCCACGACAAGCTGTCGAGTCCGTAACATCGAGGTATGCTTCATCTAATGATAGAGGTTCAATGATAGGCGTATAACGCTCAAAAATAGCACGAATCTGCTGAGAGACTTGTTTGTACACGTGCATTCGACCGGGAACGACTAGTAAATGGGGGCAGAGTTGCAATGCTCGCGCCGTTGACATTGCACTACGAACGCCATATTTGCGCGCCTCATAATTACAGGTGCTAATCACACCACGCTGTTTTTCATGACCGCCAACGGCGAGTGCAATGCCACGGTAACTAGGATTATCTCTCATCTCAACGGCAGCATAAAAACAATCCATATCGACGTGAATGATTTTTCTGATTCGGTCTGACATAGCCATTAAACACTGTTCAAAAACACAGTATAAATTAAATCTGCCTTGATAGAAATGAGAGTTTGTAAACGTGCTTTAATCTCGTAACATCACATCAAGTTGATCGACCAACTCTGCCCAGTCTGCGTCTTCTTCAATGGCTTGTTTGAGAAATGTGGCCTGCGAACTTGTCCAAAAGCTGGCTTCATACAGAGGGGCTGAAGCTCTTTTGTGCCGATGTTCGTTAATAAAGTCCTTTATCTCTTGAGGAGAGCTGCCGAGGCCTAGTTGTTGAAACAATTCAGCCATACCGTGTTGATGCATTTCCATATTTCCTCCTAAGTTAACGCGCTTTAGTTTGAGTATATAACCAAATAACAGTTAAGTACGGTGATTAAAGGGAAATGACTTGGCTGTGAAGTCTGCACCGACTTAAGCTTCCGGTCATCCTAGATTAAACGTAGCAAGCAAAGTATAAACTCTCAGAGAAGTAGAGCGAGAAATATAAAAAAACCCAGCTTTGGCTGGGTTTTTTTGTATTACTCTTTGGATGATCGATACTTAAGCAATTCGATCTTTTTCCCATGCAGCCAATTTCTCAGCTCGCGCCGCTTCACGTGCTTCACGTTTCTTACGCGCGTCACATGGTTCTGGACAGTTACATACCTTCTCAATACCTACTGCACCAAGACCGCCACAGCTACCCTTCACTACTTTCTTCTGGAAGATGTAGCCAACAGCCATCGCTGCGATTACCGCAACAAAAACTGCAAACGTAATTAGAAATGTACTCATAAGAACATGCTCACTTCTGTTGTTATTTCTTCATGAACGGCTTGTATGCTTCCGAAGCCAGCTCTTTAAAACCATTTTCCGTTTTCACAATCATGAAAACAGGAATATTATTTTCGTTCGCAATTGCCATGCCTTTGTCTTCACCTAGCACCATAAGGCCAGTTGCAAGACCATCAGCAGTCATCGACGATTTATCTAATACCGTTACAGACACCACTTTATGATGAATAGGTTTGCCTGTTCTTGGATTAATAATATGAGAGTATCTCACACCATTACTCTCAAAGTAATTACGATAGTCACCACTTGTTGCAATTGCCATATCCCCTGGCTCAATAATTTCTTGAATTGAACGCTCATCAATAGTCGGCTTTTCAATCGCAATGCGCCACGGCACGCCTTCACGATTCACGCCTTTGAGACGCATTTCGCCGCCCACTTCTACCATGAAGTTATGAATCCCTTCAGATTGAAGGTAGTCAGCAACCACGTCAACCCCCCAACCTTTAGCAATAGTTGATAAATCGACATACAAGTTAGGAATATCTTTGGACAATTTATTGCCATCAACAGATAGATGATGAATGCCAGTATTGGCTTTGCGTGCCGCTAGCTCTTCATCTGTAGGAACGACATCAGGGCGAGCTTCTGGGCCAAAGCCCCAAAGGTTAACTAAAGGACCGACTGTCACATCCAATGCGCCTAAAGTAAGACCGTTGAGACGAATCGCTTCTTTGACTACGGTTGCTGTTTGTGTCGATACAGTAAATGGCTCACTCGTTTGATGCTGGTTAAAGCGACTTAATTCTGAATCATCACGGTAAGTCGACATTTGATCATTAACCTCTTCCAGTAAGCGATCAATTTCCGTCTGCATCGCTTTTGGCGTAGGAATACCATCTTGCTCGATATACTTGATGTTATAAGAAGTCCCCATGGTAGGGCCACTTAGATGAATTTGATCTGCTGGCTGCTCACAGCCAGCCAAAATCAATAGAGAAGCGAATGCAACAAGCCACGTTTTCACTTGTTAACTCCCAATGTTGTTGAATTGATATGGGGAATGGGACCGATTACTTAAATCCAATTACCTATATCAACTGTTGAATATTATTTTTACTTCTACAAAAAATAATGGCTAGCTCTTAGAGAGCTAGCCATAGATTCAATCACTTGGAGGGATTAACCACCGAAGTCATCTAGTAGGATGTTTTCATCCTCTACACCTAGATCTTTTAGCATGCCGATAACAGCCGCATTCATCATAGGTGGACCACACATGTAGTATTCACAGTCTTCTGGCGCTTCGTGATCACGTAGATAGTTCTCGTAAAGAACGTTGTGAATAAAGCCAGTGTAACCATCCCAGTTATCTTCTGGAAGTGGATCAGACAGTGCACAGTGCCATACGAAGTTATCATTCTCAGCTTGTAGCATATCGAAGTCTTCTACGTAGAACATTTCACGCTTAGAACGTGCGCCGTACCAGAAAGACATCTTACGCTTAGAGTGCAGACGCTTAAGTTGGTCGAAGATGTGTGAGCGCATTGGAGCCATACCAGCACCACCACCAACGAATACCATTTCTGCATCTGTATCTTTCGCAAAGAACTCACCAAATGGACCAGAAATAGTACACTTGTCGCCTTCTTTTAGAGACCAAATGTACGAAGACATGATGCCTGGTGGTACGTCTGGGTTGTTCGGCGGCGGAGTCGCGATACGAACGTTAAGCATGATGATACCGTGCTCTTCTGGGTAGTTAGCCATTGAGTATGCACGGATTGTCTCTTCGTTAACTTTAGACTCGTAACGGAAAAGGTTGAACTTCTCCCAGTCTTCACGGTATTCCTCAGGAATATCGTAGTCTGCGTATTTCACGTGGTGAGCAGGTGCTTCAATCTGGATGTAACCACCAGCACGGAAAGGTACTGATTCGCCATCTGGAATTTGTAGCTTAAGCTCTTTGATGAATGTCGCTTTGTTATCGTTAGAGATAACGGTACATTCCCACTTCTTAACGCCAAAGATTTCTTCAGGAAGCTCGATGTCCATGTCAGTTTTCATTGCAACCTGACACGCTAGACGCTCACCTTCACGAGCTTCACCTTTAGTAATATGGTCAAGCTCGGTTGGTAGGATGTCGCCACCACCTGATTTAACTTTTACGCGACACTGACCACATGAGCCACCGCCACCACAAGCAGAAGATACGAATACGCCAGCACCGGCTAGAGCACTCAGTAGCTTACCACCTGGTTGTGTAACGATCGCCAGAGAAGGGTCATCGTTCACAGAAATTGTAATGTCACCTGTTGGTACAAGCTTAGACTTAGCGAAAAGAATCACTAGTACTAGTGCAAGTACGATCAGAGTAAACATCACTACACCAAGAATAATGTCCATTGACTATTCCTTAATTGTTGCGGTTTACCCGACTTACAGTTGAACACCAGAGAAAGACATAAAGCCTAACGCCATAAGACCTACAGTGATAAATGTGATACCAAGACCACGTAGACCTGGAGGTACGTCAGAGTACTTCATCTTCTCACGGATACCTGCAAGAGCAACGATTGCTAGCATCCAGCCCACACCAGAGCCGAAACCGTAAACGATAGATTCAGCAAAGTTGTAGTCACGTTGTACCATGAAAGATACACCACCGAAGATTGCACAGTTTACTGTGATCAGCGGTAGGAAGATGCCTAGCGCGTTGTACAAAGGTGGGAAGAAACGGTCTAGAACCATCTCTAGAATCTGTACAAGTGCTGCAATTACACCGATAAAGGTGATGAAGTTTAGGAAGCTAAGGTCCACGCCCTCAACTAACGCGTTCTCTCTCAGAACTAGGTTGTATACTAGGTTGTTCACAGGAACAGCGATAGTCAGTACTACCACAACTGCAACACCTAGGCCGAAAGAGGTCTTAACCTTCTTAGATACGGCAAGGAAAGTACACATACCTAGGAAGAAAGACAGAGCCATGTTTTCGATGAAAATCGATTTAACTAACAGACTAATGTAATGTTCCATGACGTCCTTACTCCTTCGCTTCTACTTGTTCTGGTTTCAGAATACGGATTACCCAGATAAGGAAGCCGATTAGGAAGAATGCTGATGGTGCTAGTAGCATTAGGCCGTTAGGCTGGTACCAACCACCGTTGCTCACTAGAGGTAGAACTTCTAGGCCAAATAGTTTGCCTGAGCCAAATAGCTCACGGAAGAAACCTACAGTGATAAGAACGAAGCCGTAACCTAGACCGTTACCAATACCGTCAATAAGAGATGGTACTGGCGCAGACTTCATTGCGAATGCTTCAGCACGACCCATTACGATACAGTTAGTGATAATCAGACCAACGAATACAGATAGCTGTTTAGAGATATCGTATAGGTAAGCTTTTAGCACCTGGTCTACCACGATTACTAGCGATGCGATAATTGCCATCTGAACGATGATACGCACACTGTTAGGAATGTGGTTACGGATCAATGAAACAGAGAAGTTAGACAACGCAGTTACAAATGTTACCGCTAGCGTCATTACAAAAGCTGTTTCTAGTTTAGTTGTTACTGCAAGAGCAGAACATACACCAAGAACTTGTAGCGCGATTGGGTTGTTATCCAATACTGGCGCTAGAATGCTCTTTTTAACGTTTTGTGCACTAGACATTAGTTAAGTTCTCCGTCACGAACTTTTGCTAGGAAAGGACCAAAGCCCTTGTCACCTAACCAGAAGTCAAATGTGTGTTGAACACCATTACTAGTGAGCGTTGCTCCTGATAGGCCATCAACACCGTGCTCAGAACCTTGCGGTGCGCCGCCTTTCACGACCTTAATCGCTGGCTGATGATCTTCATTGTACAATTTCTTGCCAATGAATTGATCGCGCCATGAAGGGTTCTCTACTTCACCACCAAGTCCAGGAGTTTCACCTTGCTCGTAGTAAGTAATAGCAGACACAGTGTTACCATCAGTTTCAACGGCTACAAAGGCATACATCATCGACCATAGTCCTTTACCGTGCATAGGCAAGATAACTTTTTGGACTTCATCTTGGTCTTTTACTAAGTACACCACTGCTGTATTCGCACGACGACGGATATCAGCGACGTCTTCTTCTGGTGTCAATGCGATTGAACGTTCTGCATCTTTTGATGCTTCACGCTGATCGTACGTAGATGCATTACCCTCAGTAAAGTTACCTGTTTCAAGGTCTACCAGACGAGGTTCGATGTACTCAGCAAATAGCTCTGGTACTTTCTTACCGTTCGCGTCAATGCCTGCAACTTCAACGATCTTTGATTGCTTATCTAGGACAGCGTTAGCTTTTTGCTTATCACGCAGACCTACTGCTGCTGTTGATACGATGATTGAACAAACAAGGCTCAACCCGATAACAACACCCAGCGTCTTTTTAATGCTGTCGTTATTACTTGCCATAGCGTGCTAGTCTCCGCTTGATGTTCTTCTCAATCACTACATGGTCGAACAGAGGTGCGAATAGGTTCGCGAATAGAATCGCCAGCATCATACCTTCTGGGTACGCCGGGTTAACTACACGGATCATCACACACATTGCACCAATCAGGATGCCGTACCACCATTTACCTTTGTTAGTAAATGACGCTGATACTGGGTCCGTTGCCATGAAGAACATACCGAATGCAAAACCACCTAGAACTAGGTGCCAGTGCCATGGCATGTTGAACATTGGGTTAGTGTCAGAACCGATCACGTTAAACAGAGTCGATACTGCAATCATACCGATCATTACGCCCGCAATGATGCGCCATGAAGCGATTCGCATGTAAACGATCATCGCTGCACCGATCATTAGAGCTAGAGTCGATACTTCACCAATAGAGCCAGGGATGTTACCGATGAAAGCGTCCATCCAAGTGATAGGAGAACCAGTTACTGTGTTAACTAGAGCACCGTTACCACCTTGAGCCCATTGGCTAAGAGCAGTTGCACCAGAGAAGCCGTCAGCTGCAGTCCATACTACGTCACCCGAGATTTGCGCTGGGTAAGCGAAGAATAGGAATGCACGACCTGCAAGTGCAGGGTTAAGGAAGTTACGACCTGTACCACCGAAGATCTCTTTCGCAACAACAACACCAAATGTGATACCTAGTGCCGCTTGCCATAGAGGTAGCGTTGGTGGAACGATAAGTGCGAACAAGATAGAAGTAACAAAGAAGCCTTCGTTTACTTCGTGCTTACGCACCATACAGAAAAGCACTTCCCAGAAACCACCAACAAGGAATACTGTTGCGTAGATAGGTAGGAAGTAGGTCGCACCTAGTAGCATCTTACTGCCAACCCCTGCATCAGCGGCAATCGTTCCGCCCAGCATTTCAGTTAGCCAGTAGTGCCAGTTACCAGAGATAACTGTCGCTAGTTGATCACCAGCGTACATGTGGTTAAGCGCTGCAATAGCTTGGCCACCTGCGTTGTACATACCCCAGAACATTGCTGGGAATACCGCAAACCAAACCATGATCATGATACGTTTTAGGTCAACGCTATCACGAACGTGCGAGCTTTTATTTGTTACGATACCTGGAGTGTAAAAAACTGTTGCTACAGCTTCGTACAGGGCAAACCATTTTTCGTGTTTACCACCAGGCTCAAAATGATGCTCGATGTCTTCAAGAAACTTTTTAAGAGCCATGAAAATTACCCTTCCTTCTCGATAGTATCTAGGCATTCACGAAGTAACGTACCGTACTCGTACTTACCTGGACATACAAAGGTACACAATGCTAGATCTTCTTCATCCAGTTCAAGCGCACCCAGTGCTTGAGCACTGTCTGTATCACCTGCACATAGATCACGAAGCAGCAGAGTAGGCTCCATATCTAGAGGCATTACGCGTTCGTAGTTGCCAATTGGAACCATTGAACGATCACTACCATTGGTCGTCGTTGTCATATTGAACAACTGACCTTTGAATACGTGACCAAGGAAAGAGCGAGTTACCGAGAACTTATTCTTACCAGGCATTGCCCAGCCAAATAGTTCTTTCTCACGGCCTTCACGTAATACAGAAACCTGTTGATGGTAACGGCCAAGGTATGCGTGTGGACCAGTTGCATGTGTACCTGTCAGTACAGAACCAGAAATCACACGAACTTCGCCAGGCATCAGCTCGTTATCTGTTAGGTCATCTAAGCTTGCACCGATTACGGTACGAACTAGACGAGGGTTATTCACAACTGGACCAGCTAGAGACACAACACGATCTGTGTATAGCTCACCAGTTAGGAACAGCTTACCGAACGCGATAACGTCTTGGTAGTTGATGCTCCATGCCACATTTTCTGCATTCACTGGGTATAGGAAATGCATGTGGGTGCCAGCAAGACCTGCTGGGTGAGGGCCATCGAAGACGTGTTCTTCTACGTTAGACTGTGAAGAGCGTGGCAAACTAGTGCCAGATTTACATACGTAAACCTTGCCTTCTGTCAGGGCTGAAAGAATGTCTAGACCAGCAATGAATGCTTCTTGTTGCTCATTAATGATCAACTCAGGCTTAGCTGCTAATGGATTAGTATCCATTGCAGTTACGAAAATAGCCTTAGTAGAAGACTCGATTGCAGGAACCTTGCTAAACGGACGAGTACGTAAAGCGGTCCATAGGCCAGAGTCAACCAACTGAGTCTTGATCACTTCACGATCTAGACCTGAAAGTTGAGCGGCTTCGAACTTATCAAATGTCACCTGCTCTTCACCTGCCACTTCAATCACTACAGATTGAAGGACACGTTTAGCGCCACGGTTAACTTCGATCACTTTACCGGCTGCTGGTGCAGTAAATTTCACGCCAGGGTTCTTTTTATCTTCAAAAAGAACTTGCGCTTTTTTCACTTCATCACCAACGCGGACATGCATGGTAGGACGCATGCCAACGTACTCTTCGCCAAGCAAGGCGACTTTTTTGATGGTCTTACCATCATTAATCACCTGGGATGGAGTTCCTGCGATAGGAAGATCCAAGCCCTTCTTTATTGTAATCATACGCACTTGCACTACTTTTATCGGGAAAAAGATTCTTTTGATTGCGTAACTTTTAGACACGACATCAGTGTCCGGTTTTGATGTTGTTTTAAACATCAAAATCGCAACATCCTATTAAAAATCTCGTCACAAGGAATACGCGAGATTTATCAGGTGCCGTAGTCTAGCATTTTTTAGGAACTTGATGCCATGACCAATCATTAGAATAGAGGGGTTATTTCGGTAGAATCAGGTCTAAAAGGTCAAAGAATAGTCATAACTTTGACCGATCGCACAAATGCCATATTCCATACATATCTTATGGAAAAGTCATATTCATCGCCTGAAATATCCTGCAATTTCCATTCATTTGTTGAAACACTGTTAACACATTTTTTAACCAGAATTTGTGCCACATCAATGCCCCTAAAGAATGTAAAACGAAAAAAGATGGCCTTAGCCACCTTTTCTTTGCACCTTTATATTTTGCGTCTTTAGTGACCGCCACCCATACACATAGGGCTATCAGGAGCGCCATCTTGTTCACGCTTCCACTCTTCATCAGTGTATGTATGAATAGCTAGTGCATGAATGTGGTTATCTAACTCATCTGCCAAAATTTGATGAACTTGGCGATGGCGTCCAATCAAACGCTGTCCCGCGAACGAATCACTCACAACAATCACTTTGAAGTGACTCTCCGAGCCTGGTGGCACATTATGCATGTAGCTCTCATTAATCACTTTGAGATAGCTTGGTTGCAGCTCACTGTGTAGTTTCTTCTCTATGATTTCTTGGATCATATTCGTTCCTCATTGATGCGAATTCCATAAGTATATACCTAAGTAAAGCAGACGTGTATCACTCAAACATCACTCTCATTATTGATGCATTTTACGTTCAACTGATTTCAAAGCGCTTGACGCCATGAACATGCCTAGAGAGCGACCACCACTGAACACGTAAAATTTGACAGCTTTTTGTATCTCGACACGTCATCATTTGCGACAATAACACTTAATTTCTAAATCAACTTACATTTAGCTATGAAAACCGAACTGAATCTTCACGAGCGAAGCTTAACACTTCATCGTTTCCCAAAACGCAGCAATGAAACTCTACAAGCGTGGGATGCCGGTGATGAGTATCTTATTAATCATGTTGAAGAACTTGCTTTGCCAGACAATCAAAACATCCTCGTGATTAATGACAGCTTTGGTGCTCTCTCCTGCTGGTTTTCAGAAAAGCACCATGTGACGCTAATGAGTGATTCTTTCATTTCTCATAAAGGTGTGCAGCAGAACCTTGAGCAAAACCAGTGCAATAAGGTAGCGTTTGCAACCACGATGGACCCCGTACCTTCCAGTACTGATCTCGTATTGCTGCAACTGCCAAAAAGTAACCGTCACCTCGTTTGGATACTCAGTCAGTTAAGAAAAGCACTGCCTGCATCCTGCCCCATCATTGCAGTTAATAAAGCGAAAGACATTCATACTTCAACGCTAAAACTGTTTGAAAAATACTTGGGTGAGACAAAAACATCTCTGGCATGGAAAAAGCACCGATTGGTATTCGCTCAAGCAACGGTTGAACCAACAATTGAAGTGAGCCCTTTCACTACTTGGCGCGTTGATGGCGAAGATATCGAACTCAAGAACATGCCAAATGTCTATTCAGGAGAAAGCTTAGATTTAGGTGCGCGTTTTATGCTGCAGCACCTACCTCAAGACCCATTGATAGATAATGTTATCGATCTCGGTTGCGGTAATGGTGTTCTGTCTGTGAAGTTTGGTCAGCTGAATCCGAATGCTCGATTAACATGTGTTGATGAAAGCTTTATGGCGCTTGAGTCCGCGAAGCAGAACCTGCTAGATAACCTTGGTGAAGATAGAGACATACAGTGTGTTGCAAACAATTGTTTGGACGGTTTTAAACACAACAGCTGCTCTATGATTATGTGTAACCCACCCTTTCACCAACAGCAGGCAATCACCGATCATATTGCTTGGCAAATGTTCTGTGATGCAAAGCAAGTATTAAGTGAAGGTGGTAAGTTACTGGTGATTGGAAATCGTCATCTTGGTTACGACGCAAAACTAAAACGGCTGTTTGGCGATAAGAATGTGAAACTTATCGCTTCCAACAATAAGTTTGTGATTTTACAGGCCACAAAAAATCCTGCTAAATTAAGCGCAAAATAAGCTTTAGCAAAATAGTTAAAAGGAATAATAAAATGAGAAAATTGGTACTTGCGGCTTCGGTTGCGTTGCTTGCTGCGTGTTCAGCGCCTCAACAGCCTCAGCTGAATTTGATGCCAGAAAGCACACTGAGCACCAATCCAATTGTTCAAGGCAAGACTTACAGTTTGACCAGCAAAGATGTACGTGCAGCGCAGTACGTGGCGTTGGTGGATAACGGCCGTTCGAACATTCTTCCTCTTCATGCTAAACAGAATTTACGTATTGCGTTAGAAGAAGCATTAGAGAAGCAGTTTTCATCTCAAGGCTTCCATGCCGATCTAAACAGCAACAATGCAATTGAATTAAACGTTCAAGAAGCATTAGTTAACGTAAAACATTCGGTGATGGAAAATGAGATGGATGCGAAAGTCGTGCTTGAAATCACCGCAGAAACACCAGAAGGCAAACTGGTCAAAACTTACACAGGCACTGCGAAGCGTTCTGGCACATTGAGTGCGTCTGATGCCGACATTGAGCAAACACTGAATGATGTAGTGACATTGACACTTAAAGAAATTGCCAATGATCCTGAGCTTCGTCAGTACATGCAGGAGCGTTTCTAATGTTACGCAAGGCAATTCTTTCTCTCGCGCTACTCAGCTGCAGCGTTTGGGCTGGACCAAAAGTGGCGTTTGAAACAACGTTAGGTTCATTTACTGTCGAACTGAATGAAGAGAAAGCGCCGATTACGGTAGCGAACTTCCTGAAATATGTAGAAGACGGTAGCTATGAAGGCACTATTTTTCACCGCGTTATTCCAGGCTTTATGGCGCAAGGTGGTGGCTTTAACCAAGATATGCAAATGGTAAAGACTTACGCTCCAATCAAAAACGAGGGTAATAACGGTTTAAATAACGACCGTGCGACGATTGCAATGGCGCGCACCAACGCGCCTGACTCTGCTACTCGTCAGTTTTTTATCAATTTAGTCGACAATGATTTTCTAAACTACGGCGCTCGTCCACCGGGTTATGCGGTATTTGGCGAGGTCACGGAAGGATTCGACATTATCCAAAAAATGGCAAAACAGCCAACTACGACGACTCGCGGTATGCGTGATGTTCCCGAGACTCAAATCGTCATCACTAAAGCAACACTACTTAAATAGCCAAAACGATAAGCCCTTTGAATAATCGAAGGGCTTTCTCTTTCAACGGCTTCATTTTATTGGATTGATTTATGTCTTCATTACCTTCCATCACTTGGTTGGAAACGGTAAAAAGTTACCTCGATAAACGACTCATGTGGGTTTTCATGTTGGGCTGCTCTAGCGGCTTTCCGTGGGTACTTATCGGTTCAAATATGTCTGGCTGGCTAAAAGACGCTGGTTTGACCC
Organism: Vibrio sp. E14; assembly: GCF_020515785.1. Taxonomy (NCBI): domain Bacteria; kingdom Pseudomonadati; phylum Pseudomonadota; class Gammaproteobacteria; order Vibrionales; family Vibrionaceae; genus Vibrio; species Vibrio sp. E14. Next base: position 611,643 of record NZ_JAHPJI010000002.1, read on the forward strand.
TATCCGCAATAGGCTACTTTGGTAGTGTCTTTGCGGTTTATGCAATTAACTTTCTCTGGGCGCCACTCGTAGACCGGGTGAAGCTACCAGTGCTCTATCGACTACTTGGACAAAGGCGTAGCTGGATTTTCTTCTGTCAAAGCATCGTACTCGTCGCGACGGTATTTATTGCGGGCGTGAATCCAGCAGAGAACTTGGTATTTGCGTCTCTACTCGCTTTGTGTATTGCAACCGCATCAGCCACACAAGACATTGCGATTGATGCTTTTCGTATTGATACTTTCCCAAAATCAGAAGAATCTAAGCTGCCACAAGCTTCTGCAATGGCGGTCATTGGCTGGTGGACAGGTTATTCACTACCGGGTTATTTAGCGTTTGTTAATGCTGATAGCGTCGGTTGGAATGGCGTGTATTACGGGATGGCGGTGATAGTCGGCATTCTAATGGTCTTTACGATTTTAGTCGGTGAACCGAAGACTCAACGCGAACAACTTCAGTCTGCCGCTGAACAACGCCACAAAGAAGTGGTTGGTTCAAAAGTCGTGGCTTGGTTTACAGTGACTGTTGTAGAACCTTTCCTTGACTTCTTTAATCGCAATGGCGTCCGTGTCGCGATTACTCTTTTGCTGTTCGTTTTCCTATTCAAAATTGGCGAAGCGTTTTTGGGCAGGATGTCGATCGCGTTCTATAAAGATATTGGTTTTAGTAACGAACAAATTGGTTATTACTCCAAACTGATCGGATGGGGAGCCACTATCTTCTTTACCTTTGTCGGAAGCATGTTCAACGTCAGGTTTGGTATTGTACGTGGATTAATGATCGGCGGTATTGCTATGTCTGCCAGCAACTTGATGTTTGCTTGGATTGCTTCGGTAGGCCCAAACGAGCACTTGTACTTAGCCACGATTATTGTCGATAACTTTACGACTGCTTTCTCAACTGTCGCTTTTGTTTCATTTTTGACGATTCTAACCGGACAAGCATTCTCGGCAACTCAGTATGCGTTGCTTGCCTCTTTGGGCAACTTCGGACGAACGACTCTTGCTTCTTTCAGTGGAGAACTGGTGGACTACCTCAATGACTGGAGCACGTTCTTTGTGCTTACCGCTGTTATGGTCGTGCCAAGCTTGATTATGTTGTACTCGCTACGACATTACTTTGATGCTCTATTGGAAAAGGCACGTCACAAGCACTAAGAAGCGCATCAAAAAACCACCGAATTCGGTGGTTTTTGTTTTGCGAGATATAAGATAAGAGGTCTATGGGTATAGCCCTTTGCCAAACATATTAAATATACGTGCCACACCTTGAGTAAAGATCATCGGCTCAGTCAGTACGGTTAAACACAAGCAATCTTCTCCGGCCTTAGTGTAAGGGCTGTGCTTCACTGACGCGTCTCTAATCATCAAATCGCCCTCTTCATATTGGCCATCCTCATCACTAAACCCACCATGTAGGATCAATGTAGATTCTAAGCCTTTGTGCGTATGTTGAGGGATTTGCACATCTTCTCCGATGTACATTAAGCTAACACGAGCATCTTCCCCTAGATCAATCTGAGCACTGAAAACCTTGCCTCCGTAACTTCTCCATGACCCTACAAGGTCAGAGAAACGCGCTAAGGTTTTGGGAAGTTCAAAGCTCTTTCCTGCAACATTCACTGCGGCAGGATCTCGGATAACGATGTTATCTGTCGCTGGCTCCGCATTGATAATATCATTGAACATATCGTCGAATTCAGGGACATATTCAGAGGGGATGTCGCTCACGATATTCGCTTGGCTGGCTTCGACTTGGTTCACATAAGCTCGGCACTTGGTGCATGTTTCTAAATGGGTTGCGACCACAAGACCAGAAACTGCATCAATGCTTCCCGAAGCGTATGCTTCTAACAAGCTGTTATCTGGGTGTTTGTTCATAGTTGCTCCGTATGCATTGAATGCCTTAGCTTTTCTACTGCAAGCCTCAGCCTGGATTTTACGGTACCGAGGGGTATATCAAATAATTCAGCGACCTGCTGATGAGGTAGCTCCTCAAGATACACCGCTTGTAAAACGTCTCTCTGATTTTTCGGTAAAATATCTAAAAATTTAACCACCTGCTCTTTCAACATGTCTTGCTCTGGTGAATAGTGATCAACAAGATCTGGTGGATAATATTCTGACGGCCAAATGTCATCAGAATGAATGTGTAACTCCTTACCTTTCTGCTTTCTCAACAGATCAAAGCATAGGTTTCGGATTATGGTGTATATCCAAGTCGATAACGCGCTCTTTTCCCCATCATAGAGGTGCGCTTTCTGCCAAACTGTCGCCATGGTCTCTTGCACCATCTCCATAGCAACTTGCTCATTACCAACATGTTTGTAAGCGAATTGCTTCAGCTTGGGTGCGTAAAAACGGAATACAAAAGCGAATGCGTCTTTATCTCGAGCTTTCACTTTGTCCATGTAATCGTTCCAATCACTGCGCCCCAGTTTTTTTGGGCTATTACTCATTATAATCGGCCTTAATTTTAGGGAGGAGTCATCTCCTCCCATTCGTCCTAATCGGTAACGTCATCAACCAACAAGTTGAAGCCACCGTTGTTCCCATCATCAATGGCAACCACCTGATACACAACACCATTCATCACGTTGACTGGTGCTGAATCAACAGCAACCGTACTTGGATCGCCTGCCACTGTCACGGTTACATAATAGGTACCTTCAGCGACATATAATCCCTGAACGCTATCTTTGTACGCAAAATTAGCAATAGTTGGATCACTTCCATCTATTCCAGCGCTTGTAGTGAGATAAATATCCACCATTTCCGCTACGGGATTCGCCGCCGCATGTGTCACATTCAGCGTCGCGCTAGTTGCCACTGCACGTCTCATGTCTTCAACAACCAGAGGTTCGATATCAATCGCTGGGCTAACAACACCGACTGCGTAAACACTGTAATCCATTCCGCCCGCAACCATTAATCCGTCAACATCGATAATAGGATTGGTTGTTGTGCCATCCACGTAAACGTCAATATCGTAAGCGCCAGCATCGAGATCCAAATAACGACGAATCTCTTTGAACGCTAAGTCGGCAAGAGGACCGAAGGCCGCCCCGTTAACGTTGACATCGACGATCGGCGCTCCATCGACAAGATGTCCAACTCTTACTTCAGCTTGGCTGCCCATATCTTCAATTATAGAAGATCCTGAACCATCCAATACCAACAGCTTAACCGGTGATGTGCTATTTGAATCTCCGGTACTGATAGCGGCAATCGTCAAGTTTGAATTAGCAGCAAGAGATATTGTGCCCGAGTCAAAAGCAACGCTATCCCCAACAGCAAGTCGAACTTGGTACTCACCAGCGGGGATGTTCAATACGTCTGTAGATGCTTTATATGCAAGATTCATAAGCGGTGTCGCGCTAGCAAGATCAGCCCCTGGCTCAGTGACGTAGAGATCAACGGCAGGAACGCCAGACGCTGCATGAACAACTTGAACATCTAAACTATTGGCATCAGCCATTGAATCGGCGCTGCGAGTCACAACTAAAGGTTCTACTGGGTTTGGCGAACCATCGGCATCACCAACAACGAACACGTTGTAATTGAAGTCTGAATCAAGGTCTAGTTCTGTTTTAGGTATTACGGTCGCGGTTTCATCGCCTGGAAGTTGAACATCAACTTGAATTGAGTTCATGCCCTCACGTAACTTCATGTAACCAGAACCCATACCATAATCAACACCTGTCAATGATGATTTATCGTTTATCCACACATTTGCAAGCGGCGCATCAGAAGACGCATGTACTGCTTGCAAATTGGAATACTCGATGGTGTCGCTGTCGGAGCCACACGCCGCCAGTCCTAATGCCGCCACCATAGTTAGCGCAGCTCTGTTAAATCCTTTCATATCCTTGCCTCTTTGTTAGTCGGGGCTTCTATGGCTTCTGTCAGAAATTGCAACGCAGGAATGCAGTTCTCTGCGCCAACGAGCTGTTCGAACAGATTGCAGTCTAAAGGAAGTAATTCAAGCCAGCGCTGGGTCACCCAAGCTGAGTCATCGTAAAAACGATGCTGGTAGAGGTTTCCAAGTTGAGGAAACTCTTCATAAACATGGGATAACTGCTGACTTAAATAGAAGAAATCTGGTGAGTTGTCTGGATGTTGCCAATTGTCTAACCATTCGACTTCAGCATGGCGTAAGCCGTCCGCATCTGCACGAATTCGTTTGACAACAAAGCGTTTCTCACCAGCGACTGTAATACCAAGAAGACCATCACTGAGTGTTTCAAAATCAACGATCCTGACCAAAGTTCCGATAGATGAAACATTTCCCACGTCTTTAGGGTCACCTTCACTACCTACTAGGCAAACTCCAAAACCCACATTTTGTAGGCTGCATTCCTTTACCATTCGCTTATATCGTGGCTCAAAAATGCGCAGATTCATTTTACCTTCAGGGAGTACAACTGAAGTGAGTGGGAATAACATGACTTCTTTCATTCAAACGTCCTCTTTGATTCACCGATACATACGAATCCCTTATCACTCCGATCACTAACGATTTATGTTGGTTAATCGACTGGCTTAAAAAGTCATAAAATCGCTTACGCAAACGATCCAAATCACATATTTACTGTAATCAAATGCAACAAACAAAAAGTTCCGTAAATAAAGATAATTTCGTGACACAACTCACCAAAAACGTTCAATTTTGCACCCTTTATCACTTTCATTTGGGATTTTTATCGCTATTATTCCCGCCAATTGGAAAGCGCAGCACAGGTTGCGTGTTCTGAATCATTACAAACATAGAGAGTCCCCTTATGCGTAAATCACTTTTAGCTCTTAGCCTTCTAGCGGCTACTTCAGCTCCAGTTATGGCGGCAGATTACTCTGACGGCGATATCCACAAAAACGATTACAAGTGGATGCAGTTCAACTACATGTACTCAATTGATGAAATGCCACGAGTTAAAGGCGCTGACGACAACGCTCACGATTACCTAGAAATGGAATTTGGCGGTCGCTCTGGTATTTTCGACCTATACGGTTACGTAGACGTATTTAACCTAGCGACTAAAGATAACCAAGATAAGTCAATCGAGAACGGCGCTCCTGACAAGATGTTCATGAAATTTGCACCGCGTATGTCTCTAGATGCAGTAACTGGTAAAGACCTATCTTTCGGTCCAGTTCAAGAGCTATACATTGCATCTCTAATGGAATGGGGCGGTAACAACGGTGGTGTAAACAATCAGAAAATCGGTTTAGGTTCTGATGTAATGGTTCCTTGGTTAGGTAAAATCGGGCTAAACCTGTACAGCACTTACGATGGCAACAACAAAGGTTGGAACGGTTTCCAAATCTCGACTAACTGGTTCAAACCATTCTACTTCTTCGACAATGGTTCATTCATTTCTTACCAAGGTTACATTGATTACCAATTCGGTATGGATGATGATGCTGGTAACAAATTTGGTACTACCGCGTCAAACGGTGGTGCAATGTTCAACGGCATTTACTGGCACTCAGATCGCTTCGCGGTTGGTTACGGCCTGAAAGCATACAAAGAAGTATATGGCGTAAAAGACGGTCTACAAGTTGCTCCAGGTGTTGAGCTAGAATCGACTGGTGTAAGCCACTACCTAGCTGTAACTTACAAGTTCTAATTGAACCACTAAGTTTGCTCAAAAATGGCGCCTTTCGGCGCCATTTTTATTTGCTTTCCTTTTTTCCCTCATTATCCTTGCAGCAAACCTTTTTAATGAGAGCGTTTGGTGAATATCCTTATCCTCGGTCCAGGTGCGGTGGGCTCACTCTGGGCAACAAAATTTAAGCTTGCCGGGCACAATGTTTCATTGTGGGGAAGAAGTTCTGAAAGCCAACAATCACTTCAGTTGGATGACACACCCGCAATCGTATTCAGTAATCAAGATATTTCCTCCGTAAATCAAGCGGACCTCATTTTGATCACGGTAAAAGCTTGGCAAGTGGAAGACGCCATTCAGCCTTTGCTCCCTCATATCAATACAGACACGATTATCATGCTGATGCACAATGGTATGGGTACTGCCTCTGCCGTGGAGAAGGTTGTGCCAAACAATCCGATAGTGCTCGCAACAACGACGCACGGCGCATACAAACCAGATAACCAACACGTATTGCATACCGGTCACGGAACAACGCAAGCGGGTGGTTATAATGACAAAGGAATGCAGTGCACTTTTCTGAAAGATGTTATGCATAATGCCCTTCCAGAGGCCATTTGGAATCCACACATCCGGTCTGCGTTATGGACTAAGTTAGCAATTAACTGCGCGATTAACCCACTGACTGCGATTCACCAGTGCAAGAATGGTGAACTTGCGAAGCCCGAGTTTAAGATACAACTTGAAAGCATCACTGAAGAACTGGTTGAAGTAATGAGTAAAGAAGGTATTGCTATCGAGTTTCGCTCTCTTTTCGATACGGTAATGCAAGTGGTGAACGCCACAGCTGAGAACTATTCTTCAATGAGACAAGACGTATTCCATCAGCGTCGAACGGAAATTGATTTTATAACCGGATACTTGTTAAAGGCTGCCGAGAAACATCGCATCAATACGCCTGATAATTTAAAACTTTACCAACGCATCAAACAAATAGAACAAAGCTGGACAGAACAATGAGTAAGAAAATCTTAGTGCCAATCGCTCCAGGCACCGAAGAAATGGAAGCCGTCACCGTTATCGACATGATGGTTCGCGCGGGTTATGACGTTACGGTAGCGAGTGCTGCTTTTGATGGCTCATTGACGATGAAAGCTTCTCGCGGAGTCACATTAACGGCAGATTGTAAGCTGGTCGATATCGCTGATGATGAGTTTGATGCCATAGCGCTTTCTGGTGGTGTTGGTGGTGCAGAAATTTTCCGTGATAGTACGGTGATGATAGAAATCCTTAAGCAGCACATCTATGAGGGAAAATTGGTTGCAGCTATCTGCGCAGCACCAGCGTTGGTATTGCAACACCATGATCTTTTCCCACAATCACTGATGACCTGTCACCCGAGCTTTCAGTCACATATCCCGGAAGAGAAGTGGCGCAGCAAACGCGTGACCTTTGATATCAACCACAACCTGATCACTAGTCAAGGTCCGGGCACTGCTTTAGAGTTCGCAATGGAAGTAATCATTCAACTCTCAGGTAAAAAACACGCATGGTCAGTTGCTGAGCCAATGATCCCTCTGCCTACTCTGCATTACCATAAGCTTGGTGAAGAATAATGTTTGACGTAAATGCTGTACGTGAGCAATTTCCTGCTCTAAATCAATCCGTCAACGATACACCCTTAGTGTATCTAGATAGCGCAGCGACAACGCAAAAACCGCAATGTGTGATTGATGTCATCAGTCATTACTACAGTGCGCAAAATGCCAATGTTCACCGTGGCAGTCATAGTTTAACGGCTAATGCCACCAGCCAATTTGAAGCGGCACGAGAACGAGTGGCAAACTTTATTAGTGCAAACAGCTCTAAAGAGATCATTTGGACACGGGGCGCAACCGAAGCACTGAACTTAATTGCTCAGACTTACGCCCGCAGCACGTTACAACCGGGTGATGAGATCTTGATTAGCGAGATGGAGCACCACGCTAACATCGTGCCTTGGCAAATCGTGGCAGAGCAAACGGGCGCCAAAGTCATAAAAGTTCCAATGACATCAGATTGCCAGTTCGACATCAGCGCATTTAAGGTGCTTCTGTCTGACCGCTGTAAAATTGTTGCTTGTGCGCAAATCACCAACGTCACGGGCACACGACAACCTATCGAAAAAATCACTGAACTAGCGCACAGCGTTGGCGCGGTTGTTGTGATTGATGGCGCTCAAGGCATCGTCCATGAGCAGCTTGATTTATCGGTATCAGATATCGATTTTTACGTTTTCTCAGGTCACAAACTTTATGCGCCAGCAGGTATTGGTGTCCTATACGGCAAACTAGAGTTGTTAGAAGCTATGCCACCATGGCACGGCGGCGGTAAAATGGTTGAACGCGTTTCTTTCGAGAAAACGACCTTTTCAGCACTTCCTGGTAAATTTGAAGCGGGCACACCAAACGTTGCGGGCGCGATTGCTCTAGCGAAAGCCATTGAGTGGTACCAAGGTTTTGACCATCACGAAGTAGAGGATCATCTCCATGCGCTTCAGGATAAGGCCTACCAAGCACTAAGCGCGTTGGATGACATTCATATTCTAGGCTACCAACCGAACGCCTCTGTACTGACGTTCGTCATGGACGGCGTTCATCACCAAGACATGGCAACGCTGCTCGATCAACAAGGCATTGCGGTACGAGCAGGACACCACTGCGCTCACCCATTGATGGATGCGCTAAATGTGAAAGGCACGGTACGCGTCTCTTTTGGTATTTATAACACGACGAACGATGTGGAAAGACTCATCGCCGCTGTAGAAAAAGCCGTCGACATGCTATAACGCCAACGGTTTGATTTGGAGTAACCAACAAGGTTACTCCATCTGCCTATCCAGAGTCGCCACGCAATTTCTGCCATTTCTTTTCGCAGCATAAAGCGCTTTATCTGCATGCGCATACAAACGTTTGGTGGTTTCATTTTTGCCTATTTCCACCACGCCTACACTCACCGTGACCGGAATTTCAATCTTTTCAAATTCGAACTGACAATTTTGAATATGGGAACGTACTTCCTCTCCTACCTCTTTCGCCGCCGACAGAGAAGTTTCTGGCAAAATAATCGCAAACTCCTCCCCTCCGACTCTTGCGAAAATTTCGTCTTTGACGAGTAAGTGAGAAACCAAATCAGCTAACGTCTCTAAGACATAATCCCCCGCATCATGACCACGTTTATCATTGATGACTTTAAAAAAATCCAAATCAAATAATAACAACGCGGAGTGATAATCCGGAGCTTGGGATTTAATAACTTCTTCTGTGAGCTTTTCGAAAAAACACGTCGATTGTAGATGTTGGTAAGAGCATCAATTTGGCTTTGATGGCGAAGAAGGGTTTCAACTCGGTGGCGATTGGAGATGTTGCGTGTAAGAATAAGGACAACGCGACGACCTCGGTATTTTATAGCGAGTGGGCAGATCTTGCCTTCGTAGTATAGGTCGCCTCTTGGCCCACTGTTAGCATCTATTCCCTGAATGCTGTCGGCGCACATCTTGTACTCGATCGTAACAATACTGTCTTGTTTCAGTGACCGATTTATCTGTTCGATAAACCAGTCAGCTTTATCTTTCTCAAGTACGCTGTGCAGCGTCTCACCTATCAAATTACTTCCATCGTGATAGGCTTTTTTATCTGTTCCTCCAAAAACATCAATATAGATACCATCTTCACTCAGAATAAAAGTGGGGTCTGGCATTCCGGATAACACGTCTTGCGCATGTTCCAAGGTGAATTGCATATAGGGAGGTTCCTAGCATTTGTATCTAAGTAACCCAATCGCTTCCAAGTGTGTTTCCACATTGGGGAATAGGAGCGAATGGGGCATATGTCTATTATCTAATATAGACAAATTTTAAATACAATTGAGTTTATAAAAACCAAGTGGGCAATATAATGAACCAGGATCAATAGAATGGTTAATTAACGCTAAAATAGTCGACCATTTGCATACTTTTTATCCATATGCAAAAAATATCTCAACTCAGATACAAAAAACGCCAAACAGCTAGGCTATTCGGCGTTTTTTAAGAATTGGGAAAATGACTCGTTACACGGCGGTTTGCTTAATCTGCTCTACAATAGCTTTCAAGCCATTACCACGTGACGGGCTTAAATGGGAGACAAGCCCCAGTTGAACAAAATAAGCATCAATATCAAATGCTTGAATTTGATCGGCCGTTTTACCGTCATAAGCTGCCATTACCAAGGCAATCAACCCACGGACGATACGCGCATCGGAGTCCGCACAAAAATGCCAAACGCCATCTTGCTCTTGGCTCACTAGCCACACCAAGCTTTCACAGCCCGAAACGGTAACTTGTTCTGATTTCAGCTCTTCTGGCATTTGTGGCAGCTTTTTACCCCACTGAATAACCTGACGGTAACGATCTTCCCAGCCTTTAAATTGCTGCATAGTCGCTACAATGTCTTCGCTGGTGATATCTGTACCAAATGGAGAAACGGGAAAATCTGTCATGATGCGCTCTTCTTCTAGTTTACTTCTTATATTTTGAAATCAACTTCTCAACGATTCGCGATACCGCGACAAAGCCAAACGTTGCAGTTACGACAGTCGCCGCACCAAAACCGCTAGCGCAATCCATACGTTTTGGGCCTTCCGCTGTCGACTTCACACCACACACTGAACCGTCTGCTTGAGGGTACTTCAGCTGCTCGGTTGAAAACACGCAATCAATACCAAACTTACGAGCCGGATTCTTAGGGAAGTTATGATGACGACGCAAGGTGTCTTTGATTTTCTTCGCTAGAGGATCTTGGATCGTTTTCGTTAAATCAGCGACCATGATCTGCGTTGGGTCAACCTGACCACCAGCACCACCCGTGGTGATCACTTTGATCTTGTTGCTGCGGCAATACGCCAACAAAGACGCCTTCGCTTTTACGCTGTCAATGGCATCCAACACGTAATCAAACTCTTTGCTTAAGTACTCATGTTGATTGTCTGGCGTGATGAAATCATCAATCAGATTGACTTTACACTCTGGGTTGATCAATTTGACACGCTCGGCCATCACTTCAATCTTGCTTTGGCCAACGGTGCCCGTCATCGCATGAATTTGGCGGTTAATGTTCGTGACACAAACATCGTCCATATCAATCAGAGTTAGCTCACCGATCCCCGTACGAGCCAGCGCTTCCACCGCCCATGAACCTACGCCACCAATACCAATCACACAAATGTGTGCAGCGCGAAGAATGTCCACTTCGCTGTTGCCATAAAGACGACGAGTGCCGCCAAAGCGTTGATTGTAGCTGTCAGATGCTGGGGTATCGAGTTCACGCATATTGAAGTCCAGATGATCGATAGAAAAACAAAGAGTGCGATTTATACGCACTCTTTGATGAAATGTCTAGATAAGAGAGTGTTCCTCTCTCTTGGACGACTATTGTAGCTTTTCTGGCGGTAAAGCCCAAGGCGCTTGAGTTGGTGAGTTTTCTAACCCAAGTTTCCACACTCGACCAAAATGCTTGTAGTGCCCTGCTTCCGTTCCTGCTCTCGCACCAATGCCATGATACAGATCCAAATGGTTTTGTTTTACCGCACCACCAGTGTCTAAAACGATCAGCATTCGCAGTTGATGCGCACCGCTCCACGTACCATCGGCATTCAACAGCGGCACTTCCGCCAAGATTGGCGTACCCATTGGTAAGATAGAACGGTCACCCGCGACGGCGGCCATTGGCAACAACGGAATACCAGCCGAGCCTGTTACTGGCGCTTCTGCTTTTGGCGCAAAGAAAACGTAAGAAGGGTTTTGCTCCAACAACTCGCGCACTGTCGCATCGTCGTTGTCCATCACCCACTCTTTGATTGCTTTGAGGGACATTTTTTCACGCGGGACTTCACCACGTTCAATCAGAATGCGGCCAATGCTGACGTAAGCTTTATTGTTTTTACCCGCGTACGCAAAGTACTCCAACGTATCATCATCTTCAAAATGCACGTAGCCACTGCCTTGCACTTCCATCATAAATGGGTCGATACGATTAGGCGCGTAACCTAGCACCAAACCTTGTCCATCTAGTGCTCCATTGTAGATCTCCGCGCGAGTCGGACAATCTGATGAGCAGTTTGGCTTGCCATAAACTGGGTACTTAAAAATGTCGTTTGGTGTATGACGCAGTTCCATCACGGGAGAAAAGTACCCGGTAAACAACACATTACCTTTTTTATCACCACCACCCAATTGCGCGGCTTGAATGCCAAACGCACTCAACGCACTGGTATCTCCGCTCTGTTGCGCCCACTCACTTAATCGTTGATATAGCGGTTGGTACATCTTCGCCATGGATGGTGACTTTATCACCACTTGCTCAGCTTGCTTGTTAAATTCAGTAAAATCGCGTGGTTTGTTAGACTCAACCACATCCACTTGATTGAGGATCTGAGGAAACTCACCATCAAGATATTGCTGAGCACGATCATTTTGTTGAGCACAGCCAAAGAGTAGGCTCAAAGAGATAATAGGAAGGAGTTTTTTTAACACGTGTCTTTTCCGTAAAAGAGAATATCAAAAGGATGGCAAACAAATGCATACGACGCAATTGAAAAGCAACGACAAAATGTTTCAACGCTAAGCCAATCCGTTTACTCGTTGTAAATTCATTCAGTTAATGCAACATGATAACAGCGGAAGAATTACGGAATTGTCCGGATTATGTTTGGAAGTAAAGTTTACTGATTGAGAGATGAAGTTGTGATCATCCATGTGACTCACAGACGCAAGAGATCTCTGCTTAAAAGACAATGATAAAAACGACTATCTTACCGCTATCCTTGCACGTCCCTCTAAACGGAATACAGGTAGATAATGTGCATTGGCATCCAGCTTCATTTCTGCATGCTGCTTACCCACAAAATTGAAGTGCCGCTCATTTGAACCCACTCGATACGAAAACGAATCCCCATCGAATTCAAAACTGGTAGCCACTGTAGAACCATTTACGGTAACACCGCGCTCACTCAACACAAATTCTTCACGAGCATAAGGCGCAACATCTTGCTCAACCCAGCGACCATAAATAGTCGATTTAGGAATAGGCGGATTAATGGTTCGAGTAATCAAATCACTATACAGCATGCACACGACAACGGTTCCAACTATCGCTATAAGCATGAGAGAACGCTCTAGCCACTTACGAAGCATTGATTTAGATGACGTTTTTGACAGATTTGAAGCAGTGATCGCAGCATTCTTATTAACAGCAGAAGACATGAGGTTCACGTATTGAGAAAAGACGCGCTCATTGTAACTCTCCCCTTCAACGGGACCAAGAACCCACCTCAATATGTTTGTGCTTTATTCCAAAATTTCACCTTGCCACCAAGTGAATAAAAAGGCATTATTTTGACATAATTAAACAAAGGAGTGGCTGTAGTGAAAATTCGTAGTACTGCTCTCGTAAAAGGATTCCGTCAATCAACACCTTATGTCAATGCTCACCGCGGAAAAACCATGGTGATCATGCTGGGCGGAGAAGCCGTCGCACACAAAAATTTTGGCAATATTATTAATGATATCGCACTCATGCATAGCCTAGGAATCAAAGTCGTGGTGGTGTATGGTGCACGTCCTCAAATTAATCAGCTGCTAGAAAAACAAGACCTCACTACGCCTTACCACAAAAATATCCGCATTACGGATGAATCGGCTTTATCTGTTGTTATGCAAGCTGCCGGACAACTTCAACTTGCGATTACTGCGCGCCTATCAATGAGCCTCAACAATACTCCGATGGCAGGTACCCAGCTCAATGTCGTTAGCGGAAACTACATCATTGCTCAACCACTCGGCGTTGATGATGGTGTGGACTATTGCCATAGTGGACGCATTCGCCGCATTGACACCGACGCGATTAATCGCACGCTCGACCAAGGCTCTATTGTGCTACTTGGCCCCATTGCGAGCTCTGTGACTGGCGAGTGTTTTAACTTACTTTCTGAAGAAGTCGCGACGCAACTGGCGATCAAGTTGGGCGCAGACAAACTGATTGGTTTCTGTTCAGAACAAGGGGTCATTGATGACAACGGCAATGCTGTCGCCGAGTTGCTGCCAATTGAGGCGGAGCATGTCATCAAAACGCTCTCTGAAAATACGTCTCCTGACCTAGATTACAACACTGGGACACTGCGCTTTCTTAAAGGCTCTATTGCCGCTTGCCGTGCCGGAGTACCTCGTAGCCACTTGATCAGCTATAAAGTGGATGGAGCCTTAATTCAGGAGTTGTTCTCTTTCGACGGTATCGGAACCCAAGTTGTTATGGCGAGCGCTGAGCAAGTGAGGCAAGCCAATATTGACGATATTGGCGGTATCTTAGACCTCATTCGTCCTCTAGAAGAACAAGGCGTACTCGTTCGTCGCTCTCGAGAGCAGCTAGAGCAAGAGATTGGAAAATTTACCATCATCGAGAAAGACGGCTTGATTATTGGCTGTGCTGCCCTTTATCCATACCCAGAAGAGCGCAAAGCAGAGATGGCTTGCGTAGCGATTCACCCTGACTATCGTGATGGGAACCGAGGTTTGTTACTGCTCAACTACATGAAACATCGTTCTAAATCCGAAACCATTGATCAAATCTTTGTCCTCACGACACACAGTCTGCATTGGTTCAGAGAGCAAGGTTTTTACGAAGTCAGTGTCGACTATTTGCCCGGAGCCAAACAAGGGCTATATAACTTCCAGCGTAAGTCAAAAATCTTAGCGCTAGATTTGTAGCTTAACCTTAAATCACGAAGCAAAATTTAACGTTCCGCTATACCAACACCTCAAGGTGCGGGATTCTGCTCATTGACGCTCAATCCTGCACATCAAGTATGTTTTGGAGTAAGGCCTCACATAAATACTGCTTCGAGCTAGCGAGTCATCATGTAAACACCAACTTAGAAATGCGCAAACCATTGCTTAATTTTCGTTCCAATTTTATCTTTTAAATATACATTTGGTTGGCTATACTCTGCTCGCTAGTGATTGGTTTTTAACCAATACGAATGGATCTAGGTGATGTAATGTAGCCTTCACCCTAAAATACTGGGCAATTGAAAAACTAGTTAGCTCCGTATTGCACACCAAGGACAGTTGTTAATCTGACTTTAAATAAGCCGAGACGAGCACTGTTATGAGAACAATCATTTGTAATTCGCTTCAAAGCTTCTGGGATATGGCTGACAATCAGTTTTTAGAAGGCCTAGACGTCCACTGTGTTTTCCCCGTAAATGACGCTATCCGAGATTTTATTCTTGCTTATCAACAGCAATACAAAATACGCAGCGTGTCTTTTACCAATGCGTTTGCAAAACATGCATAAAAGAAGACCGAGCCATAAGCTCGGTCTTCTTGTTTTAGTTAGTAAGCCGCTGTACTAATCCACTCGCACGAGTGGTTTTCACTTTAATACCTCGCTTCAGAACATTGAGTTCGGCGTAAAGAGCTAAACGCTTTTTCGCGCGGGTAATACCTGTGTAAATCAACTCACGAGTTAATATCGGGCTAAAGTCTGGTGGCAAAATCATCAGGGTGTAATCAAATTCACTGCCTTGCGATTTGTGGATGGTCATGGCGTAAGCCGTTTCATGTTCAGGTACTCGGCTTGGCAAGACCGATTTCACACTGCCGTCAGGTAACTCGAAAAAGACTTTCAAACGCGGTTCTTCTTCACTGTCATCGAGCATGCAAATACCGATATCACCGTTATACAAACCTAGACCATGATCATTACGCGTAACCATGACAGGTCTGCCGTGATACCAAATTTCATCCTGAACCTGAATTAACTTGCGCGCCGCGAGCGCTTTCTCGATGCGCTGGTTTAGCCCAGCAACACCAAAGTCACCTTCACGGATCGCGCACAGCAGTCGGCATTGGTTGAAGGTATCTAACACCGCTTTGGCTTTGTGCGTTAGCGACTCTGGCTCTCCGGTTTTAGGATCGGTTTCCTGTTGTCCAATGCGTTTGAGGTAACGACCGTATTCCTGCACCAACGTCTGCATCATTTGGTTGTAATGTTGGCTACTTAGCGCGAAATGTTCGATGTCAGAAAAATCTTTCGCCCAGACATTATCTACGCTCGCAGCAGAACCTGAGTTAACCGCTTTTGCCAACTGACCAATGCCTGAGCGAGCATCAAATCGGTAGCTCTTTTGCAGCATACATAAACTATCGGCAATGCTAGATGCACTGTTACCCGTATGGGCTAAAGTATCGAAACCCGTCAGTTTTGCGATGGCTGATGCCTGCTCTTTGCCATAGCCCAATGCATGGAACGAACAAATATCACCCAACACAGCCCCAGCTTCAACTGAAGCAAGTTGGTCTTTATCACCTAGCAAAATCAGCCGCGCATGTTTCGGTAAGGCATCGACCACTTTATACATCATTGGCAAGTCGACCATCGACGCTTCGTCGATAACTAAAATATCCAAATGAAGTGGATTTTGCTTGTTGTGACGGAATTCTGCGCTATTAGGAATCGCGCCCAGCAACCGATGTAAGGTGCTTGATTCAGTCGGAATTTTGGCTTTTAGCTCCGGAGAAACTGGCAGCTCTTGCACCGCTTTACCAATGGACTCGGTTAATCGCGCCGCCGCTTTCCCCGTCGGGGCCACCAGCTTGATGGTTAGATTTTTCTCGTGCGTCGCCTGTTCAATCAAAGCAGCAAGCAATTTGGTTACTGTCGTCGTTTTACCCGTACCAGGGCCACCAGAAATAACAGCAAATCGACGAGTTAACGCAACCGCCGCCGCGACTTTTTGCCAGTTCACACAAGCTGAGAGTGGTACGAGTTCATCCAGTATTTGCAAATCTTGAACCTTGCGCGCATTGCTAAGCACGGAATCAATGGCGTGCCAATCCAACGATTCGCTTGCAACTACGTCAAGGTGGTCACACACCAATTGCTGACGCAACACTTGGTTGCTGCTTCCCGCTTCTACTGCTTTGCCTAAAGCATTAAACAGAAAATGGTATTGGCGTGCAAACAGATGGTTGAGCAACTCGGATAATCGCGCAAACTCTTGTGCTTGCAAGTTAACTGCGGCGCCCAACTGATTGAGCTTTTCCGCCAGTGTCACTTCATAATGCCAATAGCGGTGCAGATACAGACGCTCGCCATCAAACATCAGCGGCAAGGCTTCTCCTTGCGCGCCGACCACGCTAGAATTTTGTAATACTTGAATCCAGTCTATGCCCTGCAGCTGAGTATTAAGCGCCAATGCCGACTCACCAAACAGCCCTAGCTTACTGGCTAAATCCGTAGATTGCCCTTGTGCATCGAACAGAGACAGACAGATATGTCCTTTGCCGAGCTCACTACTGACAACACCCGCGATAAACGCCAGTGCTTGGCTATCCGACTGTTCATCATGCGTTTGAGAATCAATAAAACAGGCGAATTGATAGTCGAGCTGACGAATAGCACCTTTGTGCGCCAAGCGTTCCAGCACTACCAATAGGCTATCTTGGTCAGAATGAAGATTGTGATTTGTCGTCATTAAAGTAGCTCCATCTGCCCGGCTTGAGTTGAGCGCGTTTCAAGTGCTTGACCATCAATCAAACGATCCATCTCTTGTAAGAACTCTAAGGTTGGTTTCGCGGCAAAAATGCCGTGGTCACTCTGCCCATCCATGCCACGCAAGAACAAATAATACACGCCACCGAAGTGATGATCATATTGATAATTCGCCAATCGGCTGCGTAGGAAACGATGCAGTGCTAACGCATAAATCTGGTACTGCAAATCGTAGCGGTGATCAGCCATCGCCGATTTCAGAGCCTCACCATGGTAGTGCGTCACATCGTCGCCAAGATGATTCGATTTCCAGTCAAGCACGTAGTATTTACCTTGATGTTCAAACACCAAGTCGATAAAACCTTTGAGCATGCCTTGCACGGTTTGGAAACCTAAATCCCCCGCTTTCGCCGACAACGGATCGTGACGTTGAATGACTCGGTTTAACGCCGGTGCAGACAAAACTTCAATCGGCAACAAAAATTCCATCTCCACCAAACGTTGCGACGGTGCTTTTTGATTCAGCAGCAAAGACTTACCATCCAACGGCGTTGCGAGTACGGTATCAATCAATTGCTGTAAAATGGGCAACCACTCTTCATCGAGCTGTTCGCTTTCCATCAAACCAAGGATGATTTGTGTATTCTCTTCCGTCGTGGCTGGCTGAGTAAATTCAATTTCCTCAAACAGGCTGTGCAGGAACGTACCCGGACGCGCACCGCGAGGGAAGGTAAAAATAGAACGCTCTGGCTCCACCAAATCCGCTTCGTCTTGCTCTTCAGATGAGTCGATATCAAAACCCGTAATCTCAATCGTGGCATCATGCTCGGCGTGATGAGAGCCTTGCTTGACCAAGCCAGAATAACTGGTGATGCGCCAGTTTCTGTCGATAGGGTTTTGCAGCTCTTTCGCGCTAAGATCGTATATTTCTTCTTGTGGCGCTACGTACTTCTCTTCGAGTTGCTGCGGCGGATCGGCCACAACGACACAATCAAGCTCGTCTTGTTGCTTTGTTAAACCTAGGTGCAAATCGTTAATGCCACCTTCTTGACCATTCTGAATCAAATAGCCAATCGCACTGCGGTGTACGCCAGTTGGCTCTTTGGTCGAACGACCATTGCACAAAGGCGAGGCTCCAATAAAACACGCATACACAGCACGCGTTAGTGCCACGTATATCAAGCGTAAGTCTTCCGCCAAACGCTCTTTATCCGCTTGCTTCATGGACGCATCGTTGCCAGTGATATCCAGTACCGTGCGGTCATTGGCTGCATCGTAATATTTGGCTTCGCTGGCTTCTCGATAGCTGAACACAAACGGCAGAAATACGAGGTCATACTCCAAGCCTTTTGATTTGTGAATAGTCACGATCTGCACTAAGTTACGTTCCGATTCTAAACGTTGGATTTGGTCATCACTGCCGCCCAAACCGTTTTCCGCATCACTGATAGACTGAGCGAGCCAACGCAGCAGACCGTGGTCGCTGTCCAGTTCATTACTGGCTTGTTGAAGCAGTTCACCGATGTGCATTAAATCGGTAAGCACTCGCTCACCATTTTCACCCTGTGAACTCGCGCCTTCTTCTAGTAATCGCTCGGCAATATGGCGTTTGCTGATCACCGCCCGCAGCATCGGCAGCACACCACGCTGAACCCAAAGTTTGCGATATTCTTTGAATTCGTTAACGGCGTTTTCCCACACCATTTCATCGTTATTAAGTGCATCCAAACTTGCTGCGTCGAGGGCAAATAGCTCAGAAGCAAGACTTGCACGCAGCGCACGGTCATTTTCTGGAGTCAGCACCGCTTGCAGCAAACGCTGTAGATCCTGCGCCACCGAACTGGTAAACACACTGTCTCGGTTAGACAGGTACACACTGGCAATGCCTTGGTCTGCTAGCGCTTGTTTGATCATTCGACCTTCACTACCTGTTCGAACCAACACCGCGATATCGCCCGCTTGAACCGCTTTCTGTTTTTCGCCATTCACCAGACACGCTTGCCCCTGTTGAGCCTGCGTCAAAATAGTTTGGATTTGGCTTGCGGTCGCCTCCGCCATTCGAGTCAAATACTCGCCTTTTGGTAGCGGTTTATCGTCCGCTTCTTGCAACCAATAAGTCAGCGCTGGTTGCTTTTGGCCACCCATAGTCCAAATGCGTTTTTCAGCGTTCGGGCTGTAGTTGACGGGTAAAAACGGAATGTCCGAATCATAGATAAATGGACTATCAGGCAAGGCAAATACTTGGTTTACCGCCTGCACCATATCTGCGCTAGAACGCCAGTTGGTTCCTAACGTGTAGTGGGCACTTACTTGGTTACGCGCTTTGATATAGGTGAAAATGTCTGCGCCACGAAAGCCATAAATCGCCTGCTTGGGGTCACCGATCATAAACAAACCACATTCCGGGTTGTTCAGATAAATACGGCTGAAAATACTGTATTGAAGCGGGTCGGTATCTTGGAACTCGTCAATCATTGCGACAGGGTACAAAGTACGAATACGCGCCGCTAAAAGCTCGCTTTCGTCCGTATCGATAGAAGCAGAAAGTTGCGTCAGCAAATCATCGAAAGAGAGCCACTGTTTTTGATTTTTCGCGTTGGCCAGCATCACACGACAATGCTCAATCGCATGAGCAAGCAGTGGCGCTTTTAAGCTGATTGGATTGGCAAGAAATGTTTCAATGGCTTCAAATACCGCATGCTGTGGCGCACTGCCTTTCGGTGTTTTTTCCAACAAGACGTTTTGCGCGAATTTCTCCAGCTTGTCTGGATAATCGTATCCTGTGGTTTCCGTTGCTGCCCAAGCGTTTACCGCCTCCAACCACGTCGGCAGAGACTTTTTGGTGTAGCTGCGTTTGTTAATATCTGAATCTGAAATCAGCGTTAAGAAGTCATCTTGGCTTTCTCGCCAATGTGCTTTTAATTCATCAATTTTTTTCAAATTTTCAGTATGAAGATCAGCCAAACTGCCTTTCATTGCAGGAACAGAAAGGCTTAACGGCGCACCGGTTAAGTAATTGCTGATGTCAGACAACAACGCAGATGGAGAGCTCCATAGCTGGCGAATTTCCCCAGCCAAGGTAAATGGTAACGGGTAGAAATTGCGACGCCAGTAATCGGCTACAACTTGCGCTTTTAGGTGACTTTCATCGGTCACAAACTCGTTATTAAATCGGCTGCCAGATTCAAACGCATTTTGCGTTAGCATACGTTGGCAAAAACCGTGAATGGTATAGACCGCCGCCTCGTCCATCTGACGCTCTGCCTGCAATAAAATTTCTGCGGCTTGCTTGTGATCGTCAAACTCATTAAGCAAAGGTTGGATCACCGGATCGGAACTCTGTCCACGCGCAAACGCGATTCGCGCATCATGGATTCTTGCCCTGATACGATCGCGTAATTCCGCAGTTGCCGCTTCGGTAAAGGTTACGACCAGAATTTGGTCGACCGTAAGCGGTACGCGATGTCGAGTTTCCGCACTGCCGTGACCAAGCAAAAGGCGCAGATATAAACCTGCAATAGTGAAAGTTTTACCTGTACCTGCTGATGCCTCGATTAACCTCGCACCATGCAGAGGAAACGTCATCGGTTCTAGTGGCGTTGGTTGAGGTTGCTCTGTGCGGTCTAACGTATGTAGAGGACACTCTGCACCTGACATTTGATCCATAACGCTGAATCTCTCCGGATTATTTACTAGGACGTATCACCTAATAAATGTGATCTATAGTTAAAAATTCTATTAATATGTTTAACAAGTTGGATAATTTAGAGCTTTGTGAGATCTTTCTCACGGTTATCCATAAGACGTACCGTTAGTATGCGCCCCACGAGATACGCCAAACCCTTTTGGCGGCACAACTCAAATGAATTAAACAAAAGTATCATGGTCCCTCTGACCTTGTGGCCGTACAGCGAACGCCCTACAAAAAATAATGATTTTCTGGCGGCCACCCTACTCTTCCTTATCTTTATCCAACTGTCTTTATTACGCTTTTACATCATCGGCGTCTTGAACCGCTAAGCGCGCACCTTGCAGAACTAATGCTGTCAGCAAGCGAACCTCTGAGGCCAACTCATCATTCCAAGCAGGCCAAATTCGAGAGATGTACGCATTATTGCCTTCGCCCTGGCTCATGAAGCCATCATTGAATGCGTCAGCCATTTTCTTCAAAGATTTCTCTTCGTCATCGACCCACTGACCGCGGCTAAAGCCCGCTTCAACACAAGCCAACGCCGTTTTCGGGAAATAAGGCAAAGGCTTAGTCATACCCTCGAAGAACAAGCGAACTAATTCAGTCAGTAACTGTTTGGCATACTGCGCATCGGCAATTTCTGGGTAGATCAAATGCATCGCACCTTCTTTACGATCGTAACCAATGATGTGGGTTTTCTTAGCATGACCCGACGCCGACATGGCAAGGTGATCGGTCCACGCTGCAAGGTAATCCTGCGCTCGAATCTTACCGCTTCGGTAGCGAATCAAACCGGATTGGTAGTATTGAGTTAGCCAACCTGTTAGGCGAACGTTTTTCTCTTCGCCTTCATTTCGCTCAAACAAGGAATCAAACGTCAGGTCGATTTCCAGATCGTCTTGAGGCGCACCAGATAAAAACGCCAGTTTGTCCACCAGCTCTTCCGCCTGAACTCGGTTGGTTTCAAACTCGATATCACCAAATGCACCCACCGGCAGTTTGCCTTGTGCGCGCTGTTGACTCATAAAGTGTTTAAGCACCTCTGTTTTTTTCTCTGGCTGCATCAATGTCGTTTCAAGCAAGGTTTCTAACAGCTCATCACGCATTTGATAGCTTTCCAAACCACCTAAAACAAAGGGTTCGTCGTCTTCCATCACCGGTAGTGGCGGTTCAAAGATTACTTTTAAACGACGATTGAAAAAATACTGCACAGGTAAGCGCCAGAAACGTTGCAACTCGACTAAGTCGAGCTCAAGTGGGAACGTCGCTCCTAACAGATAGTCGTCTAATGCCCGATTAAAATCACGACGAACATAGCCTTGCGATTGACTACTTTGAGTCAATGCCGCTGGAATCCACTCTTTCGCGTAGCTGGCATGCATGCCTTGGAACGCACTTGGGCTAAACGGCACCATGGCGTGGGTATTCACCAACGCGTTTAACAAGTTGTCGCCAGACTCATCAACGGGCAACGCTTCATCACCACTTAAACAATAGTTTTGGTGGCAGTATTCCATCAGCTCAGAAACCAATACCGAGGGCACTCGCTCGGTGTTGTCTTGGATTGAACGGCCAACATAACTGATGTACAGCGTTTGCTGTGCAGACAACATCGCTTCGAGGAATAGGTAACGGTCATCATCTCGGCGCGAACGATCGCCCGGTTTGGTTCTTCCCGTCATCAAGTCAAAACCTTCCGGCGGCATGGAGCGTGGGTACACGCCGTCATTCATCCCCAGTAGACAAACGGTTCTAAACGGAATAGAGCGCATCGGCATCAGAGTACAAAAGTTCACTTGACCAGCCAGGAAGCGCTGGCTGACTCGTGTGCCAGATAATTTGTCTTGAAGGTATTGGCTGATGATCGACGGCGATAACGCATCATCAAATGCGGCATCAGCTAATTGCTCTTTGAGTTGGCTGAGCGTATCGCGAATGGATTTGAGCGCCATTTCGCCTTCTAACTCAACTGAGAAGAAATCATCCAGCAGTGAAACCAAAGTCTCTCGCCAACCATCAATAGTCTGAACATGAGAAAGTTTGCTGCGATAAGTGCTAATTTGTTGGATAAAGTGTGCCAACTTGCCCGCAAGCTCTGCGCCCATGCCTTGCACTTCGTTGTACGGGGATAAACTGCCTTGCTCGGTTTCAAACAAACCTGCGGATTCTGGCATCGCGTAGCCAAGCAACATGCGTTGAATACCAAATTGCCACGTGTTTTGACGGGTTTCCGGCAGTTCAAATTCGCGTCCGGTATTGGCATCCAACCCCCAGCGAATTCCCGATTCCTCAACCCATTGTTTGGCTTGTAAGAAATCATCTTCGCTGAGTTCAAAACGCTTTAATATCGCTGGCGTTTCCAGAAGTTCGAGTAGTTCTGATGCCAAACAGCGCGTATTGGGTAAGTTCACCAACTGCATAAATGCGGCAAGAATTGGGCTCTCTTGGTCGGCGGTTCGGTCAGAAATCGAATAGGGAATAAAACGCTCACCCGGTGCGTTACCAAAGACCGCCTGAATCGCAGGGCTGTAAGCGTTGATGTCCGCGACCATCACGATAATATCGCGCGGTTTTAACGTTGGGTCAGCATCGAACATCGCCAATAGTTGATCATGCAGCACTTCCACTTCACGCATCGGGCTGTGACAAGCGTGTAGGCTCAGTGATTTATCACCCAAGCTAACCACTTGTTTGTGATGACTGTTTTCAATCTGTTGGTCATCTTGATGTTCTTCAAGATTGAGAATATCCGCTTGCAATTGATGGAGCAGACTGTCGCGCTCAACATCAACAAACGCTTCAATTTCATGAGATTCCAGCTGAGACAACAGATACATATTGTCGCGCCCGAGTTTACCCATGGACGCCAACAGGCTGTTGCCGACCACATCGGTGTGCAGCTCATCGATCACATTATCTTCCAATGAGCCTTTCAGTTGCTCAGTTTCTCCTTGCACTTCCGAGTGATCGTCCTGCCACACAACGTGCTGACGATGTTTCGCCGCCAAACGAGCCAGATATTTGCGATCTCGAACTTCACCCCAGTAATAACGACACGGGTTGGTGAACATCAGATGCACGTCGATGTGTTCACCAATTGCTTTTAGCGCATCCATATAGCGAGGCGGCAACGAAGAAATGCCAAAAACAAACAAACGCTTGGGTAAATGGTCAAAATTGCCGTTAAAACTCTCTAACGTGTCGATAAAGTGCTCATAAAGGTTGGCACGGTGATATGGAGACTGTCCTAATGACACAGTGTGATCATACAACGCTTGCCATAAGATCGGCTGCCACGGATGCTCATCTTCCAGCTCTGGCACACTCTGCCCAGCTTCCCAACTGGCGATCCATTCCGGACGATACACCAAGTAACCATCGAAAATATCGGCAATTTTCTCAGCCAGCTGATACAGCTTAGAGTGGTCACTGTCATCTTTGAGGTACTGCGCTAACGGCGAAAACACCTCTTGGTTGAGAAGCCCCGGAAGCAGATGCATCAACTTCCACGTCATCGCTTCTTTGTTAAACGCACTGCGTTTTGGCACGTCTGGCAACACCTGCGTAAACATTTCCCAAATGAAGGTAGCAGGAAGCGGAAAATCAATGTTCGCGGCAACACCAAACTCTTTGGCCAATTCCATTTTTAGCCACTGGGACATGCCCGGACTTTGAACCAGAATTTGTTCTTTTTCGAACGGGTTTTCCAGCGGACTGATTCGAATCAGTTCGACAAGGAGTGATTTAAGAACGTCAACTTGGTTGGAGTGATAAACAGTAAACAAATTGGGAATACCGAGCGCCGATTGAAACTGTTAGCTAGCTTAGCACAGCCCGATTTAAACCCGCAGTGATCTCGCGTTCGGAAAAAACAAAAGGTTATATATCACTCAAATGAAGAGTATGAATCTTCTTAATTTTCACATGTCAATCAAGTCTGACACTTCCATACAAAATGTGACATTCGTCGCAACTATTCCATAATAAAAAACACTGTTTTATACTCCCTCTACCCATAATTTATAAATAAACAAAAAGTATGTTTCGCAAACTGTCTTCCAACAGCGCTTGGCTGATTGCTTTTTTTGCTTGCTTTGCAGTGTATCTGTCGATCGCTTGTTATCCTTTTGTGTTGTCTAACAATCAGAATGAACCGCTAACCTTGTTGCAAGGTTACTATTTGGTTTCGACTCAATATGGCTGGCTGGGCTTGATCGCTCTTCCATTTATGTTGTTGAGTTTATTGCTCTCTTTTCTACCGACTCGAGCATTCAAAGGCATCGTGATCGCTATCGCGATCTGTCTATTGATCATGTTTAAAGTCGATATCCTCGTTTTTCAGCAATACAAACTTCACATCAACGCCCTATTAATCCGTATGTTTTTCGAAGGTGGCGGTGATGTCTTCGATATTTCTTGGATGAGTTGGCTAATCTTCATCAGTGAAGTTGCCGTTCTGGTGATCGGGCTCGCTTGTACCGTTTGGGTAAGTAATCAACTGGCACAAAGCCGAGCTAAGTTCGTTTTGATCAGCGTCTGGTTTGCTGTATTGCTCAGCACACAGATGATTCATGCGTACAAAAACGCGCTTTACGACGATGAAGTCAGTCAGTTTTCGAACAACTGGCCACTTTACTACCCGCTGACGGCTCGTAAATTTATTTACAAACACGACCTAGTGGATGAGAACATTGCATCGAAGAATCGCGTAGAGTTAACCAACATTGAACGTAGCTCACTCAACTACCCACTTGCGCCCATTCAAGTGCAAAGCAAAGAGAAGCAACCCAATGTTTTGTTTATCTTAGTTGACGCGTGGCGCTACAGTGATGCGACGCCGGAAATCATGCCAAATGTCAGCAAATTCGCCGAAAAAACAGTGAATTTCACACAACATATGAGCGGCGGCAACTCAACTCAAGCGGGTATTTTCAGCCTGTTTTACAGCTTGCCAGCGACCTACTGGGAAAGCTTTTACGCAAGCCAACGCTCTCCTGTTTTTATGGATACGCTGCAAGCAGAAGGCTACCGCATGGGCATTTTTGGCTCGGCACCGCTCACCAGCCCGCCACTTTCTCGCACGGTATTCAAAAAAGTGTCGGACTTGACTCTGAGACAAACTGGAGAAACGGCCGTCGAGCGCGATCAGCAGATCACAGACAAGTTCATCGAGTTCCAAAAGCAGGACAGCGACAAACCGTACTTTGGTTTTCTGTTCTACGATGCCGCCCACGGCACAGTATTTCCCGAACCTGAATTTGCGAAATTCAAACCATACTGGGAACGCGTTGACCACATTTTGCTCAACAACGATTTTGACGCTTCGCTTTACCACAATCGATACAAGAACTCGTTGTACTACATCGATAGCTTGATTGGTGATGTGCTGAAAAACGTCGACTTAGACAATACCATTGTGGTGATTTCATCTGATCATGGTGAAGAGTTTAATGACCATAAGATGAACTATTGGGGCCACACGGGTAACTACAGTGACGTACAAGTGCATGTGCCTCTTTACGTGTACATACCAAATCGTCAACCAGACCAAATTGATTACCGCACGACCCATTTTGACGTCGTGCCAACCATGATGAATACGCTGTTTGACGTTCAAGGCACAACGAGTTCATACAGCGTTGGTCATAACTTGTTTGATAGCTCTGCCCCTCGCGATTGGTATATTGCTGGCAGCTACTACAACTATGCATTGGTCGGCAAAGAACTGATGCTTGTGGTCAATCCAGGCGGGCACTCTCAGCAACTGAATCGCCAGTTAAAAGTCGAGAAAGAACAGAAAGTTCCTGTCGATATCATTCGTCATTCTCTGGATGAGATGTCGCGATTTTACAAAAAAGGCTAGCGTCCAACATCGACGCCGATTGAAATAAAAAAGCCTCTTGGCTGTAAGACCAAGAGGCTTTTTCCTATCTGCTATTTAAGCGTGATGAGCGTGCATCAAGCGTGGCTGAATCAATAAGTTGTTGATGTACTGTAAAGCCACATAAGAGACAACAAATGTTGCCACAATCAACTCAAGACCAGCTAAGCCTCGCACTTGTTGAACATAGTGCGCAGCCAATCCTTGCAACTCCATCCAATTCGCCATTTTAAACAGCGCCGTCGCACCGATCACCATCGGGAAAGTGAACGCCGCATAGCCTGGGCTAAATGGCAGTCTAAGCAATTTAAAGAATGCGAGGTAAATGATGGCTGTCATCAATACCGCGATACCAAATAGCATAGCGATGATCACTGGTGATGGTGTCGCAGTGACCGTTAAGTACCCCGCCAATGATAGACTTGCTGGCGCTGCCATGATTGCCATTGTTGGTTTCGCTGCATCCGGAATTTCATGGGTAAACATGAAACGGTAAATCATCATCGGCAACATGATCGCGTACGCCACCATACCAAACATCAATGCACCTTGTGCCACTGGCGCTAACATCGGGTTGCCAGAGAAAGACACATCCGCAACGATGATACCCACTGGAGGTACAAACCAACTTGGAACCATGTGATGTAATTCAAAATCTTTGGCGCGATGGTAAACAAAGCTCACCAAGAACACGATGTGCAGAACCACCGCAATCAGCCAAAGCACATCACCAGCCAATGGGTAAAAATGGCCGAGAGAGTTCGATACCACCATAGTGCCCATCGCAAATGTCGGAACCACGCTACCCACAACCGGATGAGCAAGATCTTGTCTCAATAGATGGTTATGTAGCAAAAACTTGGTTGCCAATATAACCAACAATACGCTCGCAATACCCGCACTAATCCACTGTCCGTAGCCATGTAATTCGGCGAAGTTTTCCCAACTCCAGCCTAAGCTTGCAATACCAAGAGCCAAACCCGCCATCGGAGTTGGTGCTCCCATTACTTTTGCTTTTGTTCTTTGAATCATGATGACCTCAACCAGACTCACTCTTGATGGAGCGTATAATACGCTTGCACTTCGTTCCGATATATCTAATTATTTAAAACAAACGTTCAAAATTACTTAACGGTGGGGTATGGCAAGTCACATTTCTCTTAAACAACTGAAAGTGTTTACGACGATCACGCAGCACAAAACGCTCACAGCAGCTTCTGATAGTCTCTTTTTATCAAAAGCCGCTGTGAGCATGGCACTCTCAGAATTAGAAAAGCAGATCGGCCATCACTTGTTTGATCGTGTTAATAACCGACTAATTTTGAACCAAGAAGGTCAAAAACTGCTGCCACTGGCGGATGAATTACTCAACCGAGCCAAAGACATCGAGAGCATTTTCGATGGTGACCAAGCGCTATCGGGCCAACTTCGCATTGGTGCCAGCGACACCATTGGCAACCAAGTCGCGCCCTATTTGCTTAGCGAATTTCGTCAGCAAACGAACCATCGTTCTCAAAGTCTGTTTATTTCTAACTCTGCACAAATCTGCGACATGCTGACCGATTACGAGTTAGACATCGCCCTCATTGAGGGCAAAACACTTCACCCTGAATTGCAGTCCACCCAGTTTAGCGAAGATGAAATGTGCGTGATTTGCGCGCCCGATTACCCAGCCGCGCACGAAGGGCCCATAAATTTAACCGAGCTAGAAAACAGCGAATGGATATTGCGAGAGGCGGGGTCTGGTTCACGCGAATTTTTTATGCGCGTTGTCGCGCCGCGCTTGGAACATTGGCATGAAGCTTTTCAGCTCAATACCACCGAAGCGTTGATCAACTCAGTATCGGCGGGGCTGGGCTTAGGTTGCTTGTCACGTTTGTCTGCTGAACCTGCTATTCGTAACGGTCGCGTAAAACTGCTCGACATGCCTTTAGATATGAAACGTCGCTTCTGGTTACTGGTTCATAAAGAGAAATATCAAAGCCCATTGCTCAAAACGTTTATCGAATTTTGCCAAGATTGGGAACGACCAAATAATCTTTATCTAGAGCATACGCCCTCCAAGTGAAACGGAGATAGTTTAAATGCTGGTCAGTTAGTTGTACGTGTCTCTCATTCTTAGGCTTGTCGCTAGACTTAACTGGTCAAAAACTGTATAAAAAGCCAGTATCAATACACCAAGTTAGGGGACCAACCATGGCTGTAATCGTCAAGTACGTGGTAGAACGCAATGGAGAAGAGAAAATGACTTTTACCTCTAAAGCGGAAGCTGACGCATACGATAAAATGCTAGACATGGCAGACGAACTATTCACGCTGCTAGGTAAAAGTGAACTTCTAGAAGACGAAGGTAAGCAAGAAGATCTTGCGATGTACCTCGCTCAAAACAAAGAAGAAGTGCTTTACGCACTGGGTGCAAAACGCAAACCGGCGCCAAAGAAAGCAAAAAAGCTTGAATCTGTAGAAGAAGACAAGCAAGAAGACGCTGCATAAGCCTCTCATTTGTTAAAGAAACGCCGCATCATGTGGCGTTTTTTGTATCTGAAGGCACACATCATCATGGAAAGATCGCCCTTTCTTTCGAGCACAGATACGACAAATCGCCTTCTTTCATTTCAACAAACACCTGCTAATTGACCACCTCACAACCACATTTCTCATCAGACAGACATATCTCCCAAAAGACAAAAGGTATCCATCTACAGACTTTATCTATTTCCCCTCTTTAAACTCCCTAGCACTCTCATTATGATGGCTGACAACTTAATTATTTCTTGTCAGTGAACAGACGAGACACAAGACTCAACACATGGAGATCAACTATGGCTTTCTTTTCTCTAGCCTTTGGTACAGCGACTAAAAACCGCGATGGCAAAATCATTGAAGCGTTTTTTCCAAACCCTGTTCTTAACCCAAATGAAGAGCTTGTTAACGCACTAGCAGCAGTAGCAGGTTACGAACAAGGCAACCAAGCTATCGAGATCTCTGCAGCACAAAGCGCAGAACTTGCGGCGGCTTTCGAAGCAAACGGCGATGCAGCAAACGCATCTTTCGCAACCAAAGCAGCAGAATCAGCACAGCCGCTTGTACTGGTTATTCTAGCTACGGATGAACAGCCACAATCTGTTGCTGAAGGCTTCCTAAAACTTCAACTTATCTCTAACCGTCTAGTTAAGCCACACGGCACAGTACTGGATGGCATCTTCGGTCTACTACACAACATCGCATGGACTAACGAAGGTCCAATCGACCTACCTGAACTGGCTGAGCGTCAAATCGAAGCTCGCCTAGCTGGCCATACGCTAAGCGTAGATTGCGTAGACAAGTTCCCTAAAATGGTGGACTACGTAGTACCAACTGGCGTTCGTATCGCAGACACTTCTCGCGTACGTCTTGGCGCACACGTTGGCGAAGGCACAACCGTTATGCACGAAGGCTTCATCAACTTCAACGCGGGTACTACTGGCGTGAGCATGGTTGAAGGTCGTATCTCTGCGGGTGTGGTTGTTGGTAACGGTTCAGACATCGGTGGCGGTGCATCTATCATGGGTACGCTATCTGGCGGCGGTAAAGTGGTGGTTTCCATCGGTGAAAACTCTCTACTAGGCGCAAACGCAGGTCTTGGCTTCCCAATGGGTGACCGTTGTACTATCGAATCAGGTCTGTACGTAACCGCTGGCTCTAAAGTACTCATGCTAGATTCTGAAGGTCAAGAAGTCGAAGTGGTTAAGGCTCGCGATCTTGCTGGTGTTTCTGACCTACTGTTCCGTCGTAACTCTGTAACTGGTCAAATCGAGTGTCTTGCAAACAAGAGCGCGGTTGAACTGAACAGCGAACTGCATAAAAACAACTAATAAGAATACCTAAATAACCTCGAGATGCTTGATTCAGCGAGGCTGACTTGGCTTGCAGGCGCGGCAACGAGTTGAAGATCTAGTTAATCTAAATCAAAGCTCGTTAACAAAGCATGAAAGCCAAGACAACTCGCCCTTTGGGAGCGTGTCACTATCACGATTCCCGCGTCAAATAACTCGAAAATAGCGAGCTATTTCACTTCGTCATTTTCCTTGAACTCGTATCAGTGACCACGCTCTGAACTGAGCATCTTGAAGTCATTTAGGTATTGCAGTGAATTAGCCCTACGAAAAATCCCCCAACAGGAAACTGTTGGGGGATTTTTTAGCTTAAAGCAAAATTCGTGAGTGCTGGTTACTGATTTAAAAAGCTGACCGCTTTATCTGGGAAGTCAGTAAACAAACCATCCACCTTCACTTGGTTGTAGTACACATCCATCATGCCTTCAAAACTGTCCGTGTACGCTGGAATGCGTCCTGGATCGGCGCGGAACGTGTATGGATGCACTTGCAAGCCAGCGTCTTTTGCAGCCTTCATCAACGGCTTGATGATGATATTGTCTTTGGTTGACTTATCATCCACCAGCATCGGCTTCCAAGGTCCAATTCCTTCCGCGTAACTCGCTACTTTCTTCATGCCGTCGGCTTCGAACATCCAGTCATAACTGTATGGTGTTGCCTTGTCGCCTTTGTACACCATAGTTTCGTTCCAATCGGTGTAAGCCATAAGCTGAACGAGCTTTAAGTCCATATCCATTGCAGGCATGAGTTCACTGTTGATGCGTTGAAGTTCATTCGCATCAAAACACTGAAGGTAGACTTTGTCGTCTTGAGAGCCGTAACCGTACTGCTTCAAGACTTTAAGTACTGCTTTAGAAATGTCCTTACCTTCATGACGATGGAACCAAGGCGCTTTAATTTCTGGGTAAATACCGATGTCATAACCCAGCGTTTTGTTTAAGCCTTGGATCAGCTCAATCTCTTCAGCAAACGTCGGCACGGTGAAATCAGATTTCCACATAGGGAATCGGGTTGGATAGCCCGCTACTTTGTTGCCTTTGTCATCGATATTAAAGCCTTCAGTTACTCGCAAGGATTTGATTTCCGCCAGTGTGAAATCAATCGCGTAATAACGGCCGTCTTTGCGTGCGCGATCAGGAAAACGCTCCGCAACATCCGTTACACGATCGAGATAATGGTCATGCAACACGACCAACTGGTCGTCTTTCGTCATTACCACATCTTGCTCTATGTAGTCAGGTTTCATTGCGTAAGCAAGCGCTTTGGCTTCTAGCGTGTGCTCAGGCAAGTAACCCGATGCGCCACGGTGTGCAATTACAAGCGGTTTCGCAATCGCACCAGCTGAGAGGCTAAGTGCTAAAAAAGTAAGACATACTGACTTTGTTTTCATTGTTATTTCCTTGATAAAGCGAAGAGGCAGTATTCCACTGCCTCTTTAAATAAATATTACGCTAGCGCTTCCTTTTCGCGCTCTTTTTGCTCGTGGTGCGCACGCTCACCTAAGAAGGCGTACATCAAACACACAATAGAAGTAATACAAGAACCAACCAAGATGATAAAGCCACCATCCCAGCCAAAGTGGTCTACCGTGTAGCCCAGAATCGCGTTTGCGGCAACTGCCCCACCTAAGTACCCAAATAAACCAGTAAGACCAGCAGCAGTACCGGCGGCTTTCTTCGGAGCGAGTTCAAGTGCGTACAAGCCAATCAGCATAACCGGACCATAGATTAGGAAGCCAATTGCAATCAGCGCCATCATGTCCACCATTGGGTTACCAGCAGGGTTAAACCAGTAAACCATCACTGCAACGGTCACTAACACCATAAATAAGATGCCAGCAGGTGCACGACGACCTTTGAACAATTTGTCTGAAATCCAACCACACAATAACGTGCCTGGAATGCCGGCCCATTCGTATAAGAAGTAAGCCCATGACGATTTATCTACCGAGAAATCCTTCGCTTCTTTTAGGTAAACAGGTGCCCAGTCCAGTACGCCGTAGCGAATTAGGTAAACAAATGCGTTTGCAATTGCAATCGACCAAAGCAGCTTATTGTTGAATACATACTTAAAGAAGATTTCCTTGGCTGTCATTTCTTGTTCGTGCGACTTATCATAGTCATCAGGATAATCGTCTTTATACTCTTCGATCGGTGGCAAACCACAAGATTGAGGCGTATCGCGAACCGTCATCCAAACAAACACAGCAACCAACGTGGCGAAAAATGCAGGAACATAAAATGCGGTGCGCCAATCATCGTTAAATGCCCACAGGCCAAGAATAAATAGTGGACCAATCAAACCGCCACCCACGTTGTGTGCCACGTTCCAAACCGAAACGATCTCACCACGCTCTTTACGTGACCACCAGTGCACCATGGTTCGTCCACATGCGGGCCACCCCATGCCTTGGAACCAACCGTTCAAGAAAAGCAAAATGAACATCGCAGTGACGCTGCCAGTCGCCCATGGCATAAAGCCAAAGCAAAACATAACCAATGCAGACATCAACAGGCCGCCACTTAGGAAGTAGCGAGGGTTGGAACGGTCAGATACGCTGCCCATTAGAAATTTAGAGAGACCATATGCAATGGAAACAGCTGCCAGCGCGACACCTAAGTCACCGCGGCTAAAGCCTTGCTCGATAAGATAAGGCATCGCCAAACTGAAGTTTTTACGAACCAAATAGTAACCGGCGTAGCCAACAAATATACCGATAAAGAGTTGCCAACGGAGGCGAGAGTAGGTGCTATCGATACTGCCTGGGGACAGACGATCAATGTGCGCCTTAGGTTTGAATATTCCAAACATAGGAACCTCATTATTTTGTATGCGATGGTAAAAAAACACAAAAGGAGCGAACGAAACAAAAATATATTCGTTCGAAAGTTCATGAATTGTATTGAGTTAGGATTTTATTTCTGTGATAAATGTTGCACATGAATTAAATATAAGTAAATACAGTAAATTAGAGCGCATTAATTAGACCATCGTTCAACTTTACTCATAATTAGTTAATATGAAACTGATGTTTCAACCTCTCATTTGAGCATTCTAATTCGAAACCAATGAAACAAAGGCTCGAATAAGAACACAAATTAACCGTAAAAAGGGTGTTTCACATCCATCCTTGTTACGCGAAACCACTAAATAACTAAAAAAATGAAAAATGTTCGCGCTTAGTATCAAACGAAATAACAAAACTAATGTTATCTGAACTCAAACTAGGACAGTGATTCACGAACACAAGACATAAACCGCGTTTATTTTCCTCTCCATTTTCATAATTAACACTAATTTGGATAACAAGTTCCTCTCGAGATATAAACATTGCAACGCATTTTCTTATATCACCGCTAGTCCTTGATGTACTTGACCTCGCCTTACCTCTTTAGGGTTAATTACTACGCAAAATCTGAGTAATAAATCCCCAAGCACGTAGCAGCTTCACAAAACTCCTCTTACCAGTTGTGCATTCTTTTTCACATCTGTAATTTGAGCGCTTCCAAAACACACTTCGTAGCAAAGAAGTTCTTTTCGTTGTTTTCTTTTTCGATTAAAAGATGCGCCATTTAACAAAAACGAAGACTTTGATTAACAATTTTATGCTCAAACGCTCATTTTTAACGCGCGTTTGTTTTCGCAAACGTTTATATGTGCACAATAGTATCGTGCTAGACAGGCAAAAATGATCAAAGGACTTTTAACATGACAACGAACAAACACCCCTCTCTGCTCGGAGAATGTTTGGCCGAGTTTATCGGTACAGGACTACTTATCTTCTTCGGCGTAGGCTGTGTCGCAGCCTTAGTTCTAACAGGCGCATCATTTGGACAATGGGAAATCAGTATTGTATGGGGCCTAGGTGTCGCCATCGCTATTTACTGTACTGCCGGCGTTTCAGGCGCGCACATCAACCCAGCGGTAACCATCGCACTCGCTATGTTCCATGGTTTTGATAAGGCGAAAGTGGTGCCATACATCATCGCCCAAATGCTTGGCGCATTCTGCTCTGCTGCGTTGGTTTACAGCTTATACAGCAACCTTTTCACCGACTACGAAATCGCACATAACTTCGTCCGCAGTAGCCAAGATGCACTAGCAACCGCTGGTATCTTCTCAACCTATCCACATGCTTCCCTCTCTTTCTTTGGCGCTTTTGCTGTGGAATTCGTTATCACTGCCGTGCTGATGTTTGCGATTTTGGCTTTGGGCGATGAAAATAACGGCGCTGCACGAGGTGCAATGAACCCGCTGTTAATCGGTATTTTGATTGCTGTGATCGGTGGTTCTCTTGGTCCACTAACTGGCTTCGCGATGAATCCTGCGCGCGACTTTGGACCGAAACTGTTCGCTTACTTCGCAGGCTGGGATTACGCTCTGACAGGTGCTAAAGACATTCCTTACTTTATCGTGCCTTTACTTGCTCCGATTGCAGGTGCGTGTTTTGGTGGTTGGTTGTATCCAAAAGCGATTGCGGCTTACCTTCCACAACAAGGCCACGGCTGTACAATTCCAAACCAATGTGAGACGGAAGAAGAAACAGAAGAAGCTAGAGCTTAAAACTGACGCAACTCGAACATTTACTAAAATATAAATAACGAAACAAAAGGATTCTTACCATGACTGAGCAAAAATACATTGTTGCCCTAGACCAAGGTACGACAAGCTCTCGCGCAGTAATTCTTGATCATGACGCGAACATCGTAAGCGTCGCACAGCGCGAATTTACTCAGATTTATCCAGAGGCAGGTTGGGTAGAACATGACCCAATGGAAATCTGGGCAACACAAAGCTCTACGTTGGTAGAAGCTCTAGCTAAGTCTGGCATCCGTAGCGACCAATTGGCGGCTATCGGTATTACTAACCAGCGTGAAACCACCATCGTCTGGAATAAAGAAACAGGCAAACCCGTTTACAATGCGATCGTATGGCAATGTCGCCGTACTGCTGACATCTGTGAAGATTTAAAAGCGCGTGGTCTAGAAAACTACGTACGTGACAACACAGGTTTGGTGCTTGACCCTTACTTCTCAGGTACCAAAGTGAAATGGATTCTGGACAATGTTGAAGGCGCGCGCGAAGACGCAGAAGCAGGCAAGCTGTTGTTCGGTACCGTCGATACTTGGTTAGTTTGGAAGATGACTCAAGGCCGCGTTCACGTGACCGACTACACCAACGCATCGCGTACCATGCTATTTAACATCAACGATCTATGTTGGGATCAGAAAATGTTAGATGAGCTTGGTATCCCAGCATCTATGATGCCAGAAGTGAAACGCTCATCGGAAGTTTACGGTAAGACTAACATTGGTGGTAAAGGCGGTACTCGTATTCCTATTTCTGGTATTGCGGGTGACCAACAAGCTGCGCTTTACGGCCAAATGTGTGTTGAAGCGGGTCAGGCGAAAAACACTTACGGCACGGGTTGTTTCTTGCTAATGAATACGGGCCAAGAAAAAGTCACTTCGACGCACGGCCTACTGACAACTTTGGCTTGTGGTCCGAAAGGTGAGCCTGCTTATGCGCTTGAAGGTGCCGTATTCATGGGTGGTGCTTCTATCCAATGGCTACGTGATGAATTAAAAATCCTGAACGGTGCAGAAGACTCTGAATATTTCGCAACCAAAGTGGATACCTCAAACGGCGTTTATGTCGTGCCTGCCTTTACTGGTTTAGGCGCACCATACTGGGATGCCTACGCACGTGGCACGATTGTCGGCCTTACTCGCGGCGTGAACTCAAACCACATTATCCGTGCGACTTTGGAAGGCATCGCTTACCAAACTCGTGACGTACTGGATGCGATGCAAGCCGACTCAGGTATTAAACTTGCGAATCTTCGCGTCGATGGCGGTGCGGTAGCGAACAACTTCCTAATGCAGTTCCAATCCGATGTATTGAATACAGAAGTACACCGCCCTCAAGTAACAGAAGTGACGGCTCTTGGTGCAGCCTACCTTGCAGGCCTTGCCGTGGGTTACTGGGACAGCATTGACGAGTTGCAGAATAAAGCGGTGCTTGATCGCACGTTTGAGCCGCACGATGATGAAGAAAAGCGCAATCGTCGTTACAAGGGTTGGAAACGCGCAGTGAAATGTGCGCAAACCTGGTCTGAGCTTCACGACGAAGAAGATTAATCTCACCTCCATACGAAAAAAGAGCGCCATTTGTGCGCTCTTTTTGCGCTTTGCCCCTGATTCCTGAACTCGCTTACTTTTCACAACGCGCAAATTCGAGCACAATAGAACTTCGAATTTGAAGCATTGGCCGTTACCAATGCACAAGGGAGTGGTAAGTGAAGCAAATACCTCGACACCAACAGATTGTTGAGTTGGTGAAAAAACAAGGCTATGTCAGCACGGATGAGTTGGTAGAAAGATTCAATGTCAGCCCACAAACCATCCGACGCGATCTTAATGAACTCGCCGACGACAACAAAATTCGTCGTTATCACGGTGGTGCAACCATCCCTCTCAGTTCTGAAAACACATCTTACAACACGCGTAAAGCGCTCAACTTCAATGAAAAAGATGTCATTGCAGACGAGGTGGTCAAGCACATTCCTGATGGCGCGACTCTATTTATTGATATCGGCACCACACCAGAAGCGGTTGCGCGAGCGCTCAATAAAAACCATAAACAGCTACGCGTGGTTACCAACAATATCAACGTGGCAACCATTCTCTTCCCCAACCCAGAGATCAAAGTCATCTTAGCAGGCGGTGAAGTTCGAAGTCGCGATGGCGGCATTGTTGGAGAAGCCACTCTCGACTTCGTTAAACAGTTCCGTCTCGACTTTGGCATTCTTGGCATCAGTGGTATCGACTTTGATGGCTCGCTACTAGACTTTGATTACCACGAAGTCAGGGTCAAACAAGCGATCATCGACAACAGCCGCAGTGTATTTCTTGCCGTCGACCATACCAAGTTCGGGCGCAATGCCATGGTGAAGCTAGGCAATATCGCTCAGCTCAACATGATCTTTACCAACAAGCAGCCACCAGAAGAAATCTTGTCGATTTTAAAAGAAGCTTCAATTCCACTTGAAGTCGTTGAAGCGAACGAGACAAACTTCGAAAACGAGTAGTTCCAATCATTAATTTGCCTCTCAAATGACCTCTGTCTTAATTAGGCAGAGGTTTTTTTGTGCCTAAATCACACAAAACGCTCACAAACGAAAATAATAGATGATCACAAACGAAACCTAAGCTAGGATTAGATCATGTTCTAAAATGCTCGTTCGCTCACCAAGAGGTCAAATTTATGAGTATACAAAAAAATGCTTCCACTACTAGCTCATCCACTACCTTAGACTTGATCGTAATTGGTGGCGGCATTAACGGGGCTGGTATTGCGGCAGACGCAGCTGGCCGCGGTTTGAGTGTTGGCTTATACGAAGCAAATGACTTCGCGTCCGCTACTTCTTCGGCAAGTTCTAAACTGATCCACGGCGGTTTACGCTACCTTGAACACTATGAGTTTCGTTTGGTTTCGGAAGCGCTCGCAGAACGTGAAGTTATTCTTCGCAAAGCGCCTCACGTTGCACTACCAATGCGTTTCCGTTTGCCTCATCGCCCATTCCTACGCCCAGCTTGGATGATTCGCTGTGGTTTGTTCCTTTACGATAACTTGGGTAAACGTACGACTCTGCCAGGCAGCAAAACCGTCAATTTAGCGAAATCGGGCTTGCTAAAACCAGAAATGAAAACCGGTTTCGAATACTCTGACTGCTGGGTTGATGACGCGCGTTTAGTATTACTTAACGTTCTGGCTGCTCGTGAAAACCATGCAGAAGTACGTAACTACTGCCGCGTAGAAAAAGCACACCGTGAAGGTGGTATCTGGCATGTCACAATTCATGACGTGATGACAGACCAACGTTTCGAACGCAAAGCAAAAGCACTAGTAAACGCAGCTGGCCCTTGGGTAAAACAGTTCTTTGATGATGGATTAGAGCAAGCCTCTCCTCGTAACATTCGCTTAATCAAAGGCTCGCACATCGTTGTTCCTCGTATCCACAACGAACCGCAAGCCTACATTCTTCAAAACAAAGACAACCGCATCGTATTTATGATTCCTTACTTAGATAAGTTCTCAATCATTGGTACAACAGATGTGGAATACAAAGGTGACCCACGCGAAGTGGCAATCTCAGATGACGAAGTCGATTACCTCATCGACATCGTAAACCAACACTTTGTCCACCAGCTGACTCGCGAAGATGTGGTTTGGACATACAGCGGTGTTCGTCCTTTATGTGACGATGAATCTGACTCTCCGCAAGCGATCACACGAGACTACACGCTAGAACTCGATGCGGAATACGACCATGCACCTCTGCTTTCTGTCTTTGGTGGTAAGCTGACGACCTACCGTAAGCTGGGTGAAGCGGCAATGAAAAAGCTGGCTCCTTTCCTACCAGAGATGGGAAGCGACTGGACGGCAAATCAAACCCTACCTGGTGGTAACTTCAGCTGTAGTCGTGAACAATTAGCTAAACAAATTCATGCTAAATACGCTTGGGCGCCAGAAGCATTGATTCTTCGTTACGTGACACAATTTGGTACCCAAACGTGGAACTTAATGGAAGGCACAGCAAGCGAAGCTGACCTTGGACACGCGTTCTCATCGCAAGCCGGCGGTGTTTACCAACGTGAGATCGACTACTTAATGAACCATGAAATGGCAATGACCGATGAAGACATTTTGTGGCGTCGTACCAAGCTTGGTCTGTACATGAACGACGAAGAAAAGCTGGCTTTATCGGACTATTTAAAAGAAAAGCTACAGCAGAAAGTGGTTAATCTTTCTCAAGTTGGCTAGCTGCTCCTCCCCTCCCCACTAGAAAGCCTGCCTCGCTGCAGGCTTTTTTATTTTGCTGTTTTTACACCACACTTTGGCTTGCTTCACTTGATTACAAATAAGAGCAACTATTCATAGACATTTAGCGTTAAATGCAATCATACTCATTTAAATAATTATCCCTGAATAACTTCATGGCGCTGGGTTCAGAACGTTATCACTGATGCACTTCCCGGAAAATAATGCAGCGGAAGAGCACAGGCTCTTTCCGAGTTATTTGGGGAAAGGCTCAGACAAGGAAAAAGAAAATGGGTTTTATGATTGAACATTGGGATTTTTCAACCCCAGAAGCAACTCAGCAATCCACAACGACGGAGCAGATTCAAGCCAAACATTGGTACCATTGTGAGCGGCTGCATCCCGATATTCGGGGCTGGCTAGAACAAAACCAAGTGCCACGTGCCACTGTTGATCACCTGTTAGCCGACGAGAGCCGACCGTCTTTCCACCCTTTGGATGACGAGAACTTCATGTTGATTTTACGAGGCGTCAATATGAATGGCGATGCTTCACCAGAAGACATGCTCAGTATTCGAATTCTCTATTTTCAAGGCGCACTGATTTCAACACGTAAGATCCCATCGCGTGCCATCATGGAAATTCGTCAAGCATTGGCGGAACATAAAGGCCCGAAAAGCCTTGCTGGTTTACTTCATCAGATTATTGAAGGATTAAATAGCAAAATAGACGTTTACCTCGATACGATTGAAGAGACGTTAAACCAGTTTGATGTGAATGATGAATCGACGTACAAGCATATGGCGACTCAAAAAGCGCTTATCTCCATCAAACGTTTTATTCGCCCTCAGCAATATGCTATTCGTGATCTCGTTGAATCAGAGTCCGAGTTGGTGGCTTTAAGGCCCCATCAATATCGCTTCGCCCACAATAATATTACGCGCATAAATGAAACACTTGAGTTTTATCTTGGAGAAGTCGCTCTCTTTCAAGAAGAAATCAAACATCATCGTGACGAGAAAACTAATAAAAACAGTTATCTATTTACCTTGGTGGCGACTATTTTCTTGCCAACCAGCTTCCTAACAGGTTTGCTTGGCATCAACATTGGCGGTATGCCAGGCGTGGAATCCGCCATGGCGTTCACCTGGTTCTGTATCGCTTTAATTGTCATCTTTGCTCTAGAGTGGTGGCTATTCAAACGTTTGGGGTTCACGAATAAAACGGACGACGAAGACGAATAAGCACTAATCCTATAAAGAACAACAATCAAAAGAAAAGAGGAGCGCGCGGCTCCTCTTTCTCTACTCACATTAGAGCCCTATCCGGGATGACCATCAACGCGAGGGGTAATAAGCATCACGCCAAAGCGCCAAACAAACAGGCCAAATGCGACAATCCACAATCCGCCACTGATGTTAATCCACAGCATCATATTGGCAGGATAAAATATCACGGCAAAACTGCGAACCAAAGCTGCCGCGGTAATCGCCGCAAACGCAAGGCTCATGTTCGGACCTTTGTAGATCATGCGACCAGTATGTCCCATCGTCACCCGTGCGATCATCGCTAAAATCAAGCCGCCTAATGCACCTATCGCAAACAGATGAATCAGGTTATGGCTGGCAAATACATCTCCCCAAGTGCCTCGCAAAATTAAGCTTAGTGGCAAACACAAATACGCAGTATGCAGCGACCACACTAAAGGCTCGCTCAGGGTTAACCAAGGTTTCCAGCGAACAAAACGCACCAACTGAGCAACACCAGCAAACAGCATCAAAGGATTACCTAGCTCTGCAAACGTCACAGGGAAAAAGCTCAGCACAAATAGCATTACCAACGGCAAGTTCGCGAACCATTCTAACCAAGCAAGTTGTTGCGCTTTTTCGAAATTAAATCGACGCGCAGTAAAGAATGGAATCACACGTCCGCCCATGACCGACAGTAACAACGTAAACCACCACAACATCGCCTGCCATACAGCAGAAGAGCTAAACGGCGGCATGCCTTTTATTGTTGCGTAGCTTGTAAAGTTCGCAAAAATGGCCAAAAGAAACAACGGCACAAAAAACAGATTACGCCAACCTTTGGCTCGATAAACACGAATGCCTACCTCATAGGCAACAAACAACAAAAATACCGCTTCAATGCTGCTGGTTAACCATAACGGCGCTGGCGTCCAGAGCAATATTCTAGGTGCCAACCACAAGCCAAATAAGATCAAAAGCGTGTAATGCTTGGTGCCATTAATGCCAGTCCAGTTTTGTACCGCGGTCAGTACAAAACCAACCACAATCGC
This sequence comes from Vibrio sp. E14, assembly GCF_020515785.1. Lineage (NCBI taxonomy): Bacteria > Pseudomonadati > Pseudomonadota > Gammaproteobacteria > Vibrionales > Vibrionaceae > Vibrio > Vibrio sp. E14. The sequence goes on from NZ_JAHPJI010000002.1 coordinate 653,423, forward strand.
CATCGAAAAGCCGAACAACATTTCATGTACGTGCCACCATAATGCCGGTACAGCTAATGCGTTTGGCTGTCCGCTCTGGAACATCCACACCCACAACGCGATCGCAACAATGGCGTAAATCGACCCAAACAGAAAAAACGGCCGAAAGCCTAATCGCAGCCATGCGGGGATTTTTTCTTCCACTTTTTTATCGGTGATATTCAGCATTATCTTGCCCTCAAGCGTCTCTCGATGCTGGTTAACTCAACTACAATATTGATGCTACCATAAACGTGTATAAAAAATACATGTTAAGAGTTAAGATTATACTTAAGAGGTAAAGTTGTGCTTCAGAGGCGGGTTAGGTATAAACGGGGAGAGACACAACCATCAGTTAAGGGATGCAACGAAGATGTACATATTTGGCTATGGCAGTTTGATTAATTCTGCGTCACGTAAGTTAACCGGACAAACGGGAGAAGCCATTCCCGTCATTGCTCATGGACTTGTGCGCTACTGGGGAAAGATTGATGACAGCTACACTCTGTCTCCTCTGGTTGTAAACCAAGGCGATGGGCAGGTCAACGGCGTTTTACTCGAAGTGAATGAAGAAGCTCTCGCAGAATTCGATCGCCGTGAGCGTGGTTATCATCGTATTCAAATTCAGCCAGATCAAATCGAAACGGACGCGAACTTTAACCAAGAACATAGCATCTGGGTTTACGTAAAAGACGAGCCATTACCACCGTGCGTAAAAAGCCCAATCATGCAAAGCTATGTCGATACCGTGCTAGCAGGTTGCTTAGAAGTATCTCATGCGTTTGCAGAGCATTTTGTGCGTCACACCATTGGCTGGCAACACGCAAAAGAAAATGACCGCCACCAACCTAAATATGGCAACCTTGCAGGCGTGCAAGAGCATCATTACGAGTTGATTGATAATCTGATTGCCCAAAATTCGTAGCTCAATCCCATCTGTAAAAACAGCTCTAAACTAAGAGCTGTTTTTACAATAGAGCGACCAGTGAACTGATTAAACAATTCTCACCCCAGTCGGCATCGCTCTTTCTGGAGTTAGCAACACACTTTCGGATTCATCATCCGTTTCTGCGCACAACAACATACATTCTGAGGTTTCACCGCGCATTTTGGCTTTGGCAAGATTACACAACACGACCACTTGTTTGCCCATCAACTCTTCCTCGGTGTAATAAGGTACTAAGCTGGTTACGGTTTGCAGTGTTTTTTCACCAATATCAATTTGCACAATGTACAGCTTGTCTGCATTTTGATGACGAGCCACTTCAATGATTTTTCCGGTACGAATTTCCAGTTTGGCAAAATCTGAGTAAGCGATAGTTTCCATAATTAAAACCTCAGTAAAGTTTTACTAAAAAGATAACGTTTACACTATCAGTAAACTTAATAAATACAAGTGGTAAAGATCTCATTTCCGAAAGCAAATCCCCTATCAAATTGCACTTATTACACAATGGGTGTTTAATACTTCCAGTCAAAATTTTTAGCCACTAAAGGTTCTATATGGCAACGATCAAGGATGTCGCGAAAGAAGCCGGTGTTTCGGTCGCAACGGTTTCTCGCGTGATCAACAAGTCCCCAAAAGCCAGTCAATCATCGGTAGAGTCGGTCACCAAAGCAATGAGCAAATTGGGTTACAGACCCAATGCCGCAGCTCGTGCATTGGTGAGCCAAAGCACAAATACCATGGGTGTGTTGGTGAGTGATGTGTCCGATCCTTTCTTCGGCACACTGGTCAAATCCGTCGATAATGTCGCGCGCGAAAATGGCAAACATATCTTGATTGGCAACGGTTACCATAATCCAGAAGATGAGCGTCAAGCCTTAGAATTGCTGATCAACAGCCGTTGCGATGCAATAGTCATCCACTCGAAAGGCTTATCTGATGAGGATCTAATTGGCTACGCCCAAGAAGTAAAAGGTATGGTGCTTATCAATCGTCATATCCCAGAGCTGGCTGAACGCTGTATTTCCCTTGATAACCGCAAGGGGGCATTCCTCGCGACAGAATATTTGATTCGTCACGGGCATCGCAAAATCGCTTGCATTGCCTCATCCCACGATATCGAAGATACCGATGAACGCTTGCAAGGTTACCAAGCCGCATTGAAAGAACATGGTATTGAACTCTCCAAAAGCTACATCGAATACGGTGAGCCCAACAGTGATGGTGGCGAAGTTGCGATGACCAACCTGTTAACCAAATCTTTGGAGATTACTGGAGTGGTGGCCTACAACGACTACATGGCCGCTGGCGCACTCGCAGCGTTAGATCAAAATGGCATTCACGTACCAAGTAAGGTTTCTATGGTCGGGTTCGATGATGGCTTAATCGCCCGCTTTGTTCACCCTAGCCTGACCACTATTCGCTACCCAATCAAGATGATGGCAGAACGAGCCGCCCGTTTGGCTTTGGCGCTATCTCGTGACGAAAAAATTGAAGACGAAACCATTATTTTTAGCCCAACTTTAGTACGAAGAAACTCTGTCGAGCGTTGTTGATATATATGCGTTAAATGTTAGCGCGAAGCATTAACTAAAACATGTAATGGCGCAGATGAAAGGCCAAACAAGCAATTAATCTGTGCTAGATATAGTTCGGCAGTAGCTATCGCATCATTTAGTGCATTGTGGGCTTGATATGTTGGTAGGTTGAGTTCCTTTCGAATTGAACTTAACCGCCAGTCAGACCGAGTAGGTCTCAGTTGGGTGCGATATTGCTCGATTTTTAATGTATCTAACCATATTAATGGCAACTTCAAATTCTGGTACTTCATCTTGATGTATTGCTCTAAAAACCTCTGCTCCATAATGCAGCCATGTGCAACAAGAATTTTACCAGCAATTACATCCAGCAACTGAGTAAAAGCAACTTGTTCTGAAATCCCCGATACATGCAACGTTTCAGGCCTGATATGGTGAACTTTGACTGACTCATGACAAATATCAATCGCATGATTAATGAAGATATGACGTGCACTGTTTAGACGAATATTGCTGTTTCGAATTTCGACCCATCCAATACTGATTACTCTATCTACTTCAGGATTAAATCCTGTCGTTTCAAAGTCCAAGACTAACGTGTCTAACTCTCTAGCATCCGATAAAGCGCTAGGTAGAGGCGTATTTCCTATAGAGTTAAATACATCTGGCAAGCTAGATTTTTCTAGTTCTCTGCGCACGTGTTCTAGATGTTCAATTGACTGGAATGAGTAGCCAAACATACTAAGAGCCAAATTTCATTTTTAACGTGTCTTGATAACCGCGTATTATGCGAAAAGCATCTTTGAGGTGTTGTCTTTCAAAGCTACCAAAATGCTCAGGAAATATAGCATTCGTTACTGGCTTTCCACCTTGTAAGCATTGCAGCTGATGTGAGTAACGTAATTGCGTTACATAACGATAAGTCCCTATCAAGTCTTGATGTGAAGTGCTATTAATCAATCCTGTATCATACGCAAAATCGAATCTTTCTTCCGTAGACAACATACCTCCACCTTTATGAAGAGCATAAATTCTAGCGATATCGACCACCAGACCAATCGCAGACTTTTTAATATTCAGCGATTTTTCGTTGTGACCATTGTTTTCTAACACTAAGTTATTGAATATCCCTAGTGGTGGACGGTGTGATATTAAATTTCTAACTAAGGCTGCGATTAAATGAGGGTTATTTTTGGTACACCGCTCGCGTTCACTATTTAGTTCATCAAATAGTGACCTATCCCCGGAAATAAAGCGCACTTCAAGAAAGACATTAAGATTTAGTAACATATTGTATTCTGGATTGTTTGCCCATTTTCTGTAGAGCTGCTTCCAGATGAATAATGGCTGATTCCACTTTGGTGTAGCCGCCATAAAACGCCCATTACACAAAGGATACCCGCATTCCGCTAATCCTTTACATATATACATAGCAAAATGTCGAAAATAAATTCGGTCACTTTCTGTTGCTGAGTCATCAAGTACTAAAGCGTTATCTTGATCAGAACCTAAGTGAACCTCTCCTCTCGCATGCGAACCCGCCGCTAACCAAGCATAATTACAAGGAGGTAAACCCACGTTTTTTTCTGCTAATTTAATCAATCGACAGGTAAAGGCATCATAAATCATCATTAAAACTTGCCCAATTACATTGGCTGGCAAATGCGATTCTATCATCGCCTCAAACACTGCCTGACGTTCGTTTACTAACAATGAAAGCGATTCTAAGCTATTACACTTACTGATTTTTTCAATCAAAAAAACAGCCTGGATGCCATGCCTCTGAACTAACTCTTGAGGGCTAATCAAACCTAAAACCTGTTTATTTTTGTCAAGAACAGGGATATTACGAATATTGTGTTTCATCATCAGGTTGAGCGCAGAAATAACGGGCTCATCTTGGTCAACACTCTGAGGATGAGCGTTCATAATATCCTCAACAGGTCTATAGATATTAAACGCCTCAGCAACCACTCTACTTGTCATATCAGCCTCGGTAACCATTCCAATCAATGCATTGTCATTGGTAACCAAGGCACAAGTGCAACCTTTTTTACTCATGATTTTAGCCACTTGCTGGATACTTTGGTTTGTATGCACCACCACAACATTATGATTGGCTAAATCTTTAGACCTTTTAAAAAACAGGCTTTTTTCTGCTTGTGAATACTGTGCATCAATACTGGAAGTGAGACGTTGACTTGCACGGATTGCAAGCTGGTTAACAACATTTTCAAAATTCGAAGCTTCTTTTAGTAAGAACGAATAATTAATTTTATATATTAAACAATTTTCAATGGTTTTTACTTTATATTTATCCTGTTCTAAATTAAATCCAAATACATCATTATCGCCTAATCTAGCTCTTAATTCACCGTTAGGAAATCGCTGTTCGATAACTCCAGATCGAATAATATATAAATTTTTTTCTTCAGGAATGACTAAGGAGATACTCTCTCCTTTTCCCCAATAAACAATATCCGTGTTCGTAGCGATAGCATCAAGAACATGGTCAGGAAGTAAATGAAATGGCTCTATCGTTTTAAAAAAAGAAACGACATTTGGCAGCAAGGTTGAATCCATATGACACTCTTTTAATTAGAAAAACTCCGCTCATAAAAGAGCGGAGTATGATAAAGAATGGTTTACCAGAACAATGTATATAACACTGCCAAAACAATCATTATACCGTAAGCTGCGATATTGAAGCTTCGATCTGTTACAAACATCGATGATGTAACACTAATACCTTTAGGGTCATCATCATTAATTGATGTGCTCAAACTTGTAAATGCGATCACAACAATTGTAAACAATAATGTATATAGCATTTGATCCATAAACGGCATGGCTAGTGGCATAAATTTTAAGAACAAAGCAAATGGTATTGATGCTACGACACCAATAATAGCCCCTTTACTGGTTGTTTTCTTCCAGAATAAGCCAAGTAAGAATACAGCCAAAATGCCAGGGCTAACTAAACCTGTATATTCTTGGATGTATTGGAATGCCTGGCCAATACCACCTAACATTGGGGCAATTAGGCAAGCAATAATCAATGCCGCAACAGCCGCAGTACGCCCAACGTTCACCAGCTTGTGGTCACCGGAGTCTGGGGAGATATACTCTTTGTAAATATCCATGGTGAAGATAGTGGCAGTTGAGTTAAGCATTGATGCTAGTGAAGAAACAATTGCAGCAGCAAGAGCCGCAAAAACAACCCCTTTAACACCAACAGGCAAGAATTGAGTCAACCAAGGATATGCTTTATCCGCATGAGCAGCACTTGGAAGGTTTGTTGCTGCAATATCACCAAGGCTTGCCATTAGTTTTGGGTCCGAAGTAATAACGTAAGCGGCAATACCTGGCAATACCACGAGAAACGGAACGATAAGTTTCAAAAATGCAGCAAAAACAATACCTTTCTGAGCTTCCGATACTGATTTTGCAGCAAGCGTTCTTTGAATAATGTACTGGTTAAATCCCCAATAGTATAAGTTTGCTACCCAAAGACCACCAATTAATACGGCAATACCAGGAAGGTTCATGTATTGTGGATTACTTTGATCCAAGATCATCTCAAAGTGGCCTGGAGCGGCATCGACCATTTTAGACAACCCAGCGAACCAACCGTCCGTACCACCAATAAAGCTCACTGCCATGTAGGTAGTCATAAAACCACCCAAAACTAAGAAGAACACTTGGATGACATCGGTCCATACTACTGCCGATAAACCACCGTAAATTGAGTACACCAACGCAAATAGCGCAAGACCTAGAATTGAGTACATCAACGGAATACCCAAAATGGTTTCGAGAGCCAAACCACCCAAATACAGTACTGAAGTTAGGTTTACAAAAATGTACAAGGAAATCCAAAAAACGGCCAAAATTGTTTTTAGTTTTTTATTGAAGCGTTTTTCAACAAATTCGGGAATGGTATAGATTCCTTTTTCAATGAAAATAGGTAGAAAGTACTTACCAACAATAATCAATGTTATTGCCGACATCCATTCATAAGATGCGATAGCCAAGCCGATTGAATAGCCTGAACCAGACATTCCTATAAATTGTTCCGCAGAAATATTTGCAGCAATTAGCGAAGCACCGACAGCCCACCAAGGCAAAGATTTTCCCGCCAAGAAATAATCTTCCGTACTTTTCTGAGTGCCTTTTTTATCACGAGATACCCAAAGTCCTACCCCAATGATAATTGCGACATAAATGGCGAAGACCATTATGTCGATAAAGCTTAGACCATGTTCTATATTCGACATCAGTTTCATCCTGTAGTTTTGTTTACGTCGCAAAGTGTAAACGTTACCACCCAAATGAAATGTAACTCAAATCACACATATTGATACATATTACGCTAAAAACCTTATAACGAGCTAAAGATCACAAATATTAAGAGAAATATCATTTAATTAAAACTCTCTAAAATCAACAAAAATGTAAACGATAACAATAAAGGTAAAACGAAGAGTAATAAGTAGGAAATTACGGGGATCATCCACCGTCCAGTATTGTGTCGAAAGTGAGGTAAGTGATTTAAACTTCCTAGTAAAAATACATATCAAAAACAAAAAAGGTGGGCATGTAGCCCACCATAACACCCAAAGTCGTTGGAGTTGCATCGCTGCCGCTGCAAGTTCAAAGGGCAGAAGTGCTATCTAAAATTCAAACCGATAAGTAGTTTGATGCTGATAGCAATCCCCAGAGATCAACACCCCATTGTTGAGTCCCCATTCTGGTTTGTTTGGCCCGTCTGGAAAGTACTGCGTTTCCAATGCTAGGCCGTCATAGCGTTCGTAAGTTTTACTTGCACCTGGCGTACCGGCTAAGAAATTACCTGAATAAAACTGGATGGCAGGCTTGGTGGTTTTCACCTTCATCACCACATCTTCTTTTGGTGCAATTAAAACTGCAGCGACAGACACGCCATCGGTCACTTCGGGCATGAAGACAAAGGCGTGATCGTAGCCACCAGCGGTTTTCTGATCTTGCTCAGCAAGAAATTCTTGGCCAATCGATTTTGGCTCGGTGAAGTCGAAACTGGTACCCGAAACTGGCTTTTGTTCACCGGAAGGAATTAACCCCGCATCCGTTGGCAAGTAATACCCAGCGTTAAGCTGTAAAGTATGATCCAAACTTTTCGCGCGGCTCGCCTCACCAGCCAAGTTAAAGTAGGCGTGATTGGTTAAATTCACTGGTGATGTTTTGTCAGTCTTAGCATCATAGGCGATAGCTAATTCATTCTCATCAGTGAGCGTGTACGTCACCTTCACATCGAGATTTCCCGGATAACCTTGGTCACCGTCCGGGGAGCGAAGTGAAAAAGTGACCTGTTGATCATTTTGCTCTTCAACCTTCCAGCGGCGTTTATCAAACCCTTCCAAGCCACCGTGCAGTGAGTTTTCACCGTTATTGATACCAAGTTGATACTTCTCTCCGTCTATCTCAAACTGCCCTTTCGCAATTCGGTTAGCAAAGCGGCCAACAATGGAACCAAAGTAAGCGTCTTGCTTCATGTGTTCAGCCATATTTGGTGAGCGCAACAACACTTCACGGTTTTCACCATTTATCGGTAATGTGCAACTCAACCACGTCGCACCGATATCCATAAACGACGCCGTCATACCATTCGCGTTGGTCAAATGAATCAGATTCGCAGTTTGGCCATCAAACGACGGCGTTTGCGCCATCGCTTGTTCTAGTTGTTGAAAATAGGCTTTCATCATCATTCCTTACAGCACTTCAACCAAACCCGCACCATTTTGGGCTTGGCAAACATAAATCGACTCTTTTAAGCCCGTAGCCGCTTGGTACTTCGCTTCAACTTCCGCTTTCACGTCATCAACCAGTGCTGGCGGTACAAGTGCCACGATGCAACCACCAAAGCCACCGCCAGTCATGCGCACGCCGCCTTGATCGCCGATCACCTCTTTGACTATCTCCACCAGCGTATCGATTTCTTTTACCGTAATTTCGAAATCATCGCGCATCGAGGCATGAGACTCGGCCATCAGCTCACCCATGCGCTTCATGTCGTGTGCTCGTAGCGCTTGCGCCGCTTCTACCGTACGATCGTTTTCTGTGATGACATGACGGGCACGTTTGGCCACCATTTCATCCAGCTCAGCGACTTTCTCGTTGAACTGCTCAATCGTCACATCACGCAAAGCTTTCACACCGAAAATACGCGCCGCTTCTTCACATTGCTGACGACGAGTGTTGTATTCGCTGTCGATCAAACCACGTTTTTTATTCGAGTTTATGATCACGACTGCCATGTCTTCTGGCATAGAGACTGCTTCCGTTTCAAGGCTACGGCAATCTAATAGCATCGCATGATTTTCACGCCCTTCCGATGAAATCATTTGATCCATGATGCCGCAGTTGCAACCGACGAATTCGTTCTCTGCTTGCTGACCGTTTAACGCAATTTCGGCTTGGCTGATCTCAAGATTGAACAACACTTTAAACGTTTGACCGATCACCACTTCCAATGCCGCCGATGAGCTCAAACCCGCGCCTTGAGGTACGTTGCCGCTGACTGAAATATCCGCCCCAGTAAACTGGTAGCCGCGCGCCAGAAGACACTTCACCACGCCGCGAATGTAGTTCGCCCACATTTTGTCTTGCTGGAAGGTAATGGCTTGCGTGATATCGAATTCGTCCACTGCGTTGCCGTAATCGACCGCAACCACACGCACGATATTGTCTTCACGCTTTGCCGCCGCCACGACCGTTTGGTAGTTAATGGCACACGGTAGGACAAAACCATCGTTGTAATCGGTGTGCTCACCAATCAAGTTCACACGACCAGGCGCTTGAATAATATGGCTAGGTGCGTAGCCCAACACTTGCTCAAATGACGCTTTCACATTTTGGATAAGTTCAGACATAGGGACGTTCTCTTAAAATAGTAATTTGTGTGGGATAGCGCGTTGAGCCTAACTTTCTATCTGTAAAGTCGCGCTATCCCGTTATTCGTAATCAGTCCAATTTAAAGACTTAGCATTCTTTGTAGTGGACATCACTCACATCACGCAGACGTTGCGCCGCTTGCTCTGCGGTGAGGTCACGTTGGCTTTCTGCCAGCATTTCGTAGCCCACCATGAACTTACGAACCGTGGCACTGCGCAGTAGTGGCGGATAAAAAAGTGCATGAAGCTGCCAATGGTCGATGTCTGTGCCTTCGTCAAAAAACGGCGCGTAGTGCCAGCCCATCGAGTAAGGGAAAGAGCATTGGAATAAATTGTCGTAACGGCTGGTCAGCTTCTTAATCGCTCGCGCTAAATCGTCTCGTTGCTCATCGCTGAGTTCGCTCATGCGACGAATGTGCGTTTTCGGCAACAACATGGTTTCGAACGGCCAAGCAGCCCAGTAAGGCACCACCGCCAGCCAGTGTTCGGTTTCCACCACAATGCGTGAACCGTCTTTGAGTTCCGCTTGTACGTAATCCACCAGCAAGTTGCTGCCGTGTTCTTGGTAGTAGGCTTTTAGGTTGTGCTCTTTACGCTCGATTTCATTTGGTAAGAAGCTGTTCGCCCAGATTTGACCGTGCGGATGAGGCTGAGAACAGCCCATGGTTTCGCCTTTGTTTTCGAACGCCTGAACCCAAACGTATTCCTTGCCGAGCTCTTCAATTTGTTCGTTCCAGGTCTCTATCACGCCACGAATTTTATCCACTGGCAGCTCCGGTAAGGTTTTGCTGTGATCTGGCGAGAAGCAAATCACTCGGCTCAAACCACGCACGCCTTGCGTTTTGAATAGCGGGTTGTTTGACTCCGGTGCATCTGGTGAATCCACCATCAGCGCAGCAAAATCGTTATTGAACACATAGGTGCCTTGGTAATCTGGATTAACATCGCCAGAGATACGTTCGTTGGTTGGACAAAGGAAACATTTACCGTCATAACTTGGTAGCTCATCCAATGCGGGCTTTTCATCTGCGCCGCTCCAAGGGCGTTTTGCACGGTGAGGTGAAACCAAAATCCATTGCCCAGTCAGGGGGTTGTAACGGCGGTGTGGATGATCCACTGGGTTAAATTCGACATTCGACATGTTACTTACTCAACTCTTTAAAATTCTTCAAACTCAGCTTCCCAAACCGTGAGAAGCGCAGATAGCAACGCGGCGACGTAAACTACGCAGGGGAATAACCATTGGGATTTTTTGACTGCCAGTGCCACGTATCGGCGGTCATTTCAGCCACCGTGCGTGTTGCTTTCCAGCCTAGTTCACGCTCAGCTTTTTCCGTGCTTGCCCAACATTCAGCAATATCCCCAGGACGACGCGGGCATAAGTCGTAAAGCACAGGTTTACCGCAAGCGGTCGCGAACGCATCCACCATCTCAAGTACGCTCGAGCCTTTACCCGTACCTAAGTTGTAAATGTGCAAACCCGATTTCTCACCCACCGTTTTCAAAGCCGCAATATGGCCGTCGGCCAGATCCATCACATGGATGTAATCGCGCACGCCAGTGCCATCAGGTGTTGGGTAGTCGCTACCGAATACCGCGAGTTTTTCTCGGCGGCCAACAGCGACTTGGGCGATAAATGGCATCAGGTTATTGGGAATGCCTTGTGGGTCTTCCCCCATGCAGCCCGATGGGTGCGCGCCAACTGGGTTGAAGTAACGCAGTAAGGTGATGCTCCAGTCGTTTTCAGCATGGAACAGATCGCTTAAACACTGCTCCACCATATATTTGCTGCGTCCGTATGGATTGGTGGTTGCACCTGTTGGTGAATCTTCCGTAATCGGCACTATTTCAGGGTCACCGTAAACCGTTGCCGATGAACTGAATACGATGCTTTTCACGCCCGCTTTACGCATACTGCGCGCTAACACCAATGAGCCATTGACGTTGTTGTCGTAGTACTCAAGTGGTTTTGCCACCGATTCGCCAACCGCTTTGAGGCCAGCAAAGTGGATCACGGCTTGGATGTCGTGCTGCGCGAACACCGTATCCAAAAATGCTTCGTCACGGATGTCACCTTGGTGGAACGCAGGCTGTTTGCCTGTCAGCGCTTCAATACGGTTTAACACTTCCAGTTTGGCGTTACACAAGTTATCAACGATGATAGGTTCCATTCCCGCTTCAATCATCTGAACGCAAGTGTGATTACCGATGTATCCCATACCGCCTGTGACAAGAACTTTCACTTTTTGCTTCTCCACGTTTGCTGCTTTCTGTTCATACCTCACTCTGATGCGCTAAAAGCCAATCGCCATTGCATCGAATCGGTACGCCCATTTCTTAACTGGCTAAAAGTCTAGCAACCAATCTCGATCCAGATCCGTGATCGAATTCAAATTATGTAAACGTTTCCACAAAATTACAAAAAAGCCTTATTTTAGATGCAGTCTTTAGTTAAATTAAACCAGGAAGATGATGAGCAGTGAAGATGAGTCGAGTAGATACCGCTCTCTTTCGTGGATCGCACGATTTTACTAAAAGTTTGTGCATCCCTAAGTAGCTGTTTACAATAGCCAGATTATTGAGTTCTCACTTGGACTGTGAGCAATGCCAACGGGAAATGTACATGGCAACACTAAAAGATATCGCCACTGAAGCGGACGTCTCACTTGCAACCGTATCGCGAGTTTTGAATGACGATCCGACGTTGAGCGTTAAAGAAGAAACCAAACGCCGCATTTTAGAAATCGCAGAAAAGCTGGAGTACCGCACCAGCAGCTCGAAGAAAGCCACCAAAGAAGCCAAGCAAAAACATCACTTTTTGGCCTTGTACAATTACAAACAAGAAGCAGAAGTGAATGACCCGTACTACTTGTCGATTCGTCATGGGATTGAAACTCAGTGCGACAAACTCGGCATTACGCTAACCAATTGCTACAACAGCGAAGTTGATGTTGAAACGCAAAAGATCACGGGTGTCCTTTTAATCGGGAAAGTCGACCAAAAGGTGGTCAATAAGTTACCTAAACGCCTAGCCGATAGCATCTGTTACATTGACTTTTCAGATCCAACTAGTCCTTACGATTGCGTTGATATCGACCTTGTAAGAATCAGCAAGCAAGTGGTTGATTTCTTTGTACAACAAGGCTACGAGCGCATCGGATTTATTGGTGGACAAGACGAGCCCAACACCGCAGACATTCGTGAAAATGCGTTTGTGGACTACGGCAGTCTAAAAGGTGTGGTTTCTGAAGACGACATTTATCGTGGCGATTTCTCTAGCTTGTCCGGTTATGACTTAGCGAAAGAGATGCTGGCCAAAGGCGATTTCCCAAAAGCGATGTTCATTGCTTCGGACTCCATTGCGATTGGTGTGTTACGAGCAGTGCATGAGTTTGGTTTAAACATTCCTGATGATATTGCGCTGATCAGCGTGAACGACATTCCTACCGCACGCTTTACCTTCCCACCTCTATCTACCGTTCGTATTCATTCTGAAATGATGGGGATTCAAGGCGTGAACTTGTTAGTAGAAAAATACCGTGACGGACGCGCACTGCCCCTTCAAGTGTACGTTCCAAGCAAGCTCAAGCTACGCGGCACAACTCGATAAAAACACCCTCAAAACTGTTCAAATAAAGCACTGAATTTTCAGTGCTTTTTTATTTCTTCTTTTATTTTCTACCGAATTTTTACTGTTTTTACTTTCCAAAACAATCTAGATCTCATTCCTTTACGCTGATCACATCTTGCTCAACATTAGTCATTTAAAACGTGACCAAGTTAAGGTAAAACGTTTTCACCGATTTATTTTAGTAAAACTTTTACTAATGTCTTTCTCAGATTATTCATAAGCATTTTTCACAATACATCGGCCGTTGTTTTTGCACTGATGTTGAGCCGCGATGAAACCAATCCGCACTCCAACATAAGCGCACCAAGCCGAGGGGAGATCAAAACGTGAACAATTGGGAAAACTTCCAACACTTACACGAGAATCGTATGGCACCGCGTGCGTACTTTTTCTCCTACGACTCTGTTCAGAGCGCACAAACCTTTCAACGTGAACTGAGTCGCCGCTTTATGTTGCTCAGCGGCCAATGGACATTCCGTTATTTCACCAACCCAATGTTGGTACCTGATGAGTTTTACTCACAAACAATGAACGACTGGGGACACATTACCGTCCCAAACATGTGGCAAATGGAAGACCACGGCGATCTGCAATACACCGATGAAGGCTTCCCATTCCCGATCGACGTCCCGTTTGTACCAACCGACAACCCAACGGGCGCTTATCAACGCACATTTACACTTGGTCCACAGTGGGATAACCAACAAACCATCATCAAGTTCGACGGCGTGGAAACCTACTTTGAAGTGTACGTAAACGGCGAGTACGTCGGCTTTAGCAAAGGCAGCCGACTCACAGCGGAATTCGACATTTCCAAGTTCGTCCAACAAGGCGAAAACTTACTCTCTGTACGCGTGATGCAGTGGGCCGATTCCACTTACATTGAAGACCAAGACATGTGGTGGACGGCGGGGATCTTCCGTGATGTTTACCTAATCGGAAAAGAGAACATTCACGTCCAAGACCTAACAATTCGCACCGACTTCGCCGACGATTACCAAAGTGCGACGCTCAGTGCTCAAATCGAATTGGAAAACCTTTCCACCGCTATCGCGTCTGGCTATACGCTGGAATACGCGCTGCATGACAAAGGCACTGTCGTAGCCAGTGGTCAATGCGATTCACTGACTATCCAAAACCACCACTCAACAAGCTTTGCGATTGATATGGTGAGCCCAACACATTGGACGGCTGAAAATCCTTACCTTTACCACTTGTTCATTACCTTAAAAGATCACCAAGGCAACGTAGTGGAAGTGATCCCACAACGCGTGGGTTTCCGTGATATCAAAGTGCGTGATGGCCTGTTCTACATCAACAATCAATACGTGATGCTGCATGGTGTAAACCGTCATGATAACGATCACCTAAAAGGTCGTGCAGTGGGTATGGACCGCGTGGAAAAAGATCTGATTTTGATGAAGCAACACAACATCAACTCAGTTCGCACAGCACACTACCCGAACGACCCACGCTTCTACGAGTTGTGTGATATTTACGGCCTGTTTGTGATGGCAGAAACCGATGTGGAAACCCACGGCTTTGCCAACGTTGGCGACCTGAGCCGCATCACCAATGATCCTGCTTGGGAAGCGGTGTTTGTTGATCGCGCAGTGCGTCATGTTCATGCGCAAAAGAACCACCCTTCTATCATCATGTGGTCACTCGGTAACGAATCGGGTTATGGCTGTAACATCCGTGCGATGTATACCGCGACCAAAGCAATTGATGACACCCGTTTGGTTCACTACGAAGAAGACCGAGATGCTGAAGTGGTGGATGTGATTTCCACTATGTACTCACGCGCTCAACTGATGAATTACTTTGGCGAACACCCACACGAGAAGCCACGCATTATCTGCGAATACGCACACGCGATGGGTAACGGGCCGGGTGGTTTAACCGAATACCAAAACGTGTTCTATGCGCACGACCACATTCAAGGTCACTACGTTTGGGAATGGTGTGATCACGGCATTCTAGCGCGTGATGAACACGGTCAAGAGTTCTACAAATACGGCGGCGATTACGGCGACTACCCAAACAACTACAACTTCTGCATGGATGGTCTGATTTACCCAGATCAAACCCCGGGCCCAGGCCTGAAAGAGTACAAACAAGTCATTGCACCGGTGAAAATCCGCGCCGTTGAAGGTTGCCATGACCGCTTCATCGTTGAGAACAAATTGTGGTTCACCAACCTCGATGATTACACCATTACTGCTGACGTGCGTGCCGAAGGTGAAACCCTGCGTAGCGTGCAATTCAAAGTCGAAGCTTTGGTAGCCAACAGCGAACGTGAAGTGACCATCGACTTGCCAGAATTGGATGAGCGCGAAGCCTTTGTTAACTTCACCGTACGCAAAGACAGTCGCACGCTTTACAGCGAAGCCAACCATGAAATTGCGGTGTATCAGTTCCAACTGAAAGAAAACACCGCGACGTTGCCTGCGCTGGTCAACCACAATATTCAACCCTTGGCGCTTGAAGAAAGCCGCCTAGAGCACGTGATCACAGGTCATAACTTCGCGCTTACTTTCTCGAAAGTAAACGGCAAGCTGACTTCTTGGCGCGTAAATGGCGAAGAGATCATTCAATCAGAGCCTAGACTGAACTTCTTCAAACCGATGATTGATAACCACAAACAAGAGTATGAAGGTTTGTGGCATCCAGCGCATCTGCAAATCATGCAGGAGCACTTCCGCACACTTGCTGTGGAAGCAACCGATGATTCCGTCTTAATTACGACCACCAGCATCATTGCGCCGCCGGTCTTTGATTTTGGCATGCGTTGTACCTATCGCTATCAAATCAATGCTCAAGGCCATTTGAACGTGGAACTGAGTGGCGAGCGCTACGGCGACTACCCTCACGTGATTCCGGTCATCGGCTTGGATTTGGGCATCAACGGCAGCTTTGATCAAGTGAGTTACTACGGTCGTGGCCCAGAAGAAAACTACCAAGACAGTTGCCAAGCCAACCTCATTGATGTTTACCACAGCACCGTCGAGGACATGTTCGAGAACTACCCGTTCCCGCAAAACAACGGCAACCGCCAACACGTGCGCTGGGCCTCACTCACCAACCGTCATGGCACAGGGTTATTGGTGAAACCTCAGCAAGAAATCAACTTCAGCGCGTGGTTCTACACCAACCAAAATCTTCATGAAGCGCAACATACGATCGAGCTAGAAAAGAGTGGCTACATCACCCTTAACCTTGACCATCAAGTGATGGGGTTAGGCTCGAACTCATGGGGCAGCGAAGTGCTCGACTCTTACCGCGTGTACATGGACGAGTTCCGTTACGGTTTGACGCTGATGCCACTGCAAGCAGGCGATTGCAACGCACACGTGATAGCAAACCATGATTTCGACAACGCTTTTTTCACTCAAACCAATACTCAATCAGTCAACGAGGCGTAACCCATGATCGTGTTAGACAGCTTAGAGCAATTCAAACAGGTATATCGCAACGGTCGTAAATGGAACCGCTGTGTGGAAGCCATTGGCAACATCGGCAACATCAAAGATGGCGTGATGCACTCGATTGGGGATTCACTGGTTTACATGGTTGAAGATGGCATCGCGAAACAAACCGAAATGTTTATCGGTAACCGTCGTTACTTCGATGTGCATTACTACCTCGAAGGTCGAGAAACCGTTGAGTTCGCGGATAAAACCGCGTTAACCCTAGAACAAGCTTATCGTGATGAAACTGACCGCGAGTTTTTTTCTGGTCAGGGTGAAACACGTGAGCTTTGCGAAGGCCAAGTGGCAATTTTTGAAAACAGTGAAGCGTACCGCTTCCACGGAGACAACCGCGTAAGAAAAGTGGTGCTCAAAGTGACCATCGAAGATGGCTACTTCCTAAATAAATAAAACAAGAGAAGGGCTGTGGTCACAACATTACAAGCCTTTCCTCCCTACAATTCCAACGTGATTCACCGGAGATAGAACATGTCTGAATCCAAACGTAATACGATAGGCAAATTCGGGTTGTTGTCCCTCACCTTTGCCGCAGTATTTAGCTTTAACAACGTAATCAATAATAACATCGAGATCGGTCTAGCTTCTGCGCCAATGTTCTTTCTGGCGACCATTTTTTATTTCATCCCTTTCTGTTTGATCATCGCAGAATTCGTATCTCTGAATAAAGATTCTGAAGCGGGGGTCTACGCATGGGTAAAAAGCTCACTCGGCGGTCGCTGGGCGTTTATCTCTGCCTACACTTACTGGTTCGTTAACCTATTCTTCTTCACGTCCTTGCTGCCGCGTGTTATCGCTTATGCGTCTTACGCGTTCTTGGGCTATGAATACATTCTGACGCCATTCACCACTACCGTACTCAGTATGATTTTGTTTGCGTTTGCGACCTACGTATCGACGAACGGCGCGAAAATGTTGGGGCCAATTACGTCGGTGACCTCCTCCCTCATGCTGCTACTGACAATGTCGTACATTTTACTGGCTGGCGCAGCGTTGATCGGCGGCGTAGAACCAGCTGACCCAATTACTGTAGAAGCGATGATCCCTGATTTCAGCTGGGCATTTTTAGGCATTACTACATGGATATTTATGGCGGCAGGCGGTGCGGAATCGGTCGCGGTTTACGTAAACGATGTGAAAGGCGGCTCGAAATCGTTCGTTAAAGTCATCATCATCGCAGGTATCTTTATCGGCGTGCTTTACTCAGTTGCGTCTGTTTTGATTAACGTATTTGTTCCTAGCGAAACCCTAAAATACACGGGAGGCTCGGTTCAAGTATTTGAAGGTTTGGCTGCGTACTTTGGTTTGCCAGAAGTATTGATGAACCGCTTCGTAGGCTTGGTATCCTTTACCGCTATGTTTGGCTCTCTACTGATGTGGACAGCAACGCCAGTGAAAATCTTCTTCTCTGAGATTCCAGAAGGCATTTTTGGTAAGAAAACCGTAGAGCTGAACGAAAACGGCGTGCCAGCTCGCGCAGCTTGGTATCAGTTCCTTATCGTTATCCCATTGATGATCATCCCAACATTAGGTTCTAACACCGCTCAAGATCTGATGAACACCGTGATCAACATGACCGCGGCGGCATCCATGCTGCCACCGCTGTTCATCATGCTGGCGTACCTGAATCTGCGCTTGAAACTGGATCACGTCGAGCGTGATTTCAAAATGGGCTCACGCAAAATGGGCATCGCTACCGTATCGGTACTGATCGCTATCTTTACGGTTGGTTTCTTAGCATCGACCTTCCCTACGGGGGCCGACATCATGACCATCATTTTCTACAACGTTGGCGGTATCGTGATTTTCCTTGGCTTTGCTTGGTGGAAGTACAGCCAATACGAAAAATCATTGAATCAGGAAGAGCGTATAAAAGAAGCCGCGCCAGCTTCGCAAGCGGTATAACACAGACTCTCAATGACAAACATTCTGGGCACCCTTTGGTGCCCTTTTTTATATGTGAGAGGTGATGGTCGAAGAAACTAATTCGCGTAGCCAAATGCCTTTGTCTTCATTGTTTCGGCTGGAATGCCACAGCATGGCAATATCAAAATCCGCAACGGCGATCGGCGGATTAACAGTAATGAGATCGTCCGAAAAGCCCTCCGCCAACGCCATTTTTTCTGGCACGATGGCAATGAGATCGCGCTTTTTCAATAAATGCCGAATGGTGAGAAAGTTGCGCGACGCCACGGTGACTTTACGGCTTAAGCCATGTTCTGCGAGCTTTTGGTCTACTTGTGTCTTCAAGCTCCCATCGGGACTTACCAGAGCTTGCTCTATGTTAGCGAACGCTTCCAGAGACAGCTGTGTTTCCCCTTTCAATACCTGTTTATCACACATGCACACGTGCTTTTCCGTGTACAAGTACAAGCTCTCAAAGTTGTCATCCAACACTGGCATGCTGCCAATAATGACATCGAGCTTTTCGTGCTCAGTTAATGCCACGTAGTTGCTGCGATTGACGTTAATAAAACTGATCTGGGCCTCTGGTGCGCGCTGGCGTATTTCGTCATAAAGCCGAGGAGCAAAAATAAACTCGGCATAATCCGTTAACCCAATGCGACATATACCCGCGTAATTTTCAGGTTGGAAGGCAGACTTAGTGAGCAAGTCTTTGGCGATAGAGTCCAGCAAATGATGCACGGTTGGCGCGATGTGGTGAGCGTGCTCGGTGGGCTCCATCTTGTGCCCTTTTCGCTCAAAAAGCGGGTCGTCAAACAACAACCTTAAACGAGACAAACTATGACTCATCGCCGACTGGCTAACGTAACTTTTCTCTGCCGCAACGCTAACGCTTCGATAGCGATACAAGTAGGAAAACGTCACCAATAAGTTCAAGTCAATGTTGCGCCACTGAATGTCCTCTTTCACCTCAGCACCCTTATCCCATTTCATTCATAAATGAAATTAAATTTATCAATTTGAGTCATTTTAGAGCATCCGATAAATTAGCAACAATGCTTTTTAGATAAACAGGCTCGACATGTTCACCATCTTCAAAACTTTTTTCTGGCTGGGTTGGTTCAGCTTCGGCGGCCCTGCGGCTCATATCGGTTATTTTCGCCAAACCTTTGTTGAGAAACTGAAATGGCTTGATGACAGCGAGTACGCGCAAATTGTCGCGCTCAGTCAGTTTTTGCCGGGACCGGGTTCAAGCCAAGTTGGCTTTGCTTTAGGCTATAAACGTGGCGGTTTAGGTGGCGCATGCGCAGCATTTGTCGGATTCACGCTTCCTTCGGTGATCATCATGTTGGCGCTGGCGATGGTGAGCAGCCAAATCACCGACACCGCAGTGTTCCAAAACATCGTTCACGGCCTAAAACTGCTCGCAGTCGTGGTCGTGGCGGATGCGACTTGGGGCATGTACAAAAACTTCTGCCAAAGCAAACTGACCGCGGGTTTGTGCGTCGCGACTGCGATTGCGTTGCTGGTGGCACCAAGCATCATGACGCAAATGTTCGTGTTGCTCGCAGCAGGTTTTGTCGGCATGCGATATCTGAAGAAAGACTCCGCGCCATCAGCCGAGCCGTTTAAACCGTCTATCGCGCCATTGACTCTATTTGCGGTGCTTTTACTCGGCTTACCGTTAGTGGCTCATACGTTGCCTTTGCTTGGGCTGTTTAGTGATTTTTTCCAAGCTGGTAGTTTAGTGTTTGGTGGCGGTCATGTGGTGCTGCCGCTTCTGCAAAACATTGTTGGCGACCAGCTCAGCCAAGATGCATTTTTAACAGGCTACGCCGCTGCACAAGCTGTACCGGGGCCAATGTTCACCTTTGCGACTTTTATCGGTTATGAGCTTTCGGATACGCCAATTTTAGGTGCGCTAATCGCAACGCTTGGCGTATTCCTCCCAGGGTTTCTTTTACTGCTTGGCGTTCTTAAGAACTGGCAAGCACTGGCAGGCAAACCGTTGGTCTCTGGTGCCATCAACGGTGTAAACGCCTCGGTAGTAGGATTGTTACTCGCGGCACTTTACCAGCCAGTATTTAGCAGCGCAGTTGTTGCTCCCATCGACATGGCGCTAGTGATTGCAGGTTTTTATATACACAAAAAGCTCAACCTTTCGGTGCTGTGGATGATCGTGTTTTTTGTGGCGGCAGGCCTTGTCACGGGCATGATGTAAAAATCTTAAACGACAAACTCTTAGCGGGCACTTAAATACAAGTGCCCGTTTTCTCAACTAAGCTTAATGACATTGGAAGGATAGAGATGATGGATCGTCGATGGAACAAGACAACAATTACCAGATCAACGTAAGTTGGCAGCAAAAAGCAGCGACTTGGCTCCAGTCTATGAAGAACGAGTTATTGATCGATAAGATTTTCTACACCTATTGCTTTATCTCGACTGCTGTCATTTATCTTTGTTCTTTATATCTCGATTTCCCTATTGATTACTCTTTTACCACTTACCTTGAAACGCTCATGCAAGCTTTGTATGTCACAGGTTTAAGCTGGTGTATCTATTATTATTTCTATCTCATACTGCGCAAAGAAAAACAGCCAGCAAAGCGCTTCATACGAAAACTGAAGCATCTTATTTTTCCACTGCACCGCCCTGTATCAGTGTTTGTTTCGATGATGGCACTTAACCTGATTTTCTCTAACCACACGTTTTTGAAATCACTTATTCCAATCATCAATCCTTTTAAATGGGATCTAACCTTTGCGAATATTGATACGCTATTGCACTTCGGCGCCGCACCTTGGGAATTGACCCACGCATTATTCTCCAATGCTTGGGCCTCACTGGCGCTAAACGTTGCCTACAACGCATGGTTTTTTTGTATGTGGGGTATACTCATCTTTTTCCTTATCTACAAAAAATACCCGTTGGTAAGGCAACAATTTTTACTCACGTTCGCATTGTCTTGGATGATTCTTGGTGTCTTCTTCGCCACGTTACTCTCTTCAGCAGGTCCTTGCTACGTGGAGCTTATCACTGGAGATGAACAGTTTGTTCCTCTGATGAAAACGCTCGAAGCCCAAAGCCAATATCTTACCAATGTGGACGCTGGGCAATTGTGGGCATTGCCTACACAGCAATATCTTTGGGATGAGTACATCGCGAATGCCAATGGTATTGGCTCTGGCATTTCGGCAATGCCGAGTTTGCACGTTTCCATTGCTGTTTTGATGGCGCTATCAATTTATAGACTCAACAAAACCATCGGCTACTTTGCTTACGCTTTCGCAGTCATCATTCAAATCGGTTCGGTACATTTAGCCTGGCATTATGCGATTGATGGTTACCTCGCAACACTCTTAACAGTGATGTTATGGAAGATAGTTGGTTGGGCTTTGCGGCGCTATGTTTCTTACCCTGAAAGAAGAGAATGAACGGCTAATTGAACAAACACCTTTGCAACGGCACTACTCCCCAGAAATGAAAAAGTCCCCAAAAATGAAAAAGCCACTCCATCTTACAGAGTGGCTTTCTTTTAAAAGAGTCTTCGAATCTATTGGAGAAGCGCGGTAGAGGTATCCCCTCGCTCTCTGACCATTGCTAATGCTCGCTCTAAGTTTTTATTTGCCAGTTCATAGTAGGCCGGATTCTTATCAATAGCCTGTTGTAGATAAGGAATCGCCTCGCCTGGTTTGCCTTGAAGGATCAAGAAGTAACCAACATTATTGAGTGCTTCCGGCTCTGTCATGTGTCGACTAAAAATACTCAGAGCTTGTCGTGGTTGATCTTTTGCCAGTGCAATGAGACCCAAGTTATTGATTCCCTTTTCATCCCCCGGCTTAATGCTCAGCGCAGCTTGAGTAAAGTGCGCCGCTTTTGAATAAGCTTTTTCCATATAGTAGGAATAACCTAGGCTGACTAAAGCATTGACGTTTCTTGAATCAATATCCAACGCTTTTCGAATTAATGCCTGCGCAATATCGTGGTCGCCACGAATGTCGTAAAGTACACCTAGACCAGAGTAAGCAGAAACCGGTGATTTATTATCATAGCGATACGTTGCAACGCTCTCAGCTGTAATATTGTCTTTGGTGATAATAGGATCGCCATCCATACGAATTTGGTCAGCATTCAAAGCGCGGATGTAGTAACTCTTCCCGACGTCCTTTTCGCCACGTTTCGTATATAGAGTGCCAAGTTCTGTGAGGGAACCAATGTGATCAGGGTTCTCTGCTAAAGATGCTCGAAATGATTTATCCGCAAGTTCTGAATTCTCTCTTGCCAAATGGATACGCCCCACGGTGTATAAGGTTTTGTCTTTATGGACCGCGTTAGGAAAAGAGAGCGAGCGAATGTATTCATACAACGCTAAGTCGACATTTTTATTGCTTAATGCTATATCCCCTCGAGAGATTGCCTCCTCCTCTGTTTTTGGAGGTTCATCATTGGTGAGTGACTCAACGGGCTTACCTGAGTACAGCGTTGAATCGAAGTCTGATGACTGTTCAGTTGTTGAACATGCGGTAAGCACCAACAACGAGATGATGACGTATTTCTTAATCCACATAACGATCCCTATTTTGCTTTTTAATTAGAAAATGCCTCAGCCAATGAAATTAACGCAGGTCCAATAGCCACGATGAAAAAACATGGCCAAATAAACAGCACCATTGGAAACATCATTTTGACTGGGATTTTTGCAGCAATTTCTTCTGCTGCTTGTTGACGCTTATCCCTATAGTCTTCGGTATACTCACGCAAGGAGTTGACTAAGCTCCCACCTATTCGAGAGGCGTGGCTAAGCATGCTCACCAGCCCCATCAATTCTTCTAACCCTGTCCTTAATACTAGCTCTCTTAAGGCTTCAGGCATTGGTTTACCCGCTTTAATTTTGTTGCACACCGTGTCTATTTCATCGGCAAGCTCTGGGTGAGAGATAACCAACTCATCTGCAACGCGACGCAAAGCCGCATTAAAGCCAAGCCCTGACTCGGTACAAACCACCAGCAAATCGAGCATGTCAGGCACACCTGCACGAATCGCTTGCTGACGCTTATTGACCATTCGGCGCAACATAAAATCAGGAATCAGAAGCCCAATAAATACGGATAACGCCATGTAGGTGTACAGATATTTAGATTCCGGAATAGAGAAATACACCAGTGCCGCCACCATCACACCTAGTATTGTTGTGACCGATTTAATGGCATAAAACATCGACAATGCATTGCTTTCATGAAACCCAGCATGCATCAGTTTATTGCGTGTCGTTTGGCGCTCTTTTTCACTGGTTGGCGAAGTTAAAGGCGCTAACGACTCCAATGTGTCAGCCATTTTTTTGTTGTGGTGAGAGACTTCTTTTTTGTCGCCAGACAGTTCGGCTAACTTTCTTTTAATTGGCGAATTAACCCCAATAATTATCGAGCCTAGCGTCATCACCACCAACACGGTGGTGATGAGGATCAACCCCATGAGTAACGTCTCTTGGCCGACAGCAAAACCGTTTAACCATCCTTGAATGCTTTCCATAGCTACACCTCAATATTGACGATTTTACGAATCCACAGCGTCCCGATAAATAAGGCCACCATCCCACCAATCACCATTTTGATCCCCATTGGGTGCGTATGAAGCAGCTCAATATACTCAGGCCGAACGAGTGAAATGATGACGTACAACCCAAAAGGCGCTAATACTAATACCCATGCCGACATTCGAGATTCCGCAGAAATGGTTTTGATTTTTCGAGCGAGTTTGAAACGAGCACGTAGGATATGAGAGAGCTTTTCAATGTTTTCGACTAAATTACCACCCGTTTCTTTTTGCAGTAACACCGCACTCGAGAAAGCAAGCATGGATACCGTAGGGGTTCTTTCCGACATTTGCATAATCGCTAAGCGGAGGTCATAACCATAGTTGAGTAAGTTAAAGGTATTCATGAACTCAGGGCCAAGCGGCGCACTGACCTCTCTGCCTACTTCCCCAAACGCCTGTGTAATTGGCTGACCGGCCTGTAGTACTCGCTTAATGATATCGAGCGCCTCTGGCAGTTGCTCTTCGAACTTCATTAAACGATCGGCAATTCTTTTCTGTAGGTAGAAGTAAACCGACACCCAACAAGCGACAGCAACACCGGCACAGAGGTACCAAACTTGCCCGAATAAGAACAGAAATAGCCCAACCGCAACCCCGCCGAGGAAGGTGAGAAAAATAAACCGACTGAACCCCATGTGTATCCCAGCCAATTCCAACTTCTTCTTAAAGTTATCGAATAGGCTGAACCTCACAAGCCATCGCTCTAATGGAGAAAGGTTTTTGAGCGAGTTTTCCCTTAGTAGGGAAATACTCTCTTGATCGATGTGTTTATGACTTTCGTGTATCCGCTTAATTAACTGCTTATGCTTAACCTTTTTACCCGCAGAAGGCAGAATTAACGCCTGGCTAATAAAGAATACGGACAAAAAAAGCAGTACAAGAAAAAGGGGGAATTGACTATCCATAGCAATCTCCTAACGGGCTTTTTCATTGAATATTTCAAATGGTACGTCTAAGCCTCGTTTTACTAATTGGTCATGACAGCTTGGTACAATCCCTGTTGCCATGTAATCACCTAACACATTACCTTCTTGATCGACCCCTCTTCTTTGGAAGGTGAAGATCTCCGACATGGTGATAACGTCGCCTTCCATGCCATTGATTTCTTGTACGCTGACCATGCGGCGTTTACCGTCTTCTTGGCGATCCATTTGCACAACAATATTGATGGCGGAGGCAATCTGCGCTCTCAAGTTTTTGGTCGACACATTCCAACCCGCCATCGAGAACATATTCTCAATACGGCTCAACGCATCCCTTGGTGTGTTCGCGTGAATGGTGGCCAGCGACCCATCATGACCCGTGTTCATTGCCGATAACATATCCACCGCTTCTGAGCCACGAACCTCACCAACCACTATCCGGTCAGGACGCATACGTAGCGAGTTTTTCACTAAATCGCGCTGAGATATTTCGCCTTTACCCTCGATGTTAGAAGGACGTGTTTCTAAGCGAATAATATGTGGTTGTTGGAGTTGTAACTCTGCCGAATCCTCAATGGTCACAATACGTTGATCACTTGGAATGAAGCCCGAAAAAATATTCAGCGTGGTTGTTTTACCAGAGCCTGTACCACCAGATATCAGGATATTCATTTCCCCCACAACCGCAGCATTGAGAAACTTCGCCATCTCTGGAGATAACGAACCAAGCTCTAATAGGTTATCCATATTCAAACGTTCAACCGCAAAACGTCGAATAGAAACGGAAGGGCCATCAATGGCAAGAGGAGGAATAATCGCATTGAAACGCGAACCGTCTTTGAGTCGAGCATCCACCATTGGTGATGCTTCATCGATTCTTCGTCCAACCTGGCTAACAATGCGATCAATGATGTTGCGCAGATGTCGCTCATCTAAGAAGGTATGGGGCGTTTTCTCGAGCTTACCAAAACGTTCGACAAAGATATTTTTCGGACCATTGACCAATATATCTGAGATCGTTGGGTCTTCAAGCAGCGGTTCCAGCGGCCCTAGACCAAACACTTCATCTTCAATTTGATGTATCACGCGATTGCGAGCTTCAGAGCTCAACGGGTGTGTTTGATCTTCAGCAATGAGCTGAACGACCGCTTCGCGTAACTCCTCTTTCGCACGATCTTCTTGCAAGTGCGATAGAAGCCCGAGATCTAAGGAGTCCAGTAGCTTTTTGTGATAGTAGTGTTTGATCGAGAGATCTTGTTCTAGCTGTTTTTTCTGCTCCTCGATCGCTTTCATCTTGACTTCAACAGGCGATAAAGCCCTTTGCTCATCTGACGTATCTTCGTCAGATTTTGCCAACTCGACATTCACAACTTTGGATTCTTTTGTTTCATCTACGGAATTGAAAGAACTCCCGACGCCTTTCCGTTTGAAAAACATAACTCCCCCTTACTAAGAAAATAGTTTTTTGATCCAACTTTGATTCTCTTTGGTCGGACTTTCTAATAAGTGCGATATTTCAGCCAAAGAAGCTTTCAGCGCACTATTTTTCTTAGATTGAACAATTGGGTTACCCAAATTAGCGCTCTCGATAGCAATAGCAAAATTATTAGGTACTAAATGTATCGCATGTCCACTAACTGCATTTTCAATGTCTTTCAAAGATATTGTTGATTTCTTTTCAAAACGATTAACAATCAGTTCAACCTGATGACTACTTAAACCATAGTCTAATTCTAAAGAACGTATATAGCTGACAGCATGCTTAACCGAAGTAACATTCTGCTGCATAATTAAAAAGATATGCGTAGCCGGAGAAACAATTTGTTGATAAACATGCTCAACACCATGAGACAAATCCACAATAATATGTGAGTAAAACTGTCTCAGAATAGGTAATAACTTACTGACTTGAACTGCATGTTTATGATTATCCTTGGTATCATTTTGGTTAAAACATAAATAATTCAAACCTGAAGGATGTTGATATACGAGACCTTCTAGTGATAGCTCATCCAAATCATTAACAGAATCAATCACATCATTAATATTGTATTTGGGCTTACAGTTTAAATAATCGGCCGCATCACTAAACTGCATATCTAAGTCAATGAGCAATACTTTACTCTTCGCGTAACTTGACAGTTCTATCGCGGTGTTGATCGCCAGTGTTGTTGCACCCGAACCACCTTTTGTATTGATAAATAAAGTTAAATCGCCCATTTGTTTATTAGCAATCTTTTCATCCGCGGTCGATTTTAATAGCGGATAAAGCTCACCAAGATCAACAGAACGCGACAAATAGTCTGTTGCGCCAAGCCTCAACGCCATTTTGAGAGATGCCGTATCGTTTTCATCACCAAAGACAATCAAAGCGGTGTGATTATGCTGTAAGCTACTGTCACTAGAGTACACATGAGCCACTTTCTGCGCCCAACTTTCACCGGTTTCAATATAAATAAGATCGGGGATTTGCTTATTTTTCACAAAGTCTAAATTAAAAGACTCTAGCTCTATCCAATCAATATTTAGATTGACACATCCGGATAATTCATCAGCAATATGAATTTTAAAGTTTGACGTAGAATAAACTATCCAAACAATCAAGTTAGTTTTTAAACTTTTATATGTTTCTTCATTTATTTTAACTGGTTTCAACATAAAGCTACTCCATTAGCAATCCGTAATGACATTGGTCCCTTCGGGTCTAAGTATTCCTAAACTCTCTGCAGGCAATATAGTTTCAAAAGCTGGAGTACTCCCTACTGCATTAATTAAAGCAGCTAAAACAAAAAACTGAAAAGTATAATTCACCGCTCTTGCTCGAACATATTTAATTTGAGAAAACTGCGCATTTAATACGTCATTAGACGCTGGAGGGGTAGAAAGAAAGCCTGATACATCAACACTTGCACCAGCTTCATCAAGATAATCTATCTGTAAATTACTCGCAGAAAAGCCTGATGGATAGAGATCTGATACAGCTGGTAAGTTAGGAATGTCATCCCTATCAGCGATATAGCACACGGTAGCAAGCCTCGCAGCTCTTCGTGTTACCTCATTGACCATTTGCACCGAAAAGAAATAGATCGCAAACTCGATGATCAAAAACAGGACTAATATAACGGCCAAAGCGATTACCGAGAACTCAAGCTGCGTCACTCCTTTTTGTTTCGTTATCAATCGTTTCATGGGCCTGTCCTCATAGACGTGGTCGCCCCAATGCTAAATTGCAAAGAAGTGGTCGAAAAAGGTAAGGTCGAGAATATCGGCACGTAATTGTAAGTCGCCGATAGAGTGACCACCTTATTGGTACTCGTTGGTTGGGTAATGACAATATCATCCACACTGATATGGTCTATCACAGGTGTAGTAGAGGCAATTGGGCTTCCATACACAACGACATTCTTGATACTGGTTTCGTCAGCAATTGACTCAAAGTTCAACGTGCCGTACGTATCAACGACTGCATACCTTGCCCCATTCTGCAGCGCTTTATTGACCTCGGTATACTGAATAAAAGCTCGGCTCACATCGATCACTAAAACGGTGAGCATCAATAGCACTGGCAAGGCGAGAATAAACTCTATGATTGCCAGCCCTTGTTGACTGCAAATATTTGGCCTTTGATGCTTTCTATTTGAATACAACATATCAAGAGGCCCCGCTAAACGGATCTTTGTACAGCTGGATACGGTAGAAGCCTTTATCTGTCGGATCCGTGCCAGTCGAACCGTTATTAATTAAACAATCATAAAGAAATTGCCCAAACACTGATGATTGACCTGAGTTACTGACTTTTTGTAGTAAAAAGAAGCAACCAAAGCCCAAAACATCAAAATCAGACTTACCTGTAGAAGCCGTACAATCTACGATAGGGATACGCAAAATCCGGCGTCCGTTCAGACCACCATCACCTGTATAACTACTGCCATCACAAGCACCACCGCTTTCACAAGAGCTTAGCTCCTGACGATAGTTGGCGTAATACAGGTCGCCTGCGTACTCCGCATCGGTCTCAGCCAAAACATCGGGCTCTCTCACGTATTTGTCTGGTAAAACCGTTCCGTCATTTTTAATCGGTCCCGAAAAGTCGTTGAGCCTCACATTCAGTCCCTGTGCAACTGGACCTGCACTATTACCTGGTTTAGTCGTAACGGTATCGCCAATTGAGGCGCAACCGTTGTAAGCCCCAGACAATGCATCACGAACCAAGGCCGCACCACTATTACCCGTTCCTTGCCCAAAATCGAGTAACTGAAAGTTCCCGGGCCCCATATCGGTGTTATTCTGATCCCCGACTTTCAGCTCATGCACTAGAGAAGGATCCATATCTACATTAGGGTCGTAACCCGGCGGACGATACCCCCATGCATCACTCACATCACCAGCAGGATCACCACACATGGCGATTGGCGTTAAATTACACGTATATGCAATCGCCGCACTTCGCCCCGCAACCGCACTCGCAGAGACCTCTTTATCAATCCCAAACAAACCACTCAAATACTGCGTTAGGCTAATATCGGTGACCGCTACGCGGACATAAATATCGTACTCCCCCAATGGCGGTGTAAAACTTGCTGCACTTACAAACGTCTGCATATCATGCGAGAATGTCACTGCTGTATTACTGTCACTAAACGTCAGCTCAGAATTTCCAGGCTCGGTTGATATTCCACTAAGCGTTGTTCTCACTGCGGTTTCAGCCTGATTCACATCCTCTGTCTTATCGGCAACGACAGCACCTGCAAGGGCCGCAGTATCGACCGCATTCTGTAAACGTGTTTTATTAAGAACTTGGTGGTTTAAATCAATACCAAACGCCGCAACGCCTAGCTGAATCAACAAAACCAAGCTTATCAACACTAAGGTAATCCCTTTCTGGGTTCGCCTTGGTGCTATATGCATATTCCTTCGCATAGCCCCTCCTAAGTGAACATATCACTTACTCATCTTTGGCTACCCCGTTGTTGTTATATACCTCTAAGCTAACTTGTGTACGCTCACCACTACCTTCCGGTAAATAACCCAAATTCTCATACCACGCTTCTGGATTAAGAGTTTGTTCAGCGCGCAACTGGCTAACCGAGATACCAAGCTCGGGGTCATTCGCACAGCCAAACAAGCCGAATGATGTGAAACAAATGGTCATTATCATTATGCTTTTCATCTTGCTCTCCCACTTATAGACTGTGCCCAAACTTGCCCTCAGAGCCACCTTCTGACGAACCGTATTGAATAAAGTTGTTGTTAGTATCTTCTTCGCTGATGTCGTTTAGCTGGTATCTATCGAAATCCAACTCAGCACCTTTACCAAGCAAATAGAACTCCACATCGTTCGGAGCCACAAAGCCATCCGTTGGCAGTGTGATTCGACGTCGATCGATTGGGGTTGCTAATCGAGGGGTGACCAGAATGACAAGTTCTGTTTCCCCTGAGGTAAATTCTTCACTCTTGAACAAGCGTCCCAAAACAGGTAAATCACTCGCTCCAGGTATGCCATCCGCGACATTACGTGCGTTTTCACTCAATAAGCCTGCAATACCAATGGTTTGGCCATCAGCCAGCTCAATCGTGGTGCCAGCACTTCGTTTAGTGATTGGCGGAATAAAGAACGTGGCATTCACTTCGTTTGGATTAAACGTCAGCACACCTGAGTTGGATATTTCACTCACATTGACGTTCAATTTGAGGTTGATTCTCTTATCACTCAAAATAAACGGAACGAAGTCGAGTTGAACACCGTACTCTTTATAATCGATGGTAATACCATCTTCATTTGGTACTGGAATTGGGAATTCACCACCAGCGACAAACTCGGCTTGCGTACCACTTAATGCGGTAAGGCTAGGCTCTGCTAACACTTTCGCCACGCCATTTTGTTTCGCCACATCAAGCGCGAAGGTAAACAAGGTATTACTGTCGATAAACGACCCAAGAAAACCGAAATCTTCGACTGTTGGAACGTTCAAAATCGGTCCAATTCCATCAATACCGCCACCAGCAGTCGTACCACCCCAGGTAAAGTCTCCACTTCTTTGGAAAAAGTGGAAGTTTGAGTCAAAGCGTCTTACTAGTGTGCGCTGCACTTCGGCAACGGTCACTTCTAGCGTCACCTGTTGAGCCCCGCCAATAGAAAGTAGATTGATCACCATGCTGTCATCATCTTTAGAGCTGTCATCTTCTTCATCTGCCGCTTCACCTAAAGCGAAGGTTTCAGCAATTTTGACCGCAGTGTCCATATTTTGCTGACTACTGACCAAGCCTCTAAGTACCACTTTTTCTTGCGCACTGTGCACTTCGATATTTTCATCCGGCAAGAACTGATAAAGCTTCGACTTAAGCGTGTTTAGATCATGCGTGACTTCCACGTTAAACTGCTCAATTAATCGGCCTCGGCGATCCCA
This sequence comes from Vibrio sp. E14, assembly GCF_020515785.1. NCBI lineage: Bacteria > Pseudomonadati > Pseudomonadota > Gammaproteobacteria > Vibrionales > Vibrionaceae > Vibrio > Vibrio sp. E14. Next base: position 684,806 of record NZ_JAHPJI010000002.1, read on the forward strand.
CACCGACACATTCGTGGTACCTAACTTCTTACCAATAAGAAACAGCTCGTTCGATCTGAGCACTAAAATATCCAAGACTTCTGGATCCCCTAATGTCACTTTCTTCGCTTGGCCGGATATCATCAATTGGGTTGATTGGTGATGCGCAACGGTCACGACTTTTCCTGACTGCACCGTGGCTGCGTTAACAGACAAGCTGACAAAAAGTAACTGGCTAACGAGTAATATTATTGTTTTCATAATTCACCTAATTGCTGACTCGGACACTGGATGCCTGAGATCCCTTAATAATGGTCACACTAGGTCGTGGCGTGTATTTTCTTGCTACAACAGGTTTATCCACTTCATGAGGGTTGCGTAGAGCAAGTTGAATGTCGCCTTTGCTGTTCGCCGATAGGAGCTTTTCTGCCTCTTTCGGTGTTACTTCTAAAGTCACCGCACGCACAATAACGGGTTTGTTATCATTGGTTTTGGCTGTTTGGTCGACCGCAAGAACGTTGATGTTTTTAAGCACCGTTTTTGTTGTGGCGTTTTTACCTTGTCCATAACTCACGGTATTCAACACATCGACCTTATTGCCCGGCAACAAGAACCCGGCCACACCGATAACGTCATTTACACGAATGGTGATTGCTCGTTTGTTTTCAGGAATTAAAGCAGCAAGTGTCGCGCCCTCACCGGGCAATGCAAGACGATTCGAGTTAACCAGCTCGCCCGCATAAATGGTATTGGCAACAATTCTTCCCAATGCCTGTTCTTGTACTTTTAGCGTTTCATCGTCTATCCAATCCACTTCCATGAGCTTAGTAGACAAATGTTTCTCAGATAGAATGGTCCCTGGCTCTAGTTCCATGGCGGCAACTAAAACTGGGTGTCTTTCGACCTCTTCTAACTCGACAGTTGGTTGGTTTCTGCCATCCATCCATTGTTTAGCTATCAAAACGGCAGCAAGGCCGAAAACAATGGAGAGCAACAGCAACATGATGACTTGAGTCCGACTCATAATTTAGATCTCCCTATTCATCCACTGTGAAGTACAGTCCCCAGGCACGGGTTAAAATGTCTGATGAGACGACCTTCTCTTTCCCTTCGAACACCAAAATATCGCGGCTAATACCGAGTAAGTCTTTTGGTAAACAAGGGTAGTTGGCGACATCATTGTCGCGATGTAACTGACTTAACGTATCGAAAAACTCAGGCACAAGCGTCATTTGGTAATCTTTAGCAAGCGAAACCCAAAGCGCTTGATAATCTGTCAAACCAAGCGGTGTAAACTCGATCTTGTAGCCCAAACGACGTAAAAAAGCGGGGTCTGCAATTTTGCTTGGTGCAAAGTTGGAGGAGAATGCCAGAGTGAGCATAAACGGCACCGTGACTTGTTGACCATTTGGCAAAGCTAGGTGGTCAAATAAGTACTCCATTGGAACGATCCATCTGTTTAGCAGGGCATCAACAGGCATTGACTGACGACCAAGGTCATCAATTACCAAGATTCCGTTGTTAGCCATCATTTGCAGTGGCGCAATCCATACACGATTATGCTCGCTGTGGTTTACCTCAAGCATATCCAATGTCAGCTCACCGCCCACTTGAATGTTTGGTCTTTCACAAAGAACCCAGCGTTTGTCGTAATGCGTTTCCAACTTGACGAAAACCTGAGAATGGGAGTTGTCTAAACGACGGTGATGATGCTCTGAGAACACTTTGATGATGTTGCCATCGGCATATACGGCATAAGGAATGAATACCGAAGTGTTCATTGCATTGAGCACTCTTGATGCGACGTAGCTTTTACCGGTACCCGCATGACCATACAGCAACAAAGCGCGCCCCGAGTTAATGGCTGGTCCTAAAACGGGTATCAAATGATCCGAACCAAACACGTCAGACAGCGCTCGCTCAACATCATTGCGATTAATAGGATGCTTGCGAAGATCTTGTCCCTCAACAACCGTCCAATATTCTTCCAAAGAGACGGGAACAGGACCGATATACGGATCTTTTCTATACGCAATGTCTGCTTCCGCAAGCCCAAGCTCAGTTAAACTGTAGCGTACGTTGGAATACGATGTACTCAATTTGTCTGATGCTGGCTGATAAACTTCTACCCAACTTCGCTTTCTTAACTGCGCCAAAGCAAGCTCGACAATATTCGAAACAATACAAAGCCGTTGCGTTAATTCGATTAAGTCACATTTGGGATAGGCAGACAGATGTTTCAACACTAGGTTTTCAACAACTGAAGACGGCACGCCAAGACCCTCGACAGACGAAGGCACCTTTGGTGGATTTATTTGTGGCACGAGTTTTTCCCAATACACAGAGCCCATCACACTTCCCCTCTTGAAGTTGCCTAGCCAACTGATGCTGCATGTGCTGCATGCCATTTATTATTTTTATTTAGTGGGTGTAGGAGAAATAAGCTAATCCAATTACGATTATCGGCGCGAAAGGAATGACTAACGGCTTATTAGACCTAAAGCCTGGTGTTACTTTTTCTAAGCAATACCCTTTTAACTGATGTGATAGAGCAACACTAGTCGATGACACGTGTAACATTAGATAAAAAATGCCCACGATGCCTCCAGCAAGTATTATCCCGGTAGACGCTTCCCCAAGATTACTCAGACCGAGCCATGTTCCTATGACGGCGAGTAACTTAACGTCTCCTCCAGCCATTACTTTGAACAGATACAGCGCGAAACACACTGCAAACGCAACCAGCCCACCATATAAATGATCCAAACCACTTGTTGCTGGGTTGTAAATTACGTTTGCAGTAACAGCAACCAAAAGCATAAGCACCGCTTTATTTGGTATTCTGTGTTTCTGAGCGTCTGAGACTCCAATCGCAATAAGCAATGACCAAATAATCAGCTCACTAATCATTACGAGTTGTTGATTTGAGACGCCACTGATGTGAACTTACCAGACAAAGTCGTCCAGAAGCCTGAGGTCAAGAATGCTGTAACAATTAATGCCGCCCCTAGGATGTACTCCAAAAGTGTTAGCCCCTCTTCATCTTCCATGAAGTCCTTGATTAGATTGCGAAAGTTATCCATAAGATAGTCCCCTTTATTTAACCATATCTCGCTTGTCCATGACGCAGGTATCATATACACCCGAATCATGCTTAAACATTAGTCACCGAGAATTAGGGGGGTTAGGACTTTTTTGCCAAAGGTTGGTACTTTCTTGCCCACCTGTGCTTCAGAGCTAAAATGTATCAATAGTGAGACACTTCACTAAGATCTATGTGACATATTTCACACTTGCAGTATGACTATATAAGCCTAAGCTTAATAAACGAAAGGGTGAGGTCTGAAGCTCAAGGAATGAGGCTCGACTGACCTCAATACATACTAACGTTGGTGTAGTACGTACTGAGCGGGATTCATATGGATAGACTGACCAAAGCTTATTGGATTGGAGAGACTCTTTGCTCGCTGCCGGAATCACTTCGCTGTGAGTTTGATAAGAACTTTGAGATTATGGACTGTAGCAAAGATATCTCTGTGCTTAGCGATAAAGAACACAGCTATTTCTTCTACTACATGACTTGCGATCATCGAGAGCACCTGAAAGGCGTCATCACGCTCTGTGAAAATCTCGACAAAAAACTGATCGTTATACATCCAACCGGTATCGAGCCTCACTTACCGCCAAAGCATATTTGTGCGGAATATTATACGTTGAATGAAATCACCCTCCCGATTTGGCTATCACAGATAAAATTGAAATACTTTTTGCACAGCAAGGTCGACGAAGAACAAATTTCGGTCGATAAACTCTTTTCTCGAAGCGGAAAGTCGAATTTTTCTGACGTGGTTCATTACATCGCCAATAATGTCCATAAAGACCTAAGGGAAGAGGAAGCTGCTGCGCTTTGTCACTACTCACCGAACTACTTTTCCAAAGTATTCCATCGCAAAGTTGGTATGTGCTTTCGTGATTATGTCACTGCGAAACGCATTTCATTAGCAAAGAAAATGCTCGTTGAAAATGAATCCATGAAAATTGCCTATATTGCTTATCAATGTGGATACCGAGATGTCTCTTACTTTTCTCGAATTTTTAAGAAAAAAACAGGCCTGTCCCCAGCGAATTATCGGCAACAGTTTTAGGCGCTATTAGTACCGACTTTAGGGGTAACTAACGCTATCCTCCCCACATATTTCATCAAAATGCATTCCCGTGTCGTTATTTAACATGCTAAAGTTAACAATGCGTTAACAATTATAAATACAACGAGAAGACATGGAGTCACTAAAAATGAATCAGCCGAATCTAAACAGCGCTGCTGGTTGCGCTCTCCCACCACCAAATGAAATGATTCTCAAATGGGCTCAAGAGCGTCCAAATGAGGTCTATCTAAAACAAATTATTAACCGACAATTTGTTGAATACACGTTCGCTGATGTTGCCGATCAAGCCTTAAAACTCGTCAGTGCACTACGCAACCTCGGAGTACAACCTGGTGACAAAGTAGCATTAGTATCTAAAAACTGTGCAGAGTGGTTTATTTGCGATCTTGCGATGATGCTTGGCGATTATGTCAGTGTGCCAATCTTTCCTACCGCCGGCGCGGACACCATCGAATACTGTGTGACTCATAGTGAAAGTAAAGCGCTCATTGGCGGAAAACTCGATGATCCTAAAGCAACCCAGCAAGTCATTGATGCAATGCCGGAGCTCATTAGTATCTCGCTCCCCTACGATACTGCGCCAAAATGTCAGTATGAATACCAAGCACTCATTGCCGATGCAATGCCAAGTGAAGAGCGTCCACAGCACTACGACGATAAGCTAATGTCTTTGGTGTATACCTCTGGTACGTCAGGATTACCGAAAGGTGCGATGCTGACCTACGGAGCGTTTAACTGGTCAGTACAACAACTGATAAACCATATCGGTATTCAAGAAAATGATCGTCTATTTTCTTACTTACCTTTGGCTCATATTACAGAGCGCGTCTACATTTTTGGCTCATCCATCATGGGTGGTGTACCAACCGCATTTCCAGAATCATTGGATACCTTTATCGAAGATGTAAAAATGCACCGCCCGACTCTGTTTATCTCAGTCCCGCGATTATGGACGCTATTCCAACAACGCATTCAAGACAAACTTCCACAGAAGAAGCTCAACATTCTATTGAAAATCCCATTCGTCAATTCTCTGATCAAGAAAAAGCTCGCAGAAGGATTGGGGTTGGATCAGGCTCGAGTATTAGGCTGTGGCTCTGCCCCAGTATCACCAGCACTGCTGGAATGGTACCACTCTGTAGGACTCAATATTACTGAAGCTTGGGGCATGACAGAATCATTTGCCTATAGCACGCTCAACTACCCATTTAGAGCTGACAAAATTGGTAGTGTCGGTAATGCTGGACCAGGTATTGAGTTAAAAATCGCTGACGATGATGAAATCATGGTGCGTGGCAAAGGGCTATTTTCTGGCTACTACAAAAATGACATTGCCACCCAAGAGTCTTTTGATTCAGAGGGCTGGCTACACACAGGCGATATCGGCTCTATCGACTCAGATGGTTACCTAACTATTCAAGGCCGTAAAAAAGATAACTTTAAAACCGCCAAAGGTAAGTTTGTCTCTCCAGTTCCTATCGAGAAAAAACTTTTCGAATACAGTCGCGTAGAGATGATGTGCCTCATCGGTTTAGGGCTACCAGCCCCGATTCTTTTGGTTGTGCCACATGATTTTCCTAACTTTGTTCGGGAGCGGTACGCACGAACCACCCGCAAAGTCATTGCAAAAATGAATCAAGAACTCGCCTCTCATGAGCAAATCAAAGGCGTATTAATGATTAAAGAGCCTTGGAGCATTGAAAATGGCGTATTGACGCCAACACTCAAAATTAAACGTCATGTGCTTGAGCAAAAGTATCATGAAATTGGTCACAACTGGCCGAAAGGTGAATTGGTTGTGTGGGAAGAAGACTTATAGCCTTGTCTGCACTCCTCAATATCATTGGGGAGTGCAGTTTAATTCTGAGCTTGAATCAAACTCATAAACTACTCTCTCCAAAAAGGCTTCCTCACTTCACTATTAATTTTCTTTTCATCTAATCCAATATCGCCCCAAAGATGCTCTGGTAACTCTCTCAAGTGACGACGTGTCTTGTAGTTTCTTCTCCAACTAACAAGTTTAGAATAAATTAACTGTAATCCGGTCTGATGGTCAGCTGGTAAAGTGCGCTCACAAGTGTGTGTCATGTTTTCCATGTAACCAACTCCTATAACAATGTTGACCACTTAATAATCAGCGACTAGGCTGATATCCTCAAACGATAGAATCTGCCATTGAGTTAAGGAAAACTAATGTGAAAGATCGAATGCCTCCCTTACAGGGCTTGTATTACTTCTTCGTTGCAGCAAAGGAAGGAAGCTTTAAAACAGCGGCAAAAGAATTGTTTGTTACGCCAGCTGCCATTAGTCAGCAAATTCGTCATCTTGAAGAGTTTTTAGGAACGGACTTATTTGTTCGCCAGCACAGAAAAATCGTGCTCACACCTGAGGGAGAGCTGCTGTTTACTCAGGCTGAAAGAGGGTTTGCTCATTTGCAGCAAGGGGTGAGATTGGTGAATCAAGATCCTAATCCTAACCACCTTTCGATATCAACACTCCCCTCTTTCGCTCACCATTGGTTAGTCCCGAAAATTACGGCTTTTCGTCAGCGTCACCCTGATATCGCCTTACTATTAGAACCAACCAATGATTTGGTGTCTTTTCAAGATAGTCAGATCGATTTGTGTGTCCGTTACGGTTTAGGAAAATACCCTAATTTAGAATCACAATGGCTAATGGATGAAGCTTTTTACCCTGCCTGTCACCCTGTATATCAGAAAGAGCACGGCATTTATCGCATTGAAGATTTAAGCAAAGCAGAGCTCATCGAAGACGTTTGGCCAGATCTGGACTGGAACATGTGGTTAGCGAGACTTGGTCATTCAGCGGCAAAGCCTGCTTTAAAATACAGTGGCTCACACTTAGTGTTAGAAGCCGCGTTATCACTACAAGGCGTAGCGCTCGTCAAACACAGTTTAGCTCATCAATATTTCCGTTCAGGCAAACTGGTCCGAATTGGTGATATAGCCATTAAACCCAAATTTGCGTATTACCTGTGCGCTCCAAAAGGCTACTTAAAGCGACCTAAAGCCCAATTGTTTGCACAATGGTTGAGAGAAGAAATAGAAACATTTGAAAAGTCAGTGATACCAGATTTTAAAACCATCGACCTCAATGTTAGTAATACTGGCTCAGCTTCAGAATAGTCGGTAAACAACACCAAAGACGTATATCAGCGAAACAAAAACGCGCTGTGTATAAGCGGTTAGATACAAAAAGCCCCGCACTAGGCGGGGCTTTCAAGTTATAGAGTTAACTTAAGAATTACTTCTTAGCGTTACGCTCTTTAACGTCAGCAATTACTTGCTCAGCAACGTTTGCTGGACATGGTGCGTAGTGTGAGAACTCCATAGAGAACTGACCACGACCAGAAGTCATTGTACGTAGAGTACCGATGTAACCAAACATTTCTGATAGAGGTACATCACCCTTGATACGTACGCCAGTAGACGCAGCTTGTTGGTCTTTGATCATACCACGACGACGGTTAAGGTCACCGATTACGTCACCAACGTGATCTTCTGGAGTGAACACGTCAACTTTCATGATTGGTTCAAGAAGTTGCGCGCCAGCTTTAGGCATAGACTGACGGAATGCGCCTTTAGCAGCGATTTCGTAAGCGATTGCTGAAGAGTCAACTGCGTGGAAACCACCGTCGAATAGTTCAACTTCAACGTCTAGAGTTGGGAAGCCAGCTAGAACACCGTGCTCCATCATTGACGCAAAGCCTTTCTCAACTGCAGGCCAGAATTCTTTAGGTACGTTACCACCAACAACTGTTGACTTGAACGTGAAGCCAGAGTTTGGCTCACCTGGTTTGATGCGGTAATCGATCTTACCGAACTGACCAGAACCACCAGACTGTTTCTTGTGCGTGTAGCTATCTTCGATTGCTTGAGTGATAGTTTCACGGTAAGCAACCTGTGGAGCACCAACTTCTAGCTCAACGCCGTAAGTACGCTTAAGGATATCTACCTTGATGTCTAGGTGAAGTTCACCCATACCTTTCAGGATAGTTTCGCCTGAATCTTCATCAGTCTCAACTTGGAATGATGGATCTTCTGCAACCATTTTACCGATCGCGATACCCATCTTCTCAGAACCGCCTTTATCTTTAGGCTTAACTGCGATAGAGATTACTGGATCTGGGAAGATCATTGGCTCAAGAGTACATTCGTGTTTAGGATCACATAGAGTGTGACCAGTTTGAACGTTCTTCATACCAACTACAGCGATGATGTCACCAGCTTGTGCTGAATCGATCTCGTTACGCTCGTCTGCGTGCATCTCAACCATACGGCCGATACGCTCTGTTTTACCAGTTGCAGAGTTAAGGATTGTGTCACCTTTCTTCATCTTACCAGAGTAGATGCGGATAAAGGTTAGAGCACCGAAGCGGTCATCCATGATCTTAAATGCAAGCGCACGTAGTGGCTCGTCTGCAGATACAGTCGCAACTTCACCAGTTGGCTCACCAGTCTCTGAATCAGTTAGAGGCTGTGGATCAACTTCTGTTGGAGATGGTAGGTAATCAATTACCGCGTCAAGAATAAGTTGGATACCTTTGTTCTTGTACGCTGAACCACAGTAAGTTGGGAAGAATGCTAGATCACGAGTACCTTTACGGATACAACGTTTGATGTCTTCTAGAGATGGCTCTTCGCCTTCTTCTAGGTAAGCCATCATTAGATCTTCGTCTTGCTCTAGAGCAGTTTCGATTAGCATTTCACGGTATTCAGCAGCTTTTTCTACCATGTCTGCTGGAATATCTTGAACTTCGTAGTTCTCTGGCTGGCCAGACTCATCCCATACGTAAGCTTGTTGGCTTAGTACGTCTACAACACCTACGAAATCTTCTTCGATACCGATAGGTAGAGTCATAACTAGAGGTGTAGCACCTAGTACGTTTTGTACTTGATCTACAACTTTGTAGAAATCTGCGCCCATACGGTCTAGTTTGTTAACGAAGATCAGACGTGATACGTGTGATTCGTCAGCGTAACGCCAGTTAGTTTCTGACTGAGGCTCAACACCACCAGAACCACAGAATACACCGATACCACCGTCAAGTACTTTTAGAGAACGGTAAACTTCGATAGTGAAGTCAACGTGTCCAGGAGTATCGATGATGTTTAGACGGTGATCGTTCCAGAAACAAGTTGTTGCTGCAGACTGGATTGTGATACCACGTTCAGCTTCCTGCTCCATGAAGTCAGTTGTAGTTGAACCGTCGTGTGTATCACCGATCTTATGGATCTTACCAGTTAGCTTTAGGATACGCTCTGTAGAGGTAGTTTTACCCGCGTCTACGTGAGCAAAAATACCAATGTTTCTGTATTTTGATAAATCAGTCATTGTCTTACTCTGTTAATAAGGTATAAAGTGCGCGCAGAGTATATCACATTCTGTCAATACTGATACCCTTGCGTGCGGATGGAAGAAAAAAAATTTTAACGTGAAATTTCCGTCCCCAAAGCATAGTCAAACACAGCAATTTATGTACTTTATTCGCATTTTATTGAGGACGGATAGAACAGTTTGTGATTACACAAATACCATTCTTATGAGCATTACAGCTCGTCAAAAGCCTCTATAGCTTCCGACAATTTCTTAACGCCGTGAATTTGCATGCCAGGAATGCCGCCTTTCGGCATGTTGGCTGCAGGCACAATGGCTTTCTTGAAACCATGTTTGAACGCTTCATTCAAACGTTCTTGCCCACTTGGCACAGGACGGATTTCGCCTGCAAGCCCGACCTCACCAAAAATAACCACATCTTTGGGTAGTGGACGGTCACGAAAACTCGATAAAAGCGCCATAACTAACGCAAGATCGGCACTCGTCTCCGTCACCTTAACACCGCCAACCACATTAACAAAGACATCTTGGTCTGCCATTTGTAAGCCACCATGCTTATGCAACACAGCAAGCAAAAGTGATAAGCGGTTCTGCTCCAAACCGACCGCAACACGGCGAGGGTTTGCCAATTGCGAGTAATCCACCAACGCTTGAATCTCTACTAATAGAGGACGCGTACCTTCCCAAACCACCATAACAGAAGAACCTGATGTTTCTTCTTCACCACGAGAAAGGAAAATCGCGGATGGGTTACTCACTTCTTTCAACCCTTGGCCTGTCATTGCAAAAACACCGAGCTCATTCACAGCGCCAAAGCGGTTTTTATGACTACGCAATGTGCGAAAGCGGCTATCAGTACCACCATCAAGCAGCACTGAACAGTCTATAATGTGCTCAAGAACTTTAGGGCCCGCAAGGGTACCATCTTTTGTTACGTGACCAACAATAAATACCGCGACGTTATTCTGTTTTGCGTATCGTGTCAGAGCTGTCGCAGATTCACGTACTTGAGCAACACTGCCCGGTGACGATTGAACATCTGAAACGTGCATTACCTGAATCGAGTCAATCACCATAATGCGAGGTTGCTCTTTTTCGGCGATTTGGCAAATTTTGTCGACGTTCGTTTCCGATAGCATTTTTAAATGATCTTTCGGCAAGCCTAGTCGAGAAGCACGCATCGCCACCTGCTGCAACGATTCTTCACCGGTTACATAGAGCGTTGGCATTTGCGCAGACAAACTACACATGGTTTGCAGCAGCAAGGTGGATTTACCCGCGCCAGGGTTACCACCAATCAAAATAGCGGCGCCGGGTACAACCCCCCCACCTAATACGCGGTCAAGCTCTTTAAACCCACTGGTGAAGCGTGGCACTTCCTGCAGATCAATTTCGGATAACGTTTGAACTGTAGCTTCTGTTGCGGAACCCGCGTAGCCGGATAAACGTTCATTACGAGCAACCGTTGGCGATGCAGCGATACGGACTTCTGTTATCGTATTCCACGAACCACATGCGTTACACTGCCCCTGCCAACGGGGAAAATCCGCGCCACAATCATTACAAACATACGCTCGTTTTGCTTTCGCCATGATGCCTCGATTTTTTCTACAAATGTGACTAAGCACAGCCAAGTCAGACCTTAACTGAAATGAACTATTGATATACTTAAGTTTTACTTCGCTTAGCCGATACAATTTAAAGTAACGACATACTCTAACAGAAATAATGCAGCAATCTGAAATTCTCTCGATCGCAGAACGACTCATTCCCGTTTACGGTTCGGATGACTTTGACTTTGTCCTTGGCCAATTGACCGAGGAAGAGCCGCCTTCGGCCAAAATCTTAGTGAAGATGGAACTTAATCGCTTGATGGCTCCGTGCAAAAAAAGCATCGATCTGCGCGGTCGCGTCCAAGGTGAATGTCGCGAGTATATTTTGGATGGTATTCCACATTGGTTAGATGACGTTGCTTTCAACGCTTACCATAAAAACATCAAAAAGTTTGGCGGCTACACTGAGGGAATGTGGGAAGCTTTGGTCAACACACGGAATAACTTTCGCGTAATGAGCAAACGTCTGACTCAACAAAAAACGCAATCGTTAACGGATCCTAAAAGCCCTTTCTTAGCGGAGCCCGTTCACCTCGGCTATGACTTAAAGCGCCAAGAAAAGCGCTTGAAAGTCCAATCTCAAGTCGAGATTTGCCGCTCTAAAGGGCAACTTCTGCATGGGTTAAGCATTGACTTATCCTGCTCTGGCGCAAAGTTCAAAGTCCCAAGTGCGTTTAAATATAACCTTGGGGAGATTATTCAGGTCACGTTTACTGAATTTGCCAGCAAATCTCAAGTTGCCGGAATAGAGAAACCGCTGGCGTACCGCATACTTGCGGTTGATGACTGTTACGAGAATGACTCAGTTCGATACCTCAGAACCATACGTTTAACTGAAACCAATGTCGTTACTCGAGTGATCGATGAAGCGCTCAACAGCGCAGCTAAAAGAGCTCGTCACGATAATCAAGATAAGATCATTCGAGCTCGAACTCGTGGTTATGAGCACATCGCACTTAAGCACACCAGCAGCTTACCTCTATTCTTTGATGGCAGTGAGCTGAAACTCGCTATGTTGACGCCAAACAATCAAAAGCTTTGGCAGTACTGGCATGATGAAAGGAACCAGCAAATGTTTGGGTCCTTATTTAATGAGAAGCGAGTCGCGTCACTCATTAAACCTGGCGTTAAAGGCACCACCAATGTCCTTTATTCATTTACTCACGAGCACGAAAACCGAACCTATTTCTATTCGATGCTTCGTCCTGAGGCCACTCGTGAACAACGCCAGCTATTTTGGCATTTAGGTGCTAAACGTGAAAGTTGGCGCGCGTTTAGAATTTCGATATTTGAACTGTCAGAGCAAGAACAGGAAGACTTAGCCGCTTTCTCTCCGGAGTTGGCTGAAACGTCCCAATCATTGACTCATATTGGCATCTTGCAAGAAATTACTGACGAAAAATCAGGGCAGGATTATCTGCTCACTGAAAAGCCGCGCTTACCCGCGAATACGTTAAATGCATTTCGCCATCCGAGAAGAATTATAGGCAACCCGAAAGGCATTTATTTTGATGCCAAGTCTCGTCGTAAAGAGCCACGTTACCGATTTAAGACCCCAATAGAACTACGTTCTGGGCCCGTCACAGCGATCGGCAGCACCGTCGATATTTCAAAGCGAGGGCTCGGCATTAAACTGGACGAACCTACCATGTTGCGCTCTGGGCAAGAGGTTCAGATCAACTTCCGAGAGTTACAACTCTACGACAAAAAGCTGCCTTTAACGTCGGTGCCATACCGGGTAATTCGTGTTAGCCCAGATGGCTGTAGCGTACAGTTAGTTATTGATGAAAGCAGCCACACCATTAAAGTGATCGCCTTTTTCAACAGCATTATCGAGCACAATCAAGATAAGTTGATCCCGCAAAAAGAGATGCTACCGAGTAATGCGTTACTTGAAAGACTGCACAGCATGTTGCTCTCTCGAACTCTGAGCACACCCATTTTTATCAGTAAAACAGCGTCGTCTTCAATCAAAACCCCCGTTATTGGGGTGAATTTGCCGCTACCTAAGCACATTGAGCTTTTTGCACGCCTTGGGCACGATCAATTGTTGTCACTTGAACCTATCTTTAAAGGTCGAACAAGCACATTAATCGCAGAGCCGATAAAGCGTGTAGAGGGAGCTCAAGCAAGGCATCAGGATATCTACATTAGCGCAGCCAAAGTCGGCAATAAAATTACAGGCATTGAGTCTAAGCTTCATCAAGAGTTCAACAGCGTAAAAGAACGGATTCAATTTATAAAGAAAGCGCGAATGATGGGTGACTTCTACGTGATTCGCTTATCTACAGCCCCAATTTTCGATCCGATGACATCGTTGCTGCAACAAGATTTAAGTGACTTAACCCAATTTGGTGTACATCAAGCGAGCAAATTAGAAAAGGAGCTGACCGCTTTGGTCGGTTACAGTGAGTTTGAAGACATTACGGAAGAGGTTGTAATTAGATTGGAGTTAACCGAGTAAATTTAGAGCCATACTAAGTCAACGAAAAACACCGCCAGAAAGGCGGTGTTTTTGAATGGATAAATTAAGGTTTTGCTTTCCAGCTGACCTTTTGCTGCTTCACCAGTGCACCAGATAAAATACAGAGCACACCGCCTAAGCCTGCAAAGCGAATCGCAGATTGCGCTTGAGCTTCCACTTTAGGTTTTGCGTGGTACGCGATACCTAAGCCCGCCACCGACATCATCACAAGATCGTTAGCGCCATCACCGACAGCAACGGTGTTGTGCTGCTCAATTTCGTATTCATCCGCCAACTCCACCAGGATATCTGACTTCATCTGCGCGGTAACTACATCGCCAAGTACGTTCCCCGTGAGCTTACCATTAATGATTTCTAACTGATTAGAGCGAGCAAAATCTAAATCGACTTTATCTTTGATGTAGCCCGAGAAGTAAGTAAAACCACCGGAAGCAATCGCTGTTTTCCAGCCTAGTGCTTTTAACGTTGCGATTAACGCTTCAAAGTCCGGCATAAATGGCAATTGGGAACGAACTTGTTCAAGAATTGATTCATCAGCACCTTTGAGCTTGCCTACGCGTTGACGCAAACTTTGCTCAAAATCCAGTTCTCCTTGCATCGCACGTTCAGTAACTTCTGCCACCTCATCCCCGACTCCGGCCAATTTTGCGATTTCATCAATACACTCTATCTGGATTGCCGTTGAGTCCATGTCAAATACAATCAAACCTTGGGTTGAGAGATCTGGAACTTCATTAAGTGAGGCGTAATCCAAGTTGAGGCTTTGTAAGATCGTTTCGTGTTGAGGGGTCAACTCTCCTGCCATCAAGGCGACTTCATATGGGCCAACTTTCCACGTTTCTAACACGGGGTTGTAGACCCCTGTGAAGAAATCAATGTCTTCAAAATGACGTGGCGAAAGGTATTCTGCAAACACTATCCAGTTTGCTTTTGCTTTATCTAGTTGGGAGGCAAATCGAGTCTCGGGTAATCGTTTTAAAAGTGTCGTATGTTTTCTGATAGGCAAGCTTTTTGACGCGTCCATGTATATAATCCCTTATGACTTTGCTAAAACGTTACCTCAACAAACTAAAAAGGCAAGTCTTTGTTTTATTTTAAATGGATGAGTAAAGAGCATGAGTGAATCCTTGTTCTCAGTAAGGAATGCCCTAAGAATTCTGGCACTAATCCTACTGTGTGTGATGTTGTTTATCACGATCAAAAACAGTGTTGTGATCAGTAAGGGCAACGAGAAAATTCAAGCACAGCAGCTTGAGACACTCACCAAAGTTTTGATTTCACAGGCGTCTCTTTCTGCCAGTGAAATGATTTTGACCAAAGATCAAGAACGCTTACTTAAGCTGACAAACCAGCTAGCACAAGACCGTTTGGTGTTTGATGCGACAATATATGATGCACAAGGCGTACGTTTAGCGTCTAGTGAAGATGCGCTATCGGTACGCGAAGTTTTAGGCTTAGACACGCCCTTGGCAACAGCTTCCATTGGCCGCCAGCAGTTGGTTGAGCCAGTATTTGCCGATGAAGCACTCATCGGTTTTGTTCGCGTTACCTTTGAGACAGGTCGTGTAACCGCGATTTCTGACCACCACTATCGTAAGAGTGATCGCTATATGTACATGATGGTGCTAATGAGTTTTGTGTGCGGCATGTTATTCATTATGATTTTACGTAGACAGCCTATCCGCCGTAAAAAAGCGCAAAACCTACTGCTAACCAAATAGTCAGTCGGTAATCAACATCTAATACAAAAACAGCCCGCATTGTGCGGGCTGTTCTTTTAGTTCTTAATGTCAAGAAACTAAGATGACTCTTTGTCGCTTATTCTTCGTCGCCTAGCAATACTGAATCTAGTGCGATTAGCATCATGTCGTTGAATGTTGTTTGACGCTCATCAGAAGTTGTTTGCTCACCCGTTTTGATGTGATCTGAAACCGTACAGATTGTCAGAGCTTTTGCACCGTATTCTGCCGCTACGCCGTAAATACCCGCCGCTTCCATTTCAACACCAACAATGCCGTACTTGTCCATTACGTCGAACATTTCTGGATCAGGCGTGTAGAAAAGCTCCGCTGAAAATAGGTTACCGACTTTCACATCAATGCCACGTACTTTTGCTGCGTCTTCTGCCGCGCGAACCATTTTGTAGTCTGCGATTGCTGCAAAGTCATGACCTTTAAAACGGATACGGTTCACTTTAGAATCCGTACACGCGCCCATGCCGATCACAACATCACGCACTTTGATGTCTTCGTTTACTGCGCCACAGCTACCAACACGGATGATTTTCTTCACGCCGAAGTCTTTAATTAGCTCCGTTGCGTAAATCGAGCATGATGGGATACCCATACCGTGGCCCATTACCGAGATCTTACGGCCTTTGTATGTGCCTGTGTAACCGAACATATTACGCACATCACACACTTGCACAACGTCTTCAAGGAAGGTTTCTGCGATGTATTTTGCACGTAGCGGGTCACCCGGCATCAGTACGACGTCTGCGAATGCACCCATTTCAGCATTGATATGTGGAGTTGCCATTTTCTTTTCCTTAACCTTTCTCTAGCGCTCCGCGCTTAAGGCGATATAAGCCAGAGTATTCTCATTTCCGACAAGCAGTACTTGCATACTGCAAACATAAAACTAGGAGCATTCAGCTCCTAGTTTTCAATATCCTAATTATAGGAAATTCTTACCGTAATCCATTGGAGAAGTACCGAAGTAGCTCGCCAATGTTTGGCCAATGTCTGCGAATGTTTCGCGGCGGCCAAGAGAGCCTGCTGGCACTTTTTGACCGTAAACCAATACTGGGATGTGCTCACGAGTATGGTCAGTACCTGGCCATGTTGGATCACAGCCGTGGTCTGCTGTTAGGATAAGCACGTCATCTTCACCCATCAGTTCTAGCACTTCATTGATGCGACCATCAAAGTACTCAAGCGCTGCAGCGTAACCCGCCACATCACGACGGTGACCGTAAGCTGAATCGAAGTCAACGAAGTTAGTGAATACGATGGTGTTATCACCCGCTTCTTTGATCGCTTCTTTCGTTGCTTCAAATAGTGCTGGAATGCCTGTTGCTTTGGTTTTCTTAGTGATCCCACAACCTGCATAAATATCTGAAATCTTACCGATGGAATGAACCTGACCGCCCTTCTCATCAACTAACTTTTGTAAGATAGTCGCTGATGGTGGCTCTACAGATAGGTCACGACGGTTACCCGTACGCTCAAATTGACCTTTACCCGGACCAATGAATGGGCGCGCGATTACACGGCCGATGTTGTAATCTTCTAGTTCTTCACGCGCAATTTGGCAAAGCTCTAGTAGACGATCCAGGCCGAATGTCTCTTCGTGACAGGCGATTTGGAATACAGAGTCCGCAGAGGTGTAGAAGATTGGCTGCCCAGTCTTCATATGCTCTTCACCCAAGTCATCAAGAACTTGAGTACCAGATGCATGGCAGTTACCTAGGAAACCGTCAAGACCAGCACGCTCAAGGATGCGATCCGTCAGCTCTTTAGGGAAGCTGTTTGCTTTGTCTGTGAAGTAACCCCAGTCAAACAGAACAGGAACACCTGCGATTTCCCAGTGACCAGACGGCGTATCTTTACCAGAAGAAAGCTCTGCTGCGTGACCGTACGCACCAATGATTTCTGCATCTGCGTCTAGGCCAGGTGCGAAGCGACCTGTTGACTCTTTATGTGCCATTGCCAAACCTAACTTAGATAGGTTTGGAAGGCGAAGTGCGCCTTGACGTTGGTCGTTATCTGCTAAGCCTTTTTCGCATTGTTCTGCGATGTGGCCTAGTGTGTCTGAACCTACATCACCAAATTTCTCAGCGTCAGCGGTTGCACCAATACCGAATGAGTCTAGTACTAAAATAAATGCTCTTTTCATTGCTCGTTCCTTAGGCCCACTCGGCTTTTTATTATGGTTGAGTAGGCCTTGTGTAATTACTTGTTCTATTAGATATCTTCTGCACGAATTTGGCGGTAAACCTCTGGAGTTGGTGTGTACTCACCACCTACTTTGATTGCACTGCGCAGTGCTTTTGCCGCTTCTTCCCACTGCTCTTCGCTGCGAGCGTGGATAACGGCAAGAGGTTTATCGCTATCTGCAACTTCACCCAAGCGGATGAACTCGTCGAAACCTACGGCATAGTCGATTTCATCAGTAGCAACACGGCGACCACCACCCATAGCAACGACAGCCATGCCAATCGCACGCGTGTCCATTGCTGAAACAATGCCCGTTTCCGTCGCGTAAACAGGCTTGATGATTTCCGCTTTTTCTAGGTAGTTATCGTAGTTTTCTACGAAGTCTGCTGGGCCGCCAAGACCAGCAACCATCTTGCCGAAGCATGCTGCTGCTTTGCCGTTGTCTAGCGCTTCCATCAGTTTTGCGCGTGCGTCTTCTGTGTTCTCAGCCAGTTTGCCAAGTACCAGCATTTCTGCACAAGAGGCCATGGTAACTTCAAGTAGGCGTGGGTTACGGTATTCACCCGTTAGGAAACGAACCGCTTCACGAACTTCCACCGCATTACCTGCCGAAGAGGCCAATACTTGGTTCATGTCTGTCAGGATTGCAGTGGTCTTAGTACCCGCACCGTTTGCTACTGCTACGATTGATTTCGCTAGCTCTTCAGACGCTTCGTAAGTTGGCATGAATGCACCAGAGCCGACTTTAACGTCCATCACTAGCGACTCCAGACCCGCCGCCAATTTCTTAGAAAGAATGGAAGCCGTGATCAGAGAAATGTTGTCTACGGTTGCGGTAATATCACGAGTCGCGTAAACACGCTTATCCGCAGGAGCTAGGTCACCAGTTTGACCGATGATCGCCACACCTGCATCTTTAGTTACTTGCCCAAACACATCGTTGCTTGGTGTGATGTTGTAGCCTGGAATAGACTCAAGCTTATCTAGCGTACCGCCTGTGTGGCCAAGACCACGGCCAGAGATCATTGGTACGAAACCGCCGCATGCTGCCACCATAGGGCCAAGCATCAAAGACGTTACGTCACCCACACCGCCGGTAGAGTGTTTGTCGACAATTGGGCCACCAAAGTTCATGTGGCTCCAGTCGATAACCATGCCCGAATCACGCATTGCACACGTTAGGGCGATGCGCTCATCCATGGTCATTTCATTGAAGAAAATCGTCATAGCAAACGCCGCGATCTGACCTTCAGATACGGTGTTATTTGCTACGCCTTGAATAAAGAAGTTGATTTCGTCTGCGGTAAGTACTTCACCGTCACGTTTTTTACGAATGATTTCTTGTGGTAAATACATTAGTGCCTCCCATGCTCTCAGTGAGCCATGGTTAAGTAGGATAGAAGAGGTTTGGTAGCACCCGTTTAGGTGCTACCGTTCAGACATATTATTGGGATTAGTACGCTGCTGGATCAGCAGTTTCGTCTGTCACTTCTAATGTATTTAGTAGGTTAGTTAGCAGGCTAGACGCACCGAAACGGTAGTGACGGGCATCAACCCAGTTGTCACCTAGGATTTCGTCAGCCATTGCTAGGTATGCAGCTGCGTCTTCAGCAGTGCGCACACCACCTGCTGGCTTGAAACCAACAGTTTCTGCAACACCCATGTCGCGAATCACTTCAAGCATCATGCGTGCATATTCTGGTGTTGCGTTTACTGGCACTTTACCAGTTGAAGTTTTAATGAAGTCAGCACCTGCTTCAATACAGATTTGAGATGCTTTCTTGATTAGTGCTTCTTCTTTTAGTTCACCCGTTTCGATGATCACTTTAAGAAGAATATCACCACAAGCCTCTTTACATTGCTTAACTAGTTCGAAGCCTACTTTCTCATCACCCGCCATTAGCGCGCGGTATGGGAAAACAACGTCAACTTCGTCTGCACCGTAAGCAACCGCCGCTTTTGTTTCAGCAACAGCGATTTCGATGTCGTCGTTACCGTGTGGGAAGTTCGTTACTGTTGCAATGCGAACCTCTGGCGTACCTTGCTCACGAAGTGTCTTCTTAGCAATAGGAATAAAGCGAGGGTAAATACAAATTGCAGCTGTGTTGCCTACTGCTGTTTTCGCGTCATGACATAATGAGATCACTTTTGCATCAGTGTCATCGTCATTCAACGTAGTTAGGTCCATAAGTTTAAGTGCACGTAGCGCTGCTGCTTTTAAATCGCTCATTTCTATCTCCGATCAATATTCAAAAAATTCACTACTCAGCCTTACATCACGTCTCTAACTATAATCAACAAGTCGAGACAATGTGAGTAAATGGCTAAACAGTCTATTAATGAACGGACTTGGTTCCCTGAAGACTCGGCATATACAGCGAAAATTTCATATGCCAATTGCTATCCTTGTCACCGCACAGTACCAGTTTGGCCTATGGCACAACAATCTATGATTGCGGTGTCTTTAATATCACATCACACAGCAAAACGCCTATTAGATCTGATATTGCTGGGCAAGTCATTTGCCCATCGATTATGTAATATTCATTACGTGATTAAGTATCAACCTTAACCACTATCCTGTGATTAATACATTATAGAGTTTCACCGCAAAACTGTAGCACCAAATAGAGCGCAAACGGTTTGTATCTCAAAATTTCCTAGCCCCTATTTCATCGGCTGCGTAACTCATAGACTGAGTCCGGCACCCGGTGAGACTTTAGAGCCCGAAAAACGAAAAATGCCCCGCAGCAATCTCTTGCTACAGGGCATGATGTAAAACGGCGTCTATATATTAAGAACCGATTCTAATTATAGTGCTGCAAGGCTTAAGCAGAAGCCTGCAATTGTCGCTGCCATAAGGTTGGACAACGTACCTGCAAGAACAGCTTTGATACCCATGCGAGCGATGTCACTACGACGGCTTGGTGCAAGGCTACCTAGACCACCAAGTAGAATCGCGATAGAAGAAAGGTTCGCGAAACCACATAGTGCGAATGAGATGATAGCTGTTGTCTTCTCAGACATTACTTCACCAGTTGCCGCGATTACTTGAGCGTTTTCACCTAGATATGGTGTGAAGTTCAAGTAAGCAACGAATTCGTTCACTACGATTTTCTGACCGATGAATGAACCAGCAGTTACTGCTTCAGCCCATGGAACACCGATTAGGAATGCTAGTGGAGAGAATGCGTAACCTAGGATTAGCTCTAGCGTTAGTTCTGGCATGCCGAACCAACCACCGATGCCACCTAGCATACCGTTGATCAGCGCGATTAGACCAACGAATGCGATTAGCATCGCACCTACGTTAAGCGCAAGTTGTAGACCAGAAGCCGCACCGCCCGCTGCTGCGTCGATTACGTTTACTGGTTTGTCGTCGCCGCCGTCCATCGCTTCTTCGATACTTTCGTGAGGCTGGTCAGTCTCTGGGTGAAGGATTTTAGCGAATAGTAGACCACCAGGTGCCGCCATGAATGATGCTGCTACTAGGTACTCTAGTGGAACACCCATTGAAGCGTAGCCCGCTAGTACACCACCAGCAACAGAAGCTAGACCACCACACATTACCGCGAATAGCTCTGATTGAGTCATTTTTGGAACGAATGGACGAACAACTAGAGGTGCTTCTGTTTGACCTACGAAAATGTTTGCTGCTGCTGACATTGATTCCGCACGTGAAGTGCCCAGCGCTTTTTGTAGTGCGCCACCAAGAATCTTGATAACCCATTGCATAACGCCAATGTAGTAAAGAACTGAAATCAGTGCAGAGAAGAAGATCAGTGTAGGAAGAACACGGAATGCGAAGATGAAACCGCCGCCGCCGAATACTTCGAACATCTTGTCAGAAACAAGACCACCGAACAGGAATGATGAACCATCGTTACCGTAGTTGATAACGTTAGAAACACCTGAAGAGAAACCGTTTAGTAGATCACGGCCCCAAGGTACATACAGAACAAATGCACCTAATGCGAATTGGATAGCGAATGCGCCACCCACAGTTCTTAGATTGATAGCTTTTCGGTTATTAGAAAATGCCACTGCAATCGCAAGAAGCACTACCATACCGATTAGGCTCATAAACAGGCTCATAGTTTATGACTTCCTTATAAGTTATTTATTGGCGTGTAACAAAATGG
The DNA here is from genome assembly GCF_020515785.1 of Vibrio sp. E14. Lineage (NCBI taxonomy): Bacteria > Pseudomonadati > Pseudomonadota > Gammaproteobacteria > Vibrionales > Vibrionaceae > Vibrio > Vibrio sp. E14. The sequence continues at coordinate 706,487 of NZ_JAHPJI010000002.1, forward strand.
AGCTATAAAGCGGGAGCAATTATACTCATGCAGAATCAATTAAAGTAATGCCAGCCTCACACTTTCCTATAAGATTCATGATTGATTCAGCCAGCTTTGTGAGTTAATTCACAATAAGCAGGAAAACGTTTTCTATTTCAAACCACATCTTTAGATTTTATTCACATATCGAGAAAGCAAAATTGCTATTTTCCCATAACTGAGAGGCAATCGATTGCTTTGAGCCTTTATGCAACTCTACGAGCTCATTAAAGACGTGAATGAGTTTGGCTGGGTGATTCGACTCCCCTTGATATCCAAGTATAGGCATATCCGGTGCATCTGTTTCGATCACGAGATGTTTGAGTGGTAATTTTTGAATTGCGTCGCGCGTTTTCTTCGCTCTTAGGTAGGTGATGGTTCCTCCTACACCGATAAAAAAACCTAATTTGACCCACTCCATTGCTTGCTGATAACTCCCAGAGAAAGCATGTAGCACACCGCCCCGAGGGAGCTTCGCCGCTTTAACCATTTGAATAAGGCGATTGTGCGCTTTTCGGCTATGTAAAATAACTGGGAGTTCGAAGCGTCTAGCCAGTTCAAATTGAACTTCAAGTGTCTCTTCTTGCAACTGTGGGTCAACATCAATGGCAAAATCTAGCCCACACTCTCCTATTGCCACGCACTGGGGAGCATTTTGTTTTAGATAATGTTCCAATTCAGCAAAGTGCTGCTCGACGCTATCTTCAAGAAAATACGGATGAAACCCAAGGGCATAATACAAACTGGCATGTTGATCTGCCAAGGTTTGAATACGAGCCCAGTTTTGAGGTCCCACTGAAGGAATCAGAATTCTTGTCACTCCTTGCGTTTGAGCTAGCTGAAGTTGATGTGCAAAGTCACCTTGGAATACATCAAAGTCAAAGTGACAATGGGTATCAAAGAGCTTCATCTTGAGACTTTTTATCTGTACCGACAAACTGAGAATCAGAAAATAGCAGAGCTTCACTGTTCTCTTCATTTTGATGGGCAGGATCTTTTCGATACGGAACGCAGCTGCGTTTTTGATCGGGCGTTAGTCCCATCTCCTTGCACCAGTCGTCGTAACGCTTCAATCCTCGTTTAAACCAGTTCATATCTCATCCTTATAAAAAACGCCCTTGGCTAAGTTTATAGCCAAGGGCGTTTTAAAATCTAGTTTGCGTTAAAGCTTACCCAAACCGCTTTTTGATTAGTGCTCACGCGTCGCACGGAAATCAATATCAGGGAAACGCTCTTTCGCCAAGTTTAAGTTAACCATTGTTGGTGCAATATACGTTAGGTTATCACCACCATCCAATGCTAAGTTTGCTTGGTTCTTACGTTGGAACTCATCCAGTTTCTTCGCATCATCACACTCAACCCAACGCGCAGTTGCAACGTTGATGCCTTCATAAATCGCTTCAACGTTATATTCAGACTTCAAACGAGCCACAACAACATCGAACTGAAGTACACCAACGGCACCAACGATCAGATCGTTGTTTTGTAGTGGACGGAATACCTGTACCGCACCTTCTTCTGATAGTTGCACCAAGCCTTTTAGTAGCTGTTTCTGCTTTAGTGGATCTTTCAGGCGAATACGACGGAACAGTTCCGGGGCAAAGTTCGGAATACCAGAGAACTTCAGTGACTCACCTTGAGTAAAGGTATCACCAATCTGGATAGTACCGTGGTTATGCAGACCAATGATATCACCCGCGTAAGCGTGTTCTGCACGTGAACGGTCACCAGCCATAAAGGTTACAGCATCAGAGATACTCACCTGCTTGCCAAGACGAACGTGGTTCATCTTCATACCCTGCGTGTAAGTACCCGATACAATACGCATGAATGCGATACGGTCACGGTGTTTCGGGTCCATGTTTGCTTGGATCTTGAATACGAAACCAGAGAACTTCTCTTCTGTCGCTTCAACTTCACGCTCAACCGCTTGACGCGTTTTCGGTGCTGGTGCCCACTCTGTTAGACCGTCTAGCATGTGGTCTACACCGAAGTTACCTAATGCGGTACCGAAGTAAACTGGCGTCAGGTCACCTGTTAAGAACATTTCCAAATCAAACTCAGGGCAAGCACCCATAACAAGCTCAAGCTCTTCTCGAACACTTTCCGCAAGGCCTGCACCGACTTTTTCATCAAGCTCTGGGTTATCTAGACCTTTGATGATTCGAACTTCTTGAATCTCATGACCGTGACCAGATTCGTATAAAATCGTTTCATCACGGTGAATGTGGTACACACCTTTAAACTCTTTACCACAGCCGATTGGCCACGTGATAGGCGCACACATCATGCCCAATTCGTTTTCTACTTCGTCCAATACTTCCATTGGATCACGAACGTCACGGTCAAGTTTGTTCATGAAGGTCACGATTGGCGTATCGCGTAGACGGGTTACTTCCATCAGCTTACGAGTACGATCCTCGACACCTTTCGCTGCATCGATAACCATCAAACACGAGTCGACTGCCGTTAGAGTACGATATGTATCTTCCGAGAAGTCTTCGTGTCCAGGAGTATCAAGTAGGTTTACCAGGCAATCATTGTAAGGGAACTGCATCACAGACGTGGTTACCGAGATACCACGTTCCTTTTCCATTTCCATCCAGTCTGATTTTGCGTGCTGTGCATTACCACGACCTTTAACCGTACCTGCTTTTTGAATCGCGTTTCCGAATAAAAGGACTTTTTCAGTAATGGTGGTTTTACCCGCATCCGGGTGAGAAATAATAGCGAACGTTCTACGTTTAGACACTTCGCTTAGAAAAGGAGTATTTGACATGAAACTGGTCTTCTTTGATGTCTGAATGCTTGCTCGAAAAGCAAACACGCTTTTTAGATTCAATATTGCGCGGTATTCTCGCTTATTATTGCCTCAGGGGCAACTGATCGCTTTAGGGGCGACTTCCCTTATGGGATGCGTTAACGTTAGTGAAAGAAGAGATAACTCATGATGATCGCATCTTCTTTTCCCGTGCCAGTTTTCGCAGGGTAATAATTATGACGTCGATCAACTTCATTGAATCCAGCTTGTTCATAAATATAAATAGCAGGCTTATTACTCTCTCGCACCTCAAGCCAAGCACTCTCCGCTTTTGATTGCTCACAATGTTCTAAGAACGCATCCAACAGTTTTTGACCATAGCCTTTACCCTGAAGATGCGGCGCGATAGCAATATTCAGCAACGTAACTTCACCGACAATATTCTGCGCATAAAAGTAGCCAATCACCATCTCGCCATCGAGCATCACATGATGACATGCTCCACGGCTGGATAAATCACGTACCAAAGACTCTGCCCACGGATGCGAGTGTGCTTGCTGCTCAATTTGCCAAACTTGCTCTAAGTGCTCAGCGCACATTGGTAAGATTTTAGTTGTCATTATTTACCTAGGGGTTCATGTGCAATACCAATTGCAGTAAAACGGGGATTAATGCTTATTTGCTCGAATTGTTGTAAGAACAAATCTGTTGCCAAAGTGCACGTTTTTGTTGGGTATTCCCATCCACATCTTGCAACAATGGCGATGTCAGCGGTTTAGTGTCAGGCAATACTTCGGCTTCACATCCTGCAAACCAAACCCACTCAAGCTCGTGCTGGCCAAGTAATGGAAATCGCTCTGGCTTAATATGTAACGCTTGGTCAAGCGTTAACTTCATACTCTTTAGGATGTTTTCAAACAAAACTGCCGTCTCATTCTCTGGACATACCGGAGAGATCAACAGGAGTTTGCAAGAACTTTGCAAATCGATTTTTGGCGATTGGTAACCTGCCAATCTATCTGGGTGTACCAGCTCCCATGTGCTGATCCCCATTTCGTGTAAATACTGTTTCTCGTTAATTGACATTTTCCGTCACCTATTTGAACGAGGGCAATCCTAACAAATAATCGTGATTATACCTAAAGGACTTCAAGGAACACCTCAATACATTGGAATGATTGAACTGTTCTGCCTATGACAATGGCCACACCGTAGGTATAACATATGAGGTACATTATGAAATTCTTACCTACACTGCTGCTTTGCGCACTGGTAGCCGCCACCAGCATGAGTGTTTTTGCTAATAACAGCGATGAGTGGGAGCTGATTGCAACGAAAACCGTCAAATTCCAAACAGAAACGGATACCGTGACACCAAATAGCCTATTCCGAAATCGCAGCTTCAGTAAAATTAAACTGAAATGTGTGCAGGGCACGGTAGACATTAACGACTTAAAAGTCGTGATGACGGACGGTAGTGAGAAAAAGCTAACCTCTATGGGTGTGCTAACAAGTGGATTATCGACTCGAGCATGGAGCCTTCCTGGCTCAAAAGAAGCGAAGCTAAAACAGATTGAAATGACTTACAGCAGTTGGGGCAGCAGAAAACTCAATGTTTTAGGGCTAAGTAAGAAAGCAAAAATAGAGGTTTGGGGTAAGAAGAAAAGTGACCAGTCGTCTTAATCTCCCTATCTCAGTTTTCAATGAACTAAGAAAGAAGCCCACTGAGTTAGTGGGCTTCTTTCGTTTACAGTTCAGAGAACTCTGGCGCGTAATCTATGCGTCCGGAGCGTCCGGCACATTGACCTTCGACCAACTCTGCGATACGAAATGCACCTTTAGGAACATCCCAAGCGCATTCGAATCCTATCTCGTCGCATGATTGAAAGCCCTGGCGCGCGTAATAATCAGGATCGCCCAACACCACACACACTGGATAGCCAAAATCACGCAGTGAATCAAAACCTTCTTTGATCAACTCTGCAGCGATGCCTTGGCGACGGTAATCTTCATGAACAGCCAATGGCGCCAGCCCTTGCCACGACAAATCTTCACCATTTAAGGTCACTGGGCTAAATAAAGCATGGCCTATCACCTCTCCCTCATCTGTACACGCGACTAAGGAAAGTGTGAATTTGCTGTTTTCGCGCAAACGCATCACAAGCTTAGCTTCAGCTTCCGTCGGGAAGGCGTGTTTCAATAAGCGGTCAATGGTAAGAATGTCCGCAGGGGCTTCAGTTCGAATAAGCATTCGCTACTCCGGTTGGTTGTGCTGGCGCTTGAACCCCTTTCTGAACAAAATCAGCCAATTGATTCAAAGCGACTTGCATTGCTTTCGGTAACTGCTCTAAGTCGACACTGTCCATTAAGTTTTTCACTTCTAAGCCAAGCTCAGTATCGCCTTCAATTGAAAGGCGACGTTGGAAGAACAGTGTGTCAGGGTCTTCTTTACGACCAGCAATCAGTACTAGGTCGTTTAGATTACCACTAAAACTCACATCTTCCTGAACTGGTTTTTCAGCTACCACTAATTTTTCGTCTTGATAGCTGATGTACCATGCTAAGTTCAAGTCTTTAATCGCAACTTTTAACCACTTGTCTTCAAGGAACTCAAAGTCACCATCTTCCAAGGCTTCTTTAAACACCATTTTTAGCCCCTCCAGCAATGCTTTTTGCTGAATTGGCTGTGGTAATAACTGGACTGGAGAACGCAAAATGTTAGCTGCGTTCTTTACTAGTTGACTGCGAATCTTGTTTAACACGTTCATTATCCGTTACTTTGTCATTAGGTTGCCTATATTAAGCAATCGTGGCAATGAGATTACTGTTATGTATCAATAAAGTGCTTATTTTAGATTGGTGGATTATTGTTCACTAACGCTTTTTTTTTTGAAGTTACGTGTATTATTGATGCGAACAGGTGGATAAACACTTTTACAACCGTATTTTCAAAGTTATAGTTATCTGAGCGTATCCATGTGATTGTCGACTGTAAAGTTAAAACCGCGAGCCCTTTAATGGCAAGCGATACTGGACTTGATAGTAGACCGCCGCAGGCTTATCAGGGTGTCGCTTTTTATACACGGACGAATAATCTGGCTCATTGGAGATCGGTAATACCCTAATGCCTTCCCAGCAATTAAAACATTGGTTTGCCACGCTAACCTCAAATAGCCCTTTCTTCTTTGCTATTCTTGACAAAAAACACAATTATCGAATGGTAAGTGACCGTTACTGCGATATCGCAGGTTTAAGTCATGAGGAAATCATCGGCTTAAACGATTGCCAGGTACTGGGTGAGCAGTTTTATAAAAAGCTGGCCCCTTATTATCAGCGTGCATTCAAAGGAACGCATGTCGAAGCCGAAATCACCCTCGATGAAACCGACCTTGAAACCAGCCTGCACTTTAGTCTGTCACCGGTTTTTGAAGGTAACGAAATTCGCTTTGTCGTTTTTCACGCCGTGGATACTTCAGAAAAGCAGATCCTCGTACGCTCCTTAGAGGAGTCCGAAAGTAAGTTTGCGAAATTAACACAACTACTGCCTGACGGTCTGCTGCTTATCGAAGATGACATTATCATCTCTGCCAACCCTGCATCAGCACGCCTTCTGGGACTGAACTCTCCCCATGAGTTGCTAGGCGAAGAGCTCAGCCGTTTATTCATCGATGAAAACAGCAAGAAAGTGTTTAGTCATCGTTTGAGTACATTAATTTCTGACAAGCCTTTTGTTTGCTTAACCAGCGCGAGATGTGGCTTTGAACGAAAAGTTCAGTTACACGCTGATTCCACGGCGATATTAGGCAGCGAGTCTCAAATCATCTTGATCCAAGACGCTGACGATACACCTAAGAATTTGTCTTCTGCATCGAATGAAGACATACATATTGATTCGCTCACCAAACTCTACAACCGCTTTGGTTTTACCAAACGTTTGGAACAGCTGATCAAAAAGCAAACGCCGCTTCTGGTGTTCTATTTGGATATCGATAACTTCAAAAACATTAATGACTCACTTGGTCACCACATTGGCGATAAAGTGATTCAAGAGGTATCGGCCCGTCTTAAACGATTACTGCCAAATCAAGCGATTATTGGTCATTTGGGTGGCGATGAGTTTGGCGTCATTCTGCCAGAACCAGAAAATACCCGCATGGCTGAAATTTTGTCAGATCGCATTATCTCGTTGATCAACCAGCCTTTCGACTTGCACCACTTCAGTAAACGCCTTGCGTGCTCAATTGGTAGCGTTCGTTACCCTGAAGACGGGCAAGATGCGAGAATCCTGCTACAAAATGCCGATACTGCGATGTATGAAGCCAAAGATCGTGGCCGAAATCGCTTGATCAAATTTAACGACCAGATGAACAAAGAAGCGCGCATGCGTTTGTGGCTTGAAATCGAACTGCAAAAAGCATTGCAGCAGAACGGTTTGGAGGTGTGGTATCAACCAAAGGTTAACGCGCGTGACTTCAGCATTAACGGTGCCGAAGCGCTCGTTCGTTGGAAACACCCTGTCGAAGGTTACATTAGCCCAGGTTCATTCATTCCTGTCGCCGAGCGTGCAGGGTTAATCGAACACCTTGGACGCGTCGTGATGCGTGATGTTTTCAATACGGTAAAACGTTGGAAACAACAAGGCATACTGCCAGGTCGTGTCGCTATCAACCTCTCTCCCGAGCAATTTGGTAACCCACAGCTGATCGACTTTATGGAAAAGTTGCTTCGCACTACCGAGCTTGACCCAAGCTGCATTACCTTCGAGCTAACCGAAAGTGCCGTGATGAGTGATAGCGAGCATACACTGCAAATGCTGAATGCGATTAAGAAACTGGGCTTCGCCCTCTCTATCGATGACTTTGGTACTGGTTACTCTTCCCTTTCCTACTTAGCGCGCTTCCCTATCGACGAGCTGAAAATCGACCGCGCGTTTATTAACGATATCGACACACTACCCAAACAGGTCACTGTGATTGAAAACATCATTAATCTGGGTAAGTCACTCGACTTGACGGTCGTTGCCGAGGGGGTGGAAACCCACCAGCAAGCTACTTTGCTCTCTAACCTTCAATGTAATGCGATTCAAGGATTCCATTTTTATCGCCCGCAGCCAAAACATGAAATTGAAGAGCTGTTTGTACAGAATCGTCGTCACAAGAACTAACCCTGACTCAATACCCTTACTCTCAAGGGGTAAATATCGACTTTATTGAGCTAAACCTAACTTAGGTCAATTTCGCTATTCATAATTCTTCATAAAATGCGGACACCTTTTTATTCTCAATGATTGTGAGCATATGGAACTCTTGTGTCCCGCGGGTAACCTGCCTGCGTTAAAAACTGCGATTGATTGCGGTGCCGATGCCGTCTACATTGGCTTCAAAGATGATACCAACGCCCGTCACTTTGCTGGCCTCAACTTTAACGGCAAAAAGTTAGAAAAAGCGGTGCAATACGTTCACGACCGCGACAAAAAAATTCATGTCGCGTTGAATACCTTCGCTCATCCCAATGGATTCGAGCGCTGGACGAACGCGGTAGACAATGCAGCGGCACTGGGTGTGGATGCGCTGATTGTTGCAGACATTGCCGTGCTGGAGTATGCATCTCGCAAATATCCCGATCTGGAACTACACCTTTCAGTGCAAGCATCAGCGACCAACGTCGCAGCCATTGATTTTTATAAACAAAACTTCAACGTAAAACGTGTGGTACTGCCTCGCGTCTTATCGATTCATCAGGTGAAACAGCTTTCGCGCAACATCACTAGCGATGTCGAATTAGAAGTCTTTGCTTTTGGTAGCCTTTGTATTATGTCCGAAGGCCGTTGTTATTTGTCATCATACATGACGGGTGAGTCACCAAACACTGTGGGTGCCTGTTCTCCTGCCAAATACGTTCGTTGGCAAGAAACTGATCAAGGTCTTGAGTCTCGTCTAAACAATATCCTAATTGACCGCTACTGCGCAGGAGAAAACGCAGGCTACCCCACGCTCTGTAAAGGTCGTTTTGAAACAGAAATTGATGGTGAGAAAAAACGCTATCATGCTCTGGAAGAGCCAACCAGTTTGAACACCCTTTCGATGCTGCCAGAACTGTTTGCCGCTAATGTCGCATCTGTAAAAATTGAAGGGCGCCAACGCAGCCCAGCTTACGTAGAGCAAGTCACTCGAACATGGCGAGCCGCGATTGATCGCTACCAAGCCAACCCAGAAGCTTACCAAGTTGAAGCCGCATGGGATGCGACGCTCGCAAATGTGTCGGAAGGAACGCAAACCACCCTAGGTGCCTACCACCGTAAATGGCAGTAGAGGTTAAGATGGATAACTCAATGAAATACGCACTTGGCCCACTACTCTATTTTTGGCCAAAACAAGATGTAGAAGCCTTCTACCAACAAGCAAAACAAAGCTCTGCAGACATTATTTACCTGGGTGAATCGGTTTGCTCTAAACGCAGAGAAATGAAATCAGCCCACTGGTTGGAAATCGCTAAAGACTTATCTGCCTCTGGCAAGCAAGTCGTTATCTCTACGATGGCGCTACTGGAAGCACCGAGTGAAGTAAACATCATGAAGAAGTACATCAATAACGGTGACTTCGCCATTGAGGCTAATGACGTATCGGCGGTTCAATTAGCATCAGAGCATAAAGTGCCTTTCGTCGTTGGTCCTGCAATCAATACTTATAACGCACACACGCTCAACTTATTTTTGAAGCAAGGTATGATGCGTTGGTGCATACCTGTCGAGCTCTCTCGCGAATGGTTAAACAATACTTTAGTTCAGTGTGACGAGCTGGGTATTCGTAACAAGTTTGAAGTTGAGGTATTTAGCCACGGTTATTTACCTTTAGCGTATTCCGCTCGCTGTTTCACAGCCCGAGCTGAAAACCGAGCGAAAGACGATTGCGAAACCTGCTGTATCAAATACCCAACAGGAATCCAGGTCAGTAGCCAAGAAGGGCAAGAAGTCTTTAACCTTAACGGCATTCAAACGCAATCAGGGTATTGTTATAACCTGATCAATGACTTACCAAGCATGCAAGGGCTGGTTGATGTGGTCCGCTTAAGCCCTCTCGGTGTGAGTACACTTTCTGAGTTAGAGCATTTTCGCTCAAACGAGCACGGCGACAACCCTGAAAAACTTGAAAGCCGCCAATGCAATGGCTATTGGCATCAGCTAGCTGGCTTAGAAGTAAAAAACATTTAGCTCTCCAAAAAAGAAAAGCGAGGCCCAACCTCGCTTTTCTCTATCAGCCATTGTTAACAGGCTTGCACTGTTGGCTCAGCCGAAGTTTCGTTTAGCAGCTTTTTCACGTCCCGCCACAACATACTGACCACAACTAAACTCAGCGCAATATTGGACAATGGGAAAGCCAGCCAAATGCCTGTCACGCCAAACAGTTTCGGCATAACGAACAAAAACGGCAGTTGAACCAACATGTTGCCGAGTGTCACAAACATGGCTTTGCTGCCTTTGTTTACCGATTGGTAGTACGCAGCCGCCACGACTAAAAAGCCATCTAGAAACAACGCAAACATGTGTAAACGAATCCCGATCACCGTGCTATCAATCAACTGTTGATCAGCATTGTTAAACACCGAGACCAACTCGTACGGGAAAAGGTTCATCAAACCAACAAACGCCACACCACCAAGCACAGATGTCCCCATTGCGACTTGCAGTAATTTTCTGACGTTCGTCTGGTTGCGTGCCCCGTGATTGAAGCTCACTAGAGGTTGCATACCGTTCGCGATTCCCTCTGCAATCAGATAGTAAACCGTCACGATGTACCCCAAAATGGCGTACGCTCCGATCAACATTGCACTTCCGTACTGAGCAAATAATGCGTTGTGCATTGCCACCATCACAGAGCCGTACGCGTACATAAAGAAGCTAGATGTACCGATCATTATAATCTTTGGTGCAACATCAACTTGAACCTTAAAGTCACTGATTCGAAGGCGTAAGGTCGCTTTTGAAGTAAAGAAGTAACCAATACCAAGCACGGTTACCACCAATTGTGCCAGCGCTGTAGCAATGGCCGCTCCGGTTAACTCCCACCCCAACCAAGCAATAAATACGTAGTCTAATACAATATTAATGACAGCACCGATGACCATCAGCATCGTTGCTAAGTTCGGGCTGTCGTCATTGCGTAAAAGAAATGGAACCGCGATAGAGCCTAGCGTAAATACGCAAGCGACAATCAGAATATGCAGATATTGCAGCGCGAGTTCAAACACTCGCCCTTCCGCCCCCTGCCAGCGAATAAATTCATCGGCAAAATAGAACAATATGGTAGCAACGACCGGCATCAATATCGCTAACAACCCCAATCCGGTTGTTAAAATACGCTTCGCGCCCTCATGATCGTTTTCTCCTTGCTTAATCGACGTTAGCGCACCAGTCCCCACCCCAATCATCATCCCTATACCGAGGATAGAACCGATGATCGGCCACGCAACATTGATCCCTGCTAATCCGTCAGCACCAACATAACGGCCAATAAAAATGCCATCAACTATTTGATATAAACCGTTCACGAGCATTGCTGCGACGGTTGGAATCGTATATTTCCAAAACTGTCTATAAATTGAGTTTTGCATGACTGCCACCAGTAGTTAGCAAAGCTAACCATTTAATTAGCAAGACTAACTAAATGGTTAAATTAAATAAAAAAAATGAAACACCAAAGGCTAATGCGTACAGCGGAGGCCTTTGGTTTAGTTTAAAATGACTTATTGCTCAATGCTTTATTCAGTAAAGCTTGTAACTGCTCAGCTTCTTGCTGATTTAATTGTTGCATCATTTGTTCAGAGATATCTTTGTAAACCACCTGCTCCAAAGACATTTTTTCTGCGACTTCTTCTGTCAGCAATACACGCTTAGCACGGGCATCCTCATTACATGCGATGCGTTTCACCAAACCCTTTTTTTCCAAACGAACAACCATTGTCGATGCGGAAGGCTTAGTCACTTGCAACTCTTCTGCAAGATCGGTTATTCGTACACCCTCAGGGTAAACCTGAATCACACGTAAATAATCGAACTCATTAAAGCTTAGATGTGATAACGGATCTTCTTTGGCATAAACACGCCAAGCTTTGGCGCAAAAACGCTCTAAATCAATCAAGCTTTCTTCTAGTGCCATAAAATCCACCACCACTTAGTTAGCAAGGCTAACTATTTTAAATGAGTCACTCATCAAGTTCAATCATAAAAAAAGCCGCTCTCATCGAGCGGCTCTAAATCATTCAATTTCCTGCTTCTTAGCGGCCTTTAGCTTGGCCAATCTGTCTTGCTGTAATTGATCGTAGATTTGTGCCAGTTCCAAGAAGGAATACCGGTGCTCAACATAATCATAAACGTTGAACGAAATCGCGAGCTTATAAAGTGAGATGGCACTTGCGATGTCACCTTCAAGCTGATTACGCTTTCCAAGGTAGAAATACGTTTCCGTCAATCGTTCAGCTAGGCGATAGTTCTCTCTCGTTCCATCCATAATTGCTTTAAGAGCGTCTTCGTCCGAGACGTCTCGCAGCATGATAGCAACAAGAACCCATCCCCACTCTTCACTACGATCTCGTAAATAACGCTGTTGAAGATTGGCTTTTGCTTGCTCTGGATTTTGCTCAGCTTCGATGATGTACAGCCATAATGAACGAAAAGGATCCGTTGGCATTTCTTGATAGTGCTTGGTCATATCTTCTAAAGCGAGATCGATTCGGCCACCATAATACAGTGCAATCGCACGGTTGCGCTCAGCATAGGTATTATCCGGAGCCAACTCTATGGTCGAGTCAAACGCTTCATAAGCCGCGTCAAACTCCCCCACTTGGGTGAAATACACCCCCAAAAGATTGAAGATATCCGGTTGAGCAGGATTCAACTGCAAAGACTGGTTAAAGTCCAAACGGGCAAGATCACGCAAACCAACGCTATCGTAGTAGCTACCGCGCTCATAATGCATTTTAGCGCGTACTTCATCACTGAGATCAGGACGTTGTAGCAACTGCGATAAACGCGCGATTTGTACTTCTTGTTGAACGCTAGGCTGAAGTGGCACCGCCATCGGTGGATATAGCCACTTTTGTGCTGATTGCTGAGAAGTATTTGCACAACCGGTCAGCGCGATAGCAACACATAAACTTGCGGTTTGAAACCATTTCACTAATTGATACTCCTGTTTGGACCGCTCAAAATTTATTTCTCTTAATGCAATATAGGCGATAACCTCGTTTGAGGTTAATGCGTCGAAATAAACCAAAAAAAGGGGAGCGAAAATGCTCCCCTTTTATAACATGCTTTCAGGCCCTTAATCTAATAAAAGGCTGAAAGTCTCATTTTGTCTTACTCGTCTTTCGCAGCTGGTGCTTCAGCAGCAGCTTCTTCAGCTGGCTTTTCTACCGCTTCTTTCATGCTTAGACGTACACGGCCTTGGCGGTCGATTTCAAGAACTTTAACTTGAACTTCTTGGCCTTCAGCTAGGTAGTCAGACACTTTCTCAACACGTTTTTCTGCGATTTGAGAAATGTGTACAAGACCATCTTTGCCTGGAAGAACCGTTACGAATGCACCGAAGTCAGCTAGACGTGCAACTTTACCCGTGTAGATACGGCCAACTTCAACTTCAGCAGTGATCTCTTCGATACGGCGGATAGCTTCTTTCGCAGCAGTGCCTTCAGTTGCAGCAATCTTGATAGTACCGTCGTCTTCGATTTCAATAGTTGTACCAGTCTCTTCAGTTAGAGCACGGATAACTGCACCACCTTTACCGATAACGTCTTTGATCTTCTCTGCGCTGATCTTCATTGTGTGAATACGAGGAGCAAATTCAGAGATGTCTTCACGAGCACCAGAGATAGCTTCATCCATTACAGATAGGATGTGCTTACGTGCACCTTGAGCTTGGTTAAGCGCAATTTGCATGATCTCTTTAGTGATACCTTCGATCTTGATGTCCATTTGAAGTGCTGTGATACCAGTGTTAGTACCCGCTACTTTAAAGTCCATGTCACCTAGGTGGTCTTCGTCACCAAGGATGTCAGAAAGAACAACGAAGTCGTCGCCTTCTTTAACAAGACCCATTGCGATACCCGCAACAGAAGACTTGATTGGCACACCTGCATCCATAAGAGCAAGAGAAGTACCACATACAGAAGCCATTGAAGAAGAACCGTTAGATTCAGTGATTTCCGATACAACACGTACTGTGTATGGGAATTCATCAACAGAAGGCATTACTGCTGCGATACCGCGTTTAGCCAGTTTACCGTGACCGATTTCACGACGCTTAGGAGAACCTACAAAACCAGTCTCACCTACACAGTATGGAGGGAAGTTGTAGTGTAGTAGGAAGTGATCTTTACGCTCGCCTGTTAGCTCATCAATGATTTGAGCATCACGCTGAGTACCTAGAGTTGCCGTCACGATAGCCTGAGTTTCACCACGAGTGAATAGCGCGCTACCGTGAGTACGAGGAAGAACACCAGTACGAACATCTAGTGCACGAACCATGTCTTTTTCACGGCCATCGATACGAGGGTTACCCGCGATGATGCTACGACGTACAACTGTTTTCTCTAGATCATGGAAGATAGTGTGGATTTCTTTTGTATCCGCTTCAGGATCTTCAGCAAGAAGAACTTCATTTACTTCCGCAGCGATCTCATTGATACGGTCGTAACGAGCCATCTTCTCAGTGATTTTGTAAGCCTCAACAAGCTTCGCTTCTGCTAGCTCTGCAATCTTATCTTTAAGTGCTGTGTTTTCTTCAGGAGCAACCCAATCCCAAGCAGGAGTTGCCACTTCTGCTTTGAATTCGTTGATAGCTTTGATAGCAACTTGTTGTTGATCATGACCGTAAACAACCGCTGCTAGCATTTCTTCTTCAGTTAGGTTGTCCGCTTCTGATTCAACCATCAGTACGGCTGATTCTGTACCAGCAACAACAAGATCAAGCTTAGAAGTTTCTAGTTCAGTTTGGCTAGGGTTAAGTACAAGCTGACCATCGATATGACCGACACGCGCCGCACCGATAGGGCCGTTGAATGGAATGCCAGAGATAGCAAGAGCAGCAGAAGTACCGATCATTGTAACGATATCTGGCTGAACATCTGGGTTTACAGACATTACTGTCGCGATAACCTGAACTTCGTTTTTAAACGCGTCTGGGAATAGCGGACGGATTGGACGGTCGATTAGACGAGCTGTTAGCGTTTCGCCTTCAGAAGGACGACCTTCACGCTTGAAGAAACCGCCTGGGATTTTACCTGCAGCGTAAGTACGCTCTTGGTAGTTAACCGTTAGTGGGAAGAAGTCTTGACCTGCAACGGCTTCTTTTTTACCTACAACAGATACAAATACAGACGTATCATCCATTGTGACCATAACTGCTGCTGTAGCTTGACGTGCAATAACGCCAGTTTCTAAAGTAACTGTGTGGTTACCGTACTGGAACGTTTTAACAACTGGTTTTTCGAACATTGTTATTCCTTGTTTCTAATCTTCCTTTAGTGCTAAAAGAAATCTTAGATGTGTTAATTGACACTCAAGACATTACGAATCGCGACTAGTAAAAAGAAACTCGGAAATTCCTTTTGAATAGTCGCGACCTTTTGGTCGACGTGGTTGACTGTAATGCTATGAGCTTTTGAGAAAACCTCTTACGAGGTTTAGCCGCCAGTATTATAACGGCATAAGTCTAATTTGGCTAAATTTAGGCAACAAAAAAGGGGCATAAAGCCCCTTTTTAGACAAACTGCTATGCAGTCGCTGATTAGCGACGTAGGCCTAGACGTTTGATTAGGTCTTGGTAGCGAGCTAGGTTTTTACCTTTTAGGTAATCTAGAAGCTTACGACGACGAGAAACCATGCGTAGAAGACCACGACGGCTGTGGTGATCGCCTTTGTGCGCTTTGAAGTGACCTTGTAGGTGGTTGATAGAAGCTGTAAGTAGAGCTACTTGAACTTCTGGTGAACCAGTGTCGCCTTCGCCTTGTGCGTATTCTGCAACGATTGCTGCTTTAGTTTCTGCATTCAGAGACATAATTCTCTCCTAATAAGAGTAGGTTTAAAGTTGTAGCAGCCAATCTCTGATTCAGCCGCTACGCGAAGCGCGGATTATAGGGAAATTTCCTATCTCGTGCAATATAAAAATACCGACACTCAGGTCGGTATTTTCAATCATTTACTTGGATGCGACGTCATCTCGGAACACGACCAATCGCTTAGGAGCGATTTTGCCATCTTCGTTCATTTCGCCAACGCCAATAAACAAACGCTCTTCACCCATGGTAAGGCGAAGTGAGCCTTCGGTAGGCGCACCAAATACTTGAACAGGTTGCCCATGCTGAACCATATCCGCCAGTTCAGGCACTAAGTTGACTTCTGGTAAGTCTTCTACCGCTGTATCCATTGGTAACAGCAATGGGTCCAGTAGTTCTCGAGGAGCGCGCTCTTCACGGTGTGCTTGCTCTAGTAACTCATTCAGTTGCTCAAGTGTCACCATCTTCTCGTAAGGGTATTTCGCAACACCAGTGCGTCGAAGCATAGTTACGTGCGCACCACAACCTAACATTTCGCCTAGGTCATCCACGATGGTACGAATGTAGGTGCCTTTTGAGCAATGCACTTCCATCTCGACTTCATCGCCTTCAAAACGGTGAAGAACAATCTCATATACCGTGATCTTACGAGATTCACGCGGAACTTCGATGCCTTTACGAGCGTATTCATACAAGGGTTTACCTTGATACTTCAACGCAGAGAACATGGAAGGCACTTGATCAGATTCACCACGGAACTTCTCAATGCACGCTTCTAGCTTGTCTAACGTAACATCGATTGGACGTGTCTCTACAACTTCACCATCCGAGTCAGACGTGTTGGTACGTTCACCAAGCTTTGCGATCACACGGTAGCGTTTATCAGAATCTAGAAGAAACTGAGAAAACTTCGTCGCTTCACCCAAGCAAATTGGCAGCATGCCTGTCGCTAATGGGTCCAAGGCACCAGTGTGGCCTGCTTTCTCAGCAAAGTAGATTCGCTTTACTTTTTGCAGTGCATCATTGGAAGAGATGCCTGTTGGTTTGTCCAACAGTATAACGCCATTAATTGGACGACCTTTACGACGACGAGCCATTATTCTTCGTCCTCACGACCAGAATCTTTTTGCTTTTGTTTGTCTGAACTAACGACTTCAGACACTAGGTTAGACATACGCATACCTTCAACAAGCGTATTGTCATAATGGAAGCGGATTTCTGGCGTTAAACGTAGACGAATGCGCTTACCTAACATCATGCGAATGTGCACTTCGTGCTCACGTAGCGCTGCTAGACATGATTCTGGTGTTTGCTCGCCCACACATAGGAAGGTCACAAATACTTTTGCGTAAGCTAGGTCACGAGAGACTTCTACGTCTGAGATCGTCACCATGCCAAGGCGAGAATCACGAACTTCACGTTGAAGGAGCATCGCTAGTT
The DNA here is from genome assembly GCF_020515785.1 of Vibrio sp. E14. Classification (NCBI taxonomy): domain Bacteria; kingdom Pseudomonadati; phylum Pseudomonadota; class Gammaproteobacteria; order Vibrionales; family Vibrionaceae; genus Vibrio; species Vibrio sp. E14. The sequence goes on from NZ_JAHPJI010000002.1 coordinate 723,759, forward strand.
CTTTTTGCAGCTGCTGTGCAACGCGCTGCGTGCGGCTAAATTCTTTTGACATATCTTTACTCTTATATAGAAAGAATGGGGGGTTGGTCAAAGCCAGCCCCCCATGGTGTATTCAACAACCAATTACTACTTATCTTTCAAAGACAATATTAGTAATTTTAGTCAATTAGTCTAGAGTACGTTTAATTTCAACGATTTCGAAGACTTCGATTTGGTCACCAACGCGAACATCATTGTAGTTCTTAACGCCGATACCACATTCGTAGCCATTCTTAACTTCTTGAACGTCATCTTTGAAACGACGTAGTGACTCTAGTTCACCTTCGTAAATAACAACGTTATCACGCAGTACACGGATTGGGTTGTTACGCTTGATCACACCTTCTGTAACCATACAACCAGCGATAGCGCCCAGTTTCGGTGACTTAAACACGTCACGAACTTCAGCAAGACCAATGATCTCTTGCTTGAATTCTGGAGCAAGCATACCGCCCATTGCTTGTTTCACTTCGTCAATCAATTGGTAAATGATTGAGTAGTAACGTAAGTCAACAGCTGCGGCTTCAACAGCACGGCGAGCAGAAGCATCTGCACGAACGTTAAAGCCAAGGATGATTGCGTTTGAAGCTTCCGCTAGTACTACGTCAGTTTCCGTAATACCACCAACACCAGAACCAACGATGTTCACTTTAACTTCGTCAGTTGATAGCTTAACTAGTGAGTCTGCGATTGCTTCTACAGAACCTTGAACGTCTGCTTTAAGTACAACGTTAAGTTCAGCAACTTCACCAGCAGTCATGTTAGAGAACATGTTCTCTAGTTTAGATTTCTGCTGACGAGCAAGCTTCACTTCACGGAACTTACCAGCACGGTAGTTAGCTACTTCACGTGCTTTACGCTCGTCACGAACTACTGTTGCTTCATCACCTGAAGATGGTACACCTGAAAGACCTAGGATCTCTACAGGGATAGATGGGCCAGCCGAAGTAATTTCTTTACCTAGCTCATCACGCATTGCACGAACACGGCCGTACTCTTGACCACAAAGAACGATATCGCCCTTGTTTAGCGTACCTGATTGAACAAGTACTGTTGCAACTGGACCACGACCTTTATCTAGACGAGATTCAACAACAACACCAGACGCCATGCCTTCTTTCACTGCTGTAAGTTCTAGAACTTCAGATTGAAGAAGGATTGCTTCTAGAAGAGCGTCAACGTTTGTACCCTGTTTCGCAGAGATGTGAACAAAGATGTTCTCACCGCCCCACTCCTCAGGAATAACATCGTATTGAGCAAGCTCATTCTTAACGTTATCTGGGTTCGCGCCTTCTTTATCGATCTTGTTCACAGCAACAATTAGAGGAACGCCTGCCGCTTTCGCGTGCTGGATAGCTTCTACTGTTTGTGGCATTACACCATCGTCTGCTGCAACAACAAGAACAACGATATCTGTCGCTTGAGCACCACGAGCACGCATTGCAGTAAACGCCGCGTGTCCTGGAGTATCAAGGAACGTGATCATGCCGTTGTCTGTTTCAACGTGGTACGCACCAATGTGCTGAGTAATACCACCCGCTTCGCCAGAAGCAACGTGTGTGCGACGGATGTAGTCAAGTGTTGACGTTTTACCGTGGTCAACGTGACCCATGATAGTAACAACTGGAGCACGTGGAACTGCTTCCGCGTTAGTGTCACGGTCAGATAGTACCGCTTCTTCCAGTTCGTTCTCTTTACGAAGAACTACTTTATGGCCCATTTCTTCAGCAACAAGTTGTGCTGTTTCTTGGTCGATCACTTGGTTGATAGTCGCCATAGCGCCCATCTTCATCATTACTTTGATAACTTCTGTCGCTTTAACCGACATCTTGTTAGCAAGTTCTGATAGAACGATCGTTTCGCCAATTACAACGTCTTGCTTAGCAACCGTAGCTGACTTATCAAAACCATGCTGCATTGAAGTCGGTTTAGCAAGTTTGCCTTTACGACCTCTACCGCCACGTTGGTTGTTACGGCCACCGCGAGCTTGGTCGTCTTTACCTGAAGCTTTTTTCTTCTTACGACGACCGCTCTCTACTTTGCGATCTGCTTCATCTTCGGCTTCACGTGCGTATTGTGAAGTCGTTACATGGTAATCTGTATCTTCCATATCACCCTTTTTCTCTTCTGCAGCAGACCAACGCTCTTTATTCTTTTCAGCCAATTCGCGAGCTTCTTCAAGCTTGCGCTGACTTTCCTCTTCAGCCTTACGCTTAGCTTCTTCTTCCTGACGACGTTTAAGCTCGTCGGCCTCTTTTCGCGCTGCTTCTTGCTTAATTTTCTCTTCAGCATCACGCTTTGCTTTTTCTTCAGCATTACGTTGTGCATTCGTATCTACGTCTCGCTTCGCTTTTTCTTCAGCTTCACGTTTCGCTTTTTCTTCCGCTTCACGTTTTGCAGCTTCTTCAGCTTCACGTTTTGCAGCTTCTTCAGCTTCACGTTTTGCAGCTTCTTCTGCTGCACGTTTTGCTGCTTCTTCTGCTTCACGTTGTGCTGCTTCTTCAGCTTCACGTTTCGCTTCATCTTCAATTGTGCTGCGCTTCACGTATGTACGTTTTTTGCGCACCTCAACCTGAACATTCTTACTCTTGCCACCACCCGCGTTCACACTAAGTGTACTACGAGTTTTACGCTGAAGCGTAAGGCGAGTCGGCTCTGAATCACCTGATTTATCACCGTGTTCTTTCTTTAAATGAGAGAGAAGCTTCTGCTTCTCTTCATCAGTAACATTGTCAGAGCTCGCCTTTTTAATGCCAGCGTCAGCAAGTTGTTCAATCAAGCGGTCGACTGGCGTACCAATCTCATCACTCAGTGCTTTAACTGTTAATTGTGTCATGCCGCTTCCTCCTTGCCGAAAATTATGCTTCTTCGCCGAACCAACAGATGTTACGTGCGGCCATAATTAGCTCACCTGCACGTTCTTCGGTCAGGCCTTCGATACCTTCTAAATCGTCAATACCTTGGTCAGCAAGATCTTCCAGTGTCGCTACACCTTTCGCTGCCAATTTAAATGCCATCTCACGCTCAAGACCTTCAAGTGCAAGCAGATCTTCAGCCGGTTCTAGACCTTCAAAAGACTCTTCTTGTGCTAGTGCGATCGTCGTTAGTGCATCTTTTGCACGTCCACGAAGCTCTTCGATTAGTTCTTCATTCAAACCATCGATTTCTAGTAGCTCGTTAACTGGCACGTATGCGATTTCTTCTAGCGTTGAGAAACCTTCTTCAACAAGAAGTTGAGCGAAGTCTTCTTCAATATCTAGGTACTTCATGAAGTTTTCAATAGATGCTTGTGATTCTTCAGCGTGTTTCTTCTGAAGATCAGCAACTGTCATAACATTCAGTTCCCAACCTGTTAGTTGAGATGCTAGACGCACGTTTTGACCATTACGACCGATAGCTTGCGCTAGGTTGTCAGCTTCAACTGCGATGTCCATTGAGTGTGCATCCTCATCAACGATGATAGAAGCAACATCAGCTGGCGCCATTGCGTTGATAACGAATTGAGCTGGGTTATCATCCCAAAGCACAATATCGATACGCTCACCACCAAGTTCGCCAGAAACAGCTTGTACACGTGCACCACGCATACCAACACACGCACCTACAGGGTCGATACGTTTGTCATTTGTTTTGACAGCGATCTTAGCGCGAGAACCAGGATCACGTGCTGCGCCTTTCAACTCGATAATATCTTCAGCGATTTCAGGCACTTCAACACGGAATAGTTCTGCTAGCATTTCAGGCTTAGAACGAGTGATGAACAGTTGGAAACCACGTGCTTCTGGCGCGACTTTGTAAAGAAGACCACGAACGCGGTCGCCTGGACGGAAGTTTTCACGAGGAAGTTGGTCATCACGTAGGATTACCGCTTCAGCGTTGTTACCAAGGTCAAGTACGATTGTGTCACGGTTTACTTTTTTCACAACGCCAGTGATTAGATCACCTTCATTGTCGATGAACTGCTCAACGATTTGTGCACGTTCAGCTTCACGAACTTTTTGTACGATAACTTGCTTAGCCGTTTGAGTCGTAATACGGTCAAACGTTACTGATTCGATTTCGTCTTCTACGTAGTCGCCAAGCTCGATTGAGTCATCTTCGTACTGTGCTGCTTCTAGTGAGATCTCTTTTGTAGGGTTCTCAACATCATCAACAACTAACCAACGACGGTAAGTCACAAACTCACCAGTTTTACGGTCAATGGCAACACGTACGTCGATTTCGATTTCGTATTTTTTCTTTGTAGAAGTTGCTAGAGCAATCTCAAGAGCCTCAAAGATACGCTCACGAGGTACCGCTTTTTCGTTCGATACCGCTTCTGCTACCGCTAAAATTTCTTTACTCATTGTATTTAGCCTCTAAGCTTAAACTTTTTTAGGGAACTAAAATTTAGGGATCAGGTTAGCTTTGGAAATGTTACTTAGAGCAAACTCTTCTTGCTGACCGTCTACAGTAATTGTCACTGTTTCGCCATCAACGCCGTGGATAATACCTTTCCACTTACGACGGTTTGCTACAGCCATTTTCAATACGATGCTGACCTCGTGACCAATAAATTGCTCGTAATGTGCTGCTTTAAAAAGTGGTCTTTCTAAACCTGGAGAAGACACTTCTAGGCTGTAAGCAACAGAAATTGGATCTTCAACGTCTAAAACCGCACTAACTTGGTGGCTAACTTCTGCACAGTCGTCCACGTTAATACCATTTTCATGGTCAATGTAGATGCGTAACGTTGAGTGCGCGCCTGCACGAATGAATTCTAATCCAACCAACTCATAGCCTGATGCCTCTACTGGTGCTTCAAGCATTTCAGTAAGTTGTCTTTCTAAACCAGTCATTTAACCACTCCAGAAACAAAAAAAGGGCTCAGAGCCCAATCAAAAAACCAAGCAGTCTCTGAGCTATTTCAAAAAGCTCAGATAACAAAAAACCCCGATAGTCGGGGTTTTATGCTGCTGGACCCTGATACGTTAAGAATAGCCAACAAATGCTTCTCTTAACTCGTAGTGTGGTTAGCACTACGCAAACTTGCCAATCTACGATTTCTTCTTAAAGAAAGAGATTGGTTGCGGGGGCCGGATTTGAACCGACGACCTTCGGGTTATGAGCCCGACGAGCTACCAAGCTGCTCCACCCCGCGTCCGACTTGCTGAGCATTATACTCGCAAACAAGTGATTTACAAGTTTGTAAATACATGGTGCCGAGAGAGGGACTCGAACCCTCACACCTAAGGCACTAGCACCTCATGCTAGCGTGTCTACCAATTTCACCATCTCGGCATCAAAACCTTACAGCTTATTGAGGAATTTCATCACCCGCAGGGGCTGGAACTTCACTCGCTGCATCCTTAACTTGTTCAACAACTGGTTGACCTAATGTTGGGTCTACCCATTGTGATTCAATCTTGTGCGTAGACATACGACCAAGCAACAAGCTAACGATAAAGAATACGGTTGCTAAAATAGCAGTTGTTCGGGTTAAGAAATTACCTGAGCCGCCAGCACCAAACACTGTGTTTGAAGCACCAGCACCGAACGAGGCTCCCATATCTGCGCCTTTACCTTGTTGAATCAACACAAGGCCAATCACACCAAGCGCTGCCAACAGGTAAATCACAAGTAGAACTGAAAACATTTTTTCCACCTATGTTCCAAATTGTTGAGCCAGCGCCGTTCAAGAGAATAAATCATAATTGAACAAGGCTAGCGACCTCCTAACGGGAGGCGGAGCAATACTAGCGAAAGCCGGTAACGCTGACAAGGGAAAATTAGTAAAAAATCAATGCCAATGCGCTAAGCGCTCAAAAAAAGGGCAAAAGATGCCCTTTTCATTCACTGCACACTTTAACGCAATGATTAACAACTTGCTTTTACAGCTTCGGCAATTTTCAATGCAGAGCTTTGAACTAGCTCGCCATCCTCACCTTCCACCATAACGCGAATCAAAGGCTCTGTGCCAGATTTACGCAGCAATACACGTCCTTTATCACCCAGCGTAGCTTCTACTTCGGCGACGGCGTTTAGTACTGCTTGAGCTTCAAGAGGATTACTTTCCCCTGCAAAGCGGACATTTTCTAGAACCTGAGGATACAACGTCATGCCTTGCGATAGCTCATGCAAAGACATATCACTGCCAACTACAGAAGCAAGCACTTGCAGTGCTGCAACAATCGCATCGCCCGTGGTGACTTTATCTAATAAGATCACATGGCCTGAGTTTTCAGCACCAATTTTCCAGCCTTTTTCTAGCAGCTGTTCCATGACATAACGGTCACCAACAGCGGCACGTACGAATGGAATGCCTAGCTGCTTTAAGCCATTTTCCATGCCCAAGTTAGTCATCAACGTACCAACTACACCACCCTTTAGCTCGCCACGACGAAGAGCATCACGAGCAATAATGTAAGCGATTTGGTCGCCATCGACTTTGTTGCCAAGGTGGTCGACCATAATGATACGGTCACCATCACCATCAAATGCTAAACCAAGGTGCGCTTGCTCTTCAACGACACGCTTTTGAAGCGCACGAACATCTGTTGCTCCCACTTCTTCATTAATGTTGATGCCGTTAGGCTCTACGCCCATTGCAATAACTTCTGCGCCAAGCTCTTTGAAGACATTTGGAGCAATGTGGTACGTTGCACCGTGCGCACAATCTACCACGATTTTAAAGTTTGCAAGACTCAATTCAGATGGGAAAGTACTCTTACAGAATTCGATGTAACGGCCTGCAGCGTCATTTAGACGAGTGGCTTTACCAAGTTCTGCAGACTCAACACATTCAATGTCTTTATCCAGCTCAGCTTCAATCGCCAACTCGATATCGTCAGGTAGCTTAGTACCTTCAGAAGAAAAGAATTTAATGCCGTTGTCGTAATATGGGTTATGCGATGCAGAAATCACAATCCCCGCCTCTGCGCGGAAAGTTTGAGTTAAATATGCCACTGCTGGAGTTGGCATTGGACCAGTAAATGTTGCTTTAAGTCCCGCTGCCGCAAGGCCTGCTTCTAATGCAGATTCAAGCATATAACCGGAGATACGCGTATCTTTACCTATAATAACTTTCTTTGTGCCTTGTTTTGCTAGTACACGACCAGCAGCCCAGCCAAGCTTAAGTACGAAGTCCGGAGTGATTGGGTATTGTCCTACTTTACCGCGCACACCGTCAGTACCAAAGTAACGTCTTTTATTCGACATAAACTTTCCTTTATTATTTTTAAATATTGTTTTTCGTCATCTCAACAACTTTCATTGCTTCGATTGTCTCTTCAAAGTCATGCACACGAATGATCTGCGCGCCTTTCATTGCTGCAATCGTAGCGCAAACGACACTCGCATTTGTACATTCAGCCGCTGGCTTATTCAACAATTTAAAAATCATTGATTTACGAGACATGCCAGCCAAAATTGGCAGGCCGAATTCATGAAACTTTTCAAGATGAGCGAGCATATGATAATTGTGTTCTATCGTTTTGCCAAAGCCAAATCCAGGATCGAGAATCAGTTGAGATTTATCAATCCCTGCCGCTTCACATGCCGCGATACGTTCTTCTAGAAAGGCAGATACGTCGCTCATCACATCATCATAATGAGGCGCAACTTGCATGGTTCTAGGTTGACCTTTCATATGCATCAGACAAATTGGAAGCTTTGCTTCTGCTGCGACTTCGAGAGCACCAGGTTCTTGCAAAGATCGAATGTCATTGATCAAATCTGCACCAGCATCAATAGCTTGACGCATAACTTCCGCTTTACTGGTATCGACCGAAATCCACACATCGTACTTTTCACGAATGGCCTTGATTACTGGGACAACACGTCGAAGTTCTTCTTCTAAAGACACATCTGGCGCGCCAGGCCTTGTCGACTCCCCACCAACATCAACAATGCTCACACCAGCCTTTATCATTTTATCAACTTGAGCAAGGGCGAGTTCAATCGAGTTGTATTTACCACCATCCGAAAAGGAATCCGGAGTCACATTTAGAATGGCCATAACATGTGGACGGGAAAGATCTAAAGATTTGTTATTTGCTGTAATCATCATCATAAACACAAAAACCCCGAGATAACTCGGGGTTTATTATTATCAACACTCTTTATTCAGAGTCTTTCTTTTCAGGCGCTTCGCTAGAAGTCGCTTCTGGAGAGCTAGACTTTTCTGCATCTTTCGCAGCGTCCGTTGCTTCTTCTTTAACTTCTGGCTTTGCTTGAGGCTTCTCGCTGTCTTCAGGTTTGCTAGTTGAGTTATCACTCCAACCCGCAGGCTCACGAATTTCAGCTTTGCGCTCCATTAAATCATCAATTTGACGAGCATCAATGGTTTCATACTTCATCAGCGCATCTTTCATCGCATGCATGATATCCATGTTTTCTTGAAGAATCTTCTTCGCACGGTCATAGTTGCGGTCAATGATCTGACGAACTTCATCATCAATCAACTTCGCCGTATCGTCAGATACATGCTTAGTCTGAGTCACGCTACGACCAAGGAACACCTCACCTTCATCTTCTGCATACAGTAGAGGACCAAGCTTTTCAGAGAAACCCCATTGAGTAACCATCTTACGAGCAATATCAGTTGCACGTTCAATATCGTTTGACGCGCCTGTTGAGACTTTATCAGCACCGTAGATGAGTTCTTCCGCTAGACGACCACCGTACAAGCTAGAGATCATAGACTCTAGATGCTGTCGAGACATGCTGACACGGTCTTGCTCCGGTAGGTACATAGTCACACCCAACGCTCGACCGCGTGGAATGATCGACACTTTGTACACTGGATCGTGCTCAGGTACTAAACGACCAACAATTGCGTGACCTGCTTCGTGATAAGCCGTTGACTCTTTTGTCTCTTCAGACATCACCATTGAACGGCGCTCGGCACCCATCATGATTTTGTCTTTCGCTAATTCGAATTCAACCATAGAAACGTTACGCTTGTTACCACGCGCAGCAAATAGCGCCGCTTCGTTGACTAGGTTTGCTAAATCAGCACCAGAGAAGCCTGGTGTACCACGAGCGATTAGAGAAGGCTCTACGTCACCTGCTAGAGGGACTTTACGCATGTGTACTTTTAGAATCTGCTCACGACCACGTACATCTGGCAATCCAACCACCACTTGGCGGTCAAAACGACCAGGACGTAGCAATGCTGGGTCAAGAACGTCTGGACGGTTAGTAGCAGCGATTACGATGATACCTTCGTTACCTTCGAAACCATCCATCTCTACTAGCATTTGGTTTAGTGTTTGTTCACGTTCATCGTGACCACCACCAACACCAGCACCACGCTGACGACCTACCGCATCGATTTCATCGATGAAGATAATACAAGGCGCGGCTTTCTTAGCTTGTTCGAACATGTCACGTACACGAGATGCACCGACACCCACAAACATTTCTACGAAATCTGAACCCGAGATGGTAAAAAACGGTACTTTTGCTTCACCAGCAATGGCTTTCGCTAGAAGCGTTTTACCAGTACCAGGAGGACCAACCATTAACACACCAGTAGGAATCTTACCACCCAGTTTTTGGAAGCGGCTTGGATCACGCAAGTAGTCCACCAGCTCTTTCACGTCTTCTTTTGCTTCGTCACAACCTGCAACGTCAGCAAAAGTTGTCTTGATTTGTTCTTCGCTCATCATTCGAGCTTTGCTCTTACCAAAAGACATGGCGCCTTTACCGCCGCCGCCTTGCATTTGACGCATGAAGAAAATCCATACACCAATCAGTAAGATCATTGGGAACCAAGAAATGAAAATAGTACCAAGCAAGCTTTGCTCTTCTGGAGGCGTGCCCTGAACTTTCACGTTTTGGTTAATTAGGTCATCTAGAAGCTTTTGGTCATACACTGGCATGTAAGTGACCATTTTGGCACCGCCGCCACGACGAACAAAGCTAATTTCACCGTCTTTAAAAGTTGCTTCTTGAATCTGGCCTTGGCCAACTTCCTGTACAAACGTGGTGTAATCCACGGTTCTGCCATTGCTTTCTCCAGGGCCAAAGCTCTGGAATACCGACATCAATACGACGGCGATAACAAGCCACAGAATTAAATTTTTTGCCATGTCACTCAAGGTGTAAGCCTCTCGATAACTAATTGTAATTAAAGGTAGGGTACTACAGTTCATTCACTGTAGCTATAGTGTTAACACGCTCTCAAGAGAGCAAAATGGTTAACCTTTGTAACCAGTGGCTACAACAAAGACTTCTCGAGAGCGAGCTCGCGATGAGTCTGGTTTTCTAATTTTTACGGCTTTAAACATGTCTCGGACTTCTTTCACATACTGATCGAAGCCTTCCCCCTGGAAAACCTTTACGACAAAGCTACCATTAGGCGCTAGAACTTGTCGACACATATCTAAAGCCAATTCAACTAAATACATAGCACGAGGTTGGTCAACAGAGTTATTTCCCGCAATATTAGGTGCCATGTCAGACATTACTACGTCTACCATTGAAGGTTGGATTCTTTCTAGCAAAGCTTCCAATACTGCATCATCGCGAAAGTCGCCTTGTAAAAAGCTGACACCTGCAATCGGGTCCATAGGAAGCAAATCACACGCAATGATCTGACCACTGTCTCCTACTATCTTAGCAGCATATTGAGACCACCCGCCCGGTGCCGCACCCAAATCGACGACTGTCATCCCAGGCTTTAACAATTTATCTTTCGTTTGAATCTCATCGATCTTGAAATAAGCACGTGAGCGATAGCCTTTTTTACGAGCCTCATTCGCGTATTTATCATCAAAGTGTTCTTTCAACCAACGACCAGAACTAGCCGAATGTTTTTGTTTACTCATTTTAATCCCAACAAGGCGCAAATTGGAGCTATTGTTTTAATAGGCGCTACCTATTACTCAATAAATTATAGTCTTCAGCAATAGATGGCGTTAAAATAGCTTTTTTCAACCCTTATTTTAAAGAAAATTGGCCGCGTAATGAACCTAAGCACCAAACAAAAGCAGCACCTTAAAGGCCTAGCTCACAGTTTAAAACCTGTCGTGCTAATGGGCGCAAATGGACTTACAGAAGCCGTGCTAGCAGAAATTGAAATCGCTCTTAACCATCACGAACTGATCAAAGTAAAAGTTGCTTCAGAAGATCGTGAAACAAAACAGCTAATCATCGACGCTATCGTACGTGAGACGGGCGCAGAAAAAGTTCAGACTATTGGTAAAGTGCTTGTGCTATACCGCCAGTCTGAAGAGCGTAAAATCGAAATCCCTCGTAAGTAATTCTACTTACGTTGCTGAAGAAAAAAGGTCGCCATTGGCGACCTTTTTGCGTTTTATTGGAGTAACAAAATTACTCTCAACAACTTAGATGTATTCTACTCGGTCGATTTCGAAGTCTTTCGCGCCACCCGGAGTTTGAATAGCAACCTCATCGCCTTCCATCTTACCGATCAAGCCACGAGCAATTGGTGAGCTTACTGAAATACGGCCAGCTTTAATGTCTGCTTCGTCATCACCAACAATTTGGTATGTTTTTTCTTCTTCGGTGTCGATGTCAATCAAGGTTACGGTTGAACCAAAAATAACTTTACCCGTGTTCTCCATCTTCGTTACATCAATTACTTGAGCAACTGACAGTTTGTATTCAATGTCACGGATTTGTGCTTCACAGATACCCTGCTCTTCTCGAGCGGCGTGATATTCTGCGTTCTCTTTTAAATCACCTAGCTCACGAGCTTCAGCGATTGCCTCTGAAATTTGAGGACGTAGTTTAAGTAGACGATCGAGTTCTGCACGTAGCTTTTGCTCGCCACGTAGTGTCATTGGAACTTTTTCCATTTTATAACCTCAAGCCCAAATGGGTCTTTGGACAAAAAAAAGCCCACCCTGCCATAGGGCTGGGTAGTGCGCTTAAAGATGTATTTCATTTAGTGTAAACAAACTCCCGGACGAAATCATCTTAATTCGAAAGGCTGTAAGACTATGCCCTTTCGGCATAATGATATAAGTCACTTTTAGAACGATTCTAGAGTGCATCACTGTCGCAATTTGTTGAAAAACAACACTGTTCATTACACCAAAAACATCAAAAAAGATAAAAACTAATCAATGTCAGACGAATGTTATAGCCACAAAATACCATTTAAAACAACAAGTTAAATCAAAAACCAAAACAATCGAACAGTGTTCATCGATACGATTTATATCATTTTACTAACTCATACGGAAACTTTAGCAGTAAAACATGTCCAGCGAGTTGTTAGATCAAAGGCTTACAAGGGCGAATTATACCGCTCATTGGCCGATTATAGACCAACAACTTGTGAGAGATTACCTCTCCCCCATACAACAATGATTATGGACAGCTAACTAGGACAAATAAGATGAAAAAGACTCTAATTGCTCTTTCTGTATCTGCAGCAGCTATGGCAACTGGCGTAAACGCAGCTGAACTTTACAACCAAGACGGCACTTCTCTAGAAATGGGCGGCCGTGCTGAAGCTCGTCTATCTATGAAAGATGGCGACGCTCAAGACGAATCTCGCATCCGTCTAAACTTCCTTGGTAAACAAGAAATCAATGACAACCTATACGGTGTTGGTTTCTGGGAAGGCGAATTTGAGACAGCTCAAAACGGTACTGTAGACGGCGACGAGAAGAGCGATCTAGAAACTCGTCTTGCTTACGCTGGTCTTGGCGGTGCTTACGGTGAATTCGCATACGGTAAAACTGAAGGTGCACTAGGCGTTATCACTGACTTCACAGATATCATGGCTTACCACGGTAACTCTGCAGCAGACAAACTAGCTGTAGCAGACCGTACAGACAACATGATGGCTTACAAAGGTCAATTCGAAAACCTAAGTGTTAAAGCAAGCTACCGCTTCGCTGACCGTGTAGAACAAAACGGTGAATACTCTGATAACAAACAAGATGGCTACTCTCTATCAGCTATCTACGCTGTAGCAGACACTGGCCTTGAGCTTGGTGCTGGTTACGCAGACCAATACGATGCAAACGAGTACATGCTAGCTGCATCTTACACAATGTCTGATCTTTACTTCGCTGGTATCTTCACAGATGGCGAAAAAATGACTGACACATTCAACAACACAGTTGATTACACTGGTTACGAACTAGCGGGTGCTTACACGCTAGGTCAAACAGTATTCACAACAACGTACAACAATGCAGAAACTGACAACGAAACTTCTGCAAACAACTTCGCTGTTGATGCTTCTTACTACTTCAAACCTAACTTCCGCGGTTACGTTTCTTACAACTTCAACCTAATTGACGCTGGCGATAAGTTCGGCTCAACTAGCGGTAAGACAGTTGCGAACAAGATCGATGCTGAAGACGAGCTAGCTCTAGGTCTACGTTACGACTTCTAATTCCGGTCTTTGACTAGAATATCGAATGCCCGCTTCAAGCGGGCATTTTTTATACTCCATTTTAAGCCGCGCGCCTTTCTCTCATGTCTCATTCCTGATGACATATAAAGCATTTCTTTAGTTACCTAGCATATTGAAAGGACTTGCGTATACTCAATCACATAACTCACCTTAGAAAGTATCATTATGCGTTTACGTTGGCCCTTGCTCATATTCTCTTCATTACTTTCTGCTTTTTCACAAGCGTACCCTCATCAAGAAGTGTTGCCGGAAGGCTCTCGCATCAGTTTAGTCGCAGAAAAACTCAGTGAGAATGCTGAACTTGACGGTGTTCATCCTACCGAACAACTGTTCCCACCAGCCAGTACATTAAAAATCGTCACAGCATTAGCGGCGAAGTTAGAGCTGGGTGATAACTTCCGCTTTCGAACCAAGCTAGAAGCGTCGAGCTCAGACGCAGTGATTTACTTTGTCGGCGATCCAACGCTCCAAACCAACGATTTAAAATCACTTCTTACCCTAGCCAAGAAAAATGGCTTAAAACGTATTGACGGTGACTTATGGCTCGATAACAGCGCATTCACTGGTTACAACCGTGCAGTGGGCTGGCCGTGGGATATCTTGGGAGTTTGCTACAGCGCTCCGGCATCGACCATCACACTCAATAACAACTGCGTGCAGGCTTCTATCTATACGCAAAAAGACGGTGGGACTCGAGTCTACGTACCTGAGCATCAACCTATTCGTGTAACAAGTACTGTCGAGACCGTTTCTAAAACGATTAAGAAAAGTCGTCATTGCGATTTAGGCTTAGTCGCAAACCCTGATAACAACTACAAGCTAACTGGATGCTTAGTTGAGAGGGAGAAACCATTGCCACTTAAATTTGCCGTTCAAGATCCCGAACTTTATACCAGCCATAGATTGGCAGCTTTGCTTAAGCAGCTCAATATTGAGTTATCAGGAAAGATTCGGATCGGTTCGGCTCCGGAAAAACAGCGCAAGCTAATCGCCATGCATCAATCAGAGGCATTACCAGACATTCTGGAAGAGATGCTTAAAAACTCTGATAACTTGATTGCAGATACATTAACCAAAACACTTGGCGCTAAGTTTTTTGTTCAGTCAGGTAGCTTTGCCAACGGTACAGAGGCGATCAAGCAGATCATTTTCGCCAACACTGGTATTGATATTCGTAATGCGCGCCTAGAAGACGGCTCAGGACTTTCGCGAAACAATCGTATCTCCGCCACCAAAATGGCGGAAATTCTTCGTTATATTTGGCAGCACGAAGACGAGCTTAAACTGATCGCCATCATGCCGAAGTCAGGTGAGTCAGGCACACTAAAGTACCGACAAAGTATGCGAAAGTTGCCAATTAAAGGACAATTGATCGCCAAAAGCGGCTCCCTCTACGGAACTTACAACATGGCCGGATATGGCTTGGATAAAAATGGTCAACCTAATACCGTTTTTGTTCAGTTTGTTTCAGACTACTTCCCAGAAAAAAGGGACGATAACAAACCTGTCATCGCCCCTATTACACATTTTGAGCAGCTTTTTTACAATGATATTGTGAACTTTAGTCAGGCGATACCCAAGAAATAGTTCACCACATTAAAGTATATCCACATCCCTGAAATATCGACGATAGATGCAAGCACTGGACTCACCAATACCGCTGGGTCCATCTTGCAAGCTCGTGCAATAATTGGTAGAAGTCCACCTAATGTTGTAGAAATTGTTACTTGGATGAATAACGCAACCGCTATTGCCAATGCGATATCGGTAAGTTCAAAGCCCCCTGTTGATTGACCGGCACTAAATAACATAATGCGTCCAATCATCACGATAGCGATCGCTAACGCAATAAATAGAGCAACGCGGCTCTCTTTCCACAAAACTTCTAACCATTGGCGTTTTTTTAGCTCTCCAGTTGCAAGAGCACGAATCACCAAAGTTGCAGCTTGTGTTCCTGTATTGCCACCAGCCGCAGCGATCACAGGCATGTACACCGCAAGCAAAACGAGCTGGCTAAGGGTGTCCTCATACTGAGCAATGATCAAACCCGACACAATCCCTAAAAGGGCCAGTGCAATGATCCACCCAATACGCTGCTTCACGTGCCCCAAAACACTAGTCGATAAATAACCATCAGGTGTATCAACTTCAGACATATGCAAACCCAATTGGTGAGCATAATGACGTGCGCGTTTGTCATGGCCTGCTTGCTCAAGTTGAGCAATAAGACTATTCACATAACCGACAGAGCAATGCTGCAAAATACCTACCGCCTCATCGATCGGCATGATCGTAAGCAAATGGACTTGTTGCTCTTGCTCATACTGCAAAAATGCATTGCGAGCTGCACCAATTTCTACTTCAGAAAAGTTTGGTGTTGTTTCAATAAAAGTGTTGTTCATTACCGTCATGGCGAATCTCCCGATTGGCATTGGTAACGACCATCGACAAGGCACGCAAAGTCACTCTTGCATACTTAAAGTCACACAACAATTAAGATGCACAGAGAAAACCAATGCGGACGCACTGTCTATTCAGAATGTATGAAGGAAATAACGAGAAGAAAATTAGAAAAGATGCCTCACCACTTAGGTAAGGCGGAGATCGCCAATACCGAAGCGGGTTATTTCGCTCCCTTGCTCTTACTCACCCAACGACTGGGAGGATGGTCGGTATTGTTCATGTAAATCTCCGATAACGCTGTCATTATTGGCAGCGAGAGTATAGTAGCAAAGTTAAACATGTTTGGAAGTTTTACTTTGTCTTTTTCGCTAAATTTTTATACAAAAAAAGCGCCCATCAGGCGCTTTCATTTGCAGCGATTATTGATTACTGAATAGTAATACGTGCAAATTTACGTTTGCCTACTTGGAACACGTAAGTACCCGCTGCTGGAGCAAATTTGCTGTCCGCAATTTTTTCACCATCTATCTTCACAGCGCCCTGCTTAACCATACGCATCGCATCTGACGATGATGGGCATAAGCCAGCCTCTTTCAACAGATTGCTCACTGGGCGACCTGCATCAAAATCAAATTCTGGCATTTCATCAGGAATTTGGTTCTTCGCAAAACGGTTTACGAATTCTTGCTCTGCCGCATCTGCATCAGCTTCACTGTGGAAACGAGCAATAATTTCTTTTGCTAGCAATACTTTGATGTCACGAGGGTTTTTGCCCGCTTCTACATCAGCTTTGAATTGAGCAATCTCTTCCAGAGGACGGAAAGATAGCAGCTCGTAGTAGCTCCACATTAGGTCATCAGAAATAGACATGATTTTACCAAACATTTCGCTTGGCGCTTCGCTGATACCGATGTAGTTATTTGCTGACTTAGACATCTTCTTCTCGCCATCAAGGCCCACTAGAAGAGGCATCATCAGAACAACCTGTGGTTTTTGACCGTGAGACTTTTGCAGTTCACGACCCATTAGCAGGTTGAACTTCTGGTCAGTACCACCAAGCTCAACGTCAGTTTCCATTGCTACTGAGTCCCAACCTTGTAGAAGTGGGTACATGAACTCATGAATAGCAATTGGCTGACCACCCGCGTAACGCTTTTTAAAGTCATCACGCTCTAGCATACGAGCAACAGTTTGGTTTGCAGCAAGACGAATCATACCTTCTGCACCAAGCTCAGATAACCACTCAGAGTTGAACTGAATCTTAGTTTTTGCAGGGTCTAGAATTTTGAATACCTGCTCTTTGTAAGTTTCTGCATTACGCAATACGTCTTCGCGGCTTAGCGGTGGACGTGTTGTGTTTTTACCTGTTGGGTCACCAACCATTGCAGTGAAGTCACCAATTAGGAACGTCACCTCATGACCTAGCTCTTGGAACAAGCGAAGCTTATTGAAAATAACCGTATGACCTAGGTGAATATCTGGAGCCGTAGGATCCGCACCCAATTTAATACGTAGAGGACGGTCTTCTTTTAGTTTTGCGATAAGCTCTTCTTCTGGAATCAGCTCTTCAACACCGCGCTTAATCTCGGCTAGTGCAGCTTCAATGCTCGCCATTCTTGTTCACTCCCACAGATTTGGCAAAAATATAATAGCTGAACATATTACTTGAATAGCGATGCATTTTGAAACACGTTAGACTAGGTAGTTGTCAATTTTTCCGTTTAATTTAGCAATCAAGTACCCCATGCATTCGATTTTTGTCCGACTTCCACTCTTGCACAAAGTATTGATCGGTTTTTTTAGTGCGCTGATTATCTTCGCGCTCTTCTTTTTACCTGATCCGCAAGACCTAAACCCGCAGCAGAGCCGATTAAAAGTTGGTCAACATTATCCTGTGCCAGTTTCCCTAGAACTCAGTGCACTAAACAGTTCGTCTCCAGCGTCCTCCGCTGTACTGCGTTGGGAAACGTACAAAGTGAAAAATGGTGAGAGTGCCGCCATCTTGTTTAGTCGCGTGGGGCTTTCTGCCCGCCTATTGCATGAGCTAGTCTCATCAGACAAAGAAGTGGAAAAGCAATTAACCCGGCTTCGACCAGGCGATCGATTGCAATTCGGTTTTGATGAAAACAACGACTTAGTACAGTTAAGAAGAACATTAAGCGCATTCGAAACTTTTCGTATCACGTTAAAAGACGGCAAATACGTCTCAGAAGTCGATAAAAAAGAAGTCGACTTCCAGTACAACTACGCTGAAGCCACCATCAAATCAAACTTTTGGAATGCGGGAATCTCTTCGGGATTAAATGGCAACCAAATCATGGAACTGGCCGGCATATTTGGCTGGGATATCGACTTTGCTTTAGATATTCGTAAGAACGACAGCTTCCGAGTGCTTTACCAAGAGGAAGTGGTAGAAGGTGAAGTGATTGGACGCGGAAAAATCATTGCTGCGATATTTAAAAACCAAGGCGATACTTTCACCGCAATACTGGATCAGAAAAGTGGCAAGTATTATGACGAAAATGGACGAGCAATGAAAAAGGCGTTCTTGCGCGCACCGTTGGATTTCCGTCGAGTTTCGTCTAACTTCAACCCACGCCGCTTACACCCTGTAACGGGACGCGTTCGTCCTCACAGAGGCACAGATTATGCGGCACCTGTGGGCACCCCGATTTGGGCGGCTGGTGATGGTGTCGTTCAAAAATCGTCTTACAACAAATTTAATGGTAACTACGTTTTCATTAAACATAGCAATACTTACATTACCAAGTACCTGCACTTAACCAAACGTACGGTACGAGCTGGTCAACGCGTTAAACAAGGCCAAACCATTGGTACGCTTGGCGGAACAGGTCGTGTAACAGGCCCTCACCTGCACTATGAGTTCCTTGTGAATGGTATCCATAAAAACCCGCGCACGGTGAATTTGCCACAATCTAAATCCCTAACAGGAAAAGCGAGACAAACTTTCATGGCAAACGCGAAAATTAGCATGGACAAACTTGAGCGCTACAGCAAACTGCTAGCAATGAAGTAAGCCAGGTATTGAAAAGGGCAGCTCAGCTGCCTTTTTTTTCTTTAATATCATCACGATGAAGCTTACTTTTCGGAGTGATGCTCTCTCCCGAGCATGAGCAAGCATGGTGTCAGAACCAGTGTTAGCAAAGTCGCAAACGCCAATCCACCCGCGACAGCCGTCGCAAGTTGAGACCACCATTGAGTGCTTGGCGCGCCAAATTCCACTTTCTGGTTAACTAAGTCGATGTTCATTTCTAGCACCATTGGCAATAAGCCTAGTATGGTGGTCACCGTCGTGAGTAAAACGGGTCTTAAACGCTGCACCCCCGTACGCAAGATCGCCTCAGATTTCTCTAAGCCACGTTTACGCATCTGATTGTAAGTATCGATTAAAACAATATTGTTGTTTACCACGATACCAGCCAACGCAATCACTCCAATTCCCGACATAATGATGCCAAATGGCTTTTGGAAAATAAGCAATCCAGCAAAGACCCCAACGGTAGAAAACAACACAGCACTGAGGATTAAGAAAGCTTGATAAAAGCTATTAAACTGCGTAATTAAAATCAGAGCCATCACACCAAGCGCTACAATAAAAGCATTTTGTAAGAATGCTGATGAGTTTTCCTGCTCTTCATTTTGGCCCCGAATCTTATATTCAATGCCTTCCGGTAAGTCGAGCTGTTCCATTCCAGCGGCAATCTTCGGTAGCTCAAGCGCCAAATTGTAACCTTCCACCATGTCTGCTTTGATATTGATAACTCGATGGCCGTCTACACGACGAATGGTATCTTGCTTATGATCTGGCTTAATTTGAGCAAAGTTCGTGATTGGCACCAAACCAGCCGCCGTTTTCACTCTCAGTTGGTCAAATCGACCAATATCGCGCTTATCTTGTGGGTAGCGCACCAAAATATCGACTTCTTCATCCGCATCATCGGGCAAATAATCGCCTATTTTCAAACCGTTTGTAACAAACTGAACAGTATTCCCGACTAAGGTCGCATCCGCTGCAAAGCGAGAGGCGTCATCTCGCTGGATATCAATTTGCCAATCAATCCCTTCCTTATTAGTGGTATCACTCAAATTGGTCAGTGCAGGATTACCATCAGCCCAGTGTCGGACTTTTTTGGCCGCTTCATCTAACGCACTAACACTCAAGTTTCGTGATGACACTTCAATCACGAGATCATGCTCGACAGGCGGTCCTGCGTCCGGGAATTTATACTCAAGTTCAACACCATAAAAGCGATCTGTGGTCTCTTTTAGCTCTTCAATAATGGTTTTCACTTTGCGTCGATACTGCCAATCCACAGGCGTTATCTGAATCTGGCCGATTTCATCCCCATTATCACTTGAGCCTGTACGCGTGTAGACACTTTCAAACTCGTCATGACCGAGCATCACCTTCTCGATTTCGCGCATAACAACATCTTTTTCGTGAATAGACAGGTCACCATAAGAACGAACTTTAACGGTAAAAAAGGCGGGGTCCACTTCAGGGAAAAACTCTGCACCCAAGCCAGCTTTGTTGTAAGTGAAGCCGACACCTGCCGCTAGCAGTATCGCGCTGAGTAATACTTTCCATGGATGACGAATCGCTACCGATAGAGTCTGGTAATAAAGCTTGGTAATGCCTGTCGCTTTTTCAAAGTTGCCGTTATGCAGCTCAACCATTTCTCGCTGAGCTTTTTGATTGACTACTTGAGGCTTGCCAATGATCCCACCGATGACAGGAACGAACAGTAAAGCCATCATCAGCGAAGCGGCCAAAGTAGCAATTAAAGTAAGTGGTAAGTACTTCATGAACTCACCAGTAATGTCTGGCCAGAAAAGTAACGGAGCAAACGCAGCCAATGTGGTTGCTGTGGATGCGGTAATAGGCCAGGCCATTCGCTTTGCTGCATCTCGATAGGCTTCTTTACGAGGTGTACCCTCTTGCATGCGCCTATCCGCAAACTCTGTCACCACAATGGCACCATCCACCAACATGCCCACCGCCATAATTAAAGCAAACAGAACGACGATATTGACCGTCAGCCCAAATACCGATAACACCAACAACCCAGTCAAGAACGATCCAGGAATAGAGATACCTACAAGTAATGCAGTCCTAACCCCCAATATGGCAATAATGACGATCACAACGAGAATGATTGCGGACAGAATGTTGTTTTGTAGATCACTGAGCATCAATTTGACATCGTCGGATTGATCCCAAGTATATTTGACTTGCAAATTGTTGGGCCACTCGGCTCGCTGTTGTCCTTGAGCCAGTACTTCTTTTACCAGCTCGACCGTTTCAATGATGTTTTCACCTGCCCGTTTTTTCACATCCAAAACGATGGCAGATTCGCCATCTAAACGAGCAAAACTTTCAGGGTCGCGAAATGCACGTCGTACTGTCGCCACATCGCCAAAGGTGATCACCTCTTTGCCATTCACTTTGATTGGCAGTTCAAGCACATCTTTCAGTGAATCAAACACCGATGGGACTTTTACCGAAAAGCGTCCATACCCAGTATCGACAAATCCCGCTGCAACCACTCGGTTATTCAAGGCGATTAAATTATAAATATCCGCTTGATCGAGACCGTAGCTTTCCATCAATAGCGGATCGACAACTATCTCCACGATGTCTTCGCGATCTCCTGCGATTTCAACCTCAAGAACCTGACGGAAACTCTCCAAACGATCACGTAGCGTTCTGGCAATCTGTACAATGGTCCGCTCTGGTACGGTGCCATATAGAACAACAGTCAAAACGGGCTCTTCAGATGCAAACGTGACTTCATTTACCGTTGGCTCATCACTGTCCTCTGGCAATTTTGGCTTCGCAAGGTCAACGGCGTCTCGGACATCTGCCATCGCTTTATCAAGATCCACTCCAACACTAAATTCCAGCGTCACCGAAGCATGACCTTCTGATGCCACAGAGGTCATCTCTTTTACGCCTTCAATAGAGCGCAACTCTTGCTCTATTGGGCGAACTAATAAACGCTCGGCATCGACGGGAGAAATGCCTTGATGTCCAACGGAAACGTAGATAATAGGAATGGTAATATCAGGGCTCGATTCCTTGGGGATTGTGACGTAAGTAATGACACCGGCAATTAAGATCATCACCAGTAATGTCAGCATGGTGCGAGCGCGGGATAACGCAGCATCAATCAGAGTGTACATAAGTGCTCCTTACTGCTCACTAGCCGCTTCAACAACTACGTCATCAACTTTATTGGCCAGCACCTGATCGCCATCGCGTACAAACCCTTGCCCCAGCACGATAATGTCTACACGCTCTCCTAAACCAGAGAGCCACACACCATCATCCTCGGCCTTAACGAGTTGAATTGGAACAAACTCAACATGCTCATTACGCAGTGTCTTGACACCTAAGTTACCTTCTTCATCTAGTGCTAACATGGCAGCCGTAATCTTTACCGCCAACACTTCACTCAACGGCAGCTGTACTTCTGCGCTCATACCAGCAGGAATTCTTGCGTCTTGATTATCAATTTCGATTTCAATTGGAAATGTATTAGTAGAAGCAGAAGAAACACGTCCAATGTAGCGCACATGACCTTGATGATGCTGTTGGTTAATGGTTCTTACGTCGGCTTCTAGGCCTTCCTTAAGGTATTGTATATGCCGTTCACTGACATCGGCTTCAATCACTAAAGTATCCAAATCAATGACCGTCGCAATAGGATCGCCAATCCCGACAAAATCACCTAACTCAACAAAGTGGTGATCTACAATGCCATCGAATGGTGCTTTCACCTCGGTATTTCTTAATGCCGTTTGCACGTTGCTCAAACTCGCTCGAGCATCCACCAATGCCGCTTGTGCTGTCGCAAACGCAACTTCGCCCTGTAGTCCGCGACTTTTTAGCGATTTAGCTGCATTAAACTCTTTCTCTTTAACCAACAGCATCGCCTGAGCCCGCTTGAGCTGAATACCAAGATCGCGCTTGTCGATGCTTGCGATCACTTGCCCCTGCTTGACTGTTTGACCTTTTTCTATATTGAGGCTGACTATTTTACCCGCGACTTCAGCGCCAAGGCGCGCTTGACGATTGGGGGCAGTCCGTCCATACAGTTCGATGGTTTTACTTGTGGGTTCAGCAATAAAAGTGTCGAACATCACCTTTGCAAGTGGCGTGGTGTTCGTTGAAGAGGATGAAGAATTGAGATTATCATCTTGTGCTTTCAGTTGACCGATTGCCAGCCATGCAACAAGAAGCAATATGAGGATAAGAGATACTAGCCACGGGCGCTCGACAATGCGACGTCCGAAAGACGATCCAGACATATAAAGTCCTTTTTATTATTTCTCTGCATATTCTGCGAGAGCGACTTTACGTGACATCCTTCTACGTAAAGTTCAGGCAGCCACTGGCTGCCTGATTAGTGTTAATTACACACTGAACGATGCACCACAACCACATGTTGTCGTTGCATTTGGGTTGTTTACAAAGAAGCGCGCTCCTTCTAACCCTTCTGTGTAGTCAACAATGCCGCCAACGAGATATTGCAGACTCATAGGGTCTACAACCAGTGTTACACCACTGTTTACGATTGTCGTATCGCCTTCGTTTACATTTTCATCAAAAGTAAAGCCGTATTGGAAGCCGCTACAGCCGCCACCAGTAATGTATACGCGCAGTTTCAATGCTGGGTTTTCTTCTTCAGCAATCAATGCTTTAACGCGAGATGCTGCTGCGTCAGAAAAAGATAATGGTACGTTTACTTCGCTCACGAAGACCTCTCTCACTCGTGTAATGCGTCAAGCCTGAAGCAAGACGTCAAATTTGTGCTAATTGAGACGATTATCCAATACCTGACAAACTCGTTCAAGTATTCACCGCCGATTCTTTATAACAGATGCGGATATATAAGATTACACTGCGAAACAACACATAAATTAAGCAAAACGTTTCTAACTTGATTATAGCTAGGTACAATGCGCTCCACTTGGTCCGAGCAATCAAAAGAGGATAACCCCATGACCAAATCATCAGAGCTGTATCAAAAAGCTCAGCAAACCATCCCTGGCGGTGTCAATTCACCAGTTCGTGCATTCAACGGCGTTGGCGGCTCTCCGCTATTTATCGAACGAGCAGACGGTCCACTGATTTTTGATGCCGATGGTAAAGCGTACATTGATTACGTTGGCTCTTGGGGTCCAATGATTCTTGGCCACAACCACGCGGTTATCCGCGAAGCCGTCATTGACGCAGCGCAACGCGGCCTTAGCTTCGGCGCACCAACTGAACTTGAAATCGCGATGGCAGAGTTAGTTTCTGAACTTGTTCCATCAATGGAGCAAATCCGCATGGTAAGTTCTGGTACAGAAGCGACTATGAGCGCGATTCGCCTTGCACGTGGCTTCACTGGTCGCGACAAGATCATGAAGTTTGAAGGTTGTTACCATGGTCACGCAGACAGCTTACTAGTAAAAGCGGGCTCTGGTGCACTGACCCTTGGTCAACCAAGCTCTCCTGGCGTTCCTGCAGATTTTGCTAAGCACACGCTAACAGCAACATTCAACGACCTAGATTCTGTACGCGAGCTATTCGCTGCTAACAAAGGCGAAATCGCTTGTATCATCGTTGAGCCAGTTGCAGGCAACATGAACTGTATCCCACCAGTGGAAGGCTTCCACGAAGGTCTACGTGAAATCTGTGATCAAGAAGGCGCGCTACTGATTTTTGATGAAGTAATGACAGGCTTCCGCGTGGCACTTGGTGGCGCACAAGCGCACTACAACATCAAGCCAGACCTAACGACACTAGGTAAAGTGATCGGTGGTGGTATGCCAGTGGGTGCTTTCGGAGGTCGTAAAGAAGTAATGCAATACGTTGCGCCAACGGGTCCGGTTTACCAAGCGGGTACGCTTTCTGGCAACCCTGTCGCAATGGCTGCAGGCTATGCATGTTTGAACCTTCTAAAAGAAGAAGGCAACGAAAAACGCCTAGCTTCAAAAACCAAACAACTAGCAGATGGCTTTAAGTCTCTAGCAGAGAAACACGGTATTCCTCTGGTTGTGAACCAAGTGGGCGGCATGTTCGGCTTCTTCTTCACTGACCAAGAAAAAGTGACTTGCTACGAAGACGTAACGAAGTGCGATGTGGAACGCTTCAAGCGCTTCTTCCACTTAATGCTCAAACACGGTGTCTACCTAGCGCCTTCAGCGTTCGAAGCGAGCTTTACTTCCCTTGCTCACGGTTCAAAAGAAATCGATGCCACGCTAGAAGCGGCTGACCGCTGTTTTGCAACTCTTGCAGAAGAAGCAAAGTAATCGCTTAAAAGCTGCGATAACTAATTTAAAAAAGGACCATCACGGTCCTTTTTTATTGCCAATTCAATATAACCAATACTGCTAAAACACCAATAACAATGCCAAACCACGGTATTCGTTTGGCTTTTTTCTCGGTTTGACACTTTTTATCACCGTTGCAACAACCCATAGTTCATCTCTTGATTGATAACCGACTGATTTGTGGTCATTATAACAAGGTATATTGCTCTGCTCTAATTCGGCATTGTCATAAGCTTGAAAGAGTTAAGAGTGCAAAGTAATAAAGGTTCAACGCCATCTTTGAAGGCGCAAACCGTAAACGTCACCTGTAAGTTGGACTAATCTCATGCCAAATAATGTAAAAATAACGTCGAGTCACCGAGTGCTAATGGTCTCTTTACTCGCCGCTGCTTTTGCTTGCTACTTATTGGTTGAGCCATACATCAATTCCATTGTGATGGCTTTTATCATTTCTTTGCTCATGTTTCCGGTACACGAATGGTTTGAGCGAAAAATTCCCAAGCACCCCAATATGGCCGCACTGCTGTCATGTGTCGTCTTGACGTTTATTATCGTTATCCCACTGCTATTTGTGTTTGCAGCCATTGTTCAACAAGGCTCTGTTTTTTCACAAAATACGTACAACTGGGTCACTAATGGCGGAATCCAAGATATATTCCAACATCCTTTCGTTATCAAAGGTTTAGCTATAGTTAATGAGTACTTACCTTTCGATAAAATCGAGCCAAAAGCCATTGCGGAAAAAATTGGTCAATTTGCCACATCGTTTGGCTCTAACCTAGTTGCTATCAGTGCCAAAATTTTAGGAGACGCCACCAACTTCCTAATGAATTTTTTCCTGATGCTGTTTGTGCTGTTTTTTCTACTTCGTGATCACGACAAAATTATCTCTGCGATTCGTCATATTCTGCCACTCTCACGTAGCCAGGAAGACCGTATATTGACAGAGATCGAGCAGGTTTCTAAATCAGCCGTGATGGGCTCATTCCTAACGGCTATTGCTCAGGGTCTGGCTGGCGGTATCGGTATGTGGCTCGCTGGCTTCCCTGGGTTATTTTGGGGAACGATGATGGGCTTTGCATCATTCATTCCAGTGGTTGGAACCGCACTAATCTGGATTCCTGCAGCGGCCTACTTGTTCTTAACAGGCGATATGACTTGGGCTATCTTCTTGACGGTGTGGAGTGTGGTCGTCGTTGGTTCTATTGATAACCTGTTGCGTCCGCTGCTAATGCAAGGCAGCGCAGGCATGAACACCTTAATGATTTTCTTCTCGTTACTGGGTGGTCTGCACCTGTTTGGTTTGATTGGTCTTATCTACGGTCCACTGATTTTTGCCGTGACAATGGTACTGTTTAATATCTACGAAGAAGAATTCAAAGACTTCCTCAACCAGCAAGACAACAGCTAGTCACAGCTTAATCACTTCAAGCTTGGGGCAGATTGTGCGAAAATCTGCCCCAATTATTTCTGATGAACCCAATTTATGTCTGCTTATATCGCTCCTAGCCAAATCGCTCAGCGTCAGCTCGAGTACTTCAACGGAAAACATGTTTTAGTTGCAGGTGAAGTCGAAGATCTCTTTCCACTTGAACTGACCAAACACTGTGAATCTGTGGAAGTCTTCACTTCAAACTACAGCTTCTACCGTCAAATTCGCACTCATAACAAGGTTAAAAGCCATTTTGGTTCTGAGTTTAATACTGAGACACAAGCAGACATGGTGCTTTTGTACTGGCCTAAAGCCAAAGCCGAAGCCGAATACCTTCTGGCGATGTTGATGGCGAAACTAGGCGTGAACACTGAAATTGTAGTGGTTGGCGAAAACCGCTCAGGTGTTAAAAGCATCGAGAAGATGTTCAAAGAGTATGGCCCGGTCAATAAATACGATTCCGCTCGTCGCTGTTCATTTTACTGGGGCACTTGCCTCAATGAACCAAAGCCGTTCAATCAAGCAGACTGGTTTAAAACCTATACGGTCACACTTGGTGAGCAATCACTGACTGTTAAGAGCTTGCCTGGAGTATTCAGTCATGGCGAATTCGATTTAGGTAGCCGCCTATTACTCGAAACCCTACCTACTCTATCAGGTAAAGTCCTCGACTTTGGATGTGGTGCTGGGGTGTTAGGTGCTTTCATGGCAAAAGCCAATCCGGAAATTGCGATTGAGATGTGTGACATTAACGCGTATGCCATCACATCGAGTCAAGCCACACTAAAAGCCAATGGATTAACCGGCCATGTATTCGCCTCTGATATTTACTCAGACACAGCCGACGATTATCGTTTTATCATCAGTAACCCACCTTTCCACAGTGGTTTGGATACGAACTACAACGCAGCAGAAACACTATTGGGTCAGGCTCCAAAGTATCTCGATAACCATGGTGAAATGATCATTGTCGCGAATAGCTTCTTAAAATATCCACCAATTATTGAGCGGGCGTTTAATAATTGCGAGACGCTAAATAAGACCAATAAGTTTTCTATCTACTACGCGAAAAAGTCATAATCTTCCCTCGCGCAGGTACAAACCTGCGCGATTTTTTCTCAAAAACTCAACACTCATAAGAAAAACTGCGTCACCCTGCACGCTTTACAACTAACTTTCTTGTCAAAGAAAAAAAACTCGTTAATTTTGTTAATTCTATCTAGTTGAACTTCTTATCCGTTTTTAACGAGAACCTCGGCAGCGAAGTACATTTTAGAACTGCCCTTTATGAGTTGTAATCTTATCCATGTTTAAATTCTACAAAAAACAGAAATTTAAGCGCCTTCAGAGTACACTGATGACCGCATTTCTGGTGCTCAGTATCACACCTCTTACTATTACTGCGATCTTTTTCCTACAGTCCCACAGTAAAGATCTGCAAGAACAAAGCACCTCACACTTGTTGTCTGTTCGAGATACAAAACAACAGCAAATTATCGACTACTTTGAGGCGCGGGAAACCGAAGTCATGGGCTTTGTGCGCTCTGAACTGGCTTACGCCAGTGGTGGTCGATTCTACGGTCTCGTCAATGCTTTTAGTCGTTTAGGTAATGACATTGAAGAATCTCGTAAAAATGCCCAACAGCGCTACATTGAAGGCAGCGGAGATCAAATCAAAACGTCAACGTTACCCGAGTCTTCCAACTATGTCGGAAGTGAACGTTACCGACTCTTACATAAACGTTACCACTGGGCCTACTTGGAGCTCCTCAAGCGCTCTGATTTTAATGATATTTTGCTGGTCGATATCAACGGTAATGTCACCTACTCGATCAACAAAGACGATAACTACGGAACAAACTTATTATCAGGCCCCTACAAAGACTCAGCACTTGGCAAAACCTTCAAGCGTCTAGCTGATGACGTCACTGAACGCCGTAAGGTGAATGAAGACTACACCCCTGTGATTGTGTCTGATTTCGAACTGGAAGGTGGTAAACAAGTCGCTTGGTTAGGTGCTCCAATTGTTCAGCAAGGCTACCTACACAGCTATGCAATGTTCCGCTTACCAAATAATGGCATCACGAAGTTAGCCGCAGACGCCAACCGAGAGTCATCCATTAATACCTTACTGGTTGGAAATGATCACCAACCTCGCACAATTAACACCAAGCAAGATGACATTAAGAACAGCTTAGAAGTGATCGATAAAGCACTCTCTGGTGCATTTGGCGTCGGCACTTACACGAACGGCTTAGGTGAAGAGATCATCGCTGCTTATGCACCGATTGAGACGCGTGGTGTTATTTGGGCACTCGTCGTGCAATTACCAGAAAATGAAGCTTTCGCCCGTATTCATCAACTAGAAAAACTGTTTGTTATCGCCATGCTGATCGCCATCATTCTAGTGGTAATCGCTTCCCATTATTTATCAAATTTTATTACTTCTCCGTTGCTGAAGTTAACTTGGGCTGCCGAAAAAGTGTCTGCCGGAGATCTTGATGACACCACCTTTAATACGGTTCGCAAAGATGAAATTGGCCGTCTTGCGCTGAGTTTTGAACGAATGCAGCGCTCTATTCGAGAAAAAATTCAAACCATTAAGAAGCAAAATGAAGAGCTCGAGAGCAACATCCAGATCATTCAAAAACAAAATGATGAACTGCAATTGGCCGACAAACTTAAAGATGAGTTCTTAGCCACCACTTCTCATGAACTTCGCACACCATTGCACGGCATGGTCGGAATCGCTGAGACCTTAGCGTCCGGCGCTAACGGTGCCATCCCTGCTAGCCAAAAATATCAGCTTGATATCATCATTAAAAGTGGGCAACGTCTCGCAAACCTTGTTGATGACTTATTGGATTATCATAAAATGCGTTACGGAAGCATGGATATCCAGAAATCAGCGGTGAGTTTAGCTAGTGCAACGCGACTGGTACTAGAGCTTTCCAGTCATTTACTTGGAAATAAAACCATCCGTATCATCAACCAAGTACCAGCGGACTTGAAAGCGGTGTCTGCCGATCCTCAACGCCTTGAACAAGTGTTATATAACCTGATCGGTAATGCGATTAAGTACACCTCAGAAGGTAAAATCGTTATCTCCGCCAATGTGGTTGATGATCATGTTCGTGTGCAAGTTGTGGATACTGGGCAAGGTATTCCCGCAGAACATCTTGAACATATTTTCGAACCACTTATCCAAGCAGGACAAGACGCAAGTCGCTATCGTCAAGGTGCGGGGCTCGGGCTTTCGATTAGCCGTCAATTGATTGAGTTGATGGGTGGCTCGTTATACGTCAGCAGCCAGCCTATGGTCGGCACCACCTTCAGTTTCACGTTACCACTTGCCAGTGAAGAAGAGATCCAAACAACTCAAACCCTTGCAGCGCACGGACACTTCCAGATTCCTGAAATCGATGTAGAGAACAATGAAGACTTATCACTGCCAGAGAATCCAGACGGCCCGTTACTGTATGTCGCTGACGATGAACCAGTAAACCTGCGTGTGCTTGAGAGCTTCTTACGTTTAGAGGGCTATCGCGTACGTACCGTCTCTGATGGACCAGAAACATTAGCACTCGTTGAGCAGGAAAAACCGGAACTCCTGTTATTGGATATCATGATGCCAGGCATGAGCGGCTATCAAGTCTGCAGTGAATTACGTGAAACTTATGACCATGCCGAGCTACCTATCATTATGCTCACCGCGCTTAGTCAAACAGAAGATCGTGTACGAGGCTTTGAAGCAGGAGCCAACGACTATTTATCTAAGCCATTCAATAAACAAGAGCTAGCTGCGCGCATCCAAGCGCACTTAACGGCAAGCCAAGCTGAAATGCGCCACATGGAGAATAAGATACTTGAATCTGAACTTCGCCAACGAGCGGCTGTAGAGGCAAGCTTATTAGAAACTCAAGGGCGATTGTTGGAACAACTGGAATCGGCTCCTGAAGCGATTATCTGTTTGCGTGAAGATAAGCGTATTCGGTTTGCTAATGAAGCTGCTTGCAAGCTATTCAAGCGTAACTTAGAACAATTAAAACGTTCATCTGCCGATGAGTTGATTGCACCTAAGTATCTGACCGTCAAACAACCTCATTACTGTGGCAAGATTGATATCTATATTGAAGATATTCGTCAAAACATCGAAGCAGACATTCTTAAACTACCTGAAGGCTCAGGCTTAGATGTCATGTATATCTTTAATGTTGGCGGAGGAGCCAATGCCGCTCGCATACACAACCTAGAAACCGCAGTAGAGGTGCTTTCAAGTTATGCTTTTGATGGCGATAAAGACCAGCTGCAGAAGCTGAAAGAACTCGGTGGAGAGTTTACACGCCTTGCAGACAAAGCGCTTGGTAACAAAAAAGACAAACAAGAGCTAATGCGAGAAATTCTGGTCGACGCAATGACACATGCCTTAGAGTATTGGGAGTCAGTCACTGGTGAAAGTAAATTCGCATTTGCCGAACAAAGTGGCTTATGGCGCGTTTATCTTGACCGTAGCACTCTGCAAACACGCACTTTGGATAAATACATGCGTATAGAAACGCTGCCGAAAACGCCACGTTGGAGAACGGTATTGAGCTCGATAGAATTCATCCTTGAACACTGTAAAGAACAGAGTCCTGAGCGTGCGTACATCGAAGCTCAACGAGATAAACTACAGCGACTGTTGACCAGCTAATACCTATCAAAAAAACTAGCCCAGCGCATACGCTGGGCTTTTTATTATCCAAGCCTTCCCTTTCTCTAAAGACGAACAAGACAGCGACTCTCTACCGTTACCACATTAAAATGCCGAATAAGCCTCTGGACGAAGTTGTCCATGGTAGGCACTCCAAACATACGCTTCTATCGCTCTAACCTGCCCAAATTAGGTTTACTCGAGCGAACAGAACACTTCATTTTCACAATAAAAAAAGAGCAATAAATGAGAGAAAACTGTCGATAAAAGAGACTGTTTTTCAGATAACAAACGGTTTTTAACCAACAATTGACAGAGATTGCGAACTCAATCACAACAGAACGGCAGATTAATTTTTAGCTAATTAATTAACACATTTTCTGCATGTGAGCGAGATCTCCGAACCAGGAAGAGAATCAGAAGGCTTTTATTTTAAATAGATTATAGGTTAGCAATCACTAACCCTTACTATTAATAAGGATATAAACTGCGACGCATATCAACGTTTACTTTTTGGTCTATCTCTAGTCAAAATTAGCCAAAATAACGTTTATAACGGAGAGTGACGATATTTTAACGTTTTTAACGAGAATCGGGTTTGATTATTTTATGGATAAGGTGTTTTCTTACTCCTGCCTAAGGCCTACAGGCCACTCTTGGCGAAACTCAATGTTGTAATGAGTAATGCATAAACAAGAGGTAGGTCTTGGAGAGTGTTTATCA
This sequence comes from Vibrio sp. E14, assembly GCF_020515785.1. Lineage (NCBI taxonomy): Bacteria > Pseudomonadati > Pseudomonadota > Gammaproteobacteria > Vibrionales > Vibrionaceae > Vibrio > Vibrio sp. E14. Next base: position 755,772 of record NZ_JAHPJI010000002.1, read on the forward strand.
ATTGATGACATTCAATTCCATTTAGTGAAATGAAAGCAAATAGTAAGGAACAGCTATGCTTGCCAATATTAAAAAAACAGCACTAGCAACAGCAATTATTGCAACGGCTACTACAGGTTTTGCATCGGTAGCTACTGCGGCTGAACGCAGTGAACTGACTATCCACCCTAAAGAGTTTACAACTTTCGTTCGTAACTTTAACCCTTTCTTGGGTGCAACTAACCTGCACACAACAACCGACTTTATTTACGAGCCGCTCGTTGTTTTTAACGAAATGCACGGTAACACGCCAGTATTTCGTCTAGCAGAAAACTTTACCATGGCTGATGACCTAATGAGCGTGACCTTCGATATTCGTAAGGGCGTAAAATGGTCTGACGGCAAAGCGTTTACCGCTGATGACGTAGTTTATTCTTTCAACCTAGTTAAAGAGAAACCAGAGCTAGACCAGTCTGGTATCAACTCTTGGGTTACGGGCGTAGAGAAAGTTAACGACTACAAAGTTAAATTCCGTCTAAGCGAAGCAAACTCAAACGTTCCTTACGAAATTGCAAAAGTACCAGTTGTACCTAAGCACGTATGGAGCAAAGTGAAAGATCCAGCAACATTCACAAACGAAAATCCTGTAGGTAGTGGTCCATTTACCGAAATCGACACTTTTACACCGCAACTATACATTCAGTGTGAGAACCCGAATTACTGGGATGCTGATAACCTAGATGTAGACTGTCTACGAGTGCCACAAATCGCGAACAACGACCAATTCTTGGGCAAAATCGTTAACGGCGAAATGGACTGGACGTCTTCATTCGTACCAGACATCGACCGCACTTACGCTGCAGCAAGTCCGAACCACCACTACTGGTACCCACCAGCGGGTACTCAAGCGTTTGTAGTGAACTTCAAAAACCCAGACGCGGCGAAAAACGAAGCACTTACTAACGTTGACTTCCGTCGTGCGTTCTCTATGGCGCTAGACCGTCAAACGATTATCGACATTGCATTCTACGGTGGCGGTACAGTAAATGACTTCGCTTCGGGTCTAGGCTACGCATTCGAAGCTTGGTCTGACGAAGAGACGCACAACAAGTACAAAGGTTACAACACATACAACGCCGAAGGTGCGAAAAAGCTTCTTGCTAAAGCAGGCTTCAAAGATGTAAACAAAGATGGCTTTGTAGATACACCATCTGGCAAGTCTTTCGAGCTTCTCATTCAATCGCCAAACGGTTGGACTGACTTTAACAACACTGTACAACTAGCTGTTGAGCAACTAGCAGAAGTAGGCATTAAAGCACGTGCTCGTACTCCAGATTTCTCGGTATACAACCAAGCAATGCTAGAAGGTACATACGACGTTGCTTACACCAACTACTTCCACGGTGCGGATCCACACTTGTACTGGGACAGCGGCTACAACTCGAAGCTACAGTCTGGTGACGGTATGCCTCGCTTTGCAATGCACTTCTACAAGAACGATAAGTTAGACGGTCTTCTTAACAGCTTCTACAAAACCGCTGATAAGCAAGAACAGCTAGAAATCGCTCATGGTATCCAGAAGATCATTGCTCAGGACCAAGTAACCATTCCTGTGCTATCTGGCGCGTACATGTATCAATACAACACAACTCGCTTCACTGGTTGGTGGAACGAAGAAAATCCTAAGGGCCGTCCAAACATTTGGGCTGGTATCCCAGAGCGTCTACTTCACGTGCTGGACCTAAAACCAGTTAAATAAGTAGAAGTTCATTTCAAGCGGCATACATCCCGTGTGCCGCCTATAAAAATCCCTTGTTAACGAAACCAATATGTGGCGCTCGTCGTCAGGGGATTTTTCGCTCTAAATTTCGCTAGGAGCGACCTGAAACCAGAAACAGGGAAAAAATCTGGGTGAGTAAGGTGTGAGTTATGGGTTATTTTTTAAGACGTTTGTCGTTCTATCTTGTCGCGCTCTTAGTTGCAGCGACGTTAAACTTTATTATTCCGCGAGCAATGCCTGGTGACCCAGTTACCATGATGTTTGCTAACGCTTCTGTACAGGTGACGCCAGAACGAATCGCAGCAATGAAAGAACTGCTCGGTTTCGTTGATGGGCCGATTTACATTCAGTACTTTTCGTACATTAAAAACATTCTAAGTTGGGAGCTAGGGACATCAATCCAGTTCTACCCTCTTTCAGTTAACTCTTTACTAGGTAGTGCATTTGGCTGGTCTCTCTTCCTAGCTGGTACTGCGGTTGTACTTTCTTTCTCAATCGCTTCTGTACTCGGTATTTTTGCCGCTTGGAAGCGTGGTAGTAAGTACGATGCATTCGTAACGCCTGGTACATTGATCATTCAAGCTATCCCACAGATGGTTATCGCAATGTTAGCGCTGTTTACCTTTGCGATTGGCCTAAAATGGTTCCCATCTGGCTATGCTTACACGCCAGGTACTATCCCTGATTGGTCAAGCTGGGAGTTCATCAAAAACGTGGGTTACCACGCAGTACTCCCTCTATTCTGTGCAACCATCGTTCAGATCGGCGGCTTCCTCGTCAATATGCGTAACAACATGATCAACCTTCTCGCCGAAGACTACATCACGATGGCGAAAGGCAAAGGGCTGAGCGAGAACCGTGTCGTCTTCAATTACGCCGCACGTAACGCGCTACTTCCAAGTGTAACCGCGCTATCTATGTCTTTGGGTATGGCCATTGGTGGTCAATTGATCATCGAGATGATTTTCAACTACCCAGGTTTAGGCACCGTGCTACTTAACGCAATTCACGCTCGTGACTACCAAGTACTTCAAGGTCAGTTAATTATCATGACGATGTTCATGCTGTGCTTCAACTTAATGGCTGACATGCTGTACATGATTCTAGACCCTCGCCTACGTACGGGAGGCAAATAATCATGAAAGAACTATTCAAACTTATTTTAGGTAACTCATTCGCTCGAATCGGTCTTGGTATTGTTACCGTATTCGTATTCGTTGCGATCGCCGCTCCTTTACTTACGAAACATGCGCCAGACAAGCGAACCGGTAATCCACACGAATACCCTAGCTTTGTCGTAAAACAAGCGCAAAATAATCCTGATGGCTGGGTAGCTAAAAATCTAGCAGATGATCGTCGTACGCTGATTATGTCGAAAAAGGCTGATCACGTTCTGGGGACTTCACGTATGGGTCGTGATATTTGGTCACAAGTGGCTTACGGTGCTCGCGTATCGCTGGGTGTCGGCTTTGGTGCTGGCATCATCGTATGTTTCCTAGCAACGGTCATTGGTATCTCGGCAGGTTACTTCGGCGGCAAAGTGGATGACATATTGAGTGCAGCGATGAACATCATGCTGGTAATCCCTCAATACCCATTGCTCTTTGTACTGGCAGCCTTTATTGGCGAAGCAGGTCCACTCACCATTGCCTTGATTATCGCTGGTACCTCTTGGGCGTGGGGCGCACGTGTTGTCCGTTCTCAAACCATGGCTCTGCGCGAGAAAGAGTTTGTGAAAGCCGCTGAAGTATTGGGCGAGTCTTCATTCCGCATCATCTTCGTTGAAATTTTACCAAACCTAATCCCGATTGTCGGTGCAAGCTTCATCGGCTCAGTAATGCTCGCTATCAATACTGAGGCTGTAATCTCGTTCTTGGGCCTGGGCGATGCCAACACCATCAGTTGGGGCATCATGCTTTACAACGTGCAAACCTCATCAGCAATGTTGATTGGCGCATGGTGGGAAGTATTAGCACCTTGTATCGCCTTAACTCTTTTGGTGACTGGTCTTGCTCTACTTAACTTTGCCGTTGATGAAATTGCTAACCCACAGCTTCGTTCTCACAAAGGCATGAAACGCTGGAAGAAACTGGCAAAGAAAGACAAGAAAGAGCGCGCGCCTGAAATGGCACCACAAAATGCACTATGGAGCGGAGATAAATAATCATGACTGCACCACTAATTTCTATCCGTAACCTATGCGTAGATTACATCACAGATGCGGGCGATGTCCGCGCCTGTAACAACGTTAGCTTTGACATTGCGCCAGGTGAAGTCTTTGGCCTGGCAGGTGAATCTGGCTGTGGTAAATCCACTGTTGCTTTCTCGCTCATGCGTCTTCATAAGCCGCCAGCATTCATCACTGGTGGTGAGGTCATCTTCAACGGTGAAGACATCATTAAGTACAGCGATGAACGTATGCAATCATTCCGCTGGAGCGAGATGTCGATGGTGTTCCAAAGTGCAATGAACGCATTAAATCCGGTGCTTACGATGGAAGAGCAGTTTTGCGATGTCATCATGCGCCACACCAACATGACACGTGAACAAGCGAAAAAGCGCGCCGAAGGTCTGCTGGAAATCGTTGATATTCACCCAAGCCGCTTAAATGACTACCCACACCAATTTTCCGGTGGTATGCGCCAGCGCTTAGTCATTGCGATTGCTCTGGCTCTCAATCCAAAGATGATCATCATGGATGAGCCAACGACGGCACTCGATGTTGTGGTTCAGCGTGAAATCTTACAAAAGATCTATGCACTGAAAGAAGAGTTCGGCTTCTCGATCCTTTTCATCACTCACGACTTGTCACTCATGGTCGAGTTCTCGGATCGAATCGGCATTATGTACTCCGGTGAGTTGATTGAAGTCGCCCCTTCTAAGCAAATTCTGGAAAGTCCTTACCACCCTTACACCAAAGGTTTGGGTAGCTCTTTCCCTCCACTAACTGGTCCTAAAACCAAATTAACTGGTATTCCAGGCAACCCTTTGAACCTGTTAGAGATTCCTCAAGGCTGCCGATTCCAAGCTCGCTGCGACCGCGTCCACGAAGCTTGTACACGAGTACCAACTCAGCTGCGTCAAATTGAACCTGGTCGTTTTTCAAATTGCCACTTATACGGCGACACGATTGCTCAAGCCAAGGTTTAACAACAAAAAATAACGCTAGCTAAGAACAAAATTACACTGGAGAGAATTATGAGCAAACAACTCGGCGAACTGCTGATTGAGGGTAAACATGTCGTTAAGGACTTCCCTTTAAATAGTAACTCAATCAAGCAGTCAAAAATGCGCGCGATCAACGACGTGTCATTCAAGATGTACAAGAGCCGCGGTTTGTCAGTAGTAGGTGAATCAGGCTCTGGTAAATCTACTACCGCTAAAATGATAGCTAAAATGTACGCCCCTACCGAGGGTGTAATCGAATACAGAGGTCGTGATATCCAAGATATTACCTCTCGACATGACTTGATGACATACCGTGAAGGCATACAAATGGTATGGCAGGACCCATTTGGCTCACTAAACCCTACACACAATATCTTCCACCACATTGCTCGCCCGTTGCTGATCCATAAAAAGATTGCACCAGGCAACAAAAAGGAACTGGAAGAGCGTGTGTATGACCTACTAGAACAAGTTGGTCTGATTCCGCCAAAAGAAACCGCGCAAAAGTTCCCGCACCAGCTATCTGGCGGTCAGCGTCAACGTGTAAACCTAGCTCGTAACATCGCTGTAGGTGCAGAAGTGGTATTGGCAGATGAGCCAACATCAATGCTGGACGTGTCAATTCGTGCTGGTGTTCTTAACTTGATGGAAGAGATGAAGTTCGAGAAACAAATGTCTCTGCTTTACATCACTCACGACATCGCAACGGCGCGTTACATTGCTGAAGATCTCGCGGTTATGTACGTAGGTCACATGGTTGAATGGGGGGATACTGAGGAAATCATTCACGATCCTCAACACCCATATACGCAACTGTTGGTATCTGCTGTGCCTGATCCATCGAAGTCTATTCACGAGAAGCTGAAAGGCAACAAAGGGGAAATCCCACTTTGGACACCGGATTCAGTCGGCTGTCCATTTGCAGGACGCTGCGTACACGCAACCGATAAATGTCGCGAACGACTACCGGACGTCACTCAGCTTTCTGAGAACCACTTTGTTCGCTGTTACTTATTTGAAGATTAATTATAACGAGGGTCAGGTTCAGCCTGACCCATTCCTGTTTTTATCGTTTCCCGGAGACATTGAATGCTGCTACTGACTAACCACATTGGTTATGAACATCTGGGCCCAAAGAAAGCCATTGTCCAGACCGAACAACCACACTTGTCTTCTTACACTGCCCAATTGATTTGTGCCACTACCGAGCAAACCGTGGCAACTTTTGCGGTTGAAGAACAAGGTAAAGTGGCGAACTGGCATCAGGGCTATTTCTACCTCATCGACTTTTCATCTTTCACAGATTCAGGCGACTATTTCCTGCAAGTGGAAGATTCGCGTTCTTCTTATTTCACTGTTGGCGAACATATTCTGTTGAATCAAACCCTGTCAGATGTGATCCACTACTTCAAATCACAACGTTGCGGTGGGGTTTTCGATCAACAAGATCGACAAGTGCCAGTGCTCAACGCCAACCAAACAGTTGATGTTCACGGTGGCTGGTACGACGCATCTGGAGACGTTAGTAAGTATTTAAGTCATCTTTCATACGCTAATTATTTGAACCCTCAACAAACTCCAATGGTGGTTTGGAACATCCTAAAAGGGCTTTCATTGCTTGAAGGAAGCGAAGACATTGCAGCCTTCACACGCACACGTCTTATTGAAGAAGCCCTGTTCGGTGCAGACTTCCTTGTTCGTATGCAAAACGAAAAAGGCTTCTTCTACATGACGGTCTTTGATAAGTGGAGCAAAGATACTGCGCAACGAGAAATCTGTGCCTACGAAACGCAACTTGGTCACAAATTTGACGACTACCAAGCAGGCTTTCGACAAGGTGGCGGTGTCGCCATCGCAGCTCTGGCCGCGGCGTCGCGTTTAGGTGTTCACGGCGAATACGATCAACAGAAATACCGCAACGCTGCTGAAAATGGTTACTGGCACTTAAAAGAGCACAATACGCAGTACCTCAATGATGGTGAAGAAAACATTATCGACGAATACTGTGCGCTACTAGCTAGTGTAGAACTGTTTAAAGCCACCAAAGAAACTCGCTACTTGGAAGAGAGCCGTTTGTGGGCACAACGCTTAGTTGCCCGCCAAATGAGCGACGAGCAGATTCAACACTTTTGGTCAGCAAACCAAGACGGCAGTCGTCCATACTTTCACGCTGCCGAAGCAGGTCTACCAGTTATTGCACTATGCGAATACCTAGCAATTGAAGACGACTCCGTACAGACAGAATCGGTAAAACGCATCGTTAACCGAGCGTGTGAGTTTGAGATCAAAATATCGAATAAAGTGACCAACCCATTCGGTTACCCTCGCCAGTATGTTAAAGGCGTAAATGAGTCAAAACGCGATGCATTTTTTGTCGCACACAACAATGAATCCGGCTATTGGTGGCAAGGCGAGAATGCTCGATTGGGCTCACTCGCGACCATGGCATACCTTGCTCAACCGCATATAGCATCGCAAGAAATACAGCAACAACTTTCCGTGTTTGCTCAAGATGCATTGAACTGGATTGTAGGCTTAAACCCATACGACATGTGCATGCTTGATGGCCACGGTCGTAACAACCCTGATTACCTTCCTCAATATGGTTTCTTCAATGCTAAAGGCGGTGTGTGTAACGGAATCACTGGCGGCTTTGAAGACGAGGAAGACATCGCATTTAACCCACCAGCACAAAAAGACGACATGTTACAAAACTGGCGCTGGGGCGAACAATGGATCCCGCATGGCTCTTGGTACTTACTCGCGATAATGAGTCAAGCTCAGCATATTTCTCAGTTGGCAACCTCTAAAAATATTAAGGAACAATAATCATGGGGATGTATTTTGTCGGTATCGATGGTGGCGGCACGTCATGTCGAGCCAGGATTAAAGATTCACAAGGTAATTTTCTTGGCGAGGCCAAAAGCGGCAGCGCCAACATCATGCTAGGCGCTGAAATTGCAATGGCCTCGATTCTTGAATCCATCACTTCGGCTGCCGAGCAAGGCGGCCTGACACAACAAGATTTTGCATCGATGCATGTCGGCTTAGCCCTTGCAGGTGCTGAGCACAAAGCATCTTGGCAAGCCTTCATGTCTCTTCCTCATCCGTTTGCCAGTATGACTCTTAATACTGATGCTTACGGCGCGTGCGTTGGTGCACACAATGGCGAAGATGGCGCAATCATGATCGCAGGAACGGGGTCTTGTGGCATCTATCTTAAAGGATTGGAGCAGCACGTTGTCGGTGGTCGTGAATTCCCGATTTCGGATCAAGGTGGCGGCGCAGTCATGGGGCTTAGCCTAGTTCAACAAGTTTTGTTAGCAGAAGATGGCATCAGAGAGAAAACGCCTCTGGCACAACACGTCATGGCACATTTCGAAAATGACGTTGATAACGTGGTGGCTTGGTCTAAACAAGCGCTTCCTCGTGATTATGGGCAGTTTTCTCCTGCTATTTTCCAACATGCAGAACAAGGTGATGCACTGGCAATTGAAATGCTGAAGCAAACTGCAGCTGATATAGAAATGTTTCTCGTGGCATTAAACAAGCGCGGCGCAACGCGTATTTGTTTAATGGGCAGCATTGCTGAACGTATTTTACGTTGGCTTTCGCCACCAGTTCAGCAATGGGTTGTTGAACCACAGTTTGACGCGATTGAAGGCGCAATTATGTTTGCAGGTAAACCTGAACATAACCTTTACTCGCTCAGTGCGGCGTAGGAGTAGATATGGAATATCGTGTTGATCTCGTCGTCCTATCAGAGCAAAAGCAAAACTGCCGTTTCGGACTGACTTTCCATAATTTGAGCGATCAAGATCTCCACAATTGGAGCCTGATTTTTGCTTTTGATCGCTACATTCTGCCCGATAGTGTTTCGAATGGTCAGCTCAAGCAAATTGGCAGCTACTGCACCCTCAAACCAGAAGGGTTGGTGTTGGCAGCTAACCATCATTTTTACTGCGAGTTCAGTATTGGTTCAAACCCATTCCGTTACTATTCTGATGGATTCAATGAAGCCTTAGTCAACTTTGAAGTCAACGGCAACCTTCAACGAGCTCAAGTCGATGTCACGCCGATCGTATTGGCTTCACCGTACCGTGAACGTAGTGAGATCCCTTCCAGCTTGACGCATGCACAGCCTTTATTGCCAAAACCAAACCATATAGAAGTCAGCGATCACTGCTTTAGCTTTAATCATCAAGCTGGCGTTGCGGTTTATTCAAACCTAGCCAATGCAGCTAAAGAGTGGTTACTTGAAGAGCTTAAGCGCATTCATCAATTTGAGTTCGCATCAAACAATGGCAGTCAGATCATCTTCAAAGGCAACCCAACCTTGGATGAAGGCGCTTACAAGCTGAAGGTAGCAGAAGAGTCGATCAAAATTGAAGCTGGCTCTTCGTCTGGTTTTACCCATGCTTGTGCAACGTTATTGCAACTGATCAAAGTTGGCGATCAACCAGCCTCAATGGAAGTGGTTTGCTGTTCAATCAAAGACCGACCACGTTTTCGTTATCGTGGAATGATGCTGGACTGCGCACGTCATTTTCACTCCGTTGAGCAAGTCAAACGCTTGATCAACCAATTAGCCCACTACAAGTTCAATACGTTCCATTGGCATTTGACCGATGATGAAGGTTGGCGAATTGAAATCAAATCACTGCCTCAACTAACCGATATTGGCGCATGGCGTGGGTTGGATGAAACCAATGAGCCACAGTACACGCACCTTGCTGAGCGTTACGGCGGTTTTTACACTCACGAAGACATCAAAGACGTGGTTGCATTTGCTTCGAAACGAGGCATCACTGTTATCCCTGAAATCGATGTACCAGGCCACTGCCGAGCTGCCATCAAGTCGTTACCACACCTATTGGTAGAAGCAGAAGACACCACCGAATACCGCAGCATTCAGCATTACAACGACAACGTCATTAACCCAGCTCTGCCGGGGAGCTATGAGTTTATCGACAAAGTGTTGGAGGAAGTCTCCGCGTTGTTCCCTGCCCCTTATGTTCATATCGGTGCGGATGAAGTACCTAACGGCGTATGGTCAAAAAGCCCTGCGTGCCAAGCACTAATGGAACAACTGGGTTACAGCGACTACAAAGAGTTACAAGGGCACTTCTTGCGTCATGCCGAAGACAAACTGCGCAAACTTGGCAAGCGCATGCTGGGTTGGGAAGAAGCACAGCATGGCGACAAAGTCAGCAAAGACACAGTGATCTATTCGTGGTTAAGCGAAGAAGCGGCGTTGAACTGCGCGCGCCAAGGTTTCGATGTGGTGCTACAACCTGCACAAACCACCTACCTAGATATGACCCAAGATTACGCACCAGAAGAACCGGGCGTGGATTGGGCTAACCCGTTGCCGCTAGAAAAAGCTTACAACTATGAACCACTCGCTGAAGTGCCAGCCGACGATCCAATACGTAAACGCATTTGGGGCATTCAAACCGCATTGTGGTGCGAAATCATCAACAACCAGTCTCGTATGGACTACATGGTCTTCCCGCGCTTAACCGCAATGGCAGAAGCATGTTGGACAGACAAACAACACCGAGACTGGACCGACTATTTATCACGTTTGAAAGGACACCTACCGCTGCTTGATTTGCAGGGAGTGAATTACCGTAAACCGTGGAAGTAATACAGAGCTGATGTAGAAGCATCACGCTTGAAGAGTTTTTAAATTTTGGCTGCAGACGCAGCTTTGTAAAAAGGAAAGACACAAATGAAATACGGCTATTTCGATAACGAGAATCGTGAATACGTCATTACTCGCCCTGATGTACCTGCTCCTTGGACCAACTACCTAGGTACAGAAAAATTCTGTACCGTTATCTCGCATAACGCAGGTGGCTATTCGTTCTACAACTCTCCAGAATACAACCGTGTTACTAAGTTCCGTCCAAATGCGACATTCGATCGCCCAGGACACTACGTTTACCTACGTGATGATGAGACGGGAGATTACTGGTCAATCTCTTGGCAACCAGTTGCCAAAAGCCTAGACGAAGCGAACTACGAAGTTCGTCATGGTTTGTCGTACTCTAAATTCAAGTGTGAATACAGCGGCATTAGCGCAACCAAAACGCTCTTTGTACCAAAAGGCGAAGATGCAGAAATTTGGGATGTGGTCATCAAGAACACCTCTGACAAACCGCGTACGATCAGTGCATTCTCATTTGTTGAGTTCTCGTTCAGCCACATTCAATCAGATAACCAAAACCACCAGATGTCTCTCTACTCTGCTGGTACGTCATACAACGAAGGTGTGATTGAATACGACCTGTACTACAACACTAACGATTTCGAAGGCTTCTACTACCTAGCGTCAACGTTTGATCCAGATTCATACGACGGTCAACGTGATAGCTTCCTAGGTCTATACCGCGACGAAGCAAACCCACTAGCAGTAGAACAAGGTAAGTGTTTTAACACCGCACAAACGTGTTACAACCACTGTGGCTCTCTGCACAAGCAATTTACTATCCAACCAGGTGAAGAAGTTCGTTTTGCTTACATTCTAGGTATCGGTAAAGGCAACGGTGAACGTCTGCGCACTAAATACCAAGACCTGGCTGAAGTAGACAATGCATTTGCTGGTATCAAAGCACACTGGGATGAGCGTTGTGGCAAGTTCCAAGTGAAATCGCCAAACGAAGGCCTAGACACGATGATCAACGCTTGGACGCTGTACCAAGCAGAAACGTGTGTGGTTTGGTCTCGCTTTGCTTCGTTCATCGAAGTCGGTGGCCGTACTGGCCTTGGTTACCGCGATACGGCGCAAGACGCAATCTCAGTTCCTCACGCTAACCCAGCAATGACGCGCAAACGTATCGTTGACCTACTGCGCGGCCAAGTGAAAGCGGGTTACGGTCTACACCTATTCGATCCAGACTGGTTCGATCCAGAAAAAGCGGATGTTAAACCATCGAAATCCCCAACAGTTGTTCCTACTCCATCTGATGAAGACAAGATCCACGGTATTGAAGACACGTGTTCTGATGACCATCTATGGCTAGTTCCAACCATCTGTAAGTACGTGATGGAAACGGGTGAGCACAGCTTCTTCGACGAAGTGATTCCTTACGCAGATGGCGGTGATGCAACCGTGTATGACCACATGAAAGCTGCGCTAGACTTCTCAGCTGAATACGTGGGTCAAACGGGCATCTGTAAAGGTCTACGTGCCGACTGGAACGACTGTCTAAACCTAGGTGGCGGCGAGTCTTCAATGGTGTCTTTCCTACACTTCTGGGCGCTACAAGAGTTTATCGACCTTGCAAAATACCTAAGCAAAGACGCTGACGTTGAGAAGTACACCGAGATGGCGGCAAACGTGCGTGAAGCGTGTGAAACACACCTTTGGGACGAAGAAGGCGGCTGGTATATCCGTGGTCTAACGAAAAACGGCGACAAGATCGGTACTGCGCAGCAAAAAGAAGGTCGTGTACACCTAGAGTCAAACACGCTTGCGGTGCTGTCTGGTGCGGTATCTCAAGAGCGCGGCGAAAAAGCGATGGACGCAGTCGACGAAAATCTATTCTCTGAATACGGCCTTCACCTAAACTCGCCATCATTCGCTACGCCAAACGATGATATCGGCTTTGTAACGCGCGTTTACCAAGGCGTAAAAGAAAACGGTGCAATCTTCTCGCATCCAAACCCATGGGCTTGGGTAGCTGAAGCGAAACTGGGTCGTGGTGACCGTGCAATGAAGTTCTACGATGCACTCAACCCATACAACCAAAACGACATCATCGAAAAACGTATTGCAGAACCATACTCATACGTTCAGTTCATTATGGGTCGTGACCACCAAGACCACGGTCGTGCAAACCACCCATGGCTAACCGGCACATCTGGTTGGGCTTACTTCGCAGTGACCAACTTTATCCTTGGTGTGCGCACAGGTTTTGATGGTCTAACTATCGATCCATGTATTCCAACGAACTGGCCTGGATTTGAAGTCACTCGTCAGTGGCTAGGCGCGACTTACAACATCAAAGTTGTTAACCCTGACTCAGTAAGCAAAGGCGTTAAGTCGATTACTGTGAACGGTGAAGCAGTAAATGGTGCTTCTGTACCAGTTCAAGCGGAAGGTTCAGTAAACGAAGTTATCGTTACTCTAGGTTAATCATCTTTTAGGGGAGAGCTTCTCCCCTTTTGATTTATCCGATGCACTTGAGTTTGGTGAGTGCATCGGTTCGCTAGCAAAGATTTAAGAGACGGTGGGATGCCGCTCTTATCGAGGATCGAATCATGATCAAATTTGGTACAGGCGGTTGGCGTGCATTTATCGGTGAAGAATTCACTAAAGATAATGTTCGTTTGGTTGCTCAAGCAGTTGCAAACATTACGAATAACGAATCTGTTGCTGATCGCGGCTTTGTCATTGGCTATGACCGACGTTTTCTGTCTGACAAAGCTGGCCGTTGGTTTGCCGAAGTTTTAGCAGCAAACGGCATCGTCGTTAGCTTTATCGATAAGTTTGTTCCAACGCCTATCGTAATGTTTAAAGCGAAGGAAATGGGCTGTGCTTACTCTGCATGTATTACGGCATCGCACAACCCGGCCGATTACAACGGCATTAAAGTCTTCATTGAAGGCGGTCGTGATGCAGATGAAATCATCACCCAGAAAATCGAATCACAAATCAATACGCTCACTGCACAAGATGTAAAAAGTGTCGATTTTGAACAAGCGGTTGAAGATAAGCTGATTCAAATTATCAACCCGATGAACGAATTCGTAGATTCGATCATTAACTTTATTGATATCGAGTCGATCAAAAAAGCCAACCTACGCGTTTTGATTGACCCGATGTTCGGTGTTGCAAAAAATGCGCTGCAAACCGTATTAATCAATGGCCGCTGTGACGTTGATGTGATTAACGATGGAAAAAACCCAGACTTCGGTGGGTTAATGCCTTCGCCAAGTGCTGCAACACTCTACCGTTTGATGCACCTAGTAAAAGAGCAAGGTTACGATATTGGCATCGGTACCGATGGCGATGCGGACCGTCTTGGTATTATTGACGAAAAAGGTAACTTCATTCATCCGAATGAAGTCCTGATTCTACTTTATTATTACTTATTGGAGTACAAAGGTTGGACAGGTTCCGTGGTACGTAACATCGCGACGACTCATCTTCTCGATAAAATTGCTGAAGACCATGGTGAAAAATGCTTTGAGGTACCAGTAGGCTTTAAGCACATCAGTTCTCAAATGGAAGCGGATGACTCACTGATTGGTGGGGAAAGCTCTGGCGGCCTAACCATTCGCGGCCACATCAAAGGTAAAGACGGCGTATTCGCATCAAGCCTATTGGTAGAAATGATCTCAGTAACCGGCAAGAAGCTGTCTGAGTTGCTAGATGAAATCTACGGTAAGTACGGCTACGCGTACATGGCAGAAGGTGATTGCAAATTCAAACCAGCGCAAAAAGAAGTCCTGTTCAACAAGATATATGTTGAAAAACAACTGCCTGAGTTTGAGTTCGATATTGAAAAAGTCAGCTACGAAGATGGTGCGAAAGTGTACTTCAAGAATGGCGGTTGGATCATCGCCCGCTTCTCTGGTACTGAGCCACTACTGCGTATTTTTGCAGAAATGCAAGATAAGGACACTGCGGAACGTGTTCTTCAACAGTTTAAAGACTTCTTATCTTTATAACTGACCTTGTGCCCGCTTCGAGCACTTCGGCTACGCTTGTCATGTAATTCAAGCTGTCGCTAAGGGGAAGAATACTTGCCCGGCATCACTGCCGGGCTTTTTTATTGTGTGTAGGCAGGCATAAGAGAGTAGTAAAGGTACCCAGTAACGTTATGCGAATGCCAGCACGCCCTGCGTTTCAATTTTCACTGCAACAGACTCACCGATACTTAATGCCTGCGATGCTGTAGCCAACAAACGGTCGCCATTCGCATCAATCACGTAACGGCAATGGTCACCCATAAAGTGCTGCTCCAGCACCGTTACTGAGCTCTCTTCATCGGATTGAATTTGTACATGTTGCGGCCTTAGCAACAAAGAGCATTCAGACTGCACTGGGATCTCTTGTTGGGCTGTGGCTTCAACCACACCCAAGTGGGTTTCATATTCTGAATCCGAAACTCGTTTAGCGGCCAGGTAGCTACCACCACCTAAGAAATCCGCAACAAACTTACTTGAAGGCTGATAGTAAAGCTCAGATGCCGTGCCATACTGCTCGATAACACCATTGTTCATCACTGCCATTTTATCAGCGAAGGCAAAAGCCTCTTCACGGCTATGCGTAACAAAAATGGCAGTCACGCCTTGCGCCTTAAAAATCTTACGGATCTCGCTTATCAGCTCATGGCGAACTTGCGTATCAATATTAGAGAACGGCTCATCCAGCAGCAATAAGTCTGGGCTGTAAGCTAATGAGCGAGCAATCGCAACACGCTGCTGCTGTCCACCAGACAATTGATGAGGATAACGATCGCCATAGCCTTGCAAATGCACGAGCTCGAGCATCTCTTGGACTTTGCCATTTTTCTCTTTTGTCGAGTAATGCTTTAAGCCAAAGGCAATATTTTGCTCCACCGTCAGGTGAGGAAAAAGCGCATAATCTTGGAAAATCATCCCGATATTACGCTGTTCTGGTGGCAACCAGTTCTCCCCATCATCAATCGTGACGCAATTTAAGCTCATTTCGCCTGACGTTAACGGCAATAATCCCGCAACGGCTTTTAATAGTGTTGTTTTTCCGCAACCACTTGCACCTAGTAAACAGACAATTTGCCCTTGTTCCACCTCAAGAGACAATGATTCCAGTACGGTTTGATCATCATATTGGCAGGTTAGGTTTTTAATTGATAATGCGCAGCTCATCAGTGATTTTGCTCCAGTGAACGGTTAACAACAACAAGCGGGATCAACCCAACAAGAACCAACAAAACCGCAGGCAAAGCGGCCAATTCCAAATGCTCATCCGAGGCGAAGTTATAAACGTATGTGGCTAGTGTTTCAAAGTTAAACGGACGAAGTAATAGGGCCGCATTGAGCTCTTTCATCGACTCGATAAACACTAACAGAGCCGCAATCAGTGCACCACGTTTAACCAGCGGAAAGTGCACACGCCACAGCATGGCATTAGGCTTACAACCCATGGTGCGAGACGCCATATCTAACGAAGGCGAAATTTTATTTAAGTTACTTTCGATACTACCAATCGCCACCGCTGAAAAGCGCACAACCATGGCAAAAACCAGGGCGAACATGGAGCCAGAAAAAATAAGTCCCGGTCTGCCCCACTCCATGGCTTTAGCAAGGTCGTTGACGCGGTGATCCATAAACAGTACTGCGACCATCACACCAATCGCTAATACGGTTCCTGGCACTGCATACCCCATCGAAGAAAGACGCATAAATGCCAAGCTTTCGCGCTTGCCATTGACGCGATGGGTAAAGTTAACGATCAGTGCGACAGCAACACCTATAATGGCGGCAATAACCGACACGACCAAACTATTCCATGCGTATTCACGAAACTCGGGGGTCCAACTCTGCGCAAAGTAAGTTATCGCATAATCAATCAGCTGTAGTAATGGCAAAATAAACGCGACCGAAACCAAGCCCCAACACCAAACCAGCGCGGTCCACTTTTTCCAGCCCGTCAACTCATAACGAAAATCTTCGTGACTGTTAAATTGGCTTTGAAAAAGCTTTTGTTTACGACGACTGTAGCGTTCGGCACTGAGGAGCAGTACTACAATGACGAGCATCATGGCTGAAATCTTGGCTGCTGCATTAAGATTAGAGTATCCCAACCAAGTATCGTAGACCGCTGTGGTTAACGTATTCACAGCGAAGTAACTTACAGTACCAAAGTCACCGATAGTCTCCATTGCCACCAGCGACAAACCCACAGCGATAGAAGGTCGCACTAGTGGCATCGAGATGCGCCAAAAGCTTTCCCATGGAGAGCATTTGAGCAAACGCGCGCTTTGCAACAAAGAGACATTTTGCTCCATAAATGCAGCTCGACACAGCAAATACACGTAAGGGTACAGCACTAAAGCCAACACAAAGGTCGCGCCAGGCAAGGTGCGAATATCAGGGAACCAATACTCGCTAGGTCCCCATCCGGTTACATCACGCAAAAAGATCTGAATTGGACCAGCAAAATCAAACCAATCAGTAAAAATATAACCAATGATATAACCTGGCATCGCAAGAGGTAACACCAATGCCCACTGCAACCATTTTTCGGTCGGCAGTTTACACATAGCCATTATCCAAGCGCTTGGTATACCAAGAATTAAGGACAACACCATTACGCCAATAGTGAGCGCAACCGTGTTAAAAATATAAGTCGGCATGACTGTCGCCATTAAATGGGCAAACAAATCATCCGTTTCACCAATTGCGGTGTAGAAGATCGCTAAGATCGGCAAAACCAGTAACAGAGTTATTACCCCACTACTGGTTTTCCATAAAGAGTGTTTATCTTTCATCGCCTAATTACTGCAAGGCTGTATGAAATACAAATGCTGTTGCAAATACATCTCATATCCTTTAATCAAATGGGGGTACTGTTATACCCCCACAAGGAATTAAAGGTCAAATTTCACTTCGTCTAATAGCTTAATTGCCGCTTCGTGGTTGGCTGCAATATCGTCTAGAGAAAGCTTGTCTGCTTTAAAGTCACCCCAAGATTCCACAAGTTCAGAACGCTTCACGCCTTCTTTAACAGGGTACTCGTAGTTAACTTCTGCGTACATCTGCTGCGCTTTGTCACCCGTTAGGAATTCCATTAGCTTCACAGCATTGTCTTTGTTTGGAGAGTACTTCGCCATCGCCATACCAGAGATGTTTACGTGAGTACCTGTAGTCTCTTGGTTAGGGAAGTTGATGTAAACTGCATCTGCCCAAGCTTTTTGCTCTTTGTCATTAACCATTTTACCTAGGTAGTAGCTGTTACCTAGAGAAACATCACATAGGCCTTCTTTGATTGCTTTAACTTGTGCACGATCGTTGCCTTGTGGTTTGCGAGCAAGGTTTGCTTTCACGCCTTCCAACCACTCTTTGGTTTCTGCTTCGCCATTGTGAGCAATCATTGCTGAAACTAGAGAAACGTTGTACGGGTGCTTACCGCTACGAGTACAAATTTTACCTTTGAACTCTGGCTTAGCTAGATCTGCATAGTTGAAATCTGCGCCTAGTTTACCTACGCGATCACGTGAAGAGTAAACACTACGTGAGCGTAGAGTTAGGGCAAACCACTCATTCTCTTTATCTTGGTATTGAGCTGGTACGTTTTCTTCAATGATTTTGCTATCTACTTTCTGAACTAAACCTTTGTTTGTCAGTTCTGCTAGACGACTGATGTCTGTCGTAAGGATAACGTCAGCTGGGCTGTACTCGCCTTCTTGAGCTAGCTTTTCTGCTAAGCCTTTTTTAGCAAATTTTACGTTTACTTTGATGCCAGTTTCTTTAGTGAACTCGTTGAACATAGGTTCAACTAGGAAAGGTTGACGGTAAGAGTAGACGTTCACTTCTTCAGCAGCCATTGCTGTTGGAGCTAAGGTAGCGCAAGTTAATGCTGAAAGAGTTAGCAGTTTTTTCATTGTTTAATCCTTTACCATGCTAATGATAACGTTTATCAGTTGCGTTATTATATGTATGTTCAATAAGAAGACAATGACAAATATTAAAAAACCTGCTCATCGGAGCAGGTTTTTATATGTTGAGAGTGTAACTATTTATTACAGGCTATTGATTACTTCACAGTGACAAATTCTGGGTACGCACCGACGCCACAATCATGCATGTCCATACCTTCCATTTCTTCATCTTCCGTGACGCGAATTCCAACGGTTGCTTTCAAGATAGCCCACACCACTAGACTGGCACCAAATACCCAAGCAAAGATAACGACTGCACCTAAAAGCTGCGCACCGAATGTAGCATCGCCGTTGCTTAGAGGCACAACCATCAAACCAAAGAAGCCACAAACACCGTGCACTGAAATCGCACCGACTGGGTCATCAATTTTTAGTTTATCTAGGCCAATGATGCTGAATACGACTAGCGCGCCAGATACTGCACCGATAGCAACTGCATATAATGGCGATGGTGATAGAGGATCTGCGGTGATAGCAACCAAGCCTGCTAGCGCACCATTGAGAATCATCGTTAAATCCGCTTTGCCCCAAGTCGTTTTACATACAAATAGCGCCGCAATAGCACCTGCAGCAGCTGCTGCGTTGGTGTTTAGGAAGATCTGACCTACCGCTGTTGCGTTCTCAAAGTCTGAAACCATCAACTGAGAACCACCGTTAAACCCAAACCAACCAAACCAAAGGATGAAAGTACCTAGTGTTGCCAAAGGCATGTTTGAACCTGGAATCGGGTAGATTTCACCGTTTTTTCCATATTTACCTTTACGAGCACCAAGCAATAACACACCTGCGAGAGCTGCAGAAGCACCAGCCATATGTACGATACCTGAACCCGCAAAGTCGCTAAATCCAGCTTCTGCTAGGAAACCACCGCCCCATGTCCAATAACCTTCTATTGGGTAGATAAATGCGGTCAAAATCGCAGAGAAAACCAAGAAAGACCAAAGCTTCATACGTTCAGCCACCGCACCAGAAACGACAGACATTGCCGTTGCAACGAAGACGACTTGGAAGAAGAAATCAGACTCTAGAGAGTGATCAGCCCCTTCTCCTTGGGTACCAATCAACGCACCAAATGAAGGTAACCAGCCTCCTTCTCCGTTGTCGACATACATGATGTTGTAACCAACGATTAGAAACATCGTACATGCAATTGCGTACAAACAGATGTTCTTCGTAAGAATTTCTGTTGTGTTCTTAGAGCGCACAAGACCAGCCTCTAGCATCGCAAAACCAGCTGCCATCCACATTACCAACGCACCGGAAATGAGGAAGAAAAAGGTGTCAAGTGCGTAACGTAACTCGGTTACTGTTGTTGTTAATTCCATAATAAGTTTCTCCAATCCCTTGAATTCTTAAAGTGCTTCTGCGTCCATTTCGCCCGTTCGGATACGCACCGCTTGGTTCAGGTCGTAGACAAAAATTTTACCGTCACCAATCTTTCCTGTTTGCGCAGCTTTTGTAATCGCTTCAACCACTCGCTCAACATTATCCGCGTGAGTAGCGATTTCAATTTTCACTTTTGGTAGGAAATCGACCTGATACTCAGCGCCGCGATACAGTTCCGTGTGGCCTTTTTGACGACCAAACCCTTTAACTTCTGATACCGTCATCCCTTCGATACCGACGTTAGCCAATGCTTCTCGCACATCGTCTAATTTAAACGGCTTAATAATGGCATTGATTATTTTCATTCAATTCTCTCCGAAGCTTTCATCCTGAAACACTTCTAATAATCCAATCTACGTGCCAAGTTTTTAAGTCATTGAATAATAAAAACTAACGTCAATTTACATATCTATAAACAAAAAGGGCGCACCATATCGGTGCGCCCTTTTCACAAATTTAAAGCAACAGAAGGAAAGTTACCCAAAACTGTGCACTAAATGTTCAAAAAGTCTTTCCATCGCTCGATAAGAATCATGAAGTCCTCTATTCCACAGCTTGCTGTACTTTCTGCATTGTAGAAATCGAATTCACTTTCCATCTCAACATCATGGTCATGGGCCAATGCGTTTTCTTGCACTAGGACTTCATCGCCCTGAATCATCAAGCTAATTTCTGTACCTGTTAGGTTATGCTCTTGAGAAGGCGCTGAAAATGACTGCTCAATTAGCTTTTCAACCTGAGCAATCTTCATAGGATCTTTGCCAATTTCTTCTTGTAGCCAGCGCCCAACAATCTCATGCCCCATGCTGCATTTTACGTAGTACTCGCCCATCAACGTGTTACGGATGAATTCAAATTCCATCGAGATTGCCTTTTCGTATCAATTTGGTGCGGAGTATAGCGAATTGCGCCCATAAAAAAAGCACCTCGTTTGAGGTGCTTTTTAATTGTGCAGTTAAACTTATGCAGGCTCTTGGAAGATCACTTCATCCGCTTTCTTGGTGTACTGATCCATTTTATGGAAGTTCAAGTAGCGGTAAGTATCTGTAGCGGTTGCATCAATTTGCTTCGCATACTCCAAGTACTCTTCTTTAGTTGGAATCTTACCAAGGATTGCACCTACGGCAGCTAGTTCCGCAGACGACAGGTAAACATTCGCACCAGTACCTAGACGGTTCGGGAAGTTACGCGTTGAGGTAGACATCACTGTTGATTTGTCTGCAACACGCGCTTGGTTACCCATACACAGTGAACATCCTGGTGTTTCGATTCGAACCCCAGCACGGCCAAAGATACCGTAATAACCTTCTTCCGTTAGCTGATCCTTGTCCATCTTCGTTGGCGGAGCGATCCATAGACGAGTTGCAAGCTGTCCATTGAACTTATCTAGCAGCTTACCAGCAGCGCGGAAGTGACCGATGTTCGTCATACAAGAACCGATGAACACTTCATCAATCGCTGTGCCTTGTACTTCAGACAACAAGCGAGCGTCATCCGGATCATTCGGTGCACATAGTACTGGCTCGTTGATTTCAGCCATATCGATTTCAATCACATGTGCATATTCAGCGTCTTTATCCGCTTGCATCAGCTCAGGATTTGCTAGCCACTCTTCCATCGCTGTAATACGACGTTCGATAGTACGGCGGTCACCGTAACCTTCAGAGATCATCCACTTCAGCATCACGATGTTAGAGTTTAGGTACTCTTCGATCGACTCTTGAGACAGTTTCACAGTACAACCTGCCGCAGAACGCTCAGCAGAAGCATCAGACAGCTCAAATGCTTGCTCAACCGTTAGCGTTTCTAGGCCTTCAATCTCAAGGATACGGCCAGAGAATTCGTTGATCTTGCCCGCTTTTTCTACCGTTAGTAGACCTTGCTGAATCGCGTAGTAAGGGATGGCATGAACAAGGTCACGCAGTGTGATACCCGGTTGCATTTCACCTTTAAAACGAACCAAGATTGACTCTGGCATGTCTAGCGGCATAACGCCTGTCGCAGCTGCAAAGGCAACCAAGCCCGAGCCGGCTGGGAATGAAATACCTAGAGGGAAACGAGTATGCGAGTCACCACCCGTACCGACAGTATCCGGCAGTAGCATACGGTTTAGCCATGAGTGGATAATACCGTCACCAGGACGAAGAGATACACCACCACGGTTCATGATAAAGTCCGGAAGTGTGTGGTGCGTGTTAACGTCTACTGGTTTTGGATAAGCCGATGTGTGACAGAAAGACTGCATGACAAGGTCAGCAGAGAAGCCCAAACACGCCAAGTCTTTAAGTTCATCACGAGTCATAGGGCCGGTAGTATCTTGCGAGCCTACTGTCGTCATCTTCGGCTCACAGTAGGTACCAGGGCGAATGCCTTCTACGCCACACGCTTTACCAACCATTTTCTGTGCAAGCGTGTAACCCTTGCCAGAATCTGCGATTTCACCAGGTTTACGGAATACGTCCGAAGGCTCAAGACCTAGCGATTGACGCGCTTTGTCTGTCAAACCACGACCGATGATCAATGGGATACGACCACCAGCACGAACTTCATCAATCAGTACTTCCGTTTTCAGCGAGAACTCAGCTAAAACTTCACCTGTTTCGTGATTACAAACTTTACCTTCATATGGGTAAACATCGATAACATCGCCCATGTTGAGCTTAGTCACATCGACTTCGATTGGTAGTGCGCCCGCATCTTCCATTGTGTTGAAGAAGATAGGTGCAATTTTACCACCAAGCACATAACCACCAGCACGTTTGTTTGGAACGTAAGGGATATCATCTCCCATGAACCAAAGTACTGAGTTGGTTGCAGATTTACGTGAAGAACCAGTACCAACAACATCACCAACGTAAACCAATTGGTGACCTTTTTCTTTCAATTCTTCAATTTGCTTGATCGGACCAATATTGCCCGGTTGATCAGGATTGATGCCTTCACGCTCGTTCTTCAGCATCGCAAGTGCGTGCACTGGGATATCAGGACGAGACCAAGCATCAGGTGCAGGTGAAAGGTCATCCGTGTTCGTTTCACCTGTTACTTTAAATACAGTTAGAGTGACTTTTTCTTCAAGCTTAGGCTTAGAAAGGAACCACTCAGCATCAGCCCATGATTGAAGTACTTTCTGTGCATGCGCATTGCCTGCTTTTGCTTTCTCTTCTACATCATAGAAAGCATCAAACATCAGAAGTGTATGAGACAGCGCTTCTACAGCAATCTCTGCCAGTACTTCGTCATCCAATAGCTCAACTAGCGGCTCGATGTTGTAGCCACCTTGCATAGTGCCTAGCAGTTCAGCCGCTTTTTCACGACTCACTAATGGTGATTTAACTTCACCTTTTGCTACTGCTGTTAGGAAACCCGCTTTTACATAAGCAGCTTCATCAACACCTGGAGGGATACGGTTTTCAAGTAGGTCAAGAATGACTTCTTCTTCACCTTGCGGGGGATTTTTCAGAAGTTCTACAAGTCCAGCAACTTGTTCTGCGTCTAGCGGTTTAGGAACAACTCCTTCAGCAGCACGCTCTTCGACGTGTTTACGGTAGGCTTCAAGCACGACTTTTTCCTCTCATTGCGGTTCCTCCTCTATTATTACTATTTTTAAAGTAAAGGAGTGAACATCCTTGGAAACTTGGCTCTCCATTGCCCTTGTTTTCATTCAATTATGATTGAGAAACAGCGCCGTAGAGGCCAAACTGTGGGCAAAATAATAGCAAATTTAACCTTAAATTAAAATCTTATCATTTTGACCAACATAGCAACTTACGACTAAAGTTATGCTAATTTTGACCAAATATGCCAAGTTTTTGCTTTCTCATACCCGATTAATTAAACGATGTTCCTACGATCAAATACACAGCATCCAAATCTTGCTCGGTACGACCGTATGCCAACATTATTGGTCCTATTGGTGAGTCAACACCAAAGAAGATGGAGCCAGCATTGTAAAGCGGCGCTTCGTTTAGTTTCAGATCATTATCAGACCAAACACCGCCATATTCGACCGATGCGCCTAGGTAGACTGGAGCTTCAAACAATCCGAAATCATTATCAAACCACTTATATCGGTACACCAAACTACTGAAAAATAAGTTCTGTCCGATCAGGCTATTTCTTGGGATTCCAGATAGGCTTAAAAAGCCGCCCAACTCTCTGGGATCAAGCGGTAAAGATGAGTTTTTACTCTCTACAAAACTATATTCAGCATGTCCGACTAAAGTATGACGCTGATGACTGACCGCACCTTTAAATCGTGCAGAGATTTCATACACGGTATCTTCAATAATTTTGTCAGTCTCTAAAAGGCTAACGCCTTGAGGACTTTGATCATGAGACACTAAATATTCGAGATCGACTAAAAGTCCACGAGTCGGAAATGCGAAATCATCAAGTGTATCTAGGCGATAGTTGGCAAACAGGCCACGACGTTCAAAATCCAATTTACCAGCAGAAGCCAAAGTAGAAAGCTCAATATCTCCGGTTGAGTAGCGAGCGCCAAATCGAAGTTCTTGCCACAATGTGGGTTGGATACCTATCGCTAACTCTGTTGTAAAATCATCGTAAGTGACCGGAAAAAAGTCATTTACTGACTCTAAATCTGGTGCTTGAGGCTCTGTTAAAGGTAAGTTTCGGCTCTCACTGCCATAGGAAATTCGCCCCGATACAAAAAGTTCTTGGCTAGATAAAACAGGGGAATACAACTCAGCTTCAATCAGCTTATCCGTGCCCATTTCTACGTTGAACCCCAACTCCGCGCCATGAGAGTTTAAATTGGTAAAGTTGGTCGATATTCCTATGCCGTACTGGCTATCTGTATCGAAGTCATCTTCAAGAAAAAATCGGAAGTTGAGATAATTAGGCCCCCACGACTTCTCGTTAACATCAAAAACCAACAATGTCTCACCATCCACCTCTTCAAAGTGATAAGTGATGAGCTCGAACCGATCTAACGCGTAGAGGTTTTCAACGGCTTTCTCAATTTCGGCCGTTGAAATACGACGTCCGGTTTCTAGTTCAATACGATTCGTCAATAACACATCGCTGTAGTGCGTGTTATTTACAATCACAATGTCATCAACCACACGCTGATCGCCATAAATCAAAGTTTTACGAACTTCTTGTTTGCGATCGATGTATTTTTGATAGTCCGCGTTGGACAAGCGTAACTCTTTCAGCTTGTCTTTTAACTGCTTGGTAATATCGTACCCAGCTTGAAAAGCCCAAGGCATTTTGTCGAACTCGACGGTTTCCATGGTGCCCACATTGGGACGAATATAGATATCTTGAGGTTCAAGCTCGTCCACTTGCTGTTGTGTACTACGACGAACGAGATAGTTAGAGAGTTGGTCCGCGACAGTAAACAGCCCCGTAAATTCATCTTCGGTTTTGTAATCGGTGCTAATATCGACGGCAATAACGACATCAGCCCCCATGGCGCGAGCCACATCGACAGGCATGTTATTGACCACGCCGCCATCGACAAGCATATGGCCATTGAGCTTATAGGGAGGAAGCGCTCCTGGTACAGACATGCTAGCCATCATGGCGTCCACAAGGTAGCCATTGCCAAGAACCACTTCCTCTAGCGCAAGAATATCTGTCGCCACAGAGCGATAAGGAATGGCAAGATCATCAAAAGAATCGAATCGCCCTAAGTTCCCTGTAGTCTCACGCAATACGCGCAACATGTTCTGGCCTTGCACCACACCCGTTGGTGCTCGTACCTCACCGAACCTTAAGCCGAGGTCGGTATTAATTTGGTAGCGGTCTTCATACTCTTTGTCACGAACTCGACGTTGGCTACGGTCAACACGATCTCGATAACCGCTGCCCCAATCGACGGTGTAGATAAAACTCTCGATTTCATCAGCACTCATACCCGTGGCATAGAGCCCACCCACATAGGCGCCCATACTGGTACCGGTCACAATATCGACAGGGATCTGCATTTCTTCCAATGCTTTTAAAACCCCAATGTGTGCCGCCCCTTTCGCTCCGCCACCAGCGAGCACAACCGCCACCTTTGGTCGAGGTTCCAAGTCATCCGTTTTTGTTGGAGAGTTTGCGAGGGAAACAGAAGGAGTGATCATCAAAAAGGTACTAACCCAAAGCGCAAAGTTGCGAACCGATGGGCTTGATAACAGCTTTTTGAACATTCACTTCTTCCTTTATTGAATATCTGATCAAGTAGGGCGTGCTAGCAGTACTGTACTAACACGCCCTAATATGTACTAAGAATTAATCAGATAAACAAGCTAATGTTGTTGATTTGGCGATGCTACCAATCAAATAAGCTGTTAAGCCAGTTTGATTTCTTCTCACACTGCTGCTTTATTTGACCCGTTTTATCCCAAACTGGCAGTTTATAATCACTACGACAGTTCATTTCTAAACCACCATCTGATGTCGGCTTAAATCCTAACGTGGTGATCTCTCTTGGCCATGGAAGCTCTAAACGCTCAGGAATGCGTTGCTTCAAATACTCTGCGTACACTCGTAATGCACCGCTCGACCCCGTTAGATGAACCGGTTTGTTATCGTCGCGGCCTAGCCAAATTGTCGTCACTTCACGGCCATCAACACCGACAAACCAGCTATCGCGGTTATCGTTACTGGTACCCGTTTTTCCTGCCAGTGCAGCCCAACCAAACTGGCTTTGTAAGAAGCGGCCTGTACCTTGAGCAACCCCCTGTTTCATCGCGTAGGTCGTTAGCCATGCTGCTTGCTCATCCACGGCTCTTGATGAACGAGGCAAGGATTGATACAGCACATTACCTTCCATATCCATCACTGAACGCAGAGCGGTCAGTTTCGCACGTTTGCCTGAGTTCGTCAGTGTCTGATACATCTGCGCGACTTCAAACGGCGTCAAAGAAAACGAGCCCAAAAACATCGAAGGCACTGGGCGGATTTCGTCTTTGTTGACGCCCAAACGCTCTAAAGTATCGGATACTTCTGGGATACCAAGCGCCATGCCTAAGCGCACAGTTGGCACGTTGAGTGACTTCGCTAAAGCAATGTAGAGTGGCACATCACCACGGTATTTTCGGTCGTAGTTGCGCGGTGTCCATACATTACCTTTACTGCTTTTCAGGCTTAGCGGCGTGTCGTGTAGCGTCGTGCCTAGGTTATATTTTTCCGGTTGTTCTAGAGCCGTCAAGTAAATCGCTGGTTTAACTAAAGAACCAATTGGACGACTGGCATTGAGCGCGCGGTTAAAACCTTCATAACCAACACGTTTACCGCCAACCATGGCACGGATTTCACCACTATGACGATCAACCGCGACTGCAGCGGCTTCTAATTCTTTACCGCCTCGTTTAGCTAGCTCCGGGATCTTTTTCGCGATGGCTTGCTCCATTTTGCTTTGCGATACCGGATCCAGAGACGTAAACACGCGCAGTCCGGTTTCCGCTTTAAATCGCTCCCCCACTTTTTCTTTCAATTCAATGCTCAATTGTTGGAAATAAGCGGGCTGACGGCTCGCGATACGTGGTTTGCTCTGCGTATCAAGCGAACGACTGACGGCTTGCTCATACTGCTCAGATGTCAGCATGTTTTGCTGCATCAACAAACGTAATACAAGATCGCGGCGCTCTTTCGTGCGCTCGGGATAACGAATTGGATTGTAGTAAGACGGTCCTTTTACCATCCCAACTAACATCGCCAGTTGATCGATTCGCAGCTCTTGGATCGGTTGTCCAAAGTAATAACGCGATGCCAAGCCAAACCCGTGGATCGCTTCACCACCGCTTTGCCCTAGATACACTTCGTTAAGGTAGGCTTCTAAAATACGATCTTTGCTGTAACGGTAATCCAAAATTAACGCGATATACGCTTCTCTAACTTTTCGCCACAGCGTTTTATCACGGGTCAAAAACAGGTTTTTCGCCAACTGCTGAGTTAGCGTACTACCACCTTGAACAGTACGACCCGCTTTAATGTTTGCAACCATTGCTCGTGCAATCGCGAGTGGAGACACCCCATCGTGTTGATAAAAATCCCGGTCTTCGGTCGCAAGCAGTGCATCAACTAAAATTTCTGGGAACTGATCACGACGCAAGAACAGACGCTGCTCATCTTGATCTTTCTCCAGCATACCCAACATCTTAGGCTCTAAGCGTAAGTAACCAAGATCACCTCGGGACTCTAAAGACTGAATACGCTGTAAGCCAGAATCTGAAAAATGGAGCATCACGTGACGATCCGGTTCAGGACCATCGGCAAATTCGAATGGACGGCGAATCAATTCAATCCGAGTGGAAGAAGATGAGTACTCTCCAGGGTAGCGAGGCTGACTTACCTTACGGTAATTCAGTACATCCAGCTCGTTACGAAGTTCTTGAATGGTGATATTTTCACCCGGATTTAAGTTCAAGATGCGAGCATAAACCACCGTTGGCAGTTCAAACAGCTGACCTTCAAAGCGTTCTTTCACTACACTATCTAAGTAAATCCCCACAAACAGCAAAACAGCGGCAAGCGCAACACCGGCTTTCCAGCTAAATGACCACAAAACTTTCAGCCACGAACGTTTCTCATTAGTCGGCTTTTTACTCGGTGTGCGTCGAGTCTGTTTTGTCGTTCCTTTATTGGTTGTACTTTTCTTCGCTGGCGCTTTTTTCGCGCTAGGCTTCTTGCTGTTAGTCATTATTCAATTGTCTTTTTGTTTTCGTAGTTGCTACATGATTGGCAGGATCATCAGGCCACCTGTGTTTTGGGTAGCGCCCTTTCATCTCTTTTTGGACGTCTTTATAGCTTCCATTCCAGAAAGCCGCCAAGTCAGACGTCACTTGCAGCGGACGTTGTGCCGGTGAAAGCAGTTCAAGCACTAAACGCTTGCGACCAAGCGCTACCGTAGGGGAGCCACTCTCACCAAATACCTCTTGCATACGCACCGATAATTTCGGCTCATGGCCATACTGGTAACGGATACGCTTCTTTGAACCTGTCGGCAGTTGGTAATGCTCTGGTAACCATTCATCCAGCTGTTGATTGAGTGGCCAACTTAATCGAGCGTTCAGCGCTTCGACCAAGTTTATCTTGCTCAAATCGTTAACCGAATTGACGGACGTCATGTACGGCTCTAACCACTCTTCTAATGAATCCAACAAACTGGCTTCATCAAACATTGGCCATGATTGCTCGGGTAACCATTCCACCGCACAACGAATCCGAGCCAACAAGCTCTCCGCTGCCGGTGTCCAGTTTAGACTCTGTAAGCCCTGGCGGCGGACATACGTGAGTAAAGCTTGTGTCATTTTTTCTTTGCCAGGGCTTGGCAACGGCTCGCGTTCAACGACCAGCTGACCGAGTTTTGTTTGTCGCTCAGCCATTAGACGCCCTCTTTTTTCATCCCAGTCTACAACTTCTTCAGACGAAAATAGTGCTTCAAAGGTCGCTCGCAATATATTGACATCCAATTCACATGCCGAATGAATTTGACTGGAGTTAGAATGAGAACGCATTAAGTCAACGGCAACCAAATACTCACAGCCACCTAGCATGTCTTCCTGACGACATTCTGCACCATGACCATTAGCCAAAGTAAATCGCCCAAATTGATTTGTGCGCTGCTGCGCAATGCGATCTGGAAATGCCAAACTTAACACCAGCGGTAATGCTTCTTCATCCACGCCTTTCAGATCAAATACCGTATCTAATTTGTACGCCAGAGATTGAGCACGCTTGAACAACATCGACTTTTTTGGATGAGTACCAACAAGCCAACGATGCCAGCTATGAGCGATATTGGTGACGTTTCTTTCTGGCTCTTCAATCAGTGCGACCGCCGCCAAAGCAGCATTTAACATCTTATCACTGTAAGATTGCGCTTTAATTAGCATCGCAGCCGCACGAGGCTCAACGCCTAGTTCATGCGCCTGTTTTCCTTCGGACGTTAATTGCCCTTTTTCCGTCAGTAGTCCCAATGACACCAATAGCTGCTTCGCTTGTTCCAATGACGCATTAGCGGGAACATCAAGCCACTTGAGATCGTTGATATCACTCGCTCCCCAAAATGCGAGCTCCATAACTAAACTAGCCAAATCGGAATGCAAAATTTCGGGCTGGGGAACCAGAGGTTGCTGCTTGAACTGACTTTCAGAATAGAGGCGAACGCAAATGCCCTCTTCTATTCGTCCCGCTCGTCCTGCACGCTGAATCGCTGAAGACTGTGCAATGCGTGTTTGCTCTAAGCGTGTTAAACCGTTTTTCAAATCAAACCGGGCAATACGCTCTAACCCAGAATCAACCACAAGGCGAATGCCTTCAATCGTCAGTGAAGTTTCTGCGATGTTGGTCGCGAGTACGACTTTACGCTTGCCGTGTTCTGCCGGCGTGATGGCTTTTTGTTGCTCAGTAAAGCTCAGTTGCCCATAAAGCGGACACACTTCAATATCATCCGCCAAATGAGATAAACGTTCTTCGACTTGTTTAATGGCCCCAACGCCCGGTAGGAAAGCCAACAAAGAGCCGGACTCTTTGTTCATAAGACTTTCTATTGTTTTTGCCATACTCGTAGGTAAATGATCATTCACACCTAACGGTTGGTAACGCATGTCTACGTCGAAACTGCGTCCTTCTGATTCAATGTAACTGGCTTCCGGCAACAACGACTGTAAGGCTTGTTGATCAAGCGTTGCCGACATTACCACCAGCTTGAGATCGTCTCGCAATGCCTCTTGAACTTCTAAACTGAATGCCAAAGCGGTATCGGCATGAATGCTGCGTTCATGAAACTCATCAAAGATCAGGAGATCAACACCATCCAGTTCAGGGTCAGTTTGAATCATCCGAGTCATGATCCCTTCAGTCACGATCTCCAACTGCGTTGCAGAACTTACCTTTGCCTCGCCACGAACTCGATAACCCACGCGTTGGCCTACTTGCTCTCCCAATTGCTCAGCAAGATAACGGGCAATGTTACGCGCCGCGAGTCGTCTTGGTTCGAGCATGATGATTTTTCCAGCAACCGAATGATTTAAGAGTAACTGCAAAGGGAAGTAAGTCGACTTACCGGCACCAGGCGCCGCTTTTAAGATCACTTGATGTTGATTTTTGACCGCCGTCAGCAACTCAGGCATCACGGCTTCAATCGGCAATTGTGACAAAGGAAATACCTTATGGTGTAATGGTGGCAACATTGTACATAAAAAAATTTTTGTCTAAATAAGCAAATGCATTTCACACCCGCTTTAGAGTCCGCCACTCTACTCAAACGCTATAAACGCTTTCTTGCCGATATCGAACTCGATACCGGTGAAATTCGTACTATCCACTGCGCAAACACTGGTGCTATGACAGGTTGTGCGACACCGGGAAACAAAGTTTGGTTTTCCACTTCCGACAACCCGAAACGAAAATATCCCAATAGTTGGGAGTTGAGTGAAACCGAACAAGGCCACCGCATTTGTATCAATACCGCGCGCGCCAACCAATTAGCCGTTGAGGCTATTGAAAATAATGTCATTTCAGAGCTTTGTGGTTATGACACACTTCAAACTGAGGTGAAATACGGTAATGAAAATAGCCGAATTGATATCTTGCTCAGCGCAGACAACAAGCCAAAGTGCTATATAGAAGTGAAAAGCGTCACTCTTCTTGATGAGACCGACTCTACTGGACAAGGATACTTCCCAGATGCGGTCACGACTCGGGGACAAAAGCACCTGAGAGAGCTCACAGAAATGGCACAAAATGGAAGTAGAGCCATACTTTTATTCACTGTTTTACATTCAGGTATTGAAAAAGTATCCGCGGCGCACCATATAGACGCGAAATATTCACTATTACTCAAACAAGCACAAGACGCTGGAGTGGAAGTTCTCTGCTACAAAGCTGAACTGAGCGATACTGGAATGAAGCTGATTTCCGCTATTGATTTTATCAATTAAGAGAAAAAATGATGTCGTCTTCACATTGACGATAACTTTGCGATTCAGTATTTGCTTGCACCGCCTCTTTTTGCTATAGATACCCGCCTTAAATTGACTGCGTAGCAGTTGACTAGGTGTAAGTAGGAGATGCTGTATGCCAGAATCAAAGAAGAAAACGATAGGCATCCTAGCCATTGCCGGCGTGGAGCCATATCAGGAAAAGCCTGGTGAAGAGTACATGTCACCAGAGCAGGTTGAACACTTTACGAAAATCTTAACAGCTTGGCGCGACCAGCTGAGAGCTGAAGTGGATCGTACCGTTCACCACATGCAGGACGAAGCAGCAAACTTCCCAGATCCAGTTGACCGCGCCTCTCAAGAGGAAGAGTTCAGCCTAGAACTGCGTAACCGCGACCGCGAACGCCGTTTGATCAAGAAGATTGAAAAGACTTTGGATAAAATCAAAGAAGACGATTTTGGCTTCTGTGAGTCTTGTGGCGTAGAGATTGGCGTTCGCCGTCTTGAAGCACGTCCAACCGCTGACCTATGTATTGACTGTAAAACACTTGCAGAAATCAAAGAGAAGCAAATGCAAGGTTAATCAACCATGCATTATGATTATTGAAGGGAGCTCAGGCTCCCTTTTTGTTTTGACTACCTTTGCATCCCATTTGTTTACTAAATTCGAGATACACGCATGACACGCTATGTAGGTCGATTCGCCCCATCTCCTTCTGGTCCTTTACATTTTGGTTCACTGATTGCCGCTCTTGGCAGCTATTTTCAAGCGAAAGCACACAACGGAACCTGGTTAGTACGTATTGAGGACTTGGACCCACCAAGAGAAATGCCAGGTGCGGTGCAACTTATCCTAGATGCGCTCAAAGCCTATCAGCTGCATTGGGATGGAGAGGTGGTATACCAGAGTGAACGTCATGACCTTTACCAAGCCCAAATAAACACATGGCTCGAAAATGGTGAGGCCTATTATTGCCAGTGTACTCGAAAGCAAATTAAAGAGCATGGCGGGTTTTATCATGGCACTTGCCGCGATAAAAACTTGAAAGACGGCGCGATTCGCCTAAAAATGACCAAGCCTGTCGCTCATTTCTTCGATCAGAAGCGTGGAACAATTAAGATTCCAGAGCAACTCGTTAATGAAGATTTCATTATTAAACGTCGAGATGGATTATTTGCTTATAATCTTGCGGTAGTATTGGACGACATCGACCAAGGCGTCACCGAAGTCGTGCGTGGTGCAGACTTAATCGAGCCAACAGGGCGTCAAATCAGTCTGTACCAGATACTGGGGCAGCCTGAAGTCAGCTACTTGCATTTACCATTGGCGATGGACAACAACGGCAATAAACTGTCGAAACAAAATCACGCGACGGCTATTGATATAGAGACACCAAAGCCTACTCTATTACGCGCCATGACATTTTTGGGCTTCGAGATACCGGAAGCCATAAAAGCGGCCAACATAGAAGAGATTCTTCGTTGGGGCTGCGAAAACTGGCGCTTGGAACAGCTTCCAACAGAGATCGAGATCACAGCGTGATTCTCAAATGGCATTGTGTAGGCTATCATTAGCCGCAAATTAGGCCCTAGAGGCGCAAAAACTAACCAAAGCAAGATTGGACTAAACCCAGTTATTGCCAGATGCACATGAATACAAACGACTATACACCAAGCGAACCTGCCACTATTCCAGAGCTCGCTCTCAATGTAATAACTCGTGAAGAGCACAACATTTCGCGTAAGCAGATCAGTGATAATGCACTGAAGGTACTGTACCGCCTAAATGGTGCTGGTTTCGATGCTTTTCTTGTGGGTGGCGGGGTTCGAGACTTACTGCTTGGACAGAAACCAAAAGATTTTGACATTGCGACCAACGCAACGCCGGAACAGATCAAACAGCTATTTCGTAACTGCCGTTTGATTGGTCGCCGCTTCCGCTTGGCTCATATTATGTTTGGCCGAGATATCATTGAAGTAGCGACATTCCGCGGTCACCACCAAGAGCAAAAGAATAAGAGCATCTCTCAGCAATCGAAAGAAGGAATGCTGCTGCGTGACAATGTCTACGGCACCATCGATGAAGATGCTGAGCGCCGTGATTTCACGATTAACTCGATGTACTACAACATCGCGGATTACTCGATTCACGACTACGCACGTGGTATTGAGGATTTAGAAGATCGCCTCATTCGACTGATTGGCGATCCAGAAACACGCTACCGTGAAGATCCAGTACGTATGTTGCGTGCAGTTCGCTTCGCGGTAAAACTGGACTTTGATATTGAAGAAGACACCGCGGCGCCAATCGAACACATGGCACCGTTGCTCGGTGACATTCCGTCAGCGCGTCTTTTTGAAGAGTCACTCAAGTTATTGCAATCCGGTCACGGCTTAGAAACCTACCACCTACTGCGTGAGTACAACCTATTCCAACAGCTCTTCCCGACGATTGCAGCGCACTTTACAGAAGATTACTCCTCTCACACTGAGCAAATGTTGGATCTTGTCCTAGATTCTACCGACATGCGCATCGAAGATGGGAAACGCATCAATCCAGCATTTATGTTTGCTGCAATGCTGTGGTACCCACTGTGTGCGAAAGCCGATGAACTGATGGAAGAGCGCAACCTAGGCCATTACGACGCTATTATGGAAGCGAGTAACATCATTCTTGATGAACAAGTTCGTACAATTGCCATTCCAAGACGCCACACCGCAACCATTCGCGAGATTTGGCAGCTGCAGCTTCGTCTTCCACGACGCAACGGTAAACGTGCATTCCGCCTGATGGAGCTCAATAAATTTAGAGCTGGCTTTGATTTTCTTGAAATGCGCGGTGAAATTGAAGGTGGTGACACTCAGAAGCTTGCCAAGTGGTGGGAAACTTTCCAAAATGCAGGCCGAGAAATGCGTCAAGCAATGGCTGCCGACCTAGACGGTCAATCACCGAAGAGTGGTCAGCGCCGCCGTAAAACCTATCGCAAGAAAAAGAGTAAGCCTAAGTCATGATCACAGCGTACATTGCGGTAGGCAGTAACTTGGCTGATCCTGTCAGCCAAGCGAAGCAAGCGATTGAAGCGTTAAAAACGCTGCCTAAATCAGAATTTGTTCAGGCTTCTTCGCTATACAGCAGCACGCCAATGGGACCACAAAACCAACCGGATTACATTAATGCGGTTGTGTCGATTAACACCAGTTTGACGCCTCTTGAATTGCTCGATTGCACACAAGCCATTGAGCAAGAACAAGGGCGTGTCCGTAAAGACGAACGTTGGGGACCAAGAACCTTGGACCTCGACATTGTTCTTTATGGCAATGAGGTGATTAATTCCGAGAGGCTGATCGTTCCTCATTATGGAATGAAAGAGCGTGAATTCGTACTCTACCCTCTTGCGGAAATTGCACCAAGTTTACAACTCCCCGATGGGACCGAGGTCTCTAAACTACTGGAACAAGTAGATAGAAACGGCCTCAGTATCTGGCAGTCATAGCCAACTCCTAGTAAGGATAAAAACATGAAAAAAATGACCATCAACGACCTAATCAAGTGGAAGCAAGAAGGTCGTAAATTTGCTACTTCAACCGCTTATGATGCGAGCTTTGCCCAACTGTTTGAAAGCCAAGAAATGCCAGTACTTCTTGTTGGTGATTCTCTAGGTATGGTTTTGCAAGGTCACAACGATACTCTGCCAGTAACGGTCGATGATATCGCTTACCATACTCGTTGCGTACGCGCAGGTAGCCCAAATTGTTTGTTGATGGCTGACATGCCATTCATGAGCTACACCACGCCAGAGCAAGCTTGCGAAAATGCGGCTACACTGATGCGTGCGGGGGCCAATATGGTGAAAATTGAAGGTGGTGACTGGCTAGTAGACACTGTAAAAATGCTCACTGAACGCTCGGTTCCAGTTTGTGCTCACCTTGGTTTAACTCCTCAAGCCGTGAATATTTTTGGTGGTTACAAAGTCCAAGGTCGCGATCAAGAAAAAGCGGACCGCATGGTGAAAGATGCGTTAGCACTGCAAGAAGCAGGCGCTCAAATCGTCTTACTAGAGTGCGTGCCTGCTGAGCTTGCTGAGCGTATTACGCAAGTGCTCGACGTGCCTGTTATCGGTATTGGAGCTGGTAACGTGACAGATGGTCAAATTCTCGTGATGCATGATATGTTCGGTATCTCTGCCAACTACATGCCGAAATTCTCCAAAAACTTTCTTGCTGAAACAGGTGATATGCGCAAAGCCGTTGCTAAATACATTGAAGATGTAGCCAACGGTGTATTCCCAGACGACGCTCATACCATTGCCTAGAGGATAAATGCATGCATACTTTTGCGGAAATCTCAGCAGTTCGTGAACACCTTAAAACCTTTAAACGTGAAGGTCGTAAAATTGCGTTTGTCCCAACCATGGGCAACCTTCACGAAGGTCACTTAACTTTAGTGCGTAAAGCACGCGAATACGCTGATATCGTTGTCGTAAGCATCTTTGTTAATCCGATGCAGTTTGATCGTGCAGACGATTTAAATAATTACCCGCGTACGCTAGAGGAAGACTTAAGCAAGTTAACCTCTGAAGGGGTCGATGTGGTATTTACGCCGACACCAGAAGTTATCTATCCTGAAGGGCTTGATAAACAAACGTTTGTTGATGTTCCGGGTCTATCGACTATTTTAGAAGGGGCTTCACGCCCTGGTCATTTCCGTGGCGTCACAACCATCGTAAACAAGCTATTTAACATCGTTCAGCCAGATGTGGCCTGTTTTGGTGAGAAAGATTTTCAACAACTTGCGGTTATCCGCAAGATGGTTGTCGATCTTGCGATGGACATTGAAATCATCGGTGTACCAACCGTACGTGAAATGGACGGTTTAGCAATGAGCTCACGTAATGGTCTGCTTACACTTGACGAACGTCAACGTGCGCCAGTACTTGCTCGTACAATGCGTTGGATCAGCAGTGCCATTCGTGGCGGCCGTGATGACTACGCATCGATCATCGAAGATGCGAGCGACCAACTGCGAGCTGCAGGTTTGCACCCTGATGAGATCTTCATTCGTGATGCTCGTACATTACAAGTGATCACACCAGAAACGACACAAGCCGTCATTCTGATGTCTGCGTTCTTAGGCAAAGCTCGTCTTATCGATAACCAAACGGTAGATATGGTTGTCGAAGCGAAGGAAGAAGCAGAGTCTAGTAATACAAACTCAGAGAGCGCAGAGTAAGCTCTGAGCCATCAAGACGTAAAAAGGTCGACTCTTAGTCGACCTTTTTTATTTTCTACGTATAGACGCAATCTAACCCTTCAGGGCGTGTTTTAAACCGCTTGTGCAGCCACATCCACGCTGGAATATCACGTTTTATCATTTTCTCAAGCTCTTGGTTCAAGATACTTGCCGCTTTAATCGCATTACGCCTCTCGAAACGCTCACTGATATCTTTTCCAATATATAACGTGTAATGGTGATTCTTGCTCACTGTGACGCCAGATATGACCGCACACTTTGTTGCGTCTATAAGCACACTAGAGCCCACGGTACTCGCGGCTTGTTCAACAGCAAAGAACGGCGCAAAAACAGAATGGCTGACGCCATAATCATGGTCGGGCAAATACCACAGTCGATGACCATTTTTCAGAACTTTGAGCATTGATTTAACGTCTTTTCGATCAATCATTTGATGCCCAAAACGAGTTCGACCTCGATGTTGAATAAACTCATAAGCAGGGTTCGAATTTGGGCGATAAACGCCATAACCTTTGGCAAACTGGCTAAAAATACGAGCGGTTATCTCCAAGTTTAAATGGTGACTGCACACCACCAACACACCACGGCCATTCTTTTCCTCAGCGAGTAAACGATCTTTTCCAACAATAGAGGTTATCCGACGTATCCGCCAATCTGGCCAAAACCAGGCGATCCCCGTTTCGATGATCGCCATTCCCGTATATTGAAAGTTTTTTCGTACTACGTCCTTACATTGCCAGTCCGTAAAATCAGGGAAACACAGCTGGAGATTACGCAGAGCGATCTTGTGTCGGCGCTTCATTACATGCATCGCAACACAACCGATGCTTCTACCTAAGATTCGCAATACTATGTATGGCAGTACATTAACAAGAATCGCTAAAGATCCAAATGCCAGCCATACAGACCAATATTTGGGCTTAAGTAACTGATAGGAGAAAGGCGGCGGCGGGACAATATTCATAGGATCACTCATTTATTACAAATGATTGAAACCTATCATGATAAAAACTGAAAGATTGTATGGTTATGTATTGTTATGCATGCCAAAGAGCAGCATGATTCGCTGCTCTTTGTTGTGTGGGAGAGTCTTAGCTTCTTAGCCCAATACCTTTCGTTACTAAGTAATGAGCAACGGCATACAGCGCTATCACAAACACCGCAAGCACACTGAATGAGGTGACAATACCCACATCCGATACGCCTAAAAAACCATAACGGAACGCATTCACCATGTAGACGATTGGGTTAATCTTAGAGACACCTTGCCAAAATTCAGGCAGTAAGCTGATGGAATAAAAAACACCACCCAAGTAGGTTAACGGGGTCAACACAAATGTAGGAATGATCGAAATATCATCAAACGTTTTTGCATAGACCGCATTGATCAGCCCGCCTAGAGCAAATACAACGGATGTCATGAAGACGGTCGCAACAATAATGCCCCAGTGTTCAACTTGAAGATCCACAAACAATAGAGACACACAGGTAACAATAGCGCCTACTAACAAACCTCGAGTCACACCGCCCATTACGTATCCTGCAATGATCACGTAATTTGGCACTGGTGCCACCAGCAGCTCTTCAATGTTCTTCTGTAGTTTTGCACTAAAGAACGAAGAAGCCACATTCGAGTATGAATTGGTGATCACCGACATCATGATCAAACCTGGAACTATGTACTCCATGTAGCTAAAGCCGCTCATCTCACCGATTCGAGAGCCAATAAGATTACCGAAAATGATGAAATACAGTGTCATTGTGATTGCAGGCGGAACTAAAGTTTGCACCCAAATACGCGTAAAACGGGTGATCTCTTTGCTCAGCAAGCTACGAAATGCCGTCCAATATAAACCGTACATTTACTTACTCCCTTCTCTTACAATGCTGACAAACAACTCTTCCAGTCGGTTGGCTTTGTTACGCATTGAAAGAACTTTAATACCATGCTCTGTTAACTGACTGAACACTGAATTCAATCCTTGGCTTTTATCTAGCTCTATCTCTAAAGAGCCATCAACAATACTTTGTCGATTGACGCCTTCAAGCTCAGGCACCTCGCCTTCAGATTCAATGTCTAGGATAAATGTCTCGACGCTTAACTTACCTAGCAACGCCTTCATGGTGGTGTTTTCAATCAACTCACCCCGGTTGATAATGCCGATATTTCGACACAGCATCTCCGCTTCTTCTAGGTAGTGCGTCGTCAAAATAATCGTAATCCCTTGCTCTTGGTTAATCTCTTTCAGAAATTCCCACATTGAGCGGCGTAGTTCAATGTCCACCCCAGCCGTTGGTTCATCCAAAATGAGCAACTGCGGCTCGTGCATCAAAGCTCGGGCGATCATCAAACGGCGCTTCATTCCGCCAGATAAATTACGGGCACGCTCTTTACGTTTTTCCCATAAATCGAGTTTTTTCAGGTACTTTTCAGATCGTTCTTTGGCTAATACTTTAGACACACCGTAATAGCCCGCTTGCTGCATCACGATTTGTTCAACAGTTTCAAACTGATTGAAGTTGAACTCTTGTGGCACCAAGCCTAAATTCTGTTTGGCCAACTCAAGGTCGGTATCAATGTCATAACCGAAAACTTTCGTCGTCCCAGAAGTTTTGTTCACTAAGGAAGAGATGATGCCGATCGTGGTCGATTTTCCTGCACCATTGGGACCCAGAAGCGCGTAGAAGTCACCCTTTTTCACTTGGAGACTAATACCTTTTAACGCCTCAAAGCCACCTGCATACGTCTTGCGCAGCTGTTCAATTTCTAATGCGTACATAAGGTCGTGATTGCCGTTTGTTTGTGATTACTAATACCGACTCGATGTTTATCAGCGGTTTACTACGAAATCGCCTTGGGTATTGTACTGGAGGTCCATCAGTTTATCGTTGAATAACGATGATTACAATTAAACCTTTCGATAATATTGGAAATATAGTCCCTATCAACGTAAAGGTTATCTGCAAGTAAGGAAAAGTTAGGGAATAAAAAACGCAACAGAGCGCTGTTGCGTTTTAACGATCAGAGTGATTACGCCGTTATACGCTGATACTGGTCCGCCTCGACATGTGCTACCGCCGCATTTAATGCTTCATAACGGAATTGGTACATATTGTCATTCGGGACAAGATCAATAACGTGGAACTTTTCTAGCTGTTCTCGCGTGCGCTCATTTGGACACAACAAATACACGGCACAATTAGCATCGAGCGCATCTTTAATCGCGTTTTCTAACGCTAAACCGACAGTAACATCAATCATAGGTACATCGGTAAGATCGAGAATCATCACATCATAATCCGAAATACTGGAATGCTGGCGTGAAATTGCCTTAGAAACACTGAAGATCATTGGGCCCGAAAGATAAAAGAACAGTACTTTGCCATTGGCGCGATCAAGCAAGCCACGCTCGCTGTCAGTTAGCGGCACAT
The DNA here is from genome assembly GCF_020515785.1 of Vibrio sp. E14. Taxonomy (NCBI): domain Bacteria; kingdom Pseudomonadati; phylum Pseudomonadota; class Gammaproteobacteria; order Vibrionales; family Vibrionaceae; genus Vibrio; species Vibrio sp. E14. The sequence goes on from NZ_JAHPJI010000002.1 coordinate 796,323, forward strand.
CGTCTTCATCCGCGTCGCTGATCGCTTTCACTTGTCTCGCCTGCTCTCGGCTCAGACGCTCAATGATAATAATGTTGGAAATAAAGACGCCCAAGCCCACGGCAACGATAAGATCAACGAACACTGTGAGCAACATAACGCCATACATTACCGCCATTCCGGAAAAGCTAACCTTGTGTGCTCGTTGAATAAAACTCCAATCCAAAATGTTAAAGCCGACATATACTGCAATGCCAGCCAACACAGCCATTGGGATCGGCTCCGTTAATCCACCCGCAACCAATACGACCAATGCAAGCATAAGTGCACGAATCACACCGGACAATGGCGAACGAGCCCCAACTTGAATGTTAGTCACCGTGCCCATCGTTGCGCCCGCGCCAGGTAGTGCACCGAACAGGCCAGAGATCATGTTGGCAAGACCTTGGCCTCGCAGCTCTTTGTCTGAGTCGTGCTCTTTACGAGTCAAGGAGTCACCGATAACCGCCGTTAACAAAGTGTCGATACAACCTAAGGTGCCGAGCACCAGCGCATCAATAACCATCTCAACAAACATATCTGGATCAATATGAGGCGCAACGAGAGAAGGCAATCCTGCCGGGATTTCACCGATACGACGAATGTCTTCCGTATCGAAGAACATCACAGACAACAAAGTCACCGCAACCAACGCCACGAGTTGCGCTGGTACGTATTTTCGATATTGCTTAGGGAAGAAAAAGAGAATCCCCAAAGTCAGCAGACCTAAAAACAGTTCACTGAACTTAAGGTTAGAAATGGTCTCCGGCAAAGCAGATAATGTTCCGAGCACTCCTCCAGAAGGAGCAGCATGCCCCATCAAAGGTGATAGCTGCAAAATGATAAGAATCACGCCAATCCCTGACATAAAGCCCGAAATCACGCTATAAGGCATCAAGGTAACGTATTTACCCAGTTTTAACGTCCCTAATAGGATTTGGAACGCGCCAGCCATCATAACAACCGTGAAGGTCATGGCCATGCCCGTTTCTGGATACTTCGCCATCATACTGGTTAACACAGCGGTCATGATTACCGTCATTGGCCCTGTTGGTTCTGATATTAACGTATTAGAACCACCAAACAACGAAGCAAACAAACCGACCATTATTGCGCCCCAGAGGCCTGCTTCTGCCCCTGCACCGGATGCAACACCGAACGCTAACGCCAAAGGAAGAGAGATAATCGCCGTGGTTACCCCACCAAATACATCCCCTTTGAAATTAATATCTTCAAAACGACTACCGAACACTGCTGATTTCCCTGCATTCAATTTTAAAAAGTAAAATGTCATTACTTTAACGAGCCAGGCGAAAATTTAAACCATAAATAGATTAAGGCTAAATTCACACCACAAATAATTAGGCCTAATTTTACGTTTTTATTGATGAAAACTAGTCAGATGAGTCCTGTCTGACGAATATTTAACGAGATCGAAATTGTAACATTGTGTATAGTTACAACACTGATCGCTTGCATGTTCATATAAGCGGCAGCGCTTTTGTCTTTTAAGGGAAGTAGTTTGCAAGATGCCGGAAATTAAACAGTTATTTGAAAACAATTCAAAATGGTCTCAAGAGATCAAATCTGATCGACCTGAATATTTCGCAAAACTCGCAGAGGGTCAAAAGCCCGATTTTCTTTGGATTGGCTGTTCTGATAGCCGTGTCCCTGCCGAGCGACTAACCGGACTATACTCGGGTGAACTATTCGTTCATCGGAATGTTGCAAACCAAGTCATCCATACTGATCTCAACTGTCTGTCCGTCGTTCAATACGCCGTAGACGTTCTTAAGGTTAAGCACATCATTGTCTGTGGACACTATGGCTGTGGTGGCGTAAACGCTGCCATTGATAACCCTAAGCTAGGTCTTATTAATAATTGGCTGTTACATATAAGAGATATCTATTTCAAACACCGCACTTACCTAGATCAAATGCCGCAGCAAGATCGAGCGGATAAACTAGGCGAGCTTAATGTTGCAGAGCAAGTGTACAACTTGGGTAACTCAACCATCCTGCAAAACGCTTGGGAGCGTGGGCAAGATGTTGAAATTCATGGCGTGGTATACGGCATTGAAGATGGTCGTTTAGAGTACTTAGGCATTCGTTCTAACTCTAAGGAAACCGTAGAAGCGTCTTATCAGAAAGCCCTTTCGACGATTCTAAATACAGACAATAAGCTGCTTTGTCGCTAAGCTACATCTAAAAGTTGAACAAAAAAACGCCCATCTAAGATGGGCGTTTTTTGTATTTTTAATGCTGCTCTCAATGATTATTCTTGAGGTACAACTTTACCGATGTATGGTAAGTGGCGGTATTTCTGCGCGTAATCAATACCCACACCAACGACAAACTCATCTGGGATTTCGAAACCAATCCAATCCACAGGAACATTCACTTCACGACGAGATGGTTTATCTAGGAGCGTACAAATCGCGATAGACTTCGGCTCACGCAGCGATAAGATCTCACGGATTTTATTTAGTGTGTTACCTGTATCAATGATGTCTTCAACAAGCAAAATGTCTTTGCCTTTGATGTCATCATCCAAATCTTTCAAGATACGAACGTCACGTGAACTTTCCATTGTGTTGCCGTAGCTTGACGCTGTCATAAAATCAACTTGGTGAGTCAGTTCGATAGCACGTGCCAAGTCTGCCATAAATACAAATGAGCCACGCAATAAGCCTACCAACACAAGATCTTCACTACCTTGATAACGCTCTGTAATTTGTTTGCCTAATTCACGAACTCGTTCCTGAACTTCTTGCTCAGAAATCATGACTTCTATTGTATGTTTCATACTGTGCTCAATCTAATTTGTGGGTTGAGGTAAGTCGCACGCAAACGATCACCTAATCTTACGGCGTGTAGTGTATCACCACGTTCATTGGGTTGAAAGTCACATCCTGTTGCCAAAAAATCTTGGAAGAAGGTCTTAGTTTTATAAAGTTCATAGCTAAATTTATCAATAATAATGACATTACTGTATATAAATTGTTCTACAGATGTTGACCTTGTTGATATGCACCATTACACTCATCACTGCTTTAAGCAACTATTAAAATAATCAATTAGGGGGTTACCCCCAATATCAACTCAAATGGCAAGGAAAATGGATATGGACTCAATTGCAAAGAGACCTAGAACTAGGCTTTCCCCGATTAAGCGTAAGCAACAGTTAATGGAAATCGCATTGGAAGTGTTTGCGCGCCGCGGCATCGGTCGTGGTGGTCATGCAGATATCGCAGAAATTGCTCAAGTTTCTGTGGCGACCGTTTTTAACTACTTCCCGACTCGTGAAGACTTAGTGGATGAAGTACTCAACCACGTCGTACGTCAGTTCTCGAACTTCCTATCGGATAACATTGACTTAGACCTACACGCGCGTGAAAACATCGCCAATATTACTAATGCGATGATCGAGCTTGTCAGCCAAGATTGTCACTGGCTAAAAGTTTGGTTCGAGTGGAGTGCTTCAACACGTGACGAAGTATGGCCATTGTTTGTTTCAACTAACCGTACTAACCAGTTGCTGGTACAAAACATGTTCATTAAAGCGATTGAACGTGGCGAAGTGTGTGATCAGCACGATTCAGAACACTTGGCAAACTTGTTCCACGGTATTTGTTACTCACTGTTTGTCCAAGCGAACCGTGCAAAAAGTGAAGCGGAACTTAAGCACCTTGTTAGTTCATACTTAGACATGCTTTGCATTTACAACCGTGAACACTAAAGCTTAACTCGCAATATATGTCAGCCCACCCGTTTGGTGGGCTTTTTATTGTCTGCTGTCAGCCGAGCACACGTTTATATTCCTACCTAGCAAACATAAAAAAACCGCTGCAATGCAGCGGTTTCTATCATTCAGTCAGAAAAAGCTTACTTCTTCTTAACTGCTTTTTTGTTTGGCAGGTCAGTGATTGAACCTTCAAATACTTCAGCAGCTAGACCTACAGACTCGTGTAGAGTTGGGTGAGCGTGGATAGTCAGAGCGATATCTTCTGCATCACAGCCCATCTCAATTGCAAGGCCGATTTCACCAAGTAGTTCACCACCGTTAGTACCAACGATAGCACCACCGATTACGCGGTGAGTTTCTTTGTCGAAGATTAGCTTAGTCATACCGTCTGCACAGTCAGATGCGATTGCACGACCTGATGCTGCCCATGGGAATGTTGCAACTTCGTACTTGATGCCTTCTTCTTTCGCTTCTTTTTCAGTCTTACCAACCCAAGCCACTTCTGGCTCAGTGTAAGCAATTGAAGGGATAACTTTAGGGTCGAAGTAGTGCTTCTTACCAGAGATAACTTCAGCAGCTACGTGACCTTCATGCACACCTTTGTGAGCAAGCATTGGTTGACCAACGATATCACCGATCGCGAAGATGTGAGGAACGTTAGTACGCATTTGCTTATCAACGTTAATGAAGCCACGCTCGTCAATTTCTAGACCCGCTTTTTCACCGTCGATTAGCTTACCATTTGGTACACGACCGATAGCAACTAGAACCGCATCGTAACGCTCAGCTTCAGCTGGCGCTTTCTTGCCTTCCATTGAAACGTAGATACCGTCTTCTTTTGCTTCAACTGCTGTAACTTTCGTTTCTAGCATTAGCTTGAACTTGTCTTTGATACGCTTAGTAAATACTTTCACGATATCTTTGTCTGCTGCAGGAATTACCTGGTCAAACATTTCAACAACTTCAACTTTAGAACCTAGAGAGTGGTAAACCGTACCCATTTCTAGACCGATGATACCACCACCCATGATAAGCAGTTTTTCTGGCACTTCTTTTAGTTCAAGAGCGTCAGTAGAGTCCCAAATACGTGGGTCTTCATGTGGGATAAATGGCAGTTTGATTGGACGAGAACCAGCCGCAACGATTGCGTTGTCAAAGTTAACAACTGTTGGCTCACCTTCGCCTTCTACAAGGATAGAGTTAGGGCCAGTGAACTTACCGTAACCGTTAACTACTGTTACGTTACGCATCTTAGCCATGCCGCTTAGGCCGCCAGTTAGTTGGTTAACAACTTTTTCTTTCCAGATGCGGATTTTGCTGATGTCTGTTTGAGGCTCACCGAACACAACGCCGTGGTCAGCCATCGCTTTCGCTTCTTCAATTACTTTAGAAACGTGAAGCAGTGCTTTAGATGGGATACAACCCACGTTCAGACATACACCGCCAAGCGTGCTGTAACGTTCAACTAGTACAGTTTCAAGACCTAAATCCGCACAACGGAATGCAGCGGAGTAACCAGCAGGACCAGAACCAAGTACAACAACTTGGGCTTTAATTTCTTTGCTCATTTTGACCTCTTGTAGTCATTATCCCTAACAGGCTGAGTGGGTATCGATTTTTTATGTTTAAGAGAGATTTGTTTTAAACAGTTATTTTCAGACCGCTAACAGTTTACAGAGATGTTAATGGTGTGAAAAGTAAATCAATTTAGCCTGTGAGCTAGACAACAATTCGATTGTGAAAACCCTGAACGAAGCAAGGCTGATAACCAAATTGTCGGTAATTATGATTAGCAGAGGCGGCTAAGTTGCCGCCTCTCATTCATCTAACTTCTATTACAGAACTAGACGACGAATGTCAGATAGACATGAGTTTAGGTAAGTGATGAAGCGCGCACCTTCAGCACCATCGATCACACGGTGGTCGTATGATAGAGACAGTGGAAGTTGTAGACGCGGTTCGAACTCTTTACCGTTCCATACCGGTTTCATTTCTGACTTAGACACACCTAGGATACCAACTTCTGGTGCGTTTACGATTGGAGTAAACGCCGTACCGCCGATACCGCCTAGGCTAGAGATAGTGAAACAGCCACCTTGCATGTCAGCCGCAGTTAGCTTACCAGCACGTGCTTTCTTAGAAACCGCCATTAGCTCTTCAGATAGCTCGTAGATGCCTTTCTTGTTCACATCTTTAAATACAGGAACAACTAGACCGTTTGGTGTATCTACCGCGATACCAACATTCACGTATTTCTTCAGAATTAGACTCTCACCGTCTTCTGATAGAGAAGAGTTGAACGCTGGGAACGCTTCAAGCGCTTTAGCTACCGCTTTCATGATGAACACAAGTGGTGTGATCTTCATGCCAGTGTCTTTCTTCGCTTCAATCGCGTTTTGCTCTTTACGGAATGCTTCAAGAGCCGTGATGTCTGCGTTATCCCACTGTGTAACGTGCGGGATCATTACCCAGTTACGGTGTAGGTTTGCGCCAGAGATCTTCTTAATGCGAGATAGCGGTTGAACTTCTGTCTCACCAAACTTGCTGAAGTCCACTTTTGGCCATGGTAGTAGACCAAGAGCCGCGCCGTCGCCTTTGCCAGATGCTGCTGCACCTGCGCCAGACTCAAGACGCTTAAGTGCATCTTTCACGTAAGCTTGAACGTCTTCTTTTAGGATACGGCTCTTACGACCAGAACCTTTAACCTTAGAAAGATTAACGCCAAATTCACGCGCTAGACGACGAACAACTGGAGACGCGTGAGCGTACTCATCGTTTTCTTTGAAATCGCCAGTCGCTGCTGGAGCTGCTGCCGCTGAAGCTTCTGCTTTAGGAGCTGGCGCTGCAGGTGCTGCCGCTGGAGCTGCTGCTGGAGCAGGTGCTGCGCCCGCCACTTCGAATACCATGATTAGTGAGCCAGTAGACACTTTGTCGCCAGCTGCAATCTTGATTTCTTTAACTGTACCAGCGAATGGTGCAGGAACTTCCATAGAAGCTTTGTCACCTTCAACAGTGATTAGAGATTGCTCTTCTTCCACTGTGTCGCCAACTGCAACCATGATCTCAGTAACTTCAACTTCATCGCCGCCGATATCTGGAACGTTCACTTCTTTTGCCGCAGACGCTGCTGGAGCTGCTGCCGCTGGTGCTTCTACTGCTGCTGGTGCTGCTGGTGCTGCTGGGGCACCTGAACCTGCTGTTTCGAACACCATGATAAGTGAGCCAGTCGATACTTTATCGCCTGCTGCAACTTTGATCTCTTTTAGAGTACCTGCGAATGGCGCTGGAACTTCCATAGAAGCTTTGTCGCCTTCAACAGTTAGAAGAGATTGCTCTTCTTCGATGCTGTCGCCAACGGCAACCATGATTTCAGTAACTTCTACTTCATCACCACCGATGTCTGGTACGTGAACTTCTTTTAGTTCTGCCGCTGCTGCTGGAGCTGGAGCTGCTGCTGGAGCTGCTTCTGCCGCAGGAGCAGGTGCAGCGTCAGCTGCACCCTCGGCTTCGAAAATCATGATTAGAGAACCAGTAGAAACCTTGTCGCCTTCTGCAACTTTGATTTCTTTAACGATACCCGCTTGAGAAGCAGGAACTTCCATAGAAGCTTTATCGCCTTCAACTGTGATCAGAGACTGCTCTTCTTCAACCTTGTCGCCAACGCTTACAAGAATCTCAGTAACTTCAACCTCATCCGCACCGATGTCTGGTACATTAATTTCGATTGCCATTTCTTATCTACCTTCTTAATTAAGCGTATAGCGGGTTTGTTTTCTCTGTGTCGATGTCGAATTTCTTAATTGCTTCTGCAACTACAGATTTCTCAACTTCGCCACGTTTCGCTAGTTCAGTTAGCGCTGCTACTACTACGTAACCTGCGTTCACTTCGAAGTGACGACGTAGGTTTTCACGGCTGTCTGAACGACCGAAGCCATCAGTACCAAGAACTTTGAAAGACTCAGCAGGAATGTATGCACGAACCTGCTCTGCGTAGTTCTTCATGTAGTCAGTTGCTGCGATAGCAGGTTCAGTACCCATTACTGTTTGGATGTAAGGTACTTTCGCTTCCGCTTCTGGGTGAAGCATGTTGAAACGCTCTGCATCTTGGCCATCGCGAGTTAGTTCGTTGAATGACGTTACAGAGTAAACATCAGAAGCAACACCGTAATCTTCGCTTAGGATTTGAGCTGCTTTACGTACTTCATTCATGATAGTACCAGAGCTCATTAGCTGAACTTTCGCTTTGTCGCCAGTGTAAGTTTCTAGCTTGTAGATACCTTTACGGATGCCTTCTTCAGCGCCTTCTGGCATTGCTGGCATTGCGTAGTTTTCGTTCATTAGCGTTAGGTAGTAGAACACGTTTTCTTGTTCTGGACCGTACATGCGACGGATACCGTCTTGCATGATTACTGCTACTTCGTACGCGAATGTTGGGTCGTAAGAAATACAGTTAGGAACCGTACCCGCCAAAATGTGCGAGTGACCGTCTTCGTGCTGTAGACCTTCACCGTTCAACGTTGTACGACCCGCAGTTGCACCTAGTAGGAAACCACGTGCTTGTTGGTCACCAGCCATCCACGCCATGTCGCCAACACGTTGGAAGCCGAACATTGAGTAGTAGATGTAGAACGGAATCATTGGTAGGTCGTTTGTCGAGTATGAAGTCGCAGCAGCAACCCATGAAGACATAGCACCTAGCTCGTTGATACCTTCTTGTAGAACCTGACCTGAAGTCGCTTCTTTGTAGTAAGAAACAACGCCACGGTCTTCTGGTGTGTAAGTTTGGCCGTGCGGGTTGTAGATACCGATTTGACGGAACAGACCTTCCATACCGAATGTACGTGCTTCGTCAGCAATGATAGGAACGATGTTCTTACCAATGTTCTTGTTCTTAAGTAGAACGTTTAGCGCACGTACGAATGCCATAGTAGAAGAGATATCACGCTTCTGTTCTTCTAGTAGTGGCTTGAATTCTTCTAGCTCAGGAACGATGAATTCTTGAGTGAATTTTGGTAGACGCTGTGGCGTGTAGCCGTGTAGCGCTTTACGACGAGCGTGTAGGTATTCGTACTCTTTTGAACCTTCTTCAAGTTTCAGGTACGGAAGTTCTTTCACTGCTTCGTCAGTTAGGATGTCTTGAAGACCTAGACGATCACGTAGGTGTAGTACGTGAGTCATGTCCATCTTCTTAACTTGGTGCGCGATGTTCTTACCTTCAGCCGCTTCACCCATGCCGTAACCTTTAACAGTCTTAGCTAGGATTACTGTTGGACGACCTTTAGTTTCTGCCGCGTTTTTGTATGCCGCGTATAGCTTAGAAGACTCGTGACCACCACGCTTAAGTGCGAAGATTTCGTCATCAGTCATGTCAGCAACAAGTGCAGCTGTCTCTGGGTACTTACCAAAGAAGTGCTCACGTACGTACGCGCCGTCTTTTGATTTGAATGTTTGGTAGTCGCCGTCGATCGTTTCATTCATAAGCTGTAGAAGCTTACCAGTCGTATCTTTAGCTAGTAGTGAATCCCAGTTGTTACCCCAGATTACCTTCACTACGTTCCAACCAGCACCTTTGAACAGACCTTCAAGTTCTTGAATGATCTTACCGTTACCCATTACAGGGCCATCTAGACGCTGTAGGTTACAGTTGATTAGGAAGCATAGGTTGTCTAGTTTCTCACGCGCAGCAAAAGAGATAGCACCACGTGATTCTGGCTCATCCATCTCACCGTCACCTAGGAACGCGTAAACGCGCTGCTCTGAAGTATCTTTAAGACCACGGCCTTCTAGGTACTTAAGGAAACGAGCTTGGTAGATAGAAGCGATTGGACCTAGGCCCATCGATACTGTCGGGAACTGCCAGAATTCAGGCATCAGTTTAGGGTGCGGGTATGAAGGAATACCTTTGCCGTCTACTTCTTGACGGAAGTTGTCTAGTTGCTCTTCAGTTAGACGACCTTCAACGAATGCACGTGAGTAGATACCTGGTGAAATGTGACCTTGGTAGTAAACTAGGTCGCCACCATCCTTCTCGTTTGGTGCACGGAAGAAGTGGTTGAAACATGTCTCGTAGAACGCAGCAGAAGACTGGAAAGACGCCATGTGGCCGCCTAGCTCTAGGTCTTTCTTAGATGCACGTAGAACGATCATGATAGCGTTCCAACGAATAATTGAGCGAATACGACGCTCAAGTGTTGTGTCACCTGGGTATGCTGGTTCTTGGTCTGCAGGAATCGTGTTGATGTAGTTAGTTGTGATACCTGTTGGCATATCAACACCGTCTAGACGTGCTTTATCTAGAACTTGCTCTAATAGGAACTGAGCACGCTCTAGACCTTCTTCACGTACAACTGACTCAAGCGCTTGTAGCCATTCTTGAGTTTCCAGTGCATCTACGTCATGCTTCATATCAGACATGGCGATCTATCCTTCTGTTGGTTGGATCTACTTATTTAAGTAACGCTCTTACGAGTCATTACCCTGCTGAATTCGACGTAGAGAACGCTCTCGTCGAGACTCTTCTCGAGTCAAATCCAACAATGTTTCTTCGATGTAAGCCAAGTGCGAGTGGGACATTTCTCGCGCCTTTTCAGGCTGACCAGAAACAATCGCATCCACGATATTGGCTCGGTGTTTACTGACTTTCTCGACCGCTTCTGGGCGGCGACGTAGTAATTTAAAATTTTGTAGAATATTTTGCTCAAGCAAAGGTGCTAAGCTTCGAACAATGTGCAACAAAACCACGTTGTGCGCGGCTTCTGTCAAAGCGATCAAAAATTGCATCACTTCCGCAGATTCAGCTTCGATATCGTTGTTTGCTTGCTCTTGGCTAATGCGCTCAAGGCAACCTTGAATACGCGCAAAATCTTCTTCGGTACCACGTAAAGCTGCAAAGTAAGCTGAAATTCCTTCCATTGCATGACGAGACTCAAGCACATCAAGCTGGGTTTCAGAATGACTAGACAACAAATTCAACAAGGGATCTGAAAAGCTCTTCCAGATATTCTCACTTACGAATGTTCCGCCACCTTGGCGACGAGTTAACAAACGCTTCGCTTCTAAGCGTTGAATGGCTTCTCGGACTGAAGGACGAGACACATCGAACTGTCTTGCCAGTTCACGCTCTGGAGGCAGTTGTTGCCCCGGAGACAATGTTCCTTCCACTATCAACCTTTCTAACTCTTGTTCTATAACATCAGAGAGTTTTGGCTGACGAATCCTTTGATAAGCCATAATTTATTGTTCTTCTACTCTTGCAGGTAATTGGTAATACCAATTTTAAGTTGGTGCAGAAATTAACATAATTAAAACGCCACTGTCCAGCCGAAAATTGACCTAAATCATAGAACGAGCTTACTTCCAACACTCTGATAACAATCGACTGTTAAAACAGCAATAGAATTGGTATGACCAATTACATAAAGCATACAAATGGGAAGTCGACGTGCTAGCAATTTTGGAAAAGAAATACAGAAAATGACAAAATTATCAGTCTATTTCTTCACCAAAATGGCGTATACGAGCGTAAAAATGTAGTTAACTTTTAACAATCATTAATATTTCTGGTATCAAAAAAAGGCATACCTGATCGTATGCCTTATTTATTTCGCTTTTTTGAATTTACACTTTCGCTACAAATCAACGCTGTATAAGCTGTCTATATTTCACCCAATCAAAGCTTAGACCAGGATCGCTTTTTCTCAAGGGCGCAATATATTGATGACCGGTAATTCGTGGCAGGGTGATGTGGGGATAAGACTGCATAATTACCTCAGTGATCTCTGCAAGTGATTGATATTGCGCTTCTGTGTAGGCAGTAAATTCTGTCCCTTCAAGCTCGATACCAATGGAATAGTCATTACAACGCTCCCTGCCCGCGAAACTGGATTGACCGGCATGCCATGCTCTATCGAGAAAAGAAACAAATTGAACAACCTCGCCGTTTCTCTTAATCAAGCAATGTGCAGAAACGCCCATTTTGTGAATAACTTCAAAAAATGGATGTGCGTTTGGGTCTAGCTTGCCAGTGAAGAAGTCCTCTATATATGGTCCACCAAACTGCCCAGGAGGCAAACTGATGTTGTGTACCACCAGCAGAGAGATGTCGTTTATATCAGAGCGGGCATCAAAAAATGGTGACGGAACATGCTTTGCCTGTGTCAGCCAGCCATTCTCGATAATTGGGCGCATATCAACCTCTCTTCTTTGCAAATTAACTGCTGAAATTATTGACACCGGAGAGTATCATCCGTTGCCATCTCCCTTTCAAGACAAGATTTGCGATGAAGAACACACACAACATTCAAGAACGCCTAGAATACCTTAAACAACAACTCCCTTTAGAGATCACTCGCTCTGTCGCTGATACCTTAAAAGAAGATCTAGGTGGCAGTGTCGACGCAGATAACGACATTACTGCATCTTTGATCCCTGCCGAGGTGGTTAATACCGCAACGATTATTACTCGTGAGCATGGTGTGTTCTGTGGTCAAGCATGGGCTGATGAAGTTTTTAAACAGCTCGGTGGTAAGGTCAGCATTGAATGGCACGTAAAGGACGGCGATAAAGTCGAACCTAACCAAACCCTTTGTACGCTGACAGGCCCTGCTCGTGACTTGTTAACTGGTGAGCGTAACGCAATGAACTTCATCCAAACGCTGTCTGGCTGCGCAACAGTTACCGCAGAGTACGCTGAAAAAATCGCGCATACTGAGTGTCGTCTACTAGACACACGCAAAACCATTCCTGGTCTGCGTAGCGCACTAAAATACGCCGTGACATGCGGTGGTGGCTTTAACCATCGCATCGGCGTGTTCGATGCTTACCTCATTAAAGAAAACCACATTATTGCTTGTGGTGGCATCACTCAAGCCATCCAAAAAGCGAAAGAGCTCAACCCAGGCAAACCGGTAGAAGTAGAAACGGAAAGCTTAGAAGAGTTGAAACAAGCGATAAACGCTGGTGCCGACATCATCATGCTAGATAACTTCACAAAAGAAATGATGCGTGAAGCCGTAGCGATTAACGCAGGTCGTGCCGCTTTAGAAAACTCCGGCAACATTACGCTAGAGACCATCGCAGAATACGCAGAAACCGGTGTCGATTACATTTCGGTAGGCGCGTTGACTAAGCATCTAAAAGCGATGGATCTTTCGATGCGCTTCAAATAATAAAAGCGACACAATCTAAATTACTTCAACTAACTCAGTGAGTTGTGAGTGATTCATCATTAAAAAGGGCCAATAGGCCCTTTCTTTTTATCCACTAAAAAAATAGTGCTACTCGCAAAACTCTGCATACGATATGCAACTTTTCACCAAAGAGTTTTATCTCACTCGAGAGCCCATCTCTTCCCCATTTTCAACCCACCTTAACTCTCCATAATCTTTCGCTAATGCAAGAGCATTATTAATTTTTAGGAAAGGGTTAAAAATGAAAAACAGTAAACAGAAAAAACAGCAAGGTTTTACGTTAATTGAATTGATGATTGTGGTAGCAATTATTGGGGTGTTATCAGCAGTCGCAATCCCTGCATATAAAGACTATGTCGCAAAGTCAGCTGTAACCTCTGCTGTGGGTACTTTAAAGTCATTACTTACTAATGCTGATTTATATACTCAGAACAACACCACAGTTACTTCCGACTTAGGAGACATCGGTGGGAACGCTACTATGAACGCCCTTGGCAATATTACCGCATCAATTGAAGGTGCTGGAGCAGCCTCAAACGCAAAATCTACACTCAAATTTGTATTTAATACTGGCAATGCTGCAGCAGGTGACATCGAATATGCTAGGACACCAAACACACCCTGGGGCTGTACAAATAATACTAACCCAAAAGTATCTATTGATAGCTGCCCATAATGCAAACCAACCTCTCCACGATTCTTCGTCAAAAAGGACTATTGGCTTTTTCCCAAGAAGAATCGTTGCTTGAGCAAGTCAAAGCTTCTGGCATTTCGATGCCGGAAGCTTTGCTCAGTTCAGGGTTATTTACATCACGCGAACTCACTGAACATTTAAATTCTATTTTTGGATTAAATCAGCCCGAGTTATCTCAGTACGAGTACGCCTCGCTTTGTCAGCAACTTGGCCTTAGGGAATTAATCACACGGCATAACGCACTCCCACTCCACCGTACGACTTCAATGTTATTACTCGCCGTTGCCGACCCCACGAACCAACAAGCAGAAGACGATTTCCGCTTTGCCACTGGTTTACAGATTGAATTGGTGTTGGCGGATTTTCATCAACTCAGCGCGGCAATTCGACGCTTATATGGTCGTTCATTGAGTCATGAGAAGTCCGGGTTAAAAGAGATCAACCAAGAAGAGTTAGCCAATCTGGTTGACGTGGGCGCAGATGAAATCGACAATATTGAAGACTTGAGCCAAGATGAGTCCCCTGTTAGCCGTTACATAAACCAAATTCTGTTGGACGCTGTGCGCAAAGGCGCATCCGATATCCACTTTGAGCCTTATGAAAAGATGTACCGCGTTCGCTTACGCTGTGATGGCATCTTAATTGAAACACAGCAGCCACCAAGCCACTTAAGTCGCCGCTTATCCGCTCGTATCAAAATCCTCTCTAAGCTTGATATTGCAGAGCGACGTTTACCACAAGATGGGCGTATTAAGCTCAAGTTGAATCAAGACACCGCGATTGATATGCGTGTATCCACGCTACCGACTCTATTCGGAGAGAAAATTGTACTACGACTGCTCGACAGCAGCTCTGCGTCATTGGATATCGACAAGCTTGGTTATAGCGAACAACAAAAACAATTGTACTTGGATGCGCTGCGTCGCCCACAAGGCATGATTCTGATGACAGGCCCAACCGGGAGCGGAAAAACCGTTTCTCTGTACACTGGGCTGAGTATTCTCAATAAGCCAGAGATCAACATTTCCACGGCAGAAGACCCAGTAGAGATTAACTTATCGGGCATTAACCAAGTACAAGTACAGCCCAAGATCGGCTTTGGCTTCGCAGAGGCGTTACGCTCTTTTCTTCGTCAAGACCCCGATGTAGTAATGGTCGGTGAGATTCGTGACTTAGACACTGCGGAAATCGCTATAAAAGCATCGCAAACTGGTCACTTAGTACTTTCAACCTTGCATACCAACTCTGCGGCTGAAACGGTTATTCGTTTATCAAACATGGGTGTAGAAAGCTTTAACTTGGCCTCATCTCTTAGTTTGATTATTGCCCAGCGCTTGGCCCGTAAACTGTGCTCGCACTGTAAACAATCACAAGAGCTTACCGTTCAGCTACAACATCTCGGAATTCAAGCAAGCGACAACATTTTTAAAGCCAATCCCGATGGATGCAATGAGTGTACCCATGGTTATTCCGGCCGAATGGGGATTTATGAAGTGATGCGCTTTGATGAACTTCTCTCCGAAGCGCTTATTAAAGGCGCATCGGTACATGAACTAGAAAAACTCGCCATCGCAAACGGGATGAGCACGTTACAAATGTCGGGCATAGAAAAACTCAAACAAGGAATCACAAGTTTTAGTGAACTACAGCGCGTACTTTATTTTTAATCCTTTAATCAGCAGTCACATCCATGAAAAGCACTACACCACAACTTAAAAACTTCCGTTGGAAAGGCATCAACAGTTCAGGCAAAAAGACATCTGGGCAAACCCTCGCGATGACAGAAATTGAAGTACGCGAGCGTCTAGACGCACAGCACATCAAGATCAAGAAGTTAAAGAAAAGCAGTATCTCGTTTCTCACTAAACTCAGCCATCGCGTGAAAGGCAGAGACATCACGGTGTTTACCCGTCAGATTTCGACGATGTTGATAACTGGTGTGCCCTTAGTTCAGGCTTTAAAATTGGTCTCAGAAAACCATAAAAAAGCAGAGATGAAATCCATTTTGATGAGCGTGACACGCGCCGTTGAGGCCGGTACACCCATGTCAAAAGCCATGCGCACTGCAAGTGAACACTTTGACCCACTCTATACCGACCTTATCGCAACAGGTGAGCAATCCGGTAACTTAGCGGAAGTGTTCGAGCGCTTAGCCACCTACCGAGAAAAAAATGAGCAGCTTCGTGCGAAAGTGATCAAAGCACTGATTTACCCAGCTATGGTAGTGCTAGTAGCGTTAGGCGTGTCGTTTATCATGCTCACCAAAGTCATTCCCGAGTTCGAAAAAATGTTTGTTGGTTTTGGTGCTGACTTACCTTGGTTTACCAGGCAAGTATTAGATCTTTCCGCCTGGACACAAAACTGGAGTCCGTTTATCGCACTAGGCTCTATCAGTCTATTCATCTCGGCGAGAATCCTCTCTAAGCGTTCAGATTCTTTTCGCTTAATGCTCAACCGCTCTGTGCTTAAATTTCCTGTTCTGGGCCCTGTATTATCAAAAGCCGCTATCGCCAAATTTAGTCGAACACTCGCCACAAGCTTTACAGCGGGTATTCCAATTCTAACCAGTTTAAAAACCACATCAAAAACCTCAGGAAACTTACACTATCAACTCGCCATAGAAGAAGTTTACCGTGATACCGCCGCAGGTATGCCAATGTATGTTGCCATGCGTAACTGTAATGTGTTCCCTGAATTAGTGTTACAAATGGTCATGATCGGTGAAGAGTCTGGTCGACTTGACGATATGCTCAATAAAGTTGCAACGATCTACGAGTTTGAAGTCGATAACACCGTCGACAACCTTAGTAAAATTCTAGAGCCGCTAATTATCGTTTTTTTAGGCATCGTTGTTGGCGGATTAGTGACAGCAATGTACTTGCCAATCTTTAACTTAATGAGTGTATTGGGCTAGAATGAGCTGTTAACTCCTTTAAAACAGCATCTTGCTGATTTCACTCATCGCTCAAGAGACAAATATGGAAGTATTCCAGTACTACCCTTGGCTATTCGTTGTGTTTGCCACCATCTTCGGTCTGATCGTGGGTAGCTTCCTCAATGTGGTTATTTATCGACTACCTAAAATCATGGAACTAGAATGGCGAAGCGAATGTGCCGAGTCATTTCCTGAATACAAAATAGAACCTCCTAAAGAAGTGCTGACCTTGAGCGTCCCACGCTCCTCCTGTCAGAAGTGCGCAACGCCGATACGAATTCGAGACAACATCCCTGTGATTAGCTGGCTGCTTTTAAAAGGCAAATGCCACAACTGTCAGACAGCCATTAGCGCACGCTATCCACTGATTGAACTGCTCACTGCGTTCTGCTCAGGCTTTGTCGCTTACCACTTTGGTTTTAGTTACTTTACCGTTGCCCTACTCTTTTTCACTTTTATCTTAATCGCCGCAACATTTATCGATCTCGATACTATGTTGTTACCTGACCAATTAACATTACCATTAACTTGGGCTGGCATTGCCTTAGCATTAGTCGAAATAAGTCCTGTTACTCTACAAGATTCTGTCATTGGTGCTATTGCTGGTTACCTATGTCTCTGGTCCGTTTACTGGGGCTTTAAGCTACTTACTGGTAAAGAAGGAATGGGATATGGTGATTTTAAACTACTAGCAGCACTAGGGGCTTGGCTGGGCTGGCAGTCACTGCCGATGATCATTCTACTTTCTTCTGTGGTTGGCATCGTATTTGGCATCATTCAACTACGCTTGCAAAAACAGGGAATTGAAAAAGCTTTCCCTTTCGGTCCTTACTTAGCAATTGCTGGTTGGATAAGCTTAATTTGGGGCGACCAGATTTTAAACTGGTACTTTACTTCAGTTCTAGGAGTGTAAATGGCTTTGGTTATTGGTTTAACAGGTGGTATCGCTAGCGGTAAAACAACCGTCGCGAATCTGTTCAAACAACAATTTAAAATCGATATCGTCGATGCAGACATTGTAGCAAGAGAAGTTGTCGAGCCAGGCACTCCCGGCCTAAACGCGATTATTGAACATTTTGGTCACGATATAGTTCGTGAAGACCAAACTTTAGATCGCGCAAAGCTGAGAGAGAAAATCTTTTCAAACTCAGATGAAAAAGCATGGCTCAACGCACTGTTGCACCCGATAATTCGTGAAAAGATGATCGAAGATTTGCAGCAAGTCACCTCAGAGTATGCGTTACTTGTGGTGCCGTTGCTCGTAGAAAACAAGCTAGACAGTTTGTGTGATCGAGTTCTTGTCGTCGATGTAGAACCGAATACACAGATATCTCGCACGATGAAACGAGACAATGTGAGTGAAGAACAAGCTCGCGCTATCCTTGCCTCTCAAGCATCAAGAGAGCAAAGACTCGCGCTTGCAGACGATGTGGTTAAGAATAATCCAAGTGACCCAGATCTTTTGCTTCAAATCACAGATTTGCACGAAAAGTACCTAGCCATGTGTAAGAAAAATCTGCGAAAATAGGAACGAAACTCACAAAGGCTTATGTCGATGACCACGCACAAATTTGAACATCCGTTAAATGAGAAAACTCGTATTTATCTAAGAGTGGAGTCTCTGCTGCGTCAGGCTCACTTGGCCTCTGGGTTTAGCGAAAATCACCAGTACCAACTGTTTTTCCGTGCGTTATTCGATATGGTTGAAATCTTCGAACAGATCCAGTTGAAAAGTGAACTGGCCAAAGATCTAGAGAAACAACGACTGTCGTACCGCCATTGGCTAAATGTTGATGGCGTCGATCAAGACGCATTAAATACCCTACTACAAGAGATAGATGTCGTTCATAGCCAACTGATGGGTGCAGAGCGTTTTGGTCAAGCACTAAAAGAAGATCGCTTCTTAAGCTCTATCCGCCAACGCTTTAATCTGCCGGGTGGTTCATGTTGTTTTGATTTGCCAGCGTTACATTACTGGCTTCACCTACCCATTGAACGTAAAAAGCATGATGCACAGCAGTGGCAAGTAAGCTTAAAGCCCTTATCTGATGCGCTTTCGCTATGGTTGAAACTCACCAGAGAGACCGGACATTTCAAAGCTCAAATCGGTCGTGCGGGTTTCTTCCAAAGTGACGCTGATGAAGCCAATATTCTAAGGCTCCACATCCCAATGGAATATGGCGTTTATCCTATGATTTCTGGCCATAAAAACCGCTTTGCGATCAAGTTTATGTCGTTTGAAAACGGTCAAGCGTGCACACAAGATATTGAGTTTGAACTTGCTGTGTGCAGCTAAGACGACACTAAGCCTCCCCCACAATCTAAAATTCAACGCTTTATTACGCTTATATTGGATAAAATTTCGTAGCAGCAATAGCGCGTTGAATAAGCCATCTTGAATTCATTTAGGTATACTACCCTTTAACACCAATTAGTAATGGGACGCTCAACTATGTCTAAAATTACCATCGTTCAATGCCCACAATGTGGCGCCGACGTAGAATGGGGAGAACAAAGTCCTCATCGCCCTTTCTGCAGTAAACAATGCCAAATGATTGATTTTGGTGAATGGGCAGATGAAGAAAACACCATCCCAGGCGCCCCCGATATGTCCGACAGTGATGGCTGGTCTGAAGACCAGTATTAATTGAGGCACTAGGGTAAAGGAATATCCTAGGCTCCTTCTTGGGGAGTCTAAATCACGCTCTTTCGTCGCTGTCCAGAGTGACGAATTTTAACCGTGGTGTCCTGTAACCTTTGACCATCATTTGCCGTCATTCCGAGGAGCCATAGCGACATCAGGAATCTACTCACAGCAAGGATGAAGCTAACAACTTAAACACTTGCATTTTCGACTAGTAGATTCTGAACCACACTCCTTCGTCGCTGTTCAGAATGATGAATTTTAACCGCGGTGCCCTGTAATCTTTGGCCATCATTTCCCGTCATTCCGAGGAGCCATAGCGACATCAGGAATCTACTCACAGCAAGGATGAAGCTAACAACTTAAACACTAGTGCTCTCGACTAGTAGATTCTGAATCCCGCTACTTCGTCGCTATCCAGAATGATGAATTTTAACCATTGCGGTCTGCAATCGGTATTCATTCCCCTCTTTTCAACTCTGACTATTTTGATGATCTAGCAAAGCTATTTTTATTCGAGCAAGGCAGAGGCGCGGAGTATATGCCAGTGCATGAGCATCGGCAGTACAGGTCGGATGAAAAGAAAACGAGCAAGCTAATTACACAAATAAAAAAACGGAGCCCTAAAAGGACTCCGTTTAAGATGAGAACGCTAGTTATAGCATTACTTCTTAGCAAGTTTCTCTTTGATACGAGCAGACTTACCAGAACGCTCACGTAGGTAGTACAACTTGGCACGACGTACTGCACCACGGCGTTTAACTTCGATGCTATCAACGATTGGAGAGTGTGTTTGGAACGTACGCTCAACACCTTCACCGTTAGAGATCTTACGTACAGTGAAAGCAGAGTGTAGACCACGGTTACGGATTGCGATTACAACGCCTTCGAAAGCCTGTAGACGCTCACGGTCACCTTCTTTTACCTTAACTTGAACTACAACAGTGTCACCTGGTGCAAATTTAGGTAGGTCTGATTTCATTTGCTCTTCTTCAAGAGCTTTGATGATGTTACTCATTTTTTAAATTCCTAGAATAAACTGATACTAAATAAATTAGGTTACTTTGCGTTATGTTCACTAATGAACTCAGCAAGTAATTGTTCCTGTTCGTCAGTCAGAGCTAGGTTTTCCAGGAGCTCTGGTCTTCTTAGCCAAGTTCGGCCCAGCGACTGTTTTAGTCGCCATTGACGAATGTCCTTGTGATTGCCTGACATCAGTACCGCTGGTACCTCTTTGTCATCCAATACTTCTGGACGCGTATAGTGAGGGCAATCTAACAAGCCATTTGCAAAAGAGTCTTCTTCTGCTGACGCGAAATCCCCTAGTACACCCGGAACAAACCGAGAGACAG
The DNA here is from genome assembly GCF_020515785.1 of Vibrio sp. E14. Taxonomy (NCBI): domain Bacteria; kingdom Pseudomonadati; phylum Pseudomonadota; class Gammaproteobacteria; order Vibrionales; family Vibrionaceae; genus Vibrio; species Vibrio sp. E14. Next base: position 816,899 of record NZ_JAHPJI010000002.1, read on the forward strand.
AGTCGATTAACGTCATGGCTGGTATCTCACCACCCGTCATCACAAAATCACCAATCGACCATTCTTCGTCGACTTCAGATTGAATGATGCGCTCATCTACCCCTTCATAACGACCACAAATCAGAAGCAAGTTCTCATTCGTTGCCAGTTCTTCCACTCCTTTCTGGTCTAGCTTGCGACCTTGAGGAGAAAGGTAGATGACTTTCGTCTTGCCCGGTGAGGCTGCTTTCGCGGTATGAATGGCATCGCGCAAAGGCTGAACCATCATTAACATACCAGGGCCACCACCGTAAGGTCGGTCATCGACAGTGCGATGTTTGTCGTGAGTAAAATCTCTAGGATTCCAAGTCTCAATCGACAAAAGACCTTTTTTAACCGCTTGACCTGTTACTCCAAAATCAGTAACAGAACGGAACATTTCTGGAAAAAGGCTAATAACGCCAACCCACATGTTTATCTCGCTCTGTAATTTTGGAGATTAGAATCCAGGATCCCAGTCAACTTCGATCCGTTGAGCTTCGCGATCAACATTAATGATCACTTGCTCTTCAAGGAACGGGATTAATCGTTCCTTCTGCCCGAAAGCATCTTTAAGATTTGCTTTAACAACCAGAACATCGTTTGAGCCAGTTTCTAGCATGTCAGTAACAACACCTAGATCGTAACCTTTAGTGGTTACAACTTGCATCCCAAACAATTCGCGCCAGTAGAACTCATCTTCTGACAATTCAGGAAGTACCGCAGGGTCAATAGCAATTTCAAAGTTCGTCATTAGATGCGCGTCTTCACGAACATCCATGCCTTCCAGCTTAGCCACCATACCTTTGTTATGGCGCTTCCAGCTTTCTACTTTGTACTCAACCCACTTACCCTTTTGGTTAATGTACCAAGGGCTGTAATCGAAAATGCTTTCAGCATTGTCTGTGTAGGAAAAAACCTTAAGCCAACCTCGAATGCCGTAAGTAGCACCAAACTTGCCTACAACAATCTTTTCGTTGCTCATTGTTTCTTTACCTTTCATCGACATAAACTAGTTTCTACTTTTCAAGTAAAAAATTAAGCCGCTTTTTGAGCGTCTTTAACTAGCTTAGCAACGCGGTCAGATACAGACGCGCCTTGACCAACCCAGTGGTTAACGCGGTCTAGGTCTAGACGTAGACCTTCTTCTTGACCTTTAGCAGTTGGGTTAAAGAAACCAACTTTCTCGATGAAACGGCCAGTTGCAGCGTTGCGGCTGTCCGCTACTACGATTTGATAAAATGGACGCTTTTTAGCGCCGTGACGTGCCAAACGAATGGTTACCATGTCGTCCTCTTTGCTTTCTCAAAAATAAAATTAACCCCAAAAACCATTCAAGAAATTAAATAGTTTGGGGTCTCGTGCCAAAATAAAGCTCCGGAATTTTACTCTTCTCCCGGAGCAATGCAAGGAGTTTAGTTACTTTTTCACCAACATAAATTGAATTTAAAGTTTGTGACGTACCTAACACCCTGAATCTATGCGTGATCGATTAATTAACGACCAAATGGGTTGAAGCCACCGCCTCCACCCATGCCGCCCATCATGCCTTGCATGTTGCGCATCATGCCTTTCATGCCACCTTTTTGCATCTTTTTCATCATCTTCTGCATTTGGGTGAACTGTTTTAGTAAGCGGTTTACGTCTTGAACCTGCACACCAGAACCAGCCGCAATACGTTTCTTGCGTGAGCCTTTGATAATCTCTGGGCGTTGACGTTCTTTCATTGTCATGGAGCTGATGATCGCCTCCATCTGCTTGAACATCTTGTCATCGACTTTGTCTTTCACATTGTCTGGTAGCTGAGACATGCCAGGAAGCTTATCCATCATGCCCATCATGCCGCCCATGTTTTGCATCTGGCCTAGCTGTTCACGGAAATCTTCAAGGTCGAAACCTTTCTTCTCTTTGAACTTCTTCGCCAGCTTTTCTGCTTTTTCTTGGTCAACGTTGCGTTGTAGGTCTTCAATTAAAGACAGAACGTCACCCATACCAAGAATACGTGAAGCAACACGATCTGGATGGAACGGTTCTAGCGCGTCAGTTTTTTCACCGACACCCAAGAATTTGATTGGTTTGCCCGTTACATGGCGTACTGACAGTGCCGCACCACCACGAGCATCACCATCAACTTTAGTTAGAACTACACCGGTAAGAGGTAGCGCATCGCCAAAGGCTTTTGCTGTATTTGCTGCGTCTTGACCCGTCATAGCGTCAACAACAAATAGCGTTTCTACTGGGTTGATAGCTGCGTGAAGATCTTTGATCTCCCCCATCATCTCTTCATCAATCGCCAAGCGACCTGCGGTATCGACAATCAATACGTCGTAGAATTTTTTCTTCGCATGGTCAATCGCTGCATTGGCGATATCAATAGGCTTCTGGTCTGGTGATGATGGGAAGAAGTCAACACCGATGTCTGATGCCAGCGTTTCAAGCTGCTTGATTGCCGCAGGGCGGTAAACGTCGGCAGACACAACCAAGACTTTCTTCTTGTCACGCTCTTTTAAAAGCTTAGATAGCTTACCTACCGATGTGGTTTTACCCGCACCTTGTAGACCCGCCATAAGAAGCACAGCAGGTGGTTGAGCGGCAAGGTTTAGCGCCTCATTCGACTCACCCATTACGGCTTCAAGTTCTGTTTGAACGATCTTGATAAATTCCTGACCTGGAGTCAGAGATTTAGAAACTTCTACACCTACCGCTTTTTCTTTAACGCGGTTAACAAATTCACGAACAACCGGAAGCGCAACGTCAGCTTCTAGTAAGGCCATTCGTACTTCACGTAGGGTCTCTTTAATGTTGTCTTCGGTCAGACGACCTTTGCCACTGATATTTTTCAGCGTTTTGGATAATCGATCCGTTAAATTCTCAAACATCTTTGTCTCTTCGCTAAAATGGCGATTAATTAGTGTGAGTATACATTAGCCAAGGTCTGAGTCATACCCGTACCGCTGCTCTATTCTTGTCTCTATTTCTATATGGTGCGGTAACTTATTAATTTCAATATCTCATCTCTCACGATTGATGTCGGATATAACGTAGCCCCAAAGTGTAATGCAAGGTATAATTTCCTCATTGTGCACAATAATATTTAGGATTCATGGATAGCTTAATAGCCATCGCGGCCGCCATACTTTATGTTTTGGCGATTGCGACCATCATACCCGGACTCTCACAGCAGTCAGGAATCAAAGCAAAAACAGTGTTTGCTAGTGCTGCCTGTGCGCTTGTTTTTCATGCGTGGATTTTGAGTGATCTGATTTTTGATGGTGCAGGTCAAAACCTTAGTATTCTAAACGTAGCCTCTTTGATCAGTTTTATTATTTCTCTGGTCATGAGCCTTGCTATGTTGAAAAATCGGTTGTGGTTTTTATTGCCTGTCGTTTATAGCTTTGCTGCCATCAATTTATCTGCTGCCACATTTTTGCCAAGCACGTTTATCAAGCACCTAGAGAATGACCCTAAGCTACTCATTCACATTTCTTTTGCGCTGTTCTCATACGCAACTTTAACTATCGGTGCACTCTACGCACTTCAGCTGGCTTGGTTGGATCACAAACTGAAAACAAAAAAATCTTTGGCGATTAACCCAAACCTGCCGCCTTTATTAATGGTAGAGCGTCAGCTATTCAAAATCATTTTGATCGGTAACTTATTGTTAACTGGCACGCTCATTACTGGCTTTGTCTTTGTGCAGGATATGTTTGCTCAAGGTAAAGCGCATAAAGGAATTCTTTCTTTCATCGCTTGGGTTGTGTACTCAATACTGCTTTGGGGTCATTATCAAAAAGGTTGGCGTGGTAGAAAAGTTACTTGGTTCGCTGTCGCAGGGGCAACGCTGTTAACTCTGGCGTATTTTGGCAGTCGCTTTGTGAAAGAAATCATCTTGAATTAAGGAGCTCTAGGGCTCCTATCCTTTATATTTTAGGCTAGATAAAATACAGTACGCCTTAACCCTTTGACTTAACGGACTTACTCAACCGTTATATAACCCAATACTTACAAGGAACAGCAACGTTTTGGACGACATCTCTACGGGTATCTTGTTTGCGCTACTCGCGTGTCTTATCGTCATATCAGGTTACTTTTCCGGCTCAGAAACAGGGATGATGTCTCTGAACCGTTATCGCTTAAAGCACTTAGCCAAAAATGGGCATAAAGGCGCTAAGCGAGTCGAAAGGCTATTAGACCGTCCAGATCGTTTGATTGGTCTTATTCTTATCGGCAACAACCTCGTTAATATTCTCGCGTCCGCCATCGCGACCATTATTGGTATGCGTTTGTATGGTGATTTAGGTGTCGCTATCGCAACCGGTGCACTGACTATGGTTGTATTGGTTTTTGCTGAAGTTACCCCAAAAACAATTGCAGCGCTGTACCCTGAACGCGTGTCTTACGCGAGCAGTATCCTACTGACCATATTGATGAAGTTACTATCGCCTTTGGTGATGCTCGTTAACTTTATTACGAATGGCTTTATTCGTTTACTTGGCGTAAAAGCCGATCACTCAGTAGAAGACCATCTTAGTTCCGATGAGCTGCGTACCGTAGTAAACGAAGCTGGCGGATTGATCCCTCGCCGACACCAAGACATGTTGGTATCTATTTTGGATCTTGAGCACGTCACTGTGAACGACATCATGGTGCCACGCAATGAGATTACCGGTATCGATATTAATGATGACTGGAAATCCATCGTTCGTCAGCTTACCCACTCACCACATGGACGCATTGTTTTTTATCGTGACCAAATTGATGAAGTGGTTGGCATGCTGCGCCTGCGTGAAGCTTACCGCCTGATGCTGGAAAAAAACGAGTTCAATAAAGAGACGCTATTACGTGCTGCGGATGAAGTCTATTACATCCCGGAAGGTACGCCACTGAACGTGCAAATGTTAAAGTTCCAACGCAACAAACAGCGTATTGGTCTGATTGTTGATGAGTATGGCGACATTATTGGCTTGGTGACATTGGAAGATATTCTGGAAGAGATCATTGGCGAATTCACGACCTCGATTTCTCCAAGCCTTTCTGATGAAATCAGTCCTCAAGGTGACGGAAGCTTCCTCATTGAAGGCAGCACCAATATCCGAGATATTAACAAAGGCCTGAAATGGGATTTACCAACGGATGGCCCAAGAACGTTAAACGGTCTTATTTTGGAACACCTGGAAGATATTCCAGAGAGCCATTTAAGCGTGAGAGTGGCTGGTCATCCAATGGAGCTTGTTGAGATTGAAGAAAACCGCATCAAGCTCGTTCGTGTTTATCCTAAAAAGAAAAAATAGCCTCTATCTACAACTCACGATGAGAAAAACTCAACGATAAAAAATAAAAGAGCCTGATCATGTCAGGCTCTTTTTAGTTCTGGATAAATATGCTTCTTGATAAGTTTTTAGCAACTAGTCGATGCGCAGCTCTTTTAGCATCGATTCAGGCAAAGCAAGTTCATCATTTTTGTTCACCGATACACCAGCATCCAAAATGCTCTTTGCGATCTGTTGTGCTTCTTCTAAAGAGTGCATCGCTGCCGTGCCACATTGGTATTCGTTGAGTTCAGGGATCTTGTTCTGGCTTTCTACCTTTAGTACGTCTTCCATGGCCGCAATCCAAGCATCCGCTACTTGCTGCTCTGATGGAGTGCCAATCAGGCTCATGTAAAAGCCCGTGCGGCAACCCATAGGCGAAATATCGATGATCTCAACAGAATCGCTGTTTAGGTGATTGCGCATAAAGCCTGCATAAAGGTGCTCTAGTGTATGAATACCTTTTTCAGAAAGGATGTCTTTGTTTGGCGCGGTAAAGCGTAAATCGAAGACAGTAATCGTGTCCCCTTTTGGGGTCTGCATGGTCTTCGCCACTCGCACTGCCGGTGCATTCATGCGAGTGTGGTCCACGGTAAAACTATCGAGTAAAGGCATTACATCTCTCCTGATTGTAACTCCAATACCTCTCGGTACTGGATAAATGTCATTCATCCCTACAGCACATAAACAGGCTGTAGGTTAAAAGAACCAGCTGCTGTTGTCTTCCAATTCCTGACGACATTGCTTCAGCTGCCAGCCATAAGTTTTTGCAGTTTGTTCAACACGTCGAGCGACTTTGAGCAAACTGGGCTTTCGCTTATAAGTACCTCGCTTGTACCCACCTCGACCTTCATGATAAGCCAGATATTGACTGTATGGGTCCCATAACGAAATCCCTAGTTGGCGCCTCGTTTCGTGAGTATACCAACCGACAAACATCATTGAATCATCAAAGTTGGTACGAGAACCGCCCTGACCCGTCGCATCTTGGAAATCTTCCCAAGCAGGATCTTGAGCTTGAGCGTAACCATACGCACTGCTGACTCGTCCCCAAGGGATAAATCCCAATACATAGTCTTTGGGTGGTTTCGCATCGTGCCGAAAGCTGCTTTCTTGTTTAATAATAGCCATAGCGACATGAATGGGAGTTCCCCACTTTTCTTCCATATCTTTGGCATCATCATACCAGCCGGATTTCTCTCGAAATATCTCACATAAATTATTCTGCTGCTTTGGCGGTGCCGTGGCGCAACCTGCAAGTAACATGCTTCCGAGTACCGATACTACTAACGGTTTAATGTTCAATCCCACCCAACCTTTACCTATTCACTACTGCTTCAGATAAGCAAAGTAATCTTCCAAAAAATCATCAAAAGATAGCGTGTCACTTTGTTCCGCTTGCTTTTGCTTTTCTACTGACGACGCCACTTCCGTTTCCATCGTATCTTGCGAGTAGTACTGATAACCGTGAGCTAGATTTTCCTCGCGGTACTTCATGCCAAGCGCACAGCCGACTTTACCTAACCCACCAAGCTCTTTCGTCAGCTCTAATAGTTGACCTGAAATCGTTAGTTCTGGGTTATCAATCCATGTCTCGAGTTTATTACACACATCTTGGTATGCACTGCCACCAGCAGCCATATCCATTTGCTGCGCTATCTGACGCAGCTCGACAAACACTCGATGCGCCCAATCTTGCAGAGATAGACGTTCACCTTGGCAACCAATTTGAAGCATTAGCCCTTTTTCACGACCAGAAACAATGACTTTGTTCCAGTTGTCGCGCCAACACTCTAATTCACAGTTGTCCATTGGATCCGAGTCTGACAAGGCCGCCCAAGTCAGGAAGAGATCAAGGAATCGTACTTGCTCTTCATCCAACCCCACTGCGCTGAATGGGTTAACGTCTAGAGAGCGAACTTCAATGTACTCAACCCCACCGCGTCGTAACGCATCTGAAGGCTTCTCACCACTTTTCGACACGCGTTTCGGGCGAATTGGAGCGTATAGCTCGTTCTCAATTTGTAAAATATTGGAATTAAGCTGGCGGTATTCACCGTCCACTTTGACGCCTATTTTCGCAAACTCTTCTGATGGGTGACGAATCGCATCGCTCAAACCATCCAGATACTGATCAATGCTGTTAAAGCCAATTTTCAGTACACTTTGCGCACTATTGGTGTAGCCCAGATCGCTCAAACGCAAAGACGTCGATTTCGGCAAATACAAAGTGCCGCCAATTTTTTCGAATGGCAGATCGGTTTCACGACCTTGAATAAAAGAGCCGCATAACGCTGGTGATGCACCGAAGAAATACGGAATCATCCAACCAAAACGGTAATAGTTACGGATCAGCGCAAAGTAGGCATCAGACTTAGCATCTTGGCGGGCTTGTTCATCTTGCTCGCCGTATAGCGCATCCCAAAATGTCTCAGGGAACGAGAAGTTAAAATGCACACCTGAGATGATTTGCATCAGGCTGCCATAGCGGCGTTTTAGGCCTTCTCGGTACAGGGTTTTCATTTTTGCTGCATTCGAAGAGCCGTACTGAGCAAGCTGAATATCCTCTTCCGAGCCAACATAACATGGCATAGAAAGAGGCCACATCTTTTCTTCACCCATTTTTGTCTGGGTGAAGTGATGGATATCTTTCAGTTGTGCCATCAGTTCTGGAATTTCATGTGACACAGGAGTAATGAATTCTAACAATGATTCAGAAAAATCTGTCGTGATCCATTGGTTTGTGAACGCAGAGCCTAACCCCTCTGGATGAGGTGTTGTTGCTAGATGTCCATCCTGACGATAGCGCAAAGTTTCTCGCTCAACACCGCGTCCAAACTGCTTAAATACTTCGGGGTTTGATGCAACTTTTTTTAGTCGCGCAGCAAAATCAGTCAAAATGAGGTTCGCTTATATTGGGAGCAGGACACTTGTCACAAAGGACAAATGTAAGCTAAGTTATTGATATTTAATGCATCTAGATAAATAACCCACGAAAAGTCGCTTATCTAGATGAATAGCGGAGAAACGTTTCTCCGCTATTAAATGTGTACTCTATCGAATGATTTCAAGCTCTTCTACGTCTTTCCCCAACTTTTCTAATTGAGGACGCAGTGATTTAGCATCACCAACGACGATAATTTGATAGTCATTTGGATCAAACCACTTTTGAGCCAGTGCATTCAAAGTCTGCTTATCGACTTTTTCTACGATAGCGTTTCTTTGCTGCAAGTAATCTTGATCGAGGTTGTACTTAAGAATATCACTGATGAGTTCCGCTTTTTGTGTTGGCGTTTCATATTTCAGTGCATCTTTTTGACCGACCGCTTGACGCATAAATTTCATCTCTTCATCAGTAATTCCTGACTGCGAGTATTCATTTAGCTCATTTTCCATCTCAATGATCGAAGCAACCGTTGCATCCGCTCGTACTTGCGCGGTGAAAACAACCGAGCCAGTTTCTGGATTTCCAGAGAAGTAGCCGTAAGCGCCGTATGTGTAACCCTTATCTTCACGTAGGTTTTGGTTAATGCGGCTATTGAAGTTTCCAGCTAAGTTGAAGTTTGCCAGTTGGCTTAGGTAAAAATCGCCCGTTGCATCGTAAGGCATACCTTGACGAACCATCATGACCACACTTTGTGGTGCACCTGGTTTATCAACAAGATGGATCTTTTGCTCACCTAATGCAGCGATGCTTTGCGGTGCATACAATGGCGCAGCTTCATCCTGCCAGTTTTTCCAGAACGTCAGTTGCTGTTCAATTTCCTGTTGATCAATGTCACCAACAACGACGATTTGCGCACTTTGTGGCGTGTAATGCTTCGAGTAGAATTCACGGACATCATCCAACGTTAGTGCACTGACACCTGCTTGCGTGCCGTCTTTTGGTCGAGCAAAAACAGAGTCTCCATAGAGCACTTGGCGACTCGCTTGTGATGCCATCCAGCTTGGGTTTTGGTGCTCATACACAAGACCTTCTAGCGCTTGCATCTTTACACGCTCAAAGTCTGCTTGCTTGAATGCAGGAGACAGCAACATCTCTTCGACAATTCTCAACGTCGGCTCTAAGTTCTTTTCTAAAGCAGAAACGCTGATGTTTGTTGTGTAGCCCGTTGCATTCACGGAGATGACACTACCTAGTTTATCGAGCTCAGCTTGAATCTCTTCGACACTACGTTTCGTTGTGCCTTCTTGCAACATTGCTGCGGTCAACTGGGCAAGACCTTCTTTGCCCTTTTCAACAAAACGTGTTCCCGCAGGTAAACTAAACTGCATCATGACCGTTGGTGTTTCATCGCTAACCGCACCAAGCAACTCCGAGCCATTATTAAAATGAAGCTCGTACAACTCAGGCATCGTCGCTTTCACTGGCTCCCCTACAGGCGGTTGCACAGAGCGATCGAAGTTATCGGTCGCACGACGATACGCCAATTGATCATCAGTGATCTTCTCGTATTCTGGTAGCGTACGCTTTGGCGTCACAAAGGTCGCTGGTTTTACGACAAGGTCAGTTTTTCCTTTTGGTACCACGCTTAGGGTCACTTTGTTCTTACCTTGGATAAAATCCGTATACGCTTTTTCTACCGATGCTGGCGTCACTGCGCGGATCTGCTCAAGCTGTTGCTCAAGACGATCAGGATCGCCGAAGAATGTCTCGTTGGATGCCAACTGCGTTACTTTACCTTTAACGCTTTCTAGCGCAAAAATAGCATCCGCTTCCGCCTTACCCTTTAACTGCTCAAGGCGATCTTCTGTCACGCCTTTTTCAGCAAACTGATTGAGTGACTGTAAAAGCTCGTCGTACAGTTTTGATAGGTCGCCTTTGTCCCCAGAGTCACCCATTGCATAAACGTAAAAGTTACACGCCAGTTCTGCACAGTCATGGAATGAGCCCGCATCGACGGCTTTTTGAGTCTTGACTAAGTCTTGGTAGAGCACGCTGTTTGTACCGCCACCTAGCACTTCAGATAGCGTATCGAGAGACGCTTGGCTTTCTTCGCCGTTGTAAGTTGTTGGCCACGCGATCATCACCATCGGTTGTTGAATGCGATCTTCTAGCGTGATGTATTTGTCTTCTTGCAGTTTTGCAGGTTGTTTCGGCGCATTTTCAACCTCTGGCCCACGAGGAATCGAACCGAAGTACTTATTTACCCACTCAAGAGTTTGTTCAACGTCTAAGTCCCCACCGATAGTGATAGTCGCATTGTTTGGGCCATACCAACGTAAGAAAAACGCTTTGAGATCGTTCACATCAACACGATCAAGATCTTCAACATAACCAATAGTTTGCCACGAATACGGATGACCTTCAGGATATAGCGCTTCAGACATGCGCTCCCAAATTAAGCCATAAGGACGATTATCGTAACGCTGAGCTCGCTCATTTTTTACAGTAGAACGCTGAATTTCAAATTTGCGTTGAGAAACCGCATCCAGCAAAAAGCCCATACGGTCAGACTCTAACCACAGCATTTTCTCTAGCTGGTTAGCCGGGACAGTTTCAAAGTAGTTAGTACGATCACGGTTTGTCGTACCATTTAACGTACCTCCAGCCTCTGTGATGATTCTGAAGTGCTCTTGGTCACCAACGTTCTCTGAACCTTGGAACATCATGTGCTCAAAGAAATGCGCAAAACCAGACTTACCCACCTCTTCACGAGCCGAGCCAACATGGTAAGTCACATCCACATGGACCAATGGGTCGGAATCTTCAGGAGCTAAGATCACCGTTAAGCCATTATCGAGTTTATACTTTTGGTATGGAATCTTAACTTTGCCTTCTTCCGCTTTCGATGACTCAACGAAAGTTACCCCTTCCGGCAGTGATGAAACTGGCGTATTTGATACACAGCCCGTGATCACCAAAAGTGAACACGCGCTAACCCAAAACATCTTCATGTACTTTCCTTAAAATAATCCGAGATAGATGGCCGCAAGTAAGCTATACCTAGCAGCCTTTCCTAAAAATATTAAAATCACGCAAGGCAGAAACTTCATTCTCAGCCACCCTGCGGCTAAACACAGCGGGTCTCCAATCACGGGTAACCAGCTAAAAAATAATCCCCAATAGCCATACTTTGACAGCCACTTTAATGCGGTATGACCGTGCTTTTCTTCTTGCGCTTTGTTGGGAATCCACAAGCCAAGCCAATAATTTGTTAAGCCACCAAGCGTATTGCCGATAGTCGCGACCATAATAATTGACGAAACGGAATATTGATTTAATGAGAGAGTGGCAACTAAGCCCGCCTCAGAGCCACCAGGTAACAAAGTGGCACTGAGAAAACCGGTCATGAAAAGCACCCATAATGCTGAATCTGAAAACCAAAGCGCTAAACTTTCAAAGCTCGTATTAAATGCTTCTAGCATGTCATATCAAGCAACACCTTGCCTCTGGTTCTTCCTGATTCAACTTGCTGGTGAGCAGCAATCACATCACTCATCGGATAAACCTGTTGAATTTCAGTCTTCAGTAAACCAACGCCAACCATGTACAACAAGGTATCTAATTGCGCTGGATCTGGCTCAACCAACATGCCGTTAGCCTCAAAGCCTAGGAGTTTGGCTTTTTCACAAATCAGCTCAGCTGTGATGGTTGGAACGGTTATGACTCTCGCACCGTCTTTCAGGCATTTAAGCGCATCTAACGCGGCATCTCCACCTACTAAATCAATCAAAACATCAACGTCTTCAACACGTTCTGACACTGGTGCAAATTGATAGTTCACTGCGTGAGCGCCAAGGGTAGCCAGGTAGTCTAAATTTCGTTCACTGCAGGTTGTAAAGACTTCCGCTTTAGTCGCGACCGCGATTTGTACCGCTAGGTGTCCAACGCCACCGGCTCCTGCGAGGATAAGTACGCGATCGTTTTCTGTCACATTGGCTTTGCTGAGTGCTTGTGCCGCAGTTTGGCCAGCCAACGGTAATGCTGCGGCAGCCTCTAAAGTAACTGAACTGGGAACATGACTTAACTCAGCTTCTGGAACACATACGTACTGACTGTACCCACCTCCTCGGACTGGGAAACCGATAAATCCAGCCACCTCATCACCATCATTAAAACGCGACGCCCCCTCTCCACAAGACACCACTTTTCCTGAGATGTCGTAACCTGGCACCCAAGGTAAATTATCCTTGTTCTGCGCAGCTGCCCAACCGAGTCCGGCTCGAGTTTTAACGTCAATAGGATTTACGCCTGAAAAAGCGACTTTTACTAAGACTTCACCAGGCTGTGGTGATGGTGTAGAAGCATGTTGAATCGCGAGTACGTTGGCATCACCAAATTCAGTGATAACGATCTGTTTGTGTTCCATAAGCCATTCCCTGCAAGAAAACAAAAAGGGATGCGAAAGCATCCCTTTGACTATAAACCATTTTGTTAACCGAAGTTAATCGTGATTTTGTAAATTGGTTGATCATTCCATTTTCGGTAATGACTAGCCGACAAGTGCTAGCAAGATACCAGCGGCCACTGCTGAGCCCAATACACCTGCAACGTTTGGTCCCATCGCATGCATCAACAAGAAGTTTTGCGGGTTAGCTTGTAAGCCGACCTTGTTCACCACACGCGCGGCCATTGGTACCGCAGAAACGCCAGCCGCACCGATAAGTGGGTTGATGTCTTCTTTTGAGAACTTGTTCAGCAACTTAGCCATTAGCACACCAGCACCCGTGCCAATACTAAACGCAACCGCACCAAGCCCTAGAATGCCTAATGTTTCTAAGTTCAGGAATTGATCCGCTTGCAGCTTCGAGCCAACCCCTAAGCCCAAGAAGATCGTCACGATGTTGATCAGCTCATTTTGTGCGGTTTTCGATAGACGATCGACCACACCCGCTTCACGCATTAAGTTACCAAGACAGAACATACCGACAAGAGGCGTTGCTGAAGGTAGGAAAAGAATCGTCATGAGTAATACTGCCATCGGGAACAATACCTTTTCCCACTTACCCACGTGACGCAGTTGCGCCATTTGAATCTCACGTTCTTCCTTAGTGGTTAGCGCCTTCATGATTGGCGGCTGAATGATTGGCACTAAAGCCATGTAGCTGTACGCGGCTACAGCAATCGCACCAAGCAGGTCTGGTGATAACTTACTTGCTAAGAAAATCGCCGTTGGGCCATCCGCACCACCGATGATGGCGATAGACGATGCATCCGCCATGGAGAACTCCATACCAGGCACATAGTTGAGCAAAATAGCGCCAAACAGTGTCGCAAAAATACCAAACTGAGCTGCCGCACCTAGCCACAACGTTTTTGGGTTTGCGATCAAAGCACCAAAGTCGGTCATCGCACCCACACCCATGAAGATCAACAACGGGAACACACCCGATTCAATCCCAATGTAGTAAACGTAGTAGAGCAAGCCGCCAGGCTCAGTAAAGCCAGCATTTGGAATATTCGCCAAGATAGCACCAAAACCAATCGGCAATAACAGTAAAGGTTCAAAGCCTTTTTTGATTGCCAAAAACAGCAAGGTACAACCAACCAGCATCATACAGATTTGGCCGAACTCGAAGTTAGCGATCCCTGTTTCTGCCCAAAGGGTTAACAATCCGTCCATGATACTCCCTTACGCCAGGCTCAATAGAGGCGCACCTACTGTGACAGCATCGCCTTCTTTAACGTTCAACTCTTGAACCACACCACCACGCGCCGCACGCACTTCTGTTTCCATCTTCATTGCTTCAAGAATCAGTAGTACATCGCCTTCAGCCACTTCAGCGCCAGGCTGAACATTCACTTTAAAGATGTTACCGGCAAGAGGAGCAGGCACCGCTTCAGCAGAAGCGCTAGAAGGTGCGCTAGGTGCCGTCGATTTTGCTGGCGCCGCAGAAGGAGCGACAGAGGTTAGCTCGCCTTGAGGACCAACTTCCACCTCATACACCTGTCCGTCAACACGTACGCTATAAGTTTCTACGCCGCCAGTTGCTGGTTGCGCCGCAGGTACGGCAGGCTTCGCGGCTTCTAGCGTTGGTGCAGGTTCAAATGCTTCTGGGTTTTCACGATTCTTAAGGAACTTAAGACCAACTTGAGGGAAAAGCGCATAAGTAAGTACATCATCAACACGTTCACTTGCTAGCTTAATACCTTCTGATTTCGCTTTCTCCATTAGATCAACAGTAAGCGTCTCCATTTCAGGCTCAAGCAAATCGGCAGGACGACACGTAATAGGCTCTTTGCCATCAAGTACTTTAGCTTGCAGCTCTGCATTTAACTCGGCTGGCGCTTGACCGTATTCGCCTTTCAATAGACCAGCGGTTTCCTTAGTAAGGCTCTTATAGCGCTCGCCAGTAAGCACGTTAATCACCGCTTGCGTTCCGACGATCTGCGAAGTTGGAGTCACCAATGGAATGAAACCAAGATCTTCGCGTACACGAGGGATCTCTTCTAAGACTTCATCAATGCGATCCGCCGCGCCCTGTTCTTTCAACTGGCCTTCCATGTTAGTCAGCATGCCGCCAGGCACTTGAGCAATCAGGATGCGAGAGTCTACACCTTTCAACTGACCTTCCCACTTCGCGTACTTCTTACGTACTTCACGGAAATACGCGGCGATAGGTTCTAGTTGCTCGAGCTTCAAATTCGTATCTCGCTCGGTTCCTTCTAGCATCGCGACTACCGTTTCAGTCGGTGTGTGACCATAGGTACAACTCATTGAAGAAATCGCTGTATCGAGAATATCAATACCAGCTTCAACTGCTTTTACCGCTGTCGCAGTAGACAAGCCTGTCGTCGCGTGACAATGAAGTGCTAATGGCACATCACAAGACGCTTTGATACGCGTGATAAGCTCTTCCGCTTCATAAGGCTTGAGTAAGCCAGACATATCTTTAATACACAGTGAATGACAACCTAAATCCTCTAGGCGTTTTGCCAAGTCAACCCAAGTGTCTGCGTTATGTACAGGGCTTGTTGTGTAAGACAGCGTACCTTGAGCATGTGCGCCAACATCGACCGTTGCTTTTACGGCCTTCTGGAAGTTTCGCACGTCATTCATTGCATCAAAGATACGGAACACGTCCATACCATTAGCATGCGCGCGTTCAACGAACTTCTCTACTACGTCATCGGCATAATGGCGGTATCCTAAAAGGTTTTGACCACGCAGTAGCATTTGCATTGGCGTATTGGGCATCGCTTTTTTCAGCTCACGCAAACGCTCCCAAGGGTCTTCCCCTAAGAATCGAATACAAGAATCAAACGTTGCTCCACCCCAAGTCTCTAGAGACCAGTAACCAACCTTATCCAACTCAGCTGCGATAGGCAGCATATCCTCAATACGCATACGCGTAGCAAATAGTGATTGATGGGCATCACGAAGGACCACATCTGTAATAGCTAGTGGTTTAGACATGCTCTTAAACTCCTTTTTAATCCTGGTTCGGCTACTTCGCGAATGAGGCGCGATGTTTATGAATCGCAGCCGAGATCGCCGCCACTACTTGTGGACTAACAGCTGAAGAGGTTGATTGAATATTAGTATTTGTTTTTGGTGCTGCGATCGGCTCTGGTACTTCTTCTGGTACCAATTTCGACATTAGCCGAACGAGATAAACAAGAATAGTGAGGAAAATAAATACGACCGCCATCCCCGTTAGCATCAGGGTGGCCGCATCTACTAGCAGGCTTCCTATATTAGTCATGTTGCTTCCTTTCTTTGTCATCCTGACAACGTGCAGGACTTTAATAGCGTCAAATCCCGACCAATGGATTATCTCGATTGGTTAAATTTTGTCAATTTTGTTTAAGGAAGGTTTGTAATAATCCTGATAAATGATTATTTATTCACTACCCAGATCACAGTTCATGACAAAATAATTACTGCGAATCTGCTATCTCCTTACGAACAGAGTAAAGGAGGACATAAATAAAAACTGCGATTTGGATTTCAAAACCAAATCGAGATTTACACATAAAAGCTAATAGAAACAAAAGGATGCCATTAAATAACGATTAATAAACAAATAAAAAACAAAGAAGTTACATTTAAACAATTGAAGTGAAAGAAACGGAAATCAATATACAGGAGAGATAGTAAGGATAGATTCACAAACTACAGCAGAAACTTTATTCCAAATTGCTTAGATAAGCACATATTCGCTTTTGGAAAAGAAGGACCTCGCCTCTAACAACTCTAGGCCATAGTTCCTGATGTCCAGATACAAAAAAAGCCTCGCAATTGCGAGGCTTTTTTTGTAAGTGGCGCGTCCTGGAGGATTCGAACCTCCGACCGCCTGGTTCGTAGCCAGGTACTCTATCCAGCTGAGCTAAGGACGCGCAGTTTTCGATATCAACTTTTGTCAACATCAGGGCATTACCCTTCAATAAGTGGCGCGTCCTGGAGGATTCGAACCTCCGACCGCCTGGTTCGTAGCCAGGTACTCTATCCAGCTGAGCTAAGGACGCGCAATTTTCGATATCAACTTTCGTCAACATCAGGGCATTACCCTTTAATAAGTGGCGCGTCCTGGAGGATTCGAACCTCCGACCGCCTGGTTCGTAGCCAGGTACTCTATCCAGCTGAGCTAAGGACGCGCAGTTTTCGATATCAACTTTCGTCAATATCAGGGCAATACCCTTTAATAAGTGGCGCGTCCTGGAGGATTCGAACCTCCGACCGCCTGGTTCGTAGCCAGGTACTCTATCCAGCTGAGCTAAGGACGCGCAATTTTCGATATCAACTTTCGTCAACATCAGGGCATTACCCTTTAATAAGTGGCGCGTCCTGGAGGATTCGAACCTCCGACCGCCTGGTTCGTAGCCAGGTACTCTATCCAGCTGAGCTAAGGACGCGCAGTTTTCGACATCAACTTTCGTCAATATCAGGGCAATACCCTTCAATAAGTGGCGCGTCCTGGAGGATTCGAACCTCCGACCGCCTGGTTCGTAGCCAGGTACTCTATCCAGCTGAGCTAAGGACGCGCAATAATCTTATTTTACTTTGTATAACCCGTTTATCAAACGAATTATTAAATAGTGGCGCGTCCTGGAGGATTCGAACCTCCGACCGCCTGGTTCGTAGCCAGGTACTCTATCCAGCTGAGCTAAGGACGCGCAGATCTTCTTGCTAGGAAGTTGTGAAGCAAATCACATTCATTTCTTACGAAACAAAAAAAAGGCCATCGGGCCAGTCAATGAATGGCGGTGAAGGAGGGATTCGAACCCTCGATACGGGATAAACCGTATACTCCCTTAGCAGGGGAGCGCCTTCAGCCTCTCGGCCACCTCACCGTTTTCATTGTTATATCTCAGAAGAGATATGGCGCGTCCTGGAGGATTCGAACCTCCGACCGCCTGGTTCGTAGCCAGGTACTCTATCCAGCTGAGCTAAGGACGCACTTTTTTGTTGATTTCTCAACATTGCAAGAATGGCGGTGAGGGAGGGATTCGAACCCTCGATACGGGATAAACCGTATACTCCCTTAGCAGGGGAGCGCCTTCAGCCTCTCGGCCACCTCACCGTCTTGCGGAGGCACATATTACGTTTTACCGAAAATATGTCAAACACTTTCTTTGAAAAAATCCACGAAACTGACTTAACCGTTGCTGATTTAATCAAAGTGACTATTAAACGAACTTTACCACTCTATTATGATGAAAAAAAGAGAGTCTTCTCTGAAAAAAAGACATTTATTTTCAAACAACTTCCTGGTGTTCGATTCAACAATATTGACGGATTCACGGCCACACTCAACACAATGGTTTCCGCAAATCTTCAAAAACATTAAAGACTAAAAAGGCCAACCCTTCGGTTAGCCTTTTTCATTCAAACTAAGCTCTGTAAACAGGAGCGACTTAGTAGTTACCTGAAGCAACGTTGCCATTGCCTTTTTCAGCTTGAATGCGCATGTAGATTTCTTCACGGTGAACTGAAACCTCTTTCGGAGCGTTAACGCCGATACGTACTTGGTTACCTTTCACACCTAGTACAGTTACAGTCACTTCATCACCAATCATCAGTGTTTCGCCTACGCGGCGAGTCAAAATTAGCATTCTTTGCTCCTTGAGTAATCTCTAAATTTTCTTGCTACAAAGCTATTATCCAACAAAAGTTATATTTTCGTAAACTACCTTGTTAGCGAAAATCAGCCTAAAAAGGCATGTTTTTGTTGAATGTTTAATGCTTCACTAGACGTAATGTAAGCATCATGCAGAATGTTTGCTGCTGTATCCACACATTCGGGTGCTAAAACTAGCATCATAGTGAGTGCATTCGTTGCGCTGAAATTGATCTCAATATCTCGCTTTGCCAACAAATCGCATGCGTGCTCTACCATTCCATTGGCCTCAAGCCCCACTGCGGTCAACAGGCTTACCACTTCACTATTACGGATTTTGTCGCTGAACACCAGATCGAACTTGGCACATGCATCTTGTTTTATCATGATACCTGCCCGTTCTGCTTCCTCGATCACATTCCAAATGTCTATACCCAACATCTGACATTGTTTTGTAGCACTAGATAAATGTTCTTTATCGACTTCGATAATGGCAAGGTCACGTTGAATGGCTATACCAGAGACGGCTTGATTGCCTGACTCCCCCTTTACCAAACTGCCTTCATTAACATCAAATGTCGAAAGCACGCGTAGTGGCACATTATTCTTCCATGCAAACTGCACTGAAGGTAAATGTAATACTTTTGCGCCTCGGCTTGCCATCGCTTCCATTGAAGGAAAATCGATAACCGCCAATTTTCGCGCATTTTTCACTACACGTGGGTCACAAGTATAAATACCATCAACGTCGGTAAAGATTTGACACTCGTCAGCGCGCAATGCGCCCGCCAGTGCCACAGCACTCGTATCTGAGCCACCTCGACCTAATGTGGTGATATCCCCGTTCTCATTCACACCTTGAAAGCCCGCAACAATCACGATTTGGTCTTGCTCAAGCAATCCCATAATTGTCGTGGTATCAATGTGTTTAATCGTTGCGTCATTGTGTTGATTATCCGTCACAATATTCGCCTGTGCTCCGGTAAGCGAGCGCGCAGCATGACCCATTTTATTCAAAGTCATGGCTAACAGTGCCATTGACACTTGCTCACCAGCAGAGAGCAAAACATCAAGTTCTCGAGCTGTAGGTACGCTATCTATCTGTTTAGCGAGATCCATCAGTCTGTTTGTTTCGCCTGACATTGCAGACACGACAACAACAACTTGATTGCCATCATTTTTCGCCTTAATGATGTGTTCAGCGACTTGGTGGATTCTTTCAATTGAACCCACAGAGGTTCCGCCAAACTTTTGCACGATAAGGGGCTTTTTCACCAGTCTTCACCTTCCCAAGACCGAAGTCTCTTTAGAACTGCTTACATCTTAAATATTTCCTTTGAGAAAAATTATATAAGCAGTAGTTACAACAAAAACCAAGCAGCTTAAATGACTCGGTTAACTTTTGGTCAATTAAACCACTTGGTTGCTAAAAAAAATTACGCTCAATCAAAAAAACTTGATTGAGCGTAATTTTATTAGTTAAGAGCTTATAAACGCTCTTCTAGCCAAGGCTGAACTGTTTTGATTGCCTCTGGTAGTGCTGAAACATCAGTACCACCGGCTTGAGCCATGTCTGGACGACCACCGCCCTTACCACCGACTTGCTCTGCAACCATTTTAACCAGATCACCTGCTTTTACTTTACCAGTGAGATCTTTAGTCACACCAGCAATCAAGCCAACCTTGTCACCCGTTACGTTTGCAAGCAGTACAACACCAGAACCCATTTGATTCTTGATGTCATCAACCATGGTACGTAGGTTCTTGCTATCAGCACCTTCAAGGGCCGCAACTAGAACTTTTGTGCCATTTACTTCAACCGCTTTGCCCATGATGTTAGCGCTTTCTGCGGCTGCCATCTTATCTTTTAGCTTCTGCACTTCTTTTTCTAGTGCTTTTGCTTTCTGTGCAGACTCTGCCAGTTTCTCTTCGTACTTCGCGTTTTGAGCTTCAATAGCGTCTAATGCCGCCTCGCCTGTTACCGCTTCAATACGACGAATACCGGCTGCAATACCGCTTTCTGATGTGACTTTGAATAGACCAATATCACCCGTGCTTGATGCGTGAATACCACCACAAAGCTCAGTAGAGAAATCGCCCATAGATAGCACGCGAACTTCGTCATCGTACTTCTCACCAAACAATGCCATTGCGCCTTTCTTCTTAGCAGACTCAATATCCATCACGTTGGTTTCAATCGTGTGGTTACGACGGATTTGCGCGTTAACTAGGCGCTCAACTTCTTTCAACTCTGCTGCGGTTACGGCTTCTAGATGCGAGAAGTCGAAACGTAGGTTGTCTGCCTTCACCAATGAGCCTTTCTGCGTTACGTGCTCACCAAGAACTTGGCGTAGTGCTGCGTGTAGCAAGTGCGTCGCTGAGTGGTTAAGAGAGATAGCTGCGCGACGCTCTGCGTCAACGATGGTTGCCACTTCGTCACCTTTCGCTAGCACGCCTTCTGCCATTACACCGTGGTGTGCGATTGCGTTACCGAGTTTTTGAGTGTCTTCAACGCGGAATACACCAGACTCAGTACGGATTTCACCCGCGTCACCACACTGACCGCCTGACTCTGCGTAGAATGGCGTTTCACCAAGCACGATGATGGCTTTATCGCCTGCAGATAGTGAATCTACTTCGTTGCCTTCAACAAACATCGCTGCGACTGAGCTAGAACCTTTAGTACCTGTGTAACCACAGAACTCTGTTTGCGTATCAACTTTGATTGCTGCGTTATAATCTGTACCGAATTGACCAGCTTCACGCGCACGTTGACGCTGCTCTTCCATCGCTTTTTCGAAACCCTCTTCGTCGATCGCGAACTCACGCTCACGTGCAACGTCGTTAGTGAGGTCTGCTGGGAAGCCGTAAGTATCGTAAAGCTTGAATACCGTTTCGCCGTCTAGCACTTTGCCATCTAGGTTATCTAATGCTTCGTTAAGAATTACCATACCGCGCTCAAGTGTACGACCGAAGTTTTCTTCTTCGATACGCAGCACTTTTTCAACCACTGCTTGTTGACGCTTCAGCTCTTCGCCAGCTGTACCCATCACTTCTGCTAATACGCCAACAAGCTTATAGAAGAATGCACCTTGTGCACCTAGCTTGTTACCATGACGTACGGCACGACGAATGATACGACGTAGTACGTAACCACGACCTTCGTTTGAAGGCATCACACCATCAACAATCAAGAATGAACATGAACGGATGTGGTCAGCAATAACGCGTAGCGATTGGTTCGATAGATCTTCATAACCAATGACTTCAGCCGCTGCTTTGATAAGAGTTTGGAATACATCGATTTCGTAGTTTGAGTGAACGCCTTGCATAATTGCAGAGATACGCTCGATACCCATACCAGTATCTACCGATGGTTTTGGTAGCGGTTCCATAGTGCCGTCTGCGTGACGGTTGAACTGCATGAATACGTTGTTCCAGATCTCGATGAAACGGTCACCATCTTCTTCAGGCGTGCCAGGACGACCACCCCAGATGTGTTCACCGTGATCGTAGAAGATTTCAGTACATGGACCACAAGGACCAGTGTCGCCCATTTGCCAGAAGTTATCAGACTCGTAAGGCTTGCCACCTTCTTTGTCACCAATGCGCACGATACGATCAGCAGGCACGCCAACTTTTTTGTTCCAGATGTCGAATGCTTCGTCATCGGTTTCGTAAACGGTTACCAATAGACGATCCGCAGGCAGTTTAAGTACTTCGGTTAGGAATTCCCAAGCAAATGAAATCGCATCTTCTTTGAAATAGTCACCAAAGCTGAAGTTGCCTAGCATTTCAAAGAATGTGTGGTGACGAGCGGTAAAGCCAACATTTTCCAGGTCGTTGTGTTTACCACCAGCACGTACACAACGTTGAGCCGTAGTCGCTCGAGTATAGGCTCGTTTTTCTAAGCCTAAGAAACAATCTTTAAATTGGTTCATACCTGCGTTTGTGAACAGCAGGGTTGGGTCGTTATGTGGAACTAACGATGAACTTTCTACGATTTGGTGTCCTTTGCTTTCAAAGAACTTGAGGAACGCGTTACGAACCTCGTCAGTGCTCATGTACATGCAGCTCTTCCTGAAAATAGTCGAGTTAGAATTTTGCCGTATTGTAGATCATGCAAACAGCTGAGACTAGTTTTCTTGAGGAAAAGAGGGAGCAGAAGAAAAAATTTGAAGCAAAACAAAAATCAGCGCAATTGGATCAACGCTAATCTTGGTCTTCAAAGGCAAGCGCATAGCTAATTTGGTCGAAACTGTAGCCTCGGTATTGTAGAAAACGGACTTGTTTCGCGTATTCTTTTTGGTCCTTGGCTTTGACACCTTTGAATTTCTTTTCTGCCGCCTGCTTAGCAAGTTCAAACCAGTCTTGCGGTTCTTCAGCCATAGCTTGCTCAATCACCAATTCCGCAACACGTTTCTGGTTTAATTCTTGGCGAATTCGACGCTCTCCATGTCCTTTGTATACATGCTGCCGAATTTGGCTCTTCGCATAACGTAAATCATCTAAATAGTTATGGTCTAAGCAAAAATTAATCGCGATTTCGATGTCTGATGCTTCATAGCCTTTCATCGACAGTTTTTGGTACAGCTCATACTGACCATGATCGCGACGGCTAAGCAGTTGGATAGCCGCCTCTTTGCTCGATAATGTTGGTGTCTGGCGCTTTTGGTACATGGTGATCCTAAAGGTATTTTTGCTGTACAGACTCTCAATGGCCTTTGTGATGATTCGATTTTTGATGTCAATAGATACAACAAAGCCCCGCATTGCAGGGCTTTATCACTTTTTAATCTGTGAAGGGATTAAAACTCTTCAGCTTGCTCAGGCGCCTCGCCTGCTTCAGGAGCTTCCGCAAGGGCTGGCGCTAACAACATTTCACGCAATTTAGTATCGATGGTTTTAGCCACTTCAGGATGCTCACGTAGGTAGTTGCACGCGTTCGCTTTACCTTGACCAATCTTATCGCCTTGGTAGCTGTACCAAGCACCAGCCTTTTCAACCAGCTTGTGCTTCACGCCTAGATCTACCAGCTCACCTTCGCGGTTAAAGCCTTGGCCGTACATGATTTGCGTATTGGCTTCTTTAAACGGTGCAGCAATCTTGTTCTTAACTACTTTGATGCGAGTTTCGTTACCAACGACTTCGTCACCTTCTTTGATTGCGCCAGTACGACGAATATCAAGACGAACAGAAGCGTAGAATTTAAGTGCGTTACCACCCGTGGTCGTTTCTGGGTTACCGAACATCACACCAATCTTCATACGGATTTGGTTGATGAAGATACACATACAGTTAGACTGTTTTAGGTTACCTGTTAGCTTACGCATCGCTTGAGAAAGCATACGTGCTTGTAGACCCATGTGGCTGTCGCCCATTTCGCCTTCAATTTCTGCTTTTGGTGTTAGCGCCGCAACTGAGTCAACAACCATAACGTCGATAGCGCCAGAGCGAGCTAGTGCATCACAAATCTCTAGTGCTTGCTCACCAGTGTCTGGCTGAGAAACCAAGAGCGCATCGATATCTACACCAAGTTTCTTCGCGTAGACAGGATCCAAAGCGTGCTCTGCATCGATAAACGCACAAGTTTTACCTTCACGTTGCGCAGCAGCGATAAGCTCAAGCGTTAGTGTTGTTTTACCTGAAGATTCTGGACCGTAGACTTCTACGATACGACCCATTGGCAGACCACCTGCACCCAAAGCGATATCAAGAGAAAGAGAGCCTGTTGAGATGGTTTCTACGTCCATTGCTCGGTTATCACCAAGGCGCATGATAGAGCCTTTACCGAATTGCTTTTCAATTTGACCTAGCGCAGCGGCGAGCGCTTTCTGTTTGTTCTCGTCCATTACTTTCTCCGATTTATTCATCTTCTTTGGGCGACGAATAGTAATTCATTTTTCTTAAGCAGCTAACCTGCTCAGCAATGAAAGTTATTATACTGTTGATTCATACAGTGTCTATACCTGTATAGAAAAAATTTAGTTCACTGCTTCTAAGGATTTGCTCTAGCCCTTATCAATTCTGGGCTAAGACGGTGTAAGAAATTCTAAATTAAATGTTGATGCAATCGAGTCAATGCATGCATCACCGCTTGTTGACGAACTTCCGCCCTGTCACCAGAAAAATGCATGGTCTCAACAAAGAGCCAGTCGTGCTTATCCGCAAAAGCAAAGCAGACGGTTCCAACCGGCTTTTCATCACTGCCTCCCCCCGGTCCAGCAACACCACTGATGGAAACCCCAATAGTGGCATTCGAGTGTTGAAGCGCACCTTGCACCATTTCAATCACAACAGGCTCACTCACGGCACCATGTTCCTCTAAGGTTTCCACTCTCACACCCAGCATTTCCATTTTGGCTTCGTTGCTGTAAGTGACAAAAGCTCTATCTAACCAACCTGAGCTGCCTGCAATATCAGTAATAGCGGTCGCAACACCGCCACCCGTGCACGATTCTGCCGTCGTTAAAACATGACCATACTTTGCCAATAATGCGCCTAAATCTGCGCTCAATTTTGTTGTTTTTTCCATAGCCAAAATGCCCTTTGTCTCTTTTTACTTGATAGGGATTCACGTATCCTAAGCCGCTACGGAAATAAACAAAAGAATTTACCTGTGAAAGCTGAACAAAAACACACTCCGATGATGCAGCAATACCTCAAGCTAAAAGCTGAGAACCCTGAGATTTTGCTGTTCTACCGCATGGGCGATTTCTACGAACTCTTTTACGATGATGCAAAGCGAGCGTCCCAACTGCTTGATATTTCGCTAACTAAGCGCGGTTCGTCAGCTGGAGAGCCTATTCCTATGGCGGGAGTGCCATTTCACGCAGTAGAAGGCTATCTAGCAAAACTTGTTCAGCTTGGTGAATCAGTCGCAATCTGCGAACAAATTGGCGATCCAGCCACCAGCAAGGGTCCGGTAGAACGTAAAGTTGTGCGTATCGTGACACCAGGTACTGTGACGGATGAAGCACTGCTTTCTGAGCGTGTCGATAACTTAATCGCAGCCATTTACCATCACAACGGTAAGTTCGGTTATGCGACGCTGGATGTCACTTCTGGTCGCTTCCAACTGACAGAACCAGAAACCGAAGAAGCGATGACAGCCGAGCTTCAGCGTACCGCACCACGTGAGCTACTATTCCCAGAAGATTTTGAACCTGTACATTTAATGGCGAGCCGCAACGGTAACCGTCGTCGCCCAGTATGGGAATTTGAGCTTGATACGGCTAAGCAACAACTCAATCAACAGTTTGGCACTAAAGATCTGGTTGGTTTTGGCGTAGAACATGCGTCCTCAGGGTTATGTGCTGCTGGTTGTTTGATCCAGTATGTGAAAGATACGCAACGCACTGCTTTGCCTCATATTCGCTCTTTAACGTTTGATCATCAGGACCAATCCGTCATCCTTGATGCCGCTACCCGACGCAACCTGGAAATTACTCAAAATCTAGCAGGTGGAACCGATAACACACTCGCTGCGGTACTCGACCATTGTGCGACGCCGATGGGCAGCCGAATGCTGAAGCGTTGGCTACATCAGCCTATGCGTTGCATTGAAACGTTAAACAATCGTCTTGATGCGATTGGTGAGATTAAAGAACAAGCGCTGTTTGCCGATCTTCAACCAACGTTAAAACAAATTGGTGATATTGAACGTATCTTAGCACGCCTTGCACTACGCTCTGCTCGCCCTCGCGATATGGCTAGACTTCGCAATGCCATGCAGCAGCTACCAGAGCTAGAATCTGTAACCGCTTCTTTGACCCATCCATATCTAGCAAAACTGGCGCAATACGCAGCTCCGATTGACGAAGTATGTGATCTGTTAGAGCGTGCAATTAAAGAAAATCCGCCAGTTGTTATTCGTGATGGTGGTGTGATCGCTGAAGGCTATAATGCCGAGCTCGATGAATGGCGCAAATTAGCAGACGGTGCAACAGAATACCTTGAGCAGCTTGAGCGAGATGAGCGTGAACGACACGGCATCGATACGCTTAAAGTCGGCTACAACAACGTACATGGCTTCTTTATTCAAGTGAGCCGTGGCCAGAGCCACTTGGTTCCACCGCACTATGTACGTCGCCAAACACTCAAAAATGCCGAACGCTATATCATCCCAGAGCTCAAAGAGCACGAAGACAAAGTACTTAATTCGAAATCTAAAGCGTTAGCACTTGAGAAACAGCTGTGGGAAGAACTGTTTGATCTATTGATGCCAAATCTGGAGAAGCTGCAGAATTTAGCTTCTGCTCTGTCTCAACTGGATGTACTACAAAACCTAGCAGAGCGTGCAGATTCGTTGGATTACTGCCGACCAACGCTTGTGAAAGACGCTGGCATTCACATTCAAGCGGGTCGTCACCCAGTCGTAGAGCAAGTAACAACAGAACCGTTCATTGCTAACCCAATAGAGCTTAACCCAGCTCGTAAGATGTTGATCATCACCGGTCCAAACATGGGTGGTAAATCCACCTACATGCGTCAAACTGCGCTGATTGCATTGATGGCACATATCGGCTCTTATGTACCTGCAGAATCTGCACAAATTGGTTCTTTAGATCGTATATTTACTCGTATTGGCGCGTCAGATGATCTTGCATCTGGTCGTTCAACCTTCATGGTAGAAATGACGGAAACCGCTAATATTCTGCATAATGCGACTAAAAACAGTTTAGTGCTAATGGATGAAATCGGTCGTGGTACCAGTACTTACGATGGCCTCTCTTTAGCTTGGGCAAGTGCGGAATGGCTCGCAACACAAATTGGTGCGATGACACTATTTGCAACTCACTACTTCGAGTTGACAGAGTTGCCAAACCAACTGCCAAACTTAGCGAACGTTCACTTGGATGCCGTAGAACATGGTGACAGCATTGCCTTTATGCACGCAGTTCAAGAAGGTGCGGCAAGTAAGTCTTACGGCCTAGCTGTTGCGGGCTTAGCCGGCGTACCAAAAACGGTCATCAAAAATGCGCGTAACAAACTATCTCAGCTAGAGCAACTAGGGCAAAACAGTGACGCACCACGTCCAAGTGCAGTAGATGTGGCTAACCAATTGAGTCTAATTCCAGAACCTAGCGAGATCGAACAAGCCTTATCTGGTATTGATCCTGATGATTTGACTCCACGCCAAGCACTTGAAGAGTTGTATCGTTTGAAGAAGATGCTTTAAATCGATTCACTTAAGCGAGCACAAAAGAAAAAAGGCTATGGATAACCATAGCCTTTTGCATATCTACTGAAGTACGGATTATTTAATCATCTTCGACGTTAAATAAGTTTTCCATATTCAAACCTTGCTTGATTAAAACCTCACGAAGACGACGTAAACCTTCTACTTGGATTTGACGTACACGCTCACGTGTCAAACCAATCTCTCGACCAACTTCTTCAAGCGTCGAAGGCTCATAGCCTAGAAGACCAAAACGTCGTGCAAGTACTTCTTTCTGTTTTGGATTCAACTCTTCTAACCAATGAATCAGCGATGATTTGATATCGTCATCTTGAGTCGAGACTTCTGGATCGGAGTTGTTTGCGTCGGGAATAATATCCAACAGCGCTTTTTCACCGTCACCACCGATTGGCGTGTCGACAGAACTGATACGCTCATTGAGACGTAGCATTTTGCTTACATCTTCGACTGGAATATCTAACTGAGCAGCAATTTCTTCTGCGGTAGGTTCGTGATCGAGCTTCTGAGAAAGTTCACGCGCAGTACGCAGATAAATGTTCAGCTCTTTCACGACATGAATAGGTAGACGGATCGTACGAGTTTGGTTCATCAACGCACGTTCGATCGTTTGTCGGATCCACCAGGTCGCATAAGTAGAGAAGCGGAAACCACGCTCTGGATCGAACTTCTCGACCGCACGGATCAAACCAAGGTTACCTTCTTCAATCAGATCGAGTAGTGCTAGGCCGCGATTACTATATCGACGAGAGATCTTGACCACCAAACGTAGGTTACTTTCGATCATACGTTTACGTGCCGCTTCGTCGCCACGCAGAGCTCGTCGAGCATAAAGCACTTCTTCTTCGGCAGTAAGTAGAGGTGAGAAGCCAATTTCACCTAGATACAACTGAGTTGCGTCTAAGCTTTTACTGCTCGCGTTAAATTCTTCACGCGCAGCCGTTTTGCTTTCTGTGGATGATGATTTTTCGAGTTCGTTATCAATGGTCTTCACTGACGCATTGTCAAATGCAAACTCTTCAACTTTGGTTACTGTGTTGCTGATACTCATAACGCCTCCCCCTGGCGAGTTAGCAAGACATGACAACTCAATATGTCGCTAAATGATGTCGCAAGTTGTTTTTCAAAGTTTTAAGGCAAATAGCGTTTTGGATTCACCGATTTACCTTGATAGCGAATTTCAAAGTGTAGCTTGACTGATTTTGCACCTGAACTACCCATGGTGGCGATTTTCTGTCCGCTTTTTACACTTTGTCCTTCTGATACCAGCAGTTTGTCATTATGTGCATAGGCGCTTAAATAATTGTCGTTATGCTTTACTATAATTAAGTTGCCATAACCTCGTAGCGCATTGCCTGAATAAACAACGGTGCCGGCTGCGGTTGAAACGATAGGTTGACCACGCTGTCCTGCGATGTCGATACCTTTATTTCCCTGTTCTCCCGCCGAAAAGTTCTTGATTACTCTCCCTTTTGTTGGCCACAACCACTTAGAAACTTTATCACTCTTCGCCGTGGTAACTGGCGCTTTTTGCTTCACTTTTTGGTTATCTTTTGAACCAACATACTCCTTTGTTTTCGATTGTTCAACCTTCTTTGGAGGCTGTTTTTGTACGACTTTAGGCTTAGTCTCTGTAGGTTTTTGACTAGAGTTTTTACTTGAATTTTTCGGTTTAGAGGCTGTTGATGTTTTCGTCACTGGGGCTGGTGGCGTCGTAACAACAGGAACCACAACGGGTTCAACTTTTTGGCCATATTTAGGGGCGACATATTTCGGAGCCCAAAGTTTTAGCCTCTGTCCAGGGTAGATGGTGTAAGGCTGAGTTAACTCATTGTAACGGACAAGATCATTTACATCTTTATCTGTGACATAAGCTATGAAGTAAAGTGTATCGCCTTTTTTTACCTCATAATAACTCCCTCTGTAACTTCCTCTTTCAAGGCTTGAATAGTCTTTCTTTAAGCTAGAGACAGGTGCAGGAGAATGCGCTGCACAACCAACTAGTCCTGCAGCAAACACAAAGCTAATACCAATATGACGTAATAACTTACTCACCTATCCCTAACCCTTAAGCTAAATCACCCGCAACCAGAGGTACAAATCGAACCATTTCCACAACAGTAGAGAGATATTCATCTCCCTTACGTTCAATTTTTAGTAACTGTTGCTCCTTATCTCCAACAGGAATCACCATCTTACCGCCATCTTTTAATTGTGCGAGAAGTGCTTGGGGGATCACTTCTGCAGCTGCAGTAACAATGATGGCATCGAAAGGACCACGAGCTTCCCAGCCTTGCCACCCATCAGCATGCTTGGTTGAAACATTGTAGATATCCAATTGTTTCAGACGGCGTTTTGCTTCCCATTGCAACGATTTAATTCGCTCAACGGAGTATACATGGTCAACAATTTGCGCCAGTACTGCGGTTTGATAACCGGAACCCGTTCCGATTTCCAGTACGTGACTCGTCGGCTCTAGTTCGAGTAACTCGGTCATACGAGCAACAATATAAGGTTGAGAAATAGTTTGTCCCTGACCAATCGGTAACGCATTGTTATCGTAGGCTTGGTGCATCATCGCTTGAGAGACAAAGCTTTCTCGTGGTAAGCGTTGGATAGCATCCAGAACTCTTTGGTCTTTGATGCCACTGGAGATAAGAAACGCTATCAACCTGTCAGCATGTGGGTTACTCATTACTTCTCTTCCTTTAACCAACTATCCATTGCACGCAGCGATTCATGAGCAGTGAGATCAACTTGCAGAGGCGTCATTGAAACTCGACCATGTTCAATCGCATAAAAGTCGGTGCCCTCACCCGCATCTTGCTCTTTTCCTGGAGGCCCTAACCAATAAATATCATGACCTCTCGGATCTTTCTGCTTAATCATATTCTCTGCGTGATGACGCGCACCTAAACGCGTGACTTCGATTTCATCCAGGTTTTCTGCTGGTAAGTCAGGCACGTTTACGTTCAATAACCGATTCGTTGGAATCGGAGACGCTAAATGCTGTTGCACAATTTGACGTGCAATTTTTGCGGCAGATTCGAAATGACGCTTACCCACCAGCGAAAAAGCAACCGACTGAACACCAAGGAAATGCCCTTCCATTGCTGCAGCTACCGTTCCTGAGTAAAGAACATCATCACCCAAATTTGCACCGTGGTTGATGCCTGATAAAACAAGATCGGGCAAATCATCTTTCATCAACTCATTCAGCGCGAAATGTACACAATCTGTAGGCGTTCCTTGCACTGAATAGATATTTGGGGCAATTTCAGTTACGCGTAATGGTTGCTCTAGTGTCAGTGAGTTCGAAGCACCTGAACGGTTTCGATCGGGTGCAACAATGGTCACTTCAGCGATATCTCGCAACTCATCAGCAAGTGCATGAATCCCTTGCGCATGTACGCCATCGTCGTTGCTGATTAAGACTCTTAGGGGCTTCGCGTTTAGTGAATCCTGTTCCATTAGTATTCTCTTTCTACTTCAACCTCATTAACTAACTCACGAACGATAGAGGTTGCAAAAGATCCCGCATCCAGTGAGAAAGTCAGCGTAATGTTGTTACCTTTAACCGTCCAAGCTAAATCTTTTGGCTTCAGCGCAATATCGCGACGGTCGTGGCGCATGCGATTACCACGAATCAGCGCCATGAGATCAGGCTCTTCATCTAAGAACGGTTGTTCTAAAGTAAGCGCATCCGCTTGAGTTGGAAGCGCATTATCACCTGCTAGAGCCGCGGTAATTGCCACTTCGCCTGCAGCAAATTGTGCTTGTAGATCTGCGATATTGCTTGCATCAACCAACTGAGTGCCAGAACTTGTCTGTGCAATATCACCATCGATGAATTTATCAAACACACCATTTTCTAGACGAGCAGAAACGATACGGTTGAAGATCCACGAACGCGCCGCTGATAAATACATGCTGCGCTTATTTTGATTACGGGTACGAACGTTTTCGCGTCCCCATCGACGTGCTTCTTCAAGGTTGTTGCCATCATTGCCAAAACGCTGACTACCAAAGTAGTTTGGCACACCAACTTGTTTCACTTTTTCAAGGCGTTGCTCTACATCTTCAACGTCAGTCACTTCAGACAAAGTGACAACAAACTCGTTCCCTATTAAGTCTCCAGGACGCAGTTTTTTGTTGTGTCGATCAGTCGCTAAGATCTCAATACTCGGATATTGAGCTAGGAATGCCGAGAAGTCCGGCGTTTCCCCTTTCGGTAAATGGACACTCAGCCACTGTTCCGTCACCGCATGGCGGTCTTTAAGGCCTGCCCAGCTAACGTCTTTCGACTTTACGCCACAAGCTTTCGCCAACTCATTCGCAACAAAACTGGTATTTTCTCCAGTTTTTCGAATACGCACCATTAGGTGCTCGCCTTCGCCCGTAAAGGCAAAACCTAAATCCTCACGAACCTGAAAATGTTCTGGTTGCGCTTTGATTTTTGCCGATGCAACAGGCTTACCCGTTAGATAAGCCAATGAAGATAAAATATCTGACATGATGTTTTTCCGCTGTTTACACAGCATTAAGGAGCAAGTTGGTTAATTATTGCTTGAACAGAAGCACCACGGCTTCCGTTGCAATGCCTTCTTTGCGTCCAGTAAAACCGAGACGCTCTGTCGTCGTCGCTTTTACGTTAATGTTACTAATATCGGTTTCTAGGTCTTCCGCAATCGCCGCACACATCGCGTCAATATGAGGTGCCATCTTAGGTGCTTGTGCCATGATGGTGACATCGGCATTACCAAGGCGGTAGCCTTGCTCTTTGACACGACGATAAACGTCCTTCAACAATTCGCGGCTATTTGCCCCTTTCCATTTATTGTCGGTATCCGGGAAGTGACGACCAATATCACCCGCAGCAATCGCCCCGAGTAGCGCATCAGTCAAAGCATGAAGAGCAACATCACCATCTGAGTGGGCTACTAAGCCCTGCTCGTAAGGGATAACAACACCACCGATAATGACCGGGCCTTCACCACCAAATTTATGCACGTCAAAACCGTGACCAATTCGAATCATTTTTTATCCTTTCTTTTTTAGCCGCGCTCACGGCTCAGATAAAACTCGGCTAACGCGAGATCTTCTGGCTGAGTAATTTTTATGTTATTCGCATTACCCTGGACTAAAGCAGGCGTTTCGCCCAACCACTCTAAAGCCGATGCTTCATCCGTGATGGCTACGCCTTGTTCTAATGCGTCAGCCAGTGCTCGAGTCAGTTGTTGAGTTTTAAACATTTGTGGAGTTAATGCATGCCACAATGCTTCTCTCTCTATCGTATGACCGATATCTTGTGCTGCATTTGCTCGCTTCATTGTGTCTCTCACTGGAGATGCGAGGATGCCACCCGTTGGGTGAGCGCAGCAAACATCAATCAAACGGTCAATGTCGGATGTTAATACACATGGCCTTGCAGCGTCGTGGACCAATACCCACTCGCTTTCCAGATGTTCATTGACATAGTTTAGCCCTGAAAGTACGGAATCAGCGCGCTCTTTGCCACCCGCGACTTGAATTACATCGGGATGGTTCGCGATGGTTAACTCAGGGAAATAAGGGTCACCTCCGGTAATGGCGACAACCACTTTCGAAATTCGTGGGTGCGACAGCAACTTTTCTACAGTGTGTTCCAGCACCGATTTTCCGTCGATCAATAAATATTGCTTAGGGCGGTCAGCCTTCATTCGACTACCGACACCGGCAGCAGGAACAATTGCGACATGCGATGAGTTCACATCCAACATTTTAATGATTTTCCTCACCTATAATGCGGTAGAAAGTCTCGCCATCTTTAACTAAACCAAGCTCATGACGCGCACGTTCTTCAATCGCATCAAGACCTTGCCTTAAGTCATCAATCTCAGCAAACATTTCATTATTGCGAGCTTGTAGCTTGCTGTTCACTTGTTGCTGAACTTCAATTTCATCTTTTACTGTGTAGTAGTCAGACACTCCGTTTTTACCAAACCATAGAGTGTATTGAAGCAAGCCAAACAGTAGCGTAAGGGCTATAACAAAGATTCGCATATCGCTGCTAACATTCTGTACCGGAAGGAATTAGATAAGGTGACATATATAGCATAAATGCGAGGTTGCCTCTAGGGGAGAAAGGGAGACTCACACGCTCCTTACAAGAAATAAGCAGCAAAATGAAACAAAGACATATGAAGCTATTCTTAGCACTCACCAAAGTAAGACCAAGAAATACAAGCCTATAGATACAAAAACACCCCCGCAAAATCAGGGTATTTTCAAAGCTTCAACCTAAGCGGTTAATCCAATGAAGAACTAAGCTTGAGCTTCTTTAAGACCGCTTCTTTGAAACATGGAGGAGCGTGCTCACCTAGAGCTTCCTCGATGCAGATAAATGGGTTGCTTTCTTTAGGTATGGCAGCAACACGGCCAGAACGGCTCATCGCTCTTAAATAAAAAACGCCCCACCGAAGTGGAGCGTTTCTAGAAAGCTATTTAGCTAAACTTATTCAACTAAGAATTAAGCTTGACCTTTAACTTCTTTAAGACCGTTGAAAGGAGCGCGCTCACCTAGAGCTTCCTCGATACGGATTAGTTGGTTGTACTTAGCAACACGGTCAGAACGGCTCATAGAACCAGTTTTGATTTGACCTGCAGCAGTACCTACCGCTAGATCAGCAATAGTTGCATCTTCAGTTTCGCCAGAACGGTGAGAGATTACAGCTGTGTAACCTGCGTCTTTAGCCATCTTGATTGCAGCTAGAGTCTCAGTTAGAGAACCGATTTGGTTGAACTTGATAAGGATAGAGTTAGCTACGCCTTTCTCGATACCTTCAGCAAGGATCTTAGTGTTAGTAACGAATAGGTCGTCACCTACTAGTTGAAGTTTGTCACCTAGTAGTTCAGTTTGGTGCTTGAAGCCATCCCAGTCAGACTCGTCTAGACCGTCTTCGATAGAAACGATTGGGAATTGGTTAGCTAGCTCAGCTAGGTAGTGGTTGAACTCTTCAGAAGTGAAAGTTTTACCTTCGCCTTTCATGTTGTAGATGCCAGCTTCTTTGTCGAAGAACTCAGATGCTGCACAGTCCATAGCTAGAGTAACGTCTTTACCTAGTTCGTAACCAGCAGCTGCAACAGCTTCTGCGATAACTTCTAGAGCTTCAGCGTTAGATTTAAGGTTAGGAGCGAAACCACCTTCGTCACCAACTGCAGTGCTGTAGCCTTTAGACTTAAGAACTTTAGCTAGGTTGTGGAAGACTTCTGCACCGATACGTAGACCTTCTTTAAGAGTCTTAGCACCAACTGGTTGGATCATGAACTCTTGGATGTCAACGTTGTTGTCTGCGTGCTCACCACCGTTGATGATGTTCATCATTGGTAGAGGCATAGAGAACTGACCAGCTGTACCGTTTAGTTCAGCGATGTGCTCGTATAGAGGCATGCCTTTAGCTGCAGCAGCAGCTTTAGCGTTTGCTAGAGAAACAGCTAGGATAGCGTTAGCACCGAATTTAGATTTGTTTTCAGTGCCGTCTAGTTCGATCATTACTGCGTCGATTGCAGCTTGGTCTTTAGCGTCTTTGCCAACTAGAGCTTCAGCGATTGGGCCGTTTACAGCTTCAACTGCTTTAAGAACACCTTTACCTAGGAAACGTGCTTTGTCACCGTCACGTAGCTCAAGAGCTTCGCGAGAACCAGTAGATGCGCCAGATGGAGCTGCCGCCATACCTACGAAACCGCCTTCTAGGTGTACTTCAGCTTCTACAGTTGGGTTACCACGTGAGTCGATGATTTCACGACCTAGAACTTTAACGATCTTAGACATTAATGTTTCCTCTCGTTTCAAATATAAATGTCAATTTTAAAGGGCAGCAGCACAACCTTCGCCGCCGCCCGTATCCTTTTACTTCTCGAATTCGCCGCGTGCGTTTTGGCCCGCAGCTTTAACGAAACCTGCAAACAATGGGTGGCCATCGCGAGGAGTCGATGTGAATTCTGGGTGGAACTGAGCCGCTACAAACCATGGGTGAGCTGGGTTCTCAATCATTTCCACTAGCTTCTTGTCCGCTGATAGGCCAGAAACTTTCAGACCTGCTTTTTCGATTTGCGGACGAAGCACATTATTCACTTCGTAACGGTGACGGTGACGTTCATGGATCGTCGCGCTACCGTAAAGTTCACGAGCTTTCGTCCCTTTCTCTAGGTGACATAGCTGTGAACCAAGACGCATCGTACCACCTAGGTCAGACTTTTCAGTACGCTCTTCTACGTTACCTGACTCGTCTACCCACTCTGTGATCAAACCTACCACAGGGTACTTAGTCTCTTTGTTAAATTCTGTTGAATGTGCACCTTCCATACCCGCAACGTTACGCGCGTATTCAATTAGTGCAACTTGCATACCCAAACAAATACCTAGGTAAGGCACATTGTTTTCACGTGCATATTGAGCCGCACGGATCTTGCCTTCAATACCACGATCGCCGAAGCCACCTGGAACTAGGATCGCGTCTAAGCCTTCTAGCAGCTCAACGCCTTTTGTTTCGATATCTTGTGAGTCTACATACTTAATTGTGACACTTAGACGGTTTTTCAAGCCAGCGTGTTTAAGCGCTTCGTTCACAGACTTGTATGCATCTGGCAATTCAGTGTATTTACCAACCATACCGATGGTTACTTCACCAGTAGGATTTGCTTCTTCGTAAATAACCTGTTCCCACTCAGAAAGATCAGCTTCAGGAGCTGTGATGCCAAAGCGAGCACACACAAGATCATCTAGACCTTGAGACTTGATCAATTGAGGAATCTTGTAGATAGAATCTACGTCCTTCATTGAAATTACTGCTTTTTCTGGAACATTACAGAATAGTGCGATTTTCTTACGTTCATTCGCTGGAATAACGCGGTCGCTACGGCAAACTAGGATATCTGGCTGAATACCGATAGATAGAAGTTCTTTTACAGAGTGTTGAGTCGGCTTAGTTTTCACTTCGCCCGCTGCCGCTAGGTAAGGAACAAGTGTTAGGTGCATGAACATTGCGCGCTCACGGCCTAGTTCAACGGCTAGCTGACGAATCGCTTCCATAAATGGTAGTGATTCGATATCACCAACGGTACCGCCAACTTCAACGATAGCCACATCATGGCCTTCAGAGCCAGCAATTACACGGTCTTTGATCGCGTTAGTGATGTGAGGGATAACTTGAATAGTTGCGCCTAGGTAGTCACCACGACGTTCTTTACGAAGTACGTCGGCATAAACACGACCTGCAGTAAAGTTGTTACGCTTGGTCATCTTGGTACGGATGAAACGCTCGTAGTGACCAAGGTCAAGGTCAGTCTCTGCGCCATCTTCTGTAACGAACACTTCACCGTGCTGAGTAGGGCTCATTGTGCCCGGGTCAACGTTGATGTAAGGGTCAAGCTTCATCATAGTCACTTTAAGACCACGAGCTTCTAGAATAGCCGCAAGAGATGCTGCTGCAATACCTTTACCTAGAGAGGATACAACCCCGCCAGTAACAAAAATGTAATTTGTCGTCATGTTTAACCTGAAATTGGTTGAATGAGGGAAATGGAGTGCTTCTGGACGGGAGATAAATATACCAGAAGCTCCTTACCGCCACAACGTGAAATCTATCACACCGTAATTTTTTATTTTTTGCTTCAAATCAAAGTGAGCAAAGACAAACCAAAGTCCGTTTTCGTGTTAAGAGGTAAACTGGCCTCATATTGTATATTCCGCTTATTTCCCCCTATCTAGACTCTTCTCGCTTTACTTCATCCCAGAAATCGTCGAGCTCTGATAAAGAACAATCTGTAAGCGCTTTGCCTGACAGCTGGACCTTTCCTTCAACTTGCTTAAAACGTCTCGCAAACTTTAAGTTTGCTTTACCTAGTGCGACTTCTGGATTTTTATCAAGATGGCGTGCCAAATTGACGGTCGCAAATAGCAAATCGCCGAGTTCCAACTCCACTTTTTCTTCATCAGGCTGAACTTGTAGTGCTTCTTCCATGACTTCATCAATTTCTTCTCGCACCTTATCGACGACCGGGCCAAGAGAGTCCCAGTCAAATCCATATTTCGCACATTTTTTCTGTATCTTTGTAGCACGAGAAAGTGCCGGCAAAGAGTTTGGTATTGAGTCTAGGATACTTTCTTCCGCTTTGCCTACCTGCGCTTTTTCTTTTGCTTTTTCCGCTTCCCAGTTGGCGTTGATTTCCTCGTCCGATTCAAACTCAACATCTGAAAAAACATGAGGATGACGGCGAGTCAGTTTTTCATTCACGGTTTCGACGACATCCGAAAAGTCGAACAGCTCTTGCTCTTTCGCTAGCTGACTGTAAAAAATCACCTGAAACAACAAATCCCCTAGCTCTTCTTTCAGATTTAGCCAATCACGATTCTGAATCGCATCCACCACTTCGTAGGTTTCTTCGATGGTGTGCGGAACGATGGTGTCAAAGGTTTGTTTTAAGTCCCAAGGGCAACCGCTTTCTGGGTCACGCAACTTCGCCATGATTTGTTCTAATTGTTCAATTGGATGACTCATTTTTTGTTCCTTTAAACCTTTCTACTAAAGAAAAAGGTGAGCAGCCAAAACCACTCACCTTCTACATTATATTTTCTCAGCAGCTTTCACTAAGTAATTGTTACTTTGACAA
The DNA here is from genome assembly GCF_020515785.1 of Vibrio sp. E14. Classification (NCBI taxonomy): domain Bacteria; kingdom Pseudomonadati; phylum Pseudomonadota; class Gammaproteobacteria; order Vibrionales; family Vibrionaceae; genus Vibrio; species Vibrio sp. E14. The sequence goes on from NZ_JAHPJI010000002.1 coordinate 855,080, forward strand.
GGCAACAAGTTTTCGCGACTACTGAGCATAGCTCGCCTATGTGATGGAGCAAGAAAACGCAGTTAACGCAGTAAAAGTGACAAGTACGACGTGAAAGTTAGCCGAGGCGTTTCACCGTCATGACATCCTTTATTTGTTCTACCCGTTTCGAAACACGAGAAAGCACCTCAATATTGGTGACTTCTAGATCAAAATCCATGATGGCAAGTTGACGTCTGTAATCGACTCGGTTCTTCATACTGGTCACTTTGATCTTTTCGTTGGCGAACAGTGTCGTAATGTCTTTGAGTAGACCACCTCGCTCCATCGCTTCAACACGGACGGTGAGGATGTATGACCCGACGAAGCCGCTGCCCCAGACAGTATCGATGATACGCTCTGGCGCGTGATGGCGCAGTTCTTCTAGCTGTTCACAGTCACTACGGTGTACTGAAATCCCGCGACCTTGCGTGATGTAACCACAGATATCATCACCTGGAATCGGCTGACAGCAACGCGCTAGGTGCGTCATTAGGTTATCAACGCCTTCTACAACGACGGCGTCTTTTTTCGGTCGGCTTTGCGCTGGTGATTTGTGCTCTGCTTCTTGCAGTTTTTCCAGTGCTTGCTGGTCTTCTTCTTCTGCCGTTGGCTTGTTAACGAGCGCATTAATATGGTTAATGATTTGGTTGATACGCAAATCACCGCTACCAACACCAACGTAAAGTTCATCTGGTGTTTTGACGTTAAACCGTTTGAGAGCGTAATGCTCAGCATCTTTTAACGTTGCGCCAATTTTTGCTAACTCATGTTCAAGAATTTCACGACCCGCTTCGAGGTTCTTCTCACGGCTTTGCTTTCGGAACCAGGCGTTAATTTTGGCACGCGCGCGGCCAGAATGAACGAAGCCTAATGATGGGTTTAACCAGTCTCGCGATGGGTTAGGCTCTTTCTGAGTGATAATCTCAACCTGATCACCCATATGTAGTTTATGAGTAAACGGTACTATGCGGCCTCCGACTTTGGCGCCAATACAACGGTGTCCCACTTCGGAGTGAATATGGTAGGCAAAATCTAGCGGCGTTGCCCCCATAGGTAAATCGACAACATCGCCACGAGGCGTAAACGCATAGACGCGGTCATCAAAGACTTGGCTACGTAGCTCATCAAGCATTTCGCCAGAATCTGACATTTCTTCTTGCCAATCCAGTAGCTTACGCAGCCACGTGATCTTCTCATCATAACCGCTTCGGCTGCTTGCCCCTTCTTTATATTTCCAGTGCGCGGCAACACCCAGCTCCGACTCTTCATGCATTTGCTTGGTACGAATCTGGATCTCGATGGTTTTGCCTTCTGGCCCTAGAATTACGGTGTGGATCGATTGATAACCGTTTGGTTTAGGGTTAGCAACGTAGTCATCAAACTCGCTCGGTAGGTGCTTGTATTTGGTGTGAACTACACCCAAAGCCGCGTAACAGTCTTGCAGTTTGTCTGCGATGATACGTACTGCTCGAACATCAAACAGCTCATCGAATGCCAAACTCTTCTTCTGCATTTTTCGCCAAATGCTGTAGATGTGCTTAGGTCGACCACTCACTTCGGCGTTAATACCTGACACTTCCATTTCGTGCGTGAGGTCTTCAACAAAGTCTTTGATGTACTGTTCACGAACGATGCGTCGCTCAGAAAGCTGCTTGGCAATTTGTTTGTAAGTTTCCGGCTGTTGGTAGCGGAAAGCGTAATCTTCAATTTCCCATTTCAGCTGACCGATGCCTAATCGGTTTGCTAGCGGCGCATAGATGTTGGCACACTCTTTTGCCGCCGCACGTCGAACTTCATCAGGCGCTTTTTTAACTTCAATAAGGTTACAAATTCGTTCCGCGAGCTTGATAACTACGCAGCGGAAGTCATCCACCATGGCAAGCAGCATGCGGCGTACGTTATCTACCTGAGATGACGCTGCACTGCCTTCCATGTTGACGTTGAGTTGGCCAATAGCAGCCATTTCTTCAACGCCGTCGATTAATTTTATGATTTCTTTGCTGTATTTCTCTTCCAGAATTTCTCTGTTAAAAGCACCACTTGAAACCAAAGGAAACAGTTGAGCAGCCACTAAGGTGGCTTGATCCATAGACAAGGTGATCAAAATTTCGATCATTTCTCGTCCACGCCACAACAACAGTTCCGCTTGCTCGTTATCGGCTAATACCGTCTGGCAATCTCGATATACTTCGATTAAGCGTGAGGCTGTGTTTTTCTCTTGTCCTAGGCTAGCCACCCAGTTTTCGAGTTCAAACTGTTCATCTTGGTTTAAATGCGCGCTTCTTACCGCAACCATCTCATCATCCTAATTATTATATTCGTGTGGTTTGACTAACACCGTCCAGGTTAGTTCTTTTACCTGCGCGTAAACGCTGGCTTTATGACCACCCACCACAAATAAGGGGCCAAAGTCCTAAAGTTAGGACTTTTCAAACAATGCCATCGATTCTAGATGACTGGTATGAGGGAACATGTCCAGCATACCTAATTTAGTTAATTTATAGCCTTGCTCCATCAAGCTTTGGCTGTCCCTAGCAAGGGTAGCAGGATTACAAGAAACATAAACTACACGCTGTGCGCCAAGCTCAGAAACTTGATCGATGATCCCACTTGCCCCCGCGCGTGCTGGGTCTAACAGCACTTTATCAAACTGTTCTGCCGCCCAGACCTGCCCTTCAAAATCTTGCTCAAGGTTAGCGTGATAAAATTGCGCATTATTGATTTGGTTCAAGGATGCATTATTTGTAGCTTTTTCGACCATCTCTGCAACACCCTCGACCCCAACTACGTGCTTAGCTAACTTCGCAATCGGTAAACTGAAGTTGCCTACGCCGCAGAACAAATCTAACACTCGGTCACTCTTTTGCGGGTCTAACCACTCAACCGCTTGCTTGACCATTTTTTTGTTTACGGCTTGGTTCACTTGAATAAAATTATTTGGCGCAAAAGGAATTTTCACGCCAACTTCTTGATAGAAAGGCATATCGCCTTCAACAAGGTTTAGCTGATCTGTTGCTGGCATTAGGTACAGCGATGCATTACGACGTTTTGCTAGCTCCGTTAGAGATTGAGTTTCACTCGCTGTCAGAGCACTCAAGTGACGCAACGTAATACACGGCCCATTATCACCAAGTACCAGCTCTACATGGCCCAATTGTTCCGGCTTTTTAAGCGCTTTTAGTACTGAATAAATCTCTGGAAGCAGAACGTTCAGTTCCGGCGCCAGCACTGGGCAGTCGGTCACTTGCACGATTTGCTTACTCTGCTTTTTACGGAAACCAAAGTGCAATTGACGTGTTTTTTTATCGACAAATAAGCTCACTCGCGCACGACGACGATAGGCCAGTGAACCCCCTAATAATGGCGCATCAAGCTCAATATCATTGCCTGAAAACTTTCGCATCAGCTGACGCAGTGTTTGCTGTTTGTGCGTCAATTGTTGGTTATAATCTAGGTGTTGCAAGTCACAGCCACCACACTCGTGGTAATGCGGACAAAATGGCTCCACGCGAGTGTCACTCGGCTTAAGAATCTTAATCAGTTTACCGCGAGCAAATTTACTTTTTTCTTCCACTAACTGCGTGACGACTTCTTCTCCCGGCAATGCGCCATCAATAAACAGTGGTTTTTTCTTTAGGTAAGCAATACCTGCGCCGTGGTGATCTAAACGCTCCACTTGCACCGATTGATGACGAGTATTGAGTTGGGTTTTCTTTTTCGGTTGAAAGATGCGTGCCATGCTCTATGCCTGATTTATGTCTAATTGCTCTTCGGCTTCACTATTCTTGATTGCAGCCGTTGTGTGATTCGAGTGACTTGATTATGCTTACCGTTTATTAGGTGACGTCACTTCTTTGCTCAACGCCTTATCGTGCGCTTGAGAAATAATGCGTTATTTTCCCATATCCAGACTCCGATGTAATTAGATAACATGACCAGATATGGCTTACGAGCACGTGTAATTACACTGACTCTCGCTCCCACTCTCATCATTGGTTTATTACTGAGCGGTTTTTTCTCTTTCAACCGCTACCAAGATCTTGAGAAACAAGTTATCACCACTGGTAACAGCATCATTGAGCCGTTAGCAATTGCCAGTGAAACTCATCTACTATCAGAAAGCCGAGAGGCGGTACGTCGCTTGATAAGCTACGCCCATCGCAAAAACTCTAAACTGGTTCGTAGTATCGCGGTGTTTGATGAACATCATGAGCTCTTCGTGACATCTAACTTTCACCCTAATTTCGAAGCCTTGATGTTCCCCAAAGATAAACCGATCCCGCAACTGGGCAATTCGGAAATCTACGAAAACTCACTGATATTGCGCGTACCTATTTTGTCCGAGGGTCACTATTTAGCTGAGCTGTCGAACGAAAGCCAAGGAACCAAAGCAATTGGTTATATTGCCGTTGAGTTAGATCTCTCCTCTTTAAGGCTGCAACAGTATCAAGAAGTTTTCTCTGCTTTTTTAGTTCTTATACTCGGTCTTGGCTTGGCAAGTGTGTTTGCTTCACGTCTGATGCACGATGTTACCCAGCCTATCACCCACATGAAGAATGTCGTTGACCGCATCCGCCGTGGTCACCTAGACGTGCGTATCGAAGGTAAAATGCATGGTGAGTTAGACCAACTGAAAAACGGTATTAACGCCATGGCGGTATCGCTATCGGAATATCACGTGGAGATGCAGCACAGTATAGACCAAGCCACATCAGACTTGCGTGAGACGCTTGAGCAACTAGAGATTCAGAACGTTGAGTTAGATATCGCGAAGAAACGCGCGCAAGAAGCGGCCAGGGTTAAATCTGAGTTCTTGGCGAACATGTCGCACGAACTGCGTACTCCGCTCAATGGGGTTATTGGTTTTACTCGTCAAATGCTTAAAACACAGCTTTCTAACAGCCAAACTGATTACCTACAGACGATTGAGAAGTCGGCGAACAATCTACTGAACATCATCAATGACATTCTCGACTTCTCGAAACTTGAGGCGGGTAAGCTGGCGCTGGAAAACATTCCGTTTGATTTCCGAGAAAGTTTAGAAGAAGTGATTAACCTACAAGCCACGAGTGCACATGAGAAAGGGTTAGAAATCACCCTAAAAGTGGACCCTAAAATTCCACCAGGTTTAGTTGGGGACCCACTACGTATCCAGCAAATTTTGACGAACTTGGTCGGTAACTCAATCAAGTTTACCGAGCGAGGCAACATTGATGTTAGTGTTGAAATGCGCTCTCAATCTGGGGACTCCGTCGAACTGCAATTCATGGTGCGCGATACTGGTATTGGTATTTCTGAACGTCAGCAAGCGCAATTATTCCAAGCGTTCAGCCAAGCGGATGCCAGCATTTCACGTCGCTACGGCGGCACTGGGTTAGGTTTGGTTATCACGCAGAAATTGGTAAGCCAGATGGGTGGCGAGATCAGCTTAACCAGTCGCTTACACCAAGGTTCGACGTTCTGGTTTACGGTGCGCTTGCACTCAACCGAAATGCCGATGAGCGAACTGATTGAAGTGGAACTTCTGACAGGCAAACAGTTGCTGTTGATTGAACCAAACATGCAAGCCGCATCCGTAACCCAACAGATTCTAAGTCAAGAAGGTATCTTAGTAACCTACCGTTCTTCGCTACCGAAAAACGAAGAACAATATGACTATGTATTACTGAATTTAGCGGCGAATCAAACGCATGATGCAGACGTCATTACACCTTGGATAGAACAAGCGAAACGCATGGCTCCGAGTGTGATCCTAGGGACTCCGAGTACCGAACTGGCACTTGCCGACCAAATTATGACAGAGCATCACGTCCAATGCCTGACGAAGCCGTTGTCTCGCCGTAAACTGCTACAAAGCCTGATTAGCGAACATGTCGAATCACCACCAACATTGAGTGCTCCAATTACGCCAAGCGAAGGGGAGCGTTTACCTCTGACGGTGTTAGCGGTGGATGATAACCCAGCGAACTTGAAGCTGATTTCCGCTCTGCTTCGCGAACGAGTAGAAACCGTCACCGCCTGTAGCAATGGCCAGCAAGCGGTGAACCTTGCGACGGAGAAAAAGTACGACTTAATCTTCATGGATATCCAAATGCCACAAATGGATGGTGTGACCGCTTGTCAGCACATTAAAGAGTTGGAGTTAAATAAAGACACGCCAGTGATTGCGGTAACTGCGCATGCCATGGCGGGTGAAAGAGATCGCTTGCTCTCGGCAGGAATGGATGACTACTTGACCAAACCTATTGAAGAGCATGTGCTACAACAGGTTTTGGTTCACTGGAACCCAAATGCTTGTACAGAGAGCATTGGCAAAGTCGCCCCTTCATACGTTGATGAGCCTGAAGGGAGCGCGCCACAATCCGTTTCTTCGCCTCAGCAGGATGTGATTATTGATTGGCAAGCTGCCTTAAAACAGAGCGCGAATAAAGAAGATCTAGCCAAAGACATGCTGCGCATGTTGGTTGAGTTTATCCCTGAAGTAGAAGCAGTCGTTGACCAAGCTCTGGAGCAAGAAGATATCTCCCGTGATGACCTAATTCATGTCATCCATAAGCTGCACGGCAGTAGCTCATATTGCGGAGTGCCTAGGCTGAAATCACTCTGTGCGACGCTTGAGCAAGCACTGCGCTCAGGGATCAGTCTTGAGGAGGTTGAGCCTGAAATGTTCGAGCTGCAAGATGAAATGATTAAAGTCACAACGACTGCAAAATTATACCTTGAACAGTAATCTGCTCGAGAGACAAGAAAGCCAGAGCATCTGCTCTGGCTTTTTAGTATTTTGTTTAAGACTTACAAGCTAGGATTCAAAAATGACCGTCGCCACAGCGTAATGACGCTCATCGGAAATGGACAGGTGAATGTGGTTAACGCCCATCGCATCCGCTATTTGCTTTGCTGTGCCCGTCAATGCGAGCACTGGTTTTCCAAGCGCATCGTTCGAGATGGAAAAATCGTGAAACGTGACCCCTTTCGCGATCCCTGTCCCCAATGCTTTTGAGGCCGCTTCTTTGACCGCAAAGCGCTTAGCAAGATAACGGCCTTGCAGCTTAAGCTGTGAAAATTTAGCCATTTCTTCTTCTGAAAGAATACGCTGAGCAAAAGGCTCACCACTACGAGCTAACGCTTTTTCAATACGCTCAATTTCTGCAATGTCGGTCCCTAACCCTATAATCGCCATCTAGATAGCCCTATTACTGGCGTGCCTCAATCATCAGTGCTTTCATGTCCGCAACCGCTTTATTCAAACCATCAAATACCGCGCGACCAATGATTGAGTGACCAATGTTGAGTTCGTAAATTTCTGGTAATGCAGCAATTGGCGCGACATTGTGATAAGTCAGGCCATGCCCGGCATTAACAATAATACCTAGGTCATGAGCATAACTCGCACCAGCGGCAATCTTCTTCAGTTCTGCTTGCTGTTCGTCTTCTGTCATCGCATCAGCATAATGACCCGTGTGCAGCTCAATAAACGGAGCACCACACTTTTTCGCCGCTTCAATCTGTTGACGATCAGCATCAATAAAGAGTGAAACTTTAATGCCAGCATCTGTCAGCTTTTTCGTCGCAGCTTTAATTTTTTCAAGCTGCCCCACAACGTCCAAGCCACCTTCCGTCGTCAGTTCTTCACGTTTTTCAGGCACTAAGCACACAAACTCTGGTTTAGTTTGCAGCGCAATCTCAACCATTTCGTCCGTCACAGCCATCTCTAGATTCATGCGCGTTTGAATGGTTTCACGCAGAATACGTACATCACGGTCCAAAATATGGCGACGGTCTTCACGTAAGTGAATTGTGATACCGTCCGCGCCTGCACGCTCAGCAATTTCTGCAGCGTGAACAGGATCAGGGTATTTTGTACCACGTGCATTACGTAGAGTGGCAATATGGTCGATATTGACGCCTAAATAAATTGAGCTCATTTTCCGTTACTCCGTGCTCTGGGGGTCTGAATGAAAAATTCACGACTTTTTAAAGGTTTGCCGCCAAGATACGGCTTTAAGGCTATACGTGTAAAGCGTTTTGCCGCTTTTAGCTGCTCTTTAGTGACGAACCGCCGCTCACTGATAGCGATCAGCTCATTCCCTAAAAACGTAAGGTTATCGCGCCTAACCGAAGCTATGAAGCCTTTTTGTTCCCGGTAACGATACGTCATCTCTGGGTCGACGGGCTCGCCAGTACCTGCACAGTGCAAAAAGTCCACGCCATACCCCATCGCAGATAGCAATGCTAACTCAAAACGACGCAGTGCTGGCTCAGGGTTCTCGTTGTGTGCCAACTCTGTTAACGCATGCAAATAATCATGAAATAGCGCTGGCATCGGTACTTCAGCCATCAAGATACGACCAATCAGTTCATTGACGTACATAGCAGAGTAGAGATTAATGCCCGTTAGCGGTAAGCCTAGGCTTATCGGCTCGGCTTGACGCAAAGTCTTCATCGAACCTTTCCCCGACCATTTAAGTAACAGCGGAGTAAAAGGTTGCAATGCGCCTTTTAAGTTCGAACGCTTACTGCGCGCGCCTTTGGCCATTAAAGTCATTCGACCATATTCCTCACTGAATACATCAAGGATTAAGCTCGATTCACTGTAAGGGCGGCGATGTAATACAAAGCAGCGCTGTAAACCTTCAGAAGACAGATTACTCATCTAAGTCATTGTGCCTAAAAAGTGTGAAATAAAAAATAAGGAGCCAAGCGGCTCCTTATTTTAATCGATACTGAGTTCTCATCGATGTTGGAGCGAAGCATCTTCGCAGCCAAGATTATAAGTCGTCGATATAACCCAACGAGCGCAGTGCTCGTTCGTCGTCTGCCCAGCCAGATTTCACTTTTACCCAGGTTTCTAGGTAAACCTTACGACCGAACAACTCTTCCATATCTAAACGCGCTTCACGACCAATGGTCTTGATCTTCTCGCCACCTTTACCAATCACCATTTTCTTCTGGCCATTACGCTCCACAAGAATCAAGGCATTGATGTGAAAACCGTCGGTTTCTGGGTTGTAATCAAAACGTTCAATCTCAACCGTTACCGAGTATGGCAATTCTTCACCTGTGAAACGCATTAACTTTTCACGCACAATTTCAGATGCCATAAAGCGCTGAGAGCGATCAGTCACGTATTCTTCTGGGAAGTGATGCGTTGCTTTAGGTAAGTGATTACGCACGTGCTTACGCAGTACATCAATGTTCTTCCCTTGCTTCGCAGAGATTGGCACAACGTCAACGAAGTCCATCTTTTTAGACATCTCAGCCATGTGTAGCATCACTTCGTTACGATCTTGCACGTTGTCGACTTTATTGACACAAAGCACAACTGGGAAGTTCGATTTTTGAAGCTTAGTTAGCACCATCTCATCGTCTTTGGTCCAATGCGTACCATCGACTAAGAAGAACACTAGGTTTACATCACTTAGAGATGAGTTAGCCGCACGGTTCATCAGGCGGTTAATCGCACGCTTTTCTTCAATGTGAAGTCCTGGCGTGTCGACGTAAATCGCTTGGTAATCGCCATCCGTGTCCACGCCCATAATGCGGTGGCGTGTTGTTTGCGGCTTACGTGAGGTGATCGAAATCTTCTGACCCAAGATTTTGTTCAGAAGTGTCGACTTACCTACATTTGGGCGACCAACAATAGCAATGAAGCCACAGTGCTGGTTTTCTGGCGAGCTTGGCTCACCTTGTGATGCGAAAAACGCATCGATATCGAATTCGTTATCAGCCATTTGTTAATTGCTCAAGTGCTGTTTCAGCGGCCGCTTGTTCTGCCTTGCGGCGGCTGGTGCCTTTCCCGATTACAGGCTTGTCCACACCTGCTACTTCACACTCAACCGTAAACTCTTGGTTGTGCGCTTCACCTTTAATATTAGTCACTGTGTACACAGGCAGCGGTTTTCTTCTGCCTTGTAGGAACTCTTGTAGGCGAGTTTTCGGATCTTTTTGTGAGACGCCAGGTTTAATGGCTTCAAGGCGTGAGTTGTACCAACTCAGTACAATGCCTCGCACGACTTCAAGATCGCTGTCTAGGTAAATTGCGCCAATAATGGCTTCAACCGCATCGGCTAAAATAGAGTCTCGGCGGAAACCGCCACTCTTCAATTCACCTGGACCTAATTTTAAATAATCTCCTAGATCGAATTCACGACCCAGTTCCGCCAATGTATGTCCACGAACCAAAGTAGCACGCATACGGCTCATGTCACCCTCGTTCACTTTCGGGAAACGATGGTACAGATCATCAGCGATGACAAAACTTAAAATTGAATCGCCCAGAAACTCAAGACGTTCATTATGCTTACTGTTGGCGCTGCGGTGAGTCAGCGCCAAGTTGATAAGCCCGGCATCTTGAAACTGGTAGCCGAGCTTTCTCTCTAGTTTATCAATTGGAGAATTCATACTCTCTCGATATAAAATGGTTAGTGAATACCACCGATGCGGTTAAAACGCACACCAGTTGGAATCCATGAAGGTAGAACGCTATCTGCGCCACGATCAAACTCGAAGCTGATCCAAATGGCGACAGCTTTGCCGACTAAGTTTGCTTCAGGAACGAAGCCCCAGTAACGGCTGTCAGCACTGTTGTCACGGTTATCACCCATCACAAAGTACTGACCTTGTGGTACAACCCACTCTGTCGTGCCGCTACGTGGGAAGTATTGCTCCACACGGTTACGAACAAGAGGGTTAACCAAAATATTGTGCTCCACGTTACCCAATTTTTCATCCAGTTGGATCATTGGAATACCGTTCGAGCTAAACTGACTTTCTTCAACATTGCTCAGTTTAACTGGTTTACACGCCGATTCACCTTGGCTTTGCACGCAAAGCTGCTTATCACTTGAATAACGCACGATATCACCAGGCAAACCAACAACACGCTTAATGTAATCCACACTTGGTTGTGGCGGGTATTTGAATACCACGATATCACCACGCTCAGGTTTACCTGTTTCAACTAACTGCGTGCGCCATACCGGATCTTTCAAGCCATAGGCGTATTTTTCTACCAAGATAAAGTCACCCACCAACAAAGTCGGCATCATTGAGCCTGATGGGATTTGAAATGGTTCGTAGATAAAAGAACGCAATACTAAAACGAACGCAATCACAGGAAAAATTGAGACGCTATTTTCAACCCACCAAGGCTGACGCTCAACTTTTTGCAAGGTCACTGCATCCAAACCATTAGACGTCTGAGCTTGAATCTCCGCCAGTTTTTCCTGACGCTTTTTCGCGAAAACCAGCTTTTCCAATAGCCAAACCACGCCAGTTACCAAAGTCGCAATAACCAGCATCAGTGAGAATGTATTCGCCATTAAATTCCCTTATCTAAAAATACGAAAGTGAAAGAGCCGAAACCCTTTCACTTATTTTAATATCTAACGTCTTAAGACCGACAAGTGTGAGACAAAGTTCAACCTTAGTCTTTACCTACGTGAAGGATGGCTAGGAACGCTTCTTGAGGCAGCTCAACGTTACCGATCTGCTTCATGCGCTTCTTACCTTCTTTCTGTTTCTTCAGAAGTTTCTTCTTACGACTTACGTCACCGCCGTAACATTTCGCGATTACGTTCTTACGCAGCTGTTTTACAGTTGAACGTGCGATAATGTGGTTACCAATCGCTGCTTGGATTGCGATATCAAACATTTGGCGAGGGATAAATTCTTTCATCTTCTCTACCAGCTGACGACCGCGAGTCTGAGACTGGTCTTTGTGTGTGATCATCGCCAATGCATCAACGGTGTCACCGTTCAGAAGAACGTCTACACGTACCATATTCGAAGCTTCAAAACGCTGGAAGTTGTAATCCAAAGACGCATAACCACGAGATGTCGATTTCAGACGGTCGAAGAAATCCAGTACCACTTCGGCCATTGGAATATCGTAAGTCACGGCAACCTGGTTACCGTGGTAAACCATATCGACCTGAGTACCACGCTTTTCAACACACAGCGTGATCACGTTACCTAGGTACTCTGAAGGCACAAGGATATTACAACGCGCAATCGGTTCACGAATTTCTTCAATATCATTGATCGCTGGTAGTTTTGCTGGGCTATCAACATACAGCAGATCGCCATCCGTCTTCTCAACTTCGTAAACTACCGTTGGTGCTGTGGTGATAAGATCCAAGTCGTATTCACGCTCTAGACGCTCTTGGATGATTTCCATGTGCAACATGCCAAGGAAACCACAACGGAAACCAAAGCCTAGTGCTGCAGAGTTTTCTGGCTCGTAGAATAGCGATGCGTCGTTTAGGCTTAATTTGCCCAGCGCATCACGGAAGTTCTCGTAATCGTCAGAAGATACCGGGAACAGACCTGCGTAAACCTGAGGTTTAACTTTCTTAAAGCCTGGTAGCGGTTTTTCACAGCCATTCTTAGCCATAGTCAGCGTATCACCAACTGGTGCGCCAAGGATGTCTTTAATACCACAAACCACCCAACCTACTTCACCAGTACGAAGGATGTCGGTATCTACTTGTTTTGGCGTAAAAATACCAAGACGGTCTACACCCCAAACTTGACCCGTGCTCATCACTTTGATCTTGTCGTTCTTCTTCAGTTCGCCGTTTTTAATACGTACTAGAGAAACAACGCCAAGATAGTTATCAAACCATGAGTCAATGATCAGCGCTTGTAATGGCGCATCTGGGTCACCTTCCGGTGCTGGAATCGCCGATACGATGTTCTCTAGAACGTCATCAACACCGATGCCTGTCTTCGCAGAACAGCGGGTTGCTTCCATTGCATCGATACCAACGATTTCTTCAATTTCTTCTGCCACGCGCTCAGGATCGGCTGCTGGTAGGTCAATCTTGTTCAAGATTGGCACAACCTCTAGATCCATCTCAATCGCGGTGTAACAGTTAGCCAGTGTTTGAGCCTCAACACCTTGACCCGCATCTACAACCAATAACGCACCTTCACAAGCCGCTAGAGAACGTGATACTTCATATGCAAAGTCAACGTGCCCCGGAGTATCGATGAAGTTCAGCTGATACGTTTCACCGTCTTTAGCGGTGTAGTTTAGCGTCACACTCTGAGATTTGATGGTGATACCACGCTCACGTTCAAGATCCATAGAATCCAGAACCTGTGCGGCCATTTCACGATCGGTTAACCCGCCACAAACTTGGATTAGACGGTCTGATAGGGTCGACTTACCATGGTCGATGTGGGCGATAATCGAAAAGTTACGAATGTGCTTCATAGATTTAGGGTGACTAACTCTTTACAAATAGGGACAGTAAGAAACGCCATCTACTGACGGCATTTCAATCAAGTTGGCAGATTCTACCGAATTTCGTTAACGGGCGCACGTAATTTAAAGTACATACCCAAATAACCTTAAGTGGAGGGGGACAGCGCTTACTGGATTGGCTCCCCAAGTACCCTAACAAGGGTAACTTGGCGCTTGGATTCATCCTCTAACGGACGAGAAACACGTTTTGCGATCCACATTCCACCAGCTGCAAATAATACTGATGCCAATATGATGATACCTTCCCCGCCCGCGGTCAGCGGCGCTAATAGGAAGTGACCAAACATCGCACCGATAATCAAACCAAACAACGGCAGTAAATAAACCGCCATTGCTGATTTTATCAGACTCGACTCAGGAAAGCCTATCTCAACGACTTGACCTATCTTCACTGATTTATCCGTGCGCAGGTGCCAAGATAAACTCTTGTTACCAATGGCTTTAGTCACAACGCCCGTTCCACAGCTTTTCTGTGAAGAGCAACTACTGCAACTGGTCTGCTGTTCGCAGCTTAAATCAATTTCGTATTGTTTACCGCGACGATGTACGTCTGTCACAGTAGCCAACGCGGTCATCATTGTTGTTTACTCTTTGTTACATTAAATGTGACAGATTGGGCGATACGTTGTGCTGTGGTCGGCGGAATGTCTCCAACTACGGAGATTTCATGTTGACCGCTCACAAAACTATGCAGCGTTCTTCGGCCTTGGCGAACCAACTGACCTTTTAACGAATGCTCATCTTTGTTTGCTACGTAAACAGAGAAGCTAAACAGACCATCAGAATACAGCTGACTCTCCACCATTTGATTGGTAACAGCCATGCGGTAGCGGTTCAGCTCGTTCGGTTCGAAACCTTCAGGGATCCAACCTACCTGCCAATTGCTGGTTCCAATATCGCCTTTTGGCATGGTGAGAACAGCTGGTAATTGAACATCTTGTAGGCCACTCATTAACTCTGCGATTTTTGGATTCACCGTGTAAGAAATAGTGCGATATTGTTCAAGCATCTCACCATCACGGTCCACAAGGTCGGCACGTAACGGCAATTTACTCTTTTCATCGATCCATAGTACGTATGAATAGCGCAGACCGTCTTTAGGGACGACACGCAGCACTTGTGTTGCTACACCTGCTTCACGAGCTCTACCCACTTTTACATAGTCGTAATACAAGTTTAGCTCATCGATATTGGTATTGAGCATAGGCATGGTCGGAGCGACCATTTTACCTGACTCGATGGTGAATGGTTCTAAACCCGTTTCGATATAGCTTACTTCTGTGCCGCGACGAATCACTTCGCGTACAGGGCCACTTAAATAGACAAGATGAGCATATTGATCGTCACCATTCGTCGCATGACGATACAGCAACGGCTCAATGCTGTTCTTTTTGATAAGGATATAAGAGAGTTCGTAACTTAAATTCTTACTCGCCTCGCTCATTTGATGCAATAAAGCCTCCGCTGGCTTATCACCAGCAAAGGCTTGAGAAGACATCATACTGAACAGAGCGCAAGCGCTGATCAGAAATTTTTTCATTCAATATCCGGATTCAGATTTGCATCTTGTTGAGATGCATCACTGTTAATTCGTAACTGCAATTCATAGTCTCGCAGCATAGCATGAACACGCTTACGTTGCTCTTGCATATTTGCTTCACCTACAGAACGCTCAACAGACTCACGAGTTAAACTCACAGGCTCTGCGCTGCCAGCAAACGGAACTGTCTGCAACACAGGCAATTGGTCTGTTTGCGGCGACATTGAATCGCTACCACCGTACTGCTGTACACCTAAAATAACGACAAGCGATACACATGCAGCAACAGCAACTTGACCAAACTGTGTCAACCAACCTGGCAACTGACGTTTTGCTTTTTGCGGTTCTGGTTGTGACTCTTTTGGCGTATCAGCAATTGAGATAACATTTGCACCGTGCGAATCAAACGCACGATGTGCAGGTTCATCTTCTAACGCTAACGCCACGCTTTCAGCAATATTCCACTCAGGTTTTGCTGGCGCTTCGCCTCGCATCACATCACCAATCAGGTGATAGTTCTGCCAAGCATCACGGCTCTCTTGGTCTTGCTCTAACTCTTGAATTAAAGCCTTATCGACCAATTCTCCATCCATGAGAGCTGAAAGTTTTTCTTTGTCAGCCATTATTTTCACCATAGTTATTACTTGTACTAGCGTTGCAAAAGAGGTCTGATTTTCTTTTCCACCGCCTCACGAGCACGGAAGATACGCGATCGTACCGTTCCTACCGGGCAATCCATCACTTCTGCAATTTCTTCATAACTCAAGCCATCGAGCTCTCGTAATGTCATTGCGGTTTTTAAATCTTCAGGTAAAGCTTCGATTGCACTGAACACCACCCGTTGCAATTCTTTGGACAACGTTAAGTTCTCAGGGTTCGATATTTCTTTAAGTGCACTACCTGTTTCGTAAAATTCAGCATCTTCAGCATCGACATCTGTCGCTGGAGGTCTACGCCCTTGAGCAACAATGTGATTTTTCGCAGTATTCACTGCAATGCGATACAGCCACGTATAAAACGCACTTTCCCCACGAAAGCTGGGAATAGCTCG
This sequence comes from Vibrio sp. E14, assembly GCF_020515785.1. Lineage (NCBI taxonomy): Bacteria > Pseudomonadati > Pseudomonadota > Gammaproteobacteria > Vibrionales > Vibrionaceae > Vibrio > Vibrio sp. E14. Next base: position 870,962 of record NZ_JAHPJI010000002.1, read on the forward strand.
GTAAGCTTTAATAAACGCTTCTTGTGCTACATCTGGTACATCGCCAGGATTACTAACGTATCTGGAAATAAGATTACATACCTTGTTCTGGTACTTCGTTACCAGCAGGTTGAATGCTTGCTTATCGCCATTCTGAACTCGCTCAATCAATACTTGATCGGTCAGCTGCTCGTTCATTCGAGCGGATACTCCTATTTGTTATGCCCCTACTCTTCTCAGATATGGGTACTAATTATGCAAAACGTAGTATTGACACCACTGCTTACTTGAGCACTATTGTGACCCTAACGTGAATGAGAAAGTTCCATGGTTTCTCAAGTTTTTTGTCATTGTTTTTTCACAGTGTGATGTCTATACCCAAATGACCACCGTTGCCTGACTTTAGTCTAAGTTTGACAAGCGAGCATCTTGAGGGGAAATGGGTATAATGAATGATCTCTGTCCCAGATTGTGCTGGGTCGAGCATGGAAAAGCAATGGCATTGACAAACTATTACTTTTCATTTGCATGGCTAATGGCTATCTGAACACCGCGTTACAAATATAACTTAGGAAGCATGCTCATGCTCTGCATGAAAAAGAAGAGTGGCTCAGTCACCGCAGTAACACGGATGTCGATAGGTCTCCCAACTTAGCCCTTAGCGACAGGTGTCGCGATAATGGAATGCACATGGTGTGCAAATAATACACAAGGTGACTTTGTTACCTTAGCTTGGGATTATAAAAGTTATATGAACACAAATCGTGAACATGAGTGTGATGTGTTAGTGGTAGGGAGTGGCGCGGCTGGTTTGTCGTTGGCTTTGCGCGTTGCTAACCACTGTAAAGTGATGGTGCTGAGTAAAGGGCCACGCAGCGAAGGGGCGACCTATTATGCCCAGGGTGGTATTGCTGCCGTATTTGATGAGTCAGACACCATTGATTCACACGTTGAAGACACGCAAATCGCCGGCGATGGTATTTGTGACGAAGATACCGTGAGGTTCATTGCTGAACACTCAAAAGAGTGCGTACAGTGGTTGATCGACGGTGGTGTCCCATTTGATCGTGAAGAGGATGACTCTGACGATGAGCCTCGTTATCACTTAACTCGTGAAGGTGGCCATAGCCGTCGTCGTATTCTTCACGCGGCAGATGCAACAGGTATGGCGATGCAAACCTCTCTGCAAGATAACGCTCACAACCATCCAAACATTCATGTTCTCGAACGTCACAATGCGCTGGACTTAATCACCGAAGACAAAATTGGCGGTGATAAAAACAAAGTTATCGGTGCTTATATCTGGAACCGCAACGAAGAGCATGTTGAAACCGTGCGGGCCAAATTTGTGGTTCTCGCTACAGGTGGCGCTTCAAAAGTTTATCAATACACCTCTAACCCAGATGTTTCGTCTGGTGATGGTATTGCCATTGCTTGGCGTGCAGGGTGTCGTGTGGCAAATATGGAGTTTAACCAGTTCCACCCGACGTGTTTATACCACCCCGAGGCGCGTAACTTCTTGTTGACCGAAGCGTTACGTGGTGAAGGAGCTTACCTGCGTCGTCCAGATGGTTCTCGCTTTATGCCAGATTTCGATGAGCGTAAAGAGCTTGCTCCGCGTGACGTCGTGGCTCGTGCTATCGACTTCGAAATGAAGCGTTTGGGTGCCGACTGTATGTACCTCGACATCAGTCACAAACCTGCTGACTTTATTACTAAGCACTTCCCAACCATTTATTCACGTTTGATGGACTTGGGCATTGACATGACCAAAGAGCCAATCCCAATCGTACCTGCTGCGCACTACACTTGCGGCGGTGTCATGGTGGATAGAAATGGCTGCACCGATCTGAAAAATTTGTATGCGATTGGTGAAGTTAGCTACACCGGGCTGCATGGTGCTAACCGCATGGCATCAAATTCACTTCTCGAATGCGTGGTTTATGCTTGGTCTGCGGCAAAAGATATTCTAAAACATCACACTAACGTTGAGCTACCCTCACAGGTGCCATGTTGGGATGAAAGCAAAGTAACCAATAGTGATGAAGAAGTGATCATTCAGCACAACTGGCACGAGCTTCGTCTGTTTATGTGGGACTACATGGGCATTGTGCGAACTGACAAGCGTTTAGAGCGCGCCTTACGCCGTATCCAACTGTTGCAACAAGAAACACACGAGTACTACAGCAATTTCCGCGTGTCGAACAATTTATTAGAACTGCGTAACCTTTTACAAGTAGCAGAGCTGATGGTTCGTTGTGCGATGCAGCGTAAAGAGAGTCGAGGTTTGCACTACACGCTTGATTATCCGAACCAACTGGAAAACAGCGGACCAACGATTTTGGTCCCAGCTAAACAGCTTTAACTTTACCAAGTAAACTATTACATCAACAGGGAGCATTGGCTCCCTGTTTCATTTCCCACTGGCGTAATACTAAAGATAATTGACGATACTGCTCATCGTCACAGCTATCACGCCAAATCGTGACGCTACGGCCAGACTGCAATCGAAATGTTATCTTGAATGGCAATGTCGATGTATCGATTCGTTGTAACTGATCCTTTTCAGACTCAAGAGCCGCCGAACATTCACTATACTCAAGGGCCTCAAACCTAACCGAGCCATCGCAATGCACATACCAATAACCCTGACTTGTCGGTTTAACAAAGCCTTGGCTCAATAGTGCCTTAACAATCATTAATAACAAATAAATCGATAATACGAGAGGGATGCTAGAGAGGGTAACGGCCCAAGTCATCAGTAAGAAAAGTATTACATTGAGAACTCGGGCGGTCAGAGAGGGAGAAGCGGTAAAATTAACGAACTTTGCTGAGGTTATGGGCGACAATTTTATCAACCATTGCAGCATGACCTAAGTTTTCGCTGCGGCCATGCCCCATTATCCAAGTAAACAGATCAGGATCATCGCATTCAAGTAAAGAAACAAAGTCACGCTGCTCTTGTTCACTCAGAGTATCAAAGCACTCTTCAAAAAACGGCATAATTACTACGTCAAGCTCAAGCATGCCTCGACGACAAGCCCATTTAATACGCGCTTTTTCTTCCGGAGTGTACATTCACTATTCCTTCATAGATGTCTTGTTGTTAGTGCGGAGTGTAACAAGGGATGTGCTACGTCACTAGTGTGCGGGTCACAATACGATAGTGAAAGCAGACAAATGTTGATTCGTAAATCGCTCCCCTAGTATCTCAAGGTTATTTGGGTATAACATAGCGGAAAAATATCTTCAAAAGGCATTGTAATTATGGAATGGCAAACTCGTTTTTCAGCACTACCTCTCTCAACTCAAGACGCACTTCCAGAGTTATCTATCTCGCTGCTGGACAATTTCGGCATGATCACCATGGTCGGTGACGATAAAAAATCATACTTACAAGGTCAGGTTACCTGCGATGTCGTTTCTTTAGAACAAGACCAATCAACATTAGGCGCACATTGTGATGCGAAAGGTAAAGTGTGGAGTGTGTTCCGCCTTTTCCATCACCACGATGGCTACGGCATGATACAACCAAAATCGGCGATTAACGTAGAACTTAGCGAAATAAAAAAATACGCCATTTTCTCTAAAGTAACGATTGAAGCTTCTGATGAAGTTATCTTAGGTGTTGCAGGCGTCAAAGCCGACGAGCTTATTTCTTCAATGAGCAAAACGACTGGCAGCGTTCGCCCTGTTGAAGGCGGCACCGCGGTACAAGTTTCACAAAACCGCTGGCTAATGATATTAAGTGCGCCAGCTGCGCAACAAGTCGTTGAAAATACAGATGCTGCCCTTACGACAAATGAGCTTTGGAATCGTTTCGACATTGAAGCTGGTTTACCATTTGTCTCTGCATCCGCGCAGAATGCTCACATTCCACAAGCACTCAACGTGCAAGCTTTAGGAGGCATTAGCTTCACAAAGGGCTGCTACACAGGACAAGAAACGGTAGCACGAGCTAAGTATCGCGGTACAAATAAACGTGCGATGTACATCGTAAAAGGGGCAACTTCTGCTCCATTCAGTGACGAGCCAATTGAGCTCGAACGCAGCGTAGGTGAAAACTGGCGTTCAGTGGGTGCTTTATTAAACCACTACCAATTCAGCGACAATCACGCGATTGGCCTGATCGTACTGCCCAATAATCTCGATGAAGACACTCGTCTTCGTTTGGTTGCTCAACCAGAATGTGAATGGACAATCGAATCACTGCCTTACAGCCTTGATGATGAGTAATACAATCAATACTCCTTTGATGCAATTTCTCACAGACCAACACATTCCGTTTCGTCTGTTACCGCATCAAAGACCAGCAACCACTATTGAGGATGCCGCGCAACAACGCGGCATTCGCCCTTCTCAAATGGTGAAAGCAATCTTGCTACGAGACATGGGTAATCAATATGCTCTCGCCTGTGCGCCTGGTGATCGTAGTGTCGATCCCAAAAAAGTGCGCTCATTACTGCAATGCCGCCGGATGACTTGCGTTGATCAAGCCGACGTTGAGGCCATCACGGGTTACAAAATTGGTACTGTCACTCCACTATTACTCAAACGACACATGCCGATCGTGTTCGATCCTAGCTTACTAGAAGAACAGGAAGTCACGATCAGCAGTGGCGATCGCATGGCTGGACTGGCGCTTTCTATCCAAGATCTTATCCAATTGTGTCAGCCGACCGTAGCTGAGATCTGTCGTTAATCGTCTAAAAATAATGTAATAGCACGTAGTGTTTCTATCATCACGTGATCTCGCTCATATCTACAAAAATAGACGATGGAATTTTTAATCACATATAAAACATAAATAGTCACAAGAATAAAACTCGTATATGCTGAATTTGTTGGTTAAGTTTCAAACAAGCACTTAACCAACATAAAGTGAATCAGCTGACTGAATGACAGTATTCATACCGTCAGCTGTCCACTTTTGTGTAATGCATCTGTGACTATTCGCCCGCTGAAGCGGGCTTTTTTTTTGTACGGAACTTTTTTCTCTTCCTCTTTCTCTAACCGTTAGGACGTAAAGTTTGTTCTGTTGGATACCACCTTAATAGAAACAATTAGCAAACAATCATTTTCGTTCTATTCTTAATTCTGTAACAAAACTATTGCTTAATGCGTAACGTAAAAAGGAGTGTATTGTCGTAAGGGTTCCTTGAACGGTGATTTTTTGGGGTAATCCTCACGCTATTTAAGAGATGATACTGTCAAATTGTCTAAGACAACACAAATCTCTGACGCAACACCCTACATCTGTATTTAATACTATGGCTGTCACAATAATTTTCGCGTCCAAAACGTAGAATACCTAGGCTAGGTTAGATAAAAGGAAAGTAAATATGAGACTGTTTAAGCGCTATACACCAAGTATGATTGCTAAACATATAAGTCGTCTTTTTAAAGGAAGAATTTATATTTACGGGGTCGGTAGATTCGAGTTTGATAACGGCAAGTTAATACTGCCGGAGAAAGCAGAGCAACGCCATTTCCGAGCGGTCAAAGAGATCAACCAAGAAATAATGAAACTCCGATGCGCATATGCTTAGCAAAACGTTGATAAAACAAAGGCTGGATTAACCAGCCTTTTGTGTATTTGAAGTTCGCTTTACACCTACTGACGTGCCAGATCCGGCAGATGACCTTTTAGACCAAGCGCACGCTTCATGATCTCATCTTTCGCTCCCGGCAATTGACCCGCTAAACTCAAACCAATGCCACGAACCAGCTTCTTAGCAGGATTCTCTCCAGAGAACAGGTCTCGGAACCCTTGCATTGCAGCGATCATCTTTGCTGCTTCCGCTTTGCGCCAACGCTCATAACCTCTTAGATTGCGTTTGCTGCCAATATCTTGGCCTTGCTTCCATAGCGCTAACACCTCTTGAGCGAGGCTGGCTGCATCTAATAAACCTAAATTCACACCCTGCCCCGCTAGTGGGTGAATTGTATGGGCTGCATCGCCAACCAGCGCGACTCGCTCCACAACAAAATCTCGCGCATAACGCATTTTCAGAGGAAACGCGGCACGCTCTCCCACGACTTCACATAGACCAAGTCGTGTATCAAATTCGCTCGTCAATGCTTTGTTGAAATCATGCTCACTCATTGCCAATAACTGCTCTGCACGATTTGGCTCAGTGGACCAAACAATAGAGCACATATCTGGTTGCGACATTGGCAAAAACGCCAATGGCCCTTGAGGAGTAAAAATCTGTCGTGCAATGCTATTGTGCGGAGCAGCGGTTTTAACATTCGCGACCAGAGCATGATGTCCATAATCCCAATGCGTTAACGGAATATCCATTTGATGACGAAGCCACGAGTTTGCCCCATCGGCTCCGACCACTAACTTAGCCGTCATGGCTTGACCATTGTCGAGCGTCAACCAACTTTCTTGTTCGCCCACCGCTAAGGTCGCGCAACGTGCAGGCATAAACATAGTGACGTTATCGAGCTTTTGGACTTGTTCGAGCAGTGCGAGTTGAATCACTCGATTCTCAACAATATGCCCTAAATCAGGTTGTGCCATGCTTTGTGCATTGAACTCAATACTAGCGAAGCTATCTTGCTCCCACACTTCCATTCCGTAGTATGGTGAAGCTCGGCGTTGCTCTATTCCCTGCCAAGCGCCAAGCTTACGCAAGATCGTCTCACTAGAACGGCTCAACGCAGACACACGCACATCAGGTAACTCTTTCAACGACTCATCTGGCACCTTGCCTTCTATTACGGCGACACGCAGATCGCTGTCCTTGAACGCGGCAGCAAGTGCCAACCCAACCATCCCTCCGCCGATGATGGCGATATCTACACTTTGCATCATTGCTTTTTATTACCTAATTCAGTGCGGCCGTTCATCGTTTTACCAAACCAAGCGTATGGCGCAGTAGCGGCTGCTTAAAAATAGAAAGGTTATCCATCGCTGCTAAGGCTGTATTTCGCCCAATTCGCATCGCGGGTAAATCATTTGAAAAAATATGCACTAAGGCACTGGTTAGCCAGATCGTTTCGCTTCGATCTGCCTCTCTACGCTGACTAAAGCGCATCAAGCCTTGATAAAGACCAACATCATCGCTTTGCTGCACGATTTCTTCTGCTAGCGAGACAACGTCGCGAATACCAAGATTAAAACCTTGTCCAGCTATCGGATGCAGCGTTTGCGCCGCATTCCCAACAATCGCAAAACGATGAGAAATATTTTGCTTTCGATGGCGAAGAAGCAATGGGTAACTCGCACGTCGTCCCACTTTTTTCATCGCGCCCAAACGCCAGCCAAAGTCTTGTTGTAAACGTTGGAGAAATGCTTGGTCAGATAACTCAAGAACTGCTTGGGCTTCCTCAGGGTGCAGACACCAAACTAAAGACATTCTATTGTCACTCATTGGCAATAAAGCTACAGGGCCATTTTCAGTAAAACGTTCAAAGGCTCTACCTTGATGAGGTTCTTGAGTAACAATATTGGCAATGACAGCCACTTGTTCAAAATCTTGCTCAGAAAGCTCTAAACCAATTTTCTGACAACAAGTCGAAACAGCACCATCGGCTGCCACCAACAGTTTTGCGTCAAGCTGCTCACCGCTTTTCAACGTAATATGGGTACAGTCTTGCTCGCGCTCGATATCGGTAACAGAGTCAGGGCAAAACAGCGTTATGGATGCGCTGCTATCTAATAATTCTTGATATACGCGACCAACATCGGCTAATTCGACAACATACCCTAGTGCTTCAACGCCAATCTCTTGCTTGGTAATTTCCGTCATCCCAGCATGAGAGCGGTCAGAAACGTGGATATGTTCAATAGGTGTGACAAACGGTTCTAATGAAGTCCAGAGCTGTAGTTGACGCAACAGATTGACAGTACCGTAAGACAATGCGATTGAGCGAGAGTCAAAACCAGGGTGCATATCTGACTGCGCTTTAAAAGGCTCAACGACGGCAATGCGGAGCTTTCCCTGAGACAAATGGTCAATCGCCAATGCTAACGTTGCACCAGCCATGGCACCACCAGCAATGACTACATCATATTGCTTCATGCTAACCTCTGGACCATCTACGATTAATGAATAGTAGGCTTTTTATCGCTACTTTCAGGGCGAACACCAAACTCAGCATGAATCGTTAGTACGCAAGCTTTGATGTGTTCAATCACTTGTTCTAGCAATTGCGCTTGTTCACCGAGGTCGTCATCTTCATCAATGCCTAATTTGGCAATCTCTTCTAGGTCAGCCAATGCTTCTTTAGCGTCATCTGACGCTTTATTTAGCGCAACACCTGCTAGACCTAACCCAGAAATAAAGTGGTTTACGAAATCGGACACGCTGTCAGCCAACGCGAATAAGCCTTCTTCTCCCGGCTCATCTGGCAATAATAAAGACAGCTCCATCGACGTGCCCGTGAGTTCATTGACAGTAACGGTGAATACGCTTTGAGCAAAAGCTAGCGCAGTAGAAGGCCAACCCATACCATCATTGGTGTAGTCAAACAGAATAGGCTGCCAAGTTTGATCATTAATCGCCAATCCACCACTTAACATGCCGACAAATAAGCCATGTAATTCCGCAGGTGTTACTGCTAGGCTTGCAGATTGCAGTTCAGCAGCAATAGATTGGTATTCAGGAAGGGTGATTTCACTCATAACTTGGCTCATTCTTGCATAATAATGTATTGGTATATCCTACCATCAAGGTTAGTGGTCTGAAACGGCTATCAAATTCAATTTTGAACAGCATTTGCTCAATTTGCCCAATTCCTGTGTGATCTCGTCATCATTTCTCTTTCTGTGATGGGAAATGCTTGAATCTTAATAGCGGTTTTCCTATAGTTTGCTCCTCGGTAGTTGTATGAAGCAACACCTTAGATAGCGCGAATATAGAGTTTATTCATCATGAGCAATCAAGCGATCGACGTTGAAATATTAGGCAAAGTTACACGAGTGAATTGTCCGACAGGACAAGAAGAGTCTCTTGTTGCAGCGGCAAAAGATCTGGATCGCCGATTGAAAGAAATGAGCGAACGTACTAAGGTAACCAATGAAATCCAACTGCTGACCTTCGCTGCATTGAATATTTGTTATGAGTTGCACACCAAGTCATACGAATCAAACGGTCAACAGCAAGAAATTACTGAGCGAATGGAAAAGCTCACTGCGTCTCTTGAGAACGCACTAAGCAAAGTTACGCAAGGACAGCAGTAAATACAAAATTTACCCTGGGGTGTGCGTCAGCAGGATTTAAGTCCCTGAGCCGATAAGCAATACCTAAGGGTTAGTATTTGGTAACTATTGAGCAAGCTCGGCATGCACCGAGAAGCCTACGGTTGTCATTGCTGATCCGCCTTGAACCAGCTGGTTCAAGGGCCACAATCCTCAACGGCACCCTGGGGTATTCTCTCTATGTCAGACCTCTCTCGACAAGACTTTCGCAAACTGATTCGTGAAAAGCGCAACGCATTGTGTAGCGATACGCAATTCCAAGCGGGGATCGACCTTGTCACTCAGTTCTCTCAAATTCCTGAAATCCAGCAAGCACAGCATATTGCTATTTATCTTTCTGCTGACGGTGAACTTGATACCAAGCCGCTCATTGAGTGGTTGTGGCAACAGGGAAAATCGGTTTATCTACCTGTCATCCATCCGTTTTCCAAAGGTCAGTTACTGTTTCTTCTGTACGTAAGTGATGATCAATTGGTCTACAACAAATACGGCATCTTAGAGCCCAAACTAGACATCCGCCACCTCAAGCCCGTTCGTCAACTTGATATCATTTGTACACCTTTGGTTGGATTCGACAGCATCGGCCACCGCTTAGGCATGGGCGGAGGGTATTATGACCGTACCCTGTCTCATTGGTTTATAACCGGAGAAGGTGCCAAGCCTGTTGGTATCGCTCACGACTGCCAACATGTAGAACGCTTACCAATTGAAAGCTGGGACATTCCATTACCTAAGATCGTGACCCCAAGCCGAATATGGCAATGGGAAAGTGGCAAGTAAGCCGCTATAATCACGCCCGCAAACGTTAACGAACATCTATTCAGGAGATTGGCATGACTCAAGATGAAATGAAAAAAGCGGCTGGTTGGGCAGCACTAAAATATGTTGAGAAAGGCAGCATTGTCGGTGTTGGTACTGGCTCTACCGTGAATCACTTCATCGATGCACTAGGCACTATCAAAGACGATATTAAAGGTGCAGTGTCTAGCTCTGTCGCTTCAACTGAGCGCCTTAAAGAGCTTGGTATTGAAGTATACGAGTGTAACGACGTAATGAAGCTGGATGTGTATGTTGATGGCGCAGACGAAATTAACCCAGCACGTGAAATGATCAAAGGCGGCGGCGCGGCTCTGACTCGTGAGAAAATTGTCGCGGCAATCTCTGATAAGTTCGTATGTATTGTTGACGGCACCAAAGCAGTTGACGTACTAGGTCAGTTCCCACTACCTGTAGAAGTGATCCCAATGGCACGCTCTTACGTTGCGCGCGAATTAGTAAAACTGGGTGGTGACCCGGCTTACCGTGAAGGCGTTGTGACTGACAACGGCAACGTAATTCTGGATGTACACAACATGCAGATTACTAACCCGAAAGAAATGGAAGACAAAATCAACGGTATCGCGGGTGTGGTGACTGTGGGCCTTTTTGCTCACCGTGGTGCTGACGTCGTAATCACAGGTACACCAGAAGGCGCAAAAATTGAAGAATAAATAACAGCTCAAATCGACCTATCTGGTTCACTTTTCTGTTATTTCATTACATACGGTGCTGCAAGGCACCGTTTTTTATTCCTTTCTCTAAGAAAATTATCTCTTATTCCGTAATTTTCTTACCCAAAACAATTTTTTTTTGTTACTTTATTGAACAGAAGACGCACAAGGAAACGTTTGTCCTCCTACAAAACTATCAATTATCCCCTTTTTAATAGTTTTGCCCAATGTGCGCCACATTAGCCCACCTTTCCATTTTAAGGACGAGAAAAAATGGCCAAAGTTTCACTGGAAAAAGAAAAGATTAAGATCCTCTTGTTAGAGGGACTCCACCCTTCTTCAGTTGAAGTTCTTCAAGCAGCTGGTTATACCAACATTGAGTACCATAAAGGTTCCCTTCCGGAAGAAGAATTGATTGAAGCGGTTAAAGACGTGCACTTCATCGGTATTCGCTCCCGTACGAACCTATCCGAAGAGGTAATCAATGCGGCGAATAAACTGGTTGCAATTGGCTGTTTTTGTATCGGTACTAACCAAGTAAACCTAGACGCAGCAGCAAAACGCGGCATTCCTGTGTTTAATGCACCGTTCTCTAACACACGCAGTGTGGCGGAGCTGGTACTTGGTCAAATCCTACTACTTCTGCGTGGCATTCCTGAAAAGAATGCGCTTGCACATCGCGGTATTTGGAAGAAAAGTGCTGACAACTCTTACGAAGCACGTGGCAAACGTCTTGGCATTATCGGATACGGCCACATTGGTACGCAGCTAGGTATTATTGCCGAAAACTTAGGTATGCGCGTTTACTACTACGACATCGAGAACAAATTGTCCCTTGGTAATGCGACGCAAGTGCATACCATGAGTGAACTACTAAACAAGTGTGACGTAATTTCTCTGCACGTTCCTGAAACGCCAGAAACAAAAAATATGATGGGTGAAGCTGAGTTTGCTCGCATGAAACCAGGCTCAATCTTTATTAATGCAGCACGCGGCACTGTCGTGGATATTCCAGCGCTTTGCCATAGTTTAGAAGCAGGTCATATTGCGGGTGCAGCGATTGATGTATTCCCAACAGAACCGAAAACGAATGCCGACCCGTTCGAATCTCCTTTGCAGAAGTTCGATAATGTCATCCTCACTCCACACGTTGGTGGCTCAACACAAGAAGCACAAGAGAACATCGGTGTTGAGGTCGCAGGAAAACTGGCGAAGTACTCTGACAACGGCTCTACGCTTTCAAGCGTAAACTTCCCAGAGGTGTCTCTGCCAGAGCACGGTGGTGAATGCTCTCGCTTGCTTCACATCCATAAAAACCGTCCTGGTATTCTTACTCAGATCAACACCATCTTCGCGGAAGACGGTATTAACATTGCCGCACAATACCTACAAACAGCCGCTGAAATCGGCTACGTGGTGATCGATGTTGAAACCGAGCGCTCAGAAGAAGCACTAGCGAAACTGAAAAGTATTGAAGGCACTATCCGTGCTCGTATCCTTCACTAATTTGTGAAGCAGAAATAACAAAGGCAGGGAATATCCTGCCTTTTCTTTTTGCACCCAGTATTACTTCAGCTTGTAAATCACGTCAACTTGATCGCGAATAATCATGGTAGAATCCTGGTAGCTGTTTGCCCCTTCTTTACTGTCCATCGCCATCGAGCGCATTAGAACTGGCTGAACGTGCATCTGTCTGTAATTGATCTGCCAGACATCACCCAACTTTTTCTCAAAGCCAGTAGCCAATGACGCTGCTTTTTCTCGCGCATCTTGGATAGCCGCCATGCGTGCCTTTTGCTGATACTCAGCCTGGTTGCTTACCTTAAGTTGAATATTATCAACCTGATTAATCCCTGCTTCTAACGCCATATCTAGGTACTGGTTTAGGTTTTTTAGATCCGTAACCGTCACATCAATGCTACGAGAAGCGCGATAACCAACGAGCTCTGCTTTACCAGATTTAGGGTAGTGGTATTGAGGCGCAAGGTATAAATTCGAGCTGGTAACATTGTCTTTTGATAAGCCAGCATCAGACAGATTTTTCAGAAATTGCTCAACGGTTTTGTCAACTGACTGCTTGGCCTGTTCAGCAGTCATTGTCGTGTCTACCACTTTTACAGAAAACGTCGCCATATCTGGTGTAGCAATAACTTCACCATAACCCGTCGTCGTTACGTGAGCAAATTCAGGCGTGTTCGCCAACACTGAAGCACTAGTAAGGCTGAGTGCAGAAGCCAGCAAAAATGAATACAGTCTCATTCAATAAATCCATCCATACAAAAATAAAGTACTTACTCTCAGCAGAAAGGCTCAAGATTCAGACAAAACTATCACTACTGAGAAAGTGTATGGTTTCATAATAGAAACTTCTGTCGATTATCCAAGCACTCAGAATGACTTCTAACACAACTTTGACTATGTAACATTGGCGTGATTTTTCAACGAAACACTCTGTCGGCAATGACCCCATCGATGCGACAATGAACTTATTGAGGTAAGTGTCGCTGAGCATACCCGACTATCGCGTGTGAGATTTCTTGTAGAACCCCCGTTTCCAGTTGCCAATGATGCCAATAAATCCGATGGGACATTAAGAAACCGGGAGTAACATCAACCAACGCGCCACGCTCTAGCTCGTCGGTAATTTGCAAACGAGGGATTAAGCAATAGGCTACACCAGCTAACGCCACTTTTAGAAACGCTTCAGAGCTGCTGATGTTATGGTGAATGACGCTATCAGGGCTGACATTGAAATGCTCGGTAAGAAAGGTTTTATGTAGGTCATCATATTGATCATACGAAACGGCCGGCGCCTTGGCCAAAGTCTGGTTATTAACGCCTTGAGCAAAGTAACGCTGATAAAACTCCGGGCTCGCGACACAAACGTAATCAACACGTCCCAAGTAATCCGCTCTACAGCCAGGTATCGGCTGGGATTCTAAGCTGATCGCCCCCGTCACTTCGCCACTTTTTAGCTTTTCGATGGAACGAGATTCACCATAGATAGTGAGTTTGAGTTCAACCTGACGCTGCTTCATGACATCTTGCAGTGCAGGCAGTAGCCAAGTAGCAAGGCTATCAGCATTGGTCGCCAAAGAGAGTTGTACAGGTCGAGTACTGGTATCATTCTTGAGTTCGGGCAGAATTTCATGCTCGAGTAAGCGCACTCGACGATAAAGGCCTAATAACTTTTTACCAATCGGCGTTGGCTTGGGTGGTTGACTACGAACCAAAACGGGTTGTGCGAGAAACTTCTCTAATTGTTTAATACGTTGAGAAATCGCTGATTGCGAGACAAATAAATGCTCAGCTGCACGCTCAAAGCTCTCCTGATAAACCACGGCATCTAATGCCTCAATCCATTTATAGTCCAACCCTCTCATCCTGCTCTTCCTCTCCTGATAAAACATCAACCCTTAAATTAGCTTAGCTAATATAATATTAAAATCATTAATTATACTTATTTAGATAAACTCTTTATCTTTCACTCTTCTGAGAATTTATTGGTTATTTTGAAGTGAGGTGAAGTGTGAGCTTGTGGGTTCTATTGCAAGGGTTTGGTTTAGGGGCATCAATGATCATTCCAATCGGCGCACAAAATGCGTATGTCTTAAATCAAGGCATAAAGCGCAATCATCACCTGACGACTGCCACTATTTGTAGCATCCTAGATATGATCTTCATTTCTCTAGGTATCTTTGGTGGTGGTGCGATTTTGTCTCAAAATGAAATCTTACTAACATCGGTGACCCTTGGTGGTATTGCCTTCCTGAGCTTTTATGGATTACTGTCACTTAAGAGCGCGTTTAAGTCAGACAGTGACTCAGAATCAAAAGGTGAAGTCGTCGCTCGTGGTCGTCGAACGGTCATATTAGGCGCGTTAGCCGTCACTGTACTTAACCCACATTTGTACTTAGATACAGTCGTTATTCTGGGCTCTATTGGTGGGCAGTTTGAAGGCCATGACCGAATTGCTTTTGCACTAGGTACGATGATGGCTTCCTTTGTTTGGTTCTATACCTTGTCGATAGGAGCCGCAAAACTAGGCCCTACCCTATCAAAGCCAAGAGTGAAAAAAGGCATCGACATCGCGGTCGCAGTAATGATGTTCACGATAGCGTATATTTTAGCTAGCGAACTTATTGAAAAGTACTGGTAATCAACAGGACAACATAGACATGGAGTCACTAAAGCGTATCTATGATATCAATAGAGAGCGACTCAACGCGCTCTCTATTCCTTTTCGGGAATGGCAGCATGAAGCCATCTTAGACTTTGACACGGATATAAGAATTGCGTCCGAGCTTGGATGGACAGGCACGCACACCAAAAGCCTCTTCTTAAAACTTAAAGGACAAGGCTACGCAATTTATCTAACAGAAAAAGACTCTCGCCTCGATGCCAAACAAATAAAAGCCGTCACAGGTAAACGCCCATCAATTTGTGACGACGGTGAAATGGTCGAAGTGTTAGGTTGTTTGCCTGGAGCGGTATGTCCGATTGGCTTACCTGAATATGTCACGCTCATTGTAGATACAACCCTGTATCTACACGAAGAGTTGCTCTATACGCCAGGGTTGCCTGAATTCACCTTTGGCTTTGCCGGTAAACATCTAAAACGTCTATTGCTTGCCGGTAATCACATTCTTTATGAGATATAAAAAAGCGAGGCCAATTGGCCTCGCTTTCGAATATCTACCGCTTGTATTAAGCGTCGATTTTGTTCAGATGAACATCCATTTGTGGGAATGGAATTTCGATACCATTTTCATCCAGTGCTTCTTTAATACCTTGCATTGCATCAAAGTATACGCCCCAGTAATCTGCAGTTTTCACCCATGGGCGAACCACAAAGTTTACTGAAGAGTCTGCCAGTGTAAGTACACCGATTGTGATATCAGGATCTTTCAAGATACGCGGATCTTTTTCTAGCGTCTCGCGAATTACTTTCTTCGTTAGTTTAAGATCCGCTTTGTATGACACACCAATCACTAAGTCGACACGTCGCGTTGCATGACGAGAGTAGTTAGTAATTGCACCACCGATTACTGACGAGTTAGGCACAACAACCATCTTGTTGTCTGGTGTTTTTAGAACAGTTTGGAAGATTTGAATTGCTTCAACACTACCCGCTACACCGCCAATTTCTACGTAGTCGCCAGATTTGAATGGACGGAACGCAACAATGAGTACACCAGCTGCAAAGTTTGATAGTGAACCTTGTAGCGCAAGACCAACAGCAAGACCTGCCGCACCGATTACAGCCACGACTGAAGCGGTTTGAACGCCTAATCGACCAAGAGCGGCGATAAGTACGATTACAAATAGCAAGTAACGAACAAGACCGTGAATAAATTCAACGACAGCCTTATCCATGTTTTTCTTTTCTAGTACTTTAGAAACACTACCAGCGACTGCTTTAACGATAATATTACCGATAAACAGAATAAGCAGCGCAGAGATAATGTTCACACCGTACTGAACCAGTAGATCTGAGTTGTTTGTCAGCCAAGTTTCAGCCTGAGTTAGACCATCCGTTAAAGTGGTATCGATACCCACCGATTCACCTGCCATAATTCTTATCCTCAAAAATAAAGATATATAAATCCAATTGCCGTTAATTTATGAACCTTGTTTTTTAAAGGCTCTTTTCTAAAACAACATCCCTATTGCCCCACTGAACAGTGTCAGATTTTTGGCACAATATCCCAACTTTGACTTTTTTCAAAGTCAGAGTTTCGCAAAGATATGCAAAACAAGACTTTATCAGAGTTTTCTGATATTGGCTTGTTACAGGTTACGCAATGCACTCTTATTTCGCCACTCCTATGACTGATATTCCTATGTTTTTATTTAAAAACGTTAAAGGGGGAACATCCCACCATAAAATACAACCTGACGCATAAAGATATCAATAGGAAAGCAGGGAAAGAAACATAGGGGCAAAATGATAGACATAAAAAAACCCGCTCAAAAAGCGGGTTTTTAAGTAACTTAATCAGTAACGATTATAGTACGTCAACTGCGTTTAGGTCAGCAAATGCTTGCTCTAGACGAGCTACCATTGAAGCTTGACCAGCACGTAGCCATACGCGTGGATCGTAGTACTTCTTGTTTGGTGCATCTTCACCAGTTGGGTTACCGATTTGGCCTTGTAGGTAATCGTGGTTTTCAGCTTCGAACTTACGGATACCATCCCAAGTTGCCCACTGTGTATCAGTATCGATGTTCATTTTGATAACACCGTAACCGATAGACTCACGGATTTCTTCTAGAGAAGAACCTGAACCACCGTGGAATACGAAGTTTAGAGAGTTCGCTGGAAGACCGAATTTCTCAGAAACGTGCGCTTGAGAATCACGTAGGATAGTTGGAGTTAGAACAACGTTACCTGGCTTGTACACGCCGTGTACGTTACCGAAAGATGCTGCGATAGTGAAACGGTGGCTGATTGCGCTTAGTTTCTCGTATGCGTATGCAACGTCTTCTGGAGAAGTGTATAGCTCAGACGCATCCATATCAGAGTTGTCAACGCCGTCTTCTTCACCACCAGTACAACCTAGTTCGATTTCTAGAGTCATGTTCATTTTAGCCATGCGCTCTAGGTACTTAGCAGAAATCTCGATGTTCTCTTCTAGAGACTCTTCAGAAAGGTCGATCATGTGAGAAGAGAACAGAGGCTTACCAGTTTGAGCGAAGTACTCTTCACCAGCGTCTAGTAGACCGTCGATCCAAGGAAGTAGTTTCTTAGCAGCGTGGTCAGTGTGTAGGATTACTGGTACACCGTAAGCTTCAGCTACAGCGTGAACGTATTTCGCACCAGCAACAGCACCTAGGATTTGAGCCTCTTGACCTTCAAGTTTTAGACCTTTACCAGCAAAGAAAGCAGCACCACCGTTAGAGAATTGAACGATAACTGGAGCTTTAACTTTTGCAGCTGCTTCAAGTACTGCGTTTACAGAGTCAGTACCCACACAGTTTACTGCTGGAAGTGCAAAGCTGTTTTCTTTTGCAACTTCAAATACTTTCTGAACGTCATCGCCAGAGATAACACCTGGTTTTACGAAGTCGAAGATCTTAGACATGGATGTAATCCTATTTATCTGTCGTTTTTAAACAAAACTTGTTAAGTTGAAAATCTTGCAAACGTTTGCTCACAACTGAGGCTATTCTAGCAGAGTTCCTCACACGTTGCAGCAAACAAGAAAGCGGGAGAATCACTCCCCCGCTTTGCTTTAATTACTTAGCGCGTGCTTCTAGCATTTCTACTGCTGGAAGAACTTTACCTTCTACGAACTCAAGGAAAGCGCCGCCACCTGTAGAGATGTAAGAAACGTCAGCTTTGATACCGAACTTGTCGATAGCTGCTAGCGTGTCACCACCACCTGCAACAGAGAAGCCTTCAGATGCTGCGATAGCTTCTGAGATACCTTTAGTACCTGCTTCGAAGTTCTTGAATTCGAATACGCCTACTGGACCATTCCATAGGATAGTCTTCGCGTTCTTAAGGATTTCTGCTAGTTCAGCTGTTGAATCTGGGCCAAGGTCGAAGATCATGTCGTCGTCTTGTACTTCAGAAACGTGTTTAATTTCTGCTTCTGCGTTTTCGTCGAATGCTTTCGCACATGCAACGTCAGTTGCTACTGGAATTGCACACTCATCCATTAGCTTCTTAGCAGTGTCTACTAGATCCGCTTCGTATAGAGACTTACCAACGTTGTGGCCAGCAGCTGCGATAAATGTGTTAGCAATACCACCACCAACAACTAGTTGGTCAGCGATTTTAGATAGAGACTCAAGTACAGTTAGCTTAGTAGAAACTTTTGAACCACCTACGATAGCAACCATTGGACGAGCTGGGTTGTCCATTGCTTTACCTAGCGCTTCAAGCTCGTTTGCTAGAAGAGGGCCAGCACAAGCGATAGGTGCGTGCATACCAACACCATGAGTTGACGCTTGAGCGCGGTGAGCCGTACCGAATGCATCCATTACGAATACGTCACATAGTGCTGCGTATTTCTTAGATAGCTCTTCGTCGTTTTTCTTTTCGCCTTTGTTAAAGCGAACGTTTTCTAGAACAACAAGTTCACCAGCGTTTAGCTCTAGGCCATCTAGGTAGTCTTTTGCTAGCTTAACTTCACAATCTAGTGCGTCGTTTAGGTAGTTAACAACTGGTTGTAGAGAGAACTCTTCAGCGTATTCACCTTCAGTTGGGCGACCTAGGTGAGACGTAACCATTACTTTAGCGCCTGCTTCTAGGCAGTGCTTAATAGTTGGAAGAGATGCGATGATACGTGCATCTGAAGTTACTTTACCGTCTTTTACTGGCACGTTTAGGTCAGCACGGATAAATACACGTTTACCTGCAAGATCCAGGTCAGTCATCTTGATTACAGACATGATGTGTCCTCTCAAATATTGATAATTAAAGTTTTTGAAAACTCGGCAACCCTGCCAAGCCTGTTAATTCTTCAAACTGGTTATAGATGATATGGAGATATCATGGATTTATTTCAAGGCTTGAAATAAAAATTCTCCATTACTTCTTCGTCATTACTGCTCCACTTGAGAAGAAGCTTGCATTGCTAAGGCAGTATCCAGCATCCGGTTAGCAAAGCCCCATTCGTTGTCGCACCAAACGAGCATTTTTACGAGTTGCCCGTTACTCACTCTAGTCTGGCTTCCATCAACAATCGCACTATGGGGGTCGTGGTTAAAGTCGATGGAAACGAGTGGCGATTCAGTATAGTCAACAATGTTACGTAATGTACACTGAGATGCGTTAACAATGGTTTGATTTACGTCATTAACTTTCACATTTGTATTAATTGTGACACTTAAATCCATTGCGGTGACGTTAACGGTTGGGACACGAACAGAAATTGCTTCGAATTTGTTGGAAAATTTCGGGAAGATTCTTTCAATTCCCTTATGCAACTTGGTGTCAACCGGAATAATAGATTGGCTCGCAGCGCGGGTACGGCGTAGATCGTTATGGTACGCATCGATTACTTGCTGATCGTTCATGGAAGAGTGAATCGTGGTAATGGTACCGGACTCAATACCGAAGGCTTCATCTAACACTTTAATGATGGGAACGATACAATTGGTGGTGCATGAGCCATTAGAGACAACACGGTGTTCATCTTTCAGAGTTTCGTGGTTCACACCATAGATAATCGTATTATCTATGTCGCTTGCGCCCGGGTGTGAAAACAGCACTTTCTTCGCGCCAGCTTCTATATGCGCTTGCCCATCGGCTTGTGAACCAAACACGCCAGTGCAATCCAAAACAATATCGACTTCTAAATCGCGCCAAGGAAGTAATTCGAGTTCAGAGAGGTGAAGAATGCGAATAGAATCATATTCGCCGCTGTCATGATGAACATGCAAGTGTTCTTGGTCGTGGGAGATTTTTTTACCGAAGCGACCATGACTAGTGTCATATTGCAGTAGGTGCGCCATCGCTTCTGGCTGAGCTAATTCGTTAACCGCCACAACCTTGATCTGCTGATGTTTTCCGCTTTCATACACGGCTCGCAGAACATTACGACCTATACGTCCAAATCCATTGATCGCAACCTTTAGCATTTATCCTTCGCCCTACCAAAAATTTCGTGTCACAGATACTACCTGATCAGGCTGAAAAACGCACCTGTTGAATCATAGTAAAGCAGTATTAAAAAAGGCCGAGACAATGCTCGGCCTTATTACAACAATAATTAAAATGCGACGTCTAAACCTAACCAGTAGCGACGACCATCTTCGACATATCCGTATTCTTCGTAACTGATTTCCTCATCCAGCAAGTTATAGATCGCACCTTTAATACGAGTATTATCGGTTAACTGGTATGTCACACCAGCGTCAACAAAAGTATAAGCAGGCTCTACGATACTGTTTCTTGATGGGCCAGTAACCGGATCCATTTCTTTACCTCGGTAAGTGACTTTAGCCCAGCTTTCTAGATCTGTTGTTGTTTGCCAAGTTACATCCACATTAAACAAATGCTTTGGTAACTGCTGCAGCGGCATGCCTTTGTATTCACCTGTTTTTTGCTCTGAGTCGGTAAATGTGTAGCTCGAGCTGAGGTAAATGGTTTCCGTTAATGGCGATGCTAAGGTCGCTTCAATACCTTGTGTGACCGCTTCGTCCACGTTAATGCGGTACGTTGGATCTGCACCCCATTGGTTTGGTCCATCTGTACAGATGGTATCTGGGCAAACAACACGTGTGATCTTGTCTTTGAACTCATTATGGAACGCAGTCAAAGAGACATCTAAACCAGAGTCACCTTGATACAAGACACTGATTTCTTTGTTTAGCGACGTTTCAGGGTCAAGGTCTGGGTTACCGTAGATATTACCGCCGCCACTGACTTGCGCCCAACCAGGAGTAATTTCACGTAATTGCGGAGAACGGAAACCTGTTGCCACACCGCCTTTCACAGTCCAAGATGGGTCAACTCGCCATACACCATAGACACGCGGACTAAAGTGCGCACCATAGTTTTCGTCATGATCTAGACGACCACCAAGCGTAACGCTAAACGGATCGGCGATTCTCCACTCATCTTCAATGAAAACAGCCCACTGCGTATTCGATGTTTCGGTCTTCGATGACGCTTTATTGGAAGTAAAATCCTCAAGTTCGGCATGAGTAGCATCCACACCGGTCGTCAACGTATGGTTTCCAATACCAGTCACCAAGCTCGATTTGAACGTGGTGTTGGTGATCGTCATCTCGCGAGATTTGTTCTCGCTCTCTTCACGTTGTAAGTAAGTATCTGAGATGCCAACCGAGTCCCAGTCGCCATTGTGACTTAGCGTTACATAATTACGACGATATTCGTTGAGTGAATCCTCACAACCTCTTCGGCAACCCGTCGTTGGTACGGAAAGGCCAACGTTACCGCGACGACTTTGTGCCGATGTGCCACCCTCTAGTTGCACAGAATGGCGGTCATTAATCTGGTAGGTCAGTTTTGAAGAGATACTTTGCATATCTTTATCTTCATAGCCGTATTCAATATCGTCTTCTTCTCTTGCGGTATACTGACCGTATACTTGGAGAGATAGATTTTCGGCTAGCGGCCCATTGACGAAGAAATTCGCGCTTTGCTCTCCGCCCGAGCGACTGTTTTCTTGCAGAACCGTGCCTAGCTGAACATTACCTGTCCACTCCATCGCGTCTTTTCGCGTGATCACGTTAATTACACCACCAATCGCATCAGAGCCATAAAGCGTCGACATTGGACCACGGATAACTTCAATTCGCTCAATCGCTTGAAGAGGGGGTAACCAGCCTTGTTCGATACCAGGGCCGTCACTATTTGGGCGAGTTTCACGTGTGCTTTGACGTTTACCATCGACCAGTATCAAAGTGTATTTAGAACCCATACCACGGATACTGATATCGGTAGTGTCACCACCACCTGTTACGACGACACCAGGCACGCTTTTTAGTGCATCAGTCACATCGCGGTAATAACGAGAGTCCAACTCCTCACGCGAAATCACACTAATACTTGCAGGCGCGTCCGCTTGAGATTGCTCATAACTTGATGCAGTTACAACCACTGTTTCCATTTTAGAAACCGCATCATTGGCAAACACATGAGGGACACTGACGAAGGCTAAAATACCAGTTGCAGTAATAACTGGCAGTCTAAGAGTAGACATCTACATCTCCATAATTGATAATGATTATTATTTTCGAAAGTGAATTATTCACAAATAGAATGAGATGCATAGTGAGAGTTATGGAACGGTTCTTCCCATTTATGGAACCCGTGCATAACGCAGTAAGGAGTAAATGAAATATGCACGACTTAGCATCAATTAGAGCCTTTGATGCGCTCAATCAGCATAAGAGTTTGACCGCCGCTGCCAAGGCCCTTAACCAGCCTAAATCAACGCTGAGTCGTCGCTTAGCACAATTAGAAGAAGATTTCGGTCAGGCTCTAACCGCAAGACAAGGTAACCGATTAGTTCTGACAAGAGCGGGAGAAATTTTTGCCCACTACAGTCGCCAGATTCTTGAGCTAAGTGAAGAGAGTTATGACGCGCTTCAAGGTTTAACAAACCAAGTTTCAGGGCCGCTGCATATTGTTTGTCACACAGCATTAGTTAGAAGTTGGCTAGGTGGTGTGCTCAACGGTTTTCTTGCCGATAATCCTGATGTTAGGGTTCAGCTTACCAGTGACTTTTCTGAAGCGCACCATGACCCAGATTTGTTCATCTGGCTCGGTGAGCGTAAAGATCTCGATTGGCGCAAAGAGGTATTAGGCTCATTTCGTTACACGCCCTTTGCCTCTCCAGCTTATCTTGAACAACACGGTTCGATCCTGCACCCCAAAGAGCTTGAAGCGCATCCGTGGATCGATTTTGGCTCGGTACAAGAAAATGGATTGATGCTCTCACACCCCCAACACGGTGAGTTCTTTTTAGAGCCATTTGTGAGTCGCTTATACAGCGACAACATCGCAATGCAGATCGACAGCATCGCGAATGGTCATGGTATTGGACTGCTGCCAACTTGGACAGCAAGCGGCTACGAGAAACATCATCCGGGTCGAATCACACCTTGCTTAGAAGGTTGGCTTTCAGAGCCCATCTCCATTAACTGCTATACGCCTGCAGGAAGACCACCACTGCGCTTATCCGTACTTTTAGACTGTATTCACCAAAGCATTCCACAAGGTTGGAAAACCTGACAAAAAACAAAAAGGCCATCGCAATGATGGCCTTTCCAACTTTAGTATCTAACAGTCGTCCTTTACGTTCGGACTATTGAGACAATCTAGCAGTTACGCTAGCAATTCTTTTGCTGTGTTCACTACGTTTTCAGTCGTGAAGCCAAACATCTCGAATAGTTGACCAGCAGGTGCAGATTCACCGAATGAAGTCATACCGATGATGCGACCATCGAAACCAACGTACTTGTACCAGAAGTCAGCAATACCTGCTTCGATAGCGATGCGTGCCGTTACGTCTGATGGCAATACTGCTTCACGGTAAGCGGCGTCTTGTTTGTCGAATGCATCTGTTGATGGCATTGAAACCACGCGTACTTTCTTACCTTCTGCTGTTAGTTGAGTCGCAGCTTCTACTGCTAGCTCAACTTCAGAGCCTGTTGCGATAAGGATAAGCTCTGGCTTGCCTTCGCAATCTTTCAGGATGTAAGCACCTTTCGCGATGTTCGCTACTTGCTCAGCTGTACGATCTTGTTGCGCTAAGTTTTGACGAGAGAAGATAAGTGCTGTTGGTGCATCTTTACGTTCAATCGCTAGTTTCCATGCTACGGCAGACTCAACCTGGTCACACGGACGCCATGTGCTCATGTTTGGCGTTACGCGTAGAGATGCCATTTGCTCAACAGGTTGGTGAGTTGGGCCATCTTCGCCAAGACCAATCGAATCGTGCGTGTACACTTGGATGTTCTGAATTTTCATCAGCGCAGCCATACGCATTGCGTTACGAGCGTATTCCATGAACATTAGGAATGTTGCGCCGTAAGGAACGAAACCACCGTGCAATGCGATACCGTTGATGATAGCGGTCATACCGAATTCACGTACACCGTAGTGGATGTAGTTGCCAGAGAAGTCATCCGTTTCTAGAGACTTAGAACCAGACCACATGGTCAGGTTAGAAGGCGCTAGGTCAGCAGAACCACCCATAAACTCAGGAAGCATTTGACCAAACGCTTCTAGTGCATTTTGCGATGCTTTACGTGATGCAATGTTCGCTGGGTTTGCTTGAAGATCAGCAATGATTTGGTTCGCTTTTTCTTCCCATTCCGCTGGAAGTTCGCCGTTTAGACGACGTTTAAGCTCTGCTGCTTCTGCAGGGTAAGCTGCTGCGTATGCTTCAAACTTTTCATTCCAAGCCGCTTCTTTCGCTGCACCTGCTTCTTTTGCGTCCCACTCAGCGTAAACATCTGCAGGGATTTCAAATGGACCGTACTCCCAACCTAGGTATTCGCGAGCCGCTTGAATCTCATCGTGACCTAATGGCGCACCGTGACAGTCGTGTGAGCCAGACTTGTTAGGAGAACCGAAACCGATAATTGTTTTAGTACAGATTAGAGTCGGACGAGGATCCGCTTTAGCCGCTTCAATCGCTGCGTTGATTGCTTCAGGATCGTGACCGTCTACCGCTGGGATTACGTGCCAGCCGTAAGCTTCGAAACGCTTAGGTGTATCGTCAGAGAACCAACCTTCAACGTGACCGTCGATAGAGATACCGTTGTCATCCCAAAACGCGATCAGTTTGCCTAGACCTAGCGTACCTGCTAGAGAGCATGCTTCGTGCGAGATGCCTTCCATTAGACAGCCGTCACCCATGAACACATACGTAAAGTGGTCAACGATGTCGTGACCTTCTTTGTTGAACTGTGCCGCTAGTGCTTTCTCTGCGATAGCCATACCAACAGCATTAGTGATGCCTTGGCCAAGAGGACCCGTTGTTGTCTCGATACCAGGCGCGTAACCGTACTCTGGGTGACCTGGGGTTTTTGAGTGCAATTGACGGAAGTTTTTCAGATCGTCAATAGATAGCTCATAACCGCTTAAGTGCAGTAGAGAGTAAATAAGCATTGAGCCGTGACCGTTTGACAGCACGAAGCGGTCGCGGTCGGCCCACTCTGGGTTTGATGGGTTGTGGTTTAGGTGAGAGCGCCAAAGAACTTCAGCGATATCAGCCATACCCATTGGTGCGCCTGGGTGGCCTGAGTTAGCTTGTTGAACACCATCCATGCTTAGAGCACGAATTGCATTGGCAAGATGTTTACGAGACGACATGTCTGCTCCTGAGTACATTAAGCGAAACGAAAAGTAGGTCATAATTCTCTCAAAGCCCTGTTGGGTGTGCAAACGTTTTCCAGTCCAAAACCTCACAAATATTGCACCTTTCGCGCCAAATCGTTCGAAGTTCTTAAAATTATCAATAAATCAGGCAAACGTTTGGTTATAACAAAAACCAAAAAAGAGCTTGTAATTCGAGCAATCAAATTTAGAATAGACGTCTAGATGTAGATACACCTACAAAAATTAGTATTAATTTGCGCTGGAGAGTTTATCATTCCCCAGTTTTAAACCAGATATAGTGGAGCTAACATGGCTAAGCACCTGTTTACTTCTGAGTCAGTATCAGAAGGTCATCCAGATAAAATTGCAGACCAGATTTCTGATGCGGTTCTTGACGCGATTCTAGAGCAAGATCCAAAGGCTCGTGTTGCATGTGAGACTTACGTTAAAACCGGTATGGTAATGGTGGGTGGTGAAATCACGACTTCAGCATGGGTAGACATCGAAGAGTTAACTCGTGAAACCGTTCGTGAAATCGGCTACGTACATTCAGATATGGGCTTTGACGCAGATTCTTGTGCGGTACTAAACACAATCGGTAAACAGTCGCCAGATATCAACCAAGGTGTTGATAAAGCTGACCCTAAAGAACAAGGTGCAGGCGACCAAGGCATCATGTTTGGTTACGCTTGTAACGAAACTGAAGTACTAATGCCAGCGCCAATTACTTACTCTCACCGTCTTGTTCAAAAGCAAGCAGAAGTTCGTAAAAACGGCACACTACCTTGGTTGCGTCCTGATGCAAAATCTCAGGTAACATTCCAATACGATCAAGGTAACATCGTTGGTATCGACGCGGTTGTTCTTTCAACTCAACACTGTGATTCAATCTCAACTTCAGACCTGCGTGAAGCGGTAATGGAAGAGATCATTAAACCAGTGCTACCTTCTGAGTGGATCAACAAAGAAACAAACTTCTTCATCAACCCAACGGGTCGCTTCGTAATCGGTGGTCCTATGGGTGACTGTGGTCTAACAGGTCGTAAGATCATCGTAGATACTTACGGCGGCGCAGCTCGTCACGGTGGCGGTGCGTTCTCTGGTAAAGATCCATCAAAAGTTGACCGTAGTGCAGCATACGCAGCACGTTACGTAGCGAAAAACATCGTAGCGGCTGGCATGGCTGACCGTTGTGAGATCCAACTTTCTTACGCAATCGGTGTTGCTGATCCAACGTCTATCATGGTGGAAACGTTCGGTACTGAGAAAGTATCTCACGACATCATCATTGAAGCAGTTCGTCAATTCTTCGACCTACGTCCATACGGCCTACAAGAAATGCTTAACCTTCTTCAACCTATCTACAAGAAGACAGCGGCTTACGGTCACTTCGGTCGTGAAGAATTCCCGTGGGAAGCGACAGACAAAGCTGCACTTCTACGCGATTTCGCTGGCATCAAATAATCAAGCCAAGCAAGAATCAATCAAGCCCTCGCCTATGGCGGGGGCTTTTTATTTTCAGCAACTTTTATCCAGCCATTTCAGCTCATACCGCCCTGCCCCACAAAGCAGTCCTGTTTCTCCCTCATTTTTATACCGAATAAATTTTCAGCAATTATTTGTAAATTATCCCATCTCCGCCAATAGTTAAAATATTGTTAATTCCAATTTAAATAGAGACGTCGGATGCTGGCGACTGTGGAAGCAACACTTAAGTAAAGACATGAGTCAGGCATCTTTATGGCCGATACCAAACTAAGCCAATGCTCAGATGTAAACTTGAAAAAGTCGCTTCAAGTTTGACTGAACAAAAACCGCTGTCAGTTGGTATAAGCGGATAATGTGGGAATAAATCAAGGAGGAGTTATGCCTCGAACTGTTAATCCATCGGACTTCCACAACAAGCGAAAGGAAGTGCCAGACAACGAATACGCCAGAACCATACCGTGCAATACGGTCAATCTTTCTGCACCTTTTCATTGGCTCGCATTAGGTCTGCATGATTTCGTGCGAATGCCGCTTATTAGTGCTTTCTATGGCATCTGTTTTATGGCAGCTGCCATAGGCATTGTTTTGCTCGTTCAGTGGCAAGGCACACACTTGGTCGTCATGCCCAGTTTGATTGTTTACATGTTAATCGGTCCGTTTCTCGCGCTCGGCTTGTATGATGCCAGTTGGGAGAGAGAGCGCGGACACAAAGCAAGCTTGTTCCATTCAATGAAAGCGATCGGTCGTAATTCAACATCTCAATGGGCATTCGCCGTGTTACTCGCAGTGTGTATGATATTTTGGATGCGTATTGCCGCTCTACTTCATGCGCTTTACCCTTCTGTTCAAGGGGCATCTTTAAGTGAGTTCCTCCCCTTCCTTGTCATCGGCTCTCTAGTTGGCTTTGTTTTGGCTTGTGTGGTGTTTAGCATTTCAGCCTTTTCTATTCCGCTCATGATGGAGCGTCGCGTAGATATGATGACCGCTGTATTTACTAGCTTTAATGCGGTGAAATCCAACATTCCAGCGATGATTGTTTGGGCGGCGATCATCTGCGGCGGTATTCTTATCGGCTTTGCAACGTACGGGATCGGAATGTTGTTTACCATGCCAATTCTAGGCTACGGTACATGGCACGCTTACCATGCCACCATCAAGAAAAAACACACTCCGTAATTAACTGATGCTATGATCTGGCCCTCGCGAATGCGGGGGCTTTTTTATTTGATTTATCGAGGTGAGTTGTGGATATAGAACTAAGCTATAAAGCCAAGCAAGTGATGGCGGACTGCATCGCGATGGCAGAGCAAGCTTTCAAACGTTCTTTTCCTATTCCAACGGTCACCTTCAACGTCCGCGGAAAAGCGGCAGGAAAAGCCTACCTTCAATTAAATCAAGTTCGCCTAAACCCCGTTTTATTTCGCGAAAACACCCAAGCATTCTTAGATGAAGTCATTCCTCACGAGGTGGCTCACCTGATTACTTATCAGGTTTACGGACGAGTTAGACCTCACGGCAAAGAATGGCAAGGTGTCATGGAAGCCGTATTTAAAGTGCCCGCCAAAACCACTCACAGCTTTGAAGTAAAATCCGTTCAAGGTAAAACCTTTGAGTATCGTTGTGGCTGTATGACCTACCCTCTATCGATTCGCCGTCATAATAAAGTGCTGCGCAAAGAGGCGACGTACTCTTGTCAAAAATGCCGCCAACCACTTAACTTCACAGGCGTTCAATTATCGTAATCTATATCTCATAGTGTTACTTGCGTTCCCAAAATAAAGATCGAGTTTATCAAAACCTTCCCTTCGCCATTTATTGTTAACTTACTCATCACTAAAGCTATTTTATGCGTGTTATCATGAATAAAGTCATACTTTATAAAGACTTTAATCATGAAATACCTATTCTCTTTGTTACTTATCGCGCTTTCTAGCACTGCGGTTGCCGCGCCACCAAGCTCCTTCTCTGCCGCCAAACGTGAGGCGGTAAAAATTTATCAAGACCATCCAACGAGCTTTTACTGTGGCTGCAACATTCAATGGCAAGGCAAAAAAGGCTCCCCAGATTTAGCCTCTTGCGGTTACCAAGTCCGTAAACAGGAAAAGCGGGCCGCACGAATCGAATGGGAGCATGTGGTACCTGCGTGGCAATTTGGCCACCAGCGTCAATGCTGGCAAGATGGCGGACGTAAAAACTGCAAGAAAAAAGACAAAACCTTTCGCTTGATGGAAGCAGACCTGCACAACCTAACCCCTGCCATTGGTGAAGTAAACGGTGACCGTTCGAACTACAACTTTAGCCAATGGAACGGCATCGATGGCGTGAGTTATGGTCGCTGTGAGATGCAAGTGAACTTTAAGCAGCGTAAAGTCATGCCACCAGACCGTGCTCGAGGTTCGATTGCTCGTACCTACCTATACATGAGCAAAGAGTACGGCTTTAAATTATCAAAACAGCAAACGCAGTTGATGAGTGCTTGGAACAAAACCTACCCAGTCGATAAATGGGAATGTGAGCGTGACGAGCGCATTGCCAAAGTACAAGGCAATCATAACCCATTTGTTCAAAAAGCCTGTCGCGCACTCTAGTACTCCTCTACCTTGAAGCGTTTCAATAACTGATATTGAAACGCTTCTTGCCCCTTGTTTTTTCGGTAGAAAGCATCCATGTTAGGGTTTAAGTTTATTCTCTTGCTGGAAATCTCATGCGTATCCCTCGAATTTATCATCCAGAAACCATTCATCAACTTGGCTCACTTGCTTTAAGTGACGACGCAGCAGGCCATATCGGCCGTGTTCTGCGAATGAAAGAAGGCCAAGACGTTCTCCTATTTGACGGCAGCGGCGCAGAATTCCCAGCGGTTATCAGTGAAGTCAGCAAAAAGACGGTTTTGGTTAACATTACTGAGCGTGTAGAAAACAGTATTGAATCCCCTTTAGACCTGCACCTTGGTCAAGTTATTTCACGTGGCGATAAGATGGAGTTCACTATCCAAAAGTCAGTGGAACTTGGCGTCAATACCATCACACCTCTGATTTCCGAACGTTGTGGCGTCAAGCTTGACCAAAAGCGCTTTGAGAAAAAACTCGCGCAATGGCAAAAAATAGCCATCAGTGCCTGTGAGCAGTGTGGACGCAATGTCGTTCCAGAGATTCGTCCAATTATGAGCTTGGAAGAGTGGTGTAAAGAAGAGTACGATGGCTTAAAGCTCAATCTTCATCCTCGTGCTAACTACTCAATCAACACACTGCCAACACCGGTTGAAAAAGTGCGCCTACTGATCGGCCCTGAAGGCGGTTTATCGTCTGAAGAAATCGAGATGACTCGAGAATATCAATTTGAAGAAACGCTACTCGGCCCTCGCGTTCTGCGCACCGAAACAGCGGCTCTGACAGCAATTACAGCCTTACAAGTTCGTTTCGGCGATCTTGGTTAAACGGAGAAAAATAATGATCAAACTCGGCATTGTGATGGACCCAATTTCGTCCATTAACATCAAAAAAGACTCTAGCTTTGCCATGATGCTTGAAGCGCAACGACGCGGCTATGAAATCCACTACATGGAAATGAATGATCTGCATCTCGATCAAGGCGTTGCCATTGCAGATACTAAAGTGGTGGAGCTAAAAGAAGATCCAAACGGTTGGTACGAGTTCAAATCAGAGCAAACGCTCGAACTGTCTGAGCTAGACGCTGTACTAATGCGTAAAGATCCTCCGTTTGACACAGAATACATCTACGCGACTTACATCCTTGAGCGTGCAGAAGAACAAGGTGCACTGATCGTTAACAAACCTCAAAGTCTACGTGATTGTAATGAAAAACTGTTTACAGCGTGGTTCCCTGAGCTGACACCAACGACAATCGTGACGCGAAAAGCAGAGAAAATTAAAGAGTTTCGTGAAAAGCATGGTGATGTCATCCTAAAACCGCTTGATGGTATGGGCGGCGCATCTATCTTCCGCGTAAAAGAAAACGACCCTAATGTCTCTGTAATCATCGAGACACTGACCAACCACGGTCAAAACTACGCAATGGCGCAAACCTTCGTGCCAGATATCAGCAACGGTGACAAACGTATCTTAGTCGTAGATGGTGAACCAATGCCTTACTGTCTAGCTCGTATTCCTGCAAAAGGTGAAACGCGCGGCAACCTAGCCGCTGGTGGCACAGGTGAGGCTCGACCACTAAGCGAGACCGATATTAAGATTGCTCAAACTGTCGCTCCTACACTGAAAGAAAAAGGTCTTATTTTTGTTGGCCTTGACGTAATTGGCGACAAGCTAACAGAAATCAACGTCACCAGCCCAACCTGTATTCGCGAAATTGAAGCGGCTTTTGACATCTCAATCACTGGCAAACTGATGGATGCGATTGAGCGTCGAGTAAAAGGCGAATAACTCAAACTGTATTACAGTTAATAGAGAGCGTAGTACATTAACTTAAGCAAACTCATGCACATACCTAGATGGTAAACTGTATGATGTTTGCTTAGGGGCATTTACGAGAGTTAAGGGTCAATATGAGTATGAATCTCACAAATCACTTTTTAGTTGCCATGCCTGGGATGAAAGATCCGTACTTTCAAAACAGCGTGATCTACGTTTGTGAGCACAACGAAGACGGCGCTATGGGGTTGATGATCAATGCTCCTGTTGATATCACCGTCGGCAACATGCTCAAGCAGGTGGAAGTTCAGCCAGTACACCCGCGCCTATTTGAAGCCAGCCTAGATAGACCAGTCTACAATGGCGGCCCAATCTCGGAAGATCGTGGTTTTATTCTGCATAAACCTAAAGATTACTACGAGTCCAGCGTCCAAATGACCGATGATCTCGCTGTAACCACTTCACGTGATATTCTGTCGGTGTTAGGAACAGAAGCAGAACCAAGTGATTACTTAGTGGCACTTGGCTACTCAGGTTGGAGTGCAGGCCAATTAGAAAATGAACTGGTCGAAAACTCTTGGCTCACCATTGAAGCGACGCCTGAAATTATCTTTAATACACCAATCAACGAGCGTTGGAAGAAAGCGGTCGAAAAGCTGGGCATCGACCCAAGTCACCTTTCAGCAGACTCTGGACATGCTTAGTCCGAAATACAGTTACATTAGATAGAGACACCTTATGTCACGCACAATTATGGCTTTTGACTTTGGAACCAAAAGCATTGGTAGCGCTATTGGCCAAGAAATTACCGGTACAGCTTCCCCATTAAAAGCCTTTAAAGCCAATGACGGTATTCCAAATTGGGACGATATCGAAAAGCAAATCAAAGAGTGGCAGCCAGATTTGCTAGTGGTCGGTTTACCAACTGATCTTCATGGCAAAGACCTTGAGACCATAACCCCTCGTGCACGAAAATTTGCTAAGCGTCTGCAAGGCCGATACGGCTTACCTGTTGAACTGCATGATGAGCGATTATCTACAGCAGAAGCTCGTGCGGAGTTGTTCAGCATGGGCGGCTACAAAGCCCTATCGAAAGGGAATGTGGACTGCCAGTCAGCGGTGGTGATTCTAGAAAGCTGGTTTGAAGCCCTCTGGGGTGAATAAAACACAATACTCAAAACAAGAAAAGGTTGGCAAGTGCCAACCTTTTTTCGTCTAAACACGCTTAATCCATATCGATCTTAACGTTAGCAAGACTGCCCGTAGAGAATGCTTCGCCACGCTGTGTTTTCAACATCAAGCGCAAATCATTCGCCGAATCGGCACTGTGCAGCGCGTCCTCTTCGCTGATCTTACCTTGCATCACCAACTTATAAAGAGATTGATCGAACGTCAGCATACCAAACTCATTTGAGCGAGCCATGGTTGACTTCAACTCATGCAAATCTCCGCGACGGATCAAATCCGACACACGTGGGCTATTTAGCAAGATCTCAAACACACCATGACGCCCCTGCCCATTTTTATCTCGGATCAGCTGCTGACCAACCACGCCTTTTAGGTTCATCGACAAGTCGAACAAGAATTGTTCTTTTTGATCTTTCGGTACCAAGTGAAGAATGCGCTCTAAAGCTTGGTTGGCATTGTTGGCGTGCAACGTTGCCATACACAAATGGCCCGTTTCGGCGAAGGTCATCGCGTATTCCATTGTTTCACGGCTACGGATCTCGCCAATCAAAATCATATCTGGTGCTTGGCGCAGCGAGTTTTTAAGCGCAACTTCATAGCTTTCCGTATCTAACCCAACTTCGCGTTGAGTCACGATACAGCGCTTATGCTCATGCACGAATTCGATCGGATCTTCGACCGTCAAAATGTGCCCCGTCTTGTTGCTGTTTCGATAGCCCGTCATTGCCGCCATTGTGGTGGACTTACCTGACCCAGTAGCACCGACCACCAGCACCAAACCACGCTTGGCTATCGCTAAATCTTGCAACACTAACGGTAACTTTAATTGCTCGAAGGTGGGAATATTGGTTTCAATACGACGAATCACCGCACCCGGTAATTCTCGTTGAAAAAAGGCACTAACACGGAAGCGGCCACAATCTCTCACAATGGCAAAATTCGACTCACGACTTTTACGAAATTCCTGACGCCGATCTGGCTCCATAGCACTGTCGAGTAATGCCGCTACATCACTCTCGGTGAGTTTTTCACCTTGAGGTCGCAATTCGCCATCCACGCGAAACAAAATTGGCGCACCAACCGTGATGTAAAGATCCGACGCTTTCAGCGCCAGCATACCTTCGAGAAATTTATTTAGATCCATCTTCCGTGTTCACCTACGTATTACGAGAATTGCTGCACTTCTAATCCGATCTTACTATCGACCTCTTCACGAGCAACCATGCCTTGCGCCATTAACTGACGAGCATTTTGCTCCATGGTTTGCATGCCGTGAGCCGCACCAGTTTGAATGATCGAATACATCTGCGCGACTTTGTCTTCGCGGATCAAGTTACGAATCGCAGGCGTTGCCATCATGATTTCATGGCATGCAATACGGCCACCACCATTACGTTTCAATAACTTTTGCGCGATAACCGAACGAAGGGATTCAGAAAGCATCGAGCGCACCATGTCTTTATCACTGCCAGGGAACACATCGATAATACGGTCAATGGTTTTTGCCGCTGAGCTAGTGTGTAACGTGCCGAACACTAAGTGCCCCGTTTCTGCCGCCGTTAAGGCAAGGCTGATGGTTTCTTTATCACGCATCTCACCAACCAGAATAACGTCTGGGTCTTCACGCAATGCACTACGCAAAGCATTTTGGAAACTATGGGTGTCACGGTGAACTTCACGCTGGTTGATCAAACATTTATTGTTGTTGTGAACAAATTCAATCGGATCTTCAATTGTGAGTACGTGCTTGTTGTGATTACGGTTAATGTAGTCAACAATGGCTGCTAAGGTCGTCGATTTACCAGAACCTGTTGGGCCAGTAACCAGAACTAAGCCTTTTTCAGCGTTCGCAATTTTTTTGAAGATCTCGGGGGCTTCCAGCTCTTCCAAAGTTGGAATGCTACTTGGAATGGTACGGAATACTGCCGCACAGCCACGAGATTGGTTGAAAGCGTTGACACGGAAACGACCAACGTTATGCAACTCAAAAGAGAAGTCGACTTCGAGTTTTTCTTCGAACTCACTGCGTTGGGCATCGTTCATGATTTCGAAAACCAAACGATGCACTTCTTGGTGTGTAAACGCTGGAATGCCTAGTTTTCTCACATCCCCATCAATACGAACCATTGGTGGGACACCTGCAGAAAGATGTAGATCCGAGGCATTATGTTTTACACTAAAATCCAGTAACTCAGTGATATCCATTTAAAATCCTTAAGTCTAAAGTACAGCTATGAGTAGTATTCAACAAAATATTGAACATATCACCTCTCAAATTCGATATGACGAACAAAAATGTGGTCGAACTCCAGAGTCAGTGCAACTTCTAGCGGTAAGCAAAACTAAACCTGTCGAGGCAATTCTCGAAGCCTACCAAGCGGGACAAACCGCCTTTGGTGAAAACTACGTCCAAGAGGGCGTCAGTAAAGTTCAGCACTTTGCCGAGCATTATCCAGATAATCGAATCGAATGGCACTTCATTGGCCCGATTCAGTCGAATAAATCGCGACTTGTTGCCGAACATTTCGATTGGGTTCACACCATCGATCGAACCAAGATTGCTCAACGCCTGAATGATCAGCGTCCCAGTGAACTTAAACCGCTACAAGTTCTGATTCAGGTTAACACCAGTGGTGAAGCATCTAAGTCTGGTGTCACCGAAGCGGAAGTATTCGAGCTGGCGGAGTTGATTTCTCGCCTACCCAACCTCACTTTAAGAGGGTTGATGTCGATTCCTGCCAACGTGTCTGACTACGAATCACAACTTCATGAGTTTCAGAAGTTGGCCACATTGAAGCAAACACTCGAAGCTCAGTTCCCAGAAATCGATACATTATCAATGGGAATGAGTGGTGATATGACCGCTGCAATCGAAGCTGGTAGTACAATGGTTCGTATTGGAACCGCTATTTTCGGCGCACGAGACTACAGCTAAATCAACAAAACGCTCACTCGCGACATAAGTTCGTCGTTAAATTAAAGAGTAAATCGCGCAATCATCTTACTCGCCAATAGGAGCAGTAAGTAACAGCGGCGCCATTATACACCTGAGCGCACAACAAACTCTAAATATCATGATGGAAATCAGACAAATGGAACATAAAAAAATCGCCTTCATTGGTGCTGGCAACATGGTGAGAGCCATTGTTTCAGGCTTGGTTGCTAACGGATACCCAGCGCAAAACATTACCGCGACGGCTCCTTCAGAGGCTCGCCGTCTTCCGCTAGAACAAGATTTTGGCATCCGTACCACCAGCGATAACATCCAAGCGGCGACCGAAGCGGATGTGGTGGTATTGTCTGTGAAACCGCAAATGATGGCGGATGTTTGTAAACCACTGCAAGCGATCGATTTCACTAATAAACTGGTGATTTCTATTGCCGCTGGCATCAACTGTTCACGATTGGATGATATGCTAGACACCAAATTGAACTTGGTTCGTGTTATGCCAAATACGCCATCACAACTTGGGTTGGGCATGAGTGGTTTATTCGCACCAGCCCATGTAACTGAGCAAGACAAAGCTTTTGCCGCAGAGTTAATGGAAGCGGTCGGTAAAGTATGTTGGGTTGAGCAAGAGTCTGGCATCAATAATGTGATTGCCGCAGCAGGCAGTGCTCCGGCATACTTCTTCCTGTTTATGGAGGCGATGCAAGCAGAAGCGATTGCTCAAGGCTTTGATAAAGACACCGCTCGACTATTGGTTCAGCAAGCTGCATTGGGCGCGGCCAGTATGGTGGTTAGCAACCCAGAAACTGAGCTATCGACCCTGCGTGAGAATGTGACATCGAAAGGTGGGACAACGGCAGAAGCACTGCGTACATTCAACGAACATCAACTTTCAGATATTGTTGCTAAAGCCATGCAAGCTGCTGTGGCTCGCGCGGAAGAAATGGAAAAACTGTTTTAATTATTTGGATGAACTCCGTTTAGTATCATCCATCACTTGTTAAGGGTACCTTATGAATTCAATGAGTTTTCTCATCTCAACCCTATTTGACCTGTACATCATGGTCGTAATTTTGCGAATTTGGTTGCAAGCTGCGCGCGCAGACTTCTACAACCCATTCTCGCAATTTATAGTAAAAGCGACTCAGCCGGTCATTGGTCCACTGCGCCGCGTTATCCCTTCCGTGGGGAATATTGACCTAGCAACCGTGTTGTTTGCCTACGTGTTGTGTGTGCTTAAATTTGTCGTGCTTATCCTAATAGCTTCGAACGGTTCCGTCTCTTTCAGCGCTGATTTCTTGTTCTTGGGCTTGTTATCATTAATCAAAGCCGCTGGAGGTCTGCTGTTCTGGGTACTATTGATCCGTGCAATTTTGAGCTGGGTAAGCCAAGGTCGCAGCCCTATCGAGTACGTATTCCATCAATTAACCGAGCCAATGTGCGCACCAATCCGTCGTATTATTCCGGCTATTGGTGGTCTTGATTTGAGCGTACTGATACTGTTTATCGGCCTGCAGTTCGCGAACTTCTTGATGGGTGATATCATTGGTCCAATTTGGTTCCAGTTATAATGTCAGCCGCAGTTTGGCAAGATGGCGAGGACATCATCCTAAAGCTCTATATTCAACCTAAAGCAAGCCGCGATAAAATTGTTGGCTTGCATGGTGAAGAGCTCAAAATCGCCATTACTGCTCCACCTGTCGATGGCAAAGCTAATGCGCACCTAACTAAGTTCTTAGCCAAGCAGTTTAAAATCGCTAAGGGTTTGGTTCACATAGAAAAAGGTGAATTAGGACGGCACAAACAAATTCGGATAGAATCGCCTACCCAGATACCGACAGAAATTAAAGCCATCTTATGATGGCTTTTTATTTACAATTTTGTACCACACTTACTAGTACCAATGACTGAGTTCGCATTTTTATCCCGTGACCAAGGTAAATTGCGGCTATGGTTGTTTTATAACAAGTGCTTTGAGGAAGTAACAATGAGCAAATGGATTACCGCATTACTGATCAGCCTATTGTCGTTACCAAGCTTCGCCGATCAGTTTAAAAATATGAAAGATATCGAAGTACACTATGTCGCGTTTAACTCGACATTCTTAACACCGAAAGTCGCACGTAGCTACGATATCAAGCGTAATGGATACCTCGCTGTGGTTAATATTAGCGTGCTAGATAGAGCTTCATTGGGTAAACCTGCATTAGAAGCAAAAATTGCTGGACGCGCGAAAAACCTCATCGGCCAAACTCAGACCTTGTCCTTTCGTGAAGTCAAAGAAGGCAATGCGATATACTATTTAGCCGAACTGCCAATTACCCACGAAGAAACTTTTACTTTCGATATTGACGTAAAAGCTGGAAACAAAGGCTCAGGTAAGCTTAAATTCACCCAGAAGTTTTATGTTGAAGAGTAATTGGGTTGTGATGATCCAAAAGCTTTTGGATCTAAGCAGGCTAAAAACCACTTATTAGTTAAAGAATATCTAGAGGAGAACGATTTGTTCTCCTCTATCACTATTAAAAGAGATTCCCATGAAAAAAATTGTGCTAGCAACCGGTAACCAAGGCAAAGTTCGTGAAATGGCAGATTTGTTGTCTGACTTCGGTTTTGAAGTATTAGCGCAAAGTGAATTCAATGTATCGGAAGTAGCAGAAACGGGTACAACCTTCATTGAAAACGCGATCATCAAAGCTCGCCATGCCGCACAAGAAACAGGGCTTCCTGCGATTGCAGATGACTCTGGCTTAGAAGTCGATTTCTTAAAAGGCGCTCCGGGCATTTACTCTGCGCGTTACGCAGGCGAGAACGCATCTGACCAAGAGAATCTAGAAAAATTGCTAGCGGCAATGGAAGGCGTACCAGAAGCAGAACGTACAGCACGTTTCCACTGCGTATTAGTCCTCATGCGTCACGAGAACGACCCAACGCCTATCGTCTGCCACGGTAAATGGGAAGGCCGTATTCTAACTGAAGCACACGGTGAAAATGGCTTTGGCTACGACCCAATCTTCTTTGTTCCTGAAAACAACTGTGCGTCAGCCGAACTTGAACCTGCACGTAAAAAACAACTGTCTCACCGAGGTAAAGCGCTCAAGTCGTTGTTTGCTAAACTGTCTGAGCAAGTGTCTCAGTAATCACGAGCGAATTAGACCATGTTAACGCCCCCAGCACTCAGCTTGTATGTACACATCCCTTGGTGTGTACAAAAGTGCCCGTATTGCGACTTTAACTCTCACGCGCTCAAAACCGAGATTCCAGAAGAAGAGTACATCAGTGCCCTTCTAGAAGATTTGGGTACCGACATTGAGAAATACCGCCTTAACGAAGCGCCACGTCCACTGCATTCAATCTTCATTGGTGGTGGTACGCCGAGTTTGATTTCGGCAGAAGGCATCGAGCGTCTACTTAAGGGCATTGAAGCGCGTATTCCGTTCAAGCCTGAAATCGAAATCACCATGGAAGCGAACCCAGGCACTATCGAAGCAGAGCGTTTTGTTGGCTACCGCAAAGCTGGTGTAACGCGTATCTCTATCGGTGTGCAAAGCTTTGAGCAGCAGAAGCTTGAGCGTTTGGGGCGCATTCACGGCCAAGACGAAGCCGTCAATGCTGCTAAGCTGGCGCACCAAATCGGTTTGAACAGCTTTAACCTCGATCTCATGCACGGCTTACCTGATCAAAGCATCGAACAAGCCTTGGCAGATTTGGACAAAGCGATTGAGTTGGCACCGCCGCACTTGTCTTGGTATCAGCTGACCATCGAACCAAACACCATGTTTTACTACAAGCCACCAACGCTACCTGATGATGATGATTTGTGGGATATTTTCGAGCTCGGACACCAAAAACTTGCAGCCGCGGGTTATGTGCAATATGAAATCTCGGGTTACAGCAAGCCGGGCTATCAGTGTCAGCACAACCTCAACTACTGGCGCTTTGGCGATTACCTTGGTATCGGTTGTGGCTCTCATGGCAAACTCAGTTTTACCGACGGACGTATTATTCGAACGACGAAGGTAAAACACCCGCGAGGCTATTTAGCGGCGTATCAAAATATGGTCAAACCTTATCTGCATACAGAACATGTCGTCGCGGATGAAGACCGTCCATTCGAGTTTTTCATGAACCGATTCCGCTTAATCGAAGCATGCCCGAAGCAAGATTACGTGGACACCACAGGCTTGCCGCTCAGTACGATTCAAGAAACTATTGATTGGGCGTTAGAAATGGGCTACTTGAGTGAAACCGCCACTCATTGGCAAATTACTGAAAAAGGTAAGCTCTTCCTTAATGATTTGCTCGAAGCCTTTATGGCCGAAGAAAGCGAAGAGTAAAGCAGCCCAAAAACAAAAAAGCCTCTCAATTGAGAGGCTTTTTATATAGAACTTCAACATTAGAAAATCGAACGGCCAATTCGCTCCGATAGCAACTCAAGCGCCTTAGTGCCAGCAAGCGAGTTGCCTGAAGGGTCAAGCTCTGGAGACCATACTGCAATGGTCATTTCGCCAGGTACTACCGCGATAATGCCACCACCGACGCCAGACTTACCAGGCATGCCAACACGATAAGCAAACTCGCCCGCGCCATCATACAGGCCACACGTTGCTAACAGTGCATTAAGTTGTTTGGTTTGCACAGGGGAAACTACAGGCTTACCCGTTTGTACCGATGTGCCCTTGTTTGCTAAATAGCTAAACGTTTTAGCCAAATCGACACAGCTCATCTTCAGCGCACAAGCGTGGAAGTAGTTTTGCAGCACTGGAATCACTTCATTTTCGAAGTTGCCAAACGAGCGCATGAGATATGCAATCGCCGCATTACGATCACCATGCATCATTTCGGATGCCGCGACGACTTTGTCATACACAATATGAGTATCACCAGAAAGCTGACGTACAAATTCCAATAGACGCTGACGAGGTGCAGATAAGCGAGTTTGCAACAGATCCGCCACAACTATCGCTCCAGCATTAATAAAAGGATTGCGAGGAATACCTTGCTCCATTTCTAGCTGGATTAGCGAATTAAATGCCTGCCCAGAAGGCTCTTTTCCCACTCGAGACCAAATTTCTTCTTGCTTGTACAAGCACATCGCTAACGTCAAGCTCAATGCTTTTGAAATAGATTGGATAGAGAAAGGTTCATCGGCATCGCCCGCCTTAATAACCTCACCTTCGTTGGTGTATACCGCAATACCTAACTTGTTGCTGGGTACTTTTGCCAGAGCAGGAATGTAATCAGCCACTTTGCCTTGGCCGATTAAAGGGCGCACTTCCGCCAAAATATCTGTCAAAATTTCCACTGTCGGTTTCATTCTCTACCTTCTATTTACAAGAGAACTCGTTGAGCTCAGAGGTAAAAAAAGCCAACGTGTCGTTGGCTTTTCCATAGGGTTCGTTCGACTCAAGTCGATTATGGTTTTACTGCCACAATAATATTGCGGTTGATAGATTGATCAACACGGTGAAGATAACCGATGTAAGGCTCTTCTGAAAGTACCTTCCAACCTTGCTCTTCAAATAATGCCGCGACGTCTTTCCATTTCAACGTAAATTCATTGAAAGACAACACCACTGAACCTTGTTTTTTCAGTACCACTTTCCATGCAGGCAGAGCCTCTTTTAAAAGCTCTAGTGGGCTGCGGTTCAGTTTGCTGTCCTTGGCATTTTTGCTGCCGTGCTGCACACCATAAGGCAGATCAGACACCATTACATCAACTGAGTTCTTTTTCACGACTTGATCAGCGATACGAGTATCAGCCGAATACAGCTTCATAAACTGAAGATTGCCTTGGTTGTAATCTTCTTTATTTGCTGCAGCTTCAACCACGAAACCATCCGCCACTTTCTTGCCACCCGCTGTGCGCTTTTCTTTGCTCACTTTGTGCTTAAAGCGGCCATTCTTCATGAACTTAACGATAAAGGTCTGGATCTCTTGCACCCACTTGGCATTGATCTCTACCCCCACCACGTTCAAACCATGGATCAAGCCTTCAAACAAGGTTGTACCTTTACCACACATTGGATCCATTAAGGTCTGCTGCTCACTTCCCGTATTGGACGCACTAATGCCTATATTCACCATCAAGCGAGTAAACTGCTCGTTTGTTTTCCCGGTATAACGCAGAATCTGACTCATGCTTTCCGGGAAAGTATTGAACGCTGGCGCTTGAATTGGTCGAAGTAAACCATCTTCGCGCACTTCAAATAGTGCATAGTAAATCGAAGAGGCTGCGATTCTTCGCGTCTGCTCATCGCTTAGAGCTTCCTGACAAGAAAACACCAACGCTGCAGGTAAGCCAACCTCTTTACTACCAATTTCTGTCACATCCACGCCTTGTGAAGCTAAAATTGCTTTTAGCTCTGAACAGGCAATGGTCATTGCGCTATCAAAGTAAATTCGGTTATGACCCGGATTCGCTAATATCGCGTAATGGTACATCCCATGAACTCCTCTAGTTACGCGATACGCTTATATTTGATATCCCACACACCGTGACCAAGACGGTGACCACGAGCTTCAAACTTCGTTAAAGGACGGTCGTCTGGACGAGGAACGAAATCACCATCTTTAGCAATGTTTTCGAAACCTGGCGCTTGGTTCATAACTTCAATCATGTGCTCTGCGTAGTTTTCCCAGTCTGTCGCCATGTGGAAAACACCTTCATTAGGGATCAGCTTCTCACGAACCATTTCAGCAAAACCTAATTGAACGATGCGACGCTTGTGGTGACGTTTCTTGTGCCAAGGGTCTGGGAAGAACAACTGCAGTGTCGATAGGCTGCCGTTTGGAATCATATGCTCAAACACTTCCACTGCGTCATGGCACATCACACGCAGGTTAGTAACTCCCGCCTCACGCGCATCCGCAAGACAAGCACCAACACCCGGGCTGTGTACTTCGATACCAATGAAGTTCTTCTCTGGTGCATTCTTTGCCATTTCAACCAATGAAGCACCCATACCAAAACCGATCTCAAGCACTACTGGGTTATCGTTGCCAAACACTTCTTTCCAATCGAGAAGTTCAGCTTTGAAGTCAATACCCATCGTTGGCCAGCATTCATTCATCGCGCTCTCTTGACCTTTAGTCAAACGCCCTTCACGGCGCACAAAGCTGCGGATTTTGCGGATCAGCTTTCCGTCTTCGTTGTATTCGTTAGTGGTTACTTCACTCATTGATTTTGCCTGCACATTGATTAATCAAAGCGGGGATTATCCAAAGAATTTACTGAGGTGCAAGTATTTGTTGAGCTCTTGGCCTATGGCAGCCCAAAAGCAATAGCACACCTCTTTATATCCCTACTGTTTATCCGTTGTACTTCTTGCCCATTATGTGGTGCAATTTTGCACCTAACCAATAATAGAATACAGAGCAAGTCGTGACACCTTTCGCCAATGCCATCCTAGAATGGTATGACGCATATGGAAGAAAAGATCTTCCGTGGCAACAAAATAAGACCGCATACAGTGTCTGGTTGTCTGAAATCATGCTTCAGCAAACTCAGGTCACTACGGTTATTCCGTATTACCAACGTTTCTTAGAGCGTTTTCCAACCGTGCTCGATCTTGCCAATGCTGAGCAAGATGAAGTCCTGCACCTTTGGACTGGCTTAGGGTATTACGCCCGAGCCCGTAACCTTCACAAAGCAGCACAAGAGGTCGCCTCTACATACAATGGTGAGTTTCCTCTTGATATAGAGAAAATGAACGCCTTACCGGGGATTGGCCGCTCTACCGCAGCCGCCGTTTTATCGTCTGTGTATAAACAACCACATGCGATTCTTGATGGCAACGTGAAGCGCACCCTATCCCGCTGTTTCGCAGTCGAAGGATGGCCAGGACAAAAAAAGGTTGAAAACCAGCTGTGGGAAATTGCCGAAACGCATACCCCACAAACGGACGTAGATAAGTATAACCAGGCAATGATGGACATGGGCGCGATGGTCTGCACACGCAGCAAACCCAAATGTAGCCTCTGCCCTGTTGCGGATCTGTGTGTGGCAAAACAACAAGGCAATGTGCTCGACTACCCGGGTAAAAAACCGAAAAAAGACAAGCCAATCAAGCAAACTCGTTTTGTAATGCTTCATCACAACACCGAAAATGGTCATGAAGTGTGGTTAG
Source organism: Vibrio sp. E14 (assembly GCF_020515785.1). Classification (NCBI taxonomy): domain Bacteria; kingdom Pseudomonadati; phylum Pseudomonadota; class Gammaproteobacteria; order Vibrionales; family Vibrionaceae; genus Vibrio; species Vibrio sp. E14. The sequence goes on from NZ_JAHPJI010000002.1 coordinate 914,594, forward strand.
AACAAAGACCACAAACAGGCATTTGGGGTGGCTTATTTTGCTTCCCACAAACCGAACATGTAGATGTAGAAAGCGACATTGAATTGCTACTGGATCAACGTGGCATTCAAGCCAGCAATATCAAGCAGCAGCAAACACTGATTACCTTTCGCCATACCTTTAGCCATTACCACCTCGATATCACGCCAATTTTGATTGATTTATCAAAGCAACCGGACGTGATAATGGAAGGCAACAAAGGTCTTTGGTATAACTTATCTAAACCTGAAGAAGTCGGTTTAGCCGCGCCAGTAAAACTATTGCTGGAAGCGCTACCCCACGAACTTCGTTAATTGAATACAAGGAGTCATTATGAGCCGCACTGTATTTTGTGCTCGACTAAAAAAAGAAGGCGAAGGTCTAGACTTTCAACTTTACCCTGGTGAACTAGGTAAACGCATTTTCGACAACATCTCGAAAGAAGCGTGGGCTCAGTGGCAACACAAACAAACCATGTTGATCAACGAAAAGAAACTCAACATGATGGATCCAGAGCACCGAAAACTGATCGAAACAGAAATGGTAAACTTCCTCTTTGAAGGAAAAGACGTTCATATCGAAGGTTACACACCGCCGAGCGAATAAAGTCGCTTGAGTTAAAACAATGACATCACAACCACTTGTGGTGTCATTTTTCTATTACCTTCAATAGCCCTGATACTTATGAAAAAAATTGTCTTTATTGCTGCCGCACTTTTAATGGCTGGCTGTAGCCGTGAATTAGTCGAAAAGATTTATGACGTCAACTACGAGCCCACAAACCGTTTTGCCAATAACTTAGCTGAGCTACCTGGACAATTTGAAAAAGATACCGCCGCGTTAGATGCCCTGATCAATAGTTTCTCTGGTAATATTCAAAAGCGCTGGGGTAAAAAAGAAATTAAGTACGCAGGCAAAAGTAATTACGTCAAATATATCGATAACTACCTTAGCCGTGCCGAGGTCGACTTTCGCAAAGGCGTGATCACGATTGAAACCGTATCACCGACCGAGCCCCAAAAGCACCTCAAAGAGGCGATTGTCACTACCTTACTCACGCCAGACGATCCAGCTCACGTCGACTTGTTCTCCTCAAAAGGAATCACGTTAGAAGGGCAACCATTTCTGTATAAACAAGTTGTCGATCAAGACAATAAGCCAATTCAGTGGTCTTGGCGGGCAAACCGATTTGCGGAGTATCTCATCGCAAACAAGATCAAGACCAAAGACGTAGATTTCAAGAAAGCGTATTACGTCGAAATCCCCATGGTTGAAGACCATTTTTCAACACGCAGCTACCAATACGCCGATATCGTGCGCCGAGCTTCCAAGAAATACGATATTCCAGAAGATTTGATATACGCCATTATTAAAACCGAGAGCAGCTTCAACCCGTACGCAGTAAGTTGGGCAAATGCGTATGGCTTAATGCAAGTTGTACCTAAAACCGCCGGTCGAGACGTATTCAAGCTCGTGAAAAAGCGCTCAGGCCAGCCAAGCCCGGAATATTTGTTTAATCCAGAAAACAACATCGATACCGGTACTGCGTATTTCTACATCTTAAAAAATCGTTATTTAAGAGAAGTCCATCACCCAACCTCTCTCGAGTACAGTATGATTTCCGCTTACAATGGTGGTACTGGAGGTGTTTTAAACACATTCCATCGCAGCGATCGCAAACGCGCAATGCAAGATCTTAATTCGTTGCAACCCAACCAAGTTTATTGGGCACTAACTAAGAAACATCCGAACGCAGAAGCACGTCGTTACCTAGAAAAAGTTACAAATTTCAAAAAGGAATTTAACTCAAAGCAAACTTTGTAGTGATAGTTGAATAAAAAGCGTTCGAACAAGCACTTTTTTGAAATTATTTAAAAAAAGTGGTTGACGCAAAGCGGGAAAATCCGTTTAATAGCGCTCCGTCGCCCGGATAGCTCAGTCGGTAGAGCAGAGGATTGAAAATCCTCGTGTCGGTGGTTCGATTCCGCCTCCGGGCACCACAATTTGATTTGTTGGTGTCTTAACGAAATGTGATAACACGGACAAAAGCAC